>JAVJSF010000001.1:0-175390 GCA_040219555.1 Miltoncostaeaceae bacterium
TCGGGCCCCTGGCCGGGGCCCGATGCACACGGCGGCACCGCCTCCCTTGCGGTCGGCGGGACTGGCCGCCTGAGTCGACCTCTGTCGGTCGACCGGATGAGAGTCGGCCTTCGGCCGATCATCCGGTGGGTGCCGGTTCGTGTCGTGGGCGGGTGGGTTTACTCCGCGCCGGCCTTTGGCCGGCGTACTTCTCCTTCGCGCCGGCTTTGCCGGCGTACTGCTTTCTTGCGCCGGCCTCTGGCCGTCGTACTGCTCAACCTTTGCGCCGGGCTGTGGTCTCCGGGGGCGGGGGTAGGTTCGCCGGGAGTGTCCCGAAGGCGACCAGAGGGGGATGTGATGGCGACGACGACGCTCGGTGTGCTGGGCTGGGGCGTGTTCATCGTCGCGGGCCTCCTCCTGTTCCTCTTCGAGATCTACTGGTTCAACGAGTGGTGGGGAGGCGCAGGGATCGTCGTCGCGGTCTTCGTGCCGCCGATCGCCGCGTTCTTCCCCTTCATCTTCCTCGCCCTCGAGGGGCTGTCCCTCGTGTACCTCGGCGTCTGGGCGGTGGGCCTCGCCGGAGTCGGCCTCGCCGCCTGGGCCGGCTACGAGTAGCGTCCTGCTCCCGCACAGGCCGCTCGGAGAGCCGCGCGAGCGCTCCCTTGGAGGGGCGGGGCGCGCCGGCGGTCGGCTTGTCGGATCCCTGCCGGCCGGGATATCATGCAGCGGTAACTGCGATATCAAATGGAGGCCCGATGGCGCGGACCGTGATCGACATCGATGATGAGGCCCTGGCAGCCGCCATGCGCGAACTCGGGACGACGACGAAGGTCGAGACCGTCAATCGTGCCCTCGCCGAGATCGGCAGCCGTGCCCGCCGGCTGGCGGCGATCCAGCATCTGCGTGTGGCCGACGACGACCTGGGCGATCCCGGGGTCATGTCCGGGGCGTGGCGCTGACCCTGGTCCTCGCCGACAAGTCGGCGCTCGAGCAGCAACGTCACAGTGAGGTCGCCGCGTCGACGTTGTCGGCCCTCGCCGCGGAGAACCGGCTGGCGGTCTGCGGCATCATCGCCTTGGAGGTTCTCTACTCGTCGAGGGGGCCCGCCGACTACGAGCTCGCGCGCGATGCGCTGGACGCCTTCGTCTGGATCCCGACCGAGGATCGGGTCATCCGCCGGGCGCTCACCCTCCAGCGCCGGCTGGCTGCGGAGGGGCATCATCGGCGCCCGATCCCCGATCTCTTGGTGGCCGCGACCGCGATCGAGCACGGCGCCACCTTGCTGCACTACGACCGCGACTTCGATCTGATCGCGGCCGTCGACGACCTCCGCGCGGAGTGGATCATCCCGCGTGGCGCCCGCCACGGAGGCTGACCCTTCGCTACGCGCCGGCCAGTTCCCGCGCCCGTGAGAGGACCTCATCCAGCATCGCCTCGGTCAGCCGGCCGGTGAAGGTGTTCTGCTGGCTCGGGTGGTAGGAGCCCAGCAGCAGGCGCCCCTCGGGCAGTGCGGACTCGGCGCCGTGGCCGAAGCGCGGCCAGGGGCGGGGCGGCGCCACGGTGCGCAGGACCGCGTCCCAGCCGATCGCCCCGAGGGCCAGGATCACGCGGGCCCCGGGGCAGGCGGCCAGCTCGCGCACCAGGAACTCCCGGCAGGTGGCACGCTCCTGCGGCGTGGGCCGGTTGGACGGCGGGGCGCAGCGCACCGCCGCCGTCACGCGCGCGCCGCGCAGGCGCAGGCCGTCGTCCGCAGCCACCGAGGTGCCCTGGTTCGCCAGGCCGGCCCGGTGCAGTGCGGCGAACAGGACATCGCCCGAGCGGTCGCCGGTGAAGACGCGGCCCGTGCGGTTGGCCCCGTGGGCCGCCGGCGCCAGGCCCACCACCAGCAGCCACGGGTCCGGGTCGCCGAACCCCGGCACCGGCCGCGCCCAGTACTCCTGGTCGGCGAACGCCCGCCGGCGCACCCGGCCCACCTCCTCGCGCCAGGCGACCAGCCGCCGGCACGCGCGGCACGCCACGATCTCGGCCTCCAGCGCGGCCAGGTCGTCCGCGCTCACGCGCGCAGGTGGACCTGCAGGAACTCCGCGGTCTCGGCCATGATCGCCGGGTCGTGCTGGAGGGTCTCGTGCCCGCCGCCCATCGCCACCCGCAGGCGCACCGGCGCCGACGAGGCCCCCGCCAGCAGGAAGGTGTGCCCCCAGGGCACGGTGTCGTCGCCGGTCGCATGCCAGAACCCGCGCGCCACGCCCTCGCGGGCGCAGGCCCCCACGACGTCGAGCCGGCGGGCCCACTCCTGTCCCAGGCGGTCGGCGAACCGGTCCGGCCGGGCCGCCGCGATGGACACCACCGCGTGGACGCGGCGATCGCCGGCGGCGGCCAGCAGCGCCAGCATCCCGCCCATCGACGACCCGCGCAGCCCGATCCGCTCGTGCCCGCGGGCGGCCAGGACGGCGATGGCGGAGTGGACGTCGTCGAGGGCGCCGCCGTCCAACTCGCCCGCGCTCTCGCCGTGCCCGCGGACGTCGAGCGCAAGCACGGCCATCCCGAGTGCGGACAGCATCCCGCCGAACTCGCGGTGGTTCTCCTTGCGGCTGGCGTACCCGGGGATGACGACCACCCCGGGGGCACCGGCGGGGGCCTCCCACAGCAGTCCGCAGAGCGGCGTGGCGTCGGCGCTTTCGAGGTGCAGCAGCGTGGGCTCGGGCATCGTCCGAGGATACGGTGGCGGCGGCCGGGCGGCCCGCCCGTTCTGGTACCGTCCCGCGCGCTGATGACGCCGCTCGAACAGGTCCTGCCCCCGTCCGCCGAACTCACCGCCGAGGGCCACCTTTCGCTCGGCGGCTGCGACCTCGTCGCGCTCGCCGAGGAGTTCGGGACCCCCCTCGTGGTCTATGACGAGGGCCAGCTGCGCGCGATGTGCGCGGCCTATCGGTCCGCCCTCGACGCCAACGCCCCCGGCGGCGAGGTGCTCTATGCCAGCAAGGCCTACTTCGGGCTGGCGATGCTGCGGCTGGCGGCCGAGGAGGGCATGTCCGTGGACGTCGCCTCCGGCGGCGAGCTCCACGCGGCTCTGCGCGCCGGCTTCCCGCCCGCCCGGATCCACATGCACGGCAACGCCAAGTCGCGCCGGGAGCTCGACGAGGCGCTGGCGGCCGGCGTGGGGACCGTGATCGTCGACAACCTGGACGAGATCGCCACATTGGGCGAGCTGGCGCTCGCGCGCGGCGCCGTTCAGGACGTGCTGGTGCGCGTCACCCCGGGCGTGAAGCCGAGCACCCACAGCTACATCTCCACGGGCCAGCTCGACTCCAAGTTCGGCTTCTCGATCGCCGGCGGGGCCGCCGCCGAGGCCGTCTCCCTGGCGCGCGCCACCCCCGGGGTGAACCTGATCGGCCTGCACTGCCACATCGGCTCGCAGCTGTTCGACCTCTCGGCCTACCCGGCGGCGGCGGCCATCGTGGCCGACTTCGCGTCCCAGGTCGGCGGCGAGGACCTGTCGGTGATGGACATGGGCGGCGGGCTGGGCATCGCCTACGCGCGCGGTGACGAGCCCGCCTCGGTGGACACGCTGGTGGAGACCGTCGTCGACGCCGTGCGGGCCGAGTGGGGCCGGGTGGGCCTGGCCATGCCGAAGATCATGCTCGAGCCCGGCCGCAGCATCGTGGGGCGCGCGGGCGTGAGCGTCTACCGGGTGATGTCCATCAAGGACGTGCCGGGCATCCGCCGCTACGTGGCGGTGGACGGCGGGATGAGCGACCTGCTGCGCCCGATGCTCTACGGGGCGGTCTACGAGTCCCTGCTGGCCAACCGCGCGGGCGAGGAGCCGGCACGCGAGGTGCGCCTGGTCGGCAAGCACTGCGAGAGCGGCGACGTCCTGGTGGGTGCGGCCCGCCTGCCCGAGGTCCGGCCGGACGACCTGGTCTGCCTGCCCGCCACGGGCGCCTATGGTGTCTCGATGGCCTCCAACTACAACGGCGTCACGCGGCCGGCGGTGGTGTTCGTGCACGACGGGGACGCCCGTCTGGTGACCCGGCGCGAGGACTACGCCGACATCGTGGCGCGCGACCTGTGAGCGACGGCCGCACCCCGGTCCGCATCGGCCTCCTGGGCTGCGGAACCGTGGGACAGGCCGTCGTCCGGACCCTCTCCGACGACGGCGGGACGATCCTGCGCGCCTCGGGGCACCGTCTGGAGGTGGGCCCCATCCTGGTGCGCGACGTCGCGCGCGAGCGGCCGGGCATCGAGCCCTCGTGGCTCACCGACGACCCGGACGTGGTGATCGACGACCCCGAGGTCTCGGTCATCGTCGAGGTCATGGGCGGCGTGGAGCCGACCTTCGGATACCTGCGCCGGGCGCTGTCGCGCGGCGTCTCGGTGGTCACGGCCAACAAGCAACTGATCGCCCGCCACGGGCCGGAGCTGTTCCGCATCGCCCAGGGGGCCGGCGCCGAACTCCGGTTCGAGGCCTCGGCCTGCGCGGCCATCCCCGTGATCAAGGTGCTGCGCGAGTCGCTGCTGGCCGCCCGCATCACGGCCCTCACGGGCATCGTCAACGGCACCACGAACTTCATCCTCAGCGAGATGGCGCGCTCGGGGATGGCGTACGCGGACGCCCTCGCCGACGCCCAGCGCCTGGGCTACGCCGAGGCGGATCCCACCGACGACGTGGGCGGCGCCGACGCCGCCGCCAAGATGGCCATCCTCAGCTCCATCGCGTTCCACTCGCGGGTGGGCATCGACGACGTGCCCTACGAGGGCATCGACCGCCTGCAGGCGGAGGACATGGCCCAGGCCGCCTCGCTCGGCTTCGTCATCAAGCTGGTGGGCGTCGCCCGCCTGCACGAGGACGGGGTGAGCGTCCGCGTCTATCCGGCCCTGGTGTCCAAGGGACACCGCCTGGCCTCGATCGGCGGCCCGGACAACGCGGTACTGCTCGAGTCGCCCGGGACGGGCGAGCTGATGCTGGTGGGCCCCGGCGCCGGCGGCGACGCCACCGCATCGGCCGTCGTGGCGGACATCCTGTCGATCCTCGGCACGCATCAGGGCTCGTTCCTGCACAATGCGCTGGCCGACTCCGGCTGGCCGCTCGTCCCGGCCGACAGGGTCAGCTCCGCGTTCTATGTGCGGATGTCAGTGGTGGACCGTCCGGGCGTGCTGGCGCGGGTGGCCTCGATCTTCGCCGAGGAGGCGCTCTCCATCCGCACGGTGGTCCAGAGCGGCAAGGGTGCCGAGGCGCGGCTGGTGCTGGTGCTCCACGAGGGGCCGGAGGGGCGCATGCGCTCCGCGCTGGCCCGCGTGGGCGGGATGGACGAGGTGAACGGCGAGCCCGTGATGCTGCGCGTGCTCGGCACCGGGGAGGGTGAGCTGTGATCGCGCTGATCGAGCGCTACCGCGAGTTCCTGCCCGTCCACGAGACCACCCGCATCGTCTCGCTGGGCGAGGGGAACACGCCGCTGGTGCCCCTGCCACGCCTGTCGGAGCGCCTCGGCCTGGACCTCTACGCCAAGTACGAGGGCATGAACCCCACGGGGTCCTTCAAGGACCGCGGGATGTGCATGGCCATCACCAAGGCCGTCGAGGAGGGCGCCCGCGCGGTCATCTGCGCCTCCACGGGCAACACCTCGGCCTCGGCCGCGGCGTACGCCGCCCGCGCGGGCATCACGGCCGCGGTGGTGATCCCCGAGGGCAAGATCGCCGCCGGGAAGCTGGCCCAGGCCCTCATCTACGGTGCGCAGGTGCTGTCGCTGGACGGCTCGTTCGACGACGCCCTGACGGTGGTGCGCGATCTGGCCGACCGCCACCCGATCGCGCTGGTCAACTCGGTCAACGAGTACCGCATCGACGGGCAGCGCACCGCCGCCTTCGAGGTGTGCGACGACCTGGGCGACGCGCCCGACGCGCTCTGCATCCCGGTGGGCAACGCCGGCAACATCAACGCCTACTGGCTCGGCTTCCAGCAGTACCGGGAGGCGGAGCGCAGCCGCACGCTCCCGCGGATGTACGGCACGCAGGCCGCCGGCGCGGCGCCGCTGGTGACCGGGCGCACCGTCGAGAGACCCGAGACCGTGGCCACGGCCATCCGCATCGGGAACCCCGCCCGGGGGGCGCAGGCGCTGGCGGCGATGCGCGACTCGGGCGGCAACGTGATGGCCGCGACCGACGACGAGATCCTGGCGGCGTACCGCCTGCTGGCCGCCGAGGAGGGCATCTTCTGCGAGCCGGCGTCGGCCGCCTCCCTGGCCGGCGCCATGAAGCGCGTCGAGTCCGGTGACCTGCGCCCGGGCGAGCGGGTCGTGTGCGTGCTCACAGGGCACGGCCTGAAGGATCCGGACACCGCCATCGCGAACAGCGAGGGCGTCCAGCGCCTTCCCGCGACGGTGCGAGCCGTGGAGGAGGCCCTCTTTGGCGGATGACCGCGTCGAGCCCGAGGCGCTGACGGTCAGCGCCCCGGCCACGTCGGCCAATCTCGGCCCCGGTTTCGACGTGCTGGGTCTGGCGCTCGACCTGGGTAATGCCCTGGTGATCCGTCGGCGGCCGGGCCCGCTGGTGGTACGGGTCACGGGCGAGGGCGCCGGCGAGATCCCCGAGGACGACTCCAACCTGGTGTGCCGCGCGCTGATGCGGGGCCTCGACACCCTGGACGGACTCGAGATCGAGTGCCGCAACCGCATCCCGCTGGGGCGCGGCCTGGGCTCGTCCGCCGCCACGGTGTGCGCCGGCCTGGTGGCCGCCAACGCCCTCGGTGGCCTGCGATGGAGCCCGGACGACCTGCTGGACCACGCCGCCGACATGGAGGGGCACGCCGACAACGCTGCCGCCTGCCTGAACGGCGGCCTGGTGGCCGTGGCGCCGGGGATGGGCTCGCGCTCCCTCGATGTCCCCGAGGGGATCGCTTTCATCGTGGTCATCCCCGAGGACCGCATCTCCACCGGGGCGGCCCGCCGGGCGATGCCGGCGCAGGTGCCGCTGGCCGACGCCGCGGCCACGCTGGGCCACGCTGTCGGCCTGGTCCTCGCGCTCGCCGACGGCGACTTGGGGCGCATCGCCGACCACCTGGGCCGCGACGCTCTGCACGAGCCCTACCGCGCGCCCCTGGTGCCCGCGTTCAGCACGGTCCGCGCGCTCGTGGACGGGCGGGACTGCCTGGGCGCGACGATCTCGGGCTCGGGTCCCAGCATGCTCTTGTGGTGCCGCGAGGAGTCCGCCGAGGAGGTCGCCGCGGCCGCCGAGACGGCGCTGGCCGAGGCGGGGCACGACGCCCGGGTCCGCCCCTCCAAGCTCAGCAGGGCTGGCGTGCGCGCCCGCTGGACCGGCGGCAACGACCTGCGCCTGGCGCGGGCGGTGGGGTGAGCGCCAGCCTCGTCTGGCGTCACGCGCGCGGGACGATGGATTGCTCGCGCGGGCGGCTGGTGGGGATCGTGAACGCCAACCCCGACTCCTTCAGCGACGGGGGCGCCAGCGCCGGCTACGAGCTGGCGGTCGAGCACGGTCACCGTCTCGCGGAGGCCGGCGCGGACGTGGTGGAGGTGGGCGGGGAGTCCCTGCGCTTCTCGGACCACACGCCCGTGGAGACCGAGATCGCCCGGGTGGCACCCGTCGTCGAGCGCCTCGCCGCCGAACTCGACGTGCCCGTGGCCGTCGACACGTTCAAGGCGCCGGTCGCGGCCGCCGCGCTGGCCGCCGGGGCGGCGATCGTCAACGATCCCACCGGCCTGCGCGACCCGGCCATGATGCGGGCCGTCGCCGCCACGGGGGCCGGGGTGGTGATGACCCACATGTTCGGCCCGCCCAAGGTGCGCCCGGCGGTCTTCCCGGATGGTGATGTCGTCGCCCGGATCACCGCGTGGCTCCGCGGGCAGGTGGAGGCCGCGGACGCGGCCGGCATCGCCGGCGAGCGCATCGTGGTCGATCCGGGCCTCGGGCTCGGCACCGCTCCCGCGCAGGACCTGGACCTGCTCCATCGCATCGGCGAGGTGGTGGCCCTCGGCCGGCCCGTCCTGGTGCCGATCTCCAACAAGAAGGTCCTGGGCACCCTCACGGGAGCGGCGGCGTCCGAGCGACTGGCCGAGACCGCCGCCGGGCTGGTGTGGTGCCGCACGCGCGGCGCGGCGCTCTTTCGCGTCCACGACGTGGCGTTCCTGCGTCGCACCCTGACCGTGGCCGACGCGATGGCCGCCGGTTCGGCGCAGCGGTGGTACGAGGTCGCCAAGTGATCCGGTCGGGTGGTAGCCTCGCCGCGGGGTGCACTCCGCGAGTCCGGCGCGCGCGCCGGCGCCCGGCGTCGCCGGAATCGTGAGGAGGGACACATGAAGCTGTTCGTCGACACGGCCGACCTGGCCGAGATCGAGGAGATCGCCGCGTGGGGGGTCCTCGCCGGCGTCACCACGAATCCGAGCCTGCTGGCCAAGGTCCCGGGTGATCCGGACGACATCTACCGCCGCGTCTGCGATCTGGTGGACGGCCCGGTGTCGGCCGAGGTCGTCGCCGTCGCCACCGACGAGATGATCTCCGAGGGGCGGCGCCTGGCGGCCATCCACCCGAACATCGTTGTGAAGCTGCCGATGTGCGCCGAGTCGCTGACGGCCACAGCGCGCCTGGCGGCCGACGATATCCGCGTGAACATGACCCTGTGCTTCTCGGCCCCGCAGGCCCTCTTGGCCGCTGCCTCCGGTGCGGCCTTCGTTTCGCCGTTCATGGGGCGCTTCGACGACATCGGTCACGACGGGGTCGAGTGCCTGCGCGATGTCGTGGAGACCCTCGAGGTCTCCAGCTACACCACCGAGGTCATCGCGGCCTCGATCCGCACCCCCGTCCACGTCGTCGAGGCCGCGCGCATGGGCTCCGACATCGCCACCATCCCACCGAAGGTGTTCCGCCAGATGCTGAGTCACCCTCTCACCACCACGGGCATCGAGCTCTTCACCCGCGACTACGAGGCCCGCCGCGCGGCCTCCCAGGGGTGAGCGACATGTCGGGCCTCGACACCGACCAGCCGCGCCGGGTACGCGCCACCGAGTTCCTGCCGGTCACCGAGCAGGCCGCCATCTCCTCTGCGCGCTGGCTGGGCCGCGGTGATGACAAGTCGGCCGACCAGGCCGCGGTCGACGCGATGCGCGTGGCGCTCAACAAGCTCCCGATCAGCGGCACCGTCGTGATCGGTGAGGGCCAGAAGGACGAGGCTCCCGAGCTGTACGTGGGCGAGGAACTGGGTACCGGCGGCATGGAGTGCGAGATCGCCGTCGATCCGGTGGAGGGCACCGACCTGGTGGCCCGCGGCGACAGCGAGGCCATCGCGATCTGCGCCATCGGCGAGCCCGACGGCTTCCTGGCGGCCCCCGACGTCGTCTACATGGACAAGATCGCCGTCGGCGCAACCGCGAAGGGGCGCATCGACATCAACGCGTCGATCACCGACAACCTCCAGATGGTGGCCCGCTGCTACGGGCGCCAGGTGCGCGAGATCACCGCGATCGTCCTCGACCGGCCGCGACACGCCGACCTCATCGAGGAGATCCGCTCCGCCGGCGCGCGCATCCGGCTGATCCCCGACGGCGACATCACCGCGTCGCTGTCGGCCGCCGTCCGCGGCACCGGCGACCACATCTACGTGGGCAAGGGCGGCACCACCGAGGGCGTCATCACCGCCGCGGCGCTGGAGTGCCTCGGGGGCGAGATCCAGGCCAAGATGTGGGTCCGCGGTGAGGAGGACCTCGAGCAGATGCGCCGCTTCGGCATGGACAAGCCCGAACAGGTCTACCGCACCCGTGACCTGGCGCCCGGCGCGCGCTACGTTCTGGCCACGGGCATCACCGATGGCAACCTGCTGAAGGGCGTCCGGTTCTTCGCCGACGGCGCCCGCACGCACTCACTGGTGATGGACATGGTCACCCACACGGTGCGGTTCATCGACACGGTGCACCTGCTGAGCCCGAACCTGATCCGCGAGATCCGGCTCTAGCACCAGGGATCGAAGGAGGCGGACCCGCATGAGCGACGACGACAACCCGTTCCCCTTCCTCTTCGGCGACGACGCCGGCGAGGAGTTCAAGGAGCGCCTGAAGGAACTGATGCGCGCCCAGCGCGACGCCTTCGAGGAGATGCAGGCCGAGTCGGGCGGGCAGGTGGCGGCGGTCGACCGCTGGCAGGTCATCCAGCAGGCGGTCGCCCTCACGGCGGCGGGCCTGCAGACGCTCGAGAAGCGATCGACCCCCGACGACGCCGCCGACGCGATGGGCATCCTCTTCGCCCGCTCGATGACCGCGCTCCAGGGGGCCCTGCGCCCCAGCCCCTGATCGCGTGCCGACCGCTCCCCGCGGAGCGGTCGGCCAGCGCCCCTCAGGCGGTGGTACGCCGGTGCACGTGCGCCGACCAGTCCGGCGCGTGCGTGTCCACGCTCACGGGAGCGCCGGCCACCGGGCTGCGGTAGGAGAAGCCGCTCCCCTGCTCGAAGGCCGGCACCAGGGCGCCGTCGCGCACGTGCTGGTCGATCCAGGCTCCACGCACCACCAGCCGGCGCAGCCAGTGCACCATGTCGCGGCCCCCGGCGGTGAGGTGCGGGCGCAGCGCCTCCAGGCGCGCGCCGAGTTCGCTGCGCGGGCCGGCCACGGCGCCGTGAGCGGCCAGCGCGACCAGGTCGGCGCGCTCGTCGTCGGGGGGCGCGTCCGGGCCGATCAGGCCGAGCCGGCGGGCGGCGCCGGTCACGCGGTCCGCGAAGTCGTCACGGCGGAAGCGCAGCTCGGCATCGCCGGCGCGGAGGATGACGTCGTCGCCGCTGTCGTAACGGGGGCTGAGCGGATCTCCTGACACTGCGGGGAGGGTAGTACACACGCCCGTGGGCGCTCCCCGGCCAGGCTGTCCCCATGGGCCCGCTCGACATCGCCCGTCTCTGCCCGTCGCCCGGCACGCTCACCGACGCCGCCGGCGAGGTGGTCGCCGGGCGCTGCCATCGGACCGGCGGCCCGCTGGCCCGGGCGGTGGGGCTGCTCGGTACCCGCGATCTGTCCGAGGGGCTGGCCCTCTGGATCGAGCCCTGCGCCGCGGTGCACACCCTCGGGATGCGCGCGCCGGTCTCGTGCCTGTTCCTCGCCCCCGGGGGGCGGGTGCTGCGGGCGGTGCCGGCGCTCGGCCCCGGGCGGGCCGCGTGGTGTCCCGGCGCGCGCGCTGTGGTGGAGGCGGCGCCGGCCACGCTGGCGGCCGTCGGCGCCGGGACACACCTCCGCTGGGTGCCGGCCACCGATTCCTCCGCTACGAGCGACATTCGTTGCCGGTGAGGGGGGTGGAGACGGGCCGCCCGGCGCCTTCTGGGGATGCACGGCGGGCGCACGGGGCGTCCGCCACCGAGTGGGAGGACGGCGCGATGGTGGTGGTGGAGGAGGTCCCCGCGGTCCCCGCGGTGCTGGTGGTCGAGGACGACGCGCCCACGCGTACCTTCCTCGCCGAGAACCTGATCGCCGACCGGTTCGCGCCGATGTCGGCCACCTCGGCCGAGGAGGCGATGGCCGTGCTCGCCCGGTCGGCCCCCGACATCGCGGTCATCGACGCCGGCCTGCCCGGCGTCTCGGGTCTCGACCTGATCGACGCGATCCGGGCGGGCGGGGCGGGCGGGTGGAACCCGGCGATGCCGGTCCTCGTGATGTCCGGCAGCGCCGGCCCGCACGCGGCGGTGCGCGCGATGGAGCGAGGCGCCGACGACTTCGTGCCCAAGCCGTTCCACTACCCCGAGCTCCTGGCGCGCGTCGGTAACGCCCTGCGCCGCTCGCGGGGTGAGGCGGTGGGGGACGCCCTGCGCGTGGGGACGCTCAGCATCGACCGCCGCTCCCGTCGCGTCACGGTGTCCGGGCGGCTGGTGAGCCTCTCCGCGAAGGAGTACGGACTCCTCGTCGCGCTCGCCCGTGAGCCGCTGCGGGTCCACACCAAGGAGGAGCTCCTGCGCGACGTCTGGGGGTACCGGGGCGCGGCGCGTACGCGGACGGTCGACAGTCACGCCAGCCGGCTGCGTCTCAAGCTCGCCGAGGGCTCCTGCGGGGAGCGCTGGATCGGCAACGTCTGGGGGGTTAGGAGATGCCCCCCGAGACGACCGGCCCCGCCGTTACGGTTCTGGAAGTCCGCTTAGGCCGTAAGCGATCAAAGTCCGGTCGTGAGAGGGAAGGTGAGTGGAGATTGAGCGGCACCGCGAACCTCGACTGGGACTCAGACGCCGCGGGCTCCCCTGTGGAGGCCGAGAGGCCTGCGACGCATCTCATCTTGAAGTGGTCACCAAAGTTCGACCCCGAGACGATCGAGAAGCACGAGAGCGTTGCGGAGGCCATGGGCGCAGTCTGGTGGGGGCGCCGCGGGACGCCGGGTAAGTCCAGCCTCAGCCGCAAGAACTTCGAGACTTTCCAGCAGCAGATCGCCGAAGGCGTGCCGACCTTGGTCTTCCTTCATTCGGGTCCGGGCGGTACGTGGCGGACCCGAATGACCGGCATCGCGCTTGGTGAAGAGGCAGAGGACGTCGACCCTGAGCTGGTCCCGGACTACTACGACCCGCAGACCTACCACAGCCTCTGGGTACGACTCACAGACTTCACGCAGATCGAGCCACAAGAGGTTTGCGATGACTTCGTGCTGGCCCAGTCGTCCCAGGCCTCCAAGGAGGGGGCTCCAGTGACCGAGCAGACCCTCGGCACGCGGGGCCACGTCCTCATCCGCGCCAAAGAAGACTGGGACCCAGGAGAGCATCTCGAAGAGAACCCCGGGCTAGGAGACGTGCTCGTGCCGTTCGACGCGGCAGCGGTCGCTGCATCTGCTGAGCGACGAGGGCTTGTCCTCGACCCACGGATCTATCAGCAGCTGGTGGCGGCACTGCTGAGCGGCAAGCACATCATCCTGACCGGCCCACCTGGAACGGCGAAGACAACCCTTGCTGAAGCGGTCGGCGAGGCCGCCGCGGCGGCCGGTCTCTGTCGCGGCTACACCTTGACCACTGCCACGGCCGATTGGACGACCTACGAGACGATTGGCGGGCTGCGGCCGACCCCCTCGGGTGAGCTTGAATTCTCTGAGGGCCAGTTCCTTGCTGCGATCCGGGCCAAGAGGTGGCTTGTCATCGACGAGCTCAACCGGTCCAACTTCGACCGTGCCTTCGGCCAGCTGTTCACGGTGCTGTCTGGACAGTCGGTGGTGCTGCCCTACTCGCGACCGGGCCGGCCGGCCTCGGAGCCGCTGGCCCTTGTGCCCCAAGACTCCCAGGCACCATCGAATGGCCTCGATGTCCTGCCCATTCCGGGCTCGTGGCGCATCGTCGCGACGATGAACGTGTTCGACAAGACTCTCTTGTTCGAGATGTCGTTCGCCCTGATGAGGCGGTTCGCCTTCATCGAGGTCTCCTCTCCGAGCGACTCAGTCTTCGCGCAGCTCATCGAGGAGCAGGCGCGCGAGGCCCTTCCCGCTGAGCTGGCAAAGAAACTGCTGGTGCTCCGGCAGTTCAAGGATCTTGGCCCGGCCGTCTTCATGGACATCGCCCGCTTCCTGCGGCTCCGACTTGGCGATGAGCAAGCGGACCCGCGAGCGGTGCTCTTCGAGGCTTTCTACAGCTACCTGTTGCCGCAGTTCGAGGGCGTGAGTGCCAAGCAGGGCTATCTCCTCTACAAGACCCTGGTGTCCCTCGTCGGCGGTGAGGCGCGGGTGCGCGAGACGCTCAATGCCGTGCTCGGCCTGGACATCATGGCCCCGTCGGGCAAAGAGCCCGGGGACGACCTGGAGGACGACGAGCTCGACTCGGTCGACGAGTGAGATCCAAGGCCTGGATCCGATCAGAGGCGATCCAGCGACTGCGCGCAGACGTCTGGAGGGTCCTGAGCGAAGCCTCCCGCACCGACGACGATGTCGCGCTCGCGGCATCTGCTCTCCTGCAGATGCCTGCCAGCGACGTTCGGACGCTCGCCCAGTTGCAGTTTGTCCTCAGCGAGCCGGTCGGTCGCCTCTTGGACGACATGCCCCGCCTGATGCGCCGGCTGACGACGACGACCGTGCAGGAGACCGAGGCCGCGGCGGATCGAGTGCGCGGGCCGGTCCGGTGGGTGGAGACCTTCTCGGCTCGGGCGGTCTCCGGTCTCCCGCACATGTATGTCACGGCTCCTGCGCGACGGGCTTTTCATACACCCGAGAACGAGCTCCTGGCCTTCACGCTCGATGCCATCCTCGATGCGGGGCGCGCCACCCAATGGCACGTCTCGACACGACAGGGCGCAGGCGCTCAGGTCCGTCAGCGAGTGAGCGATGCCAGCAGGTGGCGCCACGCCCGTCCACTGGCTGACATATCGGGACTCGAGCCCTCGCCTCGCCGGCTGAGCCGTGTGCGCACCGGTCGGGCATCAAAGCGCTACGCGAGCGTCGTGGAGACGTGCGACCTGTACTTGGCGTTGCTGAAGCGACTCGATCGGGAGGCGATCCGCCAGGCGATCGAGGATCATGCACTGGTCGTCGCAAGCAACGACGCCCTGTTGGAGATCGAGTGCTTGTTTGCGCTCATCGACGGGCTCGTAGAAGTCGGCTGGAAGCGCCCCAGGCCGCGCCTGCTTCGCAATGCCCTGCTGTTCGAATCGCGCATGGGCGATCGGCGCCTCACACTCCACTACCAGAGCGCACCACAAGACCTGACCGCCGGCTCCCGCTATCGCAGCGTCCAAGACGCCCACGGGATTCCTGTCGGGCAACTGCGCCCCGACTTCGTGCTGACGACATCAGACTCGCAGGGAGTGCGGCGCATCGTGGTGGAGGTCAAGGGCGGCCCGAAGCGCCGCATCAGTGACTCCGCCCGAGCGGCCCTCTCTGATCTGTTGGCCTATCGCAGGGCATTCGGCCCGGCCCTTGGACCTCAGGGAGCCCCCTATGGCTTGGGTATCGCCTGGGGGGAACAGTTGGAGCCGTCGGACCAGAGCGAGATCCTTCTGTGCTCACCGGACACGGTCGGGCGGGCGCTCGCGCTACTCGACATCTAGGCCTGGGCGTGCGGCCGCGTCCTGCGGCTCCATTGATCAGCCTGTCCGACGCCTGGACCTCTGTGCTGCGCGCTCGATAGTCCCTGGGCCATTCGGGGGTCCCTGGCGCTTCTCGTGGCTACTGGCGGCCGGTGAGCCCCTCGGCTCTCGCGCACCTGTTGCCTGCCCACTCGCCGGCCTGCTGCCAGATGGCAGCGATGTGGAGCTCGTCGAGGAACTGGGCATAGGCGTCGCCGATCGGCTCGGCAAAGAGTGCGGCCATGCCGCAGTCGCCCGTGGGCCGGAGGAACTGTCGGTACATCAGCAACTGACCGATGGCAGCGCGCACCGCATCGGTTGCGTTCCCGCGGTAGAGGACCTTCGCCTCGACGATCCACTCACGCTCATCGCCCCGGATCACGAGATCGATCGGATGCTCCGCTGTCGATGCGCGGAGCCCATACTGCTGTGCCCACTCGCCGAACTCGCGCACCAGCTGCTCATGGCGGCGCGTCTTGACGATCTCGCCCCCGGCGATGTGGGCGCGGTAGTCGCTCGCATCCTTGGGCCGGAACTCTTCCAGAGCGCCCGCATGTTCATCTTTGCTCGGCAGAGCGAGTACGGGCCGCGGCGCCTCCAGCGTTCCGAACTGCAGGTGGAACATGCGCTTGTCATCGTCCCACCCAGCGACCCATGCTGGTCGTACCTGGCGCCACTGGTCGCGGTCTCCCTCCAAGATCGCGAAGATTGGGAGCCCGAGCTCGCCGGCCGCTTTGGTCGCGTTGACCTCCATCGCGTCGGTCGATGGGTTCTTGGTCTCCGGGTAGTGGTAGGTGATGCCCCGGGCTGACAGCTCATCCGGGTAATGCCGACCGGTGTGGCGGACGCTTACTGTCGCTCCCCGCTGATCACCGGTGGTCTCGCGGGTGCGCTTAAGGTCGGCAAATATCCCGCGGCCGGTGTTGTACATGCCGATGGAGCGCACGGTTCGAGCCGGAGCCGCGGCATGATCGGGTGCCTCGGGCTCGAGGAGCGACCACAGCTCGCGCCGGCGCTCGCGCTCGACGACCGACCCGGTGACAGCGCCCTTGAGGCGCAGGCTCGGTGGCTCGGCGATCGCTTCCACTCCAGGAAGAGAGGCGAGGACGGCTCCAGCAAAGGCGCTTCGATGCCCCAGCTGGTCCACGTTGATCGCGAGCTCGCCCTCGGACAGCAATCGGGCTGCGGCTGCTCGGATGTCGTCCAAGGCGACAGGCTGGCCTTCGGGGCTCCGTTCGGTCCCGACGATCACCGAGTCCGCGTCGATCGACAGGACATGGTTCTCTCGGTTCCGGCCGACTGTCCGCACCGAGCTGCCAACGAGCGAGCGCAGATACTGGTCAATGTCCAGGAGCGAAGGCGTCATGGTCGGTGATCATCTCCGAGGCGTCGGACGCCCCAGCAACAAACGGTTGGCGGCAGTTGGCGCTGCCTTCTCCCAGTGAGCTCCGCGTGCGATACGCGCGTTGGCGGCAGCGACTTCCGCAGTAGGTCTTTGGTCGCCCCGAGAGCGCGGTCCCGCACTGCAGGCACCGCTGGTGGGGTCTGGTGTCGAGGTAGCGGGCGCACGATTCAATGTCGCCAAGCGCGTCATCCGAACCTGCACACGCATCGCGTGCGAAGCGCCCCGCTGCCGCAGCGAGTCGACCGGTGGCGCCGGGGCGAGGGCGAGCCCTGCCAGCCCGAATCTCCTTCAGCGCGCTCGCACTCATGCTCGTCGTCTCCATCAGCTGTGCGAGCGGGATGGCACCGAGCACCGGCAGCACGATGTCATCCCAGACCTGCCCGAAGCGCCTGGAGCGTACGGTGTAGGTGGATTCGATCTCGGACCCATCAAGCACGAGCCCGTGTTGGACGTCGTCGAGCCGGTTGGACTCCTTGCCGATGTGGGAGATGGTCGCCGGACAGACGGAGCGTCGGCCGAGGAGGCCGCGGGCTGCAGGACCGCTCCCAGCGCCATCGGGCCCGGTTGCCTTGGCCTCCGGGTGGGCGAGGTAGGCGTCGAGCACCTGTCGGTAGCTCTTGACGGTGACGACGCGCTCGCCTACCCACTCGGTCGGATCCCCGGTTCTAATCGCGTAGTTGGGGCTCTTGGGGTCGAACCGGTTGCGCCAACCTAGGCTCGGCCACGCGCGTGGGTCACCTGAGTAGGGAGCAATCAGCAGGAAGCGTGCTGGGTCGACGCCAGCCGGATGGCCGAAGGCGGTGACTTGGGCGGCAAGCAGGAAGTTCGCCGGCTTGATCTGCTGCGAGTAGTCGCGGCCGCTGCCCCACGCAGCAAAGAGCCGATGGATTGACGGTGAGGAAACTGTCACGCGGCTGAGCGCTGGGCGGTCGAGCCAATCCGGATCCGGAGGGTTGCCCTGCGGCCCCGATGGGATCCCGTCGCGGGCCAGGAGGTGTCGCCATGCCTGATGGATCCAGGCGCGATCGGCGTCCTCGGGGTCGGTGGGGTTGAGCAGGTGGCCGAGTCCATGCTCGGAGGGTTTGCAGATCGCAACAGAGCCGTCGGGCTCGCGAGTGAACAGCACATAGCGTTTGGCGCTGATCGCGTAGGCCCACAGCGGGCGCTGTGTGTGCGTGCCCGGGTCGAAATTGTCGCCTTCGATCTTCAGGATCGATCCCGGGACAGCATCGGGGGCGTAGGGGTTGAGCGCCGCAAAGCGGTCGCGGATCTCCTCGACGCGAGCCCAGCTGAGGGCGGTGATCGCCGCCGTCCCGTCGAGCATCTCGGTGCCACCCGGGCAGGGCACCAGGCCGCGCTCGTGCTGAGCGACGATCGCCAGCGAATCGGTGTCGCACAACGCATAGTGGCCGCCGACCTCGCGCACTGATGCCTCAAGCATGCCGAGCATTAGTCGGGCCGCTCCGGTGATACAGGCGGCAAGCGGCGGGAAACAAAAGGCGCCGGGGGTCTCGGGGCGGGCAACGGTTGCGGTGAGAGGCTCGTCGGTCTGCCCGAAGACCTCGACCGTGTGCGCTTTTCCGCTTGCCTCCTGGGCGTTGAGCTCGGCGTAGATGCCGTACCCGCCCGAGTTGGCGAGCACCTTCAAGAAGGCTTGGAGCGCCTCGCGCTCGGGGTCTGAGAGGGCGGCGTACTCGCCGGCGCCGCGCCGTACACGGTGGCGCTCCTCGATGACCGATCGAAAGAAGTCCTCGCTGCGTGGGTCGATGTTGACCGCCCCACGCAGGCGTACCGGCTTGAGGCCTGATTGCGCGCCGACCGGAATGAGCCGTAGCGCGCGGTGAACCTTCGGGGCGGTGCCGCCGAGGATCTTCGCGGTCACACAGTCAGCAAGCGTGTACCAGCTCGACCCGGTTGAGTGCAGGTGGTTGAGCCCGATGCCCCATTCGCCTGCCGGGTCGCGATAACGGGCACGCACCGGAAGCGGCTCGCCGGCCGGCTCGATCTCGACCAGCACCAAGAGCTCTCGCCAGAGCTCCCGCTCGAAGCACCGCTCCAGATCGAGACTGGCAAGCAACCGGCGGACCTCGGCGGTGGCGTCGACCGTCTCGATGCGCTCCGCGGCCAGCAGTTGCCATGAGCCCATCAGGGCGTTGACGGTGGGATACATGGAGAGGAAATCGCAGAGCACAACCGGCACCGGGACGCGCCGGATCCGGCACTCGGCGCGCCCGCCGTAGTAGGCAGCCATGCCCTTGCCCAGGAGCTGTGGGTCAAGATCGGGCTGACGGACCAAGGGTGCCTGCAGGCCCATCGTGTCCAGATAGCCCTTGGCCAGTGTCGCGGGCGAGCGCACAGAGGTCACCGGTCGTGAAATTGGGTGGCGGCGGTACTCGGTGAGCGCCGCCTGACACAGCGATGCGGTCGCGGCGACATCTTCGCGGCAGTAGTCGATCAGCTCGGTGCTGATCACCCCAAGCGGAGCGTCGCGCTTGTGGTACGGCACCCCGAAGGCATCGCTGGCCGATTCCAGGCTGTGGCTGGCGTTGGTGAGCGCGAAGGCGAGGGTGCGCAGATCCAGGAAGTTGCCGCGAAACGCATACCGCGGATCCGCACGTCCGTCGGGTGAGTCCTCGGGGACCTGGTCGGCTCGGTCGATGCCGGCCGGCCGCGAGAACGACAGCTCGGCGCGTTTGGAGTCGATCATCCGCATCAGCAACCGCGGCCGAAAACGATTCTCGCGCCCATCATGCTCACAGAGTGGAAGCGAGAACCCACCGCGGAACCACCCTTTGGCCGCGCCGGCTCCAACCGCGAGACGCGACAGGTCAAACGGGAGGTTGAGGCCCACCACGAGGGCGCGCTGCTTGTAGGCCCGCCGCCAGAGGAGCTGGTCGACGAACTGTGAGCGCGTCAGGAGGGCCAGACGCCGGTACGCCGCTCGGGCGACATCCGAGCGATGTGCGGCCACGTACTGCGCCACCAAAGCATGGGCATCGGGGTCGGTACTGGCGAGGTCATCGGGGATGAGGATCCCCTCTTGGACCAGGAACGCAGGGTGGTCCGCGCCGGCCTCGTCGCGATAGAGGCGCCAGACGCCGACAAGCAGCCTCTGGGTCGGATCGATGGTGGTCTCGGTGTCAAGCACCAACGTGAGTTGTCCGCGCTCAGAGCGCCGGTAGCGGCGCCCAGGCTGCGCAGGTGACCTGTGGCGTGATCGACGGCGGCCTTCTGCGGCGCGCCACGATGTGGGTGGCGCCCAGGCGCGCAGGGCGATCTGGAGGTGCTCAGGGTGCGGCTCGGACGTGTGCGGGCGATTCATGGCAGTTCTCCTTCGTGGATGTGGGAGCGCCAGCCGGGCAGGCGCGCATCGAGCAGGCAGATCAGGTAGGTCAGGGTGTCGGCGCAGCGGATCAGGTAGTCCGACACGGCCCCCAGCCAGGCGACATCCCCGACACCCGCCACACGCGCGAAGAGGGTCCCCAGGCAGCGCAGGCCCTCGGCGATCGACTCTCCCGGGGCGCGCAGCGGCGAGTGGCGCAGATCGCAACCGGCGTCCGCCATGTCGTCGTGGATCAGGCGGTGATGGGCCAGGCACAGATCGACGACAAGCTCACAGTCGTGCGCTCTTCCCGCAGCGTGATGGGCCTCGGTGGGCCGAGCGCCGCAGAGCGCACACCCTCCTGCGGCGCGCGGGTCCATCAGGCGACCTGCGCGTAGATCGATTCGAAGCCGAACAGCTCCCCGGCCCGGACCAACTCCTTGATGCGCTCAAGGTCGGTGAGCAGCTCAACGCCGCCCACCCGAGCGCCCCGCAGGCGGCGCAGTCCCGATGAGTCGTCGTCTGCAAGAAACGCGTCGAGCGCCTGCCAATGGCGACCGACTCTCGAGGCCGCTCGCGAGCCACGAACATCAACCGTCGCTCGGCCGTCCCAGCTGACGACATGCATGCGCCGGTACAGCCGATCCACGGGGCGTGCCTGGGTGCGGCGGCCGGTCGCAGAAAGCGCATCCGCCGCCCAGCGGCGCACGGTCGAGGGGGTCGTGTTGGCGCGACGCGTGGCCTCGGTGAGCGACAGACCCTCGGAGCGCATCCGCGCCACGGCCTCCAGCGCCCGAGCGCGCGCCTCACGCTCAGAGACCGTCAAGCCCTCAAGGTCGCGTGCGCTACGGACCCGGCGCGGGTCGATCCGCTTGGCCCAATAGGAGGCATAGCCCTGAGCCCGGGCGCGCTCTTGCCGGCGGCGGTACTCGGCCGCATAGTCGCGCCCTCGGGCCATCACTGGCCGCCCGCTCGGTCCGACCGCTCGCCTGTCGCCTGGTCGAACGTTTCCCGCAGCGCGCGCTCAACCAGAAGCGGCAGGTAACAGGCAATCAGCTCCTCCACGACACGCGAAGGGCTGAGCCCGCGACGCGTCGCCTCAGCGTCGATCGCCGAGCGCATCCCCGCGGTGATCCGCCAGGTGACCGTTGTTCGAGGGACTGCCATGCGAGCAACCTGGCAGGCGCCCCGAGTCCAATCTGACGCGCCTGGCGGGTAGTTCTAAGATCGTGACTGTGTCCACACGCACTCCGAGCGCGGCGGCCAGCGCCCTGATCGAGGCCTGTGCCGAGGCGGGCGAGGTCGTCTCGGCCCGTCAGATCGAGCGCTGGCGTCAGCTGGACCTTCTGCCACGACCAGCCCGGCGCGGCCTCGGACGTGGCAAGGGCTCAGCCTCGGCATACCCAGTCGAGGCGACCGAGCTCGCCACCGCGATCGCCTCACGAATTCGAGCCGGAGAGCGCCTCGACTTCATGGGACTCCTGCTGTTCGTGGAGAGGCTGCCGGTACCTGAGGCGGGGATCCGCCGAGCACTGACTGAGCTAATCCGCGAGATGGGAGGCCGGCTTGCCGCCGACGACGGATCCGAGGATCACTTCGCCCGGGCCGAAGACACTGCCACCAGGACTCGGCGAGACCTGGTCCGCCGCCCACATTGGCGTGAGCGCAGACGACGTCTCCGCGGTCTGCCCGAGACAGCCGACAGCGTCTTTGGCAGTGTCATCACCAACCTCGGGCGCATCGTCTTGGGGGACCAACCACCAGGGGAAGCTCTCGGCGAAATCGCACGAGCTTTCGGCTACTCGACTACACAACGACCCCCAGGCGGGGATGGAGCGCAGATCGACCTCCGCGTCTTCGATGAGCACCTTGGGTCCCTCACACTCGACGGTCTGAGCAGAGCCGCGCGCACCATCCCGTTGCCGCGTCTCGTTGCGGCTCGTGACTGCGTACTCGCCTTCAGTGGTCCACCCGATGAGCCTGCCGACATAACCGCGCTGCTGTGCACCGCAGTCCGCGAGGCGGGCTACCTCGCGCCTGTCCAAGTGTCGAAGGACCAGATCGTGATCGGGATCTCGGCCCTCACGCTTGCACACTTGGGGCAAGATCTCCCGGCCTCCGAACCTGCTGTGGCGAGTCTTGATGCCGGCGCCACCTACATCCGGGCACTGCGGCGGTTGAGGCGATCGATCAGCGACGACGAACTGCGCGTTGTCCTGCGAGGGGGACACGACGCCCCACCCACGGCCGCAGAGACAAGGGAGCGTCTCGCCGCGCTCCTACAGCAACACTTTTCCGAGCACCGAAGTGACGCACAGATCCTACTCGACGACCAGCGCGGCGGATAGAATCCGCAGATGGGAGCGCTCTCGGAAGGCGTGTTGTGAGCGGCGCAGTTGATGAACGTCGGCGCGCGCGCTATGCGACCACGAAGAAGGTGGACCGGCCCGCCAGCCCGCTCTGGACCAAGGCCCAACTCGCCAAGAGCAATGATCTGGGCCTTCACATCGCCACGGGCCACGGCATCCGCCTCGCCGTTGAGCGCGGGCATCTGATCGTCGAAGACGGTGTAGCCGATGAGCGCCGCCGGGTGCGCTTCAACCGTGCCACCTCCCGTCTGAAGCGCCTCGTGGTGATCGGCCACTCAGGGTCGGTCAGCCTCGACGCCCTGCGTTGGATCACTGACGTCGGTGCCGTGTTCGTTCAAGTCGACCACGACTCCAACCTGGTGACCATGAGCGCGCCGGCACGTCACCACGACCCCAAGCTCCGCCGCGCCCAAGCGCTGGCCACAGACTCGGAGACTGGGCGGCAGATCATGATCGATCTCCTGTCGACCAAGCTGGAGCGCCAAGCGACCCTATGCGATCGGATAGAAGAGATCACCGGGATCATCGGTCAATCCGAAATCATCCGCAGAGAGAAGACAAAGCTCGACAGCCTCGCAACCACGAAGGAACTGCGCCACCGGGAAGCGACTGCCGCGCAGGCCTATTGGCGCGCTTGGGCGAAGGTACCGGTCACGTTCTCAGGAGCCGATGCGGCCGGCGTCCCCGACCACTGGCGAATCGTCGGCCCACGAACATCGCAGCTGGATGGTCAGTGGTCCAGGCGGGCGATCTCCCCCGTGCACGCCATGCTCAACTACCTCTATGCGATCCTGGAAGTGGAGGCGACGATCGCGTGCCACTCAGTTGGGCTAGATCCGAGCATCGGAATTCTCCACGCCGACGAGCGCTACCGAGCCTCAATGGCAGCAGATCTGATGGAGCCCCTGCGCACGCATGCAGACGAGGTCGTGCTTACCTTCATCGCCCGCCGCTCGCTCCACACTGGCGACTGGGCCGAGACCGCAGATGGGACCTGCCGGTTGCTGGAGGCCTTAGCCCGAGAGCTGAGTGGTTATGCCCCCGCGTTTCTCGCATCCGCCCTTCAATGGGGCCAGGGGGTCGCCGCTACTCTACGGGCACGCCCGGGAGGACTAACAGTGTCAGAAGAACACCCGCAATCGCGCGCGTCAGCCCCAGCGTTGGGCGATCCTCTTCATGACAGGCCAACGTGGGACGCGGTCGTTCTTCCAAGGTTGCGAGGCATGGCACCGAAGGAGATCTCCGACATAACAGGCATCAGCCTGACAAGCGTCAAAGAGATCCGATCCGGAAAGACCTATCCACGTCTCAGCAATCGCCGGATGCTGCGAGATCTAATAGAGCGAAGAGCCAACCCCTCACCAGGTGTGCACACCCTCGGCTTCTTATAATGCACTCGATGCCTGATCCGGGACTCATTCAGGCTGCTGCCGCGACGCCGCCCCCTCAGGAGCGGGGCGCCACGTTTCCCATGTCTCGCGATCAGGTTGCCTTGGCGGACGCGTTGCGTGACGTAGCGCCAGTCTTGGACAAGTATTACCGAGGGGCCTTGACTGTGCTCCACGACGAGGGCAACGCTGACCGCTTGGCCCTCTGTGCACATGGCGTTAGAGAGCTGATCGAGAAGCTCCCCGCGCACCGAAGCCTGCCGAGTCGCGCAGGAATAAATCTCGGGACAGAGGTCGCCAACCTATCGCCCTTCTGGTCAAGAGCTGAGGAGCAATCAGCGTGCCACACGAGTGGAGACTGGATTGGCACTATCGATCCATCACTCCGCAAAGTGTTAAAACGCCTATCTAAGTTCTTCAATAGATATCACACAAATCGCGGGCCGCGAACAGAAGAGGCGCGAACTCTCCTTCGAGATCTCGATCGTTACTCCACCCCACTCCCAAAGGCGGTCGAGGAGTTGCGCGTCGCGGAATGGCTGCAACACCGTGAGTACTTCACAGGAGTCTCTCATCACAAACAAACGGATGAGGTGACGTTTTGTAGTCAACTCCAATCTCTTGAGGCTCTTCTCATCGATTGGCTTTTGCCTCGCACGTTTGAAGATCGTTCGGTGCTCGACGCCCTAATTCGAGAGGGCGAGGGAAGATGATTACGCCCGATCTCGTTGATCGCGTGCTGAATGCCATCAAGCGAGGGTCGGACTATGCGTACTTCTTCTCTCAGCTGGACTCCCCCGACTGGATCGCTCCCCTTGGGCAGAAGGGGGTCTTCTCGGATCCACCACCTCCAGTGGACGATCAGGAGGGATACGCAGTGGCCCCTCTGTGGCCAGCCTCTGAGTACCTGGCGCGCATGGCTCCGCGGGCGCCGGAGGACGTCCTACGTGCCCTTGAGAATGTTCCCGTAGTTCGGAATCCCCATGTCTTGCGCGACATCTTGACTGCCGGCCTGAAGATGCCGCCTGAGGTCGGTGCGTCACTTGCCGACACGATCGTTTCCTGGACTTCGGTAGTGGGCCTGAGTGCGAATGCTGACGACCTGGCAGAGTTCGTTTGCCGACTTTTCCAGGGGGGGCAGGCACGCACTGGACTCAGGCTTATGCGGGTCATCGTCGCGGTAAGTCAAGCCGAATACGGGGACGATGAGCCACTCTTCGCGGTTCCCCGGGTGGAGTCCGCGGCGGGGTTGGGTCGGTGGGACTACCAGGACGCCCTGGAGAAATTGCTTGCGGGGGCGCACGGCGACACATTGGATCAGGCCCTTGGCGTCGTCATCGAGACGCTCGACATAGCTCTGCGGGCTGAGGTTAGCGGGGGTGTCGATGCTCCCGGGCGCGATTACTCGGAGTACTGGCGACCGACCCTGCGCGCGTCACGCGCGGAGGAGTACACGGACATCAAGAAGGCGCTCGTTGGGGCCCTCCTTCGCCATGGAGAGCGCCTGACCCAAGAAGACCCCCAGCGACTTCATGAGTTTGTTGCCTGCCTCGAACGACCCGGCTGGGACATCCTCCAGCGACTCGCTCTCCGACTCATTGCACAGTGCGACCATCGAGCCGTGGATCTTGCGAGACCGCGCTTGACCAACCCCTCGCTCTTCGGGAACCCGCGAATAGAGGCGGAGTACGCCGAACTGGCGGAGCGATTTGGCTCCGATTTAGAGACAGGCGAACTCGCCGCCGTTCTCGACTGGGTCAAGAACGGCCCGCCCAATCTCAGCCAGTGGGCCGAACGGGAGAAAGGCGAGACTGGCGAAGATCCGGCTACGGAGTCTGTGGACGCGCACGCCTGGGCTTGGAGGCTCCGGCGCCTCCTACCGTTCCGAGAGGTCCTCCCGGCGGAGTGGTCAGAGCAGTTTGACGAATGGGAGCGGCGTCTTGGATCACCGGTGGATCCAAGAGATCCGAGCCCCGTCGTCACATCCTGGGTGGGTCCGACGAGCCCATTCAGCGCCGACGATCTCAGTGCTCTGAGCGCGGACGAGGCGCTCAAGAGCGCGATCTCCTGGAAGCCATCTGCTGACAGATGGGCGCCCTCTCAAGAAGGCCTCGGAAGGGCGCTCAGGGAGGACGTCGCCCGCCGGCCAGCTCAGTACTCTCGGCACGCCGAACTTCTTTGCGGTGCGGAACCCACTCTGGTGGACCACGTTCTCAGCGGGCTAGCGGAAGGTGCGAAGGCAGGAGTCTCACTCGACTGGCCCGCTGTGCTCGGACTCTGCAACTGGCTCTTCGTATCCCCGCGCTCCGACGACGAGGAGGGATGTTGGCGCAGAGCTCACGAGGCAGCGGGGCACTTCGTTCGAACCGTCTTGAGCAGGGGTCCAGGTCTTGTGCCCTTGACGCTTCGCGGCGAGGTTTGGTCGTTGATCGAAGGGCTCTGCGAATCGCCGGACCCCGACGATGCCCGGGATCGGAGCGACGCGGAGAGTGGCTGGGATCCCCCCCATACCGCACTGAATAGCGTCCGCGGAGTGGGGCTCCAAGCCGCGATTCAGTATGGCCTGTGGCTGATGAACAGCCTGCGCCCCGGTGAGAATAAGAACCCCGACGGGTTCGGTATCGCCCCCGAGCTTCGTGACCTCTTGGAGAGGCACTTAGATCTCGCGGTGGAAGCGTCGATCGCCGTTCGATCCGTCTATGGACAGTACTTTCCCTGGCTTGTTCTCCTCGATGGGAAGTGGGCGTCCGAGGCGCGCGGGGCCATCTTCTCGCGCAGTGACGATCGCCCGGAGTACCGTCGCGCGGCGTGGGGAGCATTCCTGGACTTCAATGAGGCGTACCGGGACGTTTTCGCGATGTTGAAAGACGAGTATCAGCAAGCGATTAGTGATCTGCCGCTCAAGGCAAGAGATCAGCCATTCGGCAGGCCCCCCACTGATGAGCAGCTCTTGCGCCACCTCATGGTTATGCACTACAGAGGCTGGTTAGCTGGAGAGCCCTACGACTACATCACTCAGGCTTTTGCCAGGGCAAGCGAGGAAACGAGGACCGCCGCAATTGGCTTCGTCGGTAGACAGCTCGCCGCCGAAGGTGCGAACCCGACAGAGGAGATTCTGGAACGGTTGAAGGGCTTCTGGGAGTGGCGTCTTGAGCAGGCGGAAGCCAGCCCAGCTGACCATCGCCGGGAGATGTCCGAGTTCGGATGGTGGTACGGGTCGGGCCACTTCGATCCTGAGTCGGCGCTCCCGCTCTTGGCGCGTGCGATCGCGTGTGCGCGCGCCTGTGAGGACTTGCCAGGAGTTGTGGAGCGCTTGGAAGCAGATGCCCAGGAGAGGCTCGGCCTCGCTGTTGATGTCATCCGGGCACTTGCTCACACCGATGAGAGGTGGCTGGGGTTTGGGGCTGTCGCTGAAGGCATGAGACGCGTCCTCAGCCGGGCACTGTCTGACGGTGATTCGCACGCGCGAGCCAAGGCTGAGGAGGCGGTGCACCGACTTGGCGCGGCAGGCCTGGCGAGCTTCGGCGACCTCCTTCCGAGACTCAACGCGTGACGCCCCAGCCTGTTCTCCAGCAGCTCACCTCCTAACCCCGGCAACGTCTGGGGGGTCGGGTACCGCCTGATGGGGGAGGGCTCCTGATGGCCGCCACCATGCCCGGCTCCCCCTCCGATGCGCTGGCCCGCGTCGTACACGACATGCGCAGTCCGCTCACGGTGATACGCGGCCTGTGCGACGTGATCGCCCGCGATGAGCTGCCTTCCCGGGCGCGGCGCGGCCTCAGGGCGATCGACGGCGAGGTGACGCGCCTCGCCGAGGCCCTCGACGGCCTCGTGGGCCGGCGGGGCCCGGGGGCCGAGGTCGCCGACTTGGCGGCCATGGCGGCGGCCGCCGGCATGCGCTTCCGCTGGGCCGCCGAGGAGCGCGGCGTGACCCTCGCGGTGCGCGCCGCGGCGCCGGTGCACGTGGCGGGGGACCCCGCCGAGCTGGCTCGCGTCCTCGACAACCTCATCGGCAACGCGCTGCGCCACTGCCGCGCCGGCGGGAGGGTCCGGGTGCGGGCGCTGATGCGCGACGGCTGGGCCCACCTGTACGTGCGCGACGACGGACCCGGCGTCGCCACCGGTGACCGGGAGATCATCTTCCTCCCCGGCAGGCGGGGTTCGCGGGCGGTCGGCCACGGCCAGGGCCTCGGTCTCGCCATCGCGCGCGAGATCGCCGAGCGCCACGGGGGCGTGCTGAGCCTCGACCCGGTCGGGGCGGGGGCGTGCTTCCGCCTGGTGTTGCCGGCCGCGAGCGGGGAGGGGTCGTGGAGCGCGGCCTGAGCGCGGTCTGCGCGGACGGCGCCCTCGTGGCCTTGCTCGACGGGGACTCCCGGGCGGGCGTTCATGGCGTTCCGCGCCGCCGCCGTCGCGGACGCGATCTCGGGCTCGGCGCCGACGACGTCGTGGAGGCGCTGATCGAGGCCGGCGAGGACCCGTTGGTGCTCGCGCGCTCGGCCCAGGACGACCCGGGCGGGGCGGCCCTTCGTGCCCTCGCGTCCCTCGGTGGCCGCCGCCTGGTGCGGTTGCCGGGTGACGCCCTCGCGGCGGCGCGGATCGTCGGCATCGCCGCGCGCTGTGTCCAGCACTCGGTCCCGGCCGTGGAGGCCGAGCGCGCCGTCCAGCTCCTGGCCGGCGCCGGCGACGACCTCGGCACCGAGGCGGCGGCGGGCCTTTCGCCTGCGCGGGTGGCGCGCTGGGCGGCGCGCGCCTGGCGGGCCTGCCCGCTCTGCCGGGGCGGAGGGGCTCCGGGCTGTCGCTGCGGGGTGTGCGGGGGACGGATCCCGGCCGAGGCGCCTCGGCGGGATGGGGGCCCCTCATGAGGGTCGGTCTTCCTCACCGGCGCCCCGGTCGTGGTGGGCTCTGGCTGCTGCTGGCCGGTGCGGCCGGGATCCTGGCCGCCGTCCTGGCCCTCCGGGCGGCGACGGCGCCGGCCCCCGACGGGTGGGCGCTCGTGGCGCGGACCGCGTTGCCGGCGGGTACGACCATCGACGACGGGCGGGCCGAAGCCGACCTCGTCCTGGTCGCCGTCCCGTCGGATCTCCCGCTCTCGGGCGTCCTGGACGACCCGGCCCGTGCCGTGGGCCGGAGGCTGGCCGCCCATCTCGGCCCGGGCGAGCCGCTCACCGAGGCTGCGCTCGGCGGGGCCCCGGGCCTCGGCCCGGCCCCGCTCGCGCCCGGCGAGCGAGCCGTCGCGGCGCCCATCGCCGCGGCGGGCGGTGCATCGGTGGCCCTGGCCCCGGGCGTGCGGGTCGATGTCGTGGCATCGAGTGGTGAGGGGCTCACCGGGCGGACGGCGGTCGTGGTGGCCGACGCCGAGGTGCTGGTGGTCTCGCCCGCCGGCCCCACCGGGGAGGGGGGCGAGGTCTTGCTGCGCGTCAGCGCAGAGCAGGCTCTCCGGGTGACGGCGGCATTCAACTTCGCGCGCGAGGTTCGCCTGTTGATCCGGCCGTCCGAGGAGGCCCCGGGGCATGCGGGCCCTCGCGAGGTGGGCGCGCCGTGAACGGTCGCATCATCGCGGTGGTCGGCGCCACCGGGGGGTGCGGGGCGAGCCTCCTGGCGGGTGGCGTCGCCCTCGCGCTGGCCCGGGCGGGCCGGCCGGTGTGGCTGGTCGACCTCGATCTCGAGCGGGGAGACCTCGCCGGAGGGTGGGACCTGGCCCCCGAGCGCTCGCTGGACGATCTGGCCCCGGTCGCCGACGAACTGGGATCCGAGCACCTGCGCCGGGCGGCGGCCGTGCATCGTTCGGGGGTGTCCGTGCTGGCCGCACCCGGCCGGCCGGGTGCGGCCGGACGCTGGAACGCGGGCCGGGTGCGGGCCCTGCTCGCCTCGATCGCACGGGAGGGCGACGTCGTGGCCGATGCGGCCAGCGGCGGTGTCGTGGGGCAGTCGGCGGTGGCGTCCGCGGGCTCGGTGCTGTTCGCGTGCCCGGCCACCGTCGCCGGCGTCCGCCGGGGCGTCCGGCGGCTCGAGGGCTGGCGGGAGCGCGATCTGGATGAGCGGATCGGGGTCGTCGCCCTGCGGACCGCCACCCCCGAGTTGTCCACGCGGGCGCTCGGACGCGCGCTGGGGGTGGCCGTGCTCGCCGAGGTGCCGTGGTCGAGGAGCGAGGCCGCCGACCTCGCGATGGGCGCGTGGCCCCGGCGGGGCCGGCGCCGGCTGGCGTCCGCGCTCGACCGGGTGGCGGAGGTTCTCCCGTGAGCGGCGCCGGCCATCCCGTGCCCGAGCCCGGTCTGGTGGAGCACCTCCGGGCGCGGGCGGCCCGCGACCCGCGGGTGGTGGGGCGCGGGGCCGACCGGGAGTTGCTGCGGCGCGTCGTCGAGGACCTCCTGGAGGAGGAGCGGCGCATCCTGCCCGCCGACGGGAGGGACGCCCTCGCCCAAGCCGTCGTTGACGAAGCCGTCGGGCTGGGGCCGCTGGAGTCGCTTCTGCGCGACCCCGCGGTCACCGAGATCATGGTCGTCGGGCCCGAGCGGGTCTTCGTGGAGCGCGCCGGGCGACTCGCCCTGTCGGCGGCGCGCTTCCACGACGAGGCGCACCTGCTGCATGTCATCGACCGGATCCTCGCGCCGCTGGGCCGGCGCATCGACGAGGCCAGCCCGATGGTCGACGCGCGCCTGGCGGACGGGTCGCGTGTCAACGCGGTCGTGCGCCCCCTGGCCCTCGACGGGCCCGCCCTCACCATCCGGCGTTTCGGCGGTGACCCCATGGGCGTGGCCGACCTGGTGGCCGCCGGCACGCTGGACGAGTCGATGGCGCGGTTGCTCGCTGGAGCCGTCGGCGACCGGCGCAACATCCTCGTGACAGGCGGGACCGGGACCGGGAAGACCACGACCCTCGCCGCGCTCGCGGCGCTCATCGACCCCGGCGAGCGGATCGTCACCATCGAGGACGCCGCGGAGTTGCGGATCGCCCTGCCGCACGTCGTGCGACTCGAGAGCCGCCCTCCTTCGCTCGAGGGCCGTGGGGCCGTCCCAATCCGCGCGCTGGTGCGCAACGCCCTGCGGATGCGGCCCGATCGCATCATCGTCGGCGAGGTCCGCGGCGGCGAGACGCTGGACATGCTCGCGGCCCTCACGACGGGCCACGAGGGCTCGCTGAGCACCCTCCACGCCTCGTCGCCGGCCGATGCGCTGATGCGTGTGCAGACGCTGGCGCTGATGGGTGACGTCGACCTGCCCTACCGCGCCGTGGGCGACCAGGTGGCCAGCGCCCTCGATCTGATCGTCCATCAGGCCCGCACCGCCGACGGGCGCCGGGTCATCGCCGCCGTCGCCGCCGTGGAGGCCGCATCGGACGGACCCCGTGCGGTCCCCCTGGTCCAGCGGCGCGACGACGGCGAGCGGGCCCGCTGGGTGTGGAGTGCGGCCGCATCGTCCTGGCACACCCCACTCCCTCGGGAGCGGGCGGCGTGAGCGCCTGGGGCCCATCGCTGCTGGCCGGGCTCTCGGTGGCCGTGCTCGTCCTCGGGCTCGCGCGGACGCTGGGCGCCAGCCCGGCGCGGGGCGGCCCGGTGGGTGGGCCGGGGCGCGACGGCGGCGGCGACAGGGTCGGTGCACCCGGCCGCCGGGGTGCCCTGTGGGTGCGCAGGATCGACGCCCGCTTGGTGCGGGGTGGCTCCCCGTTCGGCCTCGGCGTGGTGGCGGGTGGATCCTGCGCGGTGGCGCTGGTGGTGGCCGGCCTCGGGTGGCGGCTGACGGGCACCGCGCTCGTCCTGCCGCTGGCCCTCGGGCTCGCCGGGGTGGCGGGGGCCGCCGTGATCCGCGCCGGCGCGGCGCGCGCAGCATCCCGCCTGGCCGCCCAACTGCCGCAGGTGACACAGTCGCTGGCCGCATCGGTGGGGGCTGGTCTGTCCCTCTCGCGCGCCCTGGAGCGGGCGGCGGCCGACGCGCCCGAGCCACTCGCGGGCGAGCTGGCCGCGACGGTCCAGGAGATCGGGCTGGGCGCGCGGGTGGACGAGGCGCTCGAGCTCCTCGCCACGCGTGTGGGCTCGCGCGATCTCCGGGTGCTGGTGACGGCCATCATCGTGCAACGGCGCACCGGCGGTGACCTGGCACGGGCCCTCTCCCAGCTGGCCGAGCGACTCGACGAGCGCCGGCGCCTGGAGCGCGAGCTGCGCGGGGTGACCGCCCAGGCCCGGCTGACCGCCTGGATGGTGGCCGCGCTGCCGGCCGCGGCGGGCGTGATGGCCGAACTGGCGGCCCCCGGGATGCTCCGCCATGCCCTCGGAGACGGGGTGGGGCCGCTGCTGCTGGTGGTCTGCCTGGCTCTCTACGGGGTCGGGGTGGTCTTGGTGCGCCGCATCGGGCGGGTCGCGCTGTGAGCCTCGCAGCCGACCCCTGGGTGCTGCTCGTGGCCGCTGGGATCGCCCTCCTCCTGGGGCTGCGCGCGCGCCGCCCGTCCGTGGCCGGGGGTCCCCCGCCCCGGCGCCTGCCCGCCCCGGTGTCGCTGGGGCTGCGCGTGCCCGTCCCGCGGCGTCTCATCGGCGCCGGACGCCGGGACGGCGACGAGGCCCTGCTCGCCCGCGCGGGCCTCGAGTCCGTGGTCGGGCCGGGAGCGCTGGCGCACGCGCGCGTCGGTTGCGGCGCGCTGGCGTTGGTGGTCGCGGCGCCATTGGTCGTGGTGGCTCCGGCCGCGGGGGTGCTCCTGCTGCCGGCGGCCGCCCTGATTCCACTCCTGGTGGGGCGCGCCGTCGCGGCGCGCGCGCGGACGCGCAGCGACGCGGTGGTGGGCGAGCTGCCAGATCTGCTCGACCTGCTGGCGATCTGCGTCGAGTCGGGCATGGCCGTCGATCCCGCCCTGGGCCTGGGCGCGGAGCGGCTGGGCGGTGCGCTGGGCGAGGAGGTGGGGAGGGTGCTCGAGGACCTGCGACTGGGGACCCCCCGCCGGCCGGCCTACGAGGCGCTGGCGAGACGGGTCGGCGCCCCGGAGGTGGTCAATGTGGTCGGTGCGCTCCTGCAGGCCGAGGAACTGGGCGCACCGCTGTCGCGGACGCTGACCGCCCAGGCGGCGGCGCTGCGCGCGGGCCGGCGCCAGTGGGCGCGCGACCGTGCGGCCGCGGCGGCCCCGAAGATCCAGCTCGTGGTGGCGCTGGTGATGGTGCCAGCGGTGCTGCTGCTCGTCCTGGGGGTGATGGTGATCGAGTTCTCGCGCCAGGTCGGCGCCGTGATCGGAGGCGGCGGATGAGAGGTCCACGGTCCCCCGGCCCCACCCCCCGTCGCGATCCGAGACGAGGGGTGGCCCTGCTGGACTACCTCGGCGCGGTGGCGGCCGTCGGGCTGCTGCTGGCCACGCTCATGGCGGTGCGCGAGCACCGGCCCGAGCGCAGGCCGCCGATCGACCCGGTGGCCCACGTGGCGAGCCTCGTGCGGCCGCCCGTGGTTCCGCGACCGCCCCGGACGAGCCCCGTCGCCCCCCGGCCGCCGCGCCCCCGGACCGGTCCCACCCGGCCCCGGCCACCCCGTCCGCCCCGCCCACCGCGACCCGTGGTCCTGGCGCCGGGGTGGGCGGTCGGGTGGTAGGAGCCACGTCGCGACGCTCCCGCGTGCGACCGGAGGGTCGGCTACAGTCGTCGCCCCGTGGCAACCGATGCCGCCGCTCCGGTCACCCGCACCGCCGGGTCGCTGACACGCCGCCGACGCCGGCGAGCGGTGCCGCGCGCCCGCGGGGGTGCCTGTGCGGACACGGCCTGGGGTTCTGCGGCGCCCGGCGTGATGAGCGCGAGCCCGGCGGCGGATACAGGGCGTGAGCATCGCACCCACCCTTCGCCATGAGATGGCCATCGCCGGGCGCGCACGGGTGAGCCGCGCCCGCGGCGCGCGCCCGGACTTCGCCTCGGTTGCCCAGGAGAACCTGGACGGTGTCGTGCGGTACCTGACGCATCTGGTCGGCGACCGGGATCTGGCCGAGGACCTCACGTCGGCCACCTTCGAGCGCGCGCTGCGCGACTGGCACCGGTACGACCCCGGCCGCGCGAGGGTGTCGGTGTGGCTGGTCGAGATCGCCCGCCGGGTGGCGCTGGACCACTTCCGCAGCGAGGGGCGCCGGCGCTCGCGCGAGGAGCGCTACGCGGCCCGGCATCCCGAGGGCGTCGCCGATCCCGACCCCGGTGGGCTCTCGGATCCGATGCGCGCCGCGCTGGCCGGCCTGACCGACGCCGAGCGCGAGCTGGTGGCGCTGCGGGTGGTCCTGGACCTGGATGCCGGCGAGGCCGCGCGCGTGGTGGGCTCCACGCGCGCGGCCGTCGGCGCCGGCCTGCACCGCGCCCTGACCAAGCTGCGACGGGAGGTGTCGCGCCAATGAGCACACCCGAGGACATCGCCCCCGAGCGCGTCGAGCAACTCCTGGCCGGCGCCCCGCCGCGGGACGAGGCCGAGCGCGACCTGCTGGCCCTCTTCGCGCGGGTGCGCGCGGCCGAGCCGCCCGCACCCGACGCCCTGCGCGCCCGCATCGCCGCCCTGGGCGACCCCGCGCCGGCGGGCCCGCTGGCGCGCCTGCGGGCTGCCGTCGCCGGCGCGGGGTCCGCGGCGACGGCAGCCCCGCGGTCACGGGCCCGCCGGCGGTTGGTCGCGCTCGGTGCACCCGTGGCCGCCGCCGCGCTGGCGGCGGCCCTGGTGCTGCCCGCGGTGCTGCGCTCGGACGGGCCGGCCGACGAGGTGCCGGCGGCCGGGAGCGATTCCGGGGCCGTGATGGCGAGCCCCGGCGCCGCAGCCCCGCCCGCCCCCGAGCGTCAGGCGGCCCCCGCGGCCCCGGCCGCGGACGACTCCCCCGCCGACGAGGGCATCGTCCCGGCCCAGCCCGCACCGGTTCCCGGTCGCGCCGACGCCGGGCCCCAGGAACCGCCGGCCGCGGCCCCCGCCACCCTCGCGCTCACCCTCACGCTCCGGCTGCGTGCCGAGGCCGGCTCGCCGCCGGCCGCGCTCGCCCTCCGTGCCCGGGCGCTCGTGGTCGGCGCGGGTGGCAACGCGGGCGTCCCGCGCGCGGTGGGGGATGGCCGGATCCGGCTGGCGGCCCGCATCCCCGTCGCCGCGCTGGACCGGACGGCGGACCGCCTTGCACGCCTCGGGACCGCGCTGGGGCGCGAGGGGCGCACCCGCGACCTGGCGCCGGCTATCGCCGCCGCCCGGGCGCGCGCCCAGGCCGACCCACGCGCCGGCGCCCGCGAGCTCGCCGCGCTGCGCGCCCGGGCGCGCAGCGCGGCCCTGGTGCTCGACATCCTGCCCGCCCGCGCGCCCTGAGCGCGCGGGCGGGGCCCTCCGCCTCGGGCGGTTCAGGTCTGGCGCACCGTCGCCAGTTCCCGCTCCACCACCTCGAGATGCACCGCCAGTCCGTGGGGACCCGCCTCGAGCCAGGCCCAGCGCGGGCGCCGGTCGCCGTCGACGGCCTCGCCCACCGACCCCGGGTTGATGAACAGGGCGCCGCCGGCGCGACGGACCATCTGTCGGTGTATGTGGCCCATCACCACCACGTCGGCCTCGATCGACGCCGCCAGGGCGGCCAGCTCGCCGTCGGGCGTCGCCTCGTCGACGGCATCGCGCGGATCCTCGGGGCCACCGTGCATCACCACCACGCGCCGGCCGGCGAGGTCGACACGCGAGATCATCGGCCGGGCGGCCAGCCACGCCAGATCCTCCGCGTCCAGCCGGTTGGTGGTCCACGAACGCGAGCCCACGCGGCGCGCCTTGGGGTCGTCGGGCCGGCGGGCGGCGCGGGTGGCCACCTTGAGGTCCGTGTTGCCCATCGTGCTCGGCCACCCGCGCCGGCGCAGGAGCGCGATGCAGGCCTCGGGTTCCATGCCGCGCATCACGAGGTCGCCGGTGCTGGCACCGGCGGTGATCCCCAGCGCGTCCACCGCCTCAAGGACCCCCCGGAGGGCGGCTGCGTTCCCGTGGACGTCGCCCAGGAGGGCGAGCCGCCTGTGGCTCCCGGTCATCCTTCTCCCGTCGTCAGTCGCGCGATATCCCGAGAGCCGCCTCGAGCGAACGCCGGAAGCGCTCGTGCTTCAGGCGCCGCCACTCGTCCAGGAAACGGCGGTGCAGATCATCTCGCTCCCGGCGCCGGCGCGCGATGAGCGCGTGGACGCCGATCCGCTCGTCGGCGCGCATCCCCACCTCCAGTCGCTCGCGGAACTCCCGGTACGCGCGCTCGGTGGGCCGGCGCCGGCGCGGTGCCACCTCGCCCGCGGCCATGGCCTCGGCCACGTTGCGCCGGACGGCCATCGCCTCCCGCTCGTCGAGCCACTCCAGGTGGTCCAGCAGCATCGGCACCTGCACGTCGCGGTCGTGGATCTCGCCCAGGATGTCCTGCAGGTCCTTCACGGTGGACAGGTACGGCTTCAGGTCGGCATCGAAGGCGACCGCGAAGATCTCGAGCAGGTAGCGCAGGCGCTTGAAGGCGATACGCATGTCATGGAGTTCGCCCACCCTCGCCGGGTCGGCGATGGCGCCGTCGTAGGAGTGGACCTCCTCGATGCGCACGGCGAGGATGCGTCGTGCGTTGGGCCGCAGCTTCCGCGTCGCGTCCAGCCCGGGCACCGGGCGCGGCTTGGCCATCAGTCGCTCCCCGCCGGCGCGCGCGGACGCAGCTTGGTCAGCGCGATCCCGGTGTGCTTCTCCACCCAGGCCACGAAGTGGCGCTCGAAGTCATCCTCGTCCAGGCGCGCGAACATCGCCCGGATGTGCTGGTCCTCCTCGCCGCGCTCCTGCCGGTAGCGGGCGATCAGCCCCTCGATACCCGGTCGCTCGTCGGGCGCCAGGTCCGGCAGGAGCGACGTGAGCGCCTCGATCGCCACATCCAGGTCCCGCGCGTCGCCGAGCGTGTCGGTGACCTCCTTCACCCGGCGCAGGTTGCGGCGGAAGGAGCCCTCGGGGAACGCCGCCGCGAACGCATCCATCGCGGCCCGCAGGCGGCGCGAGGAGACGCGCATCGCGTGCAGGTGCTCGATGTCCTCGCCGGCCAGGGTGCCCTCGCGGTGGCTCATCATCTCGAACCAGCGCGTCAGGATGACCCGGCCCGCGGCGTCGGCGAAGCGCGCGTTCTTGCGCAGGCCGTTCACCTCCCACGCCTGTGCCACTAGCCGGACTCCCCGCGACGCACCAGCACCGAGCGGCGGACCTCCTCGCGCAGCATGCGCCCCCCGGCCACCAGGGGCCAGTCGATCTCCAGCTCCATGCCCAGGTCGATCAGCGCGCGCACCAGCGCGCCGGTGTCGACCCCCTCGCCCGTGAGTTCACCCACCTCGGTCAGCCAGCGCGACTGGACCTTCGAGATGTCCACCCGCAGGGTGACCTTGGCCTCCTTGCGACGGGTGGTGATGGCCTCGGACCCCAGCGCGGCGTGGCCCGATCGCGAGGGGTCGGGCCCCTCCAGGATTCCCTGGTAGCTGATACGGCTCACGCCGTGCCCCCGGTACGGCGGTCCTCGGCCAGGTCGCGGACGGTGTCGGCGCTCACCTGTTCCTCGCCGCGCATCGCCGCCACGAACAGGGCGTTGGCGAGGAGCATGTTCACCGGTCGCGGCAGCCCGCCGGTCTCGGCGTGGACCGCCCGGGTCGCCCGCTTGCTGACGATCCGCCGGCCGGCGCCCGCCACCCGCGTGCGGTGCTGCACGTAGGCGTCCACCTCGTCGGCGTCCATGGGGCCCATGTGGAAGCGCACCACCACGCGTTGGTCCACCTGCGGCTGGCGGCCCACGTGGTCCCTCAACTCGGGCTGACCCATCAGGACGATCGGGAGGCCCGGCACGGTGCCCGCGGGGTTGGTGAGCATGCGCAGCTCGTCCAGCGCCCGCGGGTCGAGCCGCTGGGCCTCATCCACGATCAGGACCGTCCGCCGCCCCTGGCTGGCACCCATCGACAGGCGAGCCCGGATGCGTTCGGCGCGCTTGGCGGCCGAGCCCCCGCCCCCATCGGCACCGATCGCCACCAGGGCATCGCTCAGCAGGGCGGAGCCCGTCCGCGGCGGGTTGGGGATCGCCCCGGCCCGGATCCCCTCGCTGTCGAGGGCCTCGACGATCGACTGGCACAGCAGCGTCTTGCCCGCGCCGATCTCGCCGGTGACCAGCACCAGGCCGCCGATCTGCGTGATCCCGAACAGGATCCGTGCCACCCCCTCGCGGTGGTCCTCGCGCGGGAAGGCGAAGCGGGGGTCGGGGTCGAGCTGGAACGGCGCCTCGCTCAGGCCCCAGTGGCGGAGATACCGCTCGTCTCCGCCGGGCGACCGCTGTGTGTCGGCGCGCGCTCCCACCGTCGCGACTCTAGTCGCTGGGGCGTACGGCGGTGTTACAGGGCGCTCACCTGGCGGCGACGGCCCGCGCGCGGGCCGCGGCCCCCAGGGCCACCAGGCCCGACAGCGCGGCCAGCGCGAGTTGACCGCCCACGATGACGCCGCCACCGGCTCCGGACGCCAGCGCCGCCAGCAGGAAGCCGATGGTGAGCCCCAGGCCGTACCGGGCCACGTCACCCGCGGCGGGCGTGCGCCGGCGGCGCGGGGCGGGAGCGTGGGCCTCGCGCAGCGGGGCCGGGAGGCCGGCGGCGGGCGCGGGTCGGTCGGCGGTGGGGAGGGGGGCCAGGGCGGTCATGGAGAGGACTGTAGCCGCGCCGTCGGACGCGAACAAGTGTTCGGTGGTGCAGGTGGCGCAACGGCCGTTGCGGGCGACGGGCGTGCGTCCGGACGTTGCGCCGGGGGCCTCCGGGGGGAATCGTGGTCGCTGACGGGGGAATATGGATTGTTCTGTGGGGCGATGTGGGGTACCGTGGGGCCCATGCAACGCCGGCTGCTCAGCGGGACCCATGAGTGCAGTCTCGACAGCCGCTTCCGCCTGGCCATTCCCGCCCGCCTGCGCGAGCCCTTCCAGGGCGGCGCCACGGTGGGGTGGTGGATCGACGAGTGCCTCATCATCGCGTCCACCGAGGAGTGGCCCTCCCTGGTGGAGCGCACCTTCGGGACGATGAGCGTGCTCGACGACGAGGCGCGCGAGTTGTCGCGGTTCCTCATCGCCGGCGTCTACAACCACGACCTCGACGGCCAGGGGCGCGTCCCCCTGGCGCCGGAGTTGCGCGAGCACGCCGGTATCGGGGGCAAGAAGGTGAAGGTCATCGGCGTGGGGGAGTACCTGGAGGTCTGGGACCCCGACCGCCTCGCCGCCCGCTTCGCCAAGCTTCGACAGGAGGGGGTAGCGGCCCGTGCCCAGCGCCTTGCCGATCGCATCGCATAGGCCCTCCGGGGGCGGCCACGAGCCGGTCCTGGTGGAGGAGGTCCTCGCCATCGCCGATCCGGGGCCCGGCGCCACCGTGGTGGACTGCACCTTCGGTGCGGGCGGCCACGCCGCGGCCATCGCCCCGTATCTGGGCCCCGAGGGCCTGTACATCGCCATCGACCAGGACCCCGAGGCCATCGCCTGGTTCGAGGACCTGACCGAGGGCGTCGAGTGCGCCACGCGCTTCGTGCGCGGCAACTTCGCCGCCGCGCTGGCCGACCTGGCCGACGAGGGCGTGCGCGCGGACATCGTGCTGATGGACCTCGGGCTGTCGTCGATGCAGATCGATCAGCCCCACCGGGGGTTCTCCTACTCGCGCCAGGCGCCGCTGGACATGCGCATGGACCCCACCGTCGAGCGCTCCGCGGCCGACGTGGTGGCGGGAGGCACCGAGCAGGAACTGACCCGGATCATCCGCACCTACGGCGAGGAGCGCTACGCGCGCCAGATCGCGCGGGCCATCGTCCGCCGGCGCGTCGCCGGGCCCATCACCACCACCGGGGATCTTGTGGAGGTGGTGCGCCAGGCCGTGCCCACGCCGGCCCTGTTCGCCGGCGGCCACCCGGCCAAGCGGGTCTTCCAGGCTCTGCGCATCGAGGTGAACCGGGAACTGGAAGTGCTCGAGGAGGGGCTCGAGCACGCCTTCTCCCTCCTGGCCCCCGGCGGGCGACTGGCCGTGATCTCCTTCCACTCGCTCGAGGACCGCATGGTCAAGTCCTTCATGCGCGACCGTGCGCGCGGGTGCATCTGCCCGCCCGACATGCCCGTCTGCGGATGCGGACGGGTGCCCCAGGCGGACCTGGTGGGCGGGAAGGCCCGTATGCCGCGACCCAACGAGGTGGAGCGCAACCCGCGTGCCAGGCCCTCGCGCCTGCGCGGGCTCCGCCGACGGGAGGAGACATGAGCGCGCGTACTGCGCGTGCGGTGGCCACCGCACCGGCCCCGGCGCGCCCCCGGCGCCATGAGGCGCGCCCCCGGCGCCATGAGGCGCCGCCCCGGCGCACCGCACCGGCCCCCGTCCCGGAGCCGCGTCGCCGCGCGGCCGCACCGGCCCGCCCGCGGCCGCGGCTGGGGCTGCTCGTGATCCCCCTGATCGCGCTCCTGCTGGGCGGCATCGTGTGGATCAACGTGTCCAAGCTGGCATTCACCGCCGAGACCGGCCGCGTGGTCGAGCAGGCCCGCGTGACCGAGGCCGAGGTGGTCCGGCTGCGCGCCCAGCTCGAGCGCGCCGACGCCACCGTGGTCGACCGCGCCCAGGTGCGCCTGGGCATGGGGCTGCCCGCGGCCAGTTCGATCACCCCGCTCCGGGTTCCCGCGCAGTGAGTCGTCCGCCGGCCGACCGGCGCCCGCCGGCCGACCGGCGACGGCGTCGCACCCGTGCGCCCGAGCCCGAGCACCCCGCGGCGCGCACGCGCCGGGTGCGGGTGCTCGCGGCCCTGTCGGTGCTCCTGCTCCTCGTCGTGGGGGCCCGTGCCACCTACCTCGGGACCGTGCGGGCCGACGATCTCTCGGCGCGGGCCACAGACAGCAACCGCGAGACCGTCACGCTCATCACCCAGCGCGGGAGCATCGTCAGCGCCGACGGGCGGGTACTGGCGACCGACAACCTCAAGGTGGACATCACGGCCACCCCGGCCAACGTGACCGATCCGGCCGGCACCGCCGAGGTCCTGGCGCGGACCCTCCAGATGGACCCGGTGGAGCTCGAGGACCGCCTCGGCGGCGACGGGCAGTACGCCGTCGTGGCGCGCGGGGTCTCGCTCACCAAGGCCGACGCGCTGCGGCGCAGGGCCCTGGACGGGATCCACTTCGAGGACGTCTACGAGCGCTTCCTGCCCGGCGGGCCCCTGGCGGCGCAACTCATCGGCCTCACCGACACCGACGCCGCCGGCGTCTCGGGGCTGGAGTTGATGCACGACGAGGTCCTGACCGGCACGCCCGGCGTGCGCGTCCGGGTGCGCGACGCCTTCGGTCGCACGATCCGGGTGCCCTCCGACACCGAGCCGGTCCCCGGTGAGGACCTGCACCTGTCGGTGCACAGCGCCATCCAGGACCGCGTCGACCGGATCCTGCTCGAGACGCGCGAGGAGCACGGCGCGCGATCGGCGATGGCCGTGGTGCTCGACCCGCGCGACGGGCGCATCCTGGCGATGTCGTCGGTCCCCCGCTACAACCCCAACCGGCGGTCCAACATCAACCTGGACCTGACGCGGAACCGCCCGGCCACCGACCAGTTCGAGCCCGGTTCCACCTTCAAGCCGGTGACCATCGCGGGGGCGCTCGAGGACGACACCACCGAGCCGGAGACCCTCTATGACCTCCCGGCCGTGATGCCGCTGTTCGACCGGGAGATCAAGGAGGCGCACCGCGACTTCGACACGGTCCTCACCACCGGGCAGATCCTGTCCCAGAGCTCCAACGTCGGCACGGTCAAGGTGGCCCTCGGCCTGGGCAAGGAGCGCATCATCCACTGGATGGAGCGGTTCGGGTTCGGCTCCACGACCGGCCTCGACTTCCCCGGAGAGGACCCCGGGTACCTGCGCCCCTCGGAGGAGTGGTTCGGGTTCTCCATCGGCAACATCCCGCTCGGGCAGGGGGTCTCGGTGACCCTGCTCCAGCTCGCGCGGGCGTACGGCGCCATCGCGAACGGGGGTCTGCTGGTGACCCCGCACCTGCTCGACCGTCTCGGCGAGCAGCCCGTGTCGGTGCCGACCCCCCAGCGGGTGATCTCGGAGGAGACCGCCGGCCAGGTCGACGCGATGCTGCGCCGGGTCGTCTCGGACGCCGACGGCACCGGCACGGCCGCCCAGGTGCGCGGCTACGAGGTGGCGGGCAAGACCGGCACCGCCCAGAAGTACGACGCGGCGGCCGGCGCGTACTCGACCTCACGCTATGCCCCGTCGTTCGTCGGCTACCTGCCCGCCGACGACCCGCAACTGGTGATCGCGGTGATGGTGGACGAGCCCACCGCCGGGTCGATCTACGGCGGCGACGTGGCGGCTCCCGCCTTCGAGAAGATCGCCGAGTTCGCCGCCAACGCGCTGCGCATCGAGCCGTGAGGGGTGCCGGCCCGGCGCCCGGCGGCGTCCACTAGCATCGCCGCCGATGGAGCTTCGTGAGCTGATCCGCGCGGTCCCCGGCGCCGCCGCGCCGCCGGCGACCGGCGGGCTCGGGATCACCGCCCTGGTGCGCCATGCCGGCGAGGCCGGCCCCGGCTGTCTGTTCGTCGCGGTACCCGGCCTCAGCGCCGACGGGCACGACTTCGCCCCGCAGGCGGTGACCGCGGGCGCGGCCGCCCTGGTGGTGGAGCGCCCCCTGGCGGGACTTGAGGTTCCGCAGGTGGTGGTCACCGACGCCCGGCTGGCCCTCTCCCTGATGGCCGACCGCTGGGAGGGGCACCCCTCGCGGGCGCTCGAGGTGGTCGGGGTCACCGGTACCAACGGCAAGACCACCTGCGCCATGCTCTGCGCGGCGGTGCTGGCCGCCGCCGGCCGGCCGTGCGGACTGATCGGGACCATCGAGACGCGCGTGGGCGGCGTGCCCACGACGGCTGCGCACACCACCCCCGACGCGCTCGACCTGCAGCACCTGTTCACCCGGATGCTGGCGGCCGGCGACCGGGCGTGTGCGATGGAGGTGTCCTCGCACGCGCTCCACCAGCGTCGCGTCGCCGGGGTGCGCTTCGCCGCGGCCCTGTTCACCAACCTCACCCAGGACCATCTGGACTACCACGGAGAGATGGAGCCCTACTACGAGGCCAAGCGGATGCTGTTCGTGCGTCCGCCCGAGGACGGCCCCGCACCGCCCGCGGCGGTGAATCTGGACGATCCGTACGGCCGGCGCCTGGCGGCCGAGTGCGGGGCGCTGGGTTATGCGGTGGAGGCCCGCGACGCGGCGGTGCGGCCGGCGTCGGTGGCGGGGCTCGACACCGGCATCCGCGCCAGGGTCCTCACGCCACGCGGCGAGATCGAGATCGTCTCGGCCCTGCGCGGGCGCTTCAACCTCAGCAACCTGCTGGGCGCCGTGGCCGTGGGGGAGGTGCTCGGGCTCGACCACGGGGCGGTGGCGCGGGGGCTGGCCGGCGTGGCCGGGGTACCGGGCCGTTTCGAGGCCGTCGAGGCGGGCCAGCCGTTCCCGGTGATCGTCGACTACGCCCACACCCCGGACTCGCTGGAGAACGTCCTCGCGACGGCGCGCGAGCTGGTGGACGGCGGCCGCCTGATCGTGGCCGTGGGCTGCGGCGGCGACCGCGACCGCGGCAAGCGCCCCCTGATGGGCGCGGTGGCGGGCCGGCTGGCCGACGTGGCGGTGATCACCTCCGACAACCCGCGGGGCGAGGAGCCGGATGTCATCATCGGCGAGATCCTGGCCGGGATGACCGACGCCCCGGCCCGGGTCGTCGTGGAGCCCGACCGGCGGGCCGCTATCGCGGCCGCGGTGGCCGATGCCGGACCCGGCGATGTGGTGGTGGTCGCGGGCAAGGGCCACGAGCAGGGCCAGGAACGCGCCGGGGTCATCACCCCGTTCGACGACCGCGTCGTGGCGCGCGAGATCATCGCGGGGTCCTCCGGGGCCGCCGCCGACCGGGGGCCGCAGGCGTGATCACGATCAACGACATCCTCAAGTCCGGAGCGGGCGGGCGCCTTCCCGTGGGCCTGCCCGACACCGAGATCCACGGCGCGTGCGTCGACTCGACGGACGTCGTGCCCGGCTCGCTGTTCGTGGGCATCCGGGGCGAGGTCACCGACGGGGGGCAGTACGCCATCGATGCCCTGCGCGACGGCGCCGCGGCGGCCGTGGTGGGGGAGGCGGCGTGGCGCTGGATCGAGGGCGAGGCGCAGGCGCTGCGCCGGCCGGTCCTGGTGGCGCCGGACCCGGTGGCCGTGCTCCAGTCCGCGGGTCGGCTGGCGCTCGAGCGCTCGGGCGCCCGCGTGGTCGCCGTCACCGGCGCCTTCGGCAAGACGACCACCAAGGACACCCTGGTCGCGCTGCTCAATGCCGCCGGCGTTCGGGCGGAGGGGACCCCCGGGAACCGCAACACCGAGATCGGCGTGCCGATGTCGCTGCTCGGGCTCTCGGAGGGCGTGGAGGTGGCCGTGGTGGAGATGGGGATGCGCGGGCCCGGGCAGATCGCCGACCTGGTGACGCTGGCGCCGCCCGATGTGGCCTGCATCACGGCCATCGGGCCTGTCCACCTCGAGTTGCTGGGCAGCGTCGAGGCGGTCGCCGCCGCCAAGGCCGAGATCCTGGGTGGCCTGCGCGAGGGCGGCGTGGCGGTGGTGCCCGGCGACGAGCCGCTGCTGGACGAGTACATCGCGGCGCTGCCCGCCGGCGTGCGGGTCATCCGCGCCCCGGCCGAGCCCGCGGTGGCGCTCGACACCGCCCTGGCCAAGGGGTGGGAGCGGCGTAATCTGGCCACCGCCCTGGCCTGCTGTGAGGCGCTCGGCGTGGACGTGGCGCCCGGGACCCGCGTGCAGGTGGCGATGTCGGCCATGCGTGGCCAGGAGCGCACCCTGCCGGGCGGCGCGCACCTGATCGAGGACTGCTACAACGCCAACCCGCTGGCGATGCGGGCGGCCCTGGAGGATCTGGCCACCCGCGGCGGGCGCCGCGTGGCCATCCTGGGCGACATGCGCGAGCTGGGCGCCGACGAGGCGGCCTACCATCGCGAGGTGGGAGAGGCGGTACGCGAGGCGGGGGTCGAGCTGCTGATCGCGGTCGGCTATCAGGCCGCCTGGTACCGCAAGGGTGCCGAGCCGGTGGAGAGCGTCCACTTCGCCTCGGTGGAGGAGGCCGCCGCCGGCGTCCCGGCGCTGATCGAGGCGGGCGATGTGGTGCTGGTGAAGGGCTCGCGTGGCATGGAGCTCGAGCGGGTCGTTGCGGCGCTGGCGGGAGGCGGATGAGCGGCCCGCCCCCGATCGTCGCCGGCCCGCCCGGACCGGGGGCGCTCTAGATGCCCCGCGTCCTGATCGCGGCCATCTCGGCCGCCACCCTGATGCTGTTCCTCGGGCCGAAGTTCCTCGTCTGGCTGCGCGCCAACGAGGTGGGCCAGTTCATCCGTCCGGAGGGCCTGATCCCCGGTGCCCACCAGGAGAAGCAGGGCACGCCCACCATGGGCGGCATCCTCATCCTCGTGGCCACCGCGCTGCCGTTCGTGATCCTCTCCAGCCGCAGTACCGAGGCGATGCTGGTGCTGTTCGTCACCGTGGCGTGTGGCCTGATCGGCTTCCTGGACGACTTCATGAAGGTGGTCAAGCGGCGCTCGCTGGGTCTGGCCGGCAAGTGGCGGATCCTGGGGCTGCTGGCGGTCACCGCCGTCTTCGTGCCCGTGGCGGTGACGATCGTCGGCCTGCCCACCACCCTCACCGTGCCGATCGCCGACCGCTCCTTCGATCTCGGCTCGATCGCCTACTTCATCCTCGTGTTCCTCGTCGTGACCGCCGCGGCGAACGCGGTCAACCTCACCGACGGACTGGACGGCCTCGCCGCCGGCGTCGCCGGCATCGTGCTCACCTGCTACACCGCCATCGCCTTCGTGGGCGGACAGCGCGACCTGGCGATCTTCGGCGCCACCCTGGTGGGGGCGTGCATCGGTTTCCTGTGGTTCAACTCGTTCCCGGCGGCCGTCTTCATGGGCGACACGGGGTCCTACGCGCTCGGCGGCGCGGTGGCCGCCATGGCAGTAATGACCAAGACCGAGATCCTGCTCATCGTCATCGGGATGGTGTTCGTGGCCGAGGCGCTGTCGGTCATCATCCAGGTGGTCGTCTTCAAGAAGCTGCGCCGGCGGGTCTTCCTGATGACCCCGGTCCACCATCATTTCGAGATGGCGGACTGGACCGAGACCAAGATCATCGTGCGGTTCTGGCTGGTGGCGGCCCTCTTCGCCGCCGTCGGTTTCACCCTGTTCTTCCGCGACCTGCAGACGATCTGATGGCCGCCTCCGGGCCCGGCCGGGCGCTGGTCGTGGGGCTCGGCCTCTCCGGCCGAGCGGCCGCCGCGCTGCTGGCCCGCCGCGGGTGGTCGGTGACCGCCGTCGACGCCGGCCCCGCCGAGGGTGCCGCCGCCGTGCTGGAGCCGCTCGGGGTGGAGGTCCGCACCGGCCACGCCGGCGCGGTGCCCGGGGTCGACCTCGTGGTCAAGAGCCCGGGGGTCCCGGGAGAGGACGAGGCGATCGCCGCGGCCAGGGCCGGGGGCGTGCCGGTGTGGAGCGAGATCGAGTTGGCGGGTCGTGAGTCACCCAACCCGGTGCTGGCCATCACGGGCACCAACGGCAAGACCACCACCACCGAGTTGACCGCACACCTGCTGCGCTCGGCCGGCCGGGCCGCGGTGGCATGCGGCAATGTCGGCACCCCCGTGGCCGGCCTGGTGGACGCCGTGGACCCGGCCGCGTGGCTGGTGATGGAGTGCTCCTCCTTCCAGCTCGAGGACATCGAACGCTTCCATCCGGCCGGCGCGGTGCTGCTGAACCTGAGCCCCGACCACATGGACCGCCACGGCAGCATGGATGCCTACCGCCGGGCCAAGCTGCGTATCTTCGAGCGCCAGGAACCCGGGGACCTGGCCATCCTTCCCGCGCCCCTGCTCGCGACGGGGCGGGCCGCCTCGCGGCGGCTTGCCGAGCACGCCGGCGAGCCGGACGCCGCGGCCTGGTCGGAGGGGGGCCTGCACGTGGCACGCCTCGGCTGGATCATCGACTGGGCCGACGTGCCCCTGCGGGGGCGCCACAACCGCGAGAACGCCATGGCCGCCGCCGCTCTGGCCGCCCATGCCGGGCTGACGGGCGCCGAGATCGCCGCGGGCCTGCGCAGTTTCACACCGGTGGCCCACCGGCTGGAGCCCGTGGGCGAGCGCGGCGGGGTGGCGTACGTCAACGACTCCAAGGCCACCAACCCGGACGCCGTGCTGGCGGCCCTCGACGCGTATCCGGCCGGGGTCCGCCTGATCGCCGGCGGGCGCGACAAGGGGACCCCGTTCGAGGCGCTGGCCCGCGCCGCGGCCGGCGCCGTCACGCACGCCTATCTGATGGGAGAGGCGGGGCCCACCCTGGCCGCCGCCTTCGCGGAGGCGGGCGTCGCGCACTCGGTCCTCCCGACGATGGCCGATGCGCTCGCGGCGGCCGCTGCCCACGCGCGGCCAGGCGAGACCGTCCTGCTCAGCCCCGCCTGCACCAGCTTCGACCAGTTCGGCTCCTACGGGGAGCGGGGCGAGGCCTTCCGCGCGCTGGTCGCGGAGTTGCCGGCCTCCTGATCGCCCGACGGGGTGTCGCGCACGCTCAGCGTGCACGGTGCCCGGTTCGGGTCGTTCGCGGTGAAGGCCGTCACCTCGCCGCCGCGCTCGAGCGCCACGCCGGCCACGATGCCGTGGTGCAGCGCGCAAAGCGCCCGTCCTCCCGGCCTCAGCACCTGGTCGGCGAAGGGGCAGGCCCCCAGCGCGATGTCGTGCGCTCCGCTGCGGGACGGTGCGAAGCCCAGGTCGGCGAGCGTGGCCGTGACTGCCTCGGTCGCCGAACCGGCGCCGGCGGTGGCCCGCCCGTGCGCGCGGCCCAGGCGATGGGCGGCCCCGCCGCCGTCCGTGCCGCCGGTCGCCAGCAGTTCCAGCACGAGCGGCAGTAGCTCGGCATACGGACGCTCGGCGCCGCCGACGGCGCGGTAGAGCAGGCGCGGCCGCCCGCGGCCCCCCGCCGCGGGGGCGCGTTCGGAGTGGACGCGGCCCGCGTCCACCATCCGGGCCAGGTTGCGGCGGACGGCGTTCTCGTGCAGGCCGGTGCGCTCGACGAGTTCAGCGACGCCGAGAGGCGCGCCCTCCGCCAGGGCGCGGGCGATGCGGTCGGCGGCGCCGGGCCGGTCGTGGGCTCCCATGGAGATCATTTTACAACACGATCGGTGTTGGTAAAAAGGCCGGATGCCGATACGCTGGGTACCGAGGCATACGGACACAGGGAGGGCGAGATGCCGGGCACTTCGACGGGCGGGGATCACGGCGATGCACAGGACGTGCGTTCGAGCGCGCGCGGGCGCTGGTTCAAGATCGCGGTCATCGGCGCGTGGCCGCTCGGTGTGGCCATCGGGCTGGGGGCGATGCTCTTCGGGTGGGGGATCGCCCTGGGGATCGCGAGCGGACTGGCCGTGGCGCTCGGCATCAACTTCGTCTGGGTGGTGAGCGTCTTCGCGGTCGACGACGGCCGGGTGGACCGGCATGTCCGGGAGGACCTGACCCACGAGGACCGGGCCCGGACGGACTCCGCCGTCTGACCCGCGGGACACGGCCCCTCCGCGGACGACGGGAGGGGCGGACCGGCCCGCGGCGAAGACCCTTCAGCCGTGTCCGGACCCGCCGCCAGCCGCCCCCGTCGAGAGGCCCGCCGCGCCGACCAGGGGGGCTGGCCGCGTCCCGAGACGATGCTCCTGGCGGCCGTCACCGCGCTGGTCTGCTTCGGCTTCGTCATGGTGTACTCCACGTCGAGCGCCACCGCTCTCCTGACCCAGCAGGACCCCACCGGGCAGGCCACACGCCAGGTGTTCTATGCGGTCCTCGGCATCGCCGGCTACCTGGTCTTCGTGCGGATGGGTCCGCGCGGGCTCCGGCGTCTCGGGCCACCGCTGCTCGCCGTTGCGCTCCTGATGCTGGTCGTGGTGCTGATCCCGGGCGTCGGCACCCAGGTCAACGGCGCGCAGCGATGGATCGCGCTGCCGGCCTTCGGCACCGTGCAGCCCTCGGAGATCGCGAAGCTCGCGCTCATCCTGTGGGTCGCCCAGTTGGTGGCCCGCCATCCCGGGGCGCTGCGCGACTGGCGCGGCCTGCTGCCGTACTTCGCCGTGGCTGCCACCATCGCCCTGCTGATCATGCTCCAGCCGGACATGGACACCACCCTCATCCTGGGCGCGACGCTCCTGGCGATGCTCGTCGTGGCCGGCGCGCACCTGCGCCACCTGATGGCCGTCGCCGGCGCCGCCCTCGGCGTGGCGGCGATGGCCATCATGGCCGAGCCCTACCGACGCGAGCGCCTGCTGGCGTTCCTCTCCCCGGATGCCCCGGGCGCCGGCGACGGCCATCAGGCGCTCCAGGCGCAGATCGCCGTGGGCGTCGGGGGGATCCGGGGGGTGGGGCTCGGCGACGGGGTGCAGAAGGCCTTCTACCTCCCCGAGGCGAGCAGCGACATGATCCTGGCCACGGTCGGCGAGGAACTCGGGCTCATCGGCCTTGCGGGGGTGGTGCTGGGGTTCCTCGTCTTCGCCGTCGCGGGCTTCCTGATCGCCGCCAACGCCCCCGATCTGCACCAGCAGGTGGTCGCCACGGGCATCACCGCCATGGTGGTCGTGCAGGCGTTCATTAACATGGGCGCGGTACTGGGTCTGATGCCGCTGGCCGGCCTGACCCTGCCGTTCGTCTCCTACGGCGGCAGCAGCCTGATCGTCCTCCTCTGCTGCACGGGGATCCTTGTCAACATCGGACGTCGAACAACTTCAGAGGTCCACGCCGGCCGCGTCGTCGCGGTCGGTGACCGCCGTGATCGCGGCCGGGGGGACGGGCGGGCACGTGATGCCCGCGCTGGCGGTGGCCGCCGCGCTGCGGGCGCGCGGGGCTGAGGTCGCCTTCATCGGGGCCCGTGGGGCCAGCGCGTCAGGCCGGGTCGCCGAGGCCGGGTACCCCGAGGACCAGATCGCACTGCGCGGCTTCCAGCGGCGCTTCTCGCTGGGGAACCTGCGCACGGTGGCCACGACGCTGTGCGCCCTCCCGCGCGCCATCCTGCTGCTGCGCAGGCGCGGCGCCGACGTGGTGATCGGCGCGGGCGGCTATGTGGCCGGCCCGGTGGCGCTGGCCGCGTGGCTGACCCGTCGCCCCGTGCTGCTGATGGAGGCCGACTCGCACATGGGGGTGGCCAACCGCCTGGCGGCGCCGCTGGCCAAGCGGGTCACGTTGGCCTTCCCGCTGCCGGGCCGCAACGGCGGGCGCTATCTGGTCACAGGGCGCCCGGTGGCGAGTGAGGTCTCCGAGGCCACCCGCACCGCCGGCCGGCGCGCTTTCGGCATCGATCCGGATGCGACGGTGGTGACCGTGGTCGGCGGCAGCCAGGGCGCCCGCACCCTCAACGAGGCCGCGGTCGATGCCTTCGGCGACCACCCGCCGCTGGATGTCATCCACGTGTCCGGCCCGGGGCAGCACCAGCAGACCGCCGCCCGCCTGGCCCGCCACGAGGCCGGCGAGCACTACCGCCTGGTCCCGTGGCTGGACAACCTGCCCGACGCGCTGGCGGCGGCGGATCTGGTGGTCTCGCGCTCCGGCGGCTCGGTCTTCGAGCTCGCGGCCATCGGGCGTCCCTCGATCCTGGTGCCCTACCCCCACGCGACGGCCGACCACCAGGCCAAGAACGCCCGCTGGCTGGCCGAGGCCGGCGCCGCCGTGGTGCTGCCGGACGCCGACTGCACGGGCGAGCACCTGCGGGCCCTGGTCGGCGCCCTCCTGTCCGACCGGCACCGTCTGGACGCCATGGCCGACGCCGCCGCCGCGGTCGGGCGCCCCGACGCGGCCGACAGGGTCGCCGAGGAGGCCGTGTCTCTGGCCCGGGATCCGCGCCCGCACGGTCGCCTGCGGCGCCTCGGGGGGCGGCTGCGGGGGCCTCTGCGTCGCCGCTCCCGGTCCGGGTGAGCAGCCCCCGGTCCGTCCACCTGGTGGGCATCGGCGGGGCCGGCATGAGCGCACTCGCCAGACTGGCCGTGTCCGCCGGCTACTCGGTGAGCGGGACCGATCGCGAGGACTCGGAGGTCCTTGCGGCCCTGCGCGCGATGGGGGTCGACGCCCGCGCCGGCCACGCCGCCGAGGCGCTCCCTCCGGCAGCGGAGGCGGTGGTGGTCTCGACTGCGGTCGGCGAGGGGACCCCCGATCTGGTGGCCGCCCGCGAGCGCGGCCTCGATGTGATGCACCGGTCCGAGTTCCTGGCCGAGCTGATGGAGCTGCGCCGAGGGGTGGCGGTGGCGGGTGCGCACGGGAAGTCCACCACCAGCGGCATGCTCGCCTGCGCGATGGCCGAGGCCTCGGCGTGCGTGGGCGCGGTGATCGAGGGCGGTGACGGGACGGGCGCACGGTGGGGCGGGGGCGAGTGGTTCGTCGCGGAGGCCGACGAGAGCGACCGCTCGCTGCTCAACCTGGCGCCCGAGGCGGCCATCCTGCTGAACGTCGATCACGACCACCACGCCACCTACGCCACCATCGACGACGTGCGCGCCGTCTTCCGGGCCTTCGTCGCGCGGCTGCCCGCGGACGGCCTGCTGGTGGTGGGCCCCGACGAGGAGGCCCGCCGCTGTGCCGAGGGCGCGCCGTGCCGGGTGGTCCACGTCGGCGACATCGACGGTTCGGCGTGCCGCATCGAGCGGGCCGCCGGGCGCCCCGGATTCACGGCCGTCCTGGCCGACGGTCGCCGCGTGGAGGTGCCGCTGGGGGTCCCCGGCCTGCACAACGCCGGCAACGCGGCCTGCGCGCTGGTACTCGCCGAGTGGTGCGGCGTTCCCGCCGAGACCTCCGCCGGGCGGCTGGCGGGCTTCCGGGGCGTCGGCCGGCGGATGGAGGAGCGCGGGCGCGTGGCCGGGATCCGGGTGGTGGACGACTACGCCCACCACCCCGCCGAGATCACCGCTACCCTGGCCGCGGCGCGCGAGGACGCCCCGGAGCGCATCATCGTCATCTACCAGCCGCACCTGCCCTCGCGCACGCGCGCCCTGGCCCCCGAGATCGGCGCCGCGCTGGCCGGGGCCGACATCGCGATCGTCACCGAGGTCTACCTCGCCCGCGAGCCGGCCGACCCGGAGGTGGGTGGGGCCCAGGTGGCGGCGGCCGTCCCGCCGGCGGCCACCGAGGCCCACTTCGCCCCGGATCTGGCCGCGGCGCGTGACATCGCCCTCGCCGAGGCCCGGCCCGGGGACCTGGTGATGACCATGGGCGCGGGCGACGTGACGACCCTCGGGCAGGAGTTGATGGTCGGTCTGGCAAACCTCTACCCCGATGGGGATACCTCCGCCCGCACCTGACGGCGTCATCGCCGACGCCTCGCTGGCCCCGCTGACCACGATCCGGGTCGGCGGGCCGGCCGACCACCTGGCCGAGGTGCGCACATCGCGCGCCGCGGTGCGGGCGCTTGCCTGGGCCCGGGAGGCGGGCCTCCCCGTCGCGGTGGTGGGGAGGGGCTCCAACCTGTTGATCGACGACCGCGGCTTCCGCGGCCTGGTGGTCCGCCTGGCCGGTCCGCTCACCGGCATCTCCGTGCGGGCGGGCGACGTCTGGTGCGGCGGCGGCGCGTCGTTGCCGCGGGCCGTCCAGCGTGCCGCCAACCACGGCCTGACCGGCCTGGAGTGGGGCGCCAGCATCCCCGGCACCGCGGGGGGCGCGGTGGCCATGAACGCGGGCGCGCACGCGGGCGAGTTGGCCCACGACCTGCGCTGGGCGGTCGTCTGCGACCCCGCGGGCCGGCGGGTGCTGCGCCCCGAGGACCTGGCCTTCGGCTACCGCCGCTCGGCCATCACCCCCGACCAGGTCGTGACGATGGTCTGCTTCGCCCTGCGCCCCGGCGCGCCCGAGGAGATCCGCGCCCGCCTCGACGAGTTCCGGGGGCACCGGCGCCGCACCCAGCCCCAGGGGGTGCGCACTTTCGGCTCGGTGTTCACCAACCCGGCGGGCGATTCCTCAGGCCGCCTGCTGGAGGCGGCCGGGTGCAAGGAACTGACCATCGGCGGCGCCCGCTTCTCGCCGGTCCACGCCAACTTCATCGAGGCCGGGCCGGGCACGCGGGCGGCGGACGTGCTCGCTCTGATGACCGAGGGCCGGCGCCGGGTGATGGCGGCCGGCGGCCCGGAGCTCCACCCCGAGGTGCGCTTCCTGGATGCCCAGCGCGGGATCGTGGCGCCGCCCCTGGGGCCGGCGTGAGCCGCGATCGCAGGGACGGCGGCGCCGTGGCCGATCCGCCCGCCCCGCGCGGCGCCCCCGAGCACCCGGCCATCCGCGACCGGCGCCGGCGCGTGGCGCGCGAGCAGGGTCGCCGGCGGCGCCGGCGTGCGTTGATGGTGCTGGCCGCCGTCGCCTCGCTGGCGCTCGGGTGGTGGCTGGCCACGGGCCCCCTGCTGTCGGTCGGCTCGGTGGAGGTGCGGAACTACTCCCGTCCGGACGCCGCCGGGCTGCGTGCCGACCTCACCCGCGCGGTGGCCGGCTCGTCGGTGGTGACCCCGGACCGCGCCGCCCTGGCCCGCGCCGCCTCCGCCTATCCGTTCGTCGAGTCGATCCGCGTGACCCGGGATCTCCCCCGCGGGCTGGTGGTCGAGGTGTTCCCCGCCCGCCCCTCGGCCATCGCGGTGGCCGACGACGGAACCGCCGTGCTCGTCTCCCATCGCGGCCGCGTCCTGGAGCCGGCCGACCCGGCGGCGCAGGCGACGCACGGCACCCTCCGTGCGGGGCCGTCCGCGCCGGCGGTGGGGGACACCCTGGCCGACGGGCTCATGCCCGCCGTGGCGTTCCTCGATGCCCTCGAACCCGGTCTCACCGAGCGCGTGCGCGATCTCACGATCTCGGGCCGCGTCGTCACCGGTCGTCTGGACTGGGGGCCCGAGTTGCGCCTCGGCCGCCCGGAGCGGTTGCGTGCCAAGGCCACGGCTCTGGGCCTGGTCCTCTCGGCGATGTCCGAGCAGGACCGCCAGGAGGCCGACTACATCGACCTCACCGTGCCCGAGCACCCGGCCGTGGGCGGGTTGCCGGAGCCGGATGCCGAGTCCGGTGAAACGGATGGCGACACCATCCCGGACGACGATGCAACCGCCGCTGCAGATACTGCGACCGAGGCCGCGCCGGCGGGGGAGGGTGACAGCGAGTAGCGAACACTCAGCGTGAACCTGACACAGAGGTGCAATCTGGCAAACACTCGAGCGATGCCTCACCGTTGCTTGACATGGTGGCCGATGATGGCTACCTTCCAATGTGGCGAAGTCGTGCCTGCTCCCGGTGAATCCGCGGTCCAGGGCACGTCTCGTTGACCTCATGTACCGCATGAGGGTTGTCTGAATCACCGGATGAGCAGTGCGTTCGCGGGCTTCCGCAAGGGGGTCGCGAGGGTGCCGCCGAAGGGACGAGCACAGGTGGAGACCAACAACTACTTGGCGGTCATCAAGGTGATCGGCGTCGGTGGTGGTGGCACCAACGCCGTCAACCGGATGATCGACGCGGGCGTGCGGGGCGTGGAGTTCATCGCTGTGAACACCGACGCGCAGGCCCTCACCATGTGCGATGCGGACACCAAGATCCACATCGGAGGGGCCATCACCAAGGGGCTCGGCGCCGGCGCCGATGCCCGCGTCGGCCGCGATGCCGCCGAGGAGAGCCGCGAGGAGCTCAAGGAGGCCATCCGCGGTGCGGACATGGTCTTCGTCACCGCGGGCGAGGGCGGAGGCACCGGTACCGGTGCGGCTCCGGTCATCGCACAGATCGCCCGCGAGCAGGGGGCGCTCACCGTGGGGGTCGTCACCAGGCCGTTCGCCTTCGAGGGCGTGCAGCGGACGCGCCGCGCCGAGGACGGGATCGAGGAACTTAAGAAGCAGGTCGACTCGGTCATCGTCATCCCGAACGAGCGCCTGATCCAGGTGGTCGAGCGTCGGACCTCGATCCTGGACGCGTTCAAGATGGCCGACGACGTCCTGCGCCAGGGCGTCCAGGGCATCACGGACCTGATCACGGTGCCCGGCATCATCAACCTGGATTTCGCCGACGTGCGCACGATCATGCAGGACGCAGGCGCCTCCCTGATGGGGATCGGCAGCGCCGGCGGGGAGGACCGCGCCTCGGAGGCGGCCAAGGCCGCCATCTCGTCCCCGCTGCTGGAGACCAGCATGTCCGGGGCCACGGGCGTGCTGCTGAACATCACGGGCGGCTCGGACATGGGCCTGTTCGAGATCGACGAGGCGGCCAGCATCATCCGCCAGGCCGCGCACGAGGAGTGCAACGTCATCTTCGGCGCGGTGATCGACGAGACGATGTCCGACGCACTGCGCGTGACGGTCATCGCCACCGGCTTCGAGGCCGTCCAGGCGGAGGCCGCGCCGGCGGCCCGAGAGCAGCGCGGAGCCCCGCGCTACGGGCGCGACGAGTCGCTGCCCCCGCGCCGTGAGCGTTCCGCCCCGGCCGAGCCGGCTCCGTCCACCTCGCGGCGTCTCAGCCTCGAGGAGCGGGACCGCGAGGGGTTCGCGCTGCCCGACGACGCTCTCGAGGTGCCGGACTTCCTCAAGGGGCGCTGAAACCCGCGGCCACCGTCCCCGCGCCGGCGCGGGGACGGTGGCCCGGCGTGGCTCCGGGCCTCAGATGAGGACCAGGGGCACCAGGGCGCAGTAGCCGGCCACCAGTGCGATCCCCTCGGCCCGGCCCAGACGCCGCCCCGTGGCCATCGCCGCTCCGGCCAGGACCGTGACGGCCACCATCGCGATCGTCGGCCCGATCTCCACCGTGTCGAGCGATCCCGGCGCGATGAAGGCCGCGATCGCCACGATCAGCAGCGCGTTGAACACGCTGGAACCGAGCAGGTTGCCCACGATGAGGTCCGGCTCGCCGCGCCGTGCGGCCTGGATGGCCGTCACCAGCTCGGGCAGCGATGTGCCCACGGCGACGATGGTCAGGCCGACCACCGCGTCCGAGATGCCGACCTCGGTCGCGATACCGCTGGCCCCCCAGACCAGTCCCTGGGAGCCTCCCACCACGCCGAGCAGGGCCACCGCCGCCCACAGGCCCTCGCGTCCGACCGCGCGCGAGTGGGCGAAGTGCTCCACCTCGTCGGTGAGCGGCTCGTCGGGCGCGCGGGCGCCGAGGAGCATGAGTCCCATCACCACCACGAAGGCGCCGGCCAGGACCGCCGCCTCGCCGCGGGTGAGACCGTCCAGCATGAGGACCGCGAGGACGGCCGTGGCCAGGACGGCCAGCGGTGCCTCGCGGCGGAGCGTCCGCGAGGCGATCGTGATCGGGGCGATCGCGGCGGCGGCTCCGGCGATCAGCGTCAGGTTGGCGACGTTCGAGCCGACGACGCTGCCGACGGCGATGTCCAGCGACCCCTGGGTGGCCGCCAGGATGCCGGTGACCAACTCGGGCGTGGAGGTGCCGAAGCCGATCACCACGGCGCCGACCACCACGGCCGAGATGCGCAGCGCCAGCGAGATGCGGGCGGCCGCCAGGACGAATCGGTCCGCGGCCACCGCCAGGATGAGGGCCCCCGCGACGAGGGCGACGATGTTGAGGAGCATCCCGGGATGATGCCGGGCGCCGGCCGCCGAGGCTGGTAGCGTGACCGCCGATGACCGAACCCCTCGCGCGAACCCCACTCCACGAGCGCCACCTGGCCCTCGGCGCCCGCACCGGCGCCTTCGCCGGCTGGGACATGCCGCTCCAGTACACCACCCCCCGGGCCGAGCACCTCGCGGTGCGGGAGCGCCTGGGCGTGTTCGACGTGTCCCACATGGGGCAGATCGAGGTCTCCGGGCCCGGTGCCGACGCCGCCCTCGCCCACGCCCTCACGAACGACATCGACCGCCTGGTGCCCGGCCGCGGCCAGTACACGCTGATGTGCACAGACGACGGCGGCGTGGTGGACGACCTGATCGTCTACCGCCTGGCCGACCGCTACCTGATGGTGGTCAACGCGTCCAACATCCACGCGTGCGTGGAGCGCCTCGAGACGGTGATCCCCGCCGAGGTCGAGTGGGCCGACCGCTCGCTGGAGATGGGCATGCTGGCCCTCCAGGGGCGCGCGTGGCGCAGCACGCTGGCCCCGCTCACCGACGCGCCGCCCGCGAGCCTCGACCTGCCCTACTTCGGCGTCGCCGAGGTGGACGTGGCCGGCGTTCCCTGTCTGGTGGCGCGCTCGGGCTACACGGGTGAGCCGGGGGTGGAGATCATGGCCCCGTGGGACGGCGTGGCGAGCGTCTGGGATGCCCTGATGGCCTCCGACGGCGCGCCGACCCCGGCGGGCCTCGTGGCCCGCGACACGCTGCGCCTCGAGATGGGCTACCCCCTCTACGGGCAGGAGCTCTCGCGCGAGCGCACCCCGATCGAGGCCGGGCTCGCATGGGCCTGCGACCTGGCGGGCGGTCGCTTCGCCGGTGCCGAGGTGATGCGCGCCCAGCGCGAGAACGGCATCGCCGAGCGCCTGATCATGATCCGCCTCACGGACCCCGGCATCCCGCGGCCCGGCTGCCCCGTGGTGGATCCCGAGGGCGACGTCCTCGGGGTCATCACCAGCGGCACCCTGTCGCCCACGCTGGGGGCCGGCATCGGCATGGCCTACCTGCCCGCGCACCTCGCCGAGCCGGGATCGCCCGTGCTCGTCGATGTCCGCGGCACGCGCAAGGCCGCGGTCACCGCGGCCCGCCCACTCGTGACCACGTCCCCGAAGGAGAGCTGATGGCCGCAGAGGAGAGCTACCCCGCCGAGCTGCGCTACCACCGCGAGCACGACTGGGTGCGCGTCGAGGGTGATGAGGCCGTGTTCGGCATCACCTGGTTCGCCCAGGACTCGCTCGGAGAGGTCGTCTACTACGACCCGCCCGAGGTGGGGGCCACGATCACCAAGGACGGCACCTACGGCGAGCTGGAGTCGGTCAAGGCGGTCTCGGACATCTACGCACCGGCCGGCGGCGAGGTGGTGGCCGTCAACGACGCCGTGACGTCCACGCCCGAGGTGGTCAACGCCGACCCCTATGGGGAGGGCTGGCTCATCCGCGTCCGCCTCGCGGACCCCTCCGAGCTGGACTCCCTGATGGACGCCGACGCCTACCGGGACTACCTCACCGGCCTGTAGGGATCGCGGGCGACGCCGAGCGCCCCTCCCCGGGGCGCTCCCTCAGACCGCGGTGACCGCGGAGGGCACCGACGTCGGCTCGGCGGCCGGCCGGCCCAGCAGGTAGCCCTGGCCGTAGTGCACGCCCAGCTCGCGCAGGGTCGCCAGTTCGTCGGGCTGCTCGATCCCCTCGGCGATCAGCTGCGCGCCCAGGTCGCGCTCCAGGCTGACCATCGAGCGCACCAGCGCCCGCTTGGCGTGGTCCAGGTGCAGATCGTGGATCAGCGAGCGGTCGATCTTGATGTAGTCGGGCGCCAGCTGGGCGATGTGGCGCATCGACGAGTGACCGGCGCCGGTGTCGTCGATGGCGATCAGCGCGCCGCGCCCGCGGTAGGTCGCCAGCCGGGCCGCCAGCCGCGCGTAGTCGTGCACGGCCTCGTTCTCGGTGATCTCGATGATGATGCCGTCCAGCGGGGCGCTGCCGAGGGCCTCCTCCATCTCGGGCAGCAGTACGGTCGCCGGGCTGACGTTGAGCGACAGACGCGTGCCGGGGGGCAGGCCCCCGCGGCGATGCATCGCGTGGCGGACGAAGGCCACCTCGACGTCGTCGCCCAGACCGACCGCCCGCGCCTCGGCGACCCAGCGGTCCGGCGCCCGTTCGGGCGAGAGGCTCACGCGCGAGAGCGCCTCGAAGCCCATCACGGTGCCGTCGGACAGGTCGACGATCGGCTGCAGGAGAGTCGAGAGGGCGTTGGGCGTGCGGAATATGTCCAGCACGGCTTGGCGCCGGCGCGCCAGCGTGGCGGTGTAGCCGCCGGCATGGTCCAGGCCGTCGAGGTAGCCGCGGTCGAATGCGACGACGCGCCGGCGCGATGTGCTGGCAGCGGTGAGGCCCTCGTTGGCCGCCGAGACGGCGTCCGCCTCGGTCGGCGCATCGTCGGGGATCATCACGAAGGTGGCACACCCCTCCATTCCGGCCACGTTGTCCGACATGGCCGACAGGGCGGCCTCGGTCAGCTGGCGGGCATGGATCGGGCTCTCGACCCGGCCCACCCAGGCGAGCCGATCTGGGCCGATGCGACCCCATGCGCCGTCCTGGAGTTCCGAGGAGTCGAGCCGGCGGGCCATGCCCGTCAGCAGCATGTCGCGCGCCGCCGTGCCGTGGCGGGCCGCCCAGGCCTCGAAGCGCTCCAGCTCGATCGCGACCAGGGCCGCGGGGCGGTCGGCCGCGGCCAGCTGGGCGACGCCGGCCAGGTGGCGGGTGAAGGCCCGCAGCTCGAGGAAGCCGGTCAGCTCGTCGGTCTCGGTGCGCCCCTGGCGGCCCAGCAGGACCCAGAGGCGCACGAACAGAACCGCCCCGACGGCCCAGGCCACCGGTCGCAACTGTGCCGGGGCGACGGTGGCCGAGACGCCTGCCAGCGCGACGCCGAGGGCCGCCAGCAGGGCCGCGGAGCGCCCGAGCATCACCTGTGCCTCGGTGATTCGCAGTGGCCGGGTGGCGCCGATCGTGATGAAGCACATCGCCACCGCGTACCCGATCAGCGCCAGGCTCAGCACCGGGGCGGGGGCGCCCACCACCAGGCTGCTCACCGCGGCGTCGGTGATCGCCAGTGCCGCGAAGCCGTAGGCCAGCCACACGACTGCGGTGCGGTGGGTGATCGAGGAACGCCGCACCGCCGTATAGACCGAGTGGAGCAAGAGCAGGTCGAGCCCCAGCGGGATGAACTGCGCCATGTTCTCGACGGCCCCGAGCTCGTCGTGCCAGAGCAGGGAGGCCGCGATGCTGCCCAGCAGAACGAAGACCGCCGCCTCGGTGAGCCAGGTCTCGGCGCGCCGCAGAGGGGTGGCGCCGATCACCGGGTCCCGGATCAGCCACAGGGCCCGGTACCAGAACGGGTAGGCCAGCAGGAAGCCGATCTGGCTGTAGGCAGCCGGGGAGCGCACGTCGCCGTCCACGGCGAGGAAGGCCAGATACGGAACCACGCCCAGCGCCCAGCTCAGCAGACCCAGGCCGACCAGGATCCACACCCGCCGCTCGACGCCCTGGGCGCGCCGTGCCGCCGAGCGGGCCGTCACGGCACCCAGGCCTGCGAGAGCGCACGTCATGGCGACGGCGAACCCCGCGCCCGCGGCATCGGTGAGGACGCTGCGCTGCACCAGCAGCGCGACGGCCGACAGCACGATCGCTACCGTGGCCGCGGCAACCAGAGGCCGTACCTCCGGCCGCCGCCGGTTGCTCAATGCCGGCTCCGCCCGCCGCTGAGGCCACATGTGTTCCATCACACCGAGTCTGGACTTGTCGTGGCCGCGGGGCGCCCCCCGTTCATCCGTGGGGGAGACGGCCGGCGCCGTCAACTTCGATACTACTGCCGAGCAGAGCGTCCACGCGAGCCTTTTGGCGTTGCAGACGCCTTAAGATGTCGGCCTCGCACACCAGCAGGTTGAGCCAATCGGCAGGCCACTCGGCCCCAAGGGGGTGTTCGTCGAGCCATTCCGGCCCCCGGGCGAACACCAGTCGTCCCATCTCCCGCCGGCTCGCGGTGGCGCCGTCCCGGTAGCAGTTGGTGAGGATCGACGCCGTTGTATGCAAGAGCACAGCCGGCTCGCCATACAGCGGTCGCCGGTCCTGGGTGAGCAGGTCACACTCGAACATCTGCGCGGTGAAACGCACGCTCTCGGGTGACACCGACAGGATGATGTGTGCATCCGATGCGTGGGTGACGATGGCCCGGACGATCGTTGCGAGCATGTGCATGTAGATGGTGCGCGTGTGCCGTCGGAAGCGCGCGTCCACCACCAGCGAGCCCACCTCGCGCACGGAGCGGTCGGCCCGCAGCTGGTCGATCTCCTCGATGAACGCCCGGTCCGACGGCAGGCCGAAGGGGCCGTCCGCAACCATGATGATGGTGCCGACGACATCGGACCCCATCCTGGCCACCACGTGGATGCCGCCCGGATTCAGGTAGGCCGGGTGCATGCGCCGCCCGGACGGGCGCGGTTCCATGTAGCCCGCGCTGACGAAGCCGTCGTGGATGATGCCGAGGGCCGGATCGACATCCTCGAACCGGTCGCCCATGCTCACGGTCAGGCGCTCCGGGGCCGCCCCGGCCTCCATCACACGTACACCGGCTTGTGCTGGAAGTCGCCGGCCTCGTGGTACGGGTACTCACGGTACCCGTGCACGAAGACGGTGACCCGGGTCCCGGCTGCCGCGCTCGCGGCGTCGGCGACGGTGATCCCGAGACCCGGCCCGGGGCTGGCGCCCGAGCGCAGCTGGAGGTGCAGCTCGGGGCCGCCGCCCGAATCGCGCAGCCGGAAGCGCCCCGTCAGGGCTCCCGCGTGCGCCGCCGTGCCGAACAGGAGCTCCTTGACGGCCTCGGGATGGAGCGTCCAGCCGTCTCCCGCCAGCGGGGCCCGGTGGCGACCCCACACGGCCACGACGGGCGTCTCGACGCGGACCGTCAGGCCGAGCCTCTCCAGGCGCGCGTTGAAGTCGTCGGCGGGGATGATGTCGACCTCGTCGTCGAGGTCGTAGCGGACCAGGGGCATCAGGCGGCGCCCGAGCGCCGTCATCACCAGGGTCGACACGCCGTCGTCGTGGACGCGCACCTCCAGGTGGGCCCGCGTCGCGTCCCACGTGAACAGGCTCGGCGTGTATCCCCGGTCGACCCCGACGAGGGTCTGGCGCCCGGCCGGGTCCTCGCATCGCGCGCGGGTGGCGCGCAGCGCGGGCGTCTCGGTGAGCAGGTGCAGTCCCGCCTCCGCCGCGCCCATGGAGATGAGGACTCCGGGCCGGTCGCGGGCGTCGGCCGGGAAGCCGAACAGCGCCGAGACATAGCGCCGGTACGACTCGGCCACCCACTCGCCGCCGACGAAGCACGCCACCACGCGCTCGCCGAAGCCGGGGCCGTGCCGGTGCAGCGCCGTCTCGCCGAGCTCCTTCAGGAAGAGTGGCTCCGCGGCGATGATGACGCGCTCGAACCCCGCGCCGGCCCGCACCAGCATCTCGACGGCCACCTCGACATGGACCGACGGCGTCGCCACCGTCGCGATGCCCGTGGGCACGCTGATGCCCATGGGGAGGCAGTTCATCAGCAGTGTCCCGCCGTCCTCGCCGGCGCCCAGGCTGCGCAGGGTCGCGTCGATGGCCCGCTCCTGCGCGCGCCGCTCGGCGTGCGAGGTGATGCCGACCGAGAACAGCCCGCTCTGGCCGCTCGATGTCAGCAGCTCGGCGGCGTCGGTGACGCGCCCGCCGGTGATCCACCGCCCGATGTCGCCGGCGAAGACAGAGCGCTTGTCGGTGTAGGGGACCTCGTCCAGGCGCGAGACCGCGGCCGGGTCGATGCCGTGCGCCGCCAGGTGGGCCTGGTAGCCGGCGGCGCCGCGGGCGGCGGCACGGAAGGTGCGCAGGGCGGCGCGCTCGCCCGTCTCGACGCCCCGCCAGCGTCCCAGCGCGGCGAAGGGCCTCATCGAGAGCTCCACGGGTCCATTCCTCTCCTCCTCTGGTCCGGCACACCCGGGCCGCTCCGCGCACGCGCGGCTCCCGCGGGGCGTGTGCGAGCATCCTCGCCATGATCCCCGGTTTCGCGCGCCATGACATCACCGTCGGCGGTATCCGCATCGCACTGGAGTGCGCCGGGTGCGGGCCACCGCTTCTGCTGCTCCACGGCTACCCGCAGACACGGATGTGCTGGCATCTGGTGGCTCCGCGCCTCGCTCGCCGGTTCACCGTGGTGGTCCCCGATCTGCGCGGATACGGCGACAGCGACAAGCCGCCGGGCTCGCCCGATCACCGCGAATACTCCAAGCGCACGATGGCGGAGGATCTGGTGGCGGTCATGCGCACTCTCGGGTTCCGTAGGTTCGGCGTCGCGGGGCACGACCGCGGCGGGCGTGTCGGACACCGTATGGCACTGGACAACCCGGATGTGGTCGATCGGCTCGCGGTCCTGGACATCGTTCCCACCAGAACCCTGTTCGCCGGCACGGACCGGGCCTTCGCCACGGCCTACTACCACTGGTTCTTCCTCATCCAGCCCGACGGGTTGCCCGAGCGGATGATCGGTGGCGACCCGGAATGGTTCCTGCGCGAGACGGTGCGCCGCTGGAGCGGCCCGGGGCGCCAGGTCGCCGAGGAGGCGCTGGCCGAGTACGTGCGCTGCTTCTGCCGGCCGGAGGCGGTCCACGCCTCCTGCGAGGATTATCGCGCCGCCGCGGGCATCGACCTCGAGCACGACGCCGCCGACACGGGCCCCTTGCGTCAGCCCCTGCTGGTGCTGTGGGGCGCACACGGTGCCATGGAGCGGCTGAACGACGTCCTCGCCACGTGGCGCGTGCTGGCCACGGACGTGCGTGGCCACCACCTGGCGTGCGGCCACTTCCTCCCAGAGGAGTGCCCCGACGAGACCGCCGAGGCCATCGAGGGCTTCTTCGGCGCCTGAGCGACGGGAGGGGCGCCGCGCCCGGGCGCGGGCCATCACCGGAGGACGATCTCGCCCCCGGCGGTGGCGATCCCCACCCCGCGGATCCCGATGGGGCCGGGGTCGTGGCGCACCGGCAGATCGTGTTCGCCGAGCCACGACGCCAGGAGCTCGGGCGGCTCGCCCACCTCGACGAAGGTGATCGCGCCCGGCGCGCAGCGGTGCCCCGCCTCCTCGTAGCGACGCTCCCAGTGGCTGCGGCGATCGGCCTGGTGCTGGATGAAGAACGGCAGCGGGAAGCGGTGCATGCCGGCCGTCTGGAAGTCCGCGACGGTCCCGTCGAGCTGCGGGATCTCGCCGCGGACCACCGGGATGCCCCGGCGCGCCGCCAGCGTGTCCATGTCATCGGTGCCCACCACCCACCAGATGGGCCGGTCGCCGCCGGCCACAGCGCCCGCGAGCCAGGCGCCGTCGGACTGGGTCTCGTCCTCGACGCCCAGCAGCTCGAGGAACGTCGGCGGCTCCAGCGGCACGAGGCGGTGGGCGCTCCCGCCCATCAGGGTGCCGCCGGGCACCGACCCGAGCCCGTACTCGTCCCACAGTCGCCGGGCGGCCTCGTCGACGTTCCGGACGCCGTAGATCACATGGTCGATGAACAGGCCGTGGTCGGTCATGGGCGGGCACTCCTCGCGGTCGGGCCGGACGATGCCGGTGGGCGGGCGGTGGCGGGTCCGGTTCGTGGGACCCTCAGGGGAGCTCGGGGGGCGGTGGAGCGCCTCCGCCGCCGCCCGGCGCGGGGGCCGGCGAGGGGCTGGGGGCGGGCTCCGGGTCGGGGGCCGGTGGATCCGACGCATCGCCCGGCGTCGTGCCCGTGCCGTCGCCGGAGCCCTCCTCGCCGGCGTCCGGCTCGTCCGTGTCGTCCTCGTCCTCCTCCTCGGGGCCGATCCGCACGTAGGCGTTTTGCGGGGAGTAGCGCCAGCGGTAGGTCTCCTCGGCGCGCACCCGATCGCCCTCGTAGACGGTCCGCGTGTAGCTGACCGAGAAGCCGGCCGAGCCGCTGTACTGGTCCACCTCGCGGGCGCCGGGATCGAGGCTGCTGTCGACGCGCTCGATGGTCTCCGGCTCCTCGTAGTCGGTGGGCTCGGTGCTGGTGGTCTCCACGCGGCGGTCGAAGGAGGTCGAGAACAGCCGGATGGACAGGTCGTTGTCGCCGGCCATGGCGGAGATGTAGAGGTGGGCGTCCCAGTCGTTCACGAAGATCAGGTCCGGCCCGTCCATCGAGATGGTGGCCTCGCGCCCGGCCGGATAGCGGGAGATGTAGAACGAGTGGGGCTGGTGCGTCTCGATCTCCAGGCCCGCGAAGAACGCCGCGTTGAACAGGGTGGTCGCGATCTGGGAGACCCCGCCGCCCACGCCGTCCTCCAGTTCGCCGCCGGAGATCTGCGGCGCCTCGACGTAGCCGCCCTCGACCGTGCGCGGCCCCAGGGCGTCGTTCAGCGAGAGCCGCTCGCCGGGCGCGAGGATCGTGGCATCCAGTGCGCGCGCGCCGACCTGGATGTTGGTCACGCGGGGCTCGCAGCAGTTGTAGGACGTGGTGAACGAGCCCACGAGTTCGCGGATGCCCAGCGGCTCGAGCTCCGCCGTGAGGACCTCGGGCGTTGTGATGCGGAAGCGCGCCCGCACGGTGCGCTCGGGCGGGCCGGCGGCCATCGCCCGCACGATGGCGCCCATGTCCAGCGAGCGGCCCTCGGCGGACGGGATCAGCCGGATGCTGTCGCCGCGGACCTCGAAGCGGGCGTCGCGCGGCGCGGTCTCGCGGGCCTCGAAGGCCGGCGCGATGTCCTCGTAGACGGTGTCGGGGTCGAAGCGGACGGCGATCTGGGGCGGCCGGCTCTCGAAGCGCAGGGCGTCGCGCAGCACCTCGGGGGAGATGGCGACCCCCCGGCCCTGGAGGGTGATCGACAGCGGGGTCTCCGACAGGCCGAGCGCCCGCTCCCGGGCGGCCTCGGCGGCCTCGTCGGTGATCGGGGCGGGCTGCTCGCCCACCGTCAGGTGGATGCGCTCCGGGAGGTCGGCGATCTCGGTGCGCAGGCGCGCCTCGTCGATGCCGGTCCCGGGCTGCCCGGGCACGACCACGACATCGTCGTCGCGGACCTCCAGGGTGGCGCCGACCGGCGGGTCGGGGAAGCCCCGGTTGGCGAGTCCCACCAGTCGGTCGACGGACTCGGGATCCAGTACGAAGTCGATCGGCACCTCGCGCGTCGGCGCCACCCGCAGGCGCGCCAGCAGCCTGCCTCCCGGCCCACGCGGCTCCAGGGCGGCGCGCACCGCGCGGCCGGGTAGCGGCCGCGCCCCCAGGGCCCGGCGCGGGATGGTGAGCTCGAACTCGGGGTCGTCGCTGCGCGTGATGATCACCGGGACACCCATCAACTCGGCCGCGCGCCCGCGCACCGCGGCCCGCAGGTCGTCCTCGGTCTTGCCGCTGACGTCGACGCCGGCGACGCTCACCGCTCCGGGCACCCGGTCCTCGTCGTGGCCGATGAAGGCGAGCGCCGACGCCGCAGCGGCCAGCAGCATCAGCAGGGCGGCCACCGCGACGGCGAACCTCCTGCGACGCTGCCTCCGGCGCCCCGAGCGGGCAGGGGGCCGTGTGGACGCGTTCGTGCGCGTCCGGCCGGACCCCTCCTTGCCGGTCTTCCCGTCTGCCATCCCGTTCCGGATCATAGACGGGAACCCGGCTTTCGCCCCCGGCAGCCGGTACCCGGTCGCCGATGTGTCACGCGGGACGGCCCATCGGGCCGTGCCGGGTCCGGTCAGCCGGTGGCGATGATGGCGATGGCCGCCACGCTGTTGACGGTCGCGTGGGCGGTGACGGCCGCCCAGAAGCCGCGCCGGCGGTAGAGCCAGGCCAGCGCGATCCCCGTGGCCGTCAGGGTGATCGCCCGGGGCCAGAGGATGTAGGCGTCGATGTGGGCGGCGGCGAACAGGAGCCCGCTGATGACCGCGGCCGGCCAGAACCTCAGGCGGCGCATCAGGCCCCGCAGGAGCATGCCGCGGAACACCAGCTCCTCGCCCAGCGGCGCCAGCACCACCAGCGCCGCAACCGACAGGGCGATCTGCAGCGGCGTCGGCCCGATGTCGGTGGCCGCCTCCTCGAGTCGGCGCTCCAGGCCCTCGTCCACCTGGAGCCCCACCGCGATCACCACGGCCGAGAGGAGCATGACCCCCAGGCCCACCAGCGCGCCGAACCCGACCGCGGGCAGCGGCCGGCCGACGGGGGCCAGGGCGCGGCGGCGCTCCTCGGCGGGGAGCGCGCGGAAGAAGGTGAACCCGAACAGCAGGATCAGCGCGCCGCCCATGAACACGAACGCGGCATTCACCGTGTCCTCGCCGAGCGGGGTCGTCAGCAGGAGGGCGGCCAGGGGGACGGACAACCCGAAGGCCAGCAGCACCGCCGCGATGGGCCGCAGCACCGGTCCCCAGAAACCGTCCGGTGTGGCGGTGGTGCCCCGCTCGCCGGCGGGTGGCGGCGGTGGGGGAGGCGGCGGCGGTGGCGGGACGTCCGCGGTCACGGGGCGAGTGTAGGGCCCCCGCGGGAGCGCGCGCCGGGGCTTGGCCGCCGTCGCGGCTACGATGACGGGGATGGCCGTCCCCGATGCGCTCGCACAGCCCCTGTCGCTCGACCTGTTCGAGGGCCCCTTCGATCTCCTGCTCACGCTGGTGTTGCGCGAGGAGGTCGACCTGCTGGACCTGCCGCTGCTGGAGGTCGTGGAGGGGGCGCTCGGCGCCGAGGCGGGCGAACGGTGGGACAGCGACACCGCCGGCGAGTTGATCGTCCTGCTCGCGGCGATGGCCGAGCTGAAGGCACGCGTCCTGCTCGGGGAGGAGACCGACGAGGAGCCCGACCCGGACGCCCTGGAGGCCCGCGAGATGCTGGCGGCGCGCCTGGTCGCCTACGCCCCGTTCCAGAGGGCCGCGCGCTGGCTGCGCGAGCGAGCGGCCGCCTCGGCGGGCCCGCGGTACCGGCGCGTGCCCATGGGCGGCGCCACGCCACGCCCGCCCGCCCCGCTCGACCCCGGGGCGCTGCGCGACGCCCTCGCGGCGCTGTTCGTGGAGGCGCCGGCGCCGTCGCTGGCGCACATCGACAGGCGGCGGGTCTCGATCCCCGATGTGCTCGCGCGTCTGCGCCGGGCGCTCGGAACGGCCCGCGACCTGAGTTTCGACGAGTTGGTGCGCGGACGCGACCGGCTGGAGGAGGCCATCACCCTGATGGCCACGCTCGAGCTCGCACGGCGCGGGGAGATCACCCTGTCGCAGCCGCAGGAGTTCGGCGACATCGCCATCACCGGGGTCGCATGAGCGACGCGGCGCTGGCCCGGGCCGTCGAGGCGCTGCTGTTCCTCAGCCCGTCGCCGCTGGCGGTGGTGGACCTGTGCGAGGTGCTGCAGGAGCCGCCCGGCCCGGTGCAGCGCGCGCTGCAGGAGGTGGTGGCGCGCCACGGCGAGGAGGGGGGGCTCGAGGTGGTGGAGATCGCCGGCGGCTGGGCCATGCGCACCCGCGCCGACCTGGCCGAGGTGTGCGATCGGCTGCGCGACCGCCCCGAGGACGAGCGCATCAGCCCCGCGGCACTCGAGACGCTGGCCGTGGTCGCCTACCTCGAGCCGATCGGCCGGCCGGAGATCGGCCGCCTGCGCGGGGTGGCGGTCGACTCCACGGTGAACTCGCTCGTGGAGAGGGGTCTCATCGAGGAGGCGGGGCGCCCGCAGGGCGGGGGCGCGATGCGCTACCGCACCACGCGGGCCTTCCAGGAGCGCTTCGGGCTGCGCCACGCCGGCGATCTGCCGGCCCTCGAGGACTTCGAGCTGAGCGGCGAGGAGGCCGAGCGGGTGCGCCGCCAGCTCCTCGACGCCGGCCACATCGGTGCCGCGCCCGCGGCGCCCGGAGAGGGGGATGGCCATGGGGGCGAATGAGCCCGAGCGGTCCGCGCCGATGCGCGTCCACCGCGCGCTGGCCCAGGCCGGTGTGGCCAGCCGGCGGGCCGCAGAGCGGATGGTGCAGGAGGGGCGCGTGGGCGTGAACGGGGCCGCGGCGAGCGTGGGTCAGCTCGTCGATCCCGCCGACCGGCTGACCGTGGACGGCGAGCCGGTCGAGGTGGTCCAGGAGCTGCGCGCGTACCTGCTCCACAAGCGGCGCGGGGTGGTCTCGACCGCCAGCGACCCGCAGGGGCGGCCCACCGTGCTGGATGGGCTGCCCGAGGACGTCCGTCTCTATCCGGTCGGGCGCCTGGACTACGACACCACGGGCGCTCTCCTCATCACCAACGACGGCGAGCTCGCCGCGCGACTGATGCACCCCAGCTCGAAGGCGCCCAAGAGCTACGAGGTGCTGCTTCGCGGCCGCGTCTCCGGCGCGGTGGTGCGTAGGCTGCGCGACGGTGTGGAACTGGACGACGGCATGACTCTCCCCGCGCGGGTGGAGCCCATGGAGCGGCTCGCACAGGGCGGGACGTGGCTCACGATCGAGCTCACCGAGGGGCGCAACCGCCAGTTGCGCCGCATGGGCGAGGCCGTGGGCCACCCCGTGATGCGGCTGCACCGGGCGCGCTACGCGGGGCTGTCGGTGCGCGGGATGGCCCCGGGGCGATGGCGCCCGGTCACGCGCTCGGAGTGGCGGCGCCTGGGCCAGATGGTGGGGCTGGACCGATGAGCGTGGTCCGGGCCGTCCGCGGGGCCACCTCGGTGCCCGAGGACACGCGCGAGGCCATCGGCGCGCGCACCGCGGAGTTGGTGAGGGCGGTGATGGACCGCAACGGTCTGACCCCCGACGACATGATCTCGGTGATCTTCACCAGCACCGAGGACCTGGTGGCCACCTTCCCCGCGACGGCCGCCCGCGAGACCGGTCTCGGCGCCGTGCCCCTCATCTGCGCGCGCGAGATCCCCGTGCCGGGCGCCCTGCCGTCGTGCGTGCGGCTGCTGGCGCATGTGAACATGCCGGCCGACCGCCAGGTGCATCACGTCTATCTGCACGATGCGGTTGCGCTGAGGGTGGACCTGGCGCAGTAGCCGGTCCGGGGTTCAGGCCCTCGCCGGCACCGCGATGTCGAGGCCCAGGTCCAGCGTGGGGGCCGAGTGCGTGAGGGCGCCCACCGAGACGGCGTCCACCCCGCACGCCGCCGCGGCGCGCGCGCCCTCCAGGCTCATCCCGCCGGACGCCTCCAGCCGGGCCCGGCCGCCGGTCAGCGCCACGGCCTCGCGCAGCGTCGCCGGATCCATGTTGTCCAGCAGGATCCAGTCGGCGCCGGCATCGATCGCCGCCCGCACGCCGTCGAGGTCGTCGGCCTCCACCTCCACGACCACCCCGGGCAGATCGCGCCGCGCGCGCCGCACGGCGTCGCCCAGGCCCGCCCCGGCGAGGGCCAGGTGGTTGTCCTTCACCAGCACCCGGTCGTAGAGCCCGATGCGGTGGTTGCTGCCGCCGCCTGCGGCGACCGCCGCCTTCTCGAGGATGCGCAGGCCCGGGGTGGTCTTGCGCGTGTCCAGCACCATGGCCGGCGCGGCGGCGTCCACGTAGGCCGCGGTCAGGGTTGCGATGCCCGACAGGTGGCACATCAGGTTGAGCAGCGTCCGCTCGGCGCGCAGCACCGCGCGGGCGGGCCCGCTGATGTCGGCCACCACGGTTCCCGGGGCCAGCCGCTCGCCGTCGCCGCGGTGCCAGGCGGCCGTGAGGCCGCACCGGCGCACCACCTCCTCGGCGGCGGCCCGGCCGGCCAGGACCCCGTCCACCCGCGACACGACCTGGGCCGTCGCCTCCAGGTCCGCGGGGATGATGAGGTCCGAGGTGATGTCCCCTCGGTCGCCAAGGTCCTCGGCCAGGGCCTGGGCGACCACCCGCTCGATCTCGCTCATGCCAGGGCGAGCATGCGGTCGAGGGCCAGCTTGCCGTAGTGGCGCATCTCGTCGCTGACGCGCACCACGTTCACGACCTCGCCGGCCGCCAGCGTCTCGAGACACCAGGTCAGCTTGGGCAGGTCGATGCGGTTCATGGTCACGCAGGGGCAGATGTGCTCGTTGAGGCAGTGGATGTTCTTGTCCGGATGGCGCAGTCGCAGCCGGTCGACCAGGTTGGCGTCGGTGCCGATCACCAGGTGCGAGCCGGCGGGTGCCTCCTCGCAGCGGGTGATGATGTACTCGGTCGACCCGTCCTCGTCGGCCGCCTCCACCACGGGGCGCGGGCACTCCGGGTGCACGATGACCGTCACGTCCGGGTCGGCCGAGCGCGCCTCGTCGATCTGGCGCACCGTGAAGGTGGTGTGCACGTTGCAGAAGCCCTTCCACAGGATCACCGGGGCCGCGGCCAGGGTGTCCGGGTCGATGCCACCCAGCGTCGGCCGGCGGGCGTCCCACACCGGCAGGGCGTCGGGATCGGCCCCGAGGCGCGCCATCGTGTTGCGTCCCAGGTGCTCGTCGGGGAAGAAGAACACCGCATCGCCCTCGGATAGGGCCCACTCGAAGGCCTTGACCGCGTTGCCCGACGTGCACACGGCGCCGCCGTGTTCGCCCACGAACGCCTTCAGGTCGGCGCCCGAGTTCATGTAGGTCAGCGGGATCACGCGCTTGCCGGGCAGGGCGTCGGTCATCTGGGCCCAGGCGTCGCGCACCGTGAAGATGTCGGCGCACTCGGCCAGGTGGCAGCCGGCGCCCAGGTCGGGGAGGATGACGCTCTGATGGGGCGCGGCCAGCACGTCGGCCGCCTCGGCCATGAAGTAGACGCCAAGGAAGACGATGAACTCGGCGTCCGTGGCGGCGGCCCCGCGCCGGGCCAGCAGGAACGAGTCGCCGGTGTGGTCGGCGAACGCGATCACCTCGTGCTTCTGGTAGTGGTGGCCCAGGATCACCGCGCGCTCACCGAGGGCCCTCCGGGCCTCCCAGGCGCGCTCCCAGAGGACGGGATCGAGCCCGGCGTCGGGCGGGACCGGCGCACAGACCGGGGCCGCGAGGGGTGCGTGGGTGCTCATGCTGCCTCCGTGACGAGCGACCGGCGCCGGCGCCGGATCGTTGGTGCGAGGGGGTGGGGTGCGCCGTCGACCCAGGCCACGCGATGCGCCTGCGCCGGGTCGGACGACGGGATGTCGCTGCGGTGGTGCGCCCCGCGGCTCTCCCGGCGGTGCTCGGCCGCCGCCGCCGTGGCGCGGGCGACCAGGAGCAGGTTGTCGGTCTCCGCGTCGCCGGTCGCGGGCAGCGCCGCCAGGCCGGCGCGGGCGCGGGCCAGGCCCTCGGCGTCGCGCTCCACCCCGACGCCGGTCCACATCCAGTCCTGCATGGCGGCGCGCACCGCGGCCGGGTCGCCCGCGCCGGCATCGGGCGGGCGCGCCGTCCCGCGCGGGCCCTCGGGCCAGTCCGCCAATCCGTGCTCGTCGGCCAGCGACCAGCGTGCCCCGGAGGCCAGCACCGCCGCCTCCAGCAGCGAGTTGGAGGCCAGGCGGTTTGCGCCGTGTGCGCCCGTGCAGGCGGCCTCGCCGACGGCGTAGAGGCCCGGCACGGTGGAGCGGCCCGCCAGGTCGGTCATCACGCCGCCCATCGCATAGTGCGCGGCGGGCGTGACCGGGATCGGGTCGGTGGCCAGATCCAGGCCGTGGCCCGCGCAGTGGGCGCTGATGGTGGGGAACTGGGCGCGTACCCGGTCCGCGTCCAGGTGGCGCAGGTCCAGGGTCACGGGCGCGTCGTCCTCGATCGCCCGGCGGGCGATGGCGCGCGCCACCACGTCGCGCGGACCCAGCTCGGCCATCGGGTGCAGGTCGGCCATGAAGCGTCGCCCCGAAGCGTCGCGCAGGTGGGCGCCGGCACCCCGGACGGCCTCGCTGACCAGCCACAGCGGGCTGCCCCCGAGGGCGAGCGCGGTGGGGTGGAACTGGACGAACTCGAGGTCGACGACCGCCGCGCCCACCCGGGTGGCGAGGGCCGGTCCGTCGGCGCTCGCGCCCATGGGGTTGGTGGTGTAGGGGTACAACTCGCCGGCACCGCCGGTGGCCAGGACCACCGCGCGGCCCCGGCGGGAGCGCGACGAGCCGTCGGCGCCGACGCTGCGGACGCCCACCGCCGCGCCGTCCTCCAGCAGGACCTCCACGGCGCGCTCGTCCTCGGCGACCTCCACGCGGCGGTCGGCGCGCAGCGCCGCCGAGAGGGCGATGGAGATGTGTGCACCGGTGGCGTCCCCGCCGGCATGCAGGATCCGCGGGGCCGAGTGGGCACCCTCGAGCCCCAGGCTCGGGCGGCCGCGGTCGCCGTCGAAGGCCACCCCGTACTCGCGCAGCACCGCCACCTGGTGCGGGCCCTCGCGGCAGATGCGCGCGGCGGCGTCGATGTCGCACAGGCCGGCGCCGGCGGCCATCGTGTCGGCCAGATGGGCCTCGATGGAGTCGTCCGGGTCGATGGCGGCGGCCATGCCGCCCTGGGCGGCACGCGTGCTGCCCTCGCCGAGCCGGCGCTTGGTGATCAGCACGACCGGGCCGTCCTCGGCGAGCCCGAGGGCCATCAGGGCACCCGAGATGCCGCTGCCGACCACGATGACGGGGTCCTGCTCGTCCCGGTGCATAGTCTTGTTGTCTCCCTGACAAGAACTGCCGGACGGATTGACGTCAAACTGACAATAGCGGAGCGTCGGCGCCGCGAGTCCCTAATCTGGACGACGTGACGATCCGCACCTCACCGCGGCTGACCGACATGCCGCACTACGAGCCCGGCCTCACCACGGCCGAGGTCCTGAAGCGCTTCGGCCTCACCTCGGCTGTGAAGCTGGCCTCCAACGAGAGCCCGTTCCCGCCCATGCCCGAGGTTGCCGAGGCGGTGGCGGGCGGCGTGGCCACGCTGAACCGGTATCCGGACGGGCCGGCGCGCACGCTGCGCCGCGATCTGGCCGAGCGCCACGGGGTCGATCCGGCCCAGGTCACGGTCGGCAACGGCTCCTGCGAGCTGCTGCTGCTGGCCGGCCAGGCCCTGCTCGATCCGGGCACGACGGTCATGTCCGCGACGCCCTCGTTCAGCCTCTACGGCCACCTGGCGGCGGCCGCCGGCGCCGGCGCAGTCGAGGTCCCGCTGGCCGACGATCACGGCCACGACCTCGAGACCATGGCCGCGCTCATCGACGAGCGCACGCGCCTCATCATCATCTGCAACCCCAACAACCCGACGGGCGTGTACCGCTCGGCCGACGCGATCGAGGCCTTCCTCGACCAGGTGCCCGAGGACCTCCCGGTGCTGGTCGATGAGGCCTACAACGAGTTCGTCGCCGCCCCGGATCGCGGGCGGGTGCTCTCCCTGGCGCGGGAGCGGCCCAATCTGCTGGTGACCCGCACCTTCAGCAAGGCGCACGGCCTGTGCGGGCTGCGGGTGGGGTACGCGGTGGGCTCGGAGGCCTGGGTGCGCGCCATCGACACGGTGCGCCAGCCCTTCAACACCAACGCCCTCGCCCAGGCCGCGGCCATCGAGAGCTTCCGCCGCCAGTCCGAGCTGGACCGGCGTGTGCGGGCCACCATCGCGGCGCGGGCCGACCTGGTGGCCGACCTCCAGGGGGAGGGGTGGGAGGTCGTCCCCAGCGAGGCGAACTTCGTGCTGGCGCTGCCGCCGCCCGCCCTCGGAGGCGGGGCCGCGGTGCACCGTGCGTTGTTGGAGCGCGGCGTGATCGTGCGCGACGGTACGTCGCTGGGATGCCCGGGCCGCCTCCGCATCTCGGTGGGCACCCCCGAGGAGCATGCGGTCTTCGCCGGAGCGCGTGCCGCCCTGATGCACCCGCGCTAGGCTCACACAGCAGGATCGTTCATCCATCTACTTGGGACGGTCGCGATGTCCGAGCCCGTTGTGCGCCGACTGCTCGTGCTGGCGAACGAGACCTGTTCGGGCTCCGAGTTGATGCGTGAGATCCGCGAGCGTGCGGACGGCGCTGAGGTGCTCGTCGTGGCGCCCGCGCTGGTCTCCCGCCTGCACTACTGGATGTCCGACGAGGACGAGGGCATCGCGGCGGCCGGTCGCCGGCTGGAGCGTTCGGTCGAGCGCTGCGGGGCGGCCGGCGTCGCGACCCGCGGTGCCATCGGTGACTCGGATCCCCTGCAGGCCCTCGACGACGCGATGCGCACGTTCGCGCCGCACGAGGTCATCATCGCCACCCATCCCGCCGATCGCTCCAACTGGCTCGAGCGCGGCCTGGTGGAGCAGGCGCGAGCCCGCTTCGAGGTGCCCATCACGCACGTCGTCGTGGACCTCGTGGCCGAGGAGGCCGCCGTCGTCGAGCGTGAGCCGCCCGACCCGGCCGCGCCGGCGCGCGAGCGGCACACCGCCCGGGACTTCGGCCTGCTGGCGCTGGCGGGGTTCCTGGCCATCGCCGGCAGCCTCGTGTCGTTCATCTTCTACGCGCTGGATGCGGCCGACTGGGTCATCTGGGGCTGGGTGCTCGTGTTCGACCTGGGGCTCAAGATCGTGGCGATGGCGGCGCTCTGGGTGCTGTTCCAGCGGCGCGCACGGGCCGACCGCCTGGACCTCTAGCTGCCCACCCTCCCGGTCTCCCGCCGGGTGGGGGCACGCTGGTACCCTTGACGGGCGGCGGCCGGCGGGCCGTCAGGTGTGCCCGGCCGCCCGCGTGGGCGGTGCCCGCGACCGCCCGGCGCTCCGGCGCCTCGGGGGGTGGGGGCGGCGCACCGACCACACAGACCCAGCGGGCGGCGAGGACAGCACCATGATGATCGTGATGAAGGAAGGGGCCACCGAGGAGCAGGTGCGCCAGGTCATCGAGCGGATCGAGGCCGCGGGGGCGAAGGCCCACCCGTCGATCGGCGAGTTCATCACGGTGATCGGCGCCATCGGCGACGACCGCGAGCTGGTGGCCTCGCTGCAGCTCGAGGGTGAGCCCGGCGTCGAGCGCGTGGTGCCCATCCTCAAGCCCTACAAGCTGGTCAGCAACGACTTCCGCGGCGGCCCGACGGTGGTCGACGTGGCCGGCCGCAAGTTCGGGCGCGGCAACTTCGGCCTGATCGCCGGCCCGTGTGCGGTGGAGAGCCGCGAGCAGACGCTCACCTCGGCGCGGGCCTGCAAGGAGGCCGGCGCGTCCCTGCTGCGCGGCGGCGCCTACAAGCCGCGGACCTCGCCCTACGCCTTCCAGGGCATGGGCAAGGAGGGCCTCCGGATCCTCGCCGAGGCGCGCGAGGAGACGGGACTGCCGGTCGTGACCGAGCTGATGGACGTGCGCAGCATCGAGGACGTGCTCGAGGTCGCGGACATGATCCAGGTCGGCGCGCGCAACATGCAGAACTTCGACCTGCTCCGCGAGCTGGGCCGCACCTCGACGCCGGTGCTCCTGAAGCGGGGCCTCTCGGCCACCATCGAGGAGTGGCTGATGTCGGCCGAGTACATCGCCCACCAGGGCAACTCGGACATCGTCCTGTGCGAGCGCGGCATCCGCACCTTCGAGACGGCCTACCGCTCGACCCTGGACATCCAGGCGGTGCCCGCGGCCAAGCAGCTCACGGCGCTGCCGGTGATCGTCGACCCCTCGCACGCCGCCGGCAAGCGCGACCTGATCCTGCCGATGGCGCGCGCCGCGGTGGTGGCCGGCGCCGACGGCCTGATCGTCGAGGTGCACCCGGCCCCCGAGACCGCGCTGTGCGACGGGCCCCAGGCGCTGCACTCGGACACCTTCGGCGCCTGGGTGGCCGACGTGCGCCGCTGCGTCGAGCTCATGGGCCTGGTGATGGCCGGCGAGGACGCCGCGGTCGCCGTCTGATCGGTCGCCCGCCCGGCGCGGGCGTCCAGCAGGCCCCCACGGGGCGCGCCGCCCGGCGCGCCCCGTTCCGTAGGCTGCGGGCCATATGACCCAGACCGCCCCGCGTCCCGTCTCGCTGACGGGCATCAAGCCCACCGGCATCCCGCATCTCGGCAACTACGTGGGCGCCATCCGGCCGGCCATCGCGCTGGCCGACCGGTACGACGCCTACTACTTCATCGCCGACTACCACGCGCTCACCACCGTGCGCGACCCGGCCCTGATGGACGAGTACACGCGATCGGTGGCGGCCACCTGGCTGGCCTGTGGTCTGGACCCCGAGCGGGTGGTCTTCTACCGCCAGTCCGACGTGCCCGAGACCTTCGAGCTGGCCTGGGTCTTCTCGTGCCTCACGTCCAAGGGGCTGATGAACCGCGCCCACGCCTACAAGGCGGCCGTCGATCGCAACCGCGAGGCCGGCGAGCCCGACCTGGACGCCGGCGTCAGCATGGGCCTCTTCAACTACCCGGTCCTGATGGCGGCCGACATCGTCGTCATGGAGGCGGACGTCGTGCCCGTGGGCCGGGACCAGGTCCAGCACGTCGAGTACGCGCGCGACATCACCGAGCGCTTCAACCTGGCCTACGGCGGCCGGTACGCGCTGGCTGTGCCCGCCCACTCCGTGGACGAGGCGGCCGACGCCCACACCATGCCGGGCCTGGACGGGCGCAAGATGAGCAAGTCGTACGACAACACCATCCCGCTCTTTGCGCCGGCGAAAGAGCTGGAGAAGCTCGTCAAGCGCCTCAAGACCGACAGCACCCCGCTGGAAGAGCCGAAGGATCCGGACGCCTCGAACCTGTTCGCCATCCACCGGCAGTTCGCGACCGACGCCCAGAGCGCCGACCTGCGCTCCCGGATGCTCGCCGGCGGGATCGGCTGGGGCCACATCAAGGGCGAGCTGTTCCAGGTGCTGGACGGGTACCTGGCCGGCCCGCGCGAGCGCTACGCGGCCCTGATGGACGATCGTGCCGGCCTGGATGCCGTCCTCGCCGCCGGCGCCGAGCGCGCCCGCGTCCGGGCGCGCCGGGTGCTGGACGACGTGCGGCGCGCCGTCGGGATCGCGGCGGGCTGACAGCGTCCGGGGCGGGCCCCGCGGACGCTATACCGTGCGGAGGTGGGCCGCGATCGCCTTGGAGAGCGCCCCGCCGCGCCAGGCCAGCGGGCTCTGCCCCGGCTCCTCCACGGTGTAGGTCGCACCGGGGATCAGCGCCGCGTACTCCTCGGCGACCGCCAGCGGGTGGTCCGGGTCGGCCTCGTCGCGGCTCCCCACGACGAGGGTCGGCACCGCGAGACCCTCCAGGGCCTCCATCCCCTCGAAGGCGTGCGAGCGCGGGACGCCGCGCAGCGCATCTGCCACCGCCTCGGGGTGGGCATGGCGCCCCAGCCGCTGGCGGATGACCCTGCGCACCGAGTCGCGGAAGCGCTCCTCGATGGAGAACGGCTCCAGCGCGGCCACGAAGGCGTCGGGGCCGCCCTCCTCCAGCGCAGCGGCCAGCGCGTCCCAGCGCTCCAGCGCCTGCGCGCCGGACGGCGCGCCGCGATGGGCCGGGGTGATGATCGTCAGAGAGCGCACCCGTCCGGGGTGGGTCAGGGCGAGGGCCACCGCGGTGGCCGAGCCCATCGACTGGCCCACCAGGTGCGCCCGCTCGATCCGCAGGTGGTCCAGCACCGCCACCGCGTCGTCGACCATCGCCGGATAGGTGTAGTCGTCCGGTGTCGGTGCCGGTGAGGACACGCCGTGGCCGCGGGCATCGAACGCCACGACGCGGTGGCCGGCGCGCTCCAGCGCGCGCGAGCCGTGCACCAGGTAGCGGCGCGTGGCCGACAGCCCGTGGAGCAGCAGCACCGCGTCGCCCGTCCCGGCCTCCTCGCCGGCCAGGCCTACCTCGTCGCGGGTCAGGACGAACTCGATCGGCTCCGACACCGTCAGTACGCCTTGGCGCACAGGGCGCCGTCGACCAGCAACTCGGAGCCGGTGATGTAGGACGCATCGTCCGACGCCAGGAACACCACCGCCCGGGCCACCTCCTCGGGCTTGGCGATGCGCTTGATGGGGTAGCTCGCCTCCATCTCCGCGCGGGTGCCGACGGGGTCGTCGCTCGCGGCGAAGTACTCCAGGATCATCGGCGTCTCCATGTCGCCGGGCATGACGCAGTTGGCCCGGATGCCGTCCTTCGCGTAGTCGACGGCGATCGCTCGGGTGAGTCCCAGCACGCCGTGCTTGGTGGCGGTGTAGGAGGTCAGGAACGGGTCGGCGGTCACCGAGAGGATCGACCCGATGTTCACGATGGCGCCCCCTCCCGACTCCCGCATCGCACGGACCGCGGCCCTGCAGCCCAGGAAGACCCCGCGCATGTTGACCGCGTTGACCTCCTCCCAGGCGTCCAGCCCGGTGTCGTGCAGCGGGCCTTCGGGCCCCAGGATGCCGGCGTTGTTGATGTAGCCGTGCACGGCGCCGGCGAGTTCGATCGCGCGCGCGGCGGCGGCCTCGTGGAGGCCCTCGTCGCGCACGTCGCCCGCGAGGAAGTGCACCGCGCCCTCCAGGTTGGCGGCCTCGGCCTCCAGGGAGCCGCCGTCGGTCGCGTCGCGGCCCACGCCGACCACCTGCGCGCCCTCGGCCGCCAGTTGCAGCGCCGTGTCGCGCCCCAGTCCCTTGGTGGCACCGGTCACCACGACCGCGCGTCCCGTGAACCTGCCCATGATCGCCCCCTTTGCTCGACTTCAGGGGCAGTATCGCCGCTGAGTGATGGGCGGGCGCGACCCGCCGGACGTACCATGACGGGGGTAGGCCGACGGCGGGGGTGCGGGTGCGCGAGCAGATGGAGCGGGTACTGGGCCACCCGGTGTCGCTCACGCTCGGCCCCAGCGACGACGGCCTGGTGATCGCGGTCTCCCGCTCCGGCGACCCGGCCAGCATCCGCGCCGCCTGGGTGGATGCGGGGAGCGGGCGCGTGCTGGCACGGATGGCCACCCCGCCCGGCCGGCCCAGCCGCTACCGGCCGATCGTCGCGGCCGTCATGTCCATCGACGCGCCCGACCTGCCGCACGAGCGTGCACTCGTCGCGCTGGTGGCGCCCACGGCGTCGGCCATGCGCCCGGTGATGATGGACGACCCCGCGGCCCCGGCCGTCCCGGTCACCGCCGACGGCCTGGCCGCGACGCGCCTGCCGCGCGACGCCGTGGTGCTGGCGGCCGACGCCCTCGATGACACGGGTGAGCCCGTGGGGCGGGTGGTGCGCGCCGGCATCAGCGAGATGCGCTACGACGGGGTGTCGGTGGGTGGCCACATGCGGTCCACCCACGGGATGGCCGCCGGCATCGGCCACGGGCACTGGGCGCGTTCGATGGCCGAGGCGGCGTTCGAGGCCGGGTACGAGCCCGCGCGGGCGCGCTGGATCCCCCCGGGCCTGGCGCCCGGACCGCCGCGGGTCGAGCCCGACTCGGCCTACCCGGCCGCGCCGCCGGCGCTGATCTCGCGCTGGGAGGCCGCCGACGGGGCGCGGGTCCTCCTGCGCCAGGCCCCGGCCCCGCTCGCGAGCCCGGATCCCGGGGGCGCGCTGTCGCGTCCGGTGCGTGTGGGGGAGTGGAGTGGCGTGTTGCGCGGCGGAGGCGGGATGGTCACCGTGGTGTGGGAGACCGACAGCCGTGCGTTCGGTCTCCAGGTGCGGGGTGTCGTCGATCCCGAGGCCGTCGCCCTCCGGGTGGCCGGCGGCGTCACGGTGCCCGCCGAGGGCTGACCCCGTGGGCCGCCGGACACGATGGCGGAGGGGTCTCCACGGTCACGACCGCCGCCATCGTCGGCCCGCTCGCAGCGTGCGCGCGGTCCGCGAACGGCTGGACGAGCGCGAGCGCTGACCCGCCGCGTCGCGCCGGCGGGCTAGGCTCCCCCGTCATGCCGAGCGTTCATTTCACCCCCGCCTCCGGGGTGCGGGGCACCCTGCGTGTGCCCTCCGACAAGTCCATCACCCACCGGGCCCTCATGCTCGCGGGCGTCTCCGGGCGCACCGTGCGGGTGTCCGCGCCGCTGGAGTCGGCCGACACCGGCGCCACGCTGGCCGCCGTGGCGGCGTGCGGGGTGCCTGTCCACGGTGCCCTGGCCGACGGCGAGGTCACCATCGAGGGCGCCGGCCTGCGGGGACTCCGGCCCCCGCCCCGGATCGACTGCCTGAACGCCGGCACGCTGATGCGCCTGTTCCCCGGGCTGCTGGTCGGCCAGCCCGGGGCGCGGACGGTGCTCGACGGCGACGCCTCACTGCGCCGCCGGCCGATGGCGAGGATCGCGCGCCCGCTGGGGGAGATGGGCGCCCGCCTGGAGACCTCCGGCGAGGGCACGGCCCCGTTCGCCGTCACCGGCGGGGTGCCGCTGCGCGGTGCGGTCCACCGGCTCGCTGTGGCGAGTGCCCAGGTCAAGAGCGCGATCCTGCTGGCCGGGCTCTTCGCCCAGGGAGAGACCCGCGTCCACGAGCCCGTGCCCTCCCGCGACCACACCGAGCGCCTGCTGGCCGCCGCCGGCGTGCCGATGCTGGAACGCGACGACGCCGTGGGCCTCCGCGGCCCGGTGGACTCGCTGGACCTGCCGGACATGCGCGTCCCGGCCGACATGTCGGCCGCCGCCGCGCACCTGGTGGCCGCGGCCCTGCTGGCCGACCCCGAGGTCCGTTTCACGGAACTCAACCTCAACCCGGGCCGCACGGGCCTTCTGGACGTCCTGGTGCGGATGGGGGTGCCGGTCCGCATCGAGGCCGGCGAGGACGTGGCCGGCGAGCCGTGTGGCACCGTGGTCGTCGGGCGCGCCCCGCGCCTGCGGGCCACGGACGTGGCGCCCGGCGAGGTGCCCGCCATGATCGACGAGCTGCCCCTGGTGGGCCTGCTGGGCGCGATGGCCGACGGCGTCACCACCGTGCGGGGGGCGTCCGAGTTGCGCGTGAAGGAGAGCGACCGCATCGCCGTCCTCGTGGAGATCCTGACGGCGCTGGGCGTGCGTGCCGAGGAGCACGCCGACGGCTTCAGCGTGCACGGCGGCACGGGCGTGCGCGGCGGGAGCGTCGACTCGGGCGGCGACCACCGCTTCGCCATGCTGGGCGCCGTGGCCGGGCTGGTCTCGGCGGAGGGGGTCACCGTCGGCGACTTCGGCGCGGTGGCGGTGTCGTACCCGGGTTTCGCGGCCGATCTTGCCGCCCTCTGCGGGGCCCCGGAGGGGGGCGCATGATCGTCGTCATCGACGGCCCGGGCGGCGCCGGCAAGAGCACCGTGGCGCGCCGCGTCGCCGCCGCCCTCGATGCCGGCTACCTGGACACCGGGGCGATGTACCGCGGCCTGACCCATCTGGCCCTGGAGCGCGGGGTCCCGCCGGACGACGGCGCGGGCCTCGAGGCCCTCCTGGTGGGCGACCCCGTGGCGATCGACCCCCGCCCGGGCGATGCCTCGGACCGGGTGCTCGCCGCCGGCGAGGACGTCACGCAGGAGATCCGCCATCCCAGGGTGAGCGCGGCCGTCAGCGCCGTGTCCGCCCACGCCGGGGTGCGCGAGCGGATGGTGGAGGCCCAGCGCCGGATGGCCGCCGAGGGGGACTGGGTCGCCGACGGGCGCGATCTGGGCAGCGTGGTGTGGCCGGATGCCGATGTGAAGGTGTTCCTGACCGCCGATGCCGAGGTGCGCGCCCGGCGCCGTCATCAGGAGTTGCGCGCGCGCGGCCTTCCCGACACCATGGAGCAGGTCCTCGCCGACGTGCGCCGGCGGGATCACCTCGACAGCACGCGCGCGGTGGGCCCCCTGAGGGTGGCCGAAGGGGCGTGCGTCATCGACAGCAGCGACTTGGGCATCGACGAGGTGGTGGCGGCCGTGGTCGCCCTGGCCCGCGGGCGGTCCTCCTGATGGCCCTCGACCTCGACACCGCCCCCCGCATCGGCGCAGGCTGGTGGCTCTTCGGGCACATCGCATTGGTGCCCCCCGTCCGCGGCGCACTGCGCCTGCGGGCGACGGGGCGTCACCATCTCCCCGCCGAGGGCCCGGTGCTGATCGTGTGCAATCACATCTCCCAGGCCGACCCGCCGATCATCGGGGTGGCCGCGCTGCCGCGACGCTCGTACTACATGGCCAAGATCGAACTCTTCCGCATCCCCGTGCTGCGCCGCATCGTCCGCGGGCTGGGGGCCTTCCCGGTCGACCGGGGCGCCTCGGACCGCCGCGCCCTGCGCCTGGCGCGCGAGATCCTGGGGCGCGGTGACCAGATGCTGATGTTCCCGGAGGGGACCCGCCGCACCGACGGCGCGCTGCGCCCGGGTCTGCCCGGCGCGGGGACCCTCGGCCTGGTCCCCGGGGTGACGGTGATCCCCGCCGCCATCTGGGGGAGCCACCGCTTCATGCGCCGAGTGCGCGTGGCGTTCGGCCCGCCGGTGGACCTGTCGGACCTCACCGACGGCCCCCGCTCGCGTCGCTCGCAGGTGGCGGTGGACCGCATGATGGCCGCGATCGCGGACATGCTCCCGCTGGTGGGCGCTCCGGCTCAGCCGCCGCCCGGCGTGGCGCCCCAGCCCGAGGGCGCCGGCGGCCCCGACCTTGCCCGTGCCACCGATGGCTGACGCCCCCGACCCGACCGGGGACGCCCCCGAGCGCGGGCGCTCGGCGGCCCGCCGCGCTCGCGCCCGTGCCCAGGCCGGCCGGCGCCAGGCCTCGGGGAGCACCCTCGCCACCGACCAGCCCGTCGTGGCCATCGTCGGCTACCCGAACGTCGGCAAGTCGACCCTCTTCAACCGGCTGACGGGCCGGCGCGACGCCGTGGTGGACTCCCAGCCCGGGGTCACCCGCGACCGCCGCCAGGGCGGATGCGAGTGGAACGGGCGCAGCTTCCAGTTGCTCGACACCGGCGGCATCGACGACGCCGACGAGACCGAGGTCGGCCGGCAGATCGTCGCCCAGGCCGTGCGTGGGCTGGAGGAGGCGGACCTGATCATGTTCGTGGTGGACGTGCGCACCGCGCCCACCGCGGGCGACCTGGAGGTGGCCGACCGGCTGCGCCGGGTGGACCGGCCCACGATGGTGGTGGCCAACAAGTGCGACGGGCCCACCGAGGACATGCAGTCGCACGCCCTGCACGCCCTCGGGCTGGGGGATGTCCACCCGGTGGGCGCCCAGCACGGGCGCGGCATCGGCGACCTGCTGGACGCCGTCGTCGCGGGCCTGCCGGAGGCCCTGCCCGCGGGGGACCGGCCCGAGGAGCGGATGCCCGCCATCTGCATCCTGGGGCGCCCCAACGTGGGCAAGAGCTCCATCCTCAACGCGCTGCTGGGCGAGGACCGGATGGTGGTGCACGACCGCCCGGGCACCACCCGGGACCCGGTGGACACCGTCGTGTCTGTGGACGACCGCGAGGTGGTGCTCATCGACACCGCGGGCCTTCGCAAGCGCGGGCGCATGCAGGAGGACGTCGAGCACTTCAGCCAGATCCGGGCCCTGCAGGCCGCCGAGCGCTCGGACGTCGCCGTGGTTGTGGCCGATGCCACCGAGGGGCTGACCGAGGCCGATCTGGGCGCCGTCGACCGCGCCGCTCACGCGCACTGCGCCACCCTGCTGGTGATGAACAAGTGGGACCTCGCCCAGCCCGACCTGGACCACATCCGGGGCAAGCTGCGCTCCAAGTCCCGTCAGCACCCGGCCATCGAGGTCTGTTCGGCGGACACCGGTGAGGGGCTGCACCGCATCCTCCCCGCGGCGCTGCGCCTTTACGAGCGCGCCCGCAGTCGCGCCACCACCCGCGAGCTCAACGAGTTGCTGCGCGAGCTTGCCACCGAGCGCCCGGGGCCCCGCAAGGGCCAGCGCCGGCTGAGCCTGCGCTATCTCGTGCAGACCGCCGAGGCGCCGCCGACCTTCCGCTTGGACGTCAACGACCGCAACCTCATGACCCGCGACTACGGGTTCTGGCTCGAGAACCGCCTGCGTCAGTACCTGGACATGGAGGGCGTGCCGCTGGTGATCGAGGTGCGTACCCGGTCGTGAGCGCGCCGAGGACCGCTGTCATCGGCGCCGGCTCGTGGGGTACGGCGGTCGCCGCGCTCGCCCACGCCGCCGGCGCCGACGTGCGCCTGGTGTGCCGCCGCCCGGAGCAGGCGGAGGCCATCCGGGCCACCGGCCGCAACTCGCCCTATCTGGGCGACGCCGCCGTCGACCCGGCCATCGCCCTGACCCATCTGGACGACCCGGGGGCACTCGACGGCGCGGACCTGGTGGCGATGGCCATCCCCAGCCGCGCCGTCCGTGAGGTCGCCGCCCGCGTGGCGCACCTGCTGCCGCGCGGCGCCGGCGTGCTGTCGCTCACGAAGGGGCTCGATCCGCACTCGGGCGGGCGCATGTCGCAGACCTGGGGAGCGCTCCTGCCCGGGGGAACCCCCTTCGCGGTGATGTCGGGACCCAACCACGCCGAGGAGATCGCGGCGCGCCAGCCGGCGGCGGCGGTGGTGGCCGGCGACCCGGACCTGTGCCTGGCCGTCCAGGCTGCGTTCAGTGGTCCGCGCTTCCGCCTGTACCCGAACGACGACCTGGTGGGCGTCGAGCTGTGTGCCGCCGCGAAGAACGTCATCGCGGTGGCGGCGGGCATGTCGGACGGGGTCGGGTTCGGGGACAACTGCAAGGCGACCCTGATCACCCGCGGGCTGGCCGAGATGAGCCGCCTGGGGCTCGCCTGCGGGGCGGGGGAGGCGACCTTCCGCGGCCTCGCCGGCATGGGAGACCTGGTGGCCACCTGCACGAGCCGCCACAGCCGCAACCGCCGGGCCGGCGAGATGATCGCCGCCGGAGCGCACGTCGATCGGGTGGAGGTGGAGCTGGGGCAGGTGGCCGAGGGGCTCTGGACCGTCCGCCACCTGCTGGGCCTCGCGCGCTCGGTGCGGGTCGAGCTGCCGATCAGTGCCGAGGTGGAGGCGGTGGCCTACGGCGGCCGCCCCGTGCTGCGCAGCATGGAGGCCCTCATGACGCGCGCGCCCGCCGCCGAGGAGTGATGCCGGGGTGTCCGCGTGCGGATCGTCACGGTCCCGGGCGGCATCCGCGCGACGCTGTTGATCGTGCCTTTACCCGGGACGGCGGACGGGCAGAGCCCCGTTGCTACGGTGATCCCGTGTCCCGTGCAATGACGATGGAGGTTGTCCCGGATGATCGCCAGGCCTGAGGGTTCCCGTCGCCGCGCGCGCATCGCGTCGGTGGCAGTGCTGGCCGCCGGCGCGCTGGCGGTGGCGGGGTGTGGGGGCGACGAGTCGTCCGGCGACGCGCCGGAGGGCATCGCGGGGTATGTGCCGGCGGGCAGCCCCATGTACTACGAGATCACCGCCGAGGTCTCCGGTCCGCAGTGGGAGACGGTGCGCGCCCTCGGGTCGCAGTTCCCCGGGTATCCCGAGCTGCTGGAGGAGCTGCGCGCCGAGTTGGCCGACGAGGGTCTCGACTTCGATCGCGACCTGCGCCCGCTGCTCGGCGAGCGCGCCGCCGTCGCTCTCACCAGCATCGAGGCCGGCGGGTCGAGGGAGCAGATCGAGGACGGCGACGCCGTCACGGCGGTGCGCGACGGCAGCGACCTCCTGGGTCTGCTCGACCTCGCCGAGGGCGTGCGGCCGGATGTCGAGGCGCTGATCACCCGCACCGGCGGCACTGCCGACGGCGAGCACGCCGGTGCGTCGCTGTTCGCGTCCCCCGACGCCCCGGATGACACGACGTCCATCGCGGTCGGCGACGACGTCCTGCTGATCGCCGACACGCGCGACGACGTCGTGGCCGCGCTGGATGTCGCCGAGGCCGGCGGGGAGGCCTCCCTGGCCGCCGCACCGGCCTTCACCGAGTCGCTGGGCAAGCTGCCCCAGGACGTCTTCGGCAAGGCCTACATCGACCTGGGCACGCTGGCCACGGCCGGCGGCGATGTCGTCGGCGACGACATCCCGGTGGGGCTGCTGAGCGACCTCGAGGACGGCACGGTCGGTGCGGCGATGATCGCCGAGCCCGAGGGCGTCCGCATCAAGGGCGTCGTCTCCGGCGTCGACACGATCAGCCGCTTCACCAGCTTCGCCCCGTCGCTGGTCGACCAGGTGCCGGCCGACGCGATCCTGTTCGGCGAGGTGGCCGACGTCACCTCGGTCATCCGGGGCGAGATCGACACCCTCCGCGCGGAGGCCGACCCGGAGATCCTCGAGCAGGTCGACGCGTTCGCCGGCACCCTGCCCGAGTTCCTCGGGGTGACCATCGACGACCTCGCCGCGCTCGGCGAGGGACGGCAGGGACTGGTGGTCCTGCCCGGCCCGGAGCTCCCGGGCGTCGTCCTCATGTCGCAGGTCGCCGACGGCGCCCGCGCCGGCGCCACCCTCGACTCCATCCGCACGGCCACCCCGTCCCTGATCTCTGCCGCCGCCGGGTTCAGCGGCGCCACCCAGCCGGATCTCCAGGATGCGCTCGAGTGGCGCCCCGTGGAGCTCCCGGGCGACGTGCGGGGCTGGGCGCTCGCGCTCGACGACGAGCTGGGCGTGGTCTACGCGGTCCGCGACGACCTGGTGCTCCTGGGCAGCAGCACCGCCGCGCTCGCCGCCGTGCTGGAGCCCGAGGAGCCGCTCTCGGCCGACCCCGAGTTCATGAGCGCCACCCAGGGGATCCCCGAGTCGGTCACCAGCCTGTCGTGGCTCGACTTCACGGGCGCCGTGCAGCTGGCCGATGGCCTGGGGGCCTTCGAGGACGCCCCGGCCGAAAGCCGCGCCAACCTGGAGCCCCTGCGCAGCATGGCCTACTGGGACACCGGCGGCGACGAGCCCACCTTCGAGGCGTTCCTGCGCATCGGGGAGTGAGCGGGGTCGCCCCTCCCCGCGTCGTCCGGCGGCGCGGGGAGGGGTCGCGTCCGGGGGTCCTGTAGGGTCCCTCGGTCCGCAAGCTGAAGGAGCTTCCTCGCCCATGGCCCAGTATTTGTTCACGTCCGAGTCGGTGACCGAGGGTCACCCCGACAAGATCGCCGATCAGATCTCGGACGGCGTGCTCGACGCCGTCCTCTCCAAGGACCCCGCCGGTCGCGTCGCATGTGAGACGCTGATCACGACCGGGCAGGTGATGGTCGCCGGTGAGATCTCCACCTCGGCTCACGTGGACGTCGCCTCCATCGTGCGCAAGACCGTCGGCGGGATCGGCTACGACCGCGCCAAGTACGGCTTCGACGCAGAGACCTGCGGTGTCTCGGTCGCCCTCGACGAGCAGAGCGTCGACATCGCCGCCGGTGTCGACGCGGCACTCGAGAGGCGCGAGGGCGAGGAGGACGACCCCTACAACCTCCAGGGAGCGGGCGACCAGGGCCTGATGTTCGGCTACGCGTCGGACGAGACGGCCGAGCTGATGCCCCTGCCGATCATGCTCGCCCACCGGCTGGCCGAGCAGCTGGCCTCCAAGCGCCGCAGCGACCTCCCGTGGCTGCGCCCGGACGGCAAGGCGCAGGTCACCGTCCGCTACGAGGACGAGCGGCCCGTGGCCGTGGAGTCGGTGGTCCTCTCCACCCAGCACGCTCCGGAGATCGGCGGCACCGAGCTGCGCGAGCTCATCATCGAGCACGTCGCCAAGCCGGTGCTCGAGCGCTTCGGTTTCTGGCACGACGGCATCACCTTCTACATCAACCCGACCGGGATCTTCGTGGTGGGTGGCCCGCTGGGCGACTGTGGCCTGACCGGCCGCAAGATCATCGTCGACACCTACGGCGGCATGGCCCGCCACGGCGGCGGCGCCTTCAGCGGCAAGGACCCGTCGAAGGTCGACCGCTCGGCCGCGTACGCGGCGCGCTGGGTGGCCAAGAACGTCGTCGCCGCCGGGTTCGCCTCGCGCTGCGAGCTCCAGGTGGCATACGCCATCGGCGTCGCGAAGCCGGTGTCGATCTCCGTGCAGACCTACGGCACCGAGACCCGCAGCCCCGAGGACATCCAGCGCTGGGTCGTCGACAACTTCGACCTGCGCCCGGGCGCCATCGTGGAGTCGCTGGACCTGCGCCGGCCGATCTACCAGAAGACCGCGGCCTACGGCCACTTCGGCCGCGAGGACCCGGACTTCACCTGGGAGGACGCGAGCATCGGCAAGGCCGCACGCTGAGCGTGCGCAGGGGATGACCGGGCCGGCGCAGGCGTCCCTGCTGGGGGCGCCCGGCGCCGCCCAGGTGTACCCCCTGGTCGACGCGGCCGCCGTCGACCGCGCCTTCGACTACGCCGTCCCCGAGGGTCTCGACGCCGCCGTGCGGCCCGGGACCCTCGTGGCGGTGCCCCTGGCGCGCCGGGTCGTGCTGGGCGTCGTCGCGGGGCGCGAGGCCCCCACCCACACCGGCCCGCTGGCTGCGATCACGGGGGTGGTGGACGCCGATCACATCCCGTCCGAGCTGTGGGAACTGGCGGGCTGGGTGGCCCGCTACTACATGGCGCCCACCGCCACGTGCCTGCGGCTGGTGTTGCCGCCCGGCGCCGAGGGCGCCCTGCGCCGGCGGCCGGACGGGGGCTGGCGCCTGGCCGCCGCCCCCCGCGGCCGCGCCGCTCGCATGGTCGCCGGCCTGCCCCCGGGGGCCGCCGCCCCGGCGGGCGCGCGGCGGGCCGCGGTGGTGGAGGCGCTGGAGGCCGCCGGCGGCCGGGTGGCGGCGGCCGACCTGGTGCGCGCGGCGCGGACCACCATGGACACCCTGCGACGGATGGCGGCGGCGGGGGAGATCACGCTGGCACGTGAGGCGCTGGGCCCGCCGGCACTCCTGGCCGCCGGCGGGCCCGCGCCTCCGCCCGATGTGCCCCCCGAGCCGACCCCGGACCAGGCGTCCGCGCTGGCCGCGGCCATCGCCGCGGTGGAGGACGGCGGCTCGCTGCTGCTGCGCGGGGTGACGGGCTCGGGCAAGACCGAGGTGTACCTGCGGACGATCGCCCACGCGCGCTCCCTCGGCGGGGGCAGCATCGTCCTGGTGCCCGAGATCGCGCTCACGCCCCAGCTCCTGCGGCGCCTGCGCGCCCGCTTCGGCGAGACGGTCGCCATCTGGCACTCGGCCATGACCCCCGGCGAGCGGGCCGAGGAGTACGCCCGCGTGCGCTCGGGTGAGGCCGGCGTGGTGATCGGCGCCCGGAGCGCCGTGTTCGCACCCGTGGGCGACCTGCGTCTGATCGTGGTGGACGAGGAGCACGATGCCTCCTACAAGCAGGACCAGACCCCCCGCTACGACGCCCGCCAGGTGGCCGCGCGCCGCGCCCGCGCCGCCGGCGCCGCGGTGATCTACGGCTCGGCCACCCCGCGCCCCGAGAGCTGGAGCGCGCTGCCGCGCCACATCCTCGGCACCCGCGCCGACGGCTCGGAGCCGCCCGCGGTGACCGTGGTCGACATGCGCACCCAGCCGCCCGGGCCGGTCTCGCGTCCCCTGGCGCGCGCGCTGCACGCGGCTGCGGGCCGGGGCGAGAAGGCCATCGTGCTCGCCAGCAGGCGGGGCCACGCCCTCATGGCGCTGTGCCGCGACTGCGGCTGGCTGGCCCGCTGCCCGGACTGCGACGTGGCGCTGGTGCTCCACCGCGAGCCCACGCGCCTGGCGTGCCACCACTGCGGCCGGACCGCCCGCGTACCCGGTCAGTGCCCGCGATGCGACTCGGTGGACATCGCGCGCCAGGGTGCCGGGACGCACGGGGTGGAGGAGGCCCTGCACCGGCTGGTCCCGGCAGCCCGGCTGGTGCGCATGGACGGGTCGAGCGCCTCGGGCCGGGGTGCCGTGGCCCGGCTGCTGGACGAGTTCGCCAGGCCCGGGCCGGCGATCCTCCTCGGGACCCAGATGGTGGCCAAGGGGCACGACCTCCCCGCGGTGACGGTGGCGGCCGTCATCGACGCGGACGGACCGTTGCAGCACGCCGACTTCCGCGCCGAGGAGCGGGCCTTCTCCCTGATCGTCCAGGCGGCCGGCCGTGCGGGGCGCCGCGGCGAGGAGGCCACGGTGGTGGTGCAGGCCTACGAGCCCGAGTCGCGGGCGGTGCGGCTGGGCGCGCGCCACGCCGTCGAGGAATTCCTGGACGGGGAGGTCCTCCGGCGTGCCGAGCACGGCTTCCCGCCCCACGGCCACCTGGTACGCCTGCTGCTGGACGGCCCCACCGCCGAGGACGTGGGCGCCGAGGCCGCGGCCCTCGCGGGCGCGCTGGGTACCGGACTGCCCGGGGTCCGCCTCCTGGGGCCGGCGCCGATGCACCGGCTGCGCGGTCGCCACCGCCGGTCGCTGCTCCTGCGGGCCGACCGTGCGGGCGCCATCACCGGCCCGCTGCGGCCGGTCCTGGCCGCCGGCGTCGCCGGTCGGCGCCGGCGGGACGTGCGCCTGAGCGTCGATGTCGATCCACAGGACACCTGACCGCCGCGCGGAGCCCCTACCGGCCGGCTTACAGATGTAAAGTGGCTCGTCCGCTACCCTGGACCGGTCGATCCCGGTTCCCGCCAAGGAGTCCTCAGTCAATGCCGGTACCGCGCCTGTTCGAGGCATCCCCCGAGCCCCGCGAGCAGTGGGTCCACGTCGTCGCGACCCTCCTGGCCCTGGGCGGGCCCGAGACGCGCACGGCCCTGGTGGAGGAGATCTCGGGCGAGGCCCTTCCGGGGGCGGACGCCCTCCTCGTGCGCGAGCAGCGCGTGCTCTCGGACGGCACGGTCGTGGACGTGATGGTGCGCGGTGCGGGCTGGACCCTCGCCCTGCACAGCACGCTCGGCTTCGACGTCGAGCAGGCTGCCGAGCTCGCCACGGTCTACGACGCCCTGAAGGAGACCGCAAAGGACCAGGTCATCCTCGTGGCGATCACGCCCGACCGGCGGCCGTCGGCGTCGGTGGTGGCGGCCGCCGAGGGCGGTACCCGCAACATCCGCCACCGCAGCTGGCTGCGCGTCCGCGACTGGATCCAGGAGCGTCCCGAGCGCGGGGCCGCCCAGGGGACCGACCTGATGCTGTTGCGTGAGGCCGACTACTTCTTCACCCCGCGCGTCGCGGAGCTCTACCGGCTCGAGGGCCTGATGCCCTTGGTGGAGCAGGGTCTGCGGCCCAGCTTCGCGAGCATGTTCTTCGACCTGAACGACCTCGCTCCGGCACCCCTCATCCAGACCGAGACCGCCGGGAACGCGCGGGTCGCGTTCCCGCGGACGGGCGACGCCAAGGTGGAGATCGGACTCGGGGAGGGTGGCCTCACCCTCGGTGTCGCCTCCGCGGTCGGGGGTCCGGGCTACGCCGGCGCCGAGGGCGGCTGGCAGCGTCTCCGGGTCGGCAGCGTCGAGGACTACATCGCGGCCCGCGCGTGGACCCAGTCCACCGCACGCGCTGTGCTGCCCGCGCGCCGGTGACCACGGCCGCAGCGGGGCTGCTGGTCGGCTCCTGGGAGGTGGGCGACGCGCTCGGGCGCGGCGGCCAGGCGACGGTCCTGTCCGCCCGCCACGCCACCCTGGGGCGCCCCGCCGCGGTGAAGCTGATCCACCGCGCGGTCTGGGCCGACCCGTCGTTCCGCGTGCGCTTCCGGCGCGAGTGCGACGCGCTCGCCCACATCGCCCACCCGCACATCATCCCGGTGCTCGACGCCGGGGAGGCGGGTGGGAGCGGCTACCTCGTGATGCGCCTGGCCGGCGGTGGCACCCTGGCCGAGTTGCTCGCCGAGGGGCCGCTGGAGCCGGCCACCGCCCTGGCGGTGCTCGGGCCGATCGCCGGCGCCATCGACGCCGTGCACCGGGCCGGTCACGTGCACCGCGACATCACTCCGGCCAACATCCTGCTGGACGATGACGGGGGCCCGTGGCTGGGCGACTTCGGCCTGGCCCGCGCCGTCGACGCCACCGCCGCCACGGGGGAGGGGCTGCTGGTGGGCACGGCGGCCTACCTCGCCCCCGAGGTCATCGCCGGCGGGCGGGCCGGTCCCGAGGCCGATCGCTACTCGCTGGCCGCCGTGGCCTACCACGCGCTGACGGGGCGTCCGCCGTTCCAGGCCCCGGATCTGGCGGCGGTGCTCTACGGCCACATGCACGGCGCGGCGCCCTCGGTGGGCTCCCTGCGGCCGGATCTGCCCGCCGCCCTGGACGCCGTCTTCGTGCGTGCTCTCTCGCGACGTCTCGCACGGCGACCCGCCACCGCCGGGGATCTCATCGCCGAGCTCGGCGACGCCCTCCGGTCCGGCCCGCCTCATCGCGGCACGGCGCTTCTGCCCGTGGTGGGCCCGCCCGCGCCGGCCGCCGCCACCCAGGCGCTGCCCCGCACTCGCACCCGCGACCGGGCGCGTCGCGTCCGGCGGTGGACGGCCGGTATCGCCGTGGCGGCGGCGTTCGGGGCCGTCGGCGCCACGGCGACGGTGGCCTACACGGACCTCGGCGCCCTGCCCTTCGTCTCGGACGCGCCTGCGGCCCCGGTGCGTGCCACCACCGTGCCGGACGCCCTCGGCGGCGCGGTGCCCGCCACCCCGGCGGCGCTGGGCGATCTGCCCCCGGGCGTGCCCTACACCGATGCGCTCGCCGCCGACCTCGATGGCCTGCGCGTCGTGTCGCTCCCGGGCGGTGCCGCCACCCTCGCGGCGGTCGCGGCCGGGCTCGAGCGCGACGACCACATCGTCTCCACGCTCCTCGTCGACGGGCGCGGGGTCGGCATCGATGCCCGGAAGCCCTGGAGTTTCTTCACCCGCGCCGACCACCAGGCCGCGCTGGTGCTGCGTGAGCCGGCCGGCGAGCGGGCCATTCTGGTGCGGGGGCCCGACGGTGATGTGGATCGCTACATGGAGACGCTGGCCGGCTCTGCCGGTGCACGCATCCTGCTCGCGGGATAGGCTGATCCGATGGCCGCACACCAGCACGACCACGATGGCGCGCACGTCCACGGACCCGAGTGCGACCACGATCACGACCACGAGGCGGACGACGCGGAGCGCGAGTACCGGGCCGCCGCCTTCGCCCAGGTGCGCCAGTTCGGCGACCCCATCCTGCGGACGCCCACCCTGGCGGTGAGCCGCTTCGATCAGGACCTGCGCGACCAGGTGGGCAGGATGGTCGAGATCATGGACGCGGCCGGCGGCGTCGGCATCGCCGCCCCCCAGGTCGGGTCGCTCACCCGCGTCGCCGTGATGCTGCTGGACGAGGAGCACGAGGAACTCACCGTCCTGTGCAACCCGCGCATCGTCTGGCGTTCCGATGATGAGGAGGAGGGCGTCGAGGGCTGCCTGTCGATCGGCATGGCATCGATCGCCGTCAACGTCATGCGGGCGAGCGCCGTCCGGGTGGAGGCCCAGGACCTCGACGGCTCCCCGCTGGAGATCGAGGCCGAGGGGTACGCGGCCCGCATCGTGCAGCACGAAGTGGATCATCTCGACGGGGTCCTGATGATCGACCGCACCGCCGCCGACGAGCGCCGAGAGGCGCTGCGCTCGCTGCGTTCCCGGGACTAGCGCCGTGAGGATCGCCTTCGCGGGGAGCCCCGGCGCGGCCGTGGCGCCCCTGCGCGCGCTGGCCGCCTCCGAGCACCGGGTGGCGCTGGTCATCACCCAGCCCGACCGCCCGCGCGGGCGCCGTGGCGCACCGCGGCCCACGCCGGTGGCCGACGCCGCGCTGGAGCTGGGCCTGCCCGTGGAGCGGCCCGCGACCATCAACGCGCCGGAGGTCGTGGCCCGGCTCGAGGCCGAGCGCGTCGAGGCCCTCGTGGTCGTCGCCTTCGGGCAGATCCTGCGCGAGGCCATCCTGTCGGCCCGCCCGTGCGTCAACGTCCACTTCTCGCTGCTGCCGGCCTACCGTGGCGCGGCTCCGGTCGAGCGGGCGATCATGGACGGGGTCGATGAGACCGGGGTCACCATCATGCTGATGGACGCCGGCCTGGACACCGGACCCATGCTGCTGTCGCGCGCCGTCCCCGTCACCGACGAGGACACCGGCGGGGGGCTCACCGAGCGCCTCTCCCACCTCGGGGCGGAGCTGCTGGCGGGCGCCCTCGACGGCCTGGCCGACGGCTCGCTCGCCCCCGTCCCGCAGCCCGAGGACGGCGTCAGCCTGGCGCCGAAGATCACCGCCGCCGACCGTCCGGTCGACCGCGCGCGGCCCGCGGCCGCGGTGGTCCGCCACATCCAGGCCCTGGCGCCGCACATCGGCGCGAGTGCCGCGATCGACGGTGAGCCGTTCAAGCTGTGGGGGGCGCGCCGGGTCGACGATCCGGCGCCGGCCTCCGCGCTGGCCGCGGCCGACGGGCGCCTGCTGCTGGCCTGCGCGGACGGCGCGGTGGAGATCACCGACCTGCAGCCCCCCGGCCGCGGGCGGATGGCGGCACGAGACTTCCTGCGCGGCTGGCGCGGGTCCCTGACCTGGGGTGAGAATGGCTGAGAGCGGAGTCTCCATCGAGCGGGCGGTGGCCCTGAAGGTGCTGCGGCGGGTGGAGGACGGTGCATACGCCGACCGGGCGCTGTCGGCGGAGGCGCGGCGCGCCGAGCTCGACCCGCGGGGCCGGGCCCAGGCGATGCGCCTGGCGTACGGGGCCGTCCAGCGCCGCCGGACCCTCGACTGGCTCATCGACGAAGCCCTCGACCGGCCGGGGGCGATCGAGCCCGCCGTGCGCGACATCCTGCGCCTCGGCGCCTATGAGCTGGCCTTCTCCGACGGCGTCCCGCCCCATGCGGCCGTGGATCAGGCCGTGCGCCAGGCGCGCGGCCTGCGCGGCTCGGGGCGGCGGGCGTCGGCGCGGGCGGGGCTGGTGAACGCCGTCCTGCGGCGGGTGGCGGGCGAGGCCGCCGGCCGGCTGGCGGCCCTGGAGGGTGCCGGCGCGGAGTCGGTCGCGCTGCTCCACTCGATGCCCGACTGGATCGCGCACCGGCTGGTCGCCGCGCTGGGCCTCCGGGATGCCGAGGGCGTCATGGCCGCCGCCGGCGAGCCAGCCGAGTCGGCCCTGCGCTGGAACCCCCTGCGCGGCCCGCGCGCCACCGTGGAGGCGGCTCTGCCGCCGGACTGGACCAGGGGCGCCCTGGCGCCGTGGTCGTACGTCCTCGCCGGGGGCTTCGCGCTCGAGGATTCCGACATCTGGATGCGCGGGCGCGCCATGGCCCAGAGCCGGGCCTCGCAACTGGTGGCCCATGCGCTCGACCCGCGACCCGGCGAGCGCATCATCGACCTCACGGCCGCGCCGGGGGGCAAGACCACCCACATCGCGGCCCTCGCCCGTGGGGCGGTCGACATCACCGCCGTCGAGAAGCACGAGTCGCGCGCCCGCGCGCTGGAGGCCACCTGCGCCCGGATGGGCGCCCGGGTGCGGGTGGTCGTGGGTGACGCCCTGACCGTGCCGCTGGAGGGCGGCGCCGATGCCGTGCTGGTCGACCCGCCCTGCACCGGGACCGGGGTGCTTTCCGCGCGCCCCGACGCCCGGTGGCGCCGGCGCGAGGAGGCGCTCGGGCCGCTGGTCGAGTTGCAGGCGGGCCTGCTCGCACGGGCCCTGGCGCTGGTGCGTCCGGGCGGACGCGTGGTGTACTCCACATGCAGCCTGCTCAGCGAGGAGAATGAGGAGATCCTGGCCCCCTACGCCACCCGGCTGGACGACCTTGGCGCGCTGGCACCCGATGCGGCCCACCCCGGCCTGCCCGGGGCGCTGCGCACCCTGCCCCATCTCCACGGCACGGACGGCTTCGTGATCGCCCGCCTGCGAGGCGAGGGGGCATGATGGCCGCCGAGTTGCACGGCCCGCTGGTCCTCCCCTCGGTGATGTCGGCGGACATGCTGGCGCTGGGGGCCCAACTCGACGCCCTCCTGGCCCAGGGCTGCGGCGGCATCCACGTGGACGTGATGGACGGCCACTTCGTCCCGAACCTCACCGTGGGACCCGACTTCGCCCGGGTGGCCGGCGGACCCGTGCGAGCGGCGGGGGGAGTGGTGGACGTCCACCTCATGGTCGAGCGGCCCGCCTCGATGCTCCCCCTGTTCACGGCCCACGCCGACGCGGTCAGCGTCCACTGGGAGGCCGACCCGCACCCGCACCGCCTCCTGGGGCTCATCCGCGAGCACGGATGCCGTGCGGGGCTGGCGCTCAACCCCGGCACGCCGGTGGAGGTCGTGCGCGAGGTCACCGGCCTGCTGGACTACGTGGTGGTGATGTCGGTCAACCCGGGGTACGCCGGCCAGTCGTTCATCGCCGCCACCCCCGACCGCGTGCAGCGCCTGCGCGCGTTGCTCCCCGCCGGCGTCGCCATCGAGGTGGACGGGGGCATCGGGGCGGGCAATCTGGCGGCGGTGCGCGATGCCGGCGCCGACCTGTTCGTGTCGGCGTCGTCGATCTTCTCCGCCGACGACCCGATCGCCGCGTTCGCCACCCTGGACGCGATCGCCGCCGGCCGGACCGGGTGAGCGCTCCGGACGCGGGGATCACCGGCGCCGAGATGGCCGCCCTCGCGCGCGCGAGGGAGCTGGCGCTGCGCGCCCGGGGACGCGTGAGCCCGAACCCGCTGGTGGGCGCGGTGGTGCTGGGGGGCGGGGGGATCCTGGCCGAAGGGTGGCACGAGGGGCCGGGCCTCCCGCATGCCGAGGCGATGGCCCTGGCCGCCGCCGGCCCCGCCGCCCGGGGTGCCACGGTGGTCTGCACGCTCGAGCCGTGCTCGCACCACGGCCGCACCCCGCCCTGCGCCGAGGCGCTGATCGCGGCGGGGGTCGCGCGGGTGGTCGTGGGGTGCCCGGACCCGCTGGAGCGGGGGCCCGGTCGCTCCGGCGGGCTGTCGGTGCTCGCCGCGGCGGGGATCGAGGTCGCGCTCGCCCCCGATGAGGAGGCGGAGGCCTGCCGTGAGCTCATCTCGGACTTCCTCACCCACGGTCTGACCGGCCGGCCCGAGGTGACGGTCAAGATGGCGACGAGCCTGGACGGCAAGATCGCCACCGCCACCGGGGAGAGCCGCTGGATCTCCGGGCCGTCCTCGCGGGCCCTGGTCCACCGCTGGCGTGCCGACGCCGACGCGGTGGCGGTCGGCATCGGCACGGCCCTGGCCGACGACCCCTCGCTCACGGCCCGCGACATCGAGGGCGAGGTGAGGCAGCCCGTGCGGGTGGTCTTCGACACCCGCGCCCGGCTGCCGCCGGCATCGGCCCTGGTGCGCGGGGCGGGGGAGGTGCCGGTCGTGGTGCTGGCCGGCGACGACGCTCCCGCCGAGCGCACGTCCGTCCTGGCCGACGCCGGCGTGCGCGTCGAGCGGGTGGCGGGTGAGGGGTCCGATCGGGTACTGGCAGCCCTGGATGCGCTGGGTGCCATGGGCGTGCAGTCGCTCCTCGTCGAGGGCGGGGCGGGGCTGGCCGGCGGACTGATGCGCGCAGGGGCGGTCGACCGCGTGGCCTGGTTCCTGGCCCCGATGCTGATCGGCGGCGTGGGGGCCCCCTCGGCGCTCGGCGGGCAGGGCGTGCGCTCCCTGGCCGATGCCCCGCGCCTCGGGAGTCTGGGCGTGGAGCGCAGTGGCGATGACATCCTTGTCAGGGGGCGCCTGCGCCCGCCGGCGTGGGCGCGAGGGTAGGGGGGAGCGGTGTTCACGGGATTGGTGGAGGAGGGCGGCACCCTGCTGGCGCGCGAGCCCGGCGAGAGCGGTGCGCGCCTGGTCATCGGCGCCTCCCAGGTGCTGGAGGACCTGCGCCTGGGCGACTCGATCGCGGTGTCGGGCGCCTGTCTGACCGCGGTGGAGGTCGCCGGCGACCGGTTCGCGGTCGACGCGGTGGCCGAGACGCTGCGGCGTACGGTCCTGGGCTCGCTGGAGGTGGGCGACCGGGTCAACCTCGAGCGCGCGCTGCGTGCCGGAGGGCGCCTGGACGGCCACATCGTCCAGGGGCACATCGACGGCACGGGCCGCGTGCGCTCGGTGGCCCCCGAGGGCGAGAGCGCGGTGATCGAAGTGGAGGCGCCGTCGGAGTTGCTGCGCTACATCGTCGAGAAGGGGTCCGTGGCGGTCGACGGCGTGAGCCTCACCGTGGCCGGCCGGCTTCCGGACGCCTTCACCGTGGCGCTGATCCCCCACACGATGCGGGCCACCACCCTGGGGCCGCAGGCCCTCGGGCGGACGGTGAACCTGGAGGTGGATGTGCTGGCAAAGTACGTCGAGGCGCTGGTGGCCCCGTACGCCGGGGACCGAGGGTGAATCCCCATCGGCCGCGCCGGCCCGTCATCATGTGGATCGCGCACGTTCTCAGTCAACCCCGTGCGGCCGGGTGCGCCGCGGGAGGTTCGTCGGATGGGTAGCACCGCCGCACAGTTCGCCACCATCGCCGAGGCCATCGAGGAGATCCGCGCCGGCCGCATGGTCATCATCGTCGACTCCGAGGAGCGCGAGAACGAGGGCGATCTGGTGATGGCGTCGCAGTTCGCCACCCCGGAGGCCATCAACTTCATGATCGCCCACGGGCGGGGCCTGGTGTGCCTGGCGCTCACCGAGGAGCGCTGCGACCAACTCAACCTCAAGCCGATGGTGCGCCGTAACGAGGCCCCCCACGCGACGGCGTTCACGGACACCATCGAGGCGCGGCACGGCATCACCACCGGCATCTCGGCGCCCGACCGCTCCCGCACGATCATGGTGGCCATCGACCCCGCCGCCGGCCCCGAGGACCTGGTGCGCCCGGGCCACGTCTTCCCGCTCCGCGCCCGCGCCGGCGGGGTGCTGGAGCGCGCCGGCCACACCGAGGCGTCGGTCGACCTCGCCCGGATGGCGGGGCTGATCCCGGCGGGCGTGATCTGCGAGATCACCAACGAGGACGGCACCATGGCCCGTGTGCCCGACCTGGTGCCGTACGCGGCCAAGCATGGCCTGAAGATGATCACGATCGCCGACCTGATCGAACACCGCCGCCGTACCGAACGGCTCATCGAGCGCGGCACCGCCGCCCGGCTTCCCACCGAACATGGCGAGTGGACCGCCATCGGCTACCGCTCGATCATGGACGGCAAGCACCACCTCGCGCTCGTCAAGGGCGAGGTCGACGGCCGCGCGGACGTGCTGGTGCGCGTCCACTCGGAGTGCCTCACGGGCGACGTGTTCGGCTCGCAGCGGTGCGACTGCGGGGCCCAGTTGGCGGCCGCGATGCGGCGCATCGACGCCGACGGGCACGGGGTGCTGCTGTACATCGCCCAGGAGGGGCGCGGGATCGGCCTGCTCAACAAGCTGCGGGCCTACGAGCTCCAGGACAAGGGTCTGGACACCGTGCAGGCCAATCTCGAGCTGGGCTTCCCGGCCGACCTGCGCGACTACGGCATCGGCGCGCAGATCCTCGTGGACCTCGGGCTCACCTCGATCCGCCTGCTGACCAACAACCCCAAGAAGATCGTCGGGCTCGAGGGCTACGGCCTGTCGGTGGTGGACCGGGTGCCCATCGAGATCGACCCCGTGGACGACAACGTGAACTACCTGCGCACCAAGCGCGAGAAGATGGGACACATGCTCCACCATCAGGACCTGCGCTTCGCCGCCGACGGCGAGCCCAAGGATCACGACTGATGGCGCGCAGCGGCCCCCGGCCGCCGGCGATCCCGCTGGCCGACCCGTCGGTGCGGATCGCGGCCGTGGTGGCCGGCTTCCACCGGGATGTCGCCCAGGCGCTCCTGGAGGGCGCGCGCGCCCGCCTGGGTGAGGCGGGCCTGGCCGGCGACGCGCTGGACGTGCGCTGGGTCCCCGGCGCCTTCGAGCTGCCGCTGGCGGCCCAGGCGATGTCCCGGCGCGGGAGCTACGCGGCCGTGGTCGCGCTGGGCCTGGTGGTGCGCGGCGAGACCGCCCACTTCGACCACATCTGCCACGCCGCCTCCACCGGGCTGTCGCGGGTGGCGCTGGACACCGGGGTGCCGGTGGCCTTCGGGGTGCTGACCACCGAGGATCAGGACCAGGCCTGGGCGCGCGCCGGCGGCGGGGTCGGCAACGCCGGCTCGGACGCCGCGGATGCCGCGATCGCGATGGTCAATCTGCTGGCCGAGGGGACGTAGGGCTCCACCACCGCCCTCGGGGGCTCACGTCCGGGCCGCGGGCGGCCGATGGGATGGTGTCTCGGACGGATGAGGGGGTCGCGGTGCGCAGCATCAGGAGCGGGGTGGTCGTGGCCGGGGGCGTCCTGGCCTGTGTGGCCGCGGTGGTCCCTGCCGCGGCGGCTCCCGTGATCGACGCGACGGATCGCTGCCTGGTCCCCAGCCAGCGGCCGAACGGGCAACTGATCTCGCCGGCGCTGGTCGTGCGTGGCTCCGAGTTCAGCCCGGGTGGGGAGGTGGCGCTGCGCCGCGGCTTCCGCGAGTACCGCGGACCGGCCGAGGAGGGCGGGGATCTGGCTGCCCGCCTGAGCGTGGTCGACCTGATCGCGTCGCGCATCCCGCGCGCCCGCACCCTGGTGGTGCGCGCCCGGGACGTCGACGCCGGCGTGCTCTCGAACGCGGTGCGCGTGCGGGTGGCGCCGCTGGCCTTCTCGGTGAGCCCGGCGCGCGCCGAGCCCGACGACCGGGTCCTGTTCCGGTTCTCGGGTTTCCGCCCCGGCCGGGCCATCCACGCGCACTACATCCTCGACGGTCGCCTCATGGGTCGTCAGGCTCTGGTCCGCGCCAAGGCGCCCTGTGGCGTGGCGGCGGTGCGCCGTCCGCAGTTCCCCCGCGGCCTGGCGCGCGCCGGCGTGTGGCGGGTCCAGTTCGACCAGTCCGCGCGGTTCTCGCCGCGCACCCGTCCCCGGCTGATCGCCGACATCGAGGTCTATCCGGGCTGAGGGCTCCGCGGGCGCTCGGGCAGCAGTCGCGGGATCAGGCGCACGAAGATGACCATGGTCACCAGTTCCACCAGGGTCTGGGTGACGACGACGACGGCGGCGATCGCGTACTGCGGCCCCAGCGCCAGCGCCAGCGGCAGGACCACCAGCGAGTTGCGGGTGGCGCCGCTGAAGGTCAGCGCCCGTGCCGCCGGGACGTCGAGGCGGGCTATGCGGGCGACGAGCCACCCCACGCACGCCATGATCGCGGGGAACGCGATGTACGCGGGGAGCACCCCCGCCACCGTCCCCAGATCGTCCCGGACCTGCGGGACCTGGGATGCGACCACCACGAACAGGGTCGCGGCCATCAGCGGGACCATCGCCCCGGTCATGGCCCGCGTCACCCAGCGGCCGAAGCGGTGGCGCGCGGCGATGGCCTGGGTGGCGGCGGCCAGCGTCAGCGGGATCGCGATCAGCAGCACGAAGGCGCGCAGGAAGGGCCCGGGTTCGATGACCGCGGCGAGGTCCGACCCCAGGATCAGCAGCAGGTACAGCGGGAGCAGCAGCAACTGCCCCAGCATCAGGAGCGGGGCCGCGGCAGTGAGGCGCTCGGCCGACCCTCCGGCCAGTCCGGAGAAGACGATCACGTAGTCGACGCACGGTGTCAGGAGCACCAGGAGCACGCCGAGCACGACCGCGCGGTCGTCCGGCAGTAGCAGCGTGAGCGCCCAGACCACCGGTGGGACGACCGCGAAGTTCACCCCGATGAGGGCGGCGATGAAACGCCCGTCCCGGAAGCTCCGGGTCAGCGCCGCGAACGGGACCTGCAGGAACGTGGCATAGAGCAGCGCGGCCAGTACCGGCTCGATGGAGTGCTCTAGCGCAGGGCCGCTCCCGCCGGCCGCCATGCCGACCGCCGCGGCGACGGCCAGGGCGAGGAGGTAGATCGCGACCTGGTGGCGCTCGGCGTACGCGACGGCGCGCGCGAGAGGTGATCCGGGGCGTGCCCGGCGCTCGGGCGGGGTGCTCGCACCACAGGGACCGGTCATCAGCGCGCCAGGGGCTCCCCGGCGGCCGGCGGGTTACCTCGCGGGCCGGAGGCCCGGCGGCTCAGGCCGCCTTGATCACCTTGCCGGCCTTGAGGCAGCGGGTGCACACGTAGGCGCGCACCGGCGTCGAGCCCTTCAGGATCCGCACGCGCTGCACATTCACGTTGAAGCGCCGCGAGGTCGCGCGCATGGAGTGGCTGCGGTTGTTACCGAACGTTGGCGCCTTCGCGCAGACGCTGCACACCTTGGACATCTCGGCCGTCTCATTTCCGTCGCTGTCATCCCGACGCCCGAGGCGTCCGTGCGGCCCCGCATTATGCTCGCCGCGTGCCATCGAGCGCAACCACAGGAGATCGCCCGGGCCCGCCGCTCGGCGCGGCGAACGGTACACCCTGGCCGGACGAGCGTCCCGGGCGGCGCCCCGACCCCTCCTGGTGGACCCGCCCGCTGGGGGATCTGCCCGGGGTGGGCGCGACCCAGGCCGCACGCGCCGGCGCCCTCGGCATCCTCACCGTGGGCGATCTCCTGGCCCACCTCCCCGCACGCTTCGAGGCCTACGACGACGGCCTGCGCCGGGTGGCCGACCTGCGCCCGGGGGAGGAGGTCACGGTGCGCGTCGTCGTCGACTCGGTCACGGTCCAGCCCACCCGCCGGCGCTCGCTGGTGATCGTGCGCGGCCGGGCGCACGACGACAGCGGGCGCGTGGTGCTGACCTGGTTCAACCAGCGTCACCTGGCCAACCAGCTCCCCGGCGGCACGCGGCTGCTGGTGCGCGGCCGCGTGGGGTCCGGCTCGCCGCGGGAGCTCTCGGTCAAGGGTCACGAGATCGTCGAGGAGCACGCGTCCGGCGGCCTCCACACCACCGGCCTGGTCCCGGTGTACCCGGCCTCCGAGCAGATGCCGGTGCGGCGCCTGCGCGAGCTGGTGGCCCTGGCGCGGCCGCTCGCGCGCACGGTCCCCGAGACCGTGCCCACGTGGGCACGCGTCCGCCTGAGGCGCCCCACGCAGGCCGACGCCCTGGTGGCGGCACACTTCCCCCGCACCAAGGACGAGTCGTGGCGGGCCAAGTCACACCTGGCCCTGGCCGAGCTCCTGGTGCTCCAGGTGGGGCTCGCCGCGCTGCGACGGCGGGCCACCCGCGAGGGGCGCGCACCGCGGCTCCGCGGCGGCGGCGCGCTGGTGGACCAGGTGGTGGGAGCGCTGCCCTTCCGGCTCACCGCCGAGCAGGCCCGCGCGGTGCATCGCATCTCGGCGGATCTGGCCCAGCCGGTGCCGATGCGCCGGCTGCTGCAGGGGGAGGTGGGCTCGGGGAAGACCATCGTCGCCGTCCTCGCGATGTGCCGCGCCGTCGAGGCGGGCTCCCAAGCCGCGATCCTGGCGCCCACCGAGACGCTGGCCGAGCAGCACCTGCGCACCCTCGACGCGCTGCTGGGCCCCACCGGTCACGCCCCCGTGCTGCTGACCGGTCGCATCGCGGCGGCCGAGCGCGAGCGCCGGCGCATGGCCATCGCCACCGGGACGGCACCGTTCGTCATCGGGACCCAGGCCCTCCTGTCCGAGGGGGTCGCCTTCCACCGCCTCGGCCTGGTGGTGGTGGACGAGCAGCACCGCTTCGGCGTGGAACAGCGCCAGGCCCTGGCCGACACGGCCGGCGCCGCGGGCGGTGAGGCCGCCCACGTGCTCTACATGACCGCCACCCCCATCCCGCGCACGCTGGCCCTCACCGACTACGGCGACCTGGCGGTCTCGACGCTGCGCCATCGTCCCCCCGGCCGTAGCCCCGTCACCACGATCTGGCTGCCCGAGCAGCGCCGTGAGGAGGCCTACGAGACGCTGCGAGCCGCGGTGCGGGCGGGGCATCAGGGCTATGTGATCTGCCCGCGGGTGGCGGAGGGGGAGGCCGCCGAGGCCCGCGCTGCGACCGCCGAGAGCGAGCGGCTGGCGGCCGGCCCGCTCGCCGCGGTGAGGGTGGGCCTGGCACACGGGGCGCAGAAGACCGAGGAGCGCCGGGGGGTGATGGCCGCCTTCGCGGCCGGGGAGATCGACGTGCTGGTGGCCACGACCGTGGTCGAGGTGGGCATCGACGTCCCCAACGCGACGGTGATGGTCATCGAGGGGGCCGACCGCTTCGGCCTGGCCCAGCTCCACCAGTTGCGCGGGCGGGTGGGGCGCGGCGCCGACGAGGGCACCTGCATCCTGTTCGGCGAGCCGGCCACCCCGGACGCCGAGCAGCGTCTGGAGGCCATCGTCGCCACCACCGACGGGTTCCGGCTGGCCGAGGCGGACCTGGACATCCGCGACAGCGGCAGCCTGCTGGGGGTCCGCCAGTCCGGGCCCAGCGACCTCCGCGTCGCGCGCCGGCGGTTCCACAAGCGTGAACTCGCCCAGGCGCGCCGGCTCGCGCGCTGGATCCTGCGCGACGACCCGGCCCTGAGCGCCCCGGAGCACGCGGCCCTGCGCGCGGCCGTCACCGCGCGTTTCGCCAGCATCCCGCGCCTGCTGGACGCATGAGGATCGTCGCGGGGGAGTTCGGCGGCCGGCGCATCCGCGCCCCGCGCGGGCGCGGCACGCGCCCCACCTCGGACCGCGTCCGCGAGGCCATGTTCGCCATGATCGGACCGATCGAGGGCGAGCGGGTGCTCGACCTGTTCGCCGGCTCCGGGGCCGTCGCCCTGGAGGCCCTCTCGCGCGGGGCGCGGGAGGCCGTGGCCGTCGAGCGCGCTGGGCCGGCCCTGGCCTGCATCCGCCAGAACGCCGAGACCCTGGGCGTCGGCGGCGGACTGCGTGTGGTGGGGCGCGACTGGCGCGCTGCGCTCGCGGGCGAGGTCCAGGGGGGGCGGTGGTACGGTGTCTGCGTTGCCGACCCCCCGTACGACATGCTCACGCGCATCCTCCCGGACCTCGGACCGGCCCTCGCGGCCGTCGTGCGCCCGGGCGGTACCGTCGTGATCGAGCATGCGGGGTCCCGTGAGCTCGCCGGGCTCCCCGGGCTGGCCGTATCCGATGTCCGGACGCGGCGCCACGGCGACAGCGCTCTCACCGTCCTGCGCCTGGAGGAGACCTCCTGAACGCCCCGCTCGCCATCTGCCCGGGGACCTACGACCCGGTCACCTACGGCCACCTCGACGTCGTCGAGCGGGCCTCGCGGCTCTTTTCGGCCGTCGTGGTGGGCGTCACGGCCGGCTCCTTCAAGAAGTCGCCGCTGTTCGACGCCGAAGAGCGCATCGCCCTGGTGCAGGAGAGCATCACCCACCTGCCGAATGTCCGGGTGGCCGGTTTCAACAGCCTCATCACCGAGTTCGCCCGCGAGGTGGGCGCCACGGTGATGGTGAAGGGACTTCGGGCCATCTCGGACTTCGACTACGAGTTCCAGATGGCACAACTCAACCGCCATCTGGCGGCGGAGGTCGAGACGGTGTATCTGCCAGCGTCACCGCGCTACAGCTTCGTGAGCTCCAGCGGCGTCCGCGAGATCGCGGCGTGGGGCGGCTCGGTGGACGACTGGGTGCCGCCGCATGTCGCGGTGGCCCTGCGCGCCCGGCACGCGGCGCGTGCCGCACAGGCATCCTGAGGAGGGTGTGGTGGACGTACTTGAGTTGATCGACAAGCTTGACGACCTGATCCACAACGCGCGGGCGGTCCCGCTGACCGATCAGGTCCGCATCGACCGTGATGCGATCTACGACCTCCTCGATCAGATGCGCTCGACCATCCCCGAGGAGGTCAAGCAGGCGCGCTGGATCGTCAAGGAGCGTCAGGAGATGCTCGCCGAGGCCAAGCGCGAGGCCGACCGCCTCGTGGCCGAGGCGCGTGAGGCGGCGGCCCAGCAGGCCTCCGAGCAGGAGGTGGTCAAGCTCGCCGAGCGCGAGGCCGCCGAGATCCTCGACGACGCGCGTCAGCGCGAGCGCGAGGTCCGCCTCGGGGCCGAGGACTACGCCGACGAGGTGCTGGGCACGCTCGAGGTGAACCTGGGCAAGTTCCTCCAGGCCGTGCAGCGCGGCCGCGAGCGCCTCCAGGGGCGCGCGGACGAGGCCGAGGAGAACGCCTCCGACCTGGCCCTGTGACGGGGGGTCACCCCTGACGACGCCCGCCGCGGGCGCGCCCGATGAGCGCGTCGACCTTCGCCTGCTCACCCTGCCCGAGGGGGAGCCCGTCGAGGTGGCGGTGCCGCTCGGGCCGATCGACCTGCGGCTCGGCGGCATGGACTACCGGATGGCGGGCGCCGACGTCGCCCTGGTGACCATCTCGCGTCAGCCCTCGGGCCTGCTGATGGGGCTCCGCGTAGCCGGCGCCCTCACGGGCCCGTGCTGGCGCTGTCTCGAGGAGGCCGCCGTGCCCATCGAGATCGACGCCACCGAGTTCTCGGCGGACGCCGACGGCACCGACGGCGGCGAGGAGCCGGATCCGGAACTGGTCTCGCCCTATCTCGAGGACGAACGGATCGACGCCGCCCTGTGGGCCCGCGACGCCTTCGCCGAGGCCGTCCCACCGAGGATCCTGTGCCGCGAGGACTGCGCCGGGCTGTGTCCCGGGTGCGGCGCCGACCTCAACGCCGGCCCGTGCGGATGTGCCCAGCCCCCCGCCGACAGCCGTTGGGAGGCCCTGCGCGAGGCCGCGGCCCGCCTCGGGCTCGACCCGGGTACCGACGATCGGCACCCGGGGGGCTGAACCACCTCCCGGGTGCGAGCGCTCCCTTCCGCTGGGTGCGCGCGGTCGCTAACCTTCCCGGGTCGTCAACCGGAGATCAGATGGCCGTCCCCAAGCGCAAGACATCGAGGCAGCGCCGCGACACGCGTCGCGCCACCCATAGCATCGAAGCGACGCGCCTGGGCATGTGCCCGCGGTGCGCCAGCCCGGTGCGCACCCACCGCGTCTGCGGCGTGTGCGGTTACTACCGCGGCCGGGCCATCGTCGAGATGGAGGGCTAGCCTCGCCGGAGGCCACGGTGGTCGCGCTCGACGGGATGGGCGGTGACCACGCACCCGCCGCGCCCGTGGCCGCCGCCGTCGAGGTGGCTGGCCAGGGCCTGACGGTGCTGCTGACCGGCGACGAGCGGCGCTTGGCCGCCGAGCTGGAGCGCCAGGGCGCCGCGGATGCGCCCAACATCGAGATCGTCCACGCCCCCGACCGGGTCGGCGGCCACGAGGACGGCGCGCGCGCCGTCCGCGCCAAGCCCGACTCGTCGATCGCCCTCGCCTGCCGCCTGGTGGGCAAGGGGCGCGCGGGCGCCGCGGTCTCCGCCGGCAACACCGGGGGGATGCTGGCCGCCGCGACGCTCTACATGCGTCGCGTCCCCGGGATCATGCGCCCCGCCATCGCCGTGGTGCTGCCCGTCGCCGGGGGCAAGCCCGTGGTCATGCTGGACGCCGGTGCCAGCGCCGACACCCGGCCCGAGCACTACCCCCAGCTGGCCATGATGGGCCGCCTGTTCGCGCGCGATGTCCTGGGTGTCGACGAACCGCGGGTGGGCCTGCTCTCCATCGGCGAGGAGGAGGGGAAGGGCTCGGGCGACGTCCAGGCCGCCTTCGACCTCCTGCGCGGCACCGAGGGCTTCACGGGCAACATCGAGGGGCGCGACATCCCGGCCGCGACCGTGGACGTGGTCGTCACCGACGGATTCACGGGCAACGTCGTCCTCAAGACCATGGAGGGCGTCGCAACCATGCTGATGAGCGAGATCCGCAGCGCGGTGGTCCAGACCCTGCCCGGACGCCTCGGCGGCATGCTGGTGCGCCCGGCCCTGCGCCGCTACCGCGACAGCATCGATCCCGAGCAGTACGGAGGGGCGGTTCTGCTGGGCGTGCGCGGGGTCGCGGTGATCGGTCACGGCAACTCCGGTGCGGTGGGGATCGCCAACGCCGTCCGCGTCGCCGCGCGGGCTGCGGGGGAGGGCCTGGTGGACCACTTCGGCGCCGCTCTGGCCGGCGAGTCCTCGCCGGACGATCCGGCGGCGTAGAATCGCGCCCGGCCCGGGGCGGGGTTTCGTCCGCGGGCGCCTGTAGTTTCACCGACCGGGCCCTCTCGGGCCCGGGTGACCGTTCGACGAGGGGGCCAGAGGTGGACCGCAACAAAGCCGTGGAAGAGATCCGCGCGATCCTGGTGGAGCAGCTCGGGGTCGATCCCGGCGAGGTGTCGGAGACCTCGTCCTTCCAGGAGGACCTCAACGCCGACTCGCTCGATCTGGTCGAGCTGATCATGGAGATGGAGGACCGCTTCCAGACCAAGATCCCGGACGAGGAGGCGGAGAAGATCACCACGGTCGGCGAGGCGGTCGACTTCATTCTCGCCAACGGCGGCTGAGCGACCCGCGATGGGTGATACCGCGGGCACCGGCCTTGCCCGGCTGCTCGCGGGGCTGGACGACGGGCGCCGGCGCCAGGCGCTGACACACGCCTCGTGGTCGCGTGGGCGTGCCCGGTCGTACGAGCGACTCGAGTTCCTGGGCGACAGCGCGCTGGAGGTGATCGTCAGCGAGGAGTTGATGCGCCGCCATCCGGACGCCGACGAGGGCGACCTGTCGTGGATGCGCCAAGCGGTGGTCAACCGCGAGGCGTGCGCCGACGCGGCGACCGCGAGCGGTCTCGACCGGGCCATGGTGGCCGCGGCCCCCGGGTCCGAGCGCCAGGCGGCGGGCGCCCTGGCGCGCCGGCTCAACGTGCGTGCGGCCCTCGCCGAGGCCGTCATCGGCGCCGCCTGGCTCGACCTCGGCGCCGAGCCCACCCGCGCGGCGGTGCTCGACTCCTTCGCGGCCGCGCTCGAGGCGGCCGTGCCGGGCGTGCGCGATCCGAAGACGACTCTCCAGGAGGAGGCCGCACGGCGCGGCCTCGAGGTGGCCTACCGGCTGCTCGCCTCGGAGGGCCCCCCGCAGGACCGCACCTTCACGACCCGGGTGCTGGTGGGCGGACGGGAACTGGGGGAGGGGGTCGGTACCAGCAAGCAGGCCTCCGAGCAGGGTGCCGCCCGCCGTGCCCTCGATGCGCTGGTCGCCGGCGCCGAGACGGGCTCTCGCTGATGCTGACGCGCCTCAGCGTCAAGGGCTTCAAGTCGTTCGCCGACCCCACCACCCTGCGGCTGCGGGCGGGCGTCAACGTCATCGTCGGGCCCAACGGCTCGGGCAAGAGCAACCTGGCGGAGGCCATCCTCTGGGCGCTCGGCGAGCAGCGGGCCGGGCGATTGCGCGCCGGCGGGATGGGCGATGTCCTCTATGCGGGCGGCGAGGACCGCTCGGGGGCCGGGTCGGCCGAGGTGACCCTCGTGCTCGGGGCCGACGAGGACTCGGCGCACCCGGCCGAGATCGAGGCCTCGCGCCGCCTCACCCGCGCCGGCGACGCCCTCTACCGCCTGGGTGGCGCCGCGGTGCGTCTGCTGGACCTCCAGGAGGCGCTCGCCTCCCGGGGGCTGGGGCCGGACGCCCTGGCGGTCATCCGCCAAGGGCAGGTGGAGGCGCTCTGCACCAGCACCCCCGAGCAGCGGCGCGCGATGGTGGACGCCGCCGCCGGTGTCGCGGTGGCCAAGCGCCGTCGCCGCCGCGCCGAGCAGAAACTGGCCCGCGTGGACGACCGCCTGCTGCGCGCGAGGGATCTGGCCGGCGAGGTGGCCACGCGCGGTCAGGCGATGGTCCGTCAGGCCCGCGCCGCCGAGCGCGCGGCCGAACTGGATGCCCAGATCGCGCGCGGGGAGGCCCGTGTGGCCGGCGCGCGCGCCCGGGCCGCCGCCGACGCCCTGGCTGCCGCGAGGCAAACGGAGGACCAGGCCCGTGCGGGCGCGGGCGCCGCCGAGGAGGCGGCTCGCGCCGCCGGCGCGAAGCGCGATGTCGCCGAGGCCGCCCACGCCGAGGCGCAGGCCACCGTCGAGGCGGCCCGCGAGCACGCGGGCGCCCTGCGCGAGGCGCACCAGCGGGTCCGGGGCTTGGTGGAGTTGTCCGCCGAGCGCGTGGCGGGGGCGCGACGGCGGGCCGAGCGCGCCCTCGCGCGTCGCGAGGGGGCCCGGGAGCGGCGCGGTGCGGCCGAGGCCGCCGCCGCCCGGACCGGGGAGGCGCTGGCGAGTGCCCTGGTGGACCGCGATGAGGCTGCCGCCGCGGCGTCCGGTGCGGACGAGGTCGTCCAGCGCACGCGCTCGGAGCATCGCGCGAGCCGCGATGCGCAGACCGCCGCGGTGTCCGCCCACGAGGAGGCCCGGCGCCGGTTGGCCGAGGCCGAGCGGGTGGCCGAGCGCACGGCGGGCGAGCTCGAGCGGGCCCGGGCTGCCGTGGCCGCCCACGCGGACGCGGGCCCCCCGGCCGGTGCGCTGGAGCGCGCCGAGCGCCGGCGCGAGATCGGTGAGGGCCGGGCCGAGCGGTGGTCGCGGCGGCTGGCCGAGGCCGAGCGCGTGGCGGCGGACGCCGACGCGGTGCGGGCCGGGGCCGAGGAGGCCCTGCGCACCGCGCGGGCCGGCGCCCGGGCGCTGGCGAGCGGTGCCGAGCGCTCCGGCGACGGGCCCTCGCGCCTGGGCGACGGCATCGAGGTCGAGCCCGGCGCCGAGCGCGCCGTGGCCGCGGCCCTGGGCGCGCGCGTGGACGCCGTGGTCGTGGAGGACCTGGCCGCCGCCCGCGCCGCCCTCGACGGGGGAGCGTCCGCCGCCCTGCTCCCGGTGGCCGCCGACGGCGAGGCGGAAGCGGGCGCACAGGGCGACGACGTCCCTGCGCGCGCCTCCGGCGATGCACGGCCGGTCTGGGACCTCGTGCGCACGTGCCCCGGCCCGGTGCGCGCCACCCTGCGCCGCCTGCTGGCCGACTGCTGGCTGGTCGAGGACCTGGCCCAGCCGCCGCCCGGGCCCCGGGGGACCCTGGTGGACCGGGCGGGGGTGGCGCTGCGGCCGGCGGACGGGCTGGTGAGTCGCGCCGACGAGGCCTGGACCCGCCGGGCCCTGCACCGGCGCGCGGTCGAGGCCGAGGAGCGCGCAGCCGCCCAGGCCGCCGAGGTCGCGGCGCGGGCCGACTCCGCACGGGCGCTCGCCCAGGACGCCGGCCGCCGTCTGCGCGCCGCCGAGCGGGCCCGCGCACGGGCCGCGGCGGCGGTGGCCGACCTGCGGGGCGCCTCCGAGCGCGCCGCGGCCGCGAGGGCGGGAGCGGCGGCCGAGCTGGCCCGTCTCGAGGCGGGCGCCGAGGGCCTGGCATCGGCCAGGGATGTCGCACGCTCCGAGGTGGACGACGCCGCGGCCCGGGCCCACGAGACCACGGCCGCCGAGGCCGAGGCCGGCGAGGCCGCCCGTCGCGCCGCCGACGAGGGCCGGGTGCGCCAGGAGGCCGCATCGGCCGCCGCCGCCCGGGCCGCCGCGGCCGCCGCCGCCCGCGCCGAGGCCGAGGCCCGTCTGGCCGCCATCGCCGCCGACGCCGACGCGGCCGACCCCGATCCGGCACCGCTCGATCTGGCGGACCGCGCCGTCGCCGCCCTGGAGGCCCTGGCCGCCGCGCTCGGGCCGGCGGCCGCCGACGCGGCCGCCGCCCGCGACGGGCTGGTGCGTGGCATGGCCTCAGGGGAGGCGGCGGTGGGCACGGCGCGGGCCGAGGTGCGCCGCCTCGACGCCGTGGCCGCCGAGGCGCGCGAGGCCGTGCACCGCGCAGAGGTGGAGGTGGCGGTGGCCGCCGAGCGCGCCGCCGAGGCCGGCCCGCCGCCTGCCGCAGACGACGAGGAGGTGGATCCCGAGGCGGTGGCCGCCGAGCTCGAGGCGCTCCGCCGCCGCCGGGCCTCCATCGGCGCCGTCAACCCGCTCGCGGCCCAGGAGCAGCAGGAACTGGCCGAGCGCGAGGCCGACATGCAGGCCCAGATCGCGGACCTCGAGGCCACCGCCGAGCGGCTGCGGGCGCACATGACCGAGCTCGACCAGGCGGTCGCGGCGGGCTTCGACAGCCTGTTCCGCTCGCTCTGCGATCGCTTCGAGGAGGTCTGCGGGCTGCTGTTCCCGGGCGGACGCGGGCGCCTGAGCGCCGTGCTGGACGAGGACGGCGAGCCCGGCATCGAGGTCGAGGTGGTGCCGGCAGGGAAGCGCCCGCGCCCGCTGTCGTTGTTGTCCGGGGGCGAGCGCTCCCTGGTGGCCCTGGCGTTCTGCCTGGCGCTCGCCATGGCCCGCCCGGCCCCCTTCTACCTCCTGGACGAGGTCGAGGCCGCGCTCGACGACGTCAACCTGCGCCGCTTCCTCTCGGTCGTCCGCCGGCTGGCCGACGGCGGCCGCCAGTTCCTGCTGATCACCCATCAGCAGCCCACGGTGGAGATCGCCGACACGCTGTTCGGTGTCACGATGGCCGGCGAGGGCGTCTCCCAGGTCCTCGCGCGGCGCCTCGACCGTCCGGCGGATGACCGCCAGGAGGCGCCGCCGGCGCGTCTGCGCGCCATCCCGGGCGGACGCGGGGCGTGATGACGCCCACCACACGAAAGGACCGCGGGTGAGTCAGGAGCAGGTCGATCGCGAGGCGTGGGCCCAGCTGTTCGGGCTCGAGTTGCCGGAGTCGGCCGAGGAGGCCGAAGCCCCGCGGCGCAAGGGGCTCTTCCGGCGCCTGCGCGAGAACATCACCTCCTCGGCATCGCGCCCGGCCATCTCGCCGCAGCTGGCGGGCATCTATGCCCCCCGCCTCGTGACGGCGGAGACGTGGGACGACCTCGAGGAGGCGCTGATCGGCGCCGACTGCGGAATGGACGCCACCATGGCGCTGGTCGACCGTCTGCGGTCGGAGGCCGCCGCGGGGCAGATCGTCGGCGGCGCCGACGTGGCGAAGGCCCTCTGGCGGGCGGTGGCCGACGAGATGGCCCCGGAGCCGCCCACGATCCCGCTGGGGCACGGCCCCACGGTGATCCTCATCGTCGGGGTGAACGGCGCGGGCAAGACGACGACCATCGGCAAGCTCGCCCACCGCCTATCCGAGCTCGGCAAGCGGGTGGTCATCGGAGCGGCCGACACCTACCGCGCCGCGGCCATCGACCAGCTGGCGGTCTGGGCCGAGCGCTCGGGAGCCCAGCTCGTACGTCAGGCGCACGGTGCCGACCCCGGGGCGGTGGCATACGACGCGGTGGCCGCCGCCACCGCACGCGGTGCGGACGTGGTGCTGATCGACACGGCCGGACGGCTCCAGACCCAGCACAACCTCATGGAGGAGCTGCGCAAGGTGGCCGGCGTGGTCTCGAAGGTCGACCCGAGCGCGCCCCACGAGGTGCTGCTCGTGGTCGACTCCACCACCGGCCAGAACGGGCTGAGCCAGGCGCGTCTGTTCAAGGATGCCGCGCGCCTCACCGGGGTGATCCTCACCAAGCTCGACGGCACGGCGAAGGGCGGTATCGCCGTGGCCATCCACCGTGAGCTGGGGTTGCCGGTCAAGCTGGTGGGCTCGGGTGAACGGCTCGAGGACCTCCAGCCGTTCGATCCGCAGGCCTACGCCCGCGCGATGTTCGCCCCCGAGGGCGTATAACGTGGATCGCTGATGTTCGACGCGCTCTCCGACAAGCTCCAGGGGATCTTCGCGGGGCTGAAGGGCCGCGGGAAGCTCACCGAGGCCGACATCGACAAGGCGATGCGGGCCATCCGCCTGTCGCTGCTCGAGGCCGATGTCAGCCTGCCCGTGGTCAAGCAGCTCACGACGGCCATCGGCGAGCGCGCGCGCGGCGCCGAGGTGATGTCGTCCCTCACGCCCGACCAGCAGGTCGTGAAGATCGTCTCGGACGAGCTCACCGCGCTGATGGGTGAGGCCAACGTGGCCCTGCCGCTGGCCGCCAGGCCACCGACCATCGTGCTCATGGCCGGGCTGCAGGGCTCGGGGAAGACCACCTGCTGCGCCAAGCTGGCGCGCTACTTCCGCTCCCAGGGGCGGGCGCCCATGATGATCGCCTGCGATGTCCACCGGCCGGCCGCGGCCGAGCAGCTCGCGGTGCTGGGCACCCAGGTCGACGTCCCGGTGCACCGCGAGGACGGGGTCACCGACGCCGTTGCCATCGCGAAGCGCGGCATCGAGGCCGCCCGTCGCGGGGGGCGCGACCTGGTGATCGTCGACACCGCGGGCCGGCTCAGCATCGACGAGCAGATGATGGGCGAGCTGGTCTCGATCCGCGACGCAGTGAACCCGACGAACGTCGTGCTGGTGATCGACGCCATGACCGGGCAGACGGCGGTCGAGGTGGCGAAGGCCTTCAGCGAGGCCGTCGACATCACGGGCGTGGCGCTGACCAAGCTGGACGGAGACGCTCGCGGCGGCGCGGCCCTGTCGGTGCGCGCCATCACGGGCAAGCCCATCCTCTTCGTCGGCACCGGCGAGAAGGTGGAGGCGCTGGAACCCTTCCACCCCGATCGCATGGCCTCGCGCATCCTCGGGATGGGCGATGTGATGAGCCTCATCGAGAAGGCCCAGGCCACCGTCGAGGTGGGCGATGTCAAGGAGCTCGAGAAGAAGATCCGCGGCGGATCGCTCACCCTCGAGGACTTCCTCGAGCAGATGACCCAGGTGCGCAAGATGGGCCCCATCGGGCAGGTGATGGGGATGATCCCGGGCTTCCGCAACGCCACCAAGGGGCGCGACATGGATGTCGACGACGCCCAGGTGAACCGCATCGAGGCCATCATCCGCAGCATGACCCTCGACGAGCGCCGCCATCCGGAGATCATCAACGGCAGCCGGCGCCGCCGCATCGCGGTGGGGAGCGGCACCAGCGTGCAGGAGGTCAACCAGCTCCTGTCGCAGTTCAAGCAGATGCGCAAACTGATGAAACAGATGGGTCGCGGGGGCGGACTGCCGGCCATGTTCGGCGGCCGTTGACGCGCATCCTGCGCCGATCCTCTACCATCCGCCGGTCACACTGAACCGAGGAGCACCGTGGTCAAGATTCGCCTCGCCCGCGTGGGCAGCAAGAAGAACGCCATCTACCGCGTGGTCGTCGCCGACTCGCGCTCGCCGCGCGACGGCCGCAACATCGAGACGGTGGGGCGCTACAACCCGCAGACGCACCCGTCCGAGGTCGTCATCGACCTCCCGAAGGTCGACCGCTGGCTCTCCGAGGGCGCGCAGCCCTCGCCGGCCGTGAAGAAGCTCATCAAGATCGCGCGGGCCGACGCCGCCGCCACCGCCGCGGCGTGAGCTCGGCCGTCGCCGACATGGTCGCGACGCTCGCGCGTGGCCTGGTGGACAACCCCGCCGGCGTCGAGGTGCGAGAGGGGTCCGAGGGTCCGACCACGGTCCTCTCCCTCCATGTGGCCGAGGGCGACGTGGGTCAGGTGATCGGCCGCGGGGGGCGGGTGGCCCGCGGCCTGCGCTCGGTCGTGCGCGCCGCAGGGATCGCGCGCGGTGAGCGGTACCAGCTCGAGATCGTCGACTAGCGCGCCGGTCATCGTCGGCCATGTGGGCCGGCCGCACGGCGTCCGCGGGGTCGTCCACGCCCGGCCCACCGGGCCGACGCTCGGCGCGCTGCCGATCGGAGAGGCCATCGAGGTGCGCCCGCGCGAGGATGCGCCGGCGCGCTCCCTGCGCCTGCTCGCGCGCGAGGGTTCCGGCGAGCGCCTGCGCCTGACCCTGGAAGGGGTGGGCGATCGCGACGCCGCTGCGGCCCTCGCGGGCGCGGTGCTGGAGGTGGCGGCCGAGCGGATCGTGGTCCCCGAGGATCCCGACACCTGGCTGGTCACCGACCTGGTCGGGTGCCGGGTGGTCGAGGTGGACGACGCCGGGGGCGAGCGCGATCTGGGACCCGTCTCGGAGGTGCACGGCCTGCCGGCCAACGATGTGCTGGAGGTGGCCGGTTCGGCCGGGCGCCTGCTGATCCCGTTCACGGCCGACGCCGTGGTGGAGGTGGCCGTGCCGGCGCGGACGATCCGCGTGCGCAGCGGCCTCGTCGTGGACTCCTGAGGCGCGCGGTGCGGATCGATGTCATGACGCTCTTCCCCGACTGGTTCGGCTGGATGAGTGCGTCCCGCCCCCTCGCAAACACCGCCCGCTCGGGCGATCTGGTGATCGACTGCTTCTCGCCGCGCGAGACCACCCCGCTCGGGCAGGGGCAGGTGGACGACTCGCCCTACGGCGGCGGCCCGGGGATGGTGCTGCGTGTCGACGTGGTCGCGGCGGCGCTCGAGCACCGGTACGGCGTCCCGGCCGAGCGGGTGCGCGAGGAGCGACGGGTGGTGGTCCTCACCCCGCGCGGGCGGCCCTTCGCCGATCCGGTTGCGCGCGAGTACGCCGCGGGTGGCGACATGCTGCTGCTGTGCGGGCGCTACGAGGGGTTCGATCAGCGTGTGCACGAGCACCTGGCCGGCGAGGAGCTGTCGCTCGGGCCGTTCGTGCTGGCCGGGGGCGAGATCGCCGCGATGGCCGTGATCGACGCGGTCTCGCGCCGGCTGCCCGGGGCGCTGGGGAATGCGGAGAGCCTGGAGGGGGAGTCGTTCTCGGATGCGCTCGGCGGAGGTCTGGAGTACCCGCACTACACGCGGCCGGCGGTCTGGGGCGGCCACGGGGTCCCCGACGTGCTGCTCTCAGGCGACCATGGCGCCATCGCCAGGTGGCGGGCCGAGCACGTGTCACCGCCCCACGGCGGACCCCACGCGGACGGGCGCCCAGCCGGGTGCTGAGGCGTCCCCGATCCTCGCCCGGACGGCTGCTATGCTGCCCGTCGCTTTGCCGGGCGGCGGGATGCTTCGCCGTGGATTCGACACGTGAGGGACAATGAGCGTCATCCAGGACTTTGAGCGCGCCCAGGTGCGCACCGACATCCCCCACTTCTCGCCCGGCGACACGGTGAAGGTCCACTTCAAGGTCATCGAGGGCCAGCGCCAGCGCGTGCAGGTCTTCGAGGGCTCGGTCATCCGCCGCCAGGGCGCGACCAGCCGCGAGACCTTCACGGTGCGCAAGCAGAGCTTCGGGGTGGGCGTCGAGCGCACCTTCCCGCTGCACTCGCCCAAGATCGAGAAGATCGAGCGGGTCATGGAGGGCGACGTCAACCGCGCCAAGCTGTACTACCTGCGCGGCAAGGTCGGCAAGAAGGCCCGCATCCGGGAGAAGCAGCGGGCCTGAACGGCTCCGGGCGCGCCCGCCGGCCACCGCCGGCGGCGCGCCTGCTGCGTCACGATCGCGCCCTCGGGGCGCGCTGGCTGGCCGGTGTGGACGAGGCGGGGCGCGGATGCCTGGCCGGTCCCCTGGTCGCTGCGGCGGTGTGCTTCGACATCGCTTCATTCGGTCGTGCGGATGCACGCGCCCTGCGCCGCGTGGACGACTCCAAGCGCGTGCCGGCGGCGGTGCGTGCCGAGTTGGCGCTAGAGATCCTCGGCCGCGCCCACCAAGTGGTCGTCGTGGCCGCCGCGCCGGCCACCATCGACCGGCGCGGGCTTCACGTCTGCAATCTCGACCTGCTGTCGCGCGCCCTCGCGGGGGTGGCCGCGACCGAGGCTCTCTGCCTGGTCGACGGTTTCGCGCTGGGTGAGGGCGCCCGCCCGCACCGGCGTGTGGTCGGCGGCGACCGCACCAGCTTCTGCATCGCGGCCGCCTCGGTGGTGGCCAAGGAGGCGCGCGATCGCCTGATGTGCGGGCCGGCCGCCACCGCACATCCCCACCACGGGTTCGACGAGCACGTCGGCTACGCCACGGCTGCGCACCGGGAGGCCATCCGCGCGCACGGGCCGACCCCGCTGCACCGGATGTCGTTCCGCTCGGAGGCCTATGAGGTCGCACCGATGGGCGGTCCGGGGACCGCCGGAATCGGAGGGTAGGGCCGCCCACCGGCACGCCGAGTCTCAGCGGCGACGAGAACTTTCATGTTAGGGTCACTAACATGGAGTGGGAGAACCCCTCATCTGCGGGGATGTCGCGGCGGCCCGGCCGACAGACACTGCAGGCATCGGAGGGTCGGGACGCATCGCGGGCTGCTCGCCCGTCGGAGAGGAGAGATCGATGAACCAGGCGGTCGGCGGGTCGTGGACGGCGGCGCTCGGGGCCTCGGCGCTGCGCCGCGCGGTGACCGTGCTCCTGGGTGTCGTCGCGGTGCTCCTTCCGGCGGCCGGCGCGTCGGCGGTCGGGGGGGCGTGGGCCGGTGGCGGGCCGCCCGGCGGCATGGTGCAGGCGCTGGTGGTCGACCCCACCGATCCCCAGGTCCTGTTCGTGGGCACCGGCATCACCATCGGCGGTGTCGAGACCGCCGACGTCGGAGTCCACCGCTCGCTCGACGGCGGCGAGTCGTGGTCCCGGGTGTTGAGGACGCCGGCGAACGAGGCCGTCTATGCGCTGGCCGTCGCGCCCGATGGGGGTGCGGTCTACGCGGGGCTCGAGGACGGTTCGGTCCAGCGCTCCCTCGATTCCGGCGCCAGCTGGGAGCCTCTGGGCACGGGCCTGCCGGAGGCCGCCGTCACCGCCCTCGCCGTCAGCGACACCGGCGACACGGTGATCGCGGGCACCTCCACGGGGGAGGTCCTCACCCATCAGCCGGGCGCCGGGTCGGCGGCGGCCTGGACCGACATCACGGCCGATCTGGACGGGTCGACGGTCCATGCCCTGGCGGCGGGCCGGACGGGCGGCGGCGAGGGCCGGGTCTACGCCGGCACCGACCAGGGGCTCCACCGGCGCGTGGGCGGCCTCTGGGTCCGTGCCGATCCTGTGGCCGTGCCGGACGGGTCCACCCCGGCCCGGGCGGCGCGGGCGGTCGTCCTCGACCCCGCCGATGCCGCGGTGGTCCACCTCGCCCACGACGGGGCGGATCCGGGGGACGACGGCGTCAGCCGATCGACCGACAGCGGCTCGGCCTGGACGTCACTGGACGGCGGATCATTCCTCGCCTCCAATCCGCGCAGCCTCGCCCTCGACCCCGCGGATGCGACCACGCTCTACGGTGGGACGCTGCTGCGCGTCCTGCGGTTCGAGTCGGTCGCGACCACCCCCGTGCTCACGCAACTCACGGACGGTCTGCCGTCCGGGGGCGGGGTCGAGTTCACGGCCGTCGTCTCTGCGCCGGCGCCCACGCCGGGAGGCTCCTCGGCGGTGCACGTGGGCTCGTACTCCCGCGGTCTCTACCGCTCGGAGGACGGCGGCGACACGTGGCAGCGCGGGACCCTGCAGGCCAGTCGCGTGTCGGGCCTCGCCGTGGCGGCCGATGACCGGGTGCTGGCGAGTGTCGCCGACCCGGAGGATCTCTTCTCGTCGGGTGATCAGGGGCAGACCTGGGCGCCCGAGGCGTTCGCAGCGACCGCGTTCGGTGCCCGCGGGGTGGTGGCGCATCCCACAGATGCCGGGCTCGCCCTCCTGGCGACCAGCACCGTGGTACTGCGGCGCACCGACCCGGACGGCTCGTTCACGACGGTCCTCGACGCGGACGACGGTCTCGGCTCGATCAGTCCTCGGGACCTCAAGCTGGATCCGGGCTCGTCCGGCCGGCCTCCACGCGCGTACATCGTGCCGGTGGTGCTCGGCGTCGGTCTCATCCTCTCCGAGGAGGACGAGACGACCGCGCTCGGGGACCCCGGCAGCTGGCGGATCGTGGGCACCGGCTTCCCTGCTGGTGTCTCCCCGCGGGCCGCCGCGCACGACCCCGACGACCCCGAGACCTTCTACGCCAGCGGCCCGTCCACGATCCATCGCCTCGACGACGACGTCTGGACCGAGGTCGGCAGCGCGGCGGGCGTGACGCGCCTGCTTGTGGTCGACGGCGTCGTGCTCGGAGCCGGCGCGTCGGGGCTGGTCCGCTCCGCCGACCGCGGGGTGTCGTGGGAGGCGGTCGCGGGAGGATTGGCGGCCGGGCCCGTCAGCGATGTCGTGGCGGACCCGCTCATCCCCGGTCGTGTCTACGCGCTGCTGCCGGATGCGGGCGTGTACCGCAGCGACGATCTCGGGTTGACCTGGGAGGAGGTGGGTGACGATCTGCCGGTCTCCGACCTGCGAGCGGTCCGGATCTCCGCCACGAACCCTCAGCGCGTCCACGTGGCCACCGGAGGCGGGGGTGTGTTCACGCTCACGCTCCCCGTCGAGCCCGACGGCGATGGGGACGGCCTCATCGACCTGCTCGACGCCTGTCCCGGGGAGTTCGGCACGGAGCCCGACGGCTGCCCGCCGCCTCCGCCCCCGGACGGCGACGGGGACGGCATCCCGGACACCACCGACGCCTGCCCCGGCATCGCCGGCGTCGCGCCCGACGGCTGCCCGGGCGTCGCTCCGCCCGCGGACGGTGACGGCGACGGTGTCCCCGACGCCTCCGACGCCTGCCCCGCGGTCGTGGGCACCGCCCCGGATGGTTGCCCGGTCGTCGTCCCGCCGGTCGACCCGGGACCCGCCCCGCCCGCCCCGGCGCCCGTCGATCCCGGCCCCGACCCGGGCCCGGCCGCCCAGCCCGCCCCGCTCACCGCCGACCCGGTGACGATCCCCACGCCCGCGCCCTTCGCCTGCACGCTGCCCGATCGGCCCAGCGGGCTGAGCCTCGCCACCACCGTGAGCCAGTTGCGCATCAACCAGCGGATCGCCGTGGCCGCCGTCCGCCGGCTCAACTCGATCGCCGCGCGCCTGGACGGCCGGCCCGAGCCCGTGGCATCCGACAAGGAGGCGGGGGAGATCCGCGCCACCACGGTCCAGTTGCGCATCAACCAGCGCATCTCCGAGGCCGGCTACCGGCGCGCCAAGGCCATCTACGACCGTCTGGGGGGCTCCGGGTCCACCGCGTTGAGGCCGCTCGCGAGCACCATCACGCTCACCCGCGCCGGCGTGGGGGCCAACCAGCTCACGAACATCCGGGCCCTGGACATGCTGAACTGCATCAACCGCAACCTGGCCTAGTCCGCCGGCCGGCGGGGGCCGGCTCACCACTCCAGCCCCCGCGGCCAGTGGTCCACGCGGACGGGCGGGTCCGGCCGCACCGTCAGCAGGTCCAGGTGCACCGCGTGGCCGGCGAACTGGGGGTGGGCGGCCAGGAAGGCCTCCGCGCCGGCCACGACCCGCTCGCGCTGGCGCGCCGAGACGGGGGGATAGTCGCCGCTCTCGGCGCGACGGCGCACCTTCACCTCGCAGACCGCCAGCACCCGCCCCCGCGCCGCCACGAGGTCCAGCTCGCCCCCGAAGGACCCGCGCCAGCGCCGGGCGAGAACCCGCCAGCCCCGGCGGCGCAGGTGGCGCGCGGCGAGATCCTCACCGCGGCGGCCGAGGGTGGGGCGGTGGTCCATGCCGCCACCCTCGCGGGCCTCGTGTCACACGTCTGTCACGGGGAGTGCCGATCCGCCCGACGGCCCGCGACATCCACCGTCACATGTCCCCCCAGCGGAATCCGGTGGCGTGATGGGCCGGCGCCAGCGGCGAGGAGGGCAGGTCGGCCGGCGGGTCCGGGTCGTTGTAGCCGACCGGCGCCACGTCGTTGGGCATGTCCGGGTGGAAGAGGGAGGCCAGGTACTGGATCTGCCCGCGCCCCGGGCCCAGCTCGAACTGGCCACCGCCGTAGGCGGCGATCCCGCGTTCGGCCACGTGGTCGTACACCGAGAACAGCTCGCGCACCGTGCCGAAGCGCGAGGGTTTGATGTTGATGCAGCGCGGCTCGCGGTCGAGTCCCGTGATGTCGGCCAGCGATTCCAGGGGGGCGTCCCACGTGATCCGGTCCAGGTGGTCGGCCAGTGCGGGCAGCGTGCTCTCGTCCACGCGCGCGTCCTCGATCCACGCCTCGGGCAACTCGCGCGCCAGCATCCCGTAGAGCTCCGGGTCGGGCTCCATGTCGACCACGGTGCCGACGTAGAAGGCTTTGAGATCGACGGTGCGGACCGCCCCGGTGGCGTGCAGGGCCCGCGCCAGTTCCGGCGTCCAGGTCCCGTCGGGGTCGAGCTTGAAGCGCAGTCCGGGGTCGCGGGCCAGCCACCGCTCGATCGGCCCCATGCTCGCGGGGTCTCCCAGGTTCATCGAGACCACGAAGGTGAGCGGCGCCGGGGTGCGGCCCACGGCGTCTGCCAGCGACATGCCGGCCTGGCGCAGGGCCAGATCGAGCGCTGCGCTCTCGAGCGCCCAGCGCCGGTAGTGGCGCGAGGGTGGCCGCACGGGCGCGCCGGCGGGGAACAGGTCCAGCCCGTCCAGATGCGCCGAGAAGCTCTCCAGGGTCCACTCGCCCGCCACGGGGAACACCGGCCCCAGCCCGAGCTGGGCGCGCTGATCATCCTCCTCGTAGGTCACGTCCTCGCCCTGGCCCTCGTGGCCCATCCCGCGCAGGCCCACCACGGTGCTCACGCGCGTGAAGTGCCCCACCTCCATGGTGAGGGCCGACAGGGTGTGGTCCTCGATCACCAGCGGCAGGTCGGCCACCCTCGCGTAGGTGCTCATGCGGCGCTCCCGGCGGGGTAGGCGATGATCTCCAGGCAGATCGTCCCGGGGCCCTCGATGTAGATGCTGCGCGTGGCGTCTCGGTGGGTGGCGATGGTGGTGCCCCGCTGGGCCGCGAGGGCCTCGAGGGTGGCGTCATCCACCCGGTAGGCCACGTGGGCGGGGTGCTCGTCGGGGAGCACGTAGGCGGTCTTGAGCCCGCCGGCCTCCACCAGGGCCCACGAGTCGTCCTGGTGGAGGACGGTCGCCCCGGGGATGGTGGCGGTCTGCCACGCCACGGCCTCGGCGATGTCCGGCACCTGGTGGGCGATGTGGTCGAAGATCACGCTCGGCTCCTCTGCGCTGGTGGGTGACACGACGGGATTGACGCTTGCGCGCCCCGATCGGCACGCGCCGCGTGCCCCGCGTGACGGGTCTGCGGCCAGTGTTGGCCCATGGTCACACAACTCGTCAGTCCCGCGGTGCTCGGTCTTGATACGGCGACGGTCCAGGTGGAGGTCGACCTGCGACCGGGCGTGCCCGCCTTCGCGGTCGTCGGTCTCCCGGACACGGCCGTGCAGGAGTCCCGTGAGCGCGTGCGCTCGGGCATCGTCAACCAGGGCTTCGCCCTACCGGCGCGCCGGATCGTGGTCAACCTGGCCCCCGCGGATCTACGCAAGGCCGGCCCGCAGTACGATCTCCCCATCGCGCTCTCCATCCTGGCCGCGGGTGGCCAGTTGGGGCCGGAGCGGCTCGCCGGCCTGGCGGCCGTGGGGGAGCTGGCGCTCGACGGGGCGCTGCGCCCGGTCAACGGCGTGCTGGCGATGGCCGAGCACGCCGCACGCGAGGGCTGGGACCGGCTGGTGGTGCCCTGGGCCAACGTTGCCGAGGCCGGCCTGGTGGCCGGCCTCGATGTCATCGGTGCGCACACCCTCCGGGCGGCCGTCGACATCATCGAGGGGCGCGCCGAGTGCTCCGCGCCACCCCTGGACATCGACGCGGTGCTGGCCGGCACGCGTGGCCTCGCGGCCCCCGATCTGGCGGAGGTACGCGGACAGCCGGCGGCACGGCGAGCGCTGGAGGTGGCGGCCGCCGGCGGGCACTCGCTGATGATGATCGGTCCGCCCGGAAGCGGGAAGACCATGCTGGCCCGTCGCCTGCCGGGCATCCTGCCACCGCTCGCTATCGACGAGGCGATCGCCGCGACCCGCATCCACTCGGTGGCCGGTCTGCTGGATCCCGGCTGCCCGCTGGTGGTCCAGCGGCCCTTCCGCTCCCCGCACCACACCATCTCGGCCGCCGGCCTGGTGGGGGGAGGGCGCGTGCCGCGTCCCGGCGAGGTCAGCCTGGCGCACAACGGGGTGCTCTTCCTGGACGAGGTGTGCGCGTTCGCCCCCTCCGCCCTCGACGCGCTGCGCCAGCCGCTCGAGGAGGGGCGCATCGATGTCAGCCGGGCGATGGTGCGGGCCCGGTTCCCGGCCCGGCCGCTGCTGGTGTGCGCCGGCAACCCGTGTCCATGCGGGTTCGACGGGGACCCGCGGCGCCCGTGCTCGTGCCCGCCCGGGCGCCCGGAGGCGTACCGGTCGCGGCTCTCGGGCCCGGTGGCCGACCGCATCGACCTCCACATCCGGGTGCCGCGCCTGGAGCGCGACGAGCTCCTGGCCTCGGCCCCCGGCGAGGCCAGCGATCCGGTGCGCCGACGGGTTCTGGAGGCGCGGGACCGGGCCCGCGCCCGGGGTCAGGCAGGCGCCAACGCCGATCTCGGGCCCGCGGCAGCGCGCGAGGCGGCGCGCCTGGACTCCGGCGCCCGCGAGCTGGTGGGGCGGGCCATCGACCGGCTGGGGCTGACCGGCCGTGGCTACGACCGGCTGCTGCGGGTCAGCAGGACGATCGCCGACCTCGCGGGCGCGGAGCGGGTGGGAGCGGACCATGTGGGCGAGGCCCTCGGCTTCCGCGATCCCGTCGCCGGGACGCGGGCGTGAGCACCCCGGATCCCGCTCAGGTACCCGTCGCCTCGCCGGTGGCCCTCGGCCTGGCGCGGTGGGCCGCCCTGCTGGGGCGCGACCTGCAGCGGGCGGCGCGCGCCGCGGGCGGGCCGTGCGCCCTGTGGCGTGCCCCTGCCCCGCACATCGAGCGCATCCTGCGCATCCCGCCGGAGCGCGCCGCCGAGCTGGTGGCGCTCCGGCGGGGGCTGGACGTGGCGGCCGAGCGGGCCTCGCTGGCCGCCGCCGGCATCGATCACCTGGACCCGCGCGACGGGAGGTGGCCCGGCGCGCTCGGTGACCTGCCCGATCCGCCCTTCGGCCTGTTCGTGGCCTCGGACGACCCGCCGGCGGCCCTCGCGGCGCTCGCCGAGGGGCCGGTGGTGGCGGTGGTCGGCAGTCGCAGAGCCTCGTCGCCGGCGATCGCGCTGGCCCGATCGCTGGCGGCGGGACTCGCCGAGCGCGGGGCCCTGGTGGTGAGCGGCCTCGCGCACGGCGTGGACGCCGCCGCCCATCTCGGCGCCCTCGACGCGGGAGGGCGTACCGTCGCCGTCCTCGGATGCGGCGTCGATATCAGCTACCCGCGCCGCAACCGCGCCTTGGCGGCACGCGTCCGCGGCTCCGGAGCGCTCCTGTCGGAGTTCTGGCCCGGCACCCCGCCCGCGCCGTGGCGCTTCCCGGCGCGCAACCGCATCGTGGCCGGGCTGTCCCATGCGGTGGCCGTGGTCGAGGCCGGTGCGCGCTCGGGCGCCCTCATCACCGCCGACTTCGCCCTTGAACTGGGGCGCCCCGTGCTCGCGGTGCCGGGCTGGCCGGGCCTCGCGGGGTCGGCCGGCGGCAACGGGCTCCTGCGCGCCGGCGCGGCCCTGCTGGAGTGCCTGGAGGATGTGGTGGATGAGGTCGACCACCCGGGATGGCGGCCGTCCCACACGGCCGCGGGCACCTCCGTGCCCGACGGGGTGGGGGCCGACATCCTGGCCCATCTGGGGCGGGAGCCCGCGACCCCGGACGCCTTGGTGGAGCGACTGGGGGCGCCGGCGTCCGAGGTCGCCCGGAGCCTGGCGCTCCTCGAGGTCGACGGCCTCGTGATCCGCGGAGAGGGCGGGCGGTTCTGGGCCGCGCCCGCGCCCGCCCCGTGAGCGCGCGGCTACCGCACCGCCGGGGCGGGCGCATCGTGCGGCGACCGTTCGCGATAGCTGCGCAGCTGGCGCTCGGCCGCGGCTGCGACGCCGGCGCGCACGTGCGCCGGCTCGCAGAGCACGGCGTGCCCCTGATGCTTGATCAGCTCCTTGATCAGCCACTCTTCGCTGGCATAGGCGATCTCCACCAGCACGGAGCCGTCCTCGAAACGGTCGCGGGAGGTGTGCTCCTCCACCATCCAGCGGGCGAGGTCCGGAGCGCACCAGACGGTGGCCGACTGTGCCACCGCCCGTGGCCCGCCGGGGTGCCCGCCCCAGGGGAGGTAGGGCCCCGAGGCCTCGATCTCGGGCCGGCGGCTGAACGTCTCGTCCAGCGGGCGCGCCTCGCGGATGCGGTCCAGGCGGAAGGTGCGCTGCTCGCCGGCCAGCCGGCAGTGCGCGATCACGTACCAGGCGTCCTGGGTGTTGACCAGGAAGTGCGGCTCGATCGAGCGCTCGGTCAGGTCGGCCCGCGCCTGGTTCCAGTAGTCGATCGCGAGGACCCCGTCCTCCCGGATGGCGTGGCTCACCGCCGCGGCGACGTCCTCGTCGCCGTCGTGCGTGCGCGCCAGCTCGACGCCGGGCGCCGCCTGGTCGCCGACCGCGCGGGCCAGCTTCGCCCGCACCGACGACAGCGAGCCGCCGGCCTCCACCGGCAGCCGGTCGCCGATGAAGTCCAGCGCCCAGGTGAGGGCCTTGGCCTCCAGGGGCGAGAGCCGGGCGGGGCGCGCGAAGCGGTCGCCGTAGGTCTCCTTGACCACGGCCACCTCGTCGCCCTCCACCTGCGCGTAGAGCGCGTAGCAGCCGCCGCCGAAGTTGATCAGGTTGAGCAGGCCGATGTCCTCCTCGATGACCTTGCGATCGAGGTTGAGCGCCACCCGCAGCTCATCGAGCGGGATGCGCGCGTCGGGCGCATCGCCGCAGGCCGCCAGCAGCCTGGTCATCAGCGCCAGCAGGCGGGCGAAGCGCTCCGCCGGCACCACGCGCTCGGGCACGGGGATCGCCGCCGGCTCCGGTGGCGCCTCCTCGGGGCCGGCCGGCACCCGCTCGGGCAGCGCGAGCCGGGGCGAGCGGTGGCGCTCGACGACCCGCTCCAGAGCGGCGACGGCCGCCTCGCGCAACTCGACGGGTTCGAGCACCTCGGCCTCGTCGCCCATGGCGAGCACCCACGCCAGCAGGCGCCCCGGACTGCCGGCGCGGGTGGTGAACACCGCGTCGCCCTCGGGGCCGGCGGAGACGGTGCCGTGGCGGCCGAACATCTGCGCCGCCCACCACGCCACGTTCGGGCTCAGGCCGATGCGCGCCTCGGGCCCGCCTTCCTCCAGTTGCCAGGGGGCGCGGTCGCGGTAGCGCGACATGTCGACGTCAGCCGGCGCCGGGAAGTCGTGCTCAGCCCGGCTCTTGAAGGTGACCCGCCCCTCGATGCGCGACAGGCGGAACAGGCGGATGTCGTCGCGCTCGTGGCTGTAGCCCACCACGTACCAGTTGCCCGCCGAGTAGAGCAGGCCGTACGGATCCACCTCGCGCTCGCCGCGCTCGTCGCGGCCGATGGAGTAGTAGGTGAAGCGGATCGTCTTGCGGCGGCTGATGGCCGACTCGATCTTGTTCAGGTGGGCGGCCACGTCGGCGGAGTAGTCGCCGCCCAGCAGGTTCACCGACACCGTGCGCGCCGCGTGGTCGTCCAGAGGGCTCGGGCGCCCGAGGGTGAGGTGTTGCAGCGCCAGCCGCAGCGGCTCGGCGTAGGCGAACTGGCCGTCCAGCAGGTGCAGGCACGTCTGGAGCGCCGACAGCTCGGCGTCGTCGAAGTCGAGCTCGGGGAGGTAGTAGTTCTCCGGCGGCAGCGCGTAGAGGTCGCCCTGGAAGGGGTCGTCGCCGGGCCGCTCCACCGAGAGGCGCAGCCCCATGGCCTCGATCTCGGCGCGGTCCGCGTAGAAGCGCCGCAGGAAGGCCTGGACGCTCATGCCCCCGTATCCCTCGACCGACTCGTGGATCTCGTCGGCGGTCACGGGCCGCTGCTGGGACATCAGGTACGCCAGCAGCGAGAGCTGGCGGACCAGCTTGTCGTCGTCCCTCATCGCCATCGCGCCCCCCGCGGACCCCGCATCACGAGTGCGGATGATAGCCCAGGCCCCGCGACCTCCACCCGGTCGCGGTCCCGCGGCGGGGCGGTCGCCGGGGATCCGGCGGGGTCGGCTGGTACCCTCACACGATGCCTGTCTTCGAGCATGACTACGGGATCCCCGACGAGGACGAACTGGCCGCTCTCGTGGGCGCGGCCACGCCGCACTTCGCCTTCCAGATCCACTCGCGCGTCGCCTCGTTCGCCGCGGCCCTGCCGGCCGACCACGCCCGCCAGGCGGAGTTGCGTGGCCATCTCGATCGGTTGGAGCGCATCGGCATGGGCGGCGAGAGCGGTGGGGTGGGCAACGCGGACCTGCCGGCGCGCGTCTCGCTGCCGGTGCTGCGCTCCGAGTGAACCCGCGGCCGGGTCGCGGCGGCGTTCAGGCGTCGCGGGCCACCCGGCAGAACAGGCGCAGGATCCGGGCGGTGGCCCCCCAGACGTCCTCGCCGTCGATCGGATAGCGCAGCGCGGCGATGCCGGCGCTCTCGGGGAGGCCGGCGTCGATGTCCAGCACCCGGCGCACCGGGACCTGGATGATGCGTGCCACCTCGCCGTCGCTCGCCACGGGGGCGATGTCGTCGTGCGTCACGGCCACGTAGGGGCGCACCAGGAATCCGCTCGCGATGGTGTTCACCTCGCCCAGGCGGCCGAGCACGCGCAGCCGTTCGGGGGAGAGCCCCACCTCCTCCTGGGTCTCGCGCAGGGCCGTGTGCATCAGGCTCGGATCCTGCGGCTCGTGCATGCCGCCGGGCAGGGAGATCTGCCCCGGGTGGGACGGCAGGTGGAGGGCGCGCTTGGTCAGCAGCAGATGGGCCTCGTCGTGCCGGTCGAACAGCGTGATCAGCACGGCGGCGTGCCGGCCGGGACCCCCGTCGTCCACCGGGCTGTGACCGGCCAGGACCCGTTCGAGCCGGCTCTCCCACCACGCCACGGGCGCCGGCGGGTCACGGCGCGTGAGGGGGCTGGGCCGGGCCATGATCCGAGTCTACGCGCGGGTCGCCGGCGGCGGCCGGTGTGCCAGAGTTGACCCGATGGAGCCGCCGATGTCCGACCCCGCCGAAGAACTGCTCGCGGACCTGCAGCGCGCCTACCACGCGGCCGCGGCGCGCGCGGACCGCGAGCCGGTGGGGGTGAGGGCCGTGGAGTGGGCACCCTCCGAGCGCGGGTACCTGTGCGCCTTCGAGGATGGCCGCTTCCTCTGCCTCGACACCGACCTCGCGCCCGCCGCCAGCGCCGCCCGGGCCAGGGAGATCGCGGGCACGGGCCTCCTGTGGGAGCACCTGGAGGAGCGGGTCGACCCGGAGCGCCTGGAGGGCGTCGCCACCGCCATCGCGCGGCTGCTGGCGAGCGCTCCGGAGCACCGCGAGGTGGCCGCCGGCCTGGAGCGGGTGGCGGCCCGGGTCATCGAGTTGCTCGAATGGCGCGTGCGTCCCGAGCGCGCGCTGGCCTCCCTGGTGGACCTTGACGAGGGGACGGCCCTGCACGACCGCCTGCACGCCGCCTACGGCAACTACCTGCGGCTCAGCGAGCCGCTGGTCGAGCGCCAGGACGAACTGCCCGGCGACCTGGTGGCCGCGCTGAGGGATGTGGAGCAGGCCGCCGGCTGGGCCGGGCTGCTGGAGCGCCTCGCCGATGCGATGGCCAGGGCGATGACGCCGGCGGCCGAGGGGGCCGACCAGGTCGTGGACGCGCACCTCACACCGCTCGCGCCGTGAGTGCCGGCTACGGCACCGAGGTCGCCTTCCGGCTGGGGGAGGGGCAGGACCAGCAGGCACGCGCGGTGGCCGCCGACCTGCACGCCGCGGCCGCCGGCTGCCTGGGGCAGGTGCTGTTCCTCAACGATGCCGGAGAGTACGGCGTGCTGGCCGAGTGGGCCACGCTGGCCGAGGCGGAGGGCTATGCCGCCCGCCCGGCCACGGCCACGATCCTGGATCGGCTGGCCGAGCGCCTGGGCCGCCGGCCGGGGGTCCGCGTCTACCGCATGGAGCGCGCCGGCCCGTCCTGACCCGCCGCGCGCCCCGGTCGCCGGCGGCGACCGACCGCCGGGCCGCTGTAGCCTGCGGCCATGCCGACAGAGACGCCGACCCTCGTGGTGATGGAGGGTGACCAGACCGGCCAGGAACTCCTGGACGAGGCCCTGCGGGTGATGGCGCCCGACGTGATCGGGATGGACCTCACCATCGAGCGGCACGACCTCTCCCTGCCCGGGCGCCGGTCCAGCGCCAACGGCGTCGTCCACGAGGCCGCCGCGGCGATGTTCCGCCACGGGTACGGGCTGAAGGCGGCGACGGTCACCCCCGAGGCGGCCGGCGACGTCGGCAGCCCCAACGCCCTGCTGCGTGAGGCGATCGGTGGCAAGGTGATCATCCGCACCGGCCGGCGACTGGCCGGGGTGCGCCCGGTCGCGGGTATCCACGCGCCCATCTCGGTGGTGCGCATGGCCGTCGACGACGCCTACAACGCGCGCGAGCACCGCGAAGAGGGGCCCGACGGCGACGAGGTGGCCTGGCGCGTCGAGCACATCTCCCGGCGCACCTGTCGCGCCGTGGCCGAGTTCTCGTTCCTGCAGGCCCGGCGGATGCGCGCGACGGTGTTCGGCGGGCCCAAGTGGACGGTGTCGCCGGTGTACGAGGGCATGCTGAAGGAGGAGCTCGACGCGGCGGCCGAGCGCCACCCCGACGTCCGCTACCGGCCGATGCTGATCGACGCCCTCTACGCGGCGCTGATCAGCCACGAGGGCGACGCGCTGGTGGTCCCGACCCTGAACCGCGACGGCGACTGCCTGTCGGACATGGTCCTGCAGCTCTTCGGCTCCATCGCCGGCGCCGAGTCGCAACTGCTGGCCTTCGACGACGACCTGAAGGCCTCTGTCGTCATGGCCGAGGCCCCCCACGGCACGGCGCCCACCCTGGAGGGCAAGAACGTCGCCAACCCGCTGGCCATGATCCTGGCCGCCGCGTCGGTGCTCCCGTACATGCCCGACCCTCGCGCCACCGTGGCCTCCCGGGCCATCTACGAGGGCGCCCTGGAGGCCATCGCCGAGGGGGTGCGCACCGCGGACCTGCACGGGGCCTCCTCCACCTCGGAGTTCACGGATGAGGTCATCCGCCGCGTGCGGACCAAGCTCGATGTCTGGTCCGCCCTGGGGGACACCGCCGGCCGGTACTGACCCCGCCGGAGCCCGGATGCGGAGTCAGCGCGCCGGCGCGTCCGCCACGTCGGGGCTCCCGTCGAGCGCGCCGCCGTCGGCGTTCACAAGGGCCGCCTCGAGGTGGTAGTCGCCCTCGGTGCCCTGCTGGATCTCGTCCAGCACCCAGCCGTGCTCCGGGTGGCGGGCGAAGCTCCAGAACTGCACGAACTTCGTGACGGACTCGCGGTTGCCGTTGACCATCTCGCCGGTCCGGGTGTCCTCCATCCAGTCGCGCGCGGAGCACTCGATGCGGGCGACGAAACGGTCCTCCCCGTCGTCGGTGACGTTGTGGATGCGCACCAGGGACACGTCGCCGAGCGCCAGGTCCTCGATCCGGTTCACCCGGTGCTGCGCCTCCAGGCCCTCGAGCTGCAGGCGGTGGCGCTCGTAGAGGGAATCCGACACGAACGGGCGCGATGCCTGGATGTCGCGTCTCTCCCACGACATCTGGACCGGGAAGAAGGCCTCGGTCACCCTTGCGCGCAGGTGGTGCGGGTGCCAGTAGCCGTCGCCCACGTCGGCCAGCAGCGCCTGGCGCTCGGCCTCGGAGGTGCGCGCGCGGCGTTTGCGCAGCGCCCACCACGACACGAGGGCGGAGCCGCCGCCGAAGGCCACGAACATGGCCGCGACTATCAGAAGGTCCAGCCACAAGATGCCGGTCAGCTCTCCGTCGCCCGAGCCACCGGACGACGAGGATGATCCGCCGCCACCACCACCGCCACTGCCGGTCGAGCCGCCGGCCAAGCCGAGTGCGGTGGCCGGGAACCAGCCGAGCGTCAGCGCGGCGAGGACCCCCTTCCTGCGACGGACGCCCATCATGGGCACAAGCCTACCCGGCGGGCGGTCCTACCGGCGATCCTGCCTGCGGTTGCGGTGCACGATCAGCCCCACGGTCAGCGCGACCAGCGCGACCACCAGGACGAGCGGGAACAGGAGGGCGATGCTCACGCGGGCGCGTCGCCCTCCGGGTCCTCCTCCACGCTGGGCCCCTCGGCCAGCATCTCCAGCAGGTCCTCAACCGTGAAGCGGCCGGCCTGCATCGAGGCCACCAGGCCGTAGACCGTGGCGGTGTGGGGGCGCTCCAGCACGTACTCGCGCATCGCCACGTTGGCGTCCTCCTCGATCGCCGCGGCCTGCTCGCGCCCGCGCTCCGAGAGCTCGAGCCCGTTGGGCCGCATCTGCGCCATGCGCAGGTCGATCAGGCGGCTGCACAGGGGGGCCACCAGCTCGGGGTCGGCCCCGATGCGCCCGGCCACGGCGGTGATGGGCTGCGCCCCCTCGTTGCGCACGAGGTCGCGCAGGATCAGGTAGGAGCCCGAGGACAGGCCGGCCTGGCTGACGCGCTCGTCGAGCACGGCGGCCAGCTCCGCCAGGAGCTTGAGATCGTCCTCGTCGCGGTACATCAGGGCCCGACGCGGTGTGCCGGTGCCGGCCGGGTGGATGAGCGCGTCGCGCCCGCCCAGGTGCGACCGGCGATGCCCATCATGTCCAGGGTCCTCAGCGCGGAGCGCACCACGCCGGCGCGGGCGCCGTGCCCGTGCGTGTTGGCGACGGTGATGGCGAAGTCGTGGTCGGCGGGCCCGAACTGCGGCCGGGCGTTGGCGCGTGCCAGGGCCACGCGGGCGTCGTTGAGCCGCCGGCCGTCGTCCAGGGTCACGTGCACCTCGAAGAACGACCAATCGGCGGGCTGGTCGTCGAGGATTCCGTCGAAGGAGCCGGCGTGACTCATGCCGTGTCCCCGCCGAGGCGCGCCGCGACCAGCCGCTGCACGGGCGTGCCGCCCGCGATGTGGCCGGTCACGATCTCCGGAACGTCGTCGGCGGTCACCCCGCCGTACCAGACCCCGTCCGGGTACACGCACACCGTCGGTCCCGCTCCGCACATCGGCCCCACGCACCCGCACTGGGTCTGGACCACCTCGTCCTCGCCGCCGCCGAGGGCCTCCAGCTCGCGCGCGAACGCCGTGTAGGTGTCCTGCGAGCCCCGGCTGGTGCAGTCGGGTCCGCGGCAGATGAGGATGTGGGCTCGGGTCAATGGGCTGCTCCAAGGGTGAGGATGGACTCGACGCGCCCGGCCGCTGCCGCGAAGGCGTCGTCGTCGAGGGCGGGGGTCAGGCCGGCGGGCGCCCCGATGTATTCCGGCAGGTCGACCCAGCTCACGCAGCCGCCGTGCTCGGCGCCGACCTCCAGCACCGGAGGGGTGTCGACCCGCCACACGCGCAGCACCACCGCCCACAGCGGGTGCTTGCGACGCCAGCGCAGGCGCTCGGCGGCGTAGTCGTCGGCGAGGATGTGCTCGGGTCCGAGAGCGGCCAGCGCGTCCGGGTCGGCGATCGGATGGGCGGCGTGGATCGACGCGTACGCGGGCAGGGGGAGCAGATCGGGATCCTCGCGCCGGTCCAGGACCTCGGCGAACACGCCGCGCCAGCGCTCGGCGACCAGTTCGGGTCGCTGGTGGAGGTATCCCGGGAACAGGTAGAAGCGCGGGTGGGGGAGGGCGAAGCGCTTCTCGCCGATCCCGCCCTTGCGCACGATGAGGACCTGATGCCCCCGGCGCAGGGCCTCGATCGTGACGGCCCACTCTTTGAGCGCGTGCTCTGGCACCCGTCCAGACTACCGCAGGCGTCCGTCACCACGACCATGACGTCCGGCCGCGGTGAGGTGCCCCCCTGATACCCTCGGAGGCATGATCGACGCCATTCTCACCCGCGCCGCCGACGGCGGGCGCATCACTCCCGAGGAGGCGGTGGCGCTCCATCGCGACGCGCCGCTGGCCGACCTCGGTGCCGCCGCCGACGCCGTGGTGCGTCGTGCCCACGGCGACATCGTCACCTACAACGTCAATGCCCACCTCAACCCCACCAACATCTGCGTGGTCGGGTGCGGCTTCTGCGCGTTCGCCGTGTGGACCGAGAAGGATCCGGACGCCTACGCCTACAGCGTGGACCAGCTGGTGGACCGCGCCCAGCAGCTCGCCGACCTCGGCATCACCGAGCTGCACATCGTGGGCGGCATGACCAAGGAGTACGGGCTCGAGTACTACGAGGAGCTGTTCTCGGAGCTCAAGGCCACCCTGCCGCACGTGTCGCTGACGGCCCTGACCGCGGTGGAGGTCGACTTCGTCGCGCGCCTGTCCAAGGTGTCGCACGCCGAGGCGCTGCGCCGCCTGCGCGCGGCCGGCCACGACACCATGCCCGGCGGCGGTGCCGAGGTGTTCAGCCCGCGCGTGCGCAAGATCATCGCCGACCGCAAGGTTCCGGCCGAGACCTGGCTGGAGGTGCACCGCGAGGCGCACGGCCAGGGCCTGCGCACCAACGCCACCTTGCTGTTCGGGCACTTCGAGACGCCGGACGAGCAGGTGGACCACATGCGCCAGCTCCGCGAGCTCCAGGACGACACGGGCGGCTTCCAGGCCTTCATCCCGCTGCCGTTCCTGCCGGGCAACACCGACTTCGCCTACCTGCCGGGCCCGTCGCGCGAGGAGAAGCTGCGCACCATCGCGGTGGCGCGCCTGTTCCTCGACAACTTCGCCCACATCAAGGGCCACTGGGTCATGCTGGGCGAGGAGATCACCTCCGAGGCGCTCTCCTTCGGCCTGGACGACCTGTCGGGCACCCTCACCGAGGAGCGCATCGCGCACGCCACCACCGTGCAGACCCCCCTCGGCCTGTCGCAGGACCGGATGGAGACGCTCATCCGCGCCGGCGGCAAGGTGCCGGGGGAGCGGGGGACGCTGTACCAGCCGGTCAGCCGCGACGAGGTGGCCGCGTAGCACCTCGCGGCCGGGCGGTCCGCTGTCGGCGGATCCGCCCGGCCGCGCCGCGCTCAGGCGATCGGCCTGCGGCGCATCCCCAGGTAGGCCAGCAGCCCCAGGAGGGCACACCAGCCGAGGGCCCACACGGCCGTCTGCCAGCCTGTGGCCTGCAGGAGGACCTCGTTGCCGTTGATGTCCACCCGCGGCACCGCCGGCCCGGTGGCATCGCGCACCTGGAGTTCCTCCATCAGGGGCGAGGTGGGGATGCGCGGCGAGATGAGGTAGGCGCCGTTGATGCCCGCCCCAGCCGTTCCGATGATGTCCTGGTCGGCGGCGGCCTTGAGGTTCACCATCGCCTGGGCGGTGATGAAAACCGACACGCCGAAGATCGCCGAGACGGCGGGGTTCACCACGCTGCTCCCGGCCGCCGCGGCGGTCAGGGTCAGGAGCAGCGCGATGCCCATGAGGGCGGTGTGGAGGGCGAGGTCGGCGTCGCCTCCCAGCGATACCGCCACGGAGGCCCCCTGGGCTGACAGGCCCCAGACCACCAGCACCGCCACGAGCCCCGCGACCCGCGCCAGGAGGGCGCCCGCGACGAGGCCCACCCGGGAGGCGCCGTTGCCCAGCAGCGCGCCGAAGTGCCCGCTGTCGGAGTCGGTGTTGAGCGCGGCCGCGCCCAGCGCCGCCGCGACGGCCAGGCCGCCCAACAGCAGCAGCGTGGCGGCCCCCTGGCGCAGGTCGTCCTCGCGGGCGAGCCCCTGCTCGCCGAGGGCGCTGAGCGCGATCAGCACGGCGGCCACCGGGCCGGCGGCGAGCGCCCAGAGGAACCAGCGCCGGCGCACCAGTCGGCGGGCCTCGAGCGCGGACACGGACAGCGCGACCCTCATCGCGGCCTCCCACCCGTCAGCGCCAGGCGGGCGCCGAGCGCCGGCCCCAGGCCGCCGGGCGCCCGGGCAGCGGCCAGCACGGCCGCCCCGCGGGCGCGGGCCGCGGCGATCTCGGCGAGGGTTTCGGGGAGCACCCAGGGGTCGTCCAGGATCACCACCGCGGGGTCGCCGACGATGGCCATCGCGAGGCTGAGGCGACGGAAGCCTTCCGCGTCGAGGCGGCGCGTGCGGTAGCCGGCCACGTAGTAGAGCCCGGCGCGCTCCACGGCGTCGTCCACCGCGGCCGCGCCCAGGCGCGCCCGGCGCATCGCGGCCACCGCGGCCACCGCTTCCCGCACCCGCAGGTGTCCCGCGAAGTCGCGCCCCTCGGGGCCGAAGCCCACGTCGCCGGCGCGCGCGGCGAACGGCGGCGCACCGAGTACGCGCACGTGGCCGCCGGCGGGCAGCAGTCCTGCGACGGCGCGCAGCACGCTGGTCTTGCCCGACAGCGGACCGCCCTGCACCAGCAGCCCGTCACCCGGATGGATCGTCAGGTGCACGTCGCGCACCGCCGCGTCGGTGCCCCCGTGGTAGTGGACCTCGAGGTCCGCGACGGCGACCGCCGGCATGGGGTCGGTCACGTGGCGCGGATCACATCGAGGACCTCGTCGCGCCGGCGCTCCATGTCCTCGAACGAGCGCGTGGACTCGAGGTTCAGGCGCAGCAGGGGCTCGGTGTTCGATGCGCGCACGTTGAAGTGCCAGTCGTCGTAGTCCACCGAAAGGCCGTCCATCTCGGTGATGCGCGCGTCGCCGTAGCGGGCACGCACGCGCTCGAGGGCCGCCCCGGCGTCGGGGACCGTCGAGTTGATCTCGCCGGAGATGTGGTACCGGGTGCGGAACTCCTCGATCAGTTCCGACAGCGAGCGGCCCGCGCGGCTGATCATCTCCATCACCAGCAGGGCGGGCACCAGGCCGGTGTCGGCGTAGGAGAAGTCGCGGAAGTAGTAGTGGCCGCTCACCTCGCCGGCAAAGAGCGCGTCGATCTCGCGCATCCGGCGCTTGATGAACGCGTGGCCCACCCGGTGCATGTCCGGTGTGCCACCCGCGGCCAGGACGGTGTCGCGCACCGCCCACGACGCGCGCAGGTCGTAGACGATCGGGTAGGCGCCGTGGCGGCCCAGCAGGTGGCGCGCCAAGAGCGCGGTCAGGAAGTCGCCGGCCACGAAATCGCCACGGTCGTCGATGAAGAAGCACCGGTCGGCGTCGCCGTCGAAGGCGATGCCGAGATCCGCCCCCTCCTCGCGCACCTTCCCCTCGACGAAGGCCCGGTTCTCGGGCAGCAACGGGTTGGGCTGATGGTGTGGGAAGCGGCCGTCGGGGTCCAGGTAGCAACCCACGGCCTCGATGCCCGGAAGTCGCTCGATGACCGGCGGCAGGTAGAGGCCCGCCATGCCGTTGGCCGCGTCGAGCACCACCTTCAGGCCGGTGATCGCGTCCGGGTCGACGAACGAGAGCGCCTTGGCGACGAAGCGGTCCAGCAGGCCCGTGTCGCGCGTGCGCGTGCCCTGGGGCGAGGGGTGTGCCGGCGGCCCGGCCAGGGCGATGCGCCCCACCTCGCCGATGCCGCTGTCCCCCGACAGGGGCAGGGCCCCCTGGCTGACCAGCTTCATCCCCGTGTACTCGGGCGGGTTGTGGCTGGCGGTGATGCAGGCGCCGGCGTCGAGGCCGCCGTCCGCCACCGCGAAGTAGAGCATCTCGGTGGCGCACAGCCCCAGGTCGATGATGTCCGCACCGGCGCCATGCGCCCCATCGGCGAAGGCGGCCGCCATCGACGGCGACGAGAGCCGGACGTCGTGTCCCACGGCCAGCCGGCGCGCTCCGGTCAGGGTCACGAAGGCCGCGCCCACCGCGTGGGCGCCCTCCTCGTCGAGTTCGTCGCGGTACAGGCCGCGGACGTCGTAGGCCTTGAAGACCTGGGGCAGCAGCGTCATGTGGCGGTGAATCCCGGTTGCAGGAGGTCGTAGGTCTCATCGAGGTGCTGGGGCATCACGCGGACGTCGCCCACCACCGGCATGAAGTTGGTGTCGCCCGCCCAGCGCGGCACCACGTGCAGGTGTACGTGTTCGGCGATCCCGGCCCCGCCGGCGCGCCCCTGGTTCATGCCGAGGTTGAAGCCCTGGGGGTGCATCCGCTCCTGGATCACGCCCTGGGCGCGCTGGGTGAGGGTCATCATCTCGGTGAGCGTCCCGGCGTCGAGGGCGGTGATGCTGTCGACGTGCCGGAACGGGATCACCATCAGGTGCCCGTTGTTGTACGGGTACAGGTTCATGATCACGAAGCAGAGCGCCCCGCGATGGAGGATGTAGGCGCCCCGGTCGTCGCCCGAGGCGGGGAGGTCGCAGAAGACGCAGCCGGTGGGCCCGCCGCGCTCGGCGCCGGCGGTGACGTAGCTCATCCGCCACGGCGACCACATGATGTCCCGGGCCGGCACGCCGCCCGGGGTTCCATCGGGGCCCGCGGTGCTCAGAGCCACCGCTTGTGGCGGAACCAGGCGATCAGGCCGGCCGCGAAGGCGGCCATCAGCAGCAGCGGGAACGCCAGCGACATCACGCCGTCACCGCTGAAGGGCAGCACCTCGACGTTCATCCCGTAGATGCCGGCGATCAGGCTCAGCGGCAGCACGATGGCCGACATGATGGTGAGCAGGCGGATGATGTCGTTCAGGCGGTGCGTGATCACCGATTCGTTGGTGGCCTCGAGCGCTTCTGCCACCTCCTTGTAGTTCTCCAGGAGGTCCCAGATCCGCTCGCTCTTGTCCACGATGTCATCGAAGTAGAGCTCGAGGTCGCTGGGGGCGTGGCGCCGGGCGTTGCGCTCGAGCAGCGACAGTGTCGGCCGCTGCGGCTTCACGATCTTCCGGTAGTTGATGATCTCCTGCTTGGCGTTCGAGATGTCGCGCACCATGTCCTCGGTGCTCTCGTCCTCGAACAGGGCGTCCTCGATGCGGTCCAGCTTGAAGCCGATCTTGTCGAGGATCGGGAAGCAGTAGTCGTACATCGTGTCGACGATCTCGTAGAGCAGGTAGCCCGCGCCCTTGCCCATCACGTCGTCGCGGACGCGCTCGGCCCGCTCGGCCCGCGACCAGAGGCCCGACAGCGCCTTCAGCGGCTCGTTGGGCAGCGTGATCACCAAGCCGTCCGCCACGAAGATGTTCAGCTCGGCCGGCTGGAGGCGCCCGGTGCGCTTGTCGAAACGCGGGAAGTGGAGGACCACGAAGAGGTACTCGGCGTAGGTGTCGATCTTCGGGCGCTGTCGCCGGCGCGAGAGCACGTCCTCGAGGTCCAGGTGGTGGAACTCGTAGTTGTCCGCCAGCCAGGCGGTGTCGCGCTCGGTGGGCTGGTCGATGTTGAGCCAGGTGAGGCCATGGGCCTCCAGCCGGCGGACGTCCGGCTCGGCCCGGTCAGCGGCAAGCGCGGCGGCGCCCTCGGGGGCGCCGGCCTGGCCTCGGCGGATCTTGGGAAGGCTCGCCATCGATCCCCGGCCCCGCGTCGGCAGTGGTGGTCGTCGTTCCGGCCATCCGTCGATCATCGCACACCGCGCGCGCCCGCAGGCGCGCGACCCACCGCCCCGGGGGCCGCTACTCGATCAGGCCGTTGCGGTACGCGAAGCGGGTGGCCTCGGTGCGGTTACCCACCCGGAGCTTGCGGTAGATGTTCGACAGGTGGAACTTGACGATCTGCTCGGTGACATAGAGGCGACTGGCGATGTCGAGGTTCGAGAGCCCCTCCGCCACCAGGCGCAGGATCGAGAGCTCGCGGTCCGTGAGGCCGGCCGTGGGCGGGGCGGAGGCGGCCGCCGGCTCCGTCGCGGCCCCCGTCCCGTCCTCGCCGGACGCGCGCGCGCCGGGATGGTAGACGGTCCCCTCGACCACCTGGCGCACGGTGGAGGGGAGATCGAGCGGGTTGATGGACTTCACGACGTAGCCGGCCGCCCCCTGGCGCAGCGCCTGCTCGATGTGCTCGGGGTCGTCGAACATCGAGAGGATGATGACCTTCAGGTCCGGGTGGTCGCGACGCAGGTGACCGAGCGTGCTGAGGCCGTCGCCCTTGGGCATCCGCAGGTCGAGGATGACGACGTCGGGACTCACCTGCGGGACCAGGGCGAGCATCTCCTCGCCGTTCATCGCCTCGCCCACCACGGTGATGTCCGGAGCCGCCTCCAGGGCACGCCTGATGCCGTCGAGCATCAGGCGATGATCGTCGGCGATCGCGACGCGCAGCATGCGGGAGTGCGAGGGGAGAGGCTCGGGCACGTGGTCCTCGGTCCTTGGCACGGATGGCGCGCTGAGCCATCCGTTCTACACCCGCAAGCCTACCCGTACGGGGGGCCTGCCGCGCCCGGACCGGGCCCCGCGGTCAGGCCCGGTGGGCCAGGCTCAGGCTCCGGACCGCGCTCACGATCTCCGACGCCGGGACGCCCTTGAACAGGTGGGCACCGACGCCCGCCTCGGTGGCCGCGTCCGGGCCGGCCGTCTCTCCCACCGACAGCAGCAGCACGGCGATACCCGGGTTGAGGCGACGGATGTCGTTGCTGGCGTCGAGGCCGTTGAGCCCGGGCATCGCCAGGTCCATCACCACCACGTCCGGCGCCAGCTCGACGGCCGTGGCGACCGCCACCTCGCCGTCACCGACCTCCGCGACGATGGTCATGTCGCCCTCGCGTTCCAGCAGGCGGCGCAGCGCCCGGCGGAAGCCGGGGTTGTCGTCCGCCAGGACGATGCGGATCATCGGCGCCGGAACCCCCCGCGCGGGCCACGATCGGTCGATGGGGGCGTCGGCTCCATGGCGGGCACGTTCGCAGATGCCCAGGAGGGGATCACTAGCCGGGCGGCCGGTTCGCCCGCGCGGTTCGTATAGGTTGGCCGCAGGCCAGAACCATGGATCAGACCCGCCCCGACAGCCCTCTGGACCCCGCCGCCGTCCGCGCGCTGGTGGAGGTCACATCGGCCGGCGCGGGCTCCGGTGCATCGCTCGAGGAGATCGCCGGCGGGGCCGCCGCAGCGGCGGGCGGCGAGCGGGCGGCCATCTGGGCCCCGGGGCCGGAGGGGACCGAGACCTTCGTCGCGCAGGGAGCGCGGCCCGACGCCGCGGAGGCCATCGGACGCGCCCTCGAGCCGCTCACCGTGCCCGGCATCCCCCAGGCCGAGGCTGCGGTACCCGACGCGCGGGCCCCCGACCCGCCCGCGTGCGCCCTGGCCGCCCTGGGTGCCGCGGCGGGGGTCGCCGTGCCGGTACCGATGGGCGACGTGGTGGGCGCACTGATGCTGGTGGAGTGCGCGGACTGGGAGGGGCTCGACCCGCTGCGCCGGCATGCCGTGCGCGTGGCGGCCGCGCGCGCCGGCGGGGTCCTGGAGGCGCGCCGCCTCCGTCGCGACCTCGAGCGCAGCATGGAGCAGATACTCCTGACCGACGAGCGGATGCTGGGCCGCATGGGGCTGGACATCCACGACGGCCCCACCCAGCAGCTGTCCGTGGCGCTGCTGGAGGTGCAACTGCTCGAGGCGGAACTCGGCGATGCCCAGGCCTCGGGGCAGCCCGCCCCGGCCACCCTGGGCCCTGCCCTGGCACGCATCTACGAGACGGTGGGGGGCGCGCTGCATGAGATGCGTGAGCTGATCGGCCACCTGCGGCCGGCGCAGTTCGAGGACCGGCGGCTCACCGAGATCCTGCAGGACGCCATCGCCGGCTTCGAGCGCCGCACCGACTGCCAGGTGGAGGCCACCTGGCTGGGTGAGTTCCCGGTCAACGGCGTCTCGATCACTCAGCGCATCACCTTCTACCGGATCCTCCAGGAGACCCTCACCAACGCCCATCGCCACGGCAACGCGTCCCACGTGCGCGTGACGGTCACCGAGGAGTGTGCCGGCGTGGGCATCGAGGTGGCCGACGACGGCGTCGGCTTCGATGTGGAGGACGCCGCGCCGCGCGGCGGCCAGACGCTGGCCCGCTTCGGGCTCGACGGCATGCGCGACCGCGCCCAGGTGCTGGGCGGCTCGTTCGCGGTGGTGAGCGAGCCGGACGCCGGGACGACGGTGCGGGTGTTCCTGCCGCGCTGGGGCGGGGTCGAGGCACCCTCCTGATCGACCCGGTCGTCACGCCCGTCGCCAGCTAGCATCGGTGGTCGTGACCCCGGTCGACCCGTTCACCCGCGGTGCCCACGGCGCCCCCGCCGTCAAGGTCTGCGGACTGACGCGGCCCGACGAGGCGCTGGCCTGCGCCCGGCACGAGGTCTGGGGCATCGGCGTCGTCCTCGCCCCGGGCAGCCCGCGGCGGGTCGACGCCGCCACCGCGGCCGCCGTGTGCGCCGTCCTTCCCGCGGGCGTGGCCCGCGTGGGCGTGTTCGTGGACCCCGAGCCGACGGCCGTCGCCGCCGTGGCGCGCGGGGCGGGCCTCACCCACATCCAGGTCCATGGCCGGGCCGACATCGCGGCGCTGCGTGCCGCGACCGGCCTGCCGGTGATCCGGGGGGTCCGCGTCGACGGGCCGGCCGCCCTCGCCGACGCCGAGGCGGTATCCGGCGACCTCGTCCTGCTGGACGCGGCGGTCCCCGGCGCCCACGGGGGCACCGGCGTGACCTTCGACTGGGATCTCCTGGAGGCGCACCGCCCGTCGCGCCCGTTCGGCGTGGCAGGGGGGCTGTCGTCGTCCAATGTCGCCGAGGCCGTCGCGCGCCTGCGCCCGGCGCTGGTGGACGTCTCCAGCGGCGTCGAGCGGGCCCCGGGTCGCAAGGACCCCGCGCGCGTCGCCGCCTTCTGCGCCGCCATCACCCCACCCGTGGGAGCATCCGCATGAGCACCTCCTCCATCCCCTCGCGCTTCGGTGACTACGGCGGTCGGTATGTGCCCGAGACGGTCATCGGGGCCCTCGATGAACTGGAGGAGGCATATGCCACCCAGCGCGCCGACCCGGGCTTCCGCGCCGAGCTGGAGGGGCTGCTGGCGACCTACGTGGGGCGCCCCACGCCGCTCTACCGCGCGCGCCGGCTGGAGGCCGAGTGGGGGGTGGGCGCCCTCTACCTGAAGCGTGAGGACCTCTGCCACACCGGAGCCCACAAGATCAACAACGCGCTCGGACAGGTGCTGCTGGCCTCCCGCATGGGCAAGCGGCGCATCATCGCCGAGACCGGCGCCGGCCAGCACGGGGTGGCCACGGCCACGGCGGCGGCCCTCCTGGGCCTCGAGTGCTGCGTCTACATGGGCCGGGTCGACATGAAGCGCCAGCGCCTCAACGTGGTGCGGATGCGCCTGCTGGGCGCCGAGGTGCGCCCGGTCGACTCGGGGATCGGCACCCTCAAGGACGCGCTGAACGAGGCCATCCGCGACTGGGTGACCAACGTGGCCCACACCCACTACGTGATCGGCACCGCCGCGGGCCCGGCCCCCTACCCGGAGATCGTGGCCGAGTTGCAGTCGGTGATCGGCCGCGAGGCGCGGGCCCAGATGCTTGCCGAGACCGGCCGGCTGCCGGCGACGGTCGTGGCCTGCGTGGGCGGGGGCTCCAACGCCATCGGGATCTTCCGCGACTTCCTGGGCGACGACGAGGTCGCCCTGGTGGGGGTGGAGGCCGGCGGCCACGGCATCGAGACCGGTCGCCACGGGGCGTCCCTGGGTCACGGGGCGCCCGGTGTGCTGCACGGCACCTTCTCGTATCTGCTGCAGGACGCGGCGGGGCAGGTCTCCGAGCCACACTCGATCTCCGCCGGGCTGGACTACCCGGGCGTGGGGCCCGAGCACAGCCACCTGCGCGACATCGGGCGCGTGCGCTACACGGATGTCACCGACGCCGAGGCCCTCGAGGCGTTCCAGGCCTGCGCGCGCGCCGAGGGGATCATCCCGGCGCTGGAGAGCGCGCACGCCCTGGCCGCGGTCGCCCGGGAGGGCCGCGCCATGGCGAAGGACGGCCCGCTGCTCGTCTCGCTCTCGGGGCGTGGCGACAAGGATGTCGATCAGGCCGCCACCGCGGTGGGTCTCGATGTCTGAGGCGCGCTCGCTCACCGGCGGAGCCGAGCGCATCCGCGCGGCGTTCTCCGGAGCCGGCCGGCCCCTGTTCATGCCGTACGTGATGGGCGGGTACCCCGACCTGGCCCAGAGCGCCGCGCTGGCGCGCGCCGTGGCGCCGCACGCGGACCTCATCGAGCTCGGCATCCCGTTCTCGGACCCGCTGGCCGACGGGGCCACCATCCAGGCGGCCGGGCAGGCGGCGCTGGACGCCGGCACCACGCCCGACGACGTCATCGGGCTGGCGGCCGACCTGCGCGACGGGCCGCCCGTGGTGCTGATGACCTACGCCAACGTGATCCTGGCCGCCGGCATGGACGACTTCATGCGCCGGGCGGGCGAGGCGGGCGTGGCGGGAGTGATCGTCCCCGATGTGCCCGTCGACGAGGGCGACCGGCTGCGCGCGGCCGCACGCGCCCACGGGCTGGCGGTGATTCCGCTCGCGGCCCCCACCACCTCCGATGCGCGCCTGGCTCGCATCGGTGCGGAGGCGGAGGGCTTCGTCTACTGCGTGTCGGTGGCCGGCGTCACGGGGGGGGACGTGGCCGTGGACGAGGTGCTGCAGGGCTTCCTCGCCCGCGTCCGCCGGGCCACCGACGCCCCGCTGGCGGTGGGATTCGGCATCCGGAGCGCCGACCAGGTGGCGGCCGTGGGGCGGATCGCGGACGGGGTCATCGTGGCCAGCGAACTGATCCGGCGCGTCCAGGAGGCTCCCGATGCGGACGCCGGACGGGCCGCGGCGGTGGCGTTCGCGCGCGACGCACAGGCCGCTCTGGCGCGGCGCGACTGACCGCTCCGGGCGACCGCCGCGCCCATCGTGGTGGAACGGTGTCCGTGACGTGCGCTACGCTCTCGCCGCACCGTCACCGATCAGCGGAGGCGGGGCTGTACACCGCGGGATGAGAACGACATCGATCGGCCGTTTGACCGGCGGTATCGGACGGGTCTCGCCGGATAAAGGAACGTTTGCATGGCCGAAGGCGTCGTGAAGTGGTTCTCCGCAGAGAAGGGTTACGGGTTCATCACCCCGGATGACGGGGGCAAGGACCTGTTCGTGCACTTCTCCGAGATCCAGACTTCGGGCTATCGGAGCCTCGAGGAGGGACAGCGCGTGAACTTCGAGAGCCAGGAGGGCCCCAAGGGCCCCCAGGCCTCGAACGTCACCCCCGCGGTCTAGCTCCGGCACCGCCGGCGGGTGGCGGCGACGCCGCCCGCGGGAGATCCACAACGCAGGACCATCCGGCGCGACCTCTCGGGGTCGCGCCGGTGCGTTGTGGCCCGTGGAGGGCCCGGGCGGTCAGTCGCCGCCACCGTCGCAGGCACCGCTGAACACCGTGCCCCCGCTGACCGTGTAGCACTCCCCCGAGTCCGGGGACACCTGGGTGGAGTTGCCGATCTGAGGACCGTCGGCGTCCGACCCGACGAAGACCACGTACCAGGCCCCCGGCGAGAGCGCACCCAGCGCGGTGCTGCGGCCCTCGGCCACGCCCTCGGCCCTCCCCTCGGCCAGCCCCTCCTCGCGCCCCTCGTCGCGGCCCTGCTCGCGCCCCTCAGCGAGGCCGGTGCGCCGCCCCTGCAGGCGACCGTCCTCCAGGCCGGAGCGCCGGCCCGCAGCCCGCCCCTCGCGCACGCCCTGTGCCCGCCCGCGCGCGAAGCCGGCATCCAGGCCCACCCGGCGCCCCTCGGCGTACCCGCGCTCCTGTGCGCCGCTGGTGTCGGCGCTGGCCGAGCCCCACATCCATCCGCCCACCAGCGACCCTCCCAGCAGCAGGACCGCGGCCACGCCGATCGCGGCCGCCACGTCGCGGCCAAGGGCGATGGGCCGCCGCGGCGAGCGCCCGCCGAAGGCCTCGGTGGGGCGCTCGGGCAGCGGCGAGGGGGCGGCGGGTCCGGCCTCTGAGGTCCCGGGTGCGGGCCCCGCGCCGTCGTGGCCGGCGAAACGGGCGAGGGCGTGCGCCCAGGGGTCGCCGCCGCCGCCGGCCGAGGCCGCCGCCCCGGCCGCTGCTGTCGCGACGAGCGAGGTGGCCGATGCGCGTCCCGCCGGCACCGGGACCTCCAGGGCCACCCCCAGGGCATCCACCAGCTCGCGGGCGCCGGCCGGGCGCCCGCCGGGGTCCTTGGCCAGCCCGCGCGCCAGCACGGCGTCGACGGCCGCCGGCAGGGCGGGGGCCGCCTCGCTCGCCCGGGGCGGCTCATCGCGCACGTGGGCCAGCAGCACGGCGCTCGGTTCGCGGTGCACGAAGGGCGCTCGGCCGGTGAGCGTCTCGAACGCCACGGCCGCCAGCGCGTAGCGGTCCGAGGCGGCGTCGGCGGGCTCGCCCTCCACCTGCTCGGGCGAGACGTACTCGGCGGTGCCCAGCCAGTCCCCGCGCCTGGTCAGGCCCGGCATGTCATCCATCCGCACCAGGCCGAAGTCGCTCAGCACGGCGCCTCCGGCCGGGTCGAGCAGGATGTTGCCCGGCGTCAGGTCCCGGTGGACGGTCCCGTGCTCGTGGGCGAAGTCGACCGCGTCGGCGATGTCGCGCAGCACGGCCATCGCCGGCTCGGGGGCCAGGGCGCCGGCGCGGGCGATGCGGGCCGCCAGGGTGTCGCCGGGCACCAGGCGCATGGCGATGTAGGCCCGCCCGTCCACCTCGCCGGCGTCGTGGACGGTGACGATGCGCGGGTGCTCCAGGCGGCCGGCGGCGATGGCCTCCCGCCGGAAGCGCTCCAGGGCCCCTGGGCGGGTGAGGTGGCCGGCGTCGAAGACCTTGAGCGCCACGGGGCGGTCGAGGTCGATCTGCGTGGCGCGGTACACCACCGCCTGGCCGCCGCGGCCCAGCTCTGCGGCGATGCGGTAGCGCCCGAAGACCTCCCCGGGGATCAGGCGCACGGGTGGCCCCCGCAGGGGTGCTGGCGTGTGACGGTCCTCACGCTGATGGGGTTCGACGTGCGCGGGGCGGGTCCTCGCGCCCGCCGGTACCGTCCGGGGCGTCTGCCACCGTTCGGAGGGTGTCGACCGCCGTGCCCGCAGCCCCGTCCCTCGAATCGGCTCTGGGCCCCCTCGGGGAGCTTGCTCGCCAGGTGGGGGCGGCCGAGGCCGCCGGCGGCGAGGGTCCGCGGGGAGCGGCGGCCGTGGAGGAGGCGCTGGAGGCGCTGCGCGAGGAGTGGCGCGGTCACGCGGCGGGGGCGCGGCGCGAACTGGCGGCCGCCGTGTCGGCGCTGGTCGCGCGCCGCCCGGCCGCAGCCGCGGGCGACCCCGTGCCGCGGGGCCGGCCGGTGTCGGAGGCCCTCGGCGCGCTCGGCGTGCGCCGGCTGCGCCCCGGCCAGGACCGCGCCGTGGCGGCGGCGCTCGGCGGGCGGGACGCCCTGGTCATCATGGCCACCGGATCGGGCAAGTCCCTGTGCTACCAGGCGCCGGCGGCGGTCCTGGAGGGGCTCACGGTGGTCATCTCGCCGCTGATCGCCCTGATGTCCGACCAGATCGATGCCCTCACCCGGGCGGGGGTGGACGCGGCCGCTCTGAACTCGACGCTCGACGAGCAGGGCCAGCGCGACGTGCTGGCCCGGGCCCGGGCCCGGGAGCTCTCCCTGCTCTACGTGGCACCCGAGCGCTTCAACTCGCCGGCCTTCGTATCCGCGATGCGCGTCGCCCGCGTGGACCTGCTGGTGGTCGACGAGGCCCACTGCGTTTCAGAGTGGGGTCACGACTTCCGCCCCGACTACCGCCGGGTGGGCGCGTTCCGGCGCTCGCTGGCTCCGCGGGCGACGATGGCCCTCACGGCCACCGCGGCCGAGCGCGTCCGCGAGGACATCGTGCGCCGGGTGGGTCTGCAGGATCCGGTGGTGGTGGCCGGCGGGTTCGACCGGCCCAACATCGCGTTCGACGCGGTGTGGGCGGGCGGGTCCGGGTCTGTCGCCCGCAGACGGGGCCTGTTGCGCTCGGCGCTCGTGGCGGCGGGGGAGGGGAAGGCCATCGTCTACTGCGGCACCCGCAAGGTCGCCGACGAGACCGCCGAGGATCTGCGCGCCGCGGGGATCTCCGCCGTCAGCTACCACGCCGGCCGCTCGGACCGCGCCGAGGCCCAGGAGGCCTTCCGCACCGGCCGCGCCCGGGTGGTGGCCGCCACCAACGCCTTCGGCATGGGCGTCAACGTCCCCGACGTGCGCCTGGTGGTGCACATCACGCTGCCGGACTCGCTGGAGCAGCTCTACCAGGAGGCCGGCCGGGCCGGCCGCGACGGCGAGCCGGCGCGGCACGTCATCGTGGCCGGCCCGGCGGATGAGGCCGCGGTGCGCCGGCGCATCGACCGCGCGCGCATCGGCGTGGGGCAGGTGGAGGCGCTGGTGCGCCGGGCGGCCGCGCGCGCCGACGCCGACGGCGCGTTCCGGCTGTCGCGCGAGGAGTGCGACGACGACACGGACGTGATGCTCGCCCTGGCCGAGCGCGCGGGTGCCATCGAGCTGACCGGCGCGCCCGGGGGCGGCCGGGCGGGGCTGCTGCTGACCGAGGGGATCCTTCCTGGCCAGCGCGGCGAGCTCCAGCGCCTGGTGGCCGCGGAGGTGGATCGCAGGCGCTCCGGCCTGGCCGGCGCGGCGGCCTACGTGCGCGAGGAGACCTGCCGGCGGCGGATGCTCCTGGAGCACTTCGACGACCCGGCCGAGCCGGTGTCCGAGGAGCGCTGCTGCGATGTCTGTGACCCGCCCTCGGATCTGGTGGCCGCCCCGCTCGAGGTGGCACGGGGCTCGGGCCGGGCCGGGGCGGCCGGGTCTGGCCAGGAGGCCATGGAGCGGCTCAGCCACGGGGAACGCGTGAGGTTCGACGCCCTGCGCGCCTGGCGGGCCACCACCGCCAAGGCCATCGGCTGGCCGGCCTTCCGCGTATCGCCCAACCGGGCGCTGGCGGCCATCGCCCAGGCCGACCCGCGCGACACCGAGGCCCTGGCCGCGGTGCTGGGAGTGGGACCGTGGCTGGTCGAGAACTACGGCGACGACGTCCTGGCGGTGCTGGCGCAGGTCCGCGCCGCCTGAGCCCGGCGGCGACCGCGGTGCGGGGAGGAGTATCCTCCACCAAGGCGAACGTGTGTTCGTACACGGTCGAGGAAAGGCGGCGGATATGCGCGATGGCGATGTGGTGCGACCCCTCAGCGGTGCCGGACCGGCGCGGGCCCGGATCGAGGCCGCGGTCCTGGCGGCGGTCGCCGGCGCCGGCGGCTGCCGCGCCGGCGGGCTGACCGAGGCCGTGTCCGAGCATCTCGGTGTGCCCCTCACCCCGGTGCTGGTGCTGCGCGTGCGCTCGGCTCTCGGCCTGCTGATCGTGGCCGGGGCCATCGACGAGCGTGGGGGCCGCCTGCACCCCGGGCAGCGCGCGCGCCGGGCGGGGTGAGCCCGGCGCCCTACGCCGGCGGGGGCACCGCGGCCGGCGGCAGGGGCGCCGGCGGTGCGCCCTCCACGTAGGGGACCACCTCCCGGAACAGTCGCCGGCCCACCAGGAGCACGAACAGGGTCAGGCCCCAGCCGATGCTGCAGAACACCACCAGCGACCCGGTGAGCCCGATCGCATTGGCCAGGTAGCCCAGGCCCACCACCGGGATCGTGCCCGAGTAGGCGCACATGTAGAGCAGCGACATCAGCTTGCCGCGCTCCCCGATGGGGACGATGGTGCCGCAGATCACGGTGCCCCCGTAGAGGATGAAGCCGTTGGTGAAGCCCATCGCCGCCGCGGCGACCACGATCAGCAGGGCCGAGTCGACGCGGGCGGTGAGCACGATCAGCAGCGAGACCGAGGCCGAGAGCGTGATGCCGATCATCATCGCCCGGCGCGGGTCGAAGCGGCGCGCCAGGAATGGGCTGATGCCCCCGAGCCCCAGCACCAGGAAGCCCACCGAGCCGACGATGGCCAGGTTGGTGACCCCCAGCTCGGCGACCATGTAGATGGGCACCAGCGACAGGACGGTCCCCTCCAGGTAGCTCATGGTGAAGATGGCCGGGGTCACGAACGTGAGGAAGCCCGCGGTCTGGCCGCCCGGCACGCCCAGCCGGATGCGGAACGGCCCCGGCGACTCGCGTCGCAGCAGGGTCTCGGCGGCGGTGGCCACCGCGACGATCCCCACCACCATCAGCGCGATGTGGCCCCAGAACGGCTGGTGGAGGGGGTCGCTGCCGTACTGGGCCACCAGCCCGCCCAGCCCCGGGCCCAGGCCGAACCCCAGACGGAAGAAGACGCCGGCCAGTGTCGCGGCCAGTGCCTTGCTGGTCACCCGCGCGTGGTCGACCACGAACGCGGCCCCGACCCCGAGGAACCCCCCGATGGCCAGCCCCTGCAGGACCCGTCCGACGAACAGCATCGCCACCGAGTCCGACAGCGCGAACACGAGCGAGGCCAGGGTCATGATGGCCATGGCGGGCAACAGCAGGTGTTTGCGGCCCAGGCGATCGCTCAGGTTGCCCGCCACCAGCATCGTGGGTGCCACGGTCATCGTGTAGACCACGAAGAGGAACGTCCCCGTGCCCGCGGAGAGGTCGTACGTCTCCAGGTACAGGGGCAGCAGGGGGGTGAGGATGCTCGTGCCCATCGTCAGCACGAACAGGCCGACGAGGGCCTTCCAGCTTCCGGAGGTCAGGGCGGCTCCTCGGTGGCGGTGACGCCATCGGCGCCGAAGATGGCGACGATACCTCGCGCGGCCGGGGGGCGTGGCGGCCGCCGGTCCGGCCCGTGCGCCCCCGGCCCCCTAGACTCGGGGCATGCCGCCAACGGGAACGACGTCGCGCCCACCGCTGACCCGCCGTCGCATCCTCGAGGCCGCGCTGACGCTCATCGACGGGCGGGGACTCGACGAGCTGACCATGCGCGGGCTGGGCGCCGAGCTGGGCGTGGAGGCCATGTCCATCTACAAGCACGTGCCCGGCAAGGGCGCGGTGCTCGACGGCGTCGTGGAGCTGCTGCTGGAGGAGCTGGAGGCCGACGGGCCCGTGCTGCCCGACTGGCGAGAGTGCCTCACCGACTTCGCCGGCAGGGTGCGGCGACTGTCGCTGGCGCACCCGCTCTCGTTCCCGCTCCTGGCGCGGCGCTCGGCCAGCGCCTGGCTGGTGGGGCGGACCCTCGTGGAGGAGGGGATGCGCTCGATGATCGCGGGCGGGTTCAGCCGCGAGGACGCCGTCGCCGGGATGCGCCTGGTGATGCGCTTCACCCTCGGCTTCTCGTTCACGGCGCCCGGCGTGGGCGCGACCGACGACGGCCCGGCGCTGGTCGCCGGGCAGGAGCTGGCCGGGGAGTTCCCGCTGACAGCCGACGTGCTGTCGGCGATGCGCGCAGGCGACGGTGAGCAGCGACTGTTCGAGATGGGCCTGGCCGCCCTGGTGCGCGGTCTGGAGCCGTCCGCCGCGCCGCGATGAGTCCGTCCGCGCCGGCCTGGGAGATGGTCCTGCGCGACCCGGACGGGCGCGAGCTGGCCACCGTGACCGTCGCGGGCACCGACATCACGGTGGAGCCCCCCGAGGCCACGGACGACCCCTTCGTGGCCGCGGCGCTGGCCGAGGTGCGCCGGACGGTCACCCGCCCGCGGGCGCGGCCGGCGTGCGCCCGGGACCCGTCGGTACACACGCCGCGCTGACCGGCCGCCCGGGCCGGCCCCCGCGCGTCACTGCAGGCCGATCGGCCCGTCCTGGGGTCCGCGCTCGGAGGCCGGCTGCACGCGCAGCGACGGGAAGGCCTCCAGGTCGCCGCGATCGCTCACGTCCCACTCGGGGAACACCAGGTCGGTCTGCAGGTAGGCCGCGAGCAGGCGCGCCAGCTCCACCAGTCCATCCAGGTGGGTGCGCTCGTACCCGTGGGTCGCGTCCACACCGAAGCCCACCAGCGCCGTGCGGGCGTCGGCGCCCGACTCGACGGCCGCGGCCAGGTCGGAGCGGTAGTGGCTGAAGACATCGCGCACCACGGGGATCCCGTGGGCCGCCGCCAGGCGGGTGAGGCGGCGCGAGAGGTGGTAGTCGAACGGGCCGGCTCCGTCGCCCATGGCCACGCACACCCGGTCCTCGCGCGAGGCCTGGCCCGGGGCCACCACGGCCGTGTCGACGCCGACGATCTCCGCGAGGTCCGGGTGGATGCCGTGGCTGGCGCCGGTGCCGATCTCCTCGGTACAGGTGACCAGGAGCTGGGTCTCGACCGCGGGCGCGACGCCGGCGTCGCCCAGGGCGCGCAGCGCGGCGAGCACCGCGGCCACCCCGGCCTTGTCGTCCAGATGGCGCGCGTTGATGAAGCCGTTCGGGCTCACGGTGGGGCGCGACAGCAGCGCCACGTGGTCGCCCACTTCGATGCCCAGGCGCCGCAGGTCGGCGGCGTCCTCCACGCGGGCGTCCACGCGCACCTCCACCTGCTCCCACCCGACGCCCTGGGAGTCGACCTCGTCGCCGAAGCGGTGACCGCTGGCCTTCAGGGGCACGATGGTCCCCGTGACGACGCTGGAGAGGTCGTCGGTGAACACACGCACCTCGGCGCCCTCCGAGAAGCGGGCGCTGTGGGTCCCGACCGGGCGGACGCTCAGGCGGCCGTTCTCCCCGAGGGCGGTGACGATGCAGCCGATGGTGTCGGCGTGGACCACCACCCCGCGGCCGGGGCCCCGCCGCCGTCCGGGTACCACCGCCTGGATGGCGCCGCGCCGGGTCACCGCCACCGGGATGTCGAGCGCTTCGAGCCGCTCGCCCAGGTACTGCATGACGTGGTCGGTGCGGCCGGTGGGGCTGGGGATCTCCAGCATCTCCACGAGGATCGTCACCAGGTAGGCCCGGTCGATCGGCGGGATGATGACGGGCGGCGGGTTCACGTGGTCCGCCCGCGCGCCTCGGGCGCCTCCTCGGGGCGCCAGAGGCGCGGCAGCGGGCGTGTGTTGGGGAACAGGTGGTCGATGAAGCGCTCCGCGGTCGGCTGGGGTTCGTGGTTGGCCAGGCCCGGGCGCTCGTTGGCCTCGATGAAGACATGCTCGGGGCCGGCCGGGTCGGGGACCAGGAGATCGAGCCCGGTCACCGGGATGGCCAGCGCGCGGCTGGCCGTAACGCAGGCCTGGGCGATGGTGGGGTGCAGATCTGCTGTGACATCGTGGATCGTGCCTCCCGTGTGCAGGTTGGCGGTCAGGCGGACGGCCAAGACCTCGCCCTCCTCCAGGACGTCCTCCATCGTGCGGCCGGCCGCGCGGACGACGGCCTCGGTGGTGCCGTCCATCGGGATGCGCGACTCGCCGTCGGTGGCGGCCTGGCGACGCCGGCTCTGGCGCTCGATCAGCTCGCGGAGCGTGTGGCGCCCGTCGCCGATGACGGCGGCCGGACGGCGCAGGGCGGCCGCGACCACCTCGTGGTCGATGACGATGACCCGCAGGTCCTCGCCCATGCAGCGCTCCTCGATCAGCACGGCGTCGCTGACCCGCCGCGCCCGGTCGACCGCCTCGATGAGGGCTCCCGAGGTGCGCACGCCAACGGTGATCCCGTGGCCCTGCTCCCCACGCGCCGGCTTGACGACCACATCGCCCACCTCCACCAGGAAGGCGGCGTCGGCATCCGGGTCGCCGGCCTGGGTGGCCAGCGGTACGCGCAGGCCCGCGTCGGTGAGCACCCGGCGGGTGACGCGCTTGTCGTCGCAGCGGCTCATCGCCACGGCGGAGGTCAGCTCGGACAGCGACTCGCGCGTGACGATGCGCCGGCCGCCGTGGGTAAGGCGCAACTCGCCCCAGGCCGCATCGATGACCTCCACCTGGATGCCCCGCCGACGTGCCTCGTCGGCGATGATCCGGGAGTAGGGGTTGAGCTCGTCGTAGCCCTCGACGCCGCCCGTGAACAGGCTCTCGTTGATGATGTTCTTGCGCTTCACGCACAGGTCGGGCAGGCGCTCGAAGCCCAGGCGCTCGTAGAGGCGGATGGCCCCCTCGTTCTCGGCCAGCACCGACAGGTCGACATGGCGCCTCCCGCGCGCCACCAGCCGGCGCGCGAGCCCCGAGAGCAGGGCTTGGCCGGCGCCCGGAGGGGCCAGGTTCATGTCGACGGTCAGGCACCAGAGGCTGCTGCCGCCCTCGGGGTCGCCGAAGGCCTCCACGTGGTCGACCCCGGTGATGGTGCCCACCACGTCCCCCGTCAGCGGGTGCTCGGCGATCAGGTGCACGAACTCCTGGCGGTGGGCGTTGGCGACCAGCGTCTCCACCGGGGCCGGCAGCATCCCGTTGGTGGCATAGAGGCGGTTGACGGCCTCGGCATCGCCCTCCCCGCGCAGGCGGCGGACGGTCACCGGGCCGGGGCCGGCCGGCTCCTCCAGGCTCTCGGCCGGGAGCGCCAGGCGGTACATGTGCGAGGGGTCGATGAAGAACTCGTCGTGGTGCTGGGCCACCAGGACGTGCGGGTCGGCGAGGTAGATCCCGATGTCGCGCGCGCCGGCGCTCTCATCGCGCAGCGCCTCGGCGGCGAGCGAGGGGTCGTCGAAGGTGTTGCCGAACACGAGCCGGCCCCATCCGCAGTCGAGCACCACCGAACGTGGGTCGCTCACATCACACCCCGTGGGTCTGGAGCCACATCTCGAGCAGCCCGAGCTGCCAGAGCCGGTTCCCTCGCAGGGGCGTCAGATCGCCGTTCGGGTCGGCCAGCAGCGCCTCCACCCGGCGCCGGTCGAACAGGCCTCGCCGAGCCGCCTCGGGCGACAGCAGGGCCTCCTGCACGCGCCCCAGCACCGTCCCCTCAAGGTGGGTGACCCCCGGCACGGGGAAGTACCCCTTGGGCCGGTCGATGACCTCCCACGGGAGCACCCGCCGGCCGATCTCCTTCAGCACGCCCTTGCCGCCCTGGGCCAGCTTCAGCTCGGGCGGGCAGGTGGCCGCGAGCTCCACGAACTCGTGGTCCAGGAACGGGACGCGCGCCTCGAGCCCGTGGGCCATGGTCATGTTGTCGACGCGCTTGACGGGGTCGTCGGCCAGCATCACCTCGGTGTCCAGGCGCAGGGCGGCGTCCACGGCGGTGTCGGCCCCGTCGCCCATCAGGTGGGCCTCCACGTACTCGCGGGAGGCATCCGAGCCGGCGCGGTGGGCCGGCTGCAAGAGGTCGCGCAGGTCGGCGTCGTCGCGGTCGAAGAAGGCCTGGGCGTACACCGGCAGGGCCTCGGAGCGCGGCACGTCGGCCAGCGGCGGGTACCAGTGGTAGCCGCCCAGGATCTCGTCGGCGCCCTGGCCGGACTGCACCACCTTGACGTGCTGGGCGACGGCCTCCGACAGCAGGTGGAACGCCACGCAGTCATGGCTCACCATGGGCTCGGCCATGGCCGTGACGGCCCGCTCGAGCGGGTCCAGCAGGTCCGACGCGGCGATGTGGATCTGGTGGTGGTCGGTCGCGAAGCGCTCGGCCACCAGATCCGAGTAGCGGAACTCGTCCCCCTCGTGGCCGCCCTGGGAGTCGAAGCCGATCGAGAAGGTGGAGAGGCCCGTCTGGCCCTCGCCGGCCAGCAGCGCCACGACCAGACTCGAGTCGAGCCCGCCCGACAGCAGCACGCCCACCGGGACGTCGGCCACCATGCGCCGGCGCACCGCCGTGGTGAGGGAGCCCAGCAGGGCGTCCTCCCAGTCGCGAGCCGACCAGTCGGCCCGGTCGGGGTGGCGGGCGAACCTGGCGCGCCAGTAGACGCGGTCGCGCACCGAGCCGTCGGGCTCGATGGTGCGCACCGTGGCGGGGGGGAGCTTGCGGACGCCGTTCAGGATCGTGTGCGGGGGCGGCACGACGGCGTGGAAGGTGAGGTAGTGGTGCAGCGCCACCGGGTCGATCGACGTGTCGATGCCGCCGCCGGCCAGCAGGGCCGGGAGCGTGCTGGCGAAGCGGATGCGACCGGCGGACTCGGCGATGTAGAGGGGCTTGATGCCCAGGCGATCGCGGGCCAGGACCACCCGGCCGCTGTCGCGCTCGACCATCGCGACGGCGAACATGCCCGCCAGGTGGTCGACGAAGTCCGGGCCCCACTCGCGGTAGGCCTTCAGGACCACCTCGGTGTCGCCCTGGGAGGCGAACACGTGGCCGCGGGCGCGCAGTTCCTCGCGCAGTTCCCGGTAGTTGTAGATGCAGCCGTTGAAGACCCCGGTGAGGCCCGTCAAGGGGTCGACCAGGGGCTGCCCCGACGCCTCGGAGAGGTCGATGATCTTCAGCCGCCGGTGCGCCAGCGCCACCCGGCCCTGGGCCCACGCGCCCCCGGAGTCGGGTCCCCGGTCGCGCATGGTGGCCGCCATGCGGTCCACCACGGCCACGTCGGCGCCGGACCCGTCTGTGCGGACCTCGCCCGCGAAACCACACATCCCTATAACCCTGCCATGTCGTGGTGTACCGGCCAAGTCTGCCGGATGACCGCGGGTCCCGACCCGGGGCGCGGGCGGTCACTACGCTGACCGCGATCACGCCGTCGTCCCCGGGGGGTCGCCATGTCGCTGGAACTCGTGCCGCTCTGCACCGCAACCTTCACCGTACGCCCACCGCTGATGGTGGGCGAGGGGCCGGCGGGCACGCGCATGATCATCGAGGTCGAGCGCGTCCGCATCGAGGGCGAACGACTCTCGGGCGCAGGCGAGGGCGGGCCCGCGGGCGACTGGGTGGTGGTGGGCCCGGGGCAGGTAGCCACCCTCGATGTGCGCTTCACGTTCACGACCCACGACGGCGCGCTGATCTTCGTGCAGTACGGCGGCCGCATGGACGCCGCCCCGCCGCGCGAGGAGCGCGTGGTGTACGCCGCACCGCGGTTCGAGACGGCCGACGAGCGGTACCGCTGGCTGAACGCGGTGCAGGCAGTCGGCCGGGGGACGTTCTCGGACCAAGGCGTCACGTACGAATGGTTCGAGGTCCGCTGAGACCCTGCCCGCGGGCCCGCGCAGGGCGGGCGAGCCTCAGCCACGGAGGTCCAGCCGGACCAGGGTCCAGGGAACGGGCGAGCGCAGTTCGACCACCGTTCCCACCCGGCCGGTGAACTCGGCCAAGCCGGACCGCGACCAGTGGTTGATGTGGCCGGGGGTGTTGCCGAGGCGCCTCCAGTAGCGCCCGCTCAGCATGTTCCCGAGCCGCCACAGGGGCTCGCGGGGGGCGGTGACGACCAGCGCGTCCCTGGCCACGCGCGCGGCCTCCCGGAGTGCCCGCCCGGGCTCCTGAAGGTGCTCGAAGACCTCGACGGCGACGACCATGTCGACGCTGTCGGTGGCATGTGGGAGGCGGTATGCCGAGCCGGTGGTGAAGGTGAGGTTCCCACCCCCCCGCGAGGCCCACTCCTCGTGCAGGACCGGGTCGTCGACATCCAGTCCCTCGACGGGCACTCCGGCCCCGAGCCGCCGCGCCAGTCGCTCGGTCACGATCCCCTCGCCGCAGCCGACGTCCAGGACCGAGCCCGGCATGCCGGACCCGACCATCTCATCCAGGGCCGCCAAGAAGCGGTCGACCAGGAACCGGGATACCGGGTTCGCGGTCGAGTACTTCTCGTAGGTGTTGCCCGTCGGCCCCTGGAGGTCACCCCGGGAGTCGTCGATCGTCATGGCGGGGGCTCTCCCGGGCAGCCGTGCATCAGTCGCCGACGGCCCCCTCCAGCACGTCGCGCAGCCTCTCGAGCCCGGCGACCATCACGCCGCCCAGCCGGGCCTCGATGTCGTAGCCCTCCACCTCGGAGGTGGCCGTCTGGCGCCAGTTGATGGTGCAGCCGCGGTCGGCCGCGGACACCCAGAGGGTCGCCCGGTGGCTGGTCAGGCCGGGGATGCCCTCGAGCACCTCGTAGGAGTAGGACAGCTCGCCCGGCTCGCCCTCGGTGACCCGCTCCACCAGCTTGGCGCCGCTGGCCATCTCCACCGTGCGGATGTCGCCGTCCATGCGTGTGGCGACGACCGGACCGAACCACTCGTGGATGCTGCCCGGATCGCCGGCGAGGTCCCAGGCCTGGTGCGGCGGCACCGCCGCGTGGACCGACACCGTGAAGTCGTTCGCCATCTCGCTCCTCCCGATTCGACGTGGGAAGGCTACGGGGCGCGGGCCTCCCGCGGGGTAGGCTTCGGTGCGATGAGCCAACAGAGCGTCGATGACATCCTGGCCCTGCTCGACCCGCTGCGCGCGGCCGAGCCCCCGAGCGGGCCCATCGCTGCGGTGCCGGCCGCCAGCTACCACCACATGAGTCACGAGGGTCTGCGCCAGCGGCACGCGCACGAGACCGCCGACCGGCCGGACGCGGCGGTCAGCTTCGAGTGCGCGGGCGCCCACCTCCACCTGTGGGCCAAGGCCGGGCCGGGCGGGCGCCCGTGGGCCGCCCTCGCCACCAGCGTGTCGCGCCCCGACCGGATGCTGCTGAACGCCGGCTACCGGGTGCTTGCCGACGACGCCGACCAGGCGGCCGAGTTCGGCGCGCGGCCCGAGCTGGCCCTGGCCCACCTGGTGACCCGGCACGGGATCTCCTACTACAGCGGCACGCGCAGGGTGTTCCTCCTGCCCGAGCACATCATCGAGATCTCGCAGCCGCTCGATCGCCTCGGGCCCGCCGAGTTCCAGAAGGCCGTCGCGCTGGCAGAGCCCCCCGACGGCGCGCAGGTGGCCGTCAACGTCGCCCTGTCAAACACGCCCCAGGGCGCCACCCGCCTGTCGTGGTTCTTCGTGCTGGACATGACCGCCTACTCGCGCGAAGTGACCGCGGCCCGGCGCTGAACGGGACGCGGGCCGGCCGATGAAGCGCATCGTCATCTGCTGCGACGGCACGTGGAACAGCCTGATCGGCGCGGCCGTCCCGGCCGGTCAGACCAACGTCGCGCGCCTCTACCTGTCGGTGTGCCCGCGCGACGACGCCGGCATCGTCCAGGAGGCGCGCTATGTCGAGGGGGTGGGGACCGGGCGGCTCCAGCGCATCCGCGGGGGCGCGTTCGGCTTCGGTCTCTCCGAGCGGGTCAAGCGTGCCTACGCGGAGATCGTGGACCTGTACGAGCCCGGCGACGAGTTGTGGCTGTTCGGCTTCAGCCGCGGCGCCTTCACGGCCCGCAGCGCCGCAGGCCTGCTGCGCACCGTCGGGATCCTCAGACCCGAGCACGCCGGCCGGCTGGACGAGGCCTACGACATCTACCGCGAGCCCTCTGAGGATGGCGCCGACAGCGCCCGGGCGCGGGTGTTCCGCGAGGCCTACTCGATCCGCCCCCAAGGGATCCGGTTCGTCGGGGTGTTCGACACCGTGGGCGCGCTCGGGGTCCCGGTCTCGCGCTGGAATCCGCTTCGCCTGCTCAACCGTCGCTGGGAGTTCCACGACACCACCCTGAGTTCGACCGTGGCCGACGCGCGCCATGCGCTCGCCATCGACGAGCGCCGGGGGCCCTTCCGGCCGACCCTCTGGGACGACAGCCCGCGCTCGGGAGGCGGGCAGCGGGTGGAGCAGGCGTGGTTCGCCGGCGTCCACTCGGACGTGGGCGGCGGCTACGAGCGCGACGGCCTCTCCCAGCTCACCCTGCGCTGGATGGCCGCCGAGGCCTCCGCGCAGGGCCTCGCGCTGGCCCCGCAGCTCATCCCGGGCTCCGGCCGGCCCGGGCCGCCGTTCCCCGAGTGGATGGTCGGGCGCGCCCGCGAAAAGGGCCTGGGTGGCGGCGAGCCACTCGATGTGCTCTCGGGCCTCGTGCGCCCCGCGGATCCCGGGCAGGAGCCCAACGAGTCGCTGAAGGGCGGCTACCGGCTGCTCTTCCGCCATCGCCGCCGGCTGCCGTACCCGCGCCGCGCGGGCGGGGCGTACCCGTTCCAGTGGGTCGCCTCGAGCGCGCGCCACCTGACACGTGAGCGACCCGGGTACCGGCGCGCCTCGCGCGGGCTCATGGCATACCTGAAGGCCGATGGCGAGGTGCGCGAGGTACCCGGCGGGGAGGGCTGACGCCACGCGCCTCCCGTCGGCGCCTGGCCTGCTCCGGGTCCGCCCCGGACCTCCACGGCCGCCTCGGCTGAGCCCGCGGTGCTGGTGACCCGGATCGAGCGGCTGCTGCGCTCGCGGCGACTGCGCGCGTTGGGAGCCGTGTTCAGCGTGGTCGTCTTCGCGCTGATCGTCTTCGAGCTGGTGCGCCTCTGGCGCGATGGCGCTCTCGACCTCACGGAGGCGAGCTGGCCTGCGGTGGCCGCCGCCCTGGTGCTGCACGGCCTTGCCATCACGGGTCTCGGGGCGGTGTGGCCGTGGACCGTCCGCGCGCTGGGCGAGGCGCCACCCCGCGGGCTGCTGCCGGCGTTCTATGTCGGCCAGCTGGCGAAGTACCTGCCCGGCGGCGCGTGGCAGTACGTGGGTCGCGCCGGCCTGGCGGTGCGCCTGGGGCTGCCGCTGCGCACCGCGGGGGCGTCGATGGTGGTCGAGACCGTCTGCGTGCTCGTCGCATTGGTGCCGCTGGTCCCGCTGGTGCTCGCCGCCGATCCGGCCGGCGCGCTCGTGGCGGCGGGCCTCTGCCTGGCGCTCCTCGCGGCGGGATCACTGACCCGGCCGGCGCTCGCGCGGCGCGCGCTGCGGGCGGCGCTCGCCCGCGCGGCGGGCGACGACCTGGCCGTCGCCCCCGCGGCGGTGCGCGGGGCCACCTGGCGGTACCTGGTGGTCTGGGCGCTCGCGGGCTCCGGCTTCTGGCTGATGGGCGTGGGGGTCGCCGGGGCGTCCGTGGACCAGTTGCCGCTGTACGTCGGCACCTTCGCGATCGCATGGGGCGCGGGCTTCGTGGTCTTCTTCGCCCCCGGCGGGGTCGGGGTGCGGGAGGCGGTCATGGTCGGCCTGCTGGGACCGGAGATCGGCGCCGCCGATGCGCTGCTCGTGGCCACGGCCTCCCGGGCCGCCTTCACGGTGGTCGACCTCGTGGGCGGATCGACCGGGCTGTGGCTCCTGCGCATGGTGCGTCGCGGTGACCTCGTCGGCCCGGGCTGAGACTCCGGGGTCGCCCGCGGTGGACACGGATGCGGCTCGGCTCCTTCAGCGGGGGTCGTCCTCGCCCCGTCCGTCGTCGAGCCCGTCCGGGGGCACACCGGTGGAGAGCTCGATCGCCCTGATACGCCGCAGCGAGCGCTCCAGCAGGATCCGGTTGGTGCGCAGCAGGTCCGCGATCATCCCGAGGACCACGAACTGGACCGCGAGGAGGCCCGACACGGTTCCGACCACCAGGGACTGGACGTGGCCGGTCGGCCCCTCGGTGACGAGGAACAGGACGCCGAACCGCACCAGGAGGATCAGCGCCACGAGCCCGAAGATGGTCGCCAGCGGCATGAACACCGCCAGCGGGCGGTGGACCACGAACTGGCGCACGATGGTGCCGGCCGAGCGCCTGACGTAGTGACCCGAGGAGCGGAACAGCCGCGAGGGGCGCACGGCCGGGTTGATCCCGATCGGCACCGAGGTGACCACCAGGCCGGAGTGCCCCGCCTGGATGATCGTCTCCAGCGTGTAGGTGAAGCGGCTCGTGACGTTGACGCCGAGCGCGGCCGTGCGGCTGTAGGCCCGGAAGCCCGAGGTGGTGTCGGCCACCCCGGTGCCGGACGCCTTGCGGACCACCCACGAGCCCAGGTTCTGGAGTACGCGCTTGGCGGGCGTGAACTCCGGGTGATCGGCCACTCCGCGGTCGCCGATCACGACATCGGCGTCGCCGGCCAGGATCGGTGCGACAAGGGTGGGGATGTCGTCCGCGCGGTACTGGTTGTCGGCGTCGGTGTTCACGATCACGTCGGCGTCCAGCTTGAGCGCGGCGTCGATGCCGGCCTGGAAGGCGTCCGCCAGGCCGCGGTTGGCCGGGAAGCTCACCACGTGGTCGACCCCGTGGGCCCGGGCGACCTCGGCCGTGGAATCCGTGGAGCCGTCGTCGATCACCAGCCACTCGACCGCGTCGAACCCTGCGACCCGGCGGGGGAGGGCGGCCAGCGTCTCCGGCAGCGTGCCCTCCTCGTTGAGGCACGGGATCTGGATGATCAGCTTCATCGCGCGGACTGTATCCGGCGGACCGCCGGGACCCGGTTCATGCTCGGCCTGATCAGCGCGTCGGCCTCGCTGCCCGCCGTGGCGGACGTGTGGCGGGAGCTCGACGAGGCGGTCCGCGGAGGGCCGGTGTCACCCATCGGCTTCGATGAGGCCGTTTCCTTCCGCGACGCCGAGAGTCCCTCGGCGTGATCGTCGTCGACGGGTCCGTGGTGGTGGGCGCGATCGCCGGCGATGGCGAGGACGCGCGGGTCGCCCGGGGCCGGATGGCCCGGGAGGACGGACTCCTCGCGCCGGAGTTGCCGGACCTGGAGGTGGTCTCGGCGGTGCGCCGGGCGGTCCGATCCGCGCGCATCGGAGCCGCGAGCGGGGAGGCGGGCCTGAGCGCCCCTGCGTGCAACGAGAAAGCCCCGCATCAGCGGGGCTTTCTCGACCCAACTCCTCGGGCAGGACTCGAACCTGCAACCCTTCGGTTAACAGCCGAATGCTCTACCATTGAGCTACCGAGGACCGTATTGCCGCGGCATTGTAGCGCACGTCGCGGGCCGTTCCAGGGCCGCGGTCACCGCGGCGGGCTCAGGTGGTGCAGCCGGATCACCGGTCCGCTCTCGTCCACCCGGGCCCCGTGGCGTACCTCCTCGGTTGCGTGGTCCCAGCCGCGGGCCACCAGGCGGTCTGTCAACTCGCCGCTGTGCGGCCGGCGCGGATCGGCGATGACCACCTCGCATCCCGGCTCTGCGAGCGAGGCCACCAGCGGCGCCAGCGCCACGCCGTTGCGCTGCTCATAGAGGACGTCAGCGCCCACGATCAGGTCGAAGGGCCCGGCGTCTGCGAGCGCGGCCGGCGGCCGGCGCCAATCGACCAGCAGCGTCTCGACTTCCACGCCGTTGGCCTCGGCGTTGCGGCGCGTGAAGGTCAGCGCCTCCTGGTACCAGTCGGTGGCCAGCACCCGTGCCCCGCCGTGCGCGGCGCACACCGCGGGCAGCCCGATCCCGCAGCCCAGCTCCAGCACGCGCACCCCGGCCAGGTCGCGGCCGGCCAGGTGGGCGGCAAGGACGTGGGCGCTCGGCCACAGGTCGGCCCAGTAGGGCAGGCGCTCGTCGATGGCGTAGGCCTCCTCGTCGATGAGGGCCTCGGCGGAGGGGGGATGCGCCACCAGGAACGGCGTGTCGGCTACCACCACGGTCCGGATCACGGACGGGGCGGAGGCGGGCGGCGACGGCTCGGGCGGCATCGGTACGAACCGTAGCGGCTGCGCTATTGTTCCCCGGTCAGCCAGGCACCGAGGAGCAGCGCATGAGCGAGACCGACGAGACGGCCGTGCCGGAGGAGACCGCAGCGAGCGGCGCCGAGGTCGATGCCCCGCCGGCCGAGGAGGCGGAGGCCCTCGCGGTCCCGGCCGAGGCCCTGGAGGTGCCGGTCGGCGTCACGCACGCCAGCGTCTATGTCTGCGACCGCGGCCACCGCACCTTCTCGGTGTGGAGCACCCCCTCCAGCTGCCGTGCGCACCTGAACCGGCGCGACGAGTGCGGCCGCCAGCTGTACCCGCTGGGCGAGTTGCCCGAGCAGGTCCAGAAGGCGCTGAACCCGCTGAAGGCCTCCAAGAAGTCGTCCAAGAAGGGCTGAACGGCGCGCCGCTCCCGGGCGGCGAGCCGCACCGGATGTGCCGACGGGGCGCGGGAGACCGCGCCCCGTCGGCGTTCCGGAGGCCGTGCGGGAGCCGGGGTCAGCCGGCCTCGGCCACCCCGATCAGGCGCTCCATCTCTGCGAAGCCGGGATCCCAGACGGCGGGATCGTCGAGGTCCACTCCCAGCGGGCGCAGCAGGTCGGCCGGCGATGCCGAGCCGCCGGCCGCGAGGAAGCCGATGTAGTCGTCCACGAAGGGCTCACCCCGCTCGCGGAAGCGGGCGTACAGCGCCAGCGTGGTCAGGTGCGCGAACACGTACGCGTAGGTGTAGAAGCGCGTCGAGATGAAGTGCGGGATGTACGACCAGCCGATGCGGTAGCCGTCGGGCAGCGCCAGCGCGTCCCCGTAGTAGCGGCTGTTCTCGGCGAACCAGATCTCCGAGAGCCGGTCGGCGGTGAGGGCCGAGCCCTCCGCGCGCAGGGCGTACGCGCGCTGCTCGTAGCGGGCCAGGACCGTCTGGCGGAAGACCGTGGCGAAGGACCCCTCCAGCCGCTCGGAGATCAGCGCGCGCCGGGTCTGGGGGTCGGTCTCCACCTCCATCAGGTGGTCGAACGTGACCAGCTCGGCGAAGGTCGAGGGCACCTCGGCCAGGGCGAGCCCCGTGCCGAACGACAGCGCCGACTGTGACCCCGCCGCCAGGGCGAAGTGCATGCCGTGGCCCAGCTCGTGGGCCAGGGTCATCACGTCGTCCATGCGGTCGGTGAAGTTCATCAGCACGTACGGAAGGGCGTCCTGGGCCACCGGGGCGCAGAAGGCGCCGCCGCGCTTGCCCGTCCGCGGCTCCGCGTCGATGCGCCGCTGGCCGAAGAAGTCGCGCGCGATGCCGGCGATGCGCGGGGAGAAGCGCCCGAAGGACGTGTCGATGAGGCGGGTGGCCTCGGGGAAGTCGACCGCCCGTGCCTCGCCGAGCGGTGCGTACTGGTCGTGCAGCTCCAGGCGGTCGATGCCGAGCAGGCCGGCCTTGATGGCGAACCAGCGGTGGGCCAGCGGGTAGTGCTCCTCCACCGCGCTCATCATCGACTCGACCACCTCGCCGCGCAACTCGTTGCGCAGGTGCGTGGGCTCCATCGGGCCGCTGTAGCCGCGCAGGCGGTCCATCGCCAGCCGGTCTCCCACCAGCGTGTCGTAGCAGTGCGCCAGGGTGGGGGTGTGGGGCTCCAGGCCGGCGTAGAGGGTCTCGAGCGCCCGCCGGCGCAGGTCCCGGTCGGGCTCGCGCACCATGGCCAGCAGGCGGTCGATGGTGTGAGGCTCGGTTCCCTCGCCGGAGTCGAACTCCAGCTCGAGCGTCGAGGTGATGCGGCCGAACAGGGTCTGCCACGCCGAGGTGGCCGCGGGACCGCGCTCGGAGAGCATCCGCTCCTCCGCCTCGCTGAGGGTGTGCGGGGCGAAGCGCCGCAGGGCCACCAGGTAGTGGCGGTCGGCGGCCACCTCGGGCGCGTCGTGGAGGACCCGCGCCGCCTCTTCGTCGAGGGCGATCCACTCGAGGTCGAAGAAGCGCAGCGCGTTGCCCGCCTCCACCAGGCCGCGGTCGACCGCGGCCGACAGGTCCTGGTTCTCCTCTGCGCTGACATCAACCGACTCGCGCAGGTGCGCGTAGGACGACACCCGCGAGAGCTCGTTGTCGATGGCGGCCAGCTCGGCCAGGGCGGCCGCCAGCGCGGGCCCGTCCATGCCAGGGAGGGCGCCGCGATGGGCGGCCTCGAAGGCGCGGCAGCGCTCCAGGCAGGCGTCCAGGCGCCGGCGGGCCTCGCCGGCGTCGGCGACGAGCGGGGAGAGGTCCCAGTGGATGCCGGCCGCGCGCGGACCGGTGGGGGAGGGCAGCGTCGTGGTCATGCGCTGACGGTACCGGATGACCTCCGGACGGGCCGGGCCCGCGGCGCTCAGGCGCGGGTGGCCAGGAGGCGGTCGATGGCGTCCGCCGGCAGCGGGGGATCGCCCGTGTCGCCGGGGCGCAGCGTGCCGTCGAGGTGGTGGAAGTCCGAGCCACCGGTGGCCACCAGGCCGAAGCGCGCGGCCAGCCGGCGGTAGGCGCGCCGGCGCTCGGGATGGTGCTCGGGCCGGTGCACCTCGATGCCGCCGAGCCCCCGGGCCGTCAGGCGCTGCACGGCCGAGCCGAGGCGCTGACCGTCCAGGCGCAGCGAGCCCGGGTGGGCCAGGGCGCTCGCGCCGCCGGCCTCGGCCACCAGCGCGATCGACTCGGTGGGACCGAGCCCCTGGGTGGGCACCCAGGCCTGGCGGCCGTCGCCGAGGTAGCGCTCGAACGCGTCCTGGCGGTCGCGGGCATGGCCGGCCGCCACCATGGCGTCGGCGATGTGCGGACGTCCCACCGGGCCGCCGGCACGGGCCAGGACGTCGGCCATCTCCACGCCCACCCCCAGGTCGCCCAGGCGTCCCACGATGCGCTCGGCCCGGCTCACGCGCCCGGCGCGCAACTCCTCCAGCCAGCCCATGAGGGCCGGCGGCGCCATCTCCTCGAAGTACCCCACCAGGTGCATCGACCCGTGCGGCACCCTGACCGACAGCTCGACGCCGAAGACCAGGCGCACGCCGTGCGCGGCGGCCGCTGCCGCGGCGGCGGGCAGGCCGGCGAGCGTGTCGTGGTCGGTCAGCGCCAGGGTGCCGACGCCACGCTCGGCGGCCAGGGCCACCACGTCCTCGGGCCCGAGCGCGCCGTCGGAGGCCGTGCTGTGGCTGTGCAGGTCGGCGGTCCCGGCCGGGTCCGCCACCGTCTCAGGCGCCGGCGGTCACCGGGGCGCCCACCAGGCCACGGGCCTCGAGCGCGGCGACGATCCGCGCGGCGCTCTCCTCGGGACTGGAGGCCTCGGTGCGGATGTGCACGTCGGGGTCGATCGGCTCCTCGTACGGGTCGTCGACGCCGGTGAACTCGGTGATCTCGCCGGCGAAGGCCTTGGCGTAGAGCCCCTTGACGTCGCGCCGCGCGCACTCCTCCACCGAGGTGTCGACGAACACCTCCACGAAGTCACCGTGCTGCTCCACCATGGACCGCGCGCGCTGGCGTGCGGCCGCGTACGGGGAGATGGCCGAGACCAGCGTCCAGACACCGGCGCGCGTGAAGCGCGAGGCCACCCAGCCGATGCGCTCGATGTTGGTGTCGCGGTCCTCCTTGGAGAACCCGAGGCCCTTCGACAGGTGGGTCCGCACGACGTCCCCATCCAGGTACTCCACCAGGCCGCCGCGCCGAGCGAGCTCGGGGCCCACCAGTCCCGCGATGGTCGTCTTGCCGGTCCCGGAGAGCCCGGTGAACCACAGGGTGAATCCGCGTCGCTCGCTCATCCGCCGATGGCCCTCCCTGGGGACCGCTGTCCCCACCTCGTGTTCAGGATGCGATGGACCCGCCGACGGGCAGGTGCAGGCCGCACTCGATCTTGCCGCTGCCGGCCCACCGACCCGAGCGCGGGTCGCCGCCCGGGGCGACGGCCTTGGTGCACGGGAAGCACCCGATGGACGGGTACCCCTCGTCGTGGAGCGCGTTGTACGGCACGTCGTGACGGTACAGGTAGCCCACGACGTCCTCGTCCGTCCAGCCGACCAGCGGCTGCACCTTCACGAGGTCGCGCGCGCCATCGTACTCCAGGGAGCGCGCATTGCGGCGGGTGACGCTCTGGCCGCGGCGGATGCCGGTCACCCAGGCCTCCATGCCGAGCATGGCGCTCTCCATGGGGGACACCTTGCGCATCTCGCAGCAGCGGTCCGGGTCGCGGTTCCACAGGGCGGGGCCGTCCAGGGCGGCCTGTTCGTCCACGGTGCGCTCGGGGTGGATGGTCTCCACCTCGACCCCGTAGCGCTCCACCAAGAGGTCGCGGGTGCGGTGCGTCTCGGGGAAGAGCAGGCCGGTGTCGATCTCGACGATCCGCACCTGCGCGCCGGCGCGCCAGAGCATGTCCACCAGCACCGACGACTGGCGCTGCCACGAGCAGGTGAGGACGATCCGCCCCTCGTACTGCTCCGCCGCCCACCTGAGGAGTTCCTCCGCGGGCCGGGTCTCGAAGTACCCTGCGAGGGCCTCGATGTCGTCGGGGTTGTGGGGGAGCGTGTTCACCGCGGTGCAGGCTAGCAGAGGTAATCCGTAAATGGCAGCAGGTAATAGGGAGAATGCCCGTCTCGTCTATTCCAGCGAGTCCGGGAGGGTTCGCGACGACGCCCGGGAGCGCTCCGCCGCCGGCGGTTCCGGCGGCGGTCCCGGGGACGGGATCGTGCGGGTGGGACGGACCAAAGCGGGCCGCAAGGGCAAGACCGTCACGCTGGTGACCGGCCTCCCCGCGGGGGATCTCGGCGCGGTGGCCACCGAGCTGAAGAAGCTGTGCGGGTCCGGCGGGTCGGTGAAGGAGGGCGTGGTGGAGATCCAGGGCGACCACCGGGAGCGGATCGTGGAACGGCTGGAGGGCCGCTACCGGGTGAAACGTTCCGGCGGCTGACCCGCGGCAGGGTCGCATCGGGCTACCGTCCCGCCCATGCCCGGCGCATCCCTCGTCATCACCGACCTCCACCGGCGGTTCGGTGACCGCGTCGCGCTGGACGGTCTCGGACTGGACGTACCGCCGGGCGAGGTAGTGGGGCTCTTGGGCCCCAACGGCTCGGGCAAGACCACCGCGATGCGCACGGTGTTCGGCGTGGTCCGCCCCGATTCGGGGACCGTCACCTACGGCGGCCGCCCGCTCGATGCCGCCATACGGCGGCGCTTCGGCTACATGCCCGAGGAGCGCGGCCTCTACCCGCAGATGCGGGTGGCCGAGCAGGTGACGTACTTCGGGCGCCTGTTCGGGATGAGCGCGCGCGACGCCGGCGCCGCCGCGGCGGGCCTGCTGGATCGCCTGGGTCTGGCGGACCGGGCCGGCGACAGCCTGGAGTCGCTCTCGCTGGGCAACCAGCAGCGCGTCCAGCTCGCCGTGGCGCTGGTGCACGAGCCCGAGGCGCTGATCCTCGATGAGCCCTTCTCGGGGCTCGACCCGGTGGCCGTCGACGACCTGTCGCACATCATCCGCGACGCCGCGACCGGCGGGCGCACCGTCCTCTTCTCCAGCCACCAGCTGGACCTGGTGGAGGGCATCTGCGACTCGGTGCGCATCATCGACGCGGGCCGGCTGGTGCTGGAGGGGAGGGTGGCCGATCTGCAGCGCGACAGCGGCCGCCGCACCCTGCGCATCGCCGTGGACGATCCCGCCGCCGTGGAGGCGGTGGGGGGTGCCGGGTGGCAACGGGCCCCCGGCGGGATGCTGCGCCGCCCGCTGGCCGCCTCGGAGGACCCGCTGGAGGTGCTCCAGCCGGTGCGCGCCGCCACCCGGGTGACCGACCTGGCGGTGGAGGCGCCCAGCCTCTCGGAGCTGTTCCTCGACGCCGTCGGGCGGGCGGAGGACGCCCATGCGTGAGCCCGTGCGCGGAGTGGGACTGGTGGCCGCGCGCGAGCTGCGCCACCACGTGCGCACGCGGACCTTCCGCGCCGCCACGCTGATCCTCGTGCTGGGCGCCCTCGCCGCCGTGCTGGTGCCCGCCTGGCTGGGCGGCGGCGATGACGGCCGCGACCTGCGCATCGGCGTGCCGCCGCCGGCCGCCGGGCTCCCCGCGGCGCTCGAGGCATCGGGCGGCGAGCAACAGCGCGGCGTGAGCGCCCGCGTCCTCGCGCCCGGACCGGCACGAGAGGCCCTGGAGGACGGCGACCTCGACCTGGCCCTCCTCGATGAGGGCGACCGGCTGGCGCTGGTGGGCGAGGCTGTGCCCGAGCCCGCCGACCTGGCCCTGGTGAGGTCCGCCCTGCAGCGGGCCCAGGTGGAGCAGGCCCTGCGGGACGCCGGCGCCGACCCCTCCGAGGTGGCGGGGGCGCTCGCGCCCGTGGCGGTGGTCCCGGTCGCCCTCGACGGGGGCGGCCCCGGTGACGATGAGACCTTCGTCGCGGTGCTCACCTCGATCGCGCTGGTGCTGGCGCTGGTGTTCGCCGGGATGCTCGTGGCGAACGGGGTGGCCGAGGAGAAGACCACCCGCACCTCGGAGGTGCTGATGGCCGCCCTCAGCCCGTCCCAGTTGCTGGCGGGCAAGGTGCTGGGCATCGGTGCGCTCGCCCTGGGCCAGCTCGCGACGATCACGGCGCCCGCCGGGGCGGCGCTGTTGATCGCGGGCACGGTGGACCTTCCCGAGGCCGTTCCGTCCGCGCTCTGGTCGGCGCTGCTGTGGTTCCTCCTGGGCTACGCCCTGTACGCCGTCGCGTTCGGGGCTCTCGGCGCCCTGGTGTCACGCCAGCAGGAGGTCGCCACCGCGGTCGCGCCCCTCAGCTACCTCCTGTGGGGCGGCTACTTCATCGCCGTCTTCGGGGTGGGCGCCGTGGACGACCCCTGGTTCCGCGTCGCCTCCCTGGTCCCGTTCCTGTCCCCCCTCCTGATGCCCATCCGCATCACGCTGGGGACGGTCGGGGCGCTGGAGGTGGCCGTCGCCGTGGCTCTGACGGCCGCCACCGCGGCCGCGCTCGTGGCCGTCGGGGCGCGGGTGTACCGCACCGGGCTGGTGGCCGGCGGCCCGCGCCTGTCGCTGCGGACGGCGCTGGCACGGACGGTGCGCCGGGACTGAGGCGCGGCGGCGTCGGGCCGCCCGCGGGTCAGTGCTCGGCGCCCACCACCCGGAGCTTCCGGCCCGTCGCGCGCAGCATCGCCGGCTCCTCCCGGGCGGCCGACCAGACCGCCACCGTGGGGTCGCCCGCGTCCTCGACGGTCGCGGTGACCGTGGTTCCGTCATCGCTCAGTGTCACCCCGCGCACCGAGCGTGACTGCGCCAGTTGCTCGGCCATGCGCAGGCAGACGCCCAGGTCTGCCAGCCGCTGGTCGGCACGCCGGCCGGCGACCCCCTCCAGCGGGCCGGCGGAGGGGGGCGCCTTGCGGTGGCCGCGCACCAGCAGCGCGATGAGGGCGATCTCCTCGTGGCTGTAGCCGGGGAGACCGCTGTTCTGCACCAGGTAGAAGCCGTGGCGGTGGTGGTCGTTGTAGTCCACGGCCACCCCGAGGTCGTGCAGCATCGCGGCCGCCCAGAGGATGTCCCGGTCGCCGCTCCAGGCCGGCACGAGCCCCAGCCCGCGCAGCTGCTCGTGCACCGCCAGCGCCAGCCGGGCCACCTGGCGGTGGTGCTCCACGTCGGCGCGGTAGGCGTCCATGAGGTTCAGGACGGTGTGGGCGCGCACGTCCTCGATCAGGCGGTCCTCGCGGTCGGCCAGCAGGCGGTCGTAGAACACGCCCTCGCGCAGGCCGTGCGAGCAGATCTCCACCGCGTCGGCGCCCGCCAGGTCGAGCGCTGTGGCGATCACCACCGCCCCCGCCAGCGTGATGTCCGCCCGATCGGCCTTCAGGCCCGGGATGGAACGCCGCCCGTCGGCATCGGTGGCCGCCATCTGGTCGATCCGCTCCGCCAGAGCCTCGCGGGTGAGGCGATAGCCGTGGAGCTCGTCCAGCTCGTAGTCGCCGGCCTTCTGGGCCATCCGCGCGAGCGTGCGGACGGTCCCGCCGATGCCCACCACGTGGGCGCCCAGTTCCTCCACCCAGCCCACCGCGCGCAGGTCTGCGCGCACGTGGTCCACCAGGGCGCGCATCTCGCTGCGGCGCGGCCGGCGCGCGCCCAGGAACGCCTCGGTCATGCGCACCGCTCCCAGTGGGCGCGACAACGCGCGTCCCATGGCGCGCCCGCGCACCTCGGTGGCCTGCAGGCTCCCGCCGCCGAGGTCGAGCACCCAGCCGTCGGTGAGCGTGGTGGAGTTGACGGCGCCGAGGTAGCCGAAGCGTGCCTCCTCGGTCTCGGACAGCACGCGCACGGGAAGGCGCCCCTCGGCGGTGAGCGCGTCCAGCACCACGTCGCGGTTGGCCGCGTCGCGCGCGGCCGATGTGGTGACGACGTCCACCTCGTCGATGTGCTCGGCGTCGCAGAAGGCGGCGTACAGGTGCGCCGTGTGCGCGGCGCGCGCGACGGCCTCGGGGCGGATGCCCTCCGCGTCGGCGCCGGCCGAGAGGCGCACCGTGTCGCGCAGTTCGTCCACGAGGCGGAATCCGCCGCCCGGCCGGTAGCGGAAGACCACCAGCCGGAAGGTGTTGGACCCCATGTCGATCACCGCGAGCCGGCGCTCCGGCCCGGCCGAGGGGAGCGCTACCCTAGATGTCATGAACCGCCTGCCCCTGCGTCCTCCGTCGCCCCTCCACGCGGCCGGTGCGGGCGTCGAGGGTGCCTGGCCGGGCGTCTTCGACTCGCCCGACACCGTGGACCGCGTCTGGACCGACTTCGTGGCGGCCATCGCCGATCCGGCGGTCCGGGCCGACCTCCAGCGCGCGCTGGCGTTCGCCCGCGCCCGCCACGGCCTCCAGACCCGGCGCGGCAGCGCCACCCCCTACTGGGTCCACCTGGTCCGGGTGGCCATGGAGCTGTACGGCTGGGGCGAGACGGCGCCCGCGATGATCCAGGCGGCGCTCCTGCACGACACCGTGGAGGACACCCGCACGAGCGTGCGAGAGATCCACGTCGGGTTCGGCCCCGAGGTGGCGGACCTCGTGGACTGGCTCACCGCGCCCGAGCACGACGAGGTGGAGTTGCGCGCCTACTACCGCCGCCTGGCCGCGCAGGCCCCCGATCGCGCGCGCATGCTCAAGCTGGCCGACCGCGTGGACAACCTGCGCAGCATCCAGGCGCTGGTGATGCGCACCGGCCGGCGCTACCGGCGCTGGGCGGGCTCCTATCTGAACCGGACCAACTGGCAGGTGCTGCCGCTGGCCGCGGGGGCACCGTCGGTGGCCCGCGTGGCGCTCGTGAGCGCCATGGCCGACCTGGCCCCGCTGGTGGACGAGGGCGCCTTCACCGAGGGCTGAGGCGCGCGTCGCCGTCGGGCCGCCGGCGCCCGGCCGCTCGGGTCCGCGGCGGGTCAGGACTCGTGGGCGGCCGTCGGCGGGATGAGCAGGACCGGGCAGGGCGCGTGGTGCGAGACGTAGCTGGCGAAGCTGCCGAGCAGGGCGCGCTCGACGCGCCCGCGGTGGCTCGCCACCACGATCATGTCCACGCTCTCGGCGACGGCCCAGGCGCAGGCCGTCTCACCCGGGTGCCCCTCCAACAACACGGCCCGCGCGTCCCCGCGACCGTCGGCGACCGCCTGGAGCCAGGCCAGTCCTGCCTCGCGCTGGGCGTCGTCGTCGTGCACCGGGGCCCCGCCGATCCCGGCGGCCATGGTGAGGAGGAAGGGGGGAGGGGCGATGACGTGCACCACGCTGAGTGGCGCCCCCGTGAGCTCGGCGAGCATCTGGGCGTGATCGAGGGCTGCGGTGCCGGCGTCGGAGTCGTCGATGCAGCACGCGATGTGGCGGATGAGGTCGGGCATGGGCGTGACTCTACCCCCCGCCGGCGGACGGGTCGCGCGGGATCTCGGCCAGATAGGGGCGCTCGGGGATGGCCGCCAGCGCGATGCGCCCCGCCACCATGTCGGCCAGCGCCCGGCCGGCCAGTTCGTGGCGCCACCCTGCCGCCAGCGGCTCACCGTCCATCGCCCCGGTCATGCACGCCACCAGGTAGCGGGAGATGTCATCGCGCGTCGCGAGCAGGCTGGGGGCCAACTCTGCGGCCTCGGCGCGCGCGCTCACCAGCGCCGATGCCAGGGGGGAGAGGATCTCGGCGCGGATCTGGAGCTCCGGCGGCGGCGCGGCGGGCATCGTGATGGGCTCCGCCCGCGTCCCGCTCGCGATCGCCTCCATCAGCGCGTCGAGCTCGGCTCCGCGGAGCCGGTCGGGCATGCCCCGCTCGTTCTCCAGCGCCCGCCGCCCGCTGGGCTTGCGCTTGGCCAGCTCCACCAGCGTCCTGTCGGGCATCACCCACGAGGTGGGGCGGTCGGCGCGCCGGGCCTCCCGCTCGCGCCAGGCGGCCACCGCGGCCAGCACGGCCCGGTCGCGGCCGCTCAGGCGCCCCTGCCCCTTGACCCGCCGCCAGGCGTCCTCGGGCGCCGTCACGAACCGTGCCCCGGGCCCGTAGCGGCGGGCGTGCTCCTCGGCCACCCACTCGCTGCGCCCCAGGCGCTCGGCGCGCTCGTCGAGCCGGTCCGAGAGCTCGAGCAGGTGCTCCACATCGGCGGCCGCGTAGGTGTTCTGGGCCTCCGACAGCGGTCGCCGGCTCCAGTCGGTGTAGCGCTCGCCCTTGTCGAGTTGCACGCGCAGCACGCGCTCCAGCAGAGCCGCCAGGCCCTGTCCGGCGCCGAGACCCACGAAGCCGGCCGTCACCTGCACGTCCACGAGATTGGTCGGTGCCACCCCCGTGGCGAGCGCCATCAGGGTGAGGTCGGCCGAGGGCGCGTGCATGACCACGGTCACCGAGGGGTCGTCCAGCACCTCGGCCAGGGGCTCCAGGGGCGCACCCTGGACCGGATCGATCAGGGCGATCTCGCCGTCCACGTTCACCTGGGCCAGGCACGGCACCGGGGCGTAGGTGCGCTCCCAGAGGAACTCGAAGTCGAGCGCCATCCGCCCGCTCGCCCGCGCCGAACCGACCACCTCGGCGACGCCGGCTGCATCCCGTATCGGTTGCGGCGCGGCCATGGACGGGTAGCCTAGCGGGTCGTGCAGGTGATCCAGATCCAGAAGGCCTTCGGGGCCCGCGACCTCCTGCGCGACGTGTCGTTCCGGGTGGACCCGGGCGACCGCGTGGCCGTGGCGGGGCGCAACGGCGAGGGCAAGACCACCCTGCTGCGGATCCTCGCGGGGCAGATCGAGCCCGACGGAGGCAGCGTCAGCATGCCGCGCGGGGCCGTGACCGCCCTGCACGACCAGCGCCCGCCGCGCGAGCGCGCCCTCACGCTGGGCCAGTACGTGGCGCAGGGCATGGCCGAGGCCGAGGAGGCCGAGGCAGAGCTGTCCGCGCTGGAGGAGCGCATGGCCGCCGGCGACGCCGGCGACGAGGTGATGGGCGCCTACCAGGGGGCCCAGGAGCGCCTGGAGCGCGCCGGCGGGTACGCCTGGCGCTCGTGGATCGAGCGTGTCCTGCGCGGGCTCGGCATCCCCGAGGAGTGGATGGAGCGCCCGCTGGAGGGGTTCTCGGGCGGCGAACTCACCCGCGCCTCGCTGGCCCGCTCGCTGGTCTCGCGGCCCGACGTGCTGCTGCTGGACGAGCCCACCAACCACCTGGACCTCGAGGCCGTGGAGTGGCTGGAGCGCGCCATCGCGGATCTGGGCGCAGCCGTGGTGCTGGTGTCGCACGACCGCTGGTTCCTCGAATCGGTGGCCACCTCGGTGGTGGAGATCGACCGCGGGCGCTCCAAGTGGTGGCCCATGGGGTACTCGGCCTTCCGGCGCGAGCGCGCCCTGGCCCTGGACCGCCAGGGGGCCGAGGCCGAGCGCCAGGCCGCCGAGATCGCGCGTCTCGAGGCCTTCGTCACGCGCTGGAAGGCCGGGACCAAGTCGCGCCAGGCCTCCTCGCGCCAGAAGCGGATCGACCGCCTGCAGAGCAAGCGGGTCGACGTGCCGCGCCGCGCGTCGCATCTGGCCTTCGGCTTCCCCAAGGCCGATCCGCCCGGGCGTGTCGTGATCGAGGTGGACGGGGTGGACATCGAGGTGCCCGGACGGCGCCTGGTGAGCGACCTGGGCTTCAGCCTGGAACGGGGCTGGCGCCTGGGGATCGTGGGCCCCAACGGCACCGGCAAGACCACGCTGCTCGAGACCCTCATCGGGCGCCAGACGCCGGCCGGCGGGCGCATCAGCGTGGGCCACCGGGTCCAGGCGGCCTACTTCAGCCAGCACGGGGAGGAGTTGCGCGAGGACCGGACGGTGGTGGAGACGGTCCTGGCCGACAGCGACCTCACCTCCACCCAGGCGCGGACCCTGTTGGGCGGCTTCCTCTTCCCGGGCGACATGGCCGAGCGGCGCGTGGAGCAGTTGTCGGGCGGCGAGCGCCGGCGGTTGTCGCTGGTGAGCCTCATCGCGCGCGGTGGCAACCTGCTGGTGCTGGACGAACCCACGAACCACCTGGACACCGAGAGCTGCGAGGCGCTCGAGACGGCCCTCGACGCCTACGACGGCACCGTCTTGATCATCTCGCACGACCGCGCCTTGCTGGACGCCGTATGCACCCACACCCTCGCGCTGGAGGGCGGCCGGGGCGTGCTGCGCCCGGGCGGCTACAACGACCTGCTGGCCGCGCGCGAGGCCGAGGGCGTCGAGGGACCCACCGCGGCACTGGCGGCCCCGAAGCCGGCCCGCAAGGAGCGCGGGCAGCCGCCGGCGCCGGCCCCGGACGAGGGGCGCGGCGGCAGGCCGAAGAAGCCCTCGCAGCGCCACCAGCGCGAGGTGGCCAAGCTGGAGGGCGACATCGCCCAGGCCGAGGAGCGCATCGCGGAGGTGGAGGTGGTGCTGGCCGACCCGGCCACCATCGCCGACCACGACGCCTTGGCCGAGGCGGCCGAGAAGCACCGCGCCCTGCAACAGGAACTGGCCTGGCTGCTGCACCGCTGGGAGGAGGCCGCGGAGGCCGTCGAGGCCTGAGGGCGGCACAAAGAAGGCAGTACGCCGGCAAAGCCGGCGCGAAGGGAAGGCAGTACGCCGGCAACGCCGGCGCGAAGTAGACAAGGCAGTACGCCGGCCCGAAGGGCCGGCGCGAAGTAGACAAGGCAGTACGCCGGCCCGAAAGGGCCGGCGCGAAGTAAAGAAGTAGTACGCCGGCCCGAAAGGGCCGGCGCGAACTACAGAAGGAAACGACCCCCGCGCGCCACGCACCCGGCACCCACCCGGATGATCGGCCGAAGGCCGACTCTCATCCGGTCGACCGGCAGAGGTCGACTCAGCCGGCCCGCCCCGCCGACCGCAAGGGAGGCGGTGCCGGCGACCGCATCGGGCCCCGGCCAGGGGCCCGATGGCACCCCGAAGGCCCGAAAGAGGCCGAAGGGGTGCTGTCGCACCCGCCCC
>JAVJSF010000002.1:0-4516 GCA_040219555.1 Miltoncostaeaceae bacterium
AAGCGGTGCTGACCCTCGGTCTCCGGACGGCCCATGGCCGCCGCGGTCGCCTTGGTGACCTCCGAGGGGAGGTAGGTCAGGTCCCACTTGGTGGTGGCCAGCGACGGGTCCGTGATGAGACGCAGGTTCATCCGGCCGTAGTTGGGGTCACCGTAGAACTTCGGCTTCACCGGCAGTTCCGCGTCGTCGTAGCGACCCGTGGCGGTGTGCATGAGGTAGCCACGCCGCTCCATGGTGAAGTTGAAGTAGTCGTTGCCGAAGCCGCCGTAGCCGTCGTCCTCCTTGCCACCGTGCTCCTGGGTGACGATGTAGGCGATCTTCTTCGGGAACCCGAAAGGCTCGCGGCCGGCGAACACGGCCGTGTCCTGCGTGAGGTACATGTACGGGTAGTACCCACCGAAGTAGGTCTTCCCGTCGCTGCCCTTGCACGAGGCGGAGACGGTGACACCCATCTCGCCGTACGGGCCGAGGCCCGTGTGCAGGTGGTCCACGTACCAGAACTCGACGATGTCGTCCTCGAGCTCGAGGCACTTGGGAAGGATGTGCTTCAGGTCCTTCTCGTCGGCCCGGTAGAAGAACGCCGACCACCGCGAGTTGGTGTAGGTGAGCGGGACGATGTCGTAATCGACCAGCGGGTCCGCGATGCCCTGCGAGATGATGTCGCGCTTGTCCCGGTCAAGGGCAAGCGGCGGCGCGTCGCCGGAGTCGATCCACGGGACGCTCGTGACGTTGAGCTGCTGGGTCATGTTCAGGCCCCCAGGCCGACGGGCTTCGGGAACCGGTGACGCAGGCCGAAGCGGTACGGCTTGGCCGCGCCCGCCCAGGTGGCGTCCCGGGTGTAGGTCTCGTTCCACAGCACCTCGCCGGGCGGGATGATGAGGTCGAAGCTGAAGGTCATCAGCCCGATCATCTCCGTCGGCGGCAGCTCGTGGCCGAGGTTGTCGTACGGGGTGGCCTGCATGAACCAGTTGATCGAGTCGGGGCCCGCGGTGCGGATCGACTCGGGCTTCACCTGGAAGCGGTGCGTGCCCTCGGAGTCCGGCCGGCCCATGAGGGTGGCGAGGTCCTTGGTCACCAGGGAGGGCAGGTGCACCAGCTCCCAACGGCTCTCGGACAGGTCCGGGGCCGTGATCACCTTCATGTTCAGGCGGCCGTACTCGGTGTTGCCGTAGAAGGCCGGCTTGGCCGACAGCTCGGCGTCGTCGTACTTGCCCGTGGCCGAGTGCATGACGTACCCGTTCCGGATCATCAGGAACGAGAAGTAGTCGAAGGCGTAGGCCTTGGTGTCCAGGCCGTAGCCGTCGTCGGGCGCCCCGCCGTGCTCGAGCACGCGGATGAAGGCTTCCTTCTTGGGGAAGCCGAGTACGCGGCCGGCGTCGATCGCCGAGTCCTGCGTGAGGTACATGTACGGGTAGTAACCGCCGTACACCGTGCGGCCGTCGCCGGCCTTGTGGCTGGTGGCCACGGTCACGCCCATCTCGCCGTACGGGCCGAGCATGGTGTGGTTGTGGTCCACGTACCAGAACTCGACGATGTCGTCCTCGAGCTCCAGGCAGTCCGGGATCACTCGCCGGAGCTGCTTCTGGTCGGCACGGTAGAAGAACGCCGACCAACGCGAGTTCGTGTAGGTCAGCGGGAGGGTGTCGATGTCCCAGATGGGGTCGACCAGCGAGTAGATGAACGCGGTCTTCTCATCGCGGTCCACCGGGGAGGGCGGGATCTCGCCCGTCTCGGCCCCCGGGATCTGCGTCACGGCAAACTGCTCAGCCATGTGAACGTGTTCCTTCGGTCGCTGTTTTACGCCGGGCCCGCCCGGTGGGTGGGTGGCGTCTGTTGCAAGGTACGCCCTTTTTCGCGTCCGTGGTTGAGGGCGCCCGTCACGTCTTCGTATCCCGGGATGTCCCACCGCCGCCGGGCCCGCCCGCCCCCGGATGCGCTACGCGGCGCCTCAGGCTGCGGCGGGCTGCGGCGCCGGCGGCGCGCTCCCCATGCGGCGCAGCCAGCGCCCGTGCGAGGCCAGCGCCGAGCGGAAGGTGGGGTGGCAGCGGTACATGAGCCCGTTGGCCTCGGCCACCCGGGCCACCACGGGGGCCAGCCGCCGGTAGTGCACGTGGCAGACCTTCGGCATCAGGTGGTGCACCGCCTGGAAGTTCAGCCCGCCCAGGTACCAGCCCAGCACCCGGTTGTCGGGCGCGAAGTCCACCGTGGAGGCCAGCTGGTGCTCGGCCCAGCGCCGGCCCGGGTTCGCCTCGAGCTCGTCGACGGTGGTGAAGCCGTGCTCGGCCTCCTCCACGCAGTGGGCCATCTGGAACACCACCGCGAGGGTGATGCCGAACACCCACGAGACGATCGCGAAGCTGGCGAGGGCCCCCCACCAGGGGAAGAGCATCAACGGCAGCACCAGTGTCCACGAGAAGAACAGGATCTTCCCGAGGACGAAGAAGAAGACGATGGTCGGCGTGCGCCGGATGCGCTGGTTGCCCACCATGCCGCGGCTCATCTCGCGCCAGTCGCCCATCAGGTGCCCCTTGAACGAGTAGATCCCGTAGAAGAACCACATGTAGAGGTGCTGGAAGCGGTGGTGGGGGTGACGCGGCTGGGACGGTGCGAAGCGCGCCAGCGGCAGCTGGGCGATGTCGGTGTCCTCGCCGTCCACGTTGGTGTAGGTGTGGTGCGCGTGGTTGTGCTTCTCGCGCCACACCTGGGAGCTGGCGCCCAGCAGGTCGAGGGTGAAGCCATAGATCCGGCTCATGCGGCCACCCACGGCGCCGTGGTTAGCGTCGTGCTGGATGCAGAAGCCCACGCCGGCCAGCGCCAGGGCCAGCGACACCGACAGCGGCACGACCAGCCACGGCTCGCGCGCCCAGAGCACGAGCGCCAGGTACGAGGCCACTGCCCAGGCCCCGATGATGCCCGCCTTCAGCCCGACCGCCCAGCGCCCGCGCCGCAGCACGTCCGGGGTCAGGACCCTCGCCACCTCCGCGCGCAGCTCGCGCTGGAAGTCGCCACCACCTGTCAATAGCGCCACGTGCGCCGATCCTCTCGTCGCTCCTGGGGCGGGAGCGGTTCGCTACCCGGCACGATGTGCCGCCCGCACAGTCTCGCACGCCCGCCCGGCCTCACCGAGAGTGTCCCTGGGCATCGCGGTTAGCATTCGACGGGGTGCCCGACATAGGCTGATCACATGAGACTCGAACCGCTGTATCGCGCCGTGTTCCGCTATCCCGACGGCGGCCGCGGGACCACTCTGGAGGGCGAGGCCGGCTCGGAGGGGCACTACTTCTTCGTGGCCGACGGCACCGTGGAGGGGCGCCTGGCCGGCCGGCTGCAGGGGGCCAACCACCCCCGCTCGCGCATCGACAAGTGCGCGCTGCCCGACATCCAGGGCGCCATCGAGACCGAGGACGGCGCCACGATCATCTTCGACTGGCGCGGTTTCGCGCGCCCGTACCCGCCCGAGCGGCGCCAGATCGTGGTGTCGGCCACCCACGTGTGCGGCGACGAGCGCTACTCGTGGCTGAACGACGTGGTGTGCGTGGGGACCGGCGAGATCCGCCCGCGCGACACCTCCGGCGGCCCGCGTTCGGTGGTGGGCGGCGCCATCGACTTCGTGATCGATTTCGCCGAGCTGATCTGGGAGCCCATCCCCTAGGAGGCGGCGCGGGTCGCCCGGGACCCGTGGCGGGGTTGGCGGGGGCGCCGCGCGGGTAGCTTCGACACAGGTAAGGCAACCGCGACGGGAGGCCTCTCATGGCCAGGTCGAACAGCGGGGCGATGGGCGGGATCGGTCTCGGGGGCGTGCTGGTCATCGTGGGCGTGGTGCTGATGTTCGTCTGGAGCTTCTGGATCGGGCTCATCATCGCCCTGGTGGGACTGATCGCCTTCGGCGGTTTCGCCAAGGGCAAGTGGTACTGATCGTCCCGGGCCCGCCGTCGTGCGGGCCCGAGGGGCGCCGGACCGGCATCATCTGAGCATGGGACTTCTCTTCTTCCTCCTGCTGGGCGTCGTCGTGCTGGTGGTCGTGGGCGGCGCGATCATGGGCCTGGTGGTCCAGGTGGCCGTCTGGGCGCTGATCGGACTGGTCATCGGCGCGCTGGCGCGCCTGATCCTGCCGGGGCCGCGCCCCATCGGCCTGATCGCGACCAGCCTGGCCGGCATCGGCGGCTCGCTGGCCGGCGGCGTGATCAGCAACGCTCTCGGCGTGGGCAGCATCATCCAGTTCCTGATCGCGATCATCGTGGCCGCGGTGCTGGTGGCCCTGCTCGAAGCCGGGGGCCGCGCGGCCGCCTGACCGGCCGACACGCCGGCACAGTCGGCGCAAGAAAGCAGTACGCCGGCCAAAGGCCGGCGCGCAGTAAACCCACCGGCCCACGAGACGAACCGGCACCCACCGGATGATCGGCCGAAGGCCGACTCTCATCCGGTCGACCGACAGAGGTCGACTCAGGCGGCCAGTCCCGCCGACCGCAAGGGAGGCGGTGCCGCCGTGTGCATCGGGCCCCGGCCAGGGGCCCGA
>JAVJSF010000003.1:0-13326 GCA_040219555.1 Miltoncostaeaceae bacterium
CGGGGCCGTGCAGCACGGACTCGAGCTGGTGGCGATCAACCACGTCTGGGGGCCCGAGCCCGCCGAGGGCATCGCCTCCTTCCAGGAGAAGCGCCCGGCGGACTGGCGCAAGTTCCGCGACGGGCAGGGGCCCGAGCCGGCGTGAGCACCACCACCACCAGCCCCGTCCTCGCCGGGGTGCGCCCGGCTCTGCGCGCGGTCATGGAGACCGCTCTCGAGGGTCGGCGCCTCACCGATGACCAGGCGCGCATGCTGTCCGATGTGCATGGCGCCGAGCACCCGGCGCTGTGGGCGGTGGCCGCCGCCCTGCGCGACCGTGGACGACCACCCGTGGTCACGTACTCGCGCAAGGTGTTCATCCCGCTCACCAATTTGTGCCGCGACATCTGCTCGTACTGCACCTTCGCCAAGCTGGACACCGATCCGCGCGCCCACACCATGAGCCCGGACGAGATCCTCGCCATCGCGCGCGCCGGGGCCGCGCGCGGGTGCAAGGAGGCGCTGTTCACGCTCGGCGACAGACCGGAGGCGCGCTTCGATAGCCATGCGCGCGCCCTGCGCCGCTTCGGGCACACCTCAACACAGTCCTATCTGGTGGCCATGTGCCGGATGGTCCTCGAGGAGACCGGACTGTTGCCGCACCCGAACGCCGGCATCATGGGCCGGCGCGAGCTGGCCGAGCTCCGCGAGGTCTCCCCCAGCCAGGGCCTGATGCTCGAGTCGGTCTCCGAGCGGCTGTGCGCCCCCGGCGGACCGCACGAACTGGCTCCCGACAAGCGCCCGCGCACTCGCCTGGCGATGCTCGACAGGGCCGGCGCACTGCGCATCCCGTTCACCTCGGGGATCCTGATCGGGATCGGCGAGACGCTCGGCGAGCGCGTGGACGCGCTGCTGGCCCTGCGCGATCTGCACGAGCGCCACGGCCACATCCAAGAGGTCATCGTGCAGAACTTCCGCGCCAAGCCCGACACCCCGATGGCGGGCGCCGGCGAGCCCGGGCTGATCGAGCTGATGAGCGCCTGTGCCACCGCGCGTCTCATCATGGGCCCCGACATGAGCATCCAGGCGCCACCGAACCTGTCGGCCGACTACGGGCCGCTTCTGCTGTCGGGGATCAACGACTGGGGCGGCATCTCCCCCCTCACCCCCGATTTCGTCAACCCCGAGGCGCCCTGGCCCGAGATCGGCCAGCTCGCCCGCCTGTGCGCCGACGCCGGCTACACCCTGCGCGAGCGCCTGACCATCTACCCCGATTACCTGGCCGACGAGGACTTCGTCGACCCGGGGGTTCGACCCCATGCGCAGGCGCTCGCCGGCGCGGACGGGCTGGCCCGCGACCAAGTCCCCATCGGCGCCGGAGTCCCCGCATGATCACCGTTTGTCGCACCGCAACCGACGCCACGGGTCAGACCACGTGGGCCACCGCCATCGAGATAGGCGGCCTCGGCGACGCCGCCATCGCCGGCGCGCTCGACCGGGGGTTGCTGCCCGTCGCCCTCGACCCCGCAGGGACCGGCGCGTTGACCTGGGTGGTCGGCCCGGACGAGGCGATGGCCCTGGCAGAGCGCGGGGTGGGAGGCTGGCGGATCACGGTGCGTCATGCGGGCATGCGCGCCGACGTGCTCGACGCAGTGGTGCGCACGGGCGCGGTATTGCTGCGCACCGACATGTCGCGCATCGGCGAGGCCTGCGAGCTCGCATCGCTCCCGGCTCTCTCGACCACGGTCTCGGCGGTCGTGTCCGATCTCGACGAGGCCGTGACCGCGGTACGCGCCGGCGCGCGTGACCTGGTCGTCGGCGACTGGTCACCCGACCAGATGGCCGCTCTTCGCGATGCGCTGGACCCCGAGTTGGTGGTGGAGCGCACGGCGCTCATGCCCGGATGCGAGATCGACGATGCGCGCGCCGCCCTGGCCCGCCCCCTGTTCACGGCCTGGCTGGCGCTCACCGACACCGCCGGCGCGGCACGTCCGCGCGACGGGTGGGCCCCCGGGATCGACACGGATCCTCCAATCCCCCCGCGGCGCATATCGGCCGAGTGGAGCGATGAGGACTGGGTCAACAGCGCCCCCGACGAGGGGCTCGGGCGCCTCCGGCCGGCCATCGCAACCGTGCTCGACCGCGCGCTCGAGGGCCGCCCACCGAGCGTCGGCGAGATCGAGTTGCTGTTCCGGGCCCGCGGCGAGGAGGTCGACGCCGTCGCCAGGGTGGCCGATGCCCTGCGCGAGCGGACCTGCGGTGACCGGGTCACCTACGTGATCAACCGCAACATCAACTACACCAACCAGTGCTACTTCCGCTGCGGCTTCTGCGGCTTCTCGCGCGGGCCCAAGAGCCTGAAGATGCGCGATGACCCCTACATCCTCAACATCCACGAGGTCGTGCACCGCTCGGTGGAGGCCTGGGAGCGGGGGGCCACCGAGGTGTGTCTGGTGGGAGGCATCCACCCGAGCTTCACCGGCGACTTCTACGCCGGCGTCGTCGAGGCGGTCAAGGCACGCCTGCCCGAGATGCATATCCACGGCTTCACCCCGCTCGAGGTCTGGCAGGGCGCCCAGACCCTCGGGGTATCCGCGCGAGACTTCCTCACCCGCCTGCGCGATGCCGGGCTCGACACCATGCCGGGCACCGCCGCCGAGATCCTCGATGACCAGGTGCGCGAGCACCTGTGCCCGGACAAGGTCCGCACCGCCGAGTGGGCCGAGGTGATGATCACGGCCCATGAACTCGGCCTGCGGACCACCAGCACGATCATGTTCGGGCACATCGACCATCCGCGCGCTTGGGCCAACCACTACGAGGTGCTGCGCCAGATCCAACGGCGCACCGGTGGCATCACCGAGTTCGTGCCGCTGCCGTTCGTGCACATGGGAGCGCCGATCTACCTGCAGGGCCGCTCGCGTCCGGGCCCCACCTGGGACGAGTGCGTGCTCATCCACGCGGTCGCGCGCATCGCCTTCGACGGCCTGATCCCCAACATCCAGGCCTCGTGGGTCAAGCTCGGCCTACCGGGCGGCGGACGCCTGCTGGGCGCCGGCTGCAACGACATCGGTGGCACGCTGATGAACGAGAGCATCTCCCGCGCATCGGGTGCCGCTCACGGTCAGCTGGCCACACCTGAGGAGCTCGAGGCGACGATCCGCCACGCCGGACGGGTTCCGGCGCGGCGCAATACGGTCTACGAACTCTTGGAGCCGGCCGCCTAGACCGCGGTGTTCCGGCGCTCGGCGAGCGCCTCGAGCATCTCCTCGATGCGGGTGAACTTCACGCGTGGGCGCCCGTCGGCCTCGCCACGCTCCCGCTCGAGCGCGTCCAGCACCTGCCAGTCGGAATAGGTCACCAGGTCGCGCTGGCGCTCCGACAGCACGCGCTCGAGCACCTCGCGGGGGGACACCTCGCGGGTGATCCGGCCCTCGCGGACGTCGTCGATCAGGCTGTCCACGGCCTCCTGGGCGCACGGCTTGTTGGTGCCGATGACGCCCTGGGGGCCACGCTTGATCCACCCGCAGACGTACTCACCCAACACGGGCTCGTCGTGGGCCGGGTCGACGATCCTGCCGGCGCGGTTGGGGATGATCCCGCCGCGCTCATCGAAGGGCAGGCCCGTCAGCGGCTCGCCCTTGTAGCCGATCGCGCGAAACACGAGATCGACCGGGATGGTCGTGCGCCGTTCGGTCTGTCGCGGGCGCACCGATCCATCCTCGTCGGCGTAGAGATCATTGTGGGCCAGCACCAGGCCGGTCACCCGGTCGGGGCCCAGTACCTCCACGGGCGAGACGGCGAAGTGCAGGACCACCTGGGTCGCGGCACCCGTGAGGGGACGCTCGGCGTAGTCGCGCAGGATGGCCAGGTTGCGCTCGGTGGTCTTGTCGCCCTCGCGCTCCACCCAGGCCGCGCTGGCCTCATCGAGCTCGAGGTCGGCCGGATCCACCACCACATCGACCCCCGGCAGCTCGCCGAACTCCCGGATCTCCTTGTTGGTGAAGGCGGCCTGCGCCGGCCCGCGTCGACCGAGGATGTGGATCGTGCGGATCGTGCTCGCCGAGAGGGCCTCGAGAGCGTCGTCGGCGATGTCGGTCTTGCCGAGCGCCTCGGCGGGGCTCGCCAGGATGCGGGCGACATCCATGGCCACGTTGCCGTTGCCCACCACCGCCGCCGCCGCACCCTCCAGGTTGAAGCGCAGTCGGCGGTAGTCCGGGTGGGCGTTGTACCAGCCCACGAACTCGGTGGCCGAGTGGCTGCCGGGCAGATGCTCGTTGGGGATCCACATCCGGCGGTCCGCGCGGGCGCCCACGGCATAGATGATGCCGTGGTAGTAGGCCGCGAGCTCCTCGCGGACGATGTCGCGACCGACCTCGACGTTGCCGAAGAAGCGGAACTCGGAATGGGCCGCGATCTTGTCGTAGATGCGGGTGACCGACTTGATCTTCTGGTGGTCGGGCGCGACGCCGCCGCGCACCAGCCCGAACGGAGTGGGCAACCGGTCATAGAGATCGACCTGCACCGTCAGATCCGCCTGGCCCAGCAGGTGTTCGACCGCGTAGAACCCCGAGGGGCCCGAGCCGATCACCGCCACGCGCAGAGGGTTGTCGGGGCTGCCGGGGGGCGCTCCCTGCATCATCCTCCTCGAGACCGCATGCCGAACCTGTCCATCCTACCCGGGCGACCCACCCCGGGATGCCGCCCACCCGTGCGGGCGACTAAGTGCGGAACAGGTCGTGTGCCGGATCGCGCACCAGCTCGGAGGCCGCTCCGGGCGCCGGGATGGTGACAAGACCCGAGGCGACCACGGCCGGCGTGCCCGAGTCCTTGCCCATGTAGAGACCCGAGGCGGCGGCCAACTCGTCGGCCAGGGCCTGGTCGGTGGCCAACAGGGTGCGGCCGTGGCGATCGCGACCCCCTCGGTGGTCGACCACGGGCACGAACCCGGCCACCCCGATGGCGATGTTCACGAGGCCACGCCGGAAGGCACGGCCGTGGGTATCGGTGACGATCAGGCCCACCCGGCCGCCGACGGCGGCGCTGATCCGAGCCTGTAGGCGGCGGGCCGAGGCGTCCGGGTCGCGCGGCAGCAGGATCACCGTCCCGGGACGAGCGTTCGAGGCGTCGATGGCCGCGTTGGCGCAGACAAGGCCGTGGTGGGTCTCACAGATCAGGGTCGCTCCGCGACGGCGCACGATCCGCCGGCTCTCGTCCAGGATCAACTGGCAGAGCGCCGGATCCTTGCCGGTGAGCCCGCCAAGGGTGCGCGCGTCCTCGGAGGGCACCACCGCGGCCAACTCCACCACTCGTCCCTCGGCCTTGCTGACAACCTTGTGGGCCACCATCACGACATCCCCGGGCACCACGCCCTCAGCGACGGCGCGTGTGGCCAGCATCGCCTCCAGGTCGTCTCCGGGAACCACCTCCGGCAGCGCCGAGAGCGGCCAGAGCCTCATCGGACCGCCACCGCTGCGGGCGGCAGATCGGTGCGCTGCGCCCACTCGGGCGCCCGCGCCCACAGCAGGGCCAGGTCCTCGGGAGTATCGATGTCGAGGGCCGCAGCCGGACTGTGGTGGATCGTGAGCTCCAGCCCGATGCGTGCCGCCTGAGCACGGTGGCGCGCACCCGAGTGCGGCCCCAACTCGGGGGTGAGCGCCTCCGGCCCGCGCATCAACAGCAGGTTCGTGCCCGTCCCATCGCGCGACGGGACAAGCACCGCCCCCTCCCCCTCCGGTGCCTCACCGATGACCGCATCGATGTCGGCGGCGGACACGAGGGGCAGATCGGCGGTCAGCACCAAGACGGCATCGGCGTCGTCGGCCAGCGCGGCGGCACATCCGGCGATCACGGCGGCGTTCATCCCGCGGGGTGGCCGATGGTCGGCCACGACCCTCGCGCCGAAGGCGCCGGCGAGTCCCGCCACGGCCACATCGTCGGTGACGACGATCACACCCGCGCATCGACGCGCCCCGGTACAGGCCGACAGCACGGCACCGAGCATCTCCCACTGGAGCGAGCGCCGCTCCTCGGCCGACAGGACACCCGACAAACGCCCGAGGGCCAGTCCCAGCGGCTTGACGGGGATCACCGCAACCGTCCTCATCGGCCGTCCTCCAGGGAGGCCAGGACCTCGCCGGCCAACCGCGCCCGGGCGGACCCGTCGGGCATCAGGGCATCGGTGAGCACCGGGCGAACCCCCAGCGCGGCGACCGCATCGGCCTCGGCCACATCGCGGTGGTCAAGCACGAAGGTGGCCGCCACATCGGCGTAGATGCGCGCCATCTGCAGAGCCGAGCATTCGGGATAGCCGGCACCGGCCAGGAAACGATCGGCCGGACCCTCCACCGGCCGGCGACCGATGATCGGGCTGACCGCCACCACCCGCTCGCGCCGAGCGGCCACCGCCGCGCGCACCCCGGGGACCGCCAGGATGGTCCCGATGGAGACCACCGGGCTGGAGGGGCAGATCACGATGCTCTCGGCGGCGGCGATCGCCTCGAGCACCCCGGAGGCCGGCCGGGCCCGCTCGATCCCGACGAACTCGATGTCCTCGATCTGCTCGGCCGCCCCATGCTTGACCAGGTACTCCTGGAAGGTGCGTACCCCGCCGGGGGTGGTGATCCGGCTGTGCACCGGATCGTCGGTCATCGGCAGCACCGCGGCCACGACCCCGAGGCGACGGCAGATCTCGGCGGTCACCTCCGATAGGGTCGCCCCCTCCGCGAGCCGTGCGGTCCGGTGGATGTGGGTGGCCAGATCGCGATCGCCCAAGCCGAACCAGGCCTCGCGCCCATAGGTGGACAGGCCATCGAGGCAGCGGAAGGTGTCATCGACATAGCCCCAGCCGCGCTCGGCCACCACCCCGGCCAGGACATAGGTGCAGATGTCGAGGTCGGGGCAGACCCGCAGGCCATGGAAGTCACCGTCATCGCCGGTGTTGACGACGACCGTCAGCCCACGCTGGCCGTGGACCTGAGACAGGCCGTCGACCATCTTGGAGCCGCCGGTGCCCCCCGACAGGGCCAGGATCACCGGTGGTGGGCGAGGGGGGTCGAGGTGCTCACGGAGGCGGGCGGGACTCTACCAGCGGTCCGGGCGCGGCCACACGTCGGGCCATCACCAGCCACAGTCCGGCGCAGATCGTGGTCAGGCCCACGAGTAGCCCCGGACCGGGGGTCTCTCCGAGGAGGACCCACGCGCTGAGCACCCCGATCACGGGAACCAGGAAGAACCAGGCCGACACCTCGCCGGCCGGCGCTCGAGCCAGTGCCAGGTAGAAGAGACCGAGCGGCATCGCGGCGCCGAGCACCGCCGTCAGCAGAGCGAGCGCGAGAGCCCCGCCGTCTGCCGCCGGCGCCCCCTCGATCACCAGTCCCGCACCGATCAACACCACGCCCCCGGCCAGCATCTGCCACGCAGCCAATGCCAGCGGGTCGGCCCGGCCGCGCACCCGACGCGCCACGGTGACGGTGCCGATGCTCCACACCACGGCGCCGGCCAACACGATCAGGGCATCCCCGGAGAGCGCGACGGGCCACAGCGGCCCCTCCCAGACGACCACGCCCGCGCCCACCAGACCGACGACCACCCCGACCCACTGACGCGCACTCAGGCGCTCGCCGAGCAACAGGGCGGCCAAGACCGCGATGAACAGAGGGTCGGTATTGGACAGCAGTGCCGCGATTCCAGCGCCGGCGTGCGCGATCCCCCAGAAGACGGCGGCGTAGAACAGAACGGTCTGGGTGAGGGCGATCCAGCCCACCACCCCCCACCCCACCCGCGGCCTCAGCGGCCGACCGGCGATCGCCAGCACCGACAACAGCAGCAACCCCCCGAGGGCAAAGCGGGCTCCCGCTCCCACCAGGAGCGGCCAGCGCTCGATGAGCCACGCCGAGGGCACATACGCACCGCCCCAGCCCACCATCGCGGCAAGGGCCATCCCGTCGGCACGGCGGAGGCTCAATGGATCAGGTTCGAGAGCGCCAGAACCACCGAGCTGGGCAGATAGGTCACCAGGAACAGCACGAACAGGCTGACCGCAAACCAGGGCACGATCATGATGGACAGGCGCTCCACCGAGACCTTCGAGATGCTGGAGACCAGGAACAGCACGAGGCCGATCGGCGGGTTGATCAGTCCGAGCACCAGGTTGAAGACGACGATCAGGCCGAAGTGCACCGGATCCACGCCGAACTCCAGGACCGCCACCGGCGCGAGGAACGGGGCGATGATGTAGAGCGCCGGCAGCGGCTCCAGGAAGATCCCCATCACCAACAGGATCAGGTTGACCACCAGCAGGAAGACGTACTTGTTGTCGGTGATGCCGGTGAGGAAGTCCTGCACCGACTGGCCGAAGCCATCGTTGAACAGCGCCTTGGCGATGATCGACGAGTCGCCCAGCAGAAGCATCACGATGCCGGTCTCGATGCCCGCCAGCACCACCATCGCCGGTATCTGACGCGGAGAGACCCCCGCGTACCAGAAGAGCGCGAGGCCGATCGTGACCACCGCCGCCACCGCGCCGGACTCGGATGGGGTGAAGACCCCGGTGAAGATGCCGCCCAGGATGATCACCGGGATCACCAGTACCGGGAGCGCGCTCACCCCCGTTCGGGCGACCGTCGCCATGCCGGCGAACTTGCGCCGTGGAACCAGGTCCATCCTCCGCACCACCACATAGACCGTGAGCGCCTGGAACAGGAACAGCAGCAACTCGGCCATCACACCCGACAGCAGCAGCGCGCTGATCGAGGCGCCCCCGGGGCCCTGGACCACGACTCCGTAGACGATGAACATGATCGAGATCGGCCCGATCGGCCCCTTGATCGACGCGCCGGCCACCACCGCGGCGGCGACATCGCGCCGATAGCCCTCACGCTCCATGGCGGGCACCAGGAGCGGGGTCATGATCGCCGCGTCGGCCTGGGCCGAACCGGAGATACCCGAGACCGCCATCGAGGTGAGCTGACAGACGTAGGCCATGCCCCCGCGGAAGTGGGCGACGGTGGAGGCGGCGAACGCGATCAGCCTCAGCGACATCCCCGAGCCGTTCATGATCTCGGCCACGATCAGGAACATCAGGATCACCAGAAGCTCGCTGCCCCCCGACAGGCCCATCGCGAACTGGGTCGTCGAGAACGGGGTGATCGGGCTAGGGGTCGGGTAGAAGACCAGCCCCAGGAAATCCGGTGCGAACATCGCCGCGATCCCGATGATCGACAGCATGAAGACGATCGGCGTGCCGGCGAGCGTGAGGGCGACGAACATCACCCCGATGGCAATCAGCGGCGACAGACCCGCAGCGATGATCAGCCACATCACCAACCACAGGGCGACGCCCAGCGCAAGACCACCCGCCAGCCCCACCGCCACCGTGCGCCCGGCGCGTCGCGGCTCGCGCGCGAGGGCAGCCGCCCCGGAGACCACCCCGGTGAGGTAGTGCAGGGTGATGAAGTAGTAGCCCACCGTCATCGAGGCGATGGGGTAGAAGTACGCCACCCCCAGCGCCGGCGTGACCCCCCCGGGGGCGCCGGTCCCCATCGCGAACTCGGTCGAGCGCCAACAGCAGTAGACCAACAGCACCCCGAGGCTGACCGCGGAGAAGGTGCGCACCGAGACCTGCCACCACCACGGGCCGCGGTGCGACAAGAAGGTGATCACGGTCACCGCACCGCGCTTGACCGCCAGCGAGACGCCCATCCAGATGGTCCAGAGGAAGGCGTAGCTGGCCAACTCGTGGGCTCCGAACAGGGAGAAGCCCAGCACCTGGCGGGTGAAGATGTTGCCGGCCAACGCGATCAGCGCGATCAGGGCACCGCCGATCACGCCGACCCGGGCGATGCGCAGCGCCGCCTGCGAGTAGCGCTCCAACCACATGGCCAGCCGGGTCAGCACCCACGAGATGGCCGGCACAGAGGCGGCGGGCGCAGAGGCCTCGGGGCTCATGCGCGCGCCACCCCAGCGCGCCCGCCGGGCGATCCGACCCCCGGCCGGGGCCGGATCGACACCGACGGATCCAACGGGGTTACTCGGCCAGGCAGCCCTCGGGCAGCGGGGCGGCGGCCGGCGGCTCGCCGAGGCCATCGCGCAGCGCGAGGATCTGGTCGATGAAGCCCTTGGTCTGCTCGTCCTGCGACAGCTCAGCGATCGTCGCCTCCGAGGCGGCCTCGAACCCGGCCAGCTGCTCCGGCGTGGCGATCGCGAAGCGCACGCCCGCATCGCAGAGGCTCTGAGGCAGCTCGCTCGGCCCCGTGAGGAAGTCGATCGAGAAGCCCGGGATGGTCGATGCGGCCTCGGTGATGATGGTCTGCTGCTCGGGGGTCAGGCCATCGAACTGCGCCTGGTTCATCGCCAACACCGTGGGGAACGGCCAGAGGTTCACGTTCATGGTCACAAAGCGCGCGACCTCGAACAGCTGCAGGGTCTGGATCAGGCCCAGGTTGGCCTCCATGCCATCGACGGTCCCATCGCGCAGAGCCGCGTAGATCTCACCGACGGGGATCGAGGTGGCGTCGGCTCCGAGCGCCCGGATACCGGTCTCCAGGACCGTCGACTCCGGCGTGCGGATGGTCAGCCCCTCGAACGCCTCGGGCGAGGTGAGTTGCACCTCGGCGCCGAACGGCTTGCGCAGACCGCCCTCGTGGATGGCGAGCCCCTTGAGGCCGATCGCCTCGGTCCCGGCCAGCATCTCCTCGCCGATCGGGCCGGCGATGACCTCGCGCTCGAGGTCGTAGCGGGTGACCAACCCGAGCGCCTGGAGGGCGTCGAACGAGGTCACCCCCTGGGTCGCCCACACCGCCGAGGAGACCGAGGCCAACTGCACGGTCCCGTCGCGCACATCCTGCAGAAGAGGTACATCGCCGCCCTGGTAGCTCGGGCGGGTCTCGATGGTGATCGAACCGCCCGAGGCCTCGTCCACCTGGCGGACGAACTCGTCGATCGCGACACCGTACGGGTGCTCGGCCGTGGTCACATAGCCGAGGGTGAGGGTGATTCCGCCGGGGTCGGCGCCGGTGGTGTCCTCGGCCTCGTCGTCATCCCCGCCGCAGGCCGCAACGCCGGCGGCCAGCGCGAGGGTCGCGGTGGCGGCTCCGATCCGCCACCCCCAGGATCGTGATCTCACCTCGTGCCCCTTCTCTCGATTCGCGGAACTCGCCGGGAGGGCCGCGCGCGCCCGCGGATGTGCGCGAGCCTCCGTGGGGCGACCCTACCTGAGCCCCCGGCGGCTTTGTCAATATCGCCACGATCTCCGCGTACGGGCCGATTCGCCCCATGAAACGGGGTCGGATCGCACAACCGGAACCCGCTTCGGGGCGAGTGGCGGGCGTTGACGCACCGGGGTAAGTGACATATGCTGCGAACCGCCGCCAAGGGGATGGCACGGCCCGCCAAGCACCGGCAACGGTGCGGCTCGGGCCCAGCCCCACGGCGGGTTTGTGATGTGCAAGCTGCCCTTCACCGAATCAGGGGGAAGCCCGTCTATGGCCGAGCAGTTCGCCGTGACGCAGATCCCGGGTGCAGAGACGGGAGAGATCCCGCCCTCGCCGGTTGACCGTGACGAGAAGACCGCATTCATCTACTCGCTGGTCGACCCCATCTGGGACATCGACACACTGCCGCTGACCTACACCAACAGCCGTTGGTCAGCCTTTTTCTACCGGGCCGACGAGAAGCAGCTTCGTCGCGTCCTTCCCGACTGCCTTGACCTCGAGGACGATGTCGTCGAGTTCTGGTACGTCGACCACAACCACACCATGCTCGGCCCGTACGGCGAGATGGGTGTCACCGTGGCCGCGAGCCACAAGGCCGGCGACGGCCGCACGCTCTACGCGGGCTACTACCCGTACATGTACCTCACGCAGGACTCGGCGATCGACGCCGGTCGCGTGCTCGGCTTCCCCAAGAAGGAAGCCTTCATCCGCGTGCTCGAGCACGGCGGGGCGCCCGACGACGGTTATGGCCTGGACACCAAGGCCTACGCCTTCGACTACTTCTCGTTCCTGATGATCCGGAACGGGTACGTGCTGCACTCGGCCACCGGCAAGTACGACGACGCCGACCTCTCGGCCAAGCCGAAGTTCTACGGCAACACCGAGTACGGCCGCATGAACATGAAGGTCATCACCGCGCCGGACCTCTCCGAGTCGCGCTGGGAGCTGGTGTACCTGCCTTCGCTGGTCACCAAGGACCTCGCCACCCTGATGGGCCGTCCGGACTCCGAGGGCACGCACCGCTTCCAGGTGAAGCCCGAGTCGATCCGTACCGCGTCCGCATCGAGCATCAACTGGTTCATGCAGGCGACGCCGTACGACAACCTCGGTCACGAGCTGCCTCCGACCGAGATGATCGGTCTGATGACGTTCTCGTTCGACCTCATTATCCCGCCCGGCGAGGTGCCGTGGACGGAGACCTACACCCGCGACGCCACCTGGGCCGGCGCGGCCAAGCCGTACCGCTTCGGGCTGCGTCACCGCTTCCCGAAGCCCATCGGTCTCGGCGCGTAAAGCCCGACCCGATCGTAATCACGCATGACGGGGCCGGTGCTCACTCAGATGACCTCTGACCCCGTCATGGTGACGCCATTCCAAGGAGGAACCGCGCTATGGCGCAGCTGAACGTCACAAGCGTTCCGTGGATCGACTCCGGCGACGCGCCGCCGCTTGCCCTTGACCGGGACAAGCGCGACATCATCTCGCAGGGCATCGCCGACCCGCTGGTCGACTACGACATCGTCCCGCTGACCTACACCAACTCGCGGTGGTCGGCGTTCTTCTACCGGGTGGACGAGGCGGCTCTCCGCCGCATCCTTCCCAAGTGCCTCGAGCTCGAGGACGACGTCGTCGAGTTCTGGTACGTGGACCACCTGCACACCGGTCTCGGCCCGTACGGCGAGATGGGTGTCACGGTTGCCGCTTCCTGCAAGGGTCACGACGGCAACACCTACTACGGTGGGTACTACCCATACATGTACCTCACGCAGGACGCCGCCGTCTTCGCCGGCCGCGAGCCCTTCGGGTTCCCGAAGAAGATCGCCTACATCGTCACCCAGGAGCACGGTGGCAAGGAGGACGACGGCTACGGCGGCTTCGGCAACGACTACTTCAACTTCACGATGGAGCGTCGCGGCTACCTGATCCACACCGCGACCGGCCGTTACGACGACGCCGAGCTCCCCGCGAAGCCGAAGTTCTACGGTGACCCCAGCTACGGCCGGATGAACCTGCGTCTCATCACGGACCCGTCGCTGGCCACCACCAAGTGGGACCTGACCTACCTCCCCTCGGAGGTCACCAAGGCGACCGCGGCGGCCATGGGCCGTCCGGAGACCGAGGGTCAGCACCGCTT
>JAVJSF010000004.1:0-36703 GCA_040219555.1 Miltoncostaeaceae bacterium
ACCGGCAGAGGTCGACTCAGCCGGCCCGCCCCGCCGACCGCAAGGGAGGCGGTGCCGGCGACCGCATCGGGCCCCGGCCAGGGGCCCGATGGCACCCCGAAGGCCCGAAAGAGGCCGAAGGGGTGCTGTCGCACCCGCCCCCGCAACGCTCCGGCTCCCCGCAGGCCTTCAACCCTCCATGCCCACAGTCACCGGTCGCCCGCCGGCCAAGGGTGTTACCGTAATGCTTCCGTACGAAAGGAAAGCGGAAGCATGAGCACCTCGACCCGCACCGACCGCCTGGCCACCCTCCTCGACCTGTCCCGCGCCGCGGCCATCGTGGCCCGCCGGGTGGAGGGGCCCATCTCGGGACACGGCCTGTCCCTGACCGACGTGATGATCCTCCTGGCACTGCGCTCGGCGGACGGGGGCCGCCTGCGGCGCGTCGACCTGGCCGGCCGCCTGGGGATGAGCCAGTCCTCGGTGACCCGGCTGATCCTGCCGCTGGAGAAGCTCGGCATCGTGACGCGCCACAGCGACCCGCGCGACCGCCGGGCCGCGTGGGCGGAGTTGACGCCGGCCGGCCGGCGGATGGCCGACGAGGTCGAGGTCACCGCCCGCGATGCGGCCGACGACGCCATGCGCGGCTGGCCCGAGGCGGAGGTGGCGGCTCTCGCCGGCGGCCTCACGCGCCTCTGCGCAGGGGCCCCGAGCCTGCTCCCGCGCTAGACGGACCGGCCTGAGCACCGAGGCCCGGAGAAGCGGGGTCGCCGCCGGAGGGGCTCCGGCCCGACGGCCCCGGGCCGGCCCAGCCGCCACCGCCCCGCCGAGCCCGAGCGAGGCGGTGCCGGCCCGGGGCCCGCGAGGGGGCGAAGGGCCGATGTCGCTCAGCCCGTCGGGACGCCCACCCCCTGCAGGAACTCCCGGGCGACCTCATCCGGGTCCTCGCGGTCGAGTTCGACGCGCGCGATCAGCGGACGGATGGCCTCGGCGGTGAAGGACTCGTTGACCGCGGCCAGCGAGTCCTCGAAGGCCGTGCGGGCCTCGGGGGCGAGCCCGTCGATGAACGAGCTGTTCACCACCGGGAAGGTGCGGAACGAGACCCCGCCCGTGTAGGTGCCCTTGTCGTCCTCCAGCACCACCAGCGGCAGCTGGCCCAGCAGCGGGTCCGTGCCGAAGGCGTACACGCAGTCGGCGTCGCCGTCCTCGATCGGCCGGTAGCGCAGGCTGATGTCCACCGTGAGGATGTCGCGGAACTCCACCCCGTACTCGCTCCGCAGCAGCGGCAGCCCGTCGGGCCGGGTGAGGTGCTCGGCGTTGGCCGAGTAGGCCAGGTTCGGCGATGCCTCACCGAGGTCGGACAGGGTGACGATGTCGTACTCGTCCACCGCCGACTGGGTGCAGGCCACCTCGTTGCCGTTGTTGAACGGCGCCGGTGTCAGCGCGGTGAGCCCCCGCTCCCCGTAGGCGTCGGCCACCTGCTGGAACTGGGCCTCCGGCTCGGCCGGCGCATCCTCGGCCGCCAGCCCGAGCACGTTGAGGTATGCCGTGCCGACGTACTCGGGATACACGTCGATCGAGTCGCCCGTGATCGCCTGGTCGGCGATCTCGGTGCTGGCCAGGCTGGTCACCTCGACGTCGAAGCCCTGGCCCTCCAGGGCCGCGGCATAGGCCTCGGCCACGATGCGGCTCTCGGAGAACCCCTTGTCGGCGATGGTGAGGGACACCCCGTCGCCGGCCGCGCCGGGCTCCGGTGCGGTCGATGCGCTGGTGGCGGGCGCGGTGGCGCCCGAGGTGGTCGCCTCGTCCTCGTCGTCGCCGCAGGCGGCGGCGCCCAGTACGGCACCGGCCAGCAGCACGGCGGTCAGGCCCTTGATGCGTGTTCTCACAGGTCCCCCTTGACGGTTGCCAGTTGCAATCGGAGGCCGCGCGGGGTGGAGAGGCGCTCCGCCGAGGCGAACAGCCCCTCCGCCAGCGCGGCGAGGATGGTGATGGGGATCGCCCCGGCCAGCAGGACGTCGGTCTGGCTGTTGGCCAGCCCGCTCTGGACGATGACCCCGAGGCCGTCCGCGCCCACCAGCCCGGCCAGGGCCGCGGTGGCGATGATCTGGACGGCCGAGTTGCGGACGCCGGCCCAGATCAGCGGCATCGCCATGGGGATCTCCACGCGCAGCAGCACCTGGGTGCGCGTGAGCCCCATCCCGCGGGCGGCCTCCACGGCGCCGGCGTCGGCCTCGCGGATGCCCGTGGTGGCGTTCAGGAGGATCGGCGGCAGCCCCAGCAGGATCAGGCCGATCACGGCCGGCCAGAAGCCGAGCGAGGTGACCGCCAGGATCAGGGCGATGAGGGCGAAGGTGGGGATCGTGCGCCCGAGGTTGGCCACCGTGGTGAGCGCGAATGCCGCCCCGCGGCCGATCTTGGCGCAGGCGATCCCCAGGGCCAGGCCCCCTGCCGCGGCGATCCCCAGCGCGGTGAGCGACAGTTTGACGTGGGTCCAGGTTTGACCCCACCCGTCGTTGGCCTCGAAGGCCGTCCAGGTGTCGGCCCAGAGGCTCACCGGCGCGCCGCCCGCAGCCAGGGGGTCATCAGCCGCTCGGCCAGCACCAGCAGCAGGTCGATGATGATCGCCATGGCCGTCGCGATGACCGCCCCGGCCAGGATGGGCGTCAGGAACAGACCGCGCTGCACGCCGTCGTTGTAGATCAGCTCCCCGAGCCCGCCGGCGCCGATGAACACGGCGATGGTGGCGATGCCCACCGTGCTGACCGCCGTGATGCGGATCCCGGCCATTATCGAGGGCACGGCCAGGGGCAGCTCGACGCGCAGGAGCGTCTGCAGCCGCGTGAGGCCCATCCCTCGCGCCGCATCGCGCACCGGCGTGGGCACGCTGCGCAGTCCCACCACGGCGTTGCGGATGAGAATCAGCAGCGAGTAGAGCACCAGCGCCGCAACGGCCGGCCCGAAGCCGATGTCGAAGATCGACAGCAGGAAGGCGAACATCGCCAGGCTGGGCACCGTGTAGAGCGCGCCGGTGATCGCGGTGGTGGTACCGAAGGCGACGCGGCTGCGGTACACCAGCACGGCCAGCGGGATGGCCAGCGCGATGGCGATCGCCAGCGACACGCCCACCAGCTGGAGGTGCTCGATGGTGTTGCGCTGGATGTCGTCGGTGTGCGACCGGATCCAGTCCCAGCGGACCTCGATGTCCACTCCGGCCCCCTAGCCGGCGCTGCGGGAGGCCATCGGCCCCTCGCCGCGCGCGTGCAGGGCGATGTCGGCCGCGCTCACCAGACCGCGGGCCCGCCCCTCGCCGTCGACCACGACCCCGTGGTCGACCCCGGTGCCGAACAGGGCCGACAGGGTGTCGCGAAGGGTCGTGATGCCGTCCAGTAGCGGCTCGGCGCCTCCGGGGGGCGGTGAGGGCACGGCATCGGCGCCGCCCAGGCGCTCCTCGGACCACCAGCCCAGCGGGCGCCCGTCGGCGCCGAGCACCAGGAACGCGCCGTCCACCGGTTCCAGGTCGCCGCGCGCGAGGCGCTCGCGCACGGATCCTGCCGGCTCGCCGGCGCGGACGGCGGGCACGGGTCGCAGGGCGGTCTCCTCGAGGCGGATCAACGCGAGGCCCTTCAGCGCGCGGTCGGCCCCGAGCAGGTTGGAGACGAAGTCGTCGGCGGGCCGCGCAAGCAACTCGGCCGGCGCGGCGTACTGCACCAGGCGCCCCTCGCGCATCACCGCGATGCGGTCGGCCATGCGCACCGCCTCGTCGATGTCGTGGCTGACCATGATCACGGTCTTCGGCACGGCCCGGTGCAGGCGCAGGAAGTCGAGCTGCAGCCGGTGGCGGGTGATGGGGTCGACCGCCGAGAACGGCTCGTCCATCAGCATCAGAGGAGGGTCGGCCGCCAGCGCCCGCGCCAGGCCCACGCGCTGCTGCTGGCCCCCCGACAGCTGGGCGGGGTAGCGGTCCGCGTACTCGTCCGGGTCGAGCCCCACGAGGGTCAGCAGCTCGCGGGTGCGCATCTCGATCCGGCGCCGGTCCCACCCCACCAGCCTCGGCACCGTTGCGACGTTGGACGCGATCGTCAGGTGCGGCAACAGGCCGACCTGCTGGATGACATAGCCGGTCTCCCGCCGCAGGAGGGCGACCGGGCGGGTGCGGACGTCCACGCCGTCGATCAGGACCCGCCCCCCGGTGGGCTCGATGAGGCGGTTGATCATCTTGAGGGCCGTCGTCTTGCCGCAGCCCGAGGGGCCGATGAGGACGCAGACCTCGCCCGCGGGCACATCGAGGGTGAGGTCCTCCACGGCCGGTGCCGCATCGCGCTGGTAGCGCATCCCGAGACCCTGAAGCTCCACCCGGGCGGCGCGGGTTGCGGTGGGGTGCTCGGCGCCCATGCGGGGACGTTACTTGAGGGGGCGGACGGGTGCGGTACCCGGGTCGCCGCCGCCCCCGGCCGGAGCACCATCGGCGGCCGCCAGGGTCAGGGCGCCGATGGTGGCGGGCACCAGCGCCAGCGTGCCGCCCGCCAGCGCCAGCGTGAGTCCCAGGCGGGGGATGTCGCCCGCGCTCACGATCGACGCCGCCACGGCGTGCCCGGCGAGGGCTCCCGCCAGCGCCGCCGCCGCGGCGGCCATGGGGGCGACGGTGCGCCGCTCCACCCGGGCGCCCACCAGCGGCACCAGTAGGCAGCCCGCCGCCATCACGAGCCCCAGGGGCACCAGCAGGCGGCCCGCCGCGACGTCGCCGTCGAAGCCCGAGTAGGCGAGGCCGTCGATGGTGGTCCACTCCATCGGCCCGGCCACGGCGCACGCCACCCCGCCGGCGGCCGCGGCGGCCACCATCAGGACGGGCCCTGGCGGACGCCCGCGGCTCGGGCCGCGCCGCGGGCCGGCCGCGAGTTGCACCCGCCATACGCCGGCCACGGCCGCGGCGGTTCCGGCCACGAACAGGGCGCCGGCGGCATCGGCCGCCCCCTGGGCGCCGGGGACGATCGGCAGCAGCAGCGCCAGGCCCGCCACCGCGCCCCCCGCGGCGGCGCATCCCGCCCCGGCTGCCGGCGCCAGACGGCGCAGGTCGGGATCGAGCTCCGACACCACCCACAGAACCGCCGCTGCGGCCAGCACCAGCACCATCAGGATCGCCGCCGGCCGCAGCGCCGTGGGATCGACCCGCCACAGGTTGGGCGTCTCCCCACCCTGGCGGAGCGCCGGCATCAGCGTCGCACCCACCGCCAGCAGCGCGGCCAGGGCGCCGCCGGCCGCGGCCCACCCCTCGCGCCCCAGCGGGGGGCGGGGAGGGGAGGTGCGGATCTCCACCGACAGGGGTGCGGTGATGCGCGTCGAGGGCGGTGCCTCGATCCGCCGCGCCGCGGGCGCCGGCGGTGCCGAAGGTGCGGGACGCCGTCCGGGGGTCCACAGCACCCGCAGGGTGGTGTCGCCCACACGCACCAGGTCATCCACCCGCAGCGGGGTCGGGGCCCTCACCGGTCGCCCGTTGAGGACCAGCGATCCGCGGTGGAGATCGATCAGGCGCAGGACCTGGCCCTCCACCCGCACCAGGGCGTGCTGGGTCGCCACCGACGGGTCGGTGAGCAGTACCTCCACGGTGCGCCCGCGGCCGATCACGGCCGAGGTGCCGAGGAACCCGAATCGGGCCCCCCGGTCCTGGCCGCCCACGACCTCGAACAACTCCACTGCCGGCATGCCGCCGACCGCCCCGGCGGGCTACTCGGTGGAGATGTTCGGGTCGGCCTGCTGGGTCACCGGGGTGACCGTGATGAAGTGCCCGGCGGGGTCCTCGATCAGGGGGTCGATCCGGAGGGCGGCGTCCTCCTGACCGGAGTCGGCCAGGGCCTCCCGGTAGGCGCCGAGCAGCTCGACCACCGTTGCGATGTCGCCCTCGTCGAGGGCCACCAGGCTCACCTTCGCGGCCTTCGAGAGGCGGCGGCGCACCGCGGCCTGGTCGAGCTTCCACTCGGGATTCTGGCGGACGTAGACCACGCCACCGGTCATGCCGGCGCACAGCCACGGGCCGGGGTCGCCCAGCACCACGACGCGCCCGCCGGTCATGTACTCGAACGCGAAGCCCTTGCAGTTCGCGCGCGCCGCCAGGGTGCCCAGGCGGTCGTTGAGGGGCTCGCGCGGCTCGCCGCCCAGCACCATGTCGGCACCCGACAGACGGATGCCGGCCCGCGCATCCGCGTCGCCCTGCACCAGGAACAGTCCGCGCTGGGCTCCGTAGGCGAAGCTCTTGCCCACGTGCCCGCCCACCCAGGTGCCGACGGCGTTCGGGGTCTTCAGCACCTGGATCTCGCCGCCGAGGGCGCACTTGCCCACGCCGTCCTGGGCCCCGCCGAAGACGCGCACGCGCACGCCGTCGAGGGTGAAGGCCGCGAGGCCTCCGCCCACCGCGGCGCCCTTGGTGAACGAGAGGTCCACGCGCGGGGCGTGGCCGTTGCCGTTCCCGTTGCCGGCCGGGGTGACCGCGTCGGCGCCGCTGCGCCACGGGGTGTTGACCCCGGTGGCGGCGCGGGCGATGAGGCCGGCCAGGTCGGTGCCGAGGTTGCGGTCGGCCGCCGTGGTCGCCTCCTCCTCCACCGCCAGGGCGGCCCCGGAGCTGAGGCGCTCGGCGGCCACCTCCGGCGCGCGGTGCGCCGGCGGCGGGGAGAACTCGCGGAAGTAGCGCGGGGTGCCCTCGGGCGCGGTGATGACGCGGTCGCGCACCGGCACCAGCAGGCCGGCCATGTCCAGGCGGTCGTGGTGGGAGACCTGCACCAGCAGGTCGGCCCGGCCCACCAGGTCTTGGACATTGTCGACGCCCATCCGCCCGGCCAGGTCGCGCATGGCCTCGCCCATCTCGGTGAAGTAGCTCACCAGGGCCTCGACGGCCGGGTCGTAGACGCGCGGCACGAAGCGCTTGAGCCCGCGCTCGTGTGCCTCCTCCTCGTCCTCGATCTGGGTGGCGATGCCCACGTGGCAGGTGTCCAGCTGGCAGCCGCGGCAGATGGTGCAGCCGATGGCGACCATCGATGCGGTGCCGAAGCCCACGCGGTTGGCGCCCATGCACGTCAGCTTGATGGCGTCCGAGGCGCTGCGCAGGCCCCCGTCCGCCCAGATCTCCACCCGGTCGCGGATGCCGGCCTCGGTGAGCGCGTGGTGCGCCAGCACCGTGCCGATCTCGCAGGGCAGGCCGGCGCGTCGCAGCGCGTGCTGACGGGCCGCACCGGTGCCGCCGTCGTACCCCGAGAGGGTCAGCACGTCGGCGCCGGCCTTGGCGATGCCGATGGCGATGGTGCCGATGCCCGGCACCACCGGCACCTTCACGATGACCTTGCCGTACGGGTTGGCCGTCTTCAGCTCGTCGATGAGCTGGGCCAGATCCTCGATGGAGTACAGGTCGTGGTTGTTGGACGGGCTGATGAGGTCCGAGCCCACCGCGGCGTTACGGGCGCGGGCGATGGCCTGGGTCACCTTGGAGCCCGGGAGGTGCCCCCCCTCGCCGGGCTTGGCGCCCTGGCCGATCTTGATCTCCACCCACTCGGAGGAGTTGATCAGCAGGGAGGACACGCCGAAGCGCCCGCTGGCGATCTGCTGGCCGCGGTGCTTGGGATAGCGCCCGTACATGTCCGGGATCTCGCCGCCCTCGCCGTTCATGGACAGCATGTCGGCCTGGTAGGCGGCCTCGGCGTAGGCGCGGAACGCCACCTCGTTCTGGCTACCGAAGCTCATGGAGCTGATCACGAAGGGCAGCGTGTGCTCGCCCACCTTCGAGCTGACCTTGTCGGCGGGGATCCGCTGGTCCTCGGGCACCAACTGGGGGTGGACGGCGTGGCGCAGGGCCACCGGCTGCTCCATCTCCAGGCGGTCGATGGTCTCGGCGAACTCCGCGTACCCGCGCTCGGAGTTGGCCACCCGTGCGAGGGCCTTCCAGACCTTGGGGTACATGCGCGGGAGCTTGACCTTGGAGGGGCTCTCCTCGCCGGCGCGGATCTGGCGCCCCTGCTCGGCCAGCGCGTCCAGGTCGCTGATGCCGAGGCCGTGGCCGGGCGACGCGCAGAAGCCCGGGATGGCCAGGAGGTCGAGGATCTCGGGGGAGATGCCGATGGCCGACACCAGGCGGCCGTAGCCGCGCAGCTCGTGGATGCCCAGGGTGGAGAGCACCTTCTCGATGCCCTTCTGCAGCCCGTCGATGACGTTGGTCGCCGCGCGCGAGGGCTCGGGCTGGCCGTCGAGGGCCTTCTCCATCATCGCGTAGGGGACCAGCGCCTGGGCGCCGAAGCCCAGCGCCACCATCACGTCGTGGACGTTGCGGATGCCGGCGGCCTGCAGCACCAGGCTGGCGTCGCGGCGCAGCGAGGCGCCGTCGTCCTTGTAGGCGTCGCGCAGGGCCTTGTCGACGGCCGCGAGGGCCAGCAGCGGGTCGCACACGCGGTCCTCGGCGCCGGCGTCGATGTCGCTCAGCACGATCAGCTCGGTGCCGGCGGCGACGGACTCGACGGCCGTCCGGGTGAGGCCATCGAGGAACTCGTGGATGTCGCCCGAGAAGTGGTAGCCCAGCGGCAGCACCAGCGCGCGCTCGCCCCACGCGGCCATGACGTCCTCCATGCATGCCACGCCGGCACCCATCGCCACGCGGCGCAGCTCGGGCAGCGACAGGGGCGAGACCCCGCTGCGCATGCCGCCCAGGATCAGCGGGATGCGCAGCTCGCAGCGCTGGGGCGGGTCCGGCTCGACGCCCTCGATGGGGGGCCGGCGGCCCAGCACGACGCGCGTGGAGAAGTGCTCCATCTCGCGCTCGCGGTCGATGGCCGGGTTGGTCACCACGGCCACCGTCTCCTGCAGGTAGTCGGACATCGGCATGGGCACCGGGGTGAACGGGCCCAGCGGCCCGTCCCAGCCCAGCGAGCCGATGGGCTCGGCGCCGCGGTCCGCGTGGAACTGGAGCTGCTGCTTGTCGCTCTCGATCCAGCCGGCCGAGGCCAGCAGGGTCTCGAGCTCCAGCTCGGGCGGACCGGTGTCCTCGTCGGCGTCGACGATCTCGGCCACGGGGTCCAAGCCGCCGGCCAGGCGGGCACGGGCCTCCGAGTGGGGCAGGGCGCCGCGCAGCTTGGTCCGCTCGTAGACCTCGCGCTGCATCTCCCAGTAGTCCAGCACCCGGGCGGTGCCGTCCGGTTCGGTGACGATGGCCACCTTCTCGCCGGGGGCCAGGGGGGCGGGGTCGCGCGTGTGGTCGGCCACGGGCAGGATGCCCGGCTCGGAGGAGACCACGTACCACTCGTCGGTCTCCATCCACCACAGCGGGCGCAGGCCCAACGCGTCGACGGCGAAGACCATCTCGTCGTGCGCGCGCGCCGCCAGGGCCACGGGCCCCTGGGCGTACGGGCCCAGCGCCTCGCGGTAGTGCACGTACAGGTCCTGCAGGCTGGCCGGCAGGCGGTGGACCTCGCCCAGGATGGGCGGGAAGGCGAACTCGGTCGCCTCGATCAGCGAGATCTCCTTCTCGAAGATCAGGCCCTCGAGCATCCGGTTGAGGTCCTGGCTGTCGGACCCGTCGCGGCTGATGGGCAGGCCCAGCTGCTCGGTCTGCTCGCGGAGCTGGGCGATCGTGTTGATCTCGCCGTTGTGGCCCAGCACCGAGAAGGGCTGAACGCGGCTGAAGGTGGGATAGGTGTTCGTGCTGTAGCGGTTGTGGGCGATGATGCGGGACGAGCCGAAGTCGTCCTCCTGCATCTCGGGGTAGAACCGCTGGATGACCTCGGGCTGGCCCTGGACCTTGTAGACGGCGTCGTTGGCCGAGAACGAGGCCACGTGGCAGTCGACGACGCGCTCGATCTCCACCGTGGCGCGGTAGCAGGCGCGCGAGGCCGCGCGGCCCGGCTCGCCGGCCAGGGCGGCGATCTGCCAGAAGATCGGGGGCGTCTCGGACGCGCGCGGGCCCAGGGCCGAGCGGTCTATCTGGCCCTCGCCGCTCCAGACCGCCGTGAAGCCGAAGTCCTCCAGGATCCCGGCGATGCGCCGGGTGCCCTCGTCGCACGCCTCGGCGGTGTCGAAGAAGATGTGCGCCACCGTGAAGCGCGGATCGTCCACCTGTCCGGCGTCCAGCCCCTCCGCCTCGAGCCTGCGGCGCCACGTGGGGCGCGGCAGGTCGATCAGCACGCCCGAGCCGTCGCCCTCGCCGTCGACGCTCCCGGCGCGGTGGACCATCATCTGGAGCGACGTCAGGGCGACCTCGAGCATCCTGCGGCTCGGCTTGCCGTCGCGCGTGGCGAAGGCCGCCAGGGCGCAGGCGTCGTGCTCTTTGAGTTCGGGCAGCCCGCGGGGCGGCGTGGTGGCGAACGGCGGCGGGATCTTCATGCACAGGCCTTTGTGTCGACGGACACGCTGACGCTGGCCCACCCGGGACCGGCGCGAACCTGCAGTTAACCGGTCCGAGGGCACCCCCGTCAATGTGCCGGGGGTCCCAACGCGTCCCGGTGCCACTCGGCCACGTGCCGAGTCGGTGGCCGGATCGGGCTCATGTAGGCCCCGCCGGCGGTCGATGGGGCGGTGTGCGAGCGCAACAGATCGACCCGAGCACCCAGGATCTGGCGGCGGCCGTGGCCGCGCGGGAGGGGTGGGACCCGGACGGGCCCGCGCCCGACCGGCATGGTCCGCGCACGCTCGACGAGGAGCGCGCGGTGGCGCTCATGCACGCGGGTGCGCAGGTGGCGGCGGGGCGCCCGCGGGTCCACGATCCCGCGCGCCGTGCGCGGCTGATCACGGTGGGCCTGATCGTGCTGGTGCTGGGCGTCTGCTGGTGGATCAGCCCGGAGCGCACGGCCCTGGCGCTGATCGTGGCCGGGCTCATGTGTCTGGTGGCGATGCGCCGCCGCTCGCGCCGCTCCCGGCCGGGCCCGGCCGCGGCGCATCCGGCCTGGGGCGCCCGCCGGCGCCTGTTCTGACCGGGTAGGGCGCCTCCGGCGGAGGGCCCTAGAATGGTCCCAGATGAGCGAATCCGTCCCGGGTGCCTCCGCGGTGCAGCACTGCTACCGGCACCCCTCGCGCGAGACCCTGCTGACGTGCTCCAACTGCGAGCGGCCGATCTGCACGGATTGCATGACCGTCGCCCCGGTGGGAATGCGCTGCCCCGAGTGCGGGGGCGACCGGGGTAGTCGCGCGCCGGCGCCCGTCCGGCGCGTCCAGCGGGCCAGCGCCGCCGGCGCGGCGGTCGCCACCGGCGTCCTGGTGGCGCTGAACCTCCTGATCTACGTGGCCGAGATGGTCCAGGGGGTGGGGGTGAGCGGCGTCGCCGGCTCGGAGCTGGTGCGCGACGGTGCGGTCTTCGGCCCCGCCGTTGCCGACGGCGAGTGGTGGCGCATGATCACGGGCGGCTTCCTGCACGCCAGCGTGATCCACGTGGGATTCAACATGTACCTGCTCTGGATCCTCGGAGGCGCCCTCGAGCGCTACGCCGGCGCACCGCGTTTCCTGGCCGTGTACTTCACGGCGATGCTCTGGGGCTCGGCCGGGGCCCTGTACCTCGACCCCAACGCGCTCACCGTGGGAGCCTCGGGCGGCGTCTTCGGCCTGATGGCCGCGGTGTTCCTGCTCGAACGCCAGCGCGGCATGAACCTGCTGGGCTCGTCGGTGGGGATGCTGCTGCTGCTGAACCTGGGCATCACCTTCCTCATCCCCGGCATCTCCGTGGGCGGGCACGTGGGCGGCCTGCTGGGCGGGGCCGCGGCCGCACTGGTGCTCTCGGGCTTCGGCCGTGGCCACCTGGCCTACGGGCGCCTGGGGGTTCCCGGGTGGGGCCTGGTGGCGCTGCTGGCGGTGGTGGCCGTGGGCGTCGGGGTGGTCTCGGCGGGCTGAGCGCCGGCCGCCCGCCGGCGTGCGGACCGGCTAGGCCGGCGGCGCGATGCGGTGAGCCTCCTCGATGAGGGCTGCCGTCAGCCGCACCGCGGCATCCACGTCGTCGGGGTGCACCAGCTCGACGCTGGTGTGGACGTAGCGCGAGGGGATCGAGACGCACCCTGCGATGGCGCCCTCCCCGGACAGCTGCAGGCTCTGGGTGTCGGTGCCGCCGCGGTTGGCCACGTGGAACTGGTGGGGGATCTCGCGCTCGGTGGCCAGGGTCTCGAGCAGGTCGACCAGCGGGCGCGATCCGATGGCGCTGGCGTCCATGACGCGGATCGCCGCGCCGTGGCCCAGCAGCGTGGTGCCGGTGCGCTTCCCGCCGGGGCCGTCGTCGGCGGGGCAGGTGTCGATGGCCAGCGCCACGTCGGGGCGCACGCGGGAGGTGGCCACGCGCGAGCCGCGCAGGCCCACCTCCTCCTGCACCGTGGCGCACGCCACCGTCTCGCCGGCGCCGGCTGCCGTCGCCCGCATGGCCTCGATCATCACGTAGAGGCCGACGCGGTCGTCCAGGCTCTTGCCGGTCAGCAGGTCGCCCAGCGGGCGCAGCGATCGGATGCGGGTGGCGGTGTCGCCCGGGCGGACCAGCTCGCGGACGCGCTCGGCGGGCAGGCCGAGATCGATGGCCAGGTCGGTGATGGCCGGCCTCTTCTTGCGGGCCGCCTCGTCCTGGAGGTGGATCGGGGTCGTCCCGACCACGCCCTCCAGGTCGCGGCGCCCCCGCACGAGGACTCGTTGATCGACGAGCGTGGTGGCGTCCCAGCCCCCGATGGGGAGGACGCGCAGGAAGCCATGGTCGTCGATGTGGGTGACCATCAGGCCGATCTCGTCCATGTGAGCGGCCAGCATCACCCGCGGACCCTCGCCGGTGCCCTCGCGCCGCGCGATCACCCCGCCCAGCGGATCGCGCTCGGTCCGGTCGACCAGCGGGGCGAGCTCGGCGTCCACCACCGCACGCACGCGGTCCTCCCGTCCGGAGGTTCCGTGCGTTTCGACCAGCGTGGTGAGCAGCGGCAGGTTCATCGGGGCCTCATGGAGGTGGCGGGCGACCCGATGGTAGCCGGGCGGGCAGGCGCCCGACCGGACCGGGCACGGAGGCCAGGATGAGCGTGTGGCATCAGGTGGGGCGCCAGCCGGTCGCGGTTGCGGCGCTGGTGGTGGCGCTGGGCGGAAGCTCGTACGCCGCGGTGGATCGCGGCCGGCCGGTGGGGGCCCTTCGGGCCCCGACCGTGACCGACCGGGCCTGAGGGCACGATCGACGGCGGCGGGTTCCGGACGATGTACGTCATCGAGTAGCTGCTCGCGGGGGACACCCCCGTATCCCGCCGATGCCGTAGTAAGTTGACGGCACAATGACCGTGCTACCCTCGGTGCGTCAACCGGCGTGCCGAGGGAGCGGGTCATGGAGATCGGGATCACCACGTTCGCGGAGATGGCGCCGGGCGCCGACCCCGGCGAGCGCCTGAGTCGCGTCGTGGAGGAGGCGGAGACGGCCGACCGCGCCGGCCTTGCGGTCTATGCGGTGGGCGAGCACCACCGGCCCGACTTCGCGGCGTCGGCGCCGCCGGTGGTCTTGGCGGCCATCGCCGCGCGCACCGAGCGCATCCGCCTGAGCAGTGCCGTCACCGTGCTCTCCTCCGACGACCCGGTGCGTGTGTGGCAGCAGTTCGCGACCGTTGACCAGCTGTCCGGGGGCCGGGCCGAGATCATGGCCGGGCGCGGGTCGTTCATCGAGTCGTACCCGCTGTTCGGCCTCGATCTGGGCGACTACGACGAGCTGTTCGCCGAGAAGCTCGACCTGCTGCTGGCGCTGCGCGAGGGCGGCCCGGTCACCTGGAGCGGGCGCCACCGGGCGGCGCTCGACGCCCAGCGCGTCTACCCGGTCCCGGCCCAGGAGCGCATGCCCATCTGGATCGCGGTGGGCGGCACGCCCAACTCGGTCGCGCGCGCGGGCATCCTGGGCCTGCCGCTGGCCATCGCGATCATCGGCGGCGAGTGGTCCCGCTTCGGGCCGTTCGCCGAGCTGTACCGCCGGGCGCTGGAGGAGGGCGGGCACGATCCGTCCGCCGTGCCACTCAGCATCAACAGCCACACCCACGTTGCCGACGACGGGGAGCGGGCCGCCGACGAGCTGTGGCCCGGCTACGCGGCGATGATGAACCGCATCGGACGCGAGCGCGGGTGGGCGCCGATCACCCGCGCCCAGTACGACGTCCTGCGCGGCCCGGAGGGCGCACTGCTGGTGGGTGACCCCGAGCAGGTGGCCCAGAAGATCGCCCGCCAGCACGAACTGTTCGGCCACGAGCGCTTCACCGCGCACATCAGCGTGGGCCCGATGCCGCACCGGAGCGTCCTGCGCTCCATCGAGTTGCTGGGCACCCGGGTGGCCCCGCGCGTGCGCGAGCTGATCGGCGCGCCCGCCCCCGTGTGACCCGGCCTCCACAGGGAGCCGCGGCGCGGGACCGGGTGCACGGGCTCACATGCTGAGGATCAGCTTGCCGAAGTGCTCGCCGGCCTCCATCCGCGCGTGCGCGGCGGCGGCGTCGGCCAGCGGGCGCACGCCGTCGATGGCCGGGCGCCAGTCCTGCGTGGCCACGGCGGCCAGCAGCCGGGCGAAGTCGCGCGGGCTGCCCATGGTGGTCCCCAGCAGCGACACCTGGCCCATCGTGACCGGGCGTACAGCCAGCTCCACCTTCGCGCCGCCGGTGCCCCCGAACACGACCACCCGGCCGCCCGGCCGCACCGCCGCGACGCTCTCTGCCCAGGTGGAGCCCACCGAATCGACGACCACGTCGACCCCGGCGGGGGCCAGCTCGCGGATGGCCGCCGGCCAGTCCTCCACCGTGCGGTAGTTCACGCCGCCGGCCGCGCCCAGCTCCACCGCCCGGGCGATCTTCTCGTCCGAGGACGATGTCACCAGGACCCGGGCGCCCGCGGCGTGGGCTAGTTGCAGCGCCATCGTGGCCACCCCGCCGCCGATCCCCACCACCAGCACGGTCTCGCCGGGCAGCAGCCCCGCGCGGGTGAACATCGCGCGCCACGCCGTCAGGCCCGCCAGGGGGAGGGCCGCGCACTCCTCCCAGCTCCAGCCTGCCGGCCGGGGGAGGACGTTGGCCGCAGGCACGCGGATCAGCGGTGCGTAGGTTCCGTCGTCGGGGCCGCCCAGGATGCGGAAGCCGGGCTCGGGGGCGTCCTCGCCGCCGCCCCAGGCGAGCGACGGGAGGATGATCACCTCGTCGCCCTCGGCAACCCCGCCCACGCCGTCGCCCAGCGCTCGCACCACGCCGGCGCCGTCGGAGCCGGGGATCACCGGTAGGGGACTGGGGGCGATGCCGCGGCGCAGGTAGGCGTCGCGCCGGTTGAGGGCGGCGGCGCGCAGGGCCACCACCACCTCACCGGGGCCCGCGACCGGGTCGGGCACGGAGGCGAGCCCCAGCACCTCGGGGCGGCCGGTCTCGGTGAGCACGATCGCGTCCATCTGTACCTCCGGAGGCGGATTGCGCGGTGCGGCCGCCGCCGGGACCCGCCCGGGCCGGCCTGCTCAGCCGATGGGCGCCCGCGTGGCCGCCAGCAGAGGGTACGGGTTGATCCGCACGCCGTCGCGCTCCCAGGCCACGCGGAGGGTCACCGCGGTCTCGCCCAGGCGCGCGCCGGGCGCGACCCGTGCGCCGTCGCCGATCCCCGCGGTGTAGGAGCGCAGCGCCCCGTAGCCCAGGCGGTCGCCCGAGTCGGTGTGCAGCCAGAAGGCCACACCCTCCTCGCGCTCGGCGATGCTGGCCGGTCGCAGCGTGCCCGCCGCCATGGCCACCGCCGGGGTGCCGGTGCCGGTGGTGATCGTCACCGCGCAGCGCCGCCCCGTGGGTCCGCCGCACATCACCGGGCCGGGGAGCGCGAAGGTGTCCGCGTAGTCCGCCTCGACGCCGCGAGGAAGGGCCAGGGGGAAGGCGAAGCCCGGGACCACCGCGGGTGCGCCGCCGGCGGGTTCGGCGCCCGCGCCGGGACCCTCGCCCCGCACGGCGGGCTTCACGCCGCCCCACGCGGTCACCACGGGCGGGCCCGGCTCGGCGGGGGCGCTCTCGGCCTCGGCGGGAGCCGCGGCCGCGGGGCGGTCGGTGGCCGGGTCGATGGCGATGGGCGCGCAGTCGGGGAGAGGGGCCTGGTGGGTCAGCAGGATGGGGCGCTCGGGGTCGCCCCCGAGGGCGCGGAAGTAGGTGCCCACGCCGCCGGCCCAGTGCTGGTTGAGGTCCGTCGGGTCGTTGGCCACGCCGATCGGCGCCCACTTGGCGCCGATGTCGGCGAGGCTCACGCGCCCCTCGGACAGGTAGTAGCGCTCGAGCGTGGTCGCGGCGCGGGCGATGGCGGCGGCGTGGCTGTCGAAGCTCCACCCGGGGCCCAGTCCGAACGGGTTGCGGATGAGCTGCGACGGCCCATAGGTGAGCAGGATCGTCTCGTGGGCGGCGATGGCCACCAGCGCGCGCGGGTCGATGCCCACCCGCCGGGCCTCACGCACGAACGTCGCGCCCTCGCCGGCCAGCGGGCTGTCGGCGCGGACCAGGAGGTTGTCGATCCCGTCCGCGTCGCCCGGGGCGATGCACACCATCTGGCCCGCGATTCCCGGGGCGCCCTGGGCGACGCCGGCCGCGGGAGCGGCCATCATGGCGGCGGCGGCGATGAGGCCGACAAGGACGGGGCGTGGGGGGCGTGGCATCGCGGCGGGAGATTAGGCGATCGCGGACCAGGGGCCAAGCTCGGACGGGTTTCGCGCGCGCGCGCGAGTGCTACCTTGCCCGGAATGTCCGACGACACCCAGCTCGATCCCGCCACGCGGGAGGCCAACGAGGCCGCCCGCCGACGGGTCGCCAAACTCGTCCTCGGGGCCGTCGCCCTGCTGTTCGTGGTGCAACTCGTGGCCATCGCGACCGGGTATCTGGAGGTCTCGTTCGCGATCTTCGCGGCCATGGCCGCCGGCTGGTTCGCGCTGCGCTCCTACCAGAAGCGCCACCCGGTCTGATGGGCGACGTCGACCACCGCTCGCGGCTCACGGCCCTGCGCGAGGAGGTGCGCCGTGCCTTGGTCCAGCACGATCTCGCGGCCGATGGCAGCGAGGCCAGCGATGGGCACCACCACCCGGCCGAGGCGGCGACCGACTCCGAGTTGCGCGAGCACGACCTGCGCGAGCACCTGCGGCTGCGCCAGCAGGAGGCCCGCCTGACGGCGTCGCTGGAGGCCGTGGATGCCGGCACCTACGGGGTGTGTCAGGACTGCGGTGGCCCCATCCCCGAGGGGCGGATGATGCGGGTGCCCGATGCGGTGCGCTGCGTGCCCTGCCAGAGCAAGGCCGACCGCCGGCGCTGAGGCGGGTCCCGCTCAGCGCGTGGGCTGGACCGCCCGCGTGCCGGCGGGGCGTGCGGGGGCGCTCGTGAGGGGCGCCCGCTGCGCCGCCGGGCGCAGCACCCCCCAGCAGAACCCGACCATGACCGCCCACAGTAGAGCGGCGATGCTGACGTGCGCGACCACCACCTCCCAGGGCAGCCCTGCGCGGAACTGGTACTCCCCGATGGTGATCTGCAGCGCGATCAGCGGCAGCGACGCCACTCCCAGCCGGCGCGTCGCCCGGTCCAGGCCGCCCTCGCGCCAGAGCCAGGCGGCCAGGAGGACCGCGAGGGCGGTGAAGGCGAAGGCCGCGCGGACGTGGACCGTGGCGAGGGCCCCGAGGTCGCCCCAGCGGCGGATCACCTCCGAGTCGCCGGGGTGGGGTCCGGCGGCCGTCACGATCACGCCGGTCAGCAGCACCAGTCCCGCCGCGCCCAGCGTGATGGCCGCCAGGGGGCCGCGCCGGCGGTCCAACAGGCGGGCCCGTCCGTCGCGGCGGTCGCGGGCGTGCAGGTGGGCCATGGTGCCGCACGCCAGGGCGACCATCGACAGCATGAAGTGCGACCCCACCGCCAGCGGGTGCAGGCCCGAGAGCACGGTGACGGCGCCGAGCGGTGCCTGGGCCGCCGAGCAGAGGGCGGCTCCCAGCGCCCAGGTGCGCAACGCGCGCGATGCCCCGGGCGCGCGTCGTGCCAGCAGCCAGACGGCGATCACGACCAGCACCACCACGCCCGACAGCAGGCGGTTGGCGTACTCGATGACCGCGTGGCCCGCCTGTTCGGGTACCACGCGTCCCTCACAGAGCGGCCAGTCGGGACAGCCCAGGCCCGATCCGGTGAGCCGCACGATGGCGCCGGCCGGGACGATGATCCAGAGGAAGACCAGGGCGGTCATGGTGGCCGCGGCCAGGCCGCGCGGCGAGCGGAGGGCGTCGAGGGCGCGCATCGCCCCGATGGTAGTGCCCCGCCCCGCCCGAGGAGGGGTGTCACACTCCGGTGATCCCCCGGCCTGACGACCCCAGCCACCCCGGAGTGCCCGCCGGCACCGACCGCCGCCGCGCCGGCCTGGCGGGGGCCGTCGCCGTGATCGTGGTCGCCGTCGTGGCGGCGACGATCTTCGCGTGGCCCGAGGCGACCGGCGCGCGCGGCATCATCGACGACGTCGTCGCCCACCAGGTGGCCGGCGACGAGGCCGACCGCGCCACGCTGCGCGGGCGGAGCATCGAGCCGACCCCCTTCGCCACCCGGATGAGGACCACCGGCTGGCGTCCGGTCGCGATCCGCGACGGTGAGGCGGCCGGGCGCATGGTGCTGAGCGTGGTCTGGGAGAAGGCCGGCAGGCGCGTGGTCCACTCGGTCCTCTCGGGCCCCCCGGTGGGGCGCCCGGACGGCTCCGGGCGCACGGGCCGCTCGGGGGTGCTCCTCTACAGCCTGGAGGACGACCTGCGCAACGCGGTCACCTGGACCGAGGCCGGAGCCACCGCGGTCATCTCGGGCGCGGACATCAGCGTGGGTGACCTGTACGACCTGGCCGGGGGTCCGGCCCGGCGCAGATCCGGGTGAGGGGGAGCGAAAAGGTGACTGGAGGACTTCACCCGGGCGCGTCGTGCGCCGATGCATGTGACATCGGATCACCAGGCCCCGTTGGGAGTCGACATGGCCATTCGCGAACAGCTCCGCCGGGCCGCCTCAAGCTTCGTGCTGACCGCGGCCGTGATGGTGTCGCTGCACCTGCTGCTCAAGTAGCGCAGCGCCCCGCCGCCGGCCCCCGCGTGGGCCGGCGGCGCCGGCGTGCGGTCGTGCTGGCGGCGCTCGTCGCCTGCCTGGTCGTGGGCGCGTTTCTCCCCGCCGCCGGACTGGCCCACGCGCGGTTCGCCGGCCTGGGGACGACGGCCGACGGCACTCTGCGGCTTGAGTTCACGGCCGACATCGAGTCCCGGTTCCTGTGGGTGGATGCGCTCGACGACCGGGGGCGAGCCCTGGCGGTGCGCGCCGTGCCCGACGAGCGCGATGCGCGCGCTGTGCTGGTGAGAGGCGCGCCACGGGCCGAGGTGGCGCAGGTGCGCTGGCGCGTGCTCTCGCGCGACGGCCACGCCGAGGGCGGGGCGGTGCGCGTCGACGACGGCGCCCGTGTGGCCGGGGAGGCCGGCGGGACCCGCGACCAGAACGGGCCGCTGCCGCTGCTGGCGCGCCTGCTGGCGCTGCTGGGTCCGATCCTGGCCGGGGGCCTGTGCCTGGTGTGGGCGGGGGTGCTGGCGCCGGCGGTGGCCGGCGGGGGGCTGGTGCCGCCGGGGGCCGCGCGCGACGGCGAGGCGTTCGCCTCGCGCACGGCGCCCCAGCGCGCGCGCGCTGGGGCCCGCGGGCGGCGGGTCGTCCAGGTGGTCCTGGGAGGGTGGGCCCTCGGCCTGGTGCTCGTCCCGCCCGCCGTGCTGTGGACGCTCGGGGCCGGGGTGGGGGAGCTGGGGGACCTCCTGCTGGGGACCCGGGCGGGGCTGGCGTGGTGGGCGCAGGTGGCAGGGCTGGCGGTGGCCGCGGCGGCGCTCCTTCCCGGCTGGCGCCGCGGGGCGCCTGCGGGCCCATCTCCGGTTGCCGCGGGCGCCGCCGTGGCGGGCGCGGGACTGGCGCTGTGCGCCCTGTCGTGGGGCGGCCACGCGTCGGGCGGCAACGACGCCGCCGCCAACATCGCCATCGACGCGCTGCACAACCTGGCCACCGGAGCCTGGGTGGGGGGCTTGCTGGCACTGGTGGCGCTGTGGCCGGCCGTGCTGGCCGTCGCCGATCCCGCCGACCGTGTGCGCCTGGGCGCGGCCGTGGTGGTGCGGTTCTCCACGCTGGCGGTACTGGCGGTGGCGGCGCTCGTGGTGACCGGGATCTACCGCGCCCTGGCGGAACTGGGGTCCGCGGCCGACCTGCTGGACACCGGCTACGGCCTGGCCCTGCTGGTGAAGCTGGGTCTGTTCGGCGTGCTGCTGGCCCTGGGCGCCCTGAACCGCTTCGTCCTGCATCCGCGTCTCGAGCGGGCGGCGCTCGGCCTGGACGACTCGGAGCGTGGCGCCGGCGCCCTCCTTGCCCGCAGCGTGCGTGCGGAGTTGGTCCTGGCCGCGGCGGTGGTCGTCGCGGTGGCGGTGATGATCGGCTTGCCCCCGCCGTCCTGAGCCGCCACGCCGGCGCCTCCCGGGCGCCGGCGTGGCCCTGCCGGATCGGGGTCAGCCCGCCGGGGGCGGCTGCTCCTCGCCGACCTCTTCCTCCACGGCGTCCTCGGTGCGCCCGTCCTCGCGCTCGGCCAGCAGCAGCCCCGCCACCAGCCCGGCGATCACAGCGAAGGCTCCGCCCAGGATCACCATGTAGCCGGCGGTGTCCGCGATGCCGTCCACGGCGAACGGGCCCGGCGAGGTCAGGGCGAGGACCAGACCGACGATGGCGCCGAACACGGCTCCGACGCCGGCCGCCGCGAGGGCGCGCGCGACGGCGCGCGGCGGGCGGTCCGATGCGGTGGTGGGGTCCGCCCCGACGCGGCCCGGAGACTCCTCGAGGTGCTCGTCGTGCACTACGCGCGCCAGGGTCTCTGAGCGCGACTCGGCGTGGGGAGTCGTCGGCGCGAAGTGCTCGACGTCGCCCTTGGGTCGCTCGGCCATGGGAACCTCCTTCGTGGTCTGGGAGGTGTTCCCCGGAGTCGCCGGCGGCCAAACCGGTCCGGGAGGTCAAGAGTACCTCGCGAGACATCGGTCCACTCGTACGGGGGATCACGAACCTGTCGGATCCGCCGAAGTGAGCCGGCGGCCGGCCCGTCCGGGCCCGCGCCGCCCCTCGGGCGGATCGTGCCGAGGCGGACGGGGCCATCGGCCCCGGCGGGCGGGCCGGGTGCGCCGTACCATTGCGCGCCGTGATCCCCGCATTCGTGATCGTGCTGGTCGTGTACTCGGTGGCCCTGGCCGCCGCGTGTGGCTGGTCGACCATCCGTGACCGGGGGCCCGCGCGCTGGCAACTGGCCTGGACCCTTGCCCTCGAGGCCGGCCTGATCGTGCAGGCGGCCATCGCGAGCGTCATCGTCGCCCGCGGCGACGGGCCCGAGCGCTCGGAGGTGGTGATCGGCTACCTGCTCACCTCGGTGGTGGTGCTGCCGGCGGTGGCCCTCTACGCCCGCAAGGGGGGGACCCGCTGGGATTCGCTGATGCTCGGCATCACCGCCCTGGTGCTGGCCGTGGTGATCGGGCGCCTCGGCATGACCTGGGAGGAGGGCGCGTGATGCCTGGCCAGCAGCGGGTGCTGGTGACCGTCTACGGCCTGTTCGCCATCGCCGCCGGCGCGCGCTCGGGAGTGCAGATCGGCACCCAGTGGTCCGAGGCGCCGCTGGCCTATTCGCTGTCGGCGCTGGCGGCCGTGGTGTACCTGGTGGCGGCGGTGGCCTTCGCCAACCCCGGCGCCGTGGGGGACCGTGTGGCCGTGATCGCGGTGCTGTTCGAGCTCGCCGGGGTGCTGGCGGTGGGCACCTGGAGCCTGGTGGACGCCGACCGCTTCCCGGACGCGACGGTGTGGTCCGGGTACGGGATCGGCTACGGCTTCGTGCCGCTGGTGCTGCCGCTGGTGGGCCTGGCCTGGCTGAGGTGGGGGCGCCGGCGGGAGTAGGGGCGCTAACCGCCCACCGGCTCCCCTCCGTTGGGGTGCAGCGTCTGCCCGGTCATGTACGACGAGTCCTCGCACGCCAGGAAGACGTACGCCGGCGAGATCTCGCCGGGCTGGCCCGGCCGGCCCATCGGCGTCGAGCCGCCGAAGTCGTCGACTTGGTCGGCGGAGAAGCTCGCCGGGATCAGGGGGGTCCAGACCGGGCCCGGCGCGACCGCGTTCACCCGGATGCCCCGGTCCACGACGTTCGCTGCGAGCGAGCGCGTGAAGGCGATGATCGCCCCCTTGGTGGCGGCGTAGTCCATAAGGATCGGATGGCCGCGGAAGGCGGTCACCGACGCGGTGTTGATGATCGCCGCGCCCTCGCCCAGGTGCTGGAGCGCCGCGCGCGTGAGCAGGAACATGCCGAAGACGTTGGTCCGGAAGGTGCGCTCGAGCTGGTCGAGATCGATCTCCTCCAGGGCCTTCGCCGTGTGCTGCTCCCCGGCGTTGTTGACGAGCACGTCCAGCCGGCCGAAGCGATCCACGTGTCCGGCCACCGCGGACTCGCAATGGGCCCGGTCCCCGATGTCTCCCGCGACCGCGCGGCACGACCCCCCGCGCTCCTCGATCATCGTCCGCGTGGTGGCCGCGTCGTCGTGCTCGTCGAGGTACAGGATGGTCACCGCGGCCCCCTCGGCCGCGAAGTCGAGGGCCACCGCGCGCCCGATGCCGCTGTCGCCTCCGGAGATGATCGCGGTCCGCCCCCGCAGTCGTCCGGCGCCGGGACGCTCGGCGCCGGGATCGGGTTCCGGGCGCATCTCGCCCTCGCGGCCCGGCTGCCCGCGCTGCTCCTGGGGTGGAGGGGTCGGGTCGCTCACGTCACTCCTCCTCGCCGGGCTCGGGTACGCGCGGCCGGTCCGCCTCGCCGTGCTCGTCGTGCGGCGGGTCCTCCGGGGCGCCGGCGTCCTCGATGATGCGGTCCAGGCCGCGCGGGTCGGCGGCCTCGGCGTTCTCGACCAGGGCGGCCTCGGACTGCTCGAAGCCCTCGGCCGTGCCCCCGCCGGCCTCCACGACGGCGCGGAAGGCGGGATCGTCCACCCCGTCGGTCATTGCGCCGTCGCCGCTCCGGTGGGGTGCCGGTCGCGCCGCGGGATCGTCGATGTGCTCTGCGGCGTCCGCGTCTGTCGAGCGCGGTTCGCGGTCCGGCTCATCCATGGTCGCTCCTTCCGCTGTGGTCGCCGACGTGCCCGGCCGGCCTGGCGCGGCCGGCGCGGTGGTCGGCCGTCCGTGGTTCCGGCGTATCCGCGGGGACGGGGCTCGAAACCCGCGGCCCGGGCCGCGGGACCTCCGACGATCCGGCGCCGCTTCCCTCATCCGGTCTGGCCCTCGGGCCGAAGAGGGCGATGCCCGCCGGATGGTCTGATCCGGCGCATCGTCAGAGCCAGCGTGAGGGGGTCGGGATGTGCGTTGACGCGGTGCTGTTCGACATCGACACGCAGCACGACTTCTGCCATCCGGCCGGATCGATGTTCGTGTCCGGCGCCGGCGCGCCCTCGTTCCACTCCAACCTGGCCGCGCTGGTGGCCTGGGCCCGCGCGTCGGGACACCCCCACGTGGCCGCCGCCGACATGCACGTGCCGGACGAGCCGGACTTCTCGCCGGCGCCCGACATGGTGCGCACCTACCCCTCGCACTGTGTCGCCGGCAGCGTGGGCGCCGAGCGGATCGAGGCCACCCGCCAGCGCGAGCCGGTGGTGTTCCCGCTGGGGCTGGACAACGTCGTCCCCGGCCCGATGGCGGCCGAGTTCCTGCTGCACAAGCGCGAGGCCGACGTGTTCTCCAACCCCGCCACCAGCCGGCTGCTCGACCACCTCGACCCGCGCCTGGTGGTGGTCGCCGGCGTCGCCACCGACTACTGCGTGGCTGCCGCCGTGGAGGGCCTGCTGCGCGAGCACCCGCGCGCCCGCGTGGTGGTGGCGGCCGACGCCAGCGCCGGCGTGTTCGAGCACCAGGTGGCCGCCCGCCACGTGCGCTGGCGCTCGCAGGGCGTGGCCCTGATGTCCACCGCGGCCATACTGGCAGCCGGGGCCGGCCTGGCCGAGGGCGGCCCGGCGGAGCAGGAGGTGCAGCAGGCGTCACTCGTCGCCGCGCCGTGAGGCAGGTTCCCCGGGGCCTGCCGGCGCTAGGCTCAGTCCATGGTCGCGGACGACGCCGTCCTGGCCTCCGGTACCATCCCGCCCCGTGATCGATGACCAGACCGTCCGCCACGTGGCCCGCCTCGCGCGGCTGCGGCTCGAGCCGGACGAACAAGCCAGGATGCAGACCGAGCTCTCGGTGATCCTCGACCATGTCGCGGCGATCCAGGACCTCGATCTGGACGACGTGCCCCCGACCACCCACGTGCAGGAGATGCTGAACGTGCTGCGGCCCGACGAGCCGCGGCCCAGCCTCCCGGTGGAGGAGGCGCTGCGTGAGGCGCCGGCGGTCATCGACGGGCGGTTCGGAGTGCCGCGCTTCGAGTGAGCGCCGGCGACCTGCACCGCCTGAGCGCCTCCGAGGGGGCCGCCGCGGTGCGCGCCGGCGAGGTCACCGCCGAGGCCCTCGTGGAGGCCAGCCTGGCCCGCGTGGCCGACGACCGCTGGGGCTCCTTCCTCGCCACCGCGGCCGACGCGGCGCGTGAGCGGGCCCGGGCCATCGACGCGCTCCCGGCGGAGGAGAAGCCGCCCCTGGCCGGCGTGCCCATCGCCATCAAGGACGCCCTCTCCACGCGCGACCTCACCACCACCTCGGGCTCGCGCATCCTGGAGGGCTTCCGCCCGGTCTACACCGCCACATGCGTCGCCCGGCTGGAGGAGGCCGGCGCCATCGTGGTGGGCAAGACCAACATGGACGAGTTCGCCATGGGCTCCTCGACCGAGAACTCGGCCTACCAGGTCACCCGTAACCCCTGGGACACCGACCGGGTCCCCGGCGGGTCGAGCGGCGGATCGGCCACCGCGGTGGCCGCCCACCAGGTGCCGTGGTCGCTGGGCTCTGACACCGGCGGCTCCATCCGCCAGCCGGCCTCGCTGTGCGGCATCGTGGGCGCCAAGCCCACCTACGGCGCCGTCTCCCGGTACGGGCTGATCGCGTTCGCCTCGTCGCTGGACCAGGTTGGCCCCCTGTCGCGCACCGTCGCCGACGCGGCCCTGCTGACCGCGCACATGATGGGTCACGATCCGATGGACTCCACCTCGCTGCACTGGCCGGGCGAGCCCATCGGCACCCCCGACGCCACCGACCTGCGCGGGGTGCGCGTGGGCGTGGTGCGCGAGCTGATGGGGGAGGGGATCGAGCCCGGGGTGCTGGCCGCCACCGAGGAGTCGATCCGCCTGGCCCGTGAACTGGGCGCCGAGATCGTCGACATCAGCCTGCCGAACACCGAGCACGGCCTCTCGACCTACTACCTGATCGCGCCGGCCGAGTGCTCGGCCAACCTGGCCCGCTTCGACGGCATCCGCTACGGGCAGCGGGTGCCCGACGGGCAGGACCTGCTGGACCACTACGAGCGCACCCGCGGCGCCGGCTTCGGGCCCGAGGTGAAGCGCCGCATCATGCTCGGCACCTTCGCCCTGGCCTCCGGGTACTACGACGCGTACTACCTGCGCGCCCAGAAGATGCGCACGCTCATGCTGCGCGACTTCCAGGCGGCCTTCGCCCGCGCGGACGTCCTGCTGTCGCCCACCTCGCCCACCATCGCCTTCCCGCTGGGGGAGCGCACGGCCGACCCGCTGGCGATGTACCTGTCGGACGTCGGCACCATCCCGGTCAGCCTCGCCGGCCTGCCGGCGGTGTCCATCCCGTGCGGCCTCTCGGAGGGGATGCCGGTGGGGCTCCAGCTCGCCGGCCCGGCCTTCAGCGAGCACCGCCTCTTCGACCTTGCCCACGCCCTCGAGCGTGCCATCGGCTTCGCCACCACCCCGCCGGAGGCCTCATGAGCACCGCAACCTCCGCCTGGGAGGCCGTCATCGGCCTCGAGATCCACGTGCAGCTGGCCACCCGCACCAAGATGTTCTGCGGGTGCGAGCTGAGCTTCGGCGATGAGCCCAACAGCCACACCTGCCCGGTCTGCCTGGGGCACCCCGGGGCGCTCCCGGTGGTCAACGCCGAGGCCGTGCGCCTGGCGATCATCACCGGGCACGCCCTCGGGTGCGAGATCGCCGAGCGCAGCGAGTTCAGCCGCAAGAACTACTTCTACCCGGACCTGCCCAAGGCGTACCAGATCTCCCAGTACGACCAGCCGGTGTGCCTGGGCGGACACGTGTCGGTGCTGACCGCCGACGGCGAGGTGTCGGTGGGCATCACGCGGGCCCACCTGGAGGAGGACGCCGCCAAGCTGGTGCACGGGGGCGACGGGGGCCGGCGCGCCGGCGCGTCCGACTCGGGGGTCGACTTCAACCGCGGCGGGACGCCGCTGCTGGAGATCGTGGGCGAGCCCGACCTGCGCTCATCCGCCGACGCCGCCGCCTTCCTGCGCCAGCTCCGGGCCACGCTGCGCCGGCTGGGGGTCTCGGACTGCAACATGGAGGAGGGCTCCATGCGCGCCGACGCCAACGTGTCGGTGCGCGCGGTGGGCACCTCGGAGCTCGGCACCAAGACCGAGCTCAAGAACATGAACAGCTTCCGCTTCCTGGAGCGGGGCATCGAGGCCGAGATCGCGCGTCAGATCGCCCTGCTCGAGGCCGGCGGCGCGGTGGTGCAGGAGACCCTCCACTACGACCCCGAGTCGGGCGAGATCCACTCCCTGCGCAGCAAGGAGGAGGCCCACGACTACCGGTACTTCCCCGAGCCGGACCTGGTGCCCGTGGTCCCCGATCGGGAGTGGGTGGAGGGGCTGCGGGCCGGCCTGCCCGAGCTGCCGGCCGACCTGCGCCGGCGGTGGCAGTCGGAGCTCGGGATCGGCTACGAGGACGCCGAGGTCCTGTCCGAGAGCGCCGAGCTGGGCGCCTACTTCGAGGCCGTCGCGGCCCAGGCCGACCCCAAGGCGGCCGCCAATTGGATCCGCGGCGAGCTGCGCGCCCAGTTGCGCGAGGTGGGCCAAGAGCCCTGGGAGAGCAGGGTCACCCCGGGGCACCTCGTGGAGCTGCTGGGCCTGCTGGGCGACCGCACCCTGTCGAGCCCGCTGGCCAAGGAGGTCCTGGCCGAGGTGATCGTCTCCGGCGCCGCTCCGGCGGCGGTGGTTCAGGAGAAGGGTCTCGGCCAGATCTCCGACGAGGGCGAGCTGGTGGCCCTGGTGGCGAAGCTGTTCGAGGACAACCCGGGCCAGGCCGAGGAACTGCGCGGCGGCAAGGACAAGCTGGTGGGCTTCTTCGTCGGCCAGGCCATGAAGGCCACGCAAGGCCGGGCCGACCCGGCCCGGGTGGGCGAGCTGGTACGTGAGCAGGCGGGTCTCTAGGGGTCCCGCCTGCCGGGCGCCTCGGGGCCCTCAACCGCCCTTGTCGGCGTCCACCGCCCGGCGCAGTTGTTCCTTGTCCATCTTCGAGCGCCCCTCGATGCCCTTGCGCTTCGCCTCGGCGTAGAGCTGGTCGCGGGTTCGCCCGGTGTCGCGCTCGGTCCCCGAGCGCCGGCCTCCGCGCCGGCCCGAAGAGATGTCCTCGGTCGAGCTCCTGGACGCCGACGCCGCCTCGCCGGCGCGCGCCCGCTCCTTGTTGACCGTGCGGGCCGCGATCTCCTCGGCGGTGTCCTCGTCCTCGCCGCGCTCCAGCAGGCCGCTCTTGATGTGCTCGAACTGTCGCTCGCGCTTGGAGTTGCTGCCGCTCGGTGGCATCGCTCACCTCCGGGGTCGGGATTGGTCACCCGTGTCGTACCCGTTCCGGTACGGAGGCACACGCGTGACGGCTCGCCGCCGTCGGCCGCCGGGCGGCTACAGGCGTCCGTTGGCGTGCAGCAGAGCGAGCGCCCGCACCGTGAGGTAGCCACGCCACTCGCGGCGCGCCTCATCCGAGTAGCTCAGCCACTCGGCCCGCCAGCCGCCGTCGGAGTCCTGGCCCGCCTCCAGCCGGTCCAAGTCCTCCTCGATGCGCTCGGGGGCGATGAACGGGCGCACCGGGTCGTCGGGGGTGGGGGAGAAGTCCAGTGGGCGCATGAACTCGTCGTCGGCGCCGCCCTCCACCGGCAGGCGGCCCGAGCGCGGCAGCTGGCCGGCCAGACGCTCCAGCTGCACCTGAGCTCGAGGGAAGCGCGGCTCCATCTCCGCCAGCAGGCGGAGGCTGAACATCAGGCTGAGAACCGGAACCGGTCCCTGGATCTGCTCCATCGCGCCCAGACCGTAGGCGGTGGCCAGCATCAGCCAGGGGTGCATGGCCACCGCGGGGTCGTGGCGGGCCGCACGGTGGGCCTGTGCGGCCACCGCCGCGGTGATCTGGAGCGAGGAGCGGCCGGGGTCTGCGGCCAGCCAGAACGGGGCGCACCCCGCCGGATCCCAGACGGGGCGGGCGAAGGGCAGGCCGCCGTCGGGCAGGCTCGTCCGGGCCAGCCAGTCGCACAGCGCCGCGGCCTCGGGGGCCGGCGCCCCCAGGTCGGCGAGCGCCTCCAGCGCATGCATCGCCGCCGCCGGCTGCGCTTCCGGCGCTCTCAGGTCGGGCTCGAGGCCGGCGCCGTAGCCACCTCCGGGCGCCGCGTAGGCCGACAGGGCCGCACGCAGCGCCTCGGCATCCACCGGCTCACCCAGCGCGGCGGCGAGGCGGACCTGATCCAGCAGGCGCGCCTCGGCCATCACGAAGGCGCGGGCGGAGGCCGGATCGATTGGCACGCGGGGAGGATGGCAGATGCCCCGGTCCCCGATCGCCGACCGCATCCCGGCCGGCGATCGGGTCTGGGCGCGGACTGGCCGTCGGTCCGGGGCCCACTGGACCATCGAGGGGTGCGCGGCGCGCCGGCTCCGGGCACGCTTCTTCCATGACCCGCGCCGCGCGCATCGTCGCAGAGGCCCTCGTGCTGGGCGCGATCGGGTGGCTGCTGTTCCTGGCGGTCGCCAGCTGGGCGGCGGCGGGCGCCGAACCGGTTGACCCCACCGCGGGATATCCGCCCGAATGGGGTTTCGTGGCGCAGGTGGCCACCCGCAGCGTGCTGTTGTGCGCGGCGCTGGCGGTGGTGGCGTGGCTGCTCGTGCGCCGTGATGAGCCGGCGGGGCGGGGGATGTGCGCCGCCGCGGCCGGTCTGCTGGTCGCCGCCTGGGCGGTCCGCTCCGGCCTGGCCGCGGGCGACCTGGGGCGCGCCGCCGACCCCGTCGCCCTGGCGGCGGCGACGGCACCGCACACCGCGGCCGAACTGGGCCTGATCGTGTCGCCGTTGCTGGCCGGCGCACGGGGTGTGCGCCCCTCCCCGGTCTGGCTTGTCGCCGCCGGCGCGGGGCTGGTGGCCTGTGCCGTCCTCGAGGCGTTCCTCTAGCCTTCGGGGCCCGTCCCGTACCGGAGGAGTCGCCCGTGCCCGAAGCCGTCATCTACGTCGAGGCCGCCCGCGTCCAGCGCGGGAAGGGTGGGGCCAGCCGCGACTCGGGTATCTGGTTCTGGACCGGGGACACGGCGCGCTTCGTGGAGTACGGCGGCCACACCCGGGCCGAGGAGTTCGCCCGCGACGCGGGCCTGCCGTTGGGGCTCTGGGGCGAGCCCTACGGATACCCGGGCGTGCCGAAGGATGCGTCGACGGCCACCGTGGAGCGATGCATCGCCGAGGCCGTCGAGCGCGCCGAGCGCCACTCGGACTGACGCCCGGCGGCCCCGGTCAGCTCCGGTGGAGCGGACGCAGCGCCAGCGGGGTGATCGTCAGCGCGGCCCCTCCCGCCGCCAGGGCGCCCAGCACGAGGTAGGCTTGGCCGATCCCGAGGCCGGTGGCGAGCACGGCAGCGCCGGCCGCGCCGGCGGCGGCCGCGAGGGCCCAGGCCATCCCGCAGACCGCCCCCACGCCCGGCGCCACGGCACGCGGGGCCGCCCGGCGATGGGCCTGCAGGATCAGGGTTGCGAGCAGCGCACCCGAGGCCAGGCTCAGGGCATACGCCCCGGCGGCCCCGGCGATGCCCGAGGCACCGTGTGCGGCCACCGCCGTGCCCGCCTGTAGTCCGAGCGCCAGGGCGACGAGCACCCGGCCGGGGACCCGGAGTGCCATGGCGAGAAGTGCCGGGCGGGCGAGGCGCACCACCATGAATCCCAGGATGAGGGTCGGTATCAGGCTCCCCCTCAGGCCCACGCCGTCCCTCAACCACAGGATGAGCAGGGCGCTGAGCGCCGAGCCCATCGCCACGGCCGCCGCCCCACCCGTCACGGAGCGGCGCAGGGTGGGCCGGTGCCTGATGACGCGCACCGCGCGGGCCATCGCCACGTGCGCCGGCACCGATCCCTCGGGGCGCAGGTCGATCCGCGCGCCATGGCCGGTGACCATCGCCGCGGCCGCCAGCGCCAGGGCCGCGGCGGCCAGGATCACGCCGCGAGGGCCGGCGATGAAGCCGGCCGACAGGGCGGCGGCCAGGCCCAGGGCCTGTCCGCGACCGAAGCGGCGGGTGAGGTCGCGCATCGCGTCCAGGACGCGGGTGGGGTCGACCAGTTGCTGGAGGATGTCGGTGGCGGTGGCGTCGTACAGGGCGCGCGCCAGCCCCAGGGCGATCGCCGCGCCGATCAGCCACGCCGTGCCGGGACTCGCTCCCGCCACGGCCACGGCGGCCAGCGATGCGGCACCCGTGACGCTCGCCGCCAGCAGCAGGTGGCGGCGCGACCCGTGGGCCACCGCCAGCGCCCCCACCGGACCGGCCACCACGAACGCCAGCAGCGCGGCGCCGATGATCCCGCCGGCCGCCGCCGGCCCGCCGCCCGAGATGGCCGACAGCCACAGCAGTCCCACGGCCCCGGCGGCGTTGGCCGCCGAGAACAGCGACTGGTGGCGCCACAGGAGGGCGCGCTCGCGCGTCGCCGCGGAGTCGGTCGCGTGCGGCGTCGCCGCGGGGGCCGGGTCGGCTGTGGGTGCTGTTCTCATGCGCTCCTCGGAGTGGTCCGGCGCGCGGCCGGGGGCGCCCCGTGCGGTCGAGGCCAAGCACTCCAAGGTAGCGCGTCCCGCGGAGCCGGCGCCCGCGGTGGGGCGCCGGCGGGCCGTCCCCTACATGGCCTCGAGCAGCTGAGGGGCCACCTGCTTCTTGCGGCTCATGACCCCGGGCAGATCCATGCTCCGCTCCACCGCGGGCACGCCGAAGACGCGCTCCAGCGGCGCGCCGTCGCCAGAGATGAGGAGGTCGGTGCCCTTGGCCACGATGTCGGTGACCATCAGGGCGAAGAGCGCGTACCCGCGCGCCTCGCGCTGGGCGTCGAGGGCCGCCAGCAGCTCCTCCTTGCGCGCGGCCAGCGCCGGCCCCACGGTCTCGATCTGCGCGATGCAGATGGTGCCCGAGCCGGTCTGGTACTCCTTGGCGTCGCGGTTGATGATGTCGCCCGCCGGCACGTCCGAGACGTCGGACGAGGCGGTGAACATCGCGGTCCCGAACTCGCGCGCGTCCAGCCCGAGCAACTCCTCCAGGTACGCCACCACCGCGTGGTCGCGGTCGGTGGTGGTGGGGGAGCTCAGGATCACCGTGTCCGAGAGCACCGCCGACAGCAGCAGCGTCGCGGTGGGCCGGGTGGGCTCGAGGCCGGCGGCGCGGAAGCGTTCGGTCACCAGCGAGGCCGTGCTCCCGATGGGGTCGAACACCGCCGCCACCGGGAAGCGGGTCTCGATCGAGCCGATGTGGTGGTGGTCGAGGATCTCGACCACCTGGGCCTGCTCGATGCCGGGCACGCTCTGGGCCGTCTCGGCGTGGTCGACCAGGATCACCCGGCGGGGGGTGGGGTTGACCAGCTCGGACGGGGTCACCAGGCCCACCGGGCGCCGGTCGGCGTCGACGACGATCGCCGCCGAGTAGTGCACGTCCTTGATGGCGTCGGCCAGATCGGCGGCCAGCGCCTCGGGCTCGGTGGTGAGGATGTCCTCCGAGCTCATCACGTGCTCGGCGTCCACCGACAGCGCCACCAGGCGGCCGGTCGTGTAGGAGTCCCGCGGCGAGATGACCACGCCCACGCCGTTCTCGCGAGCGAGCGCCACTATGTCGTCGGGGGGCGGGGAGTAGGTGGAGATGAGCAGCGCGACGCCGATCTCGACGGCCTTGCGCTGGGCGTCGGGCCGGTTGCCGATGACGACGATGTCGTTGGGCCCCATCGCCCCGCCCATGCTCTCCACGTCGGTCGTGACGGCCCACAGGCGCCCGTTGAGCAGACGCTCGGGGGCCACCAGCATCTCGCCGCCGGTGAGCGCCACGATGGCGTCGGTCTCCACCGGGCGGTCGGCGAAGCTGGAGGGCTCGTCCGACTCGCGCAGGTAGCGCCGGGCCAGGTCGCGCTCGGTCACCACGCCCGCCAGGCGGCCCTCGTCGTCGACGATCGGCATCAGTTCGGCGCCCCTGCGGGCCATCGCCAGGCCCACCTCGCGCAGCGGGGCGCGGTGCGAGGCGGTGGGGAACTCGCCGTCCATGACATCGCCGGCGCGCACCATGGCGTGCGGCAGGTACTCGGGCGCCTCCGCGCCGGCCTGCTCCAGCACCCACTCCGTCTGCGCGTTCAGATCGCCCAGGCGCACCGGGACGTAGGTGCCCTCCGGGTTCAGCCGGCCGCGCAACTCCGCCAGCCCGATCGCCGCGGCGATGGAATCGGTGTCGGGGTTGCGGTGTCCGGTGACGTAGATGAGCGTGCTGTCGTCCATGTCTGGGGGTCCGTCCTTCGGGGCAGGGTCTGGCGGCCCGGGCGTCCGGGCGCGCGCGGTTTATACCGGACCGCCACCCCGACCGGGCGCGGTCAGGGCCGCGCGCGGATGAAGGCGGTCAGCCCGTAGGCGGTCACCGGGATCATCCCCAGCCGGCGGTAGAAGCCCTCGGCCCCGCGCTCGGCGATGAGCACCTGGTGGTGGAAGGTGTCCATGGGGTAGTGGTCCAGGATGCTCTGGGCCAGCCGGCGCCCGATACCCCTGCGCTGGTGGTCGGGGCTCACCAGGATGTCGGCGATGTAGACCGCGAAGGCCTCGTCGGACATGGCCCGCGCGAAGCCCACCACCCGGTCCTCCTCCATCGCCACCACCTTGTACGAGGAAGCGCCGATGGCGGTGCGCAGGCGTGCCGGATCGCGTGCGTGCGTCCAGTCGTGGGCGTGATACAGGGCGAGGATGCCCGGGAAGTGGGCCTCGAGATCGGCCTCGCGGATGGTGACCTGGGGGCGGGTGGTGGTCATCCGGGCGTCCGTCCTGTTCCGGGGCCGTGTGAGATACTCGCGCGGTTGAGCACGCCTGAGCAGATCCTGCCCGAACGCTACGACCCGCAGCCCATCGAAGCCAGGTGGCAGGCGCGCTGGGACCAGGAGAAGGCCTTCCGGGCCGAGCCCGTCTCGGCCGACGGGGCGACGGCCACCGTCCCGGACCGCCCGAAGGCCTACGTGCTCGAGATGCTGCCGTACCCCTCCGGCGACATCCATATGGGGCACGTCAAGAACTACACGATGGGCGACGTGATCGCGCACCACCGCCGGCGACAGGGCGCTGCGGTGTTCCACCCGATGGGCTACGACGCCTTCGGGCTCCCGGCCGAGAACGCCGCCATCCGCACCGGCGAGCCGCCCGCCGTGGTGACCCGGCGCAACATCGACCGCATCCGCCGCCAGATGCAACGTCTCGGTTTCGCGCTGGACTGGAACACCGAGCTGGCCACGTGCGATCCGGAGTACTACCGCTGGACCCAGTGGATCTTCCTGCGCTTCCTCGAGCGCGGCCTGGCCGAGCGCCGTGAGGCGGCGGTCAACTGGTGCCCCAAGGATCAGACCGTCCTGGCCAACGAACAGGTGCAGGACGGCCACTGCGAGCGCTGTGGCAGTGAGGTGGAGTTGCGCCAGCTCACACAGTGGTTCCTGCGCATCACCGACTACGCGCAGGACCTGCTGGACGACATGGACCTGCTGGTGGACTGGCCCGAGCGCGTGCTCACGATGCAGCGCAACTGGATCGGCCGCTCCGAGGGCGCGCGGGTGCTGTTCCGCACCGAGGACGGCGAGCACGAGATCCCGGTCTTCACCACCCGGCCCGACACCCTGTTCGGCGCCACCTTCTTCATCCTGGCCCCCGAGCACCCGCTGGTGGACCGGCTGGTCGAGGGGCTCCCCGAGGCCGAGGCTGTGCGCGACTACGCCGGCGCCGCGTCCCGCCGCTCGGCCGCCGAGCGCGGCGATGCCGAGCGCGAGAAGACCGGGGTCTTCACCGGGCGCCACGTGATCAACCCGGTCACCGGGGAGCCGATCCCCGTGTGGGTGGCCGACTACGTCCTGATGGACTACGGCACCGGCGCCATCATGGCCGTGCCCGGTCACGACGAGCGCGACTTCGCCTTCGCCGGGGCCTTCGGAATCCCCGTCGTGCGCGTCATCGCCGGCGAGGGCGAGGACGCCGATACCCCCCTGGAGGAGGCGTACACCGGCGAGGGCCGACTGGTGGGCTCGGGCTTCCTGGACGGGCTGGACGTCGACACCGCCAAAGCGCGGATGGCCGACTGGCTGGCCGAGCGCGACCTGGGCGAGGCAACCGTGGGCTACCGCCTGCGCGACTGGCTGGTGTCGCGCCAGCGCTACTGGGGCGCGCCGATCCCCGTGGTCCACTGCGAGCGCTGCGGCACGGTGCCGGTGCCCGAGGACCAGCTCCCGGTGCTGCTGCCCGACATCGACGACTACGCCCCGAAGGGCCAGAGCCCCCTCGCGGCGGCCACCGACTGGGTGAACGTGGACTGCCCGTCGTGCGCAGGGCCCGCCCGGCGCGAGACCGACACGATGGACACCTTCGTCGACTCGTCCTGGTACTTCCTGCGCTACACGGCGCCTCACCTGTCGGGCGCGGCCTTCGAGCGAGAGGTGCTCGACTACTGGCTGCCGGTCGACCAGTACATCGGCGGGGTCGAGCACGCCGTCCTGCACCTGCTCTACGCGCGCTTCTTCACCAAGGTGCTCAACGACGCCGGTCTGGTGTCGGCCCGCGAGCCGTTCGCCCGCCTGTTCACCCAGGGGATGATCCACCGCGACGGCGCCAAGATGAGCAAGAGCAAGGGCAACGTGGTGTCGCCCGACGAGATCATCGACCGCTTCGGGGCCGACACCCTGCGCCTGTACGTCCTGTTCATGGGGCCGGCGGCCGACGACATCGAGTGGAGCGACCGCGGCGTGGAGGGGCAGCGCCGGTTCCTGGAGCGGTTGTGGCGCCTGGTGCGCTCCATGGGTCCCGGATCCCTGGTGGCGCGTCCCGGTCGCGAGGACCTGGGCGACGACGCCGCCGCCCTCGAGACGGTGCGCAAGGCCGAGGCGGCCATCGTCAAGGTGTCCGAGGACATCGGCGAGCGCTTCTCGTTCCACACGGCCATCTCGGCGGTGCAGGAACTGGTCAACGTCGGTACCAAGGGCGTGTCGGAGGGGGCCTTCGAGGGGCCGGCCGGCGCGGCCGCGGCGCGCTATGCCGCCCAGACCGCCGTGTCCCTGCTATTCCCCTTCGCCCCGCACGTGACCTGCGAGATGTGGGAGGCGCTCGGGGGCGAGCGGCTGTGGACCGAGCCGTGGCCCCAGGCCGATCCGTCCCTGCTGGAGCGCGATGAGATCACCGTCGTGGTGCAGATCAACGGCAAGGTGCGCGAGCGGATGCAGGTGGCGACGGGGCTCGCCGAGCAGGAGCTCATCGACCTCGCGCGCGCGCTGCCGCGTGTCGCCGAGGCGTGCGAGGGCAAGGACGTCGCGCGCCAGATCGTGGTGCCGGACAAACTGGTGAACATCGTCGTGAGGTGACCCGCCCGCCGCCCGCGGGGTGGCGCACGGGCATCGGCACGGTTGCGGGCGGCTGGTGGCACCTCGCGTGAGGATGACGTGAGCCGGCGCGGCCTAGCGTCCTCGCCATGGATGCGCTGCTGCCCTGGCTACGACGCACCGGCTGGGTGTACCTCGCCCTGGCGCTCGCCGTGGCGGCCGTGGCCTGGCGCATGGCCGGCGGCGGAGGCGCCGCGGGGGTCCAGCCCCAGGGCGGGGGCGGGGTGACGGTGGTGGACGGTGCGGCGCCCGTCGCCGGCGGCGGGGCTGCCGTCGGGGGTGACGGGGCCGGGGATGCCGCGACGGCGCCCCGGGTGGTGGTGCACGTGGTCGGCGCGGTGCGCCGGCCGGGTGTCTACACCCTCCGCGAGGGCGCCCGGGTGCAGGGCGCGGTCACCCGCGCCGGCGGTGCGGTGCCGCGGGCCGACCTGGCCGCCCTGAACCTGGCGGCCCGCGTGGCCGACGGCCAGCGCATCGACGTCCCGCGCCGCGGGGAGGCGGTGGCCGCCCCGGCACCCGGCACGGCGGTCGGCGCGTCCGGCGCCCCGGTCAGCCTCTCGGCCGCGAGCCTGGAGGAACTGGACGGACTGGACGGCATCGGCCCCACCCTGGCGGGCCGCATCGTGGCCTGGCGCGATGCGAACGGGAGCTTTTCGAGCGTCGACCAGTTGCTCGAGGTGGAGGGCATCGGGCCGGGCCGGCTGGAATCGCTGCGGCCCCAGGTGGTGCCGTAGGCGGTCGGGGGTGGCGTGGTGTGATGGCTTCCTTAAGGTGACCTCGTGCCCGGGCCGAGCCCCTCGGGGGGTGGTCTATCCTCGGTCCAGCCCCCGCCACCGCCACCGCAAAGGCGCACCCGCGCATGAACCGCTTCATCAAGAGCGCCGCCTTCCCGATCCTGATCGTGATCCTGCTGGTGTTCGTGGCCCAGCGCCTGGTGGTCTCGGGGGCCGATGAGACCCCGGCGCCCACCTTCAGCCAGTTCCTGGT
>JAVJSF010000005.1:0-41095 GCA_040219555.1 Miltoncostaeaceae bacterium
GCGGCGAACCTGGTGTACCAGCCGGGCTTCTCGGCCAACTGCTTCTTGATGGTGGCGAAGAGGACTTCCTCTTCCTCGTTGGTCGGATGGGCGATAACGCTCGGGTTCGTCTCCGCCTGCATGCCGAGATGGAGGAGCAGGGTGGCGTCTCCGCCGTCGTCGAGGATCATGTTGGCGGTGCCGCCGTCATGCCATTCGAAGATGCGGTGGCAATAGTCCCAGTAGTCCTCAAGGGTCTCGCCCTTGTAGGCGAAGACCGGCGTGTTGGCGGCGGCGATCGCGGCGGCGGCGTGGTCCTGGGTCGAATAGATGTTGCACGAGGCCCAGCGGACCTCGGCACCCAGGGCCGTCAGCGTCTCGATCAGGACGGCCGTCTGGATCGTCATGTGGAGCGAGCCGGTGATCCGTGCCCCGCGGAGTGGCTGACTGTCTGCGAACTCCGCTCTGATCGCCATGAGGCCGGGCATCTCGTGCTCGGCGAGGCCGATCTCCTTGCGGCCGAACTCGGCCAAGGAGAGGTCGGCCACCTTGAAGTCGGTGGTGGCGAGCGGTGCAGAAGTCGTCATGGGTTCTCCGTGATGGGGTGCAGAACGCCGCTTGTCGACACTAACAGGGTCACCGCGCGCGCCGCCAAGCCCGGGGGTCCGCGCGCGCCGCGACGCTCAGCGAGCGGCCACCGTCGCCACCATCTCGGCGAGGGCCAGCGGTATCGCCTCCAGGGGCACCAGGGCGTCGGTCAGGCCGGCGGTGGCCACCGCCCCGGGCATCCCCCACACCACCGCGGACGACTCGTCCTCGGCAAGGATGTGCGCGCCGGCGGGCTTGGCCACACGACAGCCGGCCAGGCCGTCGTCGCCCATCCCGGTGAGCACCACGATCACCAGGGAGCGGCCGAAGTGCTTCGAGGCCGACTCGATGGTGACGTCGGCCCGCGGGCGCAGGGCGCCGATGGGCGGGGTACTGGTCAGGCGCACCCGCTCGCGCGAGGTCACCTCGAGGTGGTTGCCGGCCCGCGCGATCAGCGCGGTGCCCGGACGGATGCCGTCCGAGTCGGCCGCCTCGCGCACGGTGAGCCGGGAGTCGGCGTCGAGGCGCTTGGCCAGCGACGCCGTGAAGCCCTCGGGCATGTGCTGCACGATGAGTACCCCGGCGCCCAGTCGCTCGGGCAGCCGCGGGACCACCGCCTGCAGCGCGCGCGGTCCGCCCGTCGAGCAGGCGATCACCACCAGCGGACCGCCCGGGGCGCCGGCGCGGCCGGCCAGCGCCGCCCCGGGCCGCGCCGGCGCCGGCGTGCGGGAGAGGCCGCGCACCCGCGCGCCGGCCGCGCCGCGCACCGCGCGCAGCAACTGGTCGCGCGCCGGCCCCCACGCCTCGGGACTGAGGCGCATCGCGGGCTTGCACACCGCATCGACCGCGCCGGACGACAGGGCCTCGGCCGTGGCCGTCGTGCCCTCTCCGGTGAGGGTGCTCACCATCACCACCGGGGTGGGGCACTCGGCCATCAGCACGCGGAGGCCCTCCAGGCCGTTGCGGCGCGGCATCTCCACATCGAGCGTGATGACATCGGGACGCAGGGCCTTGGCCTTGTCCACCAGCTCGATGCCGTCGCGGGCCTCCCCCACCACCTCCATGCCGCCCTCGGTGAGCATGTCCAGCAGGACGCGGCGCAGCAGCGGCGAGTCGTCGGTCACCAGCACGCGGGTGGCCATCACTCGGCTCCCGCGGCCCGCATCATCGAGGAGAGGTCCGCCAGCATCTGGGCTCCCAGGGTGTTCATGAAGATGATGAACGCGGGCAACAGGATGGCCGTGCCGGCCAGCGCCACCGCGATCTTGATCGGCAGGCCCACGATGAAGACGTTCATCTGCGGGACCGCCCGGGAGATGATCCCGAGGGTGATATCGGCGATCAGCAGGGCGCCCAACAGCGGCGCGGAGATCTGCACGGCGATCAGCAGGATGTCGTCGGCGCGATCGAGGACTCCGGTCACCACCGCGGCGATGTCCACCCCCGCAAGGGGCGGCGCCAGCAGGAAACTGCTCACCACCCCGCCCACCAGCAACTGGATGCCACCCATCGCGATGAACGCCGTCAGCGCGATCAGGTTGTAGAAGCGGCCCAGCACCGAGACGTTGGCGTTCGTGGCCGGGTCGAAGCTCTGGGCGATCGCGAAGCCGGCGCCGAGATCGATGTAACCGCCGGCGGTCTGGACGGCCGCGAACAGCATCTGGGCCACCAGGCCGAAGGCGAAGCCGATGACGGCCTCCTTCACCAGCAGGCTCGCGATGGCCGCCCCGTGCGTGGGCACCTCGCCGCCGGCGGCCGCCACCAGGGGGAGCGCCACGAAGCTGATGGTCACCACCAGCGCGGCCTTCACGCGCATGGGGATGGTGCGCGAGCTCAGCATCGGCGCCATCAGCATCATCGCCGAGAGGCGCGTGGCGATGAGCGCGAACAGCACCGCGTTGGGCGCCAGGGCGAGGAGGATCTGCTGCACGGCGGGCGGCCGGGTCCGGTGTCGGTGCCGGCGCCCCTAGGCGCCGACGCCCGCGATCCCCGACCAGAGGTCGATGGTGAAGCTGAGCAGCGTATTCATCATCCACGGCCCGGCGACGACGATCACCACCACCACCGCCAGGATCTTCGGGATGAAGGTCAGCGTGGGCTCCTGGAGCTGGGTGACCGCCTGGAAGATCGACACCAGCAGCCCCACCACCAGGCTGACGCCCAGGATGGGCAGCGAGATCTCGAGGGTGACCCACATCGCGCGGGCCCCCACCTCCATGATCTGGCTCTGGTCCATGGTCTGTCCTCCTTGCTCCGGCGCCGGCTAGAAGAAGCCGCGCACGAGGGACTCGGACACCAGATGCCAGCCGTCCACCAGCACGAACAGCAGGATCTTGAACGGCAGCGAGATGATCACCGGGGGCAGCATCACCATGCCCATGCTCATCACCGTCGATGCGATCACCATGTCGATGATCAGGAACGGGATGAAGATGAGGAACCCGATCTCGAAGGCCGTCTGGAGCTCGGAGAGCACGAAGGCCGGGATCAGGATGCTGGTGGGCACGTCGGCCCGGGTCTCGGGGCGCTCGGCACCCGAGAGGTCGACGAAGAGGCCGAGATCCTTCTGGTCGACCTGCTCGAACATGAAGTCGCGGATGGGCTGCTCGGCCCGCTCGATGGCCTGGGCCTCGGTGATCTGACCGTTGATCAGCGGCTGCACGGCCTCCTCGTTGATCAGGCCGAGCGTCGGCGCCATCACGAAGATGCTGAGGAAGACCGCGATGCCGATCAGCACCTGGTTGGGCGGCGTGGTGGGCGTGCCGAGGGCGTTGCGCACGAATCCCAGCACCACGATGATCCGCGTGAAGCTGGTCATCATGATGAGGATCGACGGCGCCAGGGTGAGCACCGTCAGCAGCACCAGCAGCTGGAGCGCGGTGGAGGCGCCGTTCTCGTCGCCGTCCAGGGTCAGGTTGATGCCCGCCTGGGAGTGGGCGATGGCCGGGGCGAGCATCGCCAGCGCGATGATCAGGAACGGGGCCGCGATCAGCGCGCGACGAAGCCAACGGCGGCGGCGCGTGGCCGGCGGCGGCGGCATGGCGGCCACGATCCGCTCGCGCAGGGTCGGCTGGGGCTCGTGCACCAGCACGGGGCGGGGGGTCATCAGATCCGCCAGCCGGCCCGACATCCCGCTCACCGGCGCACGGTCATCGCGCGCAGGCGGTCCATCATGGTCACGGGCACGCCCGTGCGGGCGGTCTGCACCGCGCGGCTGCGATCGCCCTCGCCGGGGCCGCCGGGGCCGAGGGCGCGGGCGATGATGGCGGCGGAGTCCTCGTCGAGGGTCGTGATGGCCTGAACGGCCTGCTCGGTGGCACCCACGAGCACCACGGCACCGCCCACGCGCACCAGGTGCAGGGCGCGGTTGGGGCCGAGCGGCGTCGTGGCGACCACATCGATCAACTCGCCGCCCACCGGCGCCAGCGCCGGGTAGCGGTTGCGCTGCACGCGCTTCATGAGCTGCCAGACGCCCACGATCAGGGCGACCACGACGATCAGGCCCAGCAGCAGGCGCAGCGCGGTGCCGCCCATGCCGCCGTCCACCGAGACCGGGCCCGAGGACCCCTCGGGGATCGGGAGCGACTCGCTGGCCGGCTCCGGCTCGGCTGCGGGCGCGGGCTGGCCGGCGGGTGCCGTCGGCGCCTGCGCCCCCGTGGTGGTGACCGGGGCCGGGTCCGCGCCCCCCTGGCCGAGGGCCGAGGGGACCGGTCCGGCCCCGATGGCCAGGGCCAGCGCGAGCAGGAGGGTGATGAAGAGGGGGCGCATCCGGCGCCCGGAGTGGTGCGGCGATCCGTGCCTGGTCCGGGGTGTCGTGACCATGGCGTCGTGAGCGGGCGCGGGGCCCGCCGGGGACTGGCCCTTAGGCCAGTGCCTTCTGGACGGCCTCGAGCACGCGATCCGGCTGGAACGGCTTGACGATGAAGTCGCGCGCGCCGGCCTGGATGCTCTCGATCACCATCGACTGCTGGCCCATGGCCGAGCACATCACCACGCGTGCCGTGGGGTCGGACCCGCGGATCTCCTTCAGGGCGGCCAGGCCGTCCATCTCGGGCATCGTGATGTCCATGGTGGTCAGGTCCGGCTTCAGCTCGGCGTACTTGGCCACCGCCACGGTGCCGTTCTCGGCCTCGCCGACGATGTCGTACCCGGCCTCGGAGAGGATGTTCTTGATCATCATCCGCATGAACGCGGCGTCATCGGCGATCAGCACACTCGGCATCAGCAGTCCTTGGCTCGCAGGTGGTTCGTCTGGCTGAAGCGATCATCGGCAGCCGGGGGGCCGGCATGAGCGATGCTCACCGCGTTTCGGCGATCGGCCATCAGCCGTCCGCCGTGACGCCGCGCAGCCGGGTGGCCGGGTGGGCCACCTCGGTGATGCGGACGCCGAACTCCTCGTTGATCACCACGACCTCGCCGCGGGCGATCTGCTTGCCGTTCACCAGGACGTCGACCGGCTCGCCGGCGATCCGGTCGAGCTCGACGATGGAGCCGGCGGCCAGCTCGAGGACGTCGCGGATGCGCATCCTCGTGCGGCCGAGCTCCACGGTGACCTGGAGGGGCACGTCCAGCAGCAGGCCGATGTCGCCCGCCGGCCCCGAGGTGACCGCCTCATCGAGCGAGGGGAAGCTGACCGGGTGCACCTCGGGGGCGGGGGCGGCCGGGGCGGCCCGCGGCGGGGTGGACGCGACCGGAGGCGGGGTGGCGGCCTCGGGGGCCGGAGCGGCGGCCTCGGGGGCCGGGGGCGGGGTGGCCGGGATGGCCGGCGCCTCGGCGCCGGACACCAGGCCCGCCACCAGGCCGATGGCGAAGTCGACGGGCATCAGCTGCATCAGCGCGGTGTCGATGAGGTCGCCCACCCGCAGCTGGAACTGGACCCGCACCAGCGGGACGTCGTCCGGGATCCCCAGCACGTCGTCGGGGTCGCTGGGGTCCAGCACACGGACGCGCGGGGCGGTGATGTCCACCCGCCGGCCCAGCATCTCGGCCATGGCCGTGGCGGCGCTGCCCATCATCTGGTTCATGGCCTCGGAGACCGCCGACAGCTGCAGCTCGGTCAGTTCGTCGACCGGCTCGCCGGGGGCCTGACCCATCATGAGGTCGGCGACGACGCTCGCCTCCCGGTTGCCCAGGATCAGGACGTTCTGGCCGTCGAGCCCGTCGGTGAAGTCGATGAAGGTCACGGCCGCCGGGCGGCCGATGCCGCCGCGGACCGCGCTCGGGTCGACAACGTCCACCGAGGGGGTGGTGATCGACACCGGGTTGCCCAGCAGCGCGCTCAGGGCCGTGGCCGCCGAGGACATGCAGATGTTGCCGACCTCGCCGATGGCATCGCGCTCGTCCGGGCCGAAGCCCGGGTGGTCGATGGCACCGTCGGAGTCGGCGGGCGCGTCGCCGGCAGGGGCGTCATCGCCTCCGCCCGCGAGCAGGGCGTCGATCTCCTCTTGGGACAGGCTGCCGGTCATCTACATCGTCCTTTCGGGGTCGTCCACGACTCCGGTGATCTGCACCGCGACGCGCCGTCCGCGCGTCCCGGCCTGGGCGGTGAACGCCACACGGCGCCCCACCCTCAGGCCCACGTCCGCACCGGGGGCCAGCCCCAGCGGGATCACATCGCCGGCGCCCAGCGCCAGCAGGTCGGCCACGCGCAACTGCACGCCGCCCAGCTCGGCGGCCACGGGCACCTCCACCTCGGCCAGGCGGTTCGCGATGTCCTCGCGGCTCTCGTCCGACGGCGCCTGGGTGGTGGTGGAGAGGTAGCTCTGGGCGCTGAGGCGCCCGATCACGGGCTCGAGCACGATGTAGGGCACGCAGAGGGCCATCGTGCCCGCGGCCTTGCCGATGCGGATCTCGAATGAGATCAGCACCACCATGTCCGAGTGCGGCACCACCGTGGCGAACTGGGGGTTCATCTCGGTGGCCACGCTGCGCATCCGCAGCGGCGTCACGCTGGCCCACGCCTCCGAGAACGCCGCCGCGAGCATGTCGGTGACGTTGCTCATGAGCGCCATCTCGATCTCGGTCAGCTCGCGCAGGCGCGGGCGATGGGTGCCCGGGCCGCCCACCAGCCGGTCGATGATCGAGAAGGCGATCGGCAGGTCGACGTTCAGGACCGCGTTCCCCTCCAGCGGGTCCATGGTGACGACCTCGATGAGCGTCGGCGCCGGCATCGAGTTGACGAACTCGGCGTAGGCCATCTGGTCGGCCGAGGCCACCTCGATCTCCACCACGGTCCGCAGGAGCGCCGACAGGTGTGTCTGCGCGGAGCGGCAGAACACCTCGTGCATCATCCGAAGGGTGCGGAGCTGGTCCTTGGAGAACTTGCTCGGCCGGGTGAAGTCGAACGGGCGCACCTGGGGCGCGTCGGGTTCATCGCGCATCTCCGCCGCATCCACGTCGCCGCTTGACAGCGCCGAGAGGAGGGCGTCGATCTCGCTCTGGGAGAGGACGTCGGCCACGAAGCCTTCTTCGGCCCGCGCCCCGGCCGAGTTGAGGGCATGTGCGGACCGATGGGCCCGGATCGGCGGGTTCGGCGGCGCGCTCCCCAGGCGGTACGCTCAGATGCCACCGACACCATGCCCGACAGCGAGCATTACACCGCCACCCTGGGCTCCGACCCGGCCGAGATCGCCCGCGTACGCCAGGCGGTCCGCGACATCGCGGAACGGCACGGCTTCGGCGACCGGGCCGGCGATCTGGTGCTGGCGCTGGACGAGATCCTGGCCAACGCCCAGGAGCACGGGCGGGCTCCGGTGGCCGTGCGGGCGTGGACCGACGGCCGGCTGGTGATCGAGGTCACCGACGTGGGCGACGGCTTCGACCGCTCCCAGGTGTGGCAGGCCCACCCCCCCACGCCCTTCGGCACCCGCGGCCGGGGCCTCTGGATCGCGCGCCAGCTGGCGGACCTGGTGCACGTCACCATCGACGCCGACGGCACCCGGGTACGGCTGGAGGTCTCCCCGGAGCCCCACATCGGGGCATAGCCGTCAGGGCCGGCCGAAGGCCGGCGCGAAGGAAGAGGAAGTACGCCGGCCGAAGGCCGGCGCGAAAGAAGTACGCCGGCCGAAGGCCGGCGCGAAGTAGACACCACCCCGCCCAGAACGACCCCAGGACCCGGATCACAGGGAAAGACCCCGCCGGCGCGAGCAGCGCCGGCTGGGTCGCGCCCCCATCCCCCGCAGAACCACCGCGACGCACCGTACGGCGGAGAGCCGCGAAAACCGACCAGGTCGGGGGACGCAGGGCGGGGGTAGTGCGGATAGCACGGCCCCGCCCGAGGACTCCGATCCTGGGAAGGTTTGCAGCCGGCTATCCGCCGGCTGCGGTCCGCTACTGAACGGCGAAGTCGGTGTAGTAGACGTCCAGGATGCGGAGCTCGGTCTCCTTGTTGATGCGGCGGATGAGCTCGCGCTTCATGGCGGTACGGCCGCGCTCGCTGTTCAGGGCGGCGGCGGTACGGCTCTGGACCGTGGAGATGATGATGTCGCGCACCTGGGGCTCGTCCTGGAGGGCACCGGGGGTGGCTCCCTTGGCCGGCGTGTAGAGGGCGGCCGACGACTCGGCCAGGCGCACGGCCACGCCCATCTTCACGAAGCGCGGCGCCGCGGGGTCATCGGCCAGGTTGACGATGAACTGCTCGTTGAGCGAGGCGACCGGTCCGGGGGTCTTGGTGGGGTCGGTGTCCGGCCCGGAGCCGCCCATGAAGAGCATCCAGCCGGCGCCACCCAGGACCAGCACCACCAGCGGCAGAGCGATCATGAGGATCTTCTTCATCATCTGGCCTCGTTGTTCACCCGCCGGCGGCGGGTGTGGGTGTCATGGAGGTGCCGCCCTGGATCCGGACGACGAGGACATCGACGCGCCGGTTGGCCGCACGGCCCGTCGGTGTGTCGTTGCTGGCGATCGGCTCGGTGTCGCCGAAACCTGAGAGCTCGAGCCTCGATGACGGCACGCCGCCTCCGACGAGCGCGCGCACGACGGCCGCCGCGCGGCCGCCCGACAGCTCCCAGTTGGAGGGGAAGACCGCCGTGGCGATGGGCGCGGTGTCGGTGTGCCCCTCCACGCGGACCGGGTTGGGCAGACCGCGAAGCGATGCCGCGATGGGCACGAGCAGCCGGGCGCCCTCGGACTGGATCGTCGCCGAGCCGGATGCGAACAGCACCCCGTCGGTGGACAGGCGCACCGAGAGGCCGCGCTGGTCGATGGACGTGCTGACGTTGGCGGTCAGGCCGGCATCGGCGACCGCCCGGTCGATGGCGACCTTGGCGGCCTCGAGCTGGCGCGACTCCAGGGCCTGCGCGGTCGACTGGACGGCGGGGTCCGCGCCACCACCGGTGGGCATGGCGGGCGCGATCGACGAGCTGGCCTGGGGGGCCTGGATGCCCGCCACGCGAGCCACCTCCTGAAGGACGCCGTCCCCCCCATCGGCGACGCCGGCACTGAACGAGTTCTGCAGGGTCTCCTTGAGCTGCTCGAACTTGCTGGTGTTCACCACCGAGATCGAGAACAGCACCATGAACAGCACGAACATCAGGGTGAGCAGGTCGGCGTAGGTGATCAGCCACCGCTCGTCGGGGTGCTCGTCCTCGTGGCTCTTCTTGCGGCGGGCCATCGATCAGGCGGCCTGGGCGGCCGGGCGCTCGCGCTCGCCGCCGCCGCCGGCGGCCGCGGCGTCGTCGGGGGACGGGCGCACGTCGGGGGGCAGGAAGCTCCAGAGCTTCTCCGAGAGCACGCGCGGGTTGTCGCCGCTCTGGATGGAGAGGATGCCCTCGATCATCAGCGTGCGCTCGGAGACCTCGTGCTCGGTGCGGCCCTTCAGGGCGTTGGCGATCGGAAGGAAGTAGAGGTTGGCCACGCCGACCCCGTAGAAGGTGGCCAGGAACGCCGCCGAGATAGACGGGCCCAGCGTGTCGGGCTGATCGAGGTGCTGCAGCACCGACACCAACGAGAGCACGGTGGCCAGGATCCCCATCGTCGGAGCGAAGGCGCCGCCCTGGGTGAACATGCGCTGGTTGTTCTTGTGGCGCTCCTCCATCGAGTCGAGCTCGGTCTCGAGGATGTCCTTCACCAACTCGGGGTCCGTGCCATCCACCACGAGGCGCACGCCGCGCGACAGGAACGGGTCGTCGGCGTTGCGCGCGTCCTCCTCCAGCACCAGCAGCCCCTCGCGGCGGGCCTTCTCGCTGAAGCCCACCAGGGTCTCGATGGTCTCGGGACGGGTCTCGGCCGGCTCCTTGGTGGCCAGCATGCTCAGCGAGGTCATGGTCATCGTCTTCTTCAGACCGAACGAGGCGACCAGCACGCCGATCGTGCCGCCCATCACCATCAGCAGAGCCGGGAGGTTGAACACCCCCATGATGGTGCCGCCCTTCATCACCATCCCGACCAGGATGAGGATGGTGCCGGCGACCAGGCCGACGATCACCGACATGTCAGGACCCCCCGCCCACGACATGGAGCGAGCGGCCGCCGAGGACGGCGCTGCGGTACTCGAACACGGCGGCGACCACCTCGGCGACGCTCTCGCCCACCATCACGCTGCGCCGGTCGATCATGGAGATCAGGGTGTCGGGCGTCGCCTCGACACTGATCATGAGGTCGGCGTTGAGGACGAACTCGTCGCCGTTGAGCTTGTGAAGCCTGATCACGTGGAATCCTTCCGGGCTCGCGGGTCGATCCGTCGACCACGTTGGGGTTATCGGCGATTCGACCGAGTCCCTGAGGGGCGCGCCACCATCGGGTCATCGCCCGCGCTCGCCCCGGACATGCGCCCGGGCGGCCCCTCGCGGGGACCGCCCGGGGTGGATCATCAGCGCTTGAGGTTCACCAGCTCCGAGAGCATCTCGTCGGAGGTCGTGATGGCGCGGCCGTTGGCCTGGAAGCCGCGCTGGGCGATGATCATGTTGGTGAACTCGAGCGCCAGGTCGACGTTGCTCATCTCGAGCGCGCCGGGCACCACGGCACCGTGGCCGGCCGCCCCGCCGGGGGCACCCACCACGGCCGCGCCGGAGTTGTTGGACTCCCGCCACAGGTTGCCGCCCATCCGCTCCAGACCGGACGCGTTCGGGAACTTGGCCAGGCTGATGGTGCCGACGTTGGTCGCCACGCCGGCCGTGTCGATGGCCGTCACCACGCCGGCGCCGTCGACATTGATGGCCGCGGTGGTGGCCGGGTCCACCTGCAGGCGGCCCTCGTTGCCCGTGGCGGTGACCGTGCCGAGCACGTAGAGACCCTCGGTCGTGACCAGGTGCCCGGCGGCGTCGAAGCTGAAGTTGCCCGCGCGGGTGAACACCTCGCCGCCGGCCGTGCGGTCGTTGCCGCCGGCGCCGCCCCAGGCGCTGCCGGCCACGGCGACGCGGAAGAAGCCGTCGCCCTGGATCATCATGTCGGTGACGACGCCGGTGCTCTGGTTGTTGCCCTGGGTGACGATGTTGTCGATCGAGTTCAGGGTCATGCCCAGGCCGACCTGCTTGCCGTTGGTACCGCCGGCGGCGCCCGGCGCAGCGGCGCCGGAGAGGTTCTGGTAAAGCGCGTCCTTGAAGGAGGTGCGCTGCGCCTTGTACCCGAACGTGTTCACGTTCGAGATGTTCGTGGCGATCACGTCCATCATGGTCTGGTGGTTACGGAGGCCGGAGACGCCGGCGAACATTGAACGCATCATGGTGGGGGTGTCCTTTCCCTCGGTGTGGGTGCCCGGACCCCCTCCCATGAGGTCCAGCCCGGGCGCCATGGGCCGTCGCGACTAGCGGACGACCGCGCTGTCGATGTTGGTGAAGATCTGGTCGCGCATGCGATCGGAGCCGACCGCGGTGATGACGGTCCGGTTCGCCACCGACACCACCAGCGCGACCCCGTCCATCAGGACGAGGCTCTCGCGGGCGCCCTTGGCGGCCAGGTCGTCCACGGCGCCCTGCAGACGCTGTTGCATCTGAGGGCTGATGGAGATCTGGCGCTGGGTCAGCCGGTCCACGGCGTGGGAGCTCCAGCGCACCGCGCCGGCCTCCGGTCGCGCCTGCAGGTGCGCCTCGAGCAGGCGGTCGAAACCGCCCGCCGGGGCGCCGTTCCTCGCCGCCGCGGCGGCCGTGGCGGCCCCGGCGCGGTTGGCCCGCGCGAGACCGGCGACGGTGCTCACCTCGGCGCTCATGAGTCCACCGTCACGACCTGCCCGACCTCGATGATCGCGCCGTCGACGCGGAGCATCATCTCGCGGCCGTCGGCCGAGACCGACAGGCGCTCCACCACACCCGTCGAGGCGACGCCCTCGGCGTCCTCGTAGGTGACCGTGCGCCCGATCAGCGCCGCACCCTGGGAGAGCTGCTGCCCCATGGTGAGGCCGCGGATGTCGCGCGCCAGGTTGGTGGTCTGCTCGAGCTGCGAGAACTGCGCCATCTGGGCGATGAACTCGGTGTCCTTCATGGGCTCGAGCGGGTTCTGGTTCCGGATCTGCGCCGCCAGCAGGCTGAGGAAGCCGTCCGAGGAGAAGATGTCCCCGGTCTCGGAGCTCCTCTGCTGCGGGCCGTCGGCACCCCGGGCGGCGAAGGCACCGGTGAGAGTGGTGATGTCCATGGTGTCCCCCTTACGCCATCAGGTCGAGGCCGTCGTCGCCGGCGGCGGCCGCGGGCGTCGTGTCGGTTGTGCTCGTGGCGCCCACGGGGACCATGTCGGCCACATCACCGTCGAGGGTGAATCCCGGGGCGGCGTCGTCGGCACCGCCGGAGGCGGGGCCCTCCTCATCCCGATCGGCACCGGAGTGGGCACCGGCCTCCTCGCCGGTCCACCCGATCTCCAGGGAATCCACCTGGAAGCCCATCTCGTTCAGCACGGTGCCGAGCTGCCCCAGCGACTGCTGGAGCATGCGCGCGGCCTCCGGGCGGTCGGCGGCGATCTGCGCGGTGAGCGCCCCGTCGACCATGGTGACCCGCACCGTCAGGTGGCCCAGCTCGGCCGGGCGCAGGCTGACCACCAGCTCGCGGCCACCCTCGCGGACGGCCATCCGCATGCGCGCGCCCAACTCGCCGGCCAGTTCGGCCGCGTTGGTGGCCCGCGCCATGGCCGGGGCCTGGGCCGCGGGGACCGCCCCGGCCACCGGGGCCCCGTGGGCGGGCGCGGGCACCGCTCCGGAGACCGGTGCGGATGCGCCCTCGGCGCGCCCGGGCGCCGACTCGACGGCCGGTACGGCGCGCGCCTCGCGCGCTCCGTCCGCGCCCTCGGGCCGGCGTGACATGGCCACGGTGACCACCGCCACCGGCTGCGCCGGTGCGTCGGCCGCCGGCTCGGCGGCCGCGGTTGCCGCCGCCGCGGTGGTGGTGGTGGCCGAAGTGCCGGCCGGCGTGGCGGCGGGCACGGCGCCCGCGGGCGGCGCACCCTCGACCGACGCGGGCGCGGCGACCGACGCGGCGACCGCGGCCGGGGCGGTCGTGCCGGCGGCCGCGGGAGTCGCCGGAGTCGCGGCCGGCGGGACGATGGAGGCCTGCGCGGCGGGCACCGGCGCGCCCTCGCTCTTGCGGGCCAGCAGGGCGGCGTGAACGGCCGCACGGGTGGCCCCGCCACCGTCGCCGGCGGCGCTCGTGGCCGCGTGAGCCACGGCCGAGGCCTGGGCGGCCGGGCCGACCAGGACGTCGGCCGTATCCGGCGCGGCCGCGCCCCGCGCCGGTAGGGCGCGCGGCTGGTCGAGGGCATCGGTCGTCTCCCCCACACCCGTCTGGGGCGGAGGTGTGCCGGCGACGTCGGCGCCGGTCACGTTGAGCAGCTCCCCGATGAGGGGTCCGGCTGCGAGGGGGTCGGTCACCGCGGGAGCGGTCTCGGCGGGAGGTCCGGCCTGCTGCACCAGCAGCGCGGCGAAGCCCCGCGGGTCGTCCGGTGGGCCACCGCGCGCGGCGCCGTCCTGGCCGGATCCCCTCCCACGGCCCGCGACCGCCGGCGGCGGTCCGAGCTGTGCGGTCATCATCCGATCATCATCTCCTCAGGGTCACTGGGTTCCGGGCCGGCGGCGCTCAGGCGGCGCGGCCGCCCATGCCGCGCCGGGTGCGGCGCAGGGCGAGCTCGTCGAGGGCGTTCGCCTCGACACGGGCCATCTCGGCCGTGTGCCGCTCGTGGGCGCTCGTGCGCAGCTTGGACAGGGCCTCGCGGTCCTGACTGGCGCGTACCAGCTCGGCCCGGCGCTCGTCGGCGACGGCCTCGAGCTGGTCGACCACCTGCGCCTCGTGCCGGGCGCGGCCACGGGCCAGCGCCAAGTCGTCGTGCTTGGCGCGCAACTCGGCCAGCGTGGTGGTCCGACCGATGGCGCATCGCAGCACGGCGAGCTCCTGCTCCACCCGCCCCTCGGCCTCGATGGCCTTCTCCTGCTGGGCGGCCACCGCGGCGATGGCGCCGGCGAGTTCCTGGCGGACCAGTTCCTCCTGGCGCGCGCGGTGGTCCAGGACCTTCTCGAGGCGGAAGTGGAATCGAGCGCTCACGCCGCCACTATCGGCGGGGCGCTCCGCCCGCTTGAGGTGCCGGGAGTGGCCCGGCGCACCACCCGCCCCTCGTCGCCGCAGGAGCGGCGCAAGACCCCCCGATCGTCCAGTCGGGCCTGGCCGTCGGTACAGCGCTGAAGCTCCGGACCACTCCTTAGAGTGGTGTTAAGAAGTGTGTGTGAACGATTCGCAAATGAATAACTTCTCCGGGGGTATCACATGGAGCGCAGAATGCGCCGCAGGCGCACGCGCCTGCGCGTCGCCGGCGCCGTTGCGGCCATGGCCGTCGCGGGCGGCGTGACCGCAGGCAACGCCGGCGCGGTGACCGTGGTTCGCGGGGACCTCGACTTCATCCTCAAGCAGATCCGCATCGCCGAGAACCACGCCGCCGGGGGCGCCCTCGTGGGCCCCGGGCCGGACCAGGTGCCGAACGCGGCGCTGCCGTGGGGTCTCCGGACCGTGGATGGCTCGCTGAACAACTTGGTGCCGGGACGCGACCGCTGGGGCGCCGCGGATGAGCTGTTCCCGCGCCTGCTGCCCAGCCGCTTCAAGGCTGCCGAGGACCTGCCCTTCGGCCCGCCCGGGGTGGCCACCAGCTACGCCGACGACACCGTGGACGACGACCCGTCCACCCCCCAGCCCGACCCGGGCTCGCTGGTGTCCGACTCGCGCCCGCGCCAGATCAGCAACCTGATCGCCGATCAGACCACGGCGAACGCCGCGGCCACCCAGGCCGCCACCGCGGCCGGCGGGGCCCAGGTGGACCACGACGCCAACCCGGCGACGCCCGATCTGAACGTGATCCCCAACATCGCGCCCGACGGCGGCCTGGCGGCCCCGTTCAGCTCGTGGATGACCCTGTTCGGCCAGTTCTTCGACCACGGCCTCGACCTGGTGCCGAAGGGCGGCAACGGCAGCGTGGTGGTCCCGCTGAAGGCCGACGATCCGCTGATCGTGGGCGCCGACGGCATCGAGGGCACCGCCGACGACCCGGCCGTGGTGCCGCCGCCGGGCCAGCGCTTCATGATCCTCACCCGCGCGACCACCGAGGCCCAGCCGGGCCTCGACGGGGTGCTGGGCACCGCGGACGACATCCGCGAGAGCGGCAACAAGACCACGCCCTTCGTTGACCAGCAGCAAACCTACGGCTCGCACGGCTCCATCCACGTGTTCCTGCGCGAGTACGAGTTGGTGAACGGCAGGCCCGTGGCCACCGGGCGCATGCTGGAGGGCCAGAACGGCGGCCTGGCCACCTGGGCCGACGTGAAGGCCCAGGCCCGCGACGTCCTGGGCATCGAGCTGGTGGACATGGATGCGGTAAATGCGCCCATGGTCATGGTGGATCCGTACGGGCGCTTCCTGCCTGCCGCCAACGGGCTGCCCCAGCTGGTGGTGGACACCGGCGGTGGCAACACCCCGGCGGCGGGCGATCTCGCCGCCCCGATCGCCACCGCCGACGCCGTGCGCTCCAACCACGCCTTCCTGGACGACATCGCCCACGGGGCCGCACCCAGCCCGGCCGGCACCCACGATGCCGCGCTGCTGGCCGAGCACTTCGTGGCCGGTGACGGGCGCGCCAACGAGAACATCGGCCTGACGGCGGTGCACCACGCCTTCCACGCCGAGCACAACACGATGGCGGCTCAGATCCGCCGCCGCGTCGTCGAGTACGCCATCTCCGACAACGACCTCGCGTTCCTGAACGAGTGGATGCGGACCCCGTTGGGGGCGGTGCCCACCGACGCACTGCCCGCGACCGTCGCCGGCCTTCCGTTCGACGGCGAGCGCATGTTCCAGGCCGCTCGCTTCGTCACCGAGATGGAGTACCAGCACCTCGCCTTCGAGGAGTTCGCGCGCACCGTCGAGCCGACCATCGCCGAGTTCGTGGCCTACTCGGAGGACATCGACCCCACGATCGTCGCCGAGTTCGCCCACGTCGTCTACCGCTTCGGTCACTCGATGCTCAACGAGACCGTGGACGTCGTGGACGCCGACGGGACCCGCCGCGACCGCACGCTCATCGACGCGTTCCTCGACCCGCTGGCCTACGACGAGAGCGGCACGCTCTCGGCCGAGGAGGCCGCCGGCGCCATCGCGCGCGGCATGAGCCGTCAGACGGGCAACGAGATCGACGAATTCGTCACGGAGGCCCTGCGCAACAACCTGCTCGGCCTGCCGCTCGACCTGGCGACCCTGAACCTCACCCGCGCCCGCGAGACCGGCGTGCCGAGCCTCAACGAGGCACGCCGCCAGTTCTTCCAGGACACCCAGGACCCGGCCCTGGCCCCGCACGACAACTGGGCCGACTTCGGTCTCGCCCTGCGCCATCCCGAGTCGCTGGTCAACTTCGTGGCCGCCTATGGCCTGCACCCGACCGTGACCGGGGCGACCACGAACGCCGAGAGCCGCGAGGCCGCGGCCCTGATCGTCCTGGGCGGGCCCGGCGCGCCTGCCGACCGCGTCGACTTCCTCAATGGGACGGGGCCCTGGGCCACGGACCCGACGGGACTCGAGGACGTCGACTTCTGGATCGGCGGCCTCGCCGAGGCGCCGCCGGCGCTGGGTGGGATGCTCTCGCCCACGTTCGCGTTCGTCTTCCGCTCGACCCTCGAGAAGCTCCAGAGCGGCGACCGCTTCTACTATCTCGCACGTCTGGAGGGCCTGAGCCTGCTGCCCGAGGTGGAGGCCAACTCCTTCGCCGAGATCGTGCAGCGCAACACCGACGTGCGCACCATGCCCTTCGTGGCCTTCCTGACACCGGACTTCGTCTTCGATCTCGAGAACGAGGGTGTCGCCAACCTGTCCGATGACCCGGCTCTGCTGCCGACCGTGGGCGCCCAGCGACGCTTCGTGCCCAACGCCGGCCAGGGCGTGGCGGGGGATGAGCACATCGTGGTGGCCGGTATCGCCGGGCCCGACAGCATCCGAGGCGGGGGCGGCGACGACACCCTGTGGGGCTACGACGGCGACGACCGCCTGGACGGCGACGTCGGCGCCGACGCCCTCATCGGCGGGCCGGGGGACGACACGCTGCTCGACTCGGGCGGCCCGCTCGATGCCGACCTGCTGAAGGGCGGACCCGGCAACGACTACATCAACGGCGGTCAGGGCCCGGACGAGATCCTGGCCGGGGACGGTCGCGATGTCGTGGTCGGCACAGAGGGTCCGAAGGAGGTCTTCCTCGGCTCCGGCGCGGACCTCTTCATCGGCGGCACCGGCGACGACGCCGCCCAGGGCAATGAGGGCGACGACTGGATGGAGGGGGGTGACGGCGCCGACGCTCTGATCGGCGGCCACGACGACCCGCTCCAGAACGACCGCGTCACCGGCGACGACGTCCTGATCGGGGGCATCGGGGACGATGGAACAGCGCCGAGGGCGGCGATGACATCGTCATCAATGCCGGCGGCGTCGACGAGCACCTGGGCGGGTTCGGCTTCGACTGGGCGGCCCACCGCGCTCCGGCGCCGGGCCAGCCGCTGGTGGCCGACCTCAATCTCACGCCGTTCGTGCCCCCGGTCCCGGGCAACCCCGTCGACCCGCTGGAGGACACCTTCCATCTGGTGGAGGGGCTCTCGGGCAACAGCGGCGACGACACGCTGCGCGGTGACAACCGCGGCGACGGCGATCCCTTGACCGATCAGTTGCAGGGCCCGCAGAGCGGCCACGAGCTGACCCGTGTCGGCCTGATCGAAGGCCTCCAGGCGCTGCTGGGACCCGGGGTCGCAAGCTTCTCGGGCGGGAACATCATCCTCGGCGGCGCCGGCAGCGACCTCATCGAGGGTCGCGGCGGCAACGACCTGATCGACGGCGACCGCTGGCTGGACGCCTACATCGAGTACCGCCCGGGCGGCGGCCCCCCGCAGCGCGCGGACAGCGTGGCAGAGATCGCCCCGCTGATCCTCAACGGCACCCTCTCCCCGTCGGACGTGCGGATCATGCGGGTCATCCGGACGGCCCCGGCCGGCGCGGGCATCGACACGGCCGCCTATGACGGCGACCGCGCCGACTACGACGTGTTCGCAGGCCCCGATGGCACCGTGCGCGTGCGTCACCTGGCCGGCGACGGCTCGGACGGCACGGACACCCTGCGGAACATCGAACAGCTGCAGTTCGCCGACCAGTCGGTCACACTCGGGGAGCTGGACGCCAACGCGCCCGCCACCGGAGCGCCGGCCATCAGCGACCCCAGCCCGGCCCGCGGCCAGCAGCTCACCACGACGGTCGGGACAGTGGCCGACGACGACGGGTTCGACCCCGCGGACGCCGGCTTCGAGTGGCAGGCGGAGCGCGACGCGCCCCAGGGTTGGACCACGATCGCCACCGGGACCAGCTTCACCCCGGGCGCCGACGAGGTGGGCCAGCGCCTGAGGGTGGTGCTGCGCTTCACCGACGGTGGGGGCTCCGCCGAGCAGCGCACCTCGGCGCCGACCGCCCCGGTGGCCGACGTCAGCGTTCCGAGCCCACCGGCCCCGGAGCCACAGCCCCAGCCGCAGCAGCAGCCGCAGGCCCAGCAGACGCCCACCTCGCCGACCAGTCCCGCCCCGACCGGAGCCAGCTGCACCTTCCCGTCGGGCTCGGCCGCCTCGGTGGCCAACGTCCGCCTGACGCGAGCGGCGATGATCATCAACCAGCGCACCTCGCAGAGGTCGCTGCGCCTGGCCAACGCCCTCGTCGCGCGGATGGACGGCCGACCGGCGCCCAGCTCCGCCGTCTCGGGCACGCCCGGCTCGATCACCCTGAGCGTCCGGCAGTTGCGGATCAACCAGCGCATCGCCCAGGAGGCATTGCGACGGGTCAACGCGATCATCCTGGAACTCCAGGGCAAGCCCGTGCCGCCGAAGGTCCGCAGGTCCCTCGGCCGGTACAGCCTCAGCTCGGTGCAGATGCGCATCAACCAGCGGATCGCCAACGCCGCCCTGGCACGGGTTCAGGCCGCGCAGGACTGCCTGGACTCGCTGGACCGTTAGCACCTTCGCAAGCCGTGCCCCACTCCCGGGGCACGGCAGCTGGACCACGGGCCCGCCATCCGGCGGGCCCGTGGTGTCTCAGCTCCGACCGAGGGTGGACGCGGGAGGCCGGCGCCCCCCGCGGGCCCGGATCAGGACTCGATCGCCGCCACGGCCTCGGCCAGCGGGGCGATGCCGCCGGTGGTGACCACATCGCGCATCGAGAGCACGCCCACCAGCTCGGGGCCCTCGAAGACGAGGATGTGGCGCACGCCGTGCTTGACCATCGTGTGCGCCGCCTGCTCGATGGGCCAGGCCGGCGCGGCGGTGACCAGCGCCTGGGTCATGTGGTCTTCCACCCGCTCAGAGGCCGGGTCGCGCCCGGACGCCACGGCCCGCAGGAGGTCGCGCTCGGTGATCATCGCGGGGCCCTGGAGCATGCCGTCCATCACGACGGCCGCGCCGGTGTGGCTGCGCACCATCCGCTGCGCAGCCTGCTGGAGGGTGTGGTCCGGTCCCACGGTCGCCGTGACCGGCGTCATCGCGTCTTGGACTCGCATCAGCCCCTCCTCGGTCACCACGTGGTCTCGTGGCGTTTGTTGCGAAGTGATGCGCGAAGGGTGTCACGCACGGCCACAGGACGCAACCGCGGTCCACATGCCGGAACGCCCCCGGCCGGCCGGCCGGGGGCCGGCGTTCAGGGCGCGGTCGGGTCCTGCGCCGCCGGGTCGACGGGAGGGATGGCGATCGGGTCCGGGTCGTCGGGGGCGGGACCGGCGGCGCCGTTGCCGCCCTCGGCGTCGGTGTCCGTGGCGACGCCCTCCGCGCGCTCCAGGAGCCGCTCGAACTCGGACAGGGCCCGTGCGGCCTCGTCGTAGTTCCCGGCCGCCCAGGCGGTGCGGTAGGTCTCGTAGGCCGCCGCGGCGCGCTCCACCAGGCTGCGCAGGTCCGACGGCAGGGAATCCGGGTCCCCGTCGGGCGACACCTGCCCGGCCAGCGCGAGCGACAGCGACTCGCGGAAGGTGGGCGCGTAGAAGATGCGTCCGTCGCCGAGGCTCACCACCACCTGCCAGAGGGTCGGCAGCGAGTCCGCGGAGGTGTCCAGGTAGAGCGGCTGGAGGTACAGCAGGCCCTGGCCGATGGGCACCACGATGACGTTCCCGCGCAGGATCTGGTCGGTGCGCACGCCGATCTGGGCCGACAACTCCGGATCGCGGCCCACGTTGCTGGCGAAGGTGTCCACCGAGTCGAGCGGCGACGGGCCGTCGGGCACGAAGCGCAGCACCGACAACTCGCCGAACCGCTCCGGGTCGTTGTCCACGGCCAGCCAGGCCGAGAAGCCGATGCCGCGGCCGGTGGTGGCCGGCTTGAAGTAGCGCACCAGCAGGAAGCGCTCGTCGGCGGAGCCCGGGAGGCGCGCGTAGGTGTAGCGGGCCGGGCTGGGGATGCGCTGCCCCTCGGAACCGGGGCCGACGGTCTCCACCGTGGGCGCCCAGGCGTCGTCGTTGTTGAAGAACTGATCCACGTCGGTGACGTGGAAGCGGCCCATGGCCGCGGACTGGTAGCCGAACAGGTCCTCGCCGTAGCGCAGGTGGGCGGCCAGCGACTCGGGCATCTCCTCACGATCGGTGAACAGCGCCGGGTACACCTTGCGCCAGGTCTGGACGACCGGGTCCTCGGGATCCATCACGTACAGCTTCGTCTCGCCGGTGCCGGCATCCATGATCGCCGTGACCGCGTGGCGCTGGTAGTTGCGCCCGTCGAAGCGTGCCGAGTACGGGTATCGATCGCTCACGGAGTACGCGTTCATCATCACCCACAGGCGCCCGTCCTCCACCACGAAGTACGGGTCCGCGTCGGGGACGAGATACGGCGCCAAGCGCTGCATCCTGGCGGTGATGTCGCGGTGCAAGAGCAACTGTGAGTCCGGCCGCTCGCTGCGCTCGATGGCGTTCCAGAGGCGCCGGCCGCCGCCGATGAAGGGCAACCCCCCCTGGGAGAGCGTGATGGCGAGGCGGTTGCCGCTCACGGGCACGCCGGCGCCCTCCCAGGTGTCCGGGACCTGGTTGGTGAATCCATCGGGCTGGTCGGTGTTGACGATGGCGAACGGGGTGTCGCGCTGGGCGCCGAAGTAGATCTCCGGCCGCTCCAGCGGCTGCTCGAGACCGGTGACGGGCAGGCCCGATACGACGAAGTCCGGGCGGCCCGAGCCGTCGATGCGGTTGACCGGCGCCATCACCACGCCCTTGCCGTGGGTGAAGGCGAAGTGGCGGCGCTGGAAGTCGGGGATGGCCGGGTAGTCCACCTCACGGCCGAAGACGAAGAAGGTCTGGTCGCGGCCCTCGTAGTCGTAGCGGTCCAGGTCCGCGTCCTGGCAGGTGTAGAAGCGGTTGAGCGCCTGCAGGCGCCGGCAGGCGTTGAGGGCCGGCGTGAAGTCGAGGAAGCGCAGCGAGGCCACCGAGGCCTCCGCCTCCTCGACGGCCTCGCGGGTGACCCCGCCCCGCTCGTACTGGGCGTCCTGGCTGGCCACCTCGTCGATGCCGGCCGCCGCGCGGGTGGAGTTCAGTGTGGCCTCGATCTGCTCGCGCTCCACCTGCAGGGTCGAGCCGCGCAGGGCCACGCTGTCGTAGAGCGCGGTGCCAGCGGGAGCGAGCGTCAGCGAGAGGACCATCGTCACCACGCCGGCCGCGATGGGGAACCACAGCGGCGCCGGGCTCCGCTCGAGCCGTGCCAGTTGCGGCGAGGCCTTGGCCAGCCGCTCGCGGGAGCGCAGGGCCGCGGCCGCGGGGATGATGAGGGCCAGCAGCACAAGCCACCACAGCGTGCCGAGGATCGACAGCAGGAGGATCGCGACGGTCCAGATGCCGAGCAGGATGCGCACCCAGCCGGTGAACGTGATGGCCACGGTGCGCTCGCGCACGCGCGGCACGGCTAGGGCCACCAGCGCGAGGCCGAAGATGCCGATGCCGATGGAGACCACCGTCTGGGTGGGGATCCCCACGGTGCGCATCGCCTCGCCGGCGCCGGCGATCAACTCGCCGTCGCCCGACACCAGCGAGAAGCGGGTCCACCACAGGGCCGCGCCGAAGGTCATCAGCGTGAGCCCGCCGTAGACCAGCGTCATGGTCTGGCCCCGGGCGGCGAGCACGGTGATCCGCAGCGGACCGACGCCGGCGATGCCGGGGATGATCTCCGAGCCGTGGCGGCCCCGGATCCCGATCATCAGCAGGGCGGCCGCGGCGATGGTGGCGATCAGCAACGCCCCCATCAGGGACCACAGGATCGCGGTCACCACGGGGGCGGTGAAGATGAAGAACGAGACATCGCGCCCGAACACCGGATCGTCCACGCCGAACGGCACCGCGTTCAGCGCGGCCAGGATGTCGTTGCGCTGACCGGTGAACGCCGGGATGAGGATGAGCATCCCGAACAGGGCCACCCCGCCGGCCGCGGCGAGGGCCTGCAGGCGCGGCCCGTTGGTGCCGGCCACGGGCCGGCCGACCGCGAGGAACGGGACCGCGATGGCCAGCGCCATCAGGATCCCCACCGCCAGCATCGCCAGGTAGCTGCGGATGATCGTGCTGTGCGCCGAGCCCATCCCGAGGCTGTCGAAGAAGAGCTGGTTGACCGTCAGGTCGGCCCACAGCATCAGGGCGCCGTAGGTGATCGGGAGCACCACCAGCACGATCACGGCCAGCGCGATCAGCCCGCGCAGGCGCCACTTGCCCACGCTGCGGTTCAACTGCTGCACGCGCTCGTTCACTGGACTCCCCCGATGGTCACCGCCGCCTATGTTGACGGACCCGGCGGTCGCCGGCCGGGCCGGCGGGGCCGGGAGGGTCGGGCGTCAGGTGGAGCGTGCCCTGGCCGGCCCGCCCCTCCGCCGATCCGGGGCGGGCATCTGGCTCACCGGCGATGAGTACCCGCAATGGCGGCACCAACGGGGGCGGCCTGCCCTTCGCCCGCAACCCGTTCGAGGCCTGCGCCGGCCTGCGCGGCAGCGTCGGGTCGGCCGTGCGATCCCGAAGTGGCCCGTATGCCACCGGCGACGAGGACATCCTGACTGCCGCCCGAGACTTCGGATTGGTGGCCGGGTTCCGCAGCGGCAAGAAGGAGCGCGTCCTCATCGAATGCGCCTCGTTCTGGATGGGGCCGGAGCCGCCCTGTACTGGGTACCGGCAACGCACGCGTAGTGGACGACATGGGCGCGAAGTGACCCACCAAGAGCAACGCGCGTCAAGCGATGCATATGCGCAGGCGCGCGCATCGAAGGCCGGTGTCCGCGGCCACCCCTGCGGCCCCCCGGCGCGACAGGTGGCTCGATCAGCGGACGGAGATGCTGATCGTGAACTCGGCGCCCAGTTCCACGGCAAGCCGTGCCAGCGCGTCGAGAGAGGGCATGTGCATGCCCGATTCGAGGCGCGCGACCTGGGGCTGACTCGTCCACACCACTCACGGTGACCGCCCGTGGCGCACGGAGCGCGCACGCAGTACACCCACCCGGTCACGCGATCGCGCCGGCCGGCGTCACGCCCTCAGCCGGGCACCACCTCGGTGCCCGGGGGCAGGGGGTTGAACACCCCGGTGAGGCTCCCCTCGGGTGGCTGCTCGGTGAAGTCCACCGCCGGCCGGGACACGTCCGCCAGGTCCAGCAGCTGACCCATGGCCTCCTCGCGCGAGTAGGGCTCGCCCACCTTCTGGGTGAGGAAGGCCTCCATGCGGTCCATCTTGAGCCGGGCCTCGTCGACGCGCGGGTCGGTGCCCGGCACGTACGCCCCGATGGCGATCAGATCCTCGGCCCTCTTGTGGGCCGCCAGCAGCGAGCGCAGGCGGCCGGCGGCCTCGGCCTCCTCGGGCCGGAACAGCTTGGGCGCCACCCGCGAGACCGACTGCAGGACGTCGATGGCCGGGTAGTGGTGGCGGTGGGCCAGCTCGCGCGAGAGCACGATGTGCCCGTCAAGGATCGATCGCACGGCGTCGGCCACGGGCTCGTTCATGTCGTCGCCGTCCACCAGCACCGTGTAGAGCCCGGTGATGGTGCCCTTGTCCGACGCGCCGGCCCGCTCGAGCAAGCGCGGCAGGATGGCGAAGACCGACGGGGTGTAGCCGCGGGTGGCCGGCGGCTCGCCGATGGCCAGGCCCACCTCGCGCTGGGCGGTGGCCAGCCGGGTCACGGAGTCCATCATCAGCAGCACGTCGGCGCCCAGGTCGCGGAAGTACTCGGCGATCGCCGTGGCGGCGAAGGCCGCCTTGATGCGCACCAGTGCCGGCTGGTCGGAGGTGGCGATCACCAGCACCGAGCGCGCGAGCCCCTCCGGGCCGAGGTCGTGCTCGATGAACTCGCGCACCTCGCGCCCGCGCTCTCCCACCAGGGCGATGACGTTGACATCGGCGCTGGTGCCGCGGGCCATCATGCCGAGGGTGGTGCTCTTGCCCACGCCCGACCCGGCGAAGATGCCCATCCGCTGACCGCGCCCGCAGGGCATCAGCCCGTCGATGGCGCGCACCCCCAGCGCCAGCGGCGTGTCGATGGTCGGGCGGGTCAGGGGGTCGGGCGGCCGTCCCTCGATGCTGCGCATCTGCTCGATCGGCGGCGCGGGCTTGCCGTCCATCGGCTGGCCCAGGCCGTCCAGGACCCGCCCCAGCAGCGCCGGCCCGACGCCCACCTTCAGCGTGCCGCCGGTGGCGACGACGGTCTGACCCGGCGCCACCCCGCGCGACTCGCCAAGCGGCATCAGCAGGGTGCGCCCCTCGCGGAAGCCCACCACCTCGGCCTGCAGCGGTGGCGTGCCGGTGCGGTGGCCGGTCGTGTGGATCTCGCAGCGCTCCCCCACGCCGGCCTCGGGCCCGCGGCTCTCGATGACCAGGCCGATCAGTTCCGAGACCCGCCCGTTGAGGCGGTACGGGTCGAGCGTGCGCACCGCCTCCCGGGCCTCGCCGAGGTCGATCACGCGCCGGCCCCCCCGTCCGCGCCGTCGCCCACCAGGTCGTGGTCGGGCGGCTGGGACAGCGCCTCCAGCACCCGGTGGAGCTGGCCGGCGAACGACGCGTCCACGTCGCCGCCCGGCGTCTGGACCAGGCAGGACCCGCGATCCATCCGCGGCTCGTCGATGATCTCCAGGGCCCCGATCCCGCCCATGCTGCGCATGATCTCGGGGGCCGCCTCGCGGCAGATCAGCAGGTCCTCGGGATGCACGTGCACCAGCAGGCGCTCGCGGTCCGATGCGCGCCGGATGGCCGCCCGCACGACATCCACCACGCGCTCGGGCACCAGCGAAACCTCGGCGCGGATCAGCTTGGCGGCGATCTCGGTGGCCAGGCGGGTGGCCTGGTCGATGGCCTCCTCCTCCATGACCTCGCGCCGGGCCACCAGGCTGCGGGCGATCTCCTCGAGGGCCTCCAGGGCCTGGGCGACCTCGGCCCGCGCGCCGGCGGCGCCCTGCTCGTAGCCCTCGGCCAGCGCGGCCGCCCGCAGTTCCTCGGCCTGGGCACGGGCGGCGGCGAGCACGGCCTCGGCCTCGGCCCGGGCCTGGCCCACCAGGTCGGCCGGGTCGGCCGGCGCGGGCGGGGCCGGCTCGCGCGCCTCCAGGGCGTAGAGGCTCCCCGACATCGGGGCCCCCCGCAGCACGCTAGGCGACAAGCTCGTCCCCCCCTCGCTCGATCACGATCCGCCCGGCTTCCTCCAAGCGGCGGATCACCGCCACCACCAGCTGCTGGGCCTCCTCCACCTGCTTCATGCGGACCGGGCCCATGAACTCCAGGTCCTCCTTCAGCATCCCGGCCGCGCGCTCGCTCATGTTGCCGAAGATGCGGTCCTGCACCTCCTGGCTGGTGCCCTTGAGGGCGATCGCCAGATCGTTGGACTCGACCTCGCGCAGCACCTGCTGGATGGAGCGGTCGTCCAGCGTGACGATGTCCTCGAACAGGAACATCATGCGCCGCACCTCGTCGGCCAGCTCGGCGTTCTGCTCCTCCAGCGACTCCAGGATGGTGCGCTCGGTGGTGCGGTCGACGGCGTTCAGGACGTCCACCAGCGCCCGAAGGCCGCCGGCCGAGGTGAAGTCCTGGGTGAGCACCGCCGAGAGCTTGCGCTCCAGCACCCGTTCGATCTCGCGGATCACCTCCGGCGCGGTGCGGTCCATCAGCGCGATGCGCATGGCCACCTCCGACTGGAGGTCGTCGGGCAGCGCGCTCATCACCTGCGCGGCGGTGTCCGCCGGCAGATAGGCCAGGATCAGGGCCACGGTCTGAGGGTGCTCGTTGGCGATCACGTTGAGGATCTGGGCGGCGTCGGTGCGCCGCAGGAACTCGAAGGGGCTCACCTGGATGGAACTGGACAGGCGCGCCATCACCTCGTCGGCGCGCTCGCTCCCCAGAGCCTTGTCGAGGACCGAGCGGGCGTACTCCAGCCCGCCCTCGGCGATGTACTCCTGGGCCAGCGCGGCGTCGTAGAACTCCTCGATGACGGTCTGCTTGCGCTCGGGCGTGATGTGGCCGATGCCGGCGATCTCGAGCGTGAGCTCGTCGATCTCCTCCTGGCGCAGGTGACGGAACACCTCGGCGCACGCCTCGGCCCCGAGGCTCACAAGCAGCACCGCGGCCTTCTGGCGGCCGTTCATGGTTGCGGTGCCCACGGTCTACCTCTTCTCCAGGAGCCAGCCGCGCACGAGCTGGGCCACATCGTCGGGGCGGCGCATCGCCAGATCCTCCATCTGCTGCTCCACCGGAGACTTGCTCTGCCCCTCCAGCCGGCGCGCCGGCTCGGCGGCCGCGGGCTCGATGGGCGTCGCCGCGTGGGCGGAGAGCTCGGCCATGGGCACCGGGCCGCCCTTCAGCAGCTCGGGCAGCGCCCGCTCCAGCGCACCCTGACGGCGGCGCAGCGAGCGCCAGGTCAGGAGGGCCAGGATCAGGACCCCGAGGACCGCGCCGGCGGTCTTGACGATGTCGGCCATCGCCATGCCGCCCCCGGCCTCCTCGGCCGCCGCGGGCTCGGTGGCGCCGGCTGCGGCCAGTCGGGCCGTGCCGTCCTCGGCGAACGGCACGCTCACCACGCTCAACTGGTCGCGACCGTCCTCCAGGCCCACCGCGGCCGCCACCGACTCCTCCAGGGTGGCCACCACCTCCACAGGGACCTCGTCGCTGACCTGGACGGCGATCGACTGGCGAGTGACCGCCCCCTCGGCGCGCTGGATCTGCGAGCGCGTGCGGTCGACCCCGTTGGTCTGGCGCCGGGTCTCCTTCTCGTAGTCGGTCGTACCGCCGCCGCCCGCCGCGGCCGGGAACGCCGGCCCCCCGGGGGTGTTGGCGGCCGCGCCCGCAGGGGCCCCGGCCGCTGCGCCGTCCGACTCGAGGGTCTCGTTGCTCTCCTCGGTCTCCAGCGGCGTGGTGCTGTCCGGGTCGTAGGTCTCCTCGTCGGTGGTGACCTGGTCCAGGTCCAGCGCCGCGTCCACCTGGACCACGGCCATCCCGGGGCCCAGCACCGCGGCGATCATGGCGTCCAGGCGCTGCTGGACCCCCTGCTCGTAGCGCTGCTCCAGCGCCAGGCGCTCGGCGGCGGCGCCGGCGCCCGAGACCTCGTCGTCGGCGGCATCCAGGATGTTGCCCTGGGAGTCGGTGACCGTGACGTTCTCGGTCTCCAGGCCCGGGACGGCGTTGGCCACCAGGCGCGTGATGCCCTGGACCTGGCCCGCGTCCAGCTCCCCGCCGGCCCCGAGCGCCAGGACCACGCCGGCGGTCACCGGGTCCTGCTCGGAGGTGAACAACTCCTCCTCGGGCATCGCGATCTTCACGGTGGCCGAGCTCACCTGGTCCAGGCGGCCGATGGTCCGCGACAGCTCGCCCTCCATGGCCCGCACAAGGTTCACCCGGTTGGTGAAGTCGGTGGCGCCGAGGTTGGACTTGTCGAAGATCTCGAAGCCCACGTTGGCGCCCGAGAGCACGTTGGAGGAGGCCAGGTCGAGCCGCGTCTGGTCGAGCACCTCGGCGGGGACCTCGATGGTGCCGCCGCCCTCGGCCAGCCGGTAGGTGACACCCAGGGCGTCCAGCTCGGCGGTGATGGCCGAGGCGTCGCGGGCGTCGACCCCGCTGGTGAGCGTGGCGTACTCCACCTGGCCGGTGAAGCGCATCAGGAGGAAGATGCCGACCAGGAAGATGGCGCCGGCGCCGATGATCAGGCGCCGGCTCGGGCCGGTGAGACCGCCCCAGAAACCCATCGCTCGTGAGAAGAGAGAGCCCATGGTTCGGCGCCTCAGACCGTCATCCGGCTGAGTTCCTGCCAGCCCTCCACCAGCTTGTTGCGCATCTGGACCGCCGTGTTGAAGGCCAGGTCGGCCTTCTCGATCTCCACCAGCGCGGCGGTCGGGTCGGCGATCTGACCGGTCGAGACCGCCTCGGAGAGGCGCTCGGCGCCGTTCACCTGCGTGTTGAGGCCGGCGACGGCGCTCGACAGCGCCGCGGCGAAGTCGTCGGGGCCCACCGAGCCCAGCGAGCCGGCACGCGGGGTGCCGCCGTCGCCCGAGGGCGACATGCCCTGGGCTCCGCCCAGCGGCGCCATCGGCATGGACGGCATCGCGGGCAGGGCCGGAAGGGCGGAGATCGCGGGGATGATGCTCACTGGATGATCCTCAGGGTGTCGCGGGCCATGGTCTTGGAGGCCTCGAAGGCACTCACGTTCGCCTCGAAGGCGCGGGTGGCGGCCACCATGTCGACCATCTCTGTGACCGCGTTGACGTTCGGCTTGGTGACATATCCGTCCGCGTCCGCCAGGGGGTGCCCGGGCTCGAAGATGCGCCGCAGCTCGGACTGGTCCTCGACGATGCCCGTGACGCTCACCCCGCCCAGCGAGCCCAGGCCGCCGGCCGCCGGGGTGGCGAGCGCCGCGACGTCGCCGGGCATGCGGAAGGCCGGTCCGTCGCCGGCGGGCGCCATGGTCACGGCCTTGCGGCGGTAGGCCTCCCCCACCCCCGTGGTGCTGTCGGCGTTGGCGAGGTTGTCGGCCACGACATCCATGCGCAGGCGCTCGGCGGTCATGCCCGTGGCGCTGATGCCCAGGGCGGAGAACAGGCTCATCGGACGGCTCCGTGGTGGGGGATGGACGGGACGGGCACGCTCAGCGGCCGATGATGGCCGTGCGGATCAGGGTGAGGTGCTTGTCGAGCAGCGAGGTGACGGTCTGGTGGGCCAGCTGGTTCTGGGCCAGCGCGGCCATCTCGGTGTCGGGGTCGACGCTGCCGCCGTCGGCGCGCATCGCGCCGGGCTCGGCGGTGGCCTGCGGCACGAAGTTCTCCAGTAGCGATGCCGCCTCCGCCCTGGAGCCGCCGCCCATGCCACCCCCGCGGACGCCGTGCGCCTCGCGGCTGGCCTCGGCCAAGGTCTCCTCGAACGAGACGTCCAGCCGCTGGTAACCGGGAGTCTCGGCGTTCGCCAGGTTGTTGCTGATGGCGAGGTTGCGGGCCTCGTAGCCCCGCAGGGCCGAGACCAGCGTGGCCGCGGTGACATCGTCGAAGAGCATCGGCTACTCCGCCAGGGGATCGCTGTCGAGGAGGGGCCTCAGCTCGGCCACGCGGCCGGCGAGCTCGCGGGGCGTGAGGTCCAGCTCGTCGAGCCACGCCTCGTCCACCAGGTGGGGGATGTCGTCGGGGCCGATGCCGGCGGCGAGCGCGTGGGCGACCGCGTCGGCGGTGCTCACGCAGGCCGCCAGACCGGGGGCGAGCGTGGCGTCGTCGGGGTGGTGGTGCACGCCGATGGCCTCCACCAGCCGCCCGGGGAAGCGCCACTCGTGGGTGAGGCGTGCGCCCAGCTCCGCGTGGTCGAAGCCCAGCAGGTCGCGCTCGCATTCGTTCAGCGGGCTCCGGCGCTCGTGGGCGGCCCGCGTGAGGGTGTCGAAGCCATCCCCGAGGAAGCCCGAGAGGAGGACCTTGCCCATGTCGTGCAGCAGCCCGGCCACGAAGGCCTCCTCGCGCGCCTGGGAGCCGGGGTCGCGGGCGATGGCGCGGCACACGAAGGCGACGTTCAGGGAGTGGTGCCACAGCTCGCCCCGGCGCATCGCGTAGCCCGGCAGGGCGCGGTTCAGCAGGTCGGCGGTGTGGGCCGAGATCGCCAGGCTCTTGACGGCCGACATCCCCATGATCACCACGGCGTCGCTGACGGTGGTGACCCGGCGGCGGTGCCCGTACGCGGCCGAGTTGGCCAGGCGCAGCACGTTCGCGGTGAGACCCTGGTCGGCCATGACGCGGCGGGCGATGTCGTTGGCCCCGGTGTCGGGCCGGTCGCAGGCGTCCATGACGGCGTAGACGGCACGCGGCATGCTCGGCACGTCGGCGATCGCCGCGGTCACCTCGTCGATTGTCGGGCGCACCGGCTGTGCGGAGGCCTGGGCGCTCATGAGACGCGCCCGCCGAGGAAGGCGGGACGATAGGGATCGATGCGGCCACGGGCCGACGGCAGGGATGTCATCACGGGGAGCGGTCCTCTTGTGGAGGGTCGTTCTCGTGGGGATCCATCCCCGGCACCGCCCGGACGATCCTGTCCGGCCCCCTCACTGTCGTCCGCGAGGGGGCCGGGCTTGAGCCGTCTACCCGCGGATCACGCCGCCGGCTCCCACGTGACGGCGAAGCCGCGGTCCGGCTCGCCGGACCCAGGGCTGAGCGCCACCACCCGGGCCGCCCAGGCCAGCCGCCCGCTCGAGGTGGCCGGCACGCGGGCCACGAAACGGTGCTCGTCGCCGCGGGGACCGGCCGGATCGGCGGCGATCACCTCGCGCGCCACCAAGGCTCCGGCCTCCAGGGTCCCCACGACGACCTCCACCGCCACGTCCTCGGCCGACAGCGCCCCCAGGCGGGCGAAGACCTCCACCTCGACCTCGTGGCCCACGGCCACCCGGGCCGGCACCGTCGCCTCGCTGCGAAGCGCCACCTCGGGCCAGGCCGCGTTGATGCGCGCCGCCCAGGCCACGCGCGCGGTGGCCGCCGCGCCGCCGTCGGCGCGCAGGGCGCGGGCCCGCGTGTGGGCCGGCGCGTAGGCGCGCTCGGCGTACTCGCGCACCATCCGGGCGGTGTTGAAGCGCCCGCCCAGCCGGCTGACGGCCGCCAGCATCATCTGGATCCACTCGCGAGGGCGGCCCGTGGCGTCGCGCGCGAAGAAGGTCGGCACCACCTCGCGCTCGAGCAGCGTGTAGAGGGCCTCGGCCTCCACCGCGTCGTTCTCCTCCGGGTCGTCGTAGACCTCGCCGCCGCCGATGGCCCACCCGCAGTCGGGGCCGTAGCCCTCGGCCCACCAGCCGTCCAGCACCGAGAGGTTCAGCGCCCCGTTGACGGCCGCCTTCATGCCGCTGGTACCCGAGGCCTCCAGCGGGCGCCGCGGGATGTTCAGCCAGACGTCCGCCCCCTGCACCAGATAGCGGGCCATGTGCATGTCGTAGTCCTCGAGGAAGACCACCCGGTCGCGCACCTCGGCGCGCTGGGTGAACTGCACCACCCCGCGCAGGACATCCTTGCCGGGGACATCCAGCGGATGCGCCTTGCCGGCGATGACGATCTGCACCGGGCGCTCCTCGTCGCCCAGCAGGCGCGCCAGCCGCTCGGGGTCGCGGAAGAGCAGGTTGGCCCGCTTGTAGGTGGCGAAGCGCCGCGCGAAGCAGATGGTGAGCGCGTCGGGCCGCAGGGCCTCCTCGGCCGCCCCGGCCGCCACCCGGCGCGAGCCGTTCTGGCGCGCCAGCTGGGCCTGCAGACGCCGGCGCGCCAGCAGCACCAGCCGCTCGCGCCGCAACTCGTGCACGCGCCACAGCTCGCCGGCGGGGATGGCGGCCGCAGCGGCCCACACCTCGGGGTCGTCGGGGCGCTCCAGCAGGGCGGGGCCCACGTAGCGGTCCAGCAGCTCGCTCAGCTCGCGGCTTATCCAGGTGGGGTGGTGGATGCCGTTGGTGATCGAGGTGATCGGCACCTCGTCCACCGGCAGCTCCGGCCACAGGCCGTGCCACATGCGCCGCGAGGTGTCCCCGTGCAACTCCGCCACGCCGTTGGCGAAACCGCTGGTGCGCAGGGCGAGCGGGGTCATGCCGAACATGGCCTGCCCGTCGGGGTGGGAGGCGAGGTCGGCCAGCTCGTCCCAGCTCATGTCGATGGCCGCCGCGAGCGGCTCGAGGTACGCCCGCGCCAGGCCGAGGTCGAAGGTCTCGTTGCCGGCCGGCACCGGGGTGTGGGTGGTGAAGACCGTCGAGGCCACCACCACCTCGCGCGCCTCGGCGACGCCCAGGCCGGAGTCGGCCATCAGGGACCGGATGCGCTCGATGGCCAGCAGCGCCGAGTGCCCCTCGTTCATGTGGAAGACGCTCGGGGTGAGGCCGGCCGCGGCCAGCGCGCGCACGCCGCCGACGCCCAGCAGCACCTCCTGGCGGATGCGCATCTCCCGATCGCCGCCGTAGAGCGTCCCGGTGATGCCCCGGGCCGCGTCCGAGTTGCCGGCGATGTCGCTGTCCAGCAGCAGCAGGGGCACGCGCCCCACCTGGATGCGGCGCACCGCGGCGCGCACCAGCTCGGGCCCCACCTGCACCTCCACCACCACGGGCCGGCCGGCCGGGTCCAGCTGGTCGGTCAACGGCAGGTCGGCGTGGTCGGTGGGCGGGTACCCCTCGCGCTGGCCGCCGTCGGGGCCCAGCGACTGGCGGAAGTAGCCGTTGCCGTACATCAGGCCCACGCCCACCAGCGGGACCCCCACGTCCGAGGCCGCCTTCAGGTGGTCGCCGGCCAGCACGCCGAGCCCCCCCGAATACAGCGGGATGCCGGCGTCCAGGCCGAACTCCAGCGAGAAGTAGGCCACCAGCATCGGCCGGCTGCCGGCCTCGGCGCCGAGGCCGGCCAGGCGTCCCGGGTCGGCGAGGTAGGCGCGCTGGCGGGCGACGACCCGGGCCACCTCGGCCACGTAGCTGGCGTCCGCGGCGGCCGCATCCAGACGCTCCTGGGCCACGCGTCGCAGCAGGGCGCTGGGGTTGCGCTCCACGGTCTCCCACAGGTCCGGATCGAGCCGGGTGAACAGGGCCCGGGCCTCGGCGGTCCAGGTGGACCAGACGTTGGCGGCGATCTCGGACAGGGCCGCGATGCGCTCCGGCAGGGCCGGATACACATCGAGCTCGTGGATCTTCACTGCGGCCCCCTCGGTGGCTCGTGCGGCGAGGGCGACAGGTTAGGCGAGGGCAGGGGGCCGGCGCGCCGGCCGCGGGGAGATGTCACGGCCCGTCCTCTGCGCCCCGGGGCCGAACGGCCGGCCGGCCGGCGGGTCAGCCCACGCCGGCCAGCAACTTCATCGACTGGCGCAGCTCGCCCAGCACCGAGGAATACGGGTGCATCACCAGGCCCTCGCGCAGGGCCGCGTCGGCGTCGGCGAACCGGCCCCGGCCGGCGCGCAACTGCGCCAGGTCCAGGTAGCGGCAGATGTTCTGGCGGTCGCGCTCGCGGGCCTCGGTGAGGAACGCCTCGGCGTCCTCGGGCAGGTCGCGCTCCTGGCAGATGTGACCCAGCGCCGCATAGGCGTCCGGGCTCGCCACGCCGGCGCGCACCGCGGCCAGCAGGCGCTCGGCCGCCGGCTCGGCGAAGCCCTCCCGCAGCAGCAGGTGCCCCAGGCGCTCGTCCACGTCGTCCGGGCCCTCGGCGGCCTCGTACAGGAGGGGCGACACCAGGTTGAACGAGTCCAGCCGGTCGAGGGCCAGGAAGCTCCCCGCCAGAGAGAACAGCACATCGAGGACCGCCGGGTCGGGGTCCAGGGCGCCGCCGTCGCGCGCGCCTCCGCCGTGGGCCTCGATGGCCCGGCCGTAGGCGCGCACCACCGCACGCCCGTCGGGCGCGTCGCCGTCGATGTCCTCCAGCGCGGCGCCGGCGTCGGCCAGCCGCCCGTCCAGCAACTCGACCACCGCGCGCGCGGCGCAGGCCCGCGGGTACGAGCCACCGCCCTCGGGAATGGCCGCCAGCTCGGCGCGCGCCTCGGCCAGGTCGCCCAGGCGCAGAGCGGCCTCGGCCAGCTGCAGACGCACCGGCCCGTCCTCGGCCCCCGCCCGGCGTGCGTCCAGCAGGGCCTCGCGCGCCTCGGCCGGGTACCCCCGCTCCAGCAGCGCCTCCGCGATGAGGATCAGCGCCTCGGCGCGCTTGCGCTCGGACACCAGGCGCGACATGTACGCGCGGACCACCTCGGGCGGGTCGGTGTCCAGCAGCAGGCGGGTGAGGGCGATCACGGGCGCGGCGAAGAAGCCGTCGGCGGCCTCGATGGAGCGCTTGAACGCCCGGACGGCCTCGCCCTTGTCGCCCATGAGCTGGTGCAGCAGGCCCAGGCCGCTGAGGGCGTAGAACGATCCCATGCCGGTCTGGGACAGGTAGCGGTCGCCGCCGTGCTCGCCGATCTCCACGGCGCGGCGGAAGCTGCGCATCGCCGCGCGGAACTCGCGCCTGCCGGCGTGGACCCGCCCCTCCAGGTGGTGCAGGTCGGCGAAGTCCGGGTATGCCTGCAGCCCGTCGGCCAGCACCTCCAGCGCCTCGTCGTCGCGGCCCAGCATGTGCAGGGAGGCGACGATGTTGCGCACCAGCAGCGAGGCGTAGTAGACCGACAGCGAGTCGAGGTTGTCGAAGGAGCGCCGGAAGTACTCCAGGGCCTCCTCGTGGCGCTCGACGCGCTGGAACTCCACGCCGGCGTTGAACAGCGTGAACGGGTCCTCGGGCTTGCGCTCCACCTCGCCCAGAACGATCGCCATGTTGCGGTCGGACTTCTTCTTGGCCCGGTTGGTGGGCTCCAGGTAGCCGTAGTGGTGGATCTCCACGCCCGCGAAGCGCATCTCGCCCAGGCCGGCGTGGGAGACCGCGCCCATCACCTGCTCGTGCAGCGCGCCCTCGTAGCGGTACTCGGGGCGATTGCGGAACAGCCGGAAGGCCGACATCACCACCGAGTCGATGCCCCGCTCCTCGCCGATGAAGTTCACCTCGCGCAGCGACCAGCCCTCCACGCCGGGGGTCTCGATCAGCTCGCGCAGCGCGTGGGCGCCGATGACCTCCTCGTCGGCGTCGAGCACCAGGATCCACTCGCCGCTCGCGGCGTCGATGGCGGTGTTGCGCGGCGCGGCGAAGTCGCCCTGCCACTCCTCGTGCAGCACCGTGGCGCCGAAGCGCTCGGCGATGGCGATCGAGCCGTCCACCGAGCCGGTGTCGACGATGATGATCTCGTCCACCGCGCCGCGCACGCTCGTGAGGCAGCGTGCCAGGTGCTGCTCCTCATCGCGCATGATGATGCAGAGCGAGATGCGCTCGGCGGACTCGGTGGGGACGACTCGCAAGCCCATCGGTGACTCCTCGGTTCTCGTTCGCGCGCGTCGGTAGACGTGGGTGGTATCGGCGCGCACCGGGGCGGATTGAGCGCGAGTGCACGAGCGCGAGTGCACGAGCCCGGGAGCCGAGGGGGCGGACGGCTGGGTGCACGCTGCACCCAGCCGCGCTATCGTCGGTCCATGGCCACGATCATCCAGATCAGGGGCGTGCCCGATGAGGTGCGCGACGCGCTGGCCGAGGCCGCGGCGCACGAGGGCCTGTCGCTGTCGGCATACGCCCGGCGCGAGCTGACCCGGGTCGCCGGCCGCGCGGCGCGCGCGCGGGCGAACGCCGAAGTCATCCAGCGCACCCAGCGTGACGTCGGCGGCGCGATCGACCGCAGGACGATCCTCGAGGCCCTCCACGAGGGGCGGGGCGACTGAACATCGTGGACGCCGGCGTGGTGGTCGAACTGCTCGCGGGCGGACTCGACCCCGTGCGACTGGGCGACGACGACCTCGCGGCGCCCCACCTCCTCGACACCGAGGTGCTCAGCGCCCTGCGCGCCCTCGCCTTCCGCGGTGCCCTGGACCCCCCGGGTGCGGACGCGGCGGTGGCCGGCTTCCTCGCCCTCGAGATCACGCGCTTCCCCGCAGACCCGCTACGGCCGCGCATCTGGGAGCTGCGCCACAGCCTGACCGCCTACGACGCCACCTATGTCGCCCTGGCCGAGGATGTGGATGCTGCCGCGCTGCTGACCACCGACGCGCGCATGGCGCGGGCGCACGGGCCGCGATGCCCGATCACCGTGCTCTGACAGCGGCGGCAGGTCAGGCCGGGTGCCCGGCCGGCGCCCAGCGAGCCAGGTCCACCCGGTGCACGGCCGGGTCGAACGACCGCTCGGCGGTCCGCTCGAGCTCGCGGTCCTCGGCCAGCGACATGTCCCACTTCATCTCGAAGCGGACCGCGTTCTCCTCCAGCAGGCGCTGGTAGGCGTCCGGGAGGATCTTGAAGGTCCGGTGCCCGAAGTGGTGGATGAAGCTGTCGTCGGCGATCCACAGGCCGAAGCCGGCGATGCGCGCGCGCAGGCTGTAGTCGTCGTCCTCGAAGTTGCCCAGGCCGAACACCGGATCGAAGCCGCCGATGGCATCCAGAAGCTCGCGGGTCATGGCCATGCAGAGCCCCGAGACGCGCGTCACGCGCCGACCGACGCCGGCGTTGGCGCGGGCGCGCCGGGCAGCGTAGGCATCGAGCTCGGTCGAGGGCGCGGTGGCGTAGTCGATCGCGTCGACCATCTGGGGCCCGCCCACGTGGTTCGAGCACGGCACCACCAGGCCCAGCCCGGGGTCACGGGACAGCGCGGTCTCCATGGCCGTGAACCAGCCGGGAGTGACGATGGTGTCGTTGTTGAGCACCATCACCCGGCGGCCCTCGGCGGCGGCGATCCCCTGGTTGCACGCCACGCCGAAGCCCAGGTTGGACGCGTTGCGGATCAGCGCCCCCTCCCCCTCCCACGTGGCCGCGAAGCGCTCGGCAGTGCCGTCGGTGGAGCCGTTGTCGACCAGGATCACCTCGTGGCCCTCGGGGGTGTGGCGCTCGATGCTCGCCAGGCACGCGGCGGTGTACTCCACGCCGTTGAAGCACGGGATGACGATGGACAGCTCGGGTGTCATGCCCGGGGTGTCGGCAACGGGGGGTGGCGATGTGAGGCGCGGTGCCGGCGCGGGGTGGCGGACACCCCATCCACCCGGCCTCGGGGGCGGTAGGGTGGTCCACCACATACCGAAGGAGCGATGCCATGTCCACGCGAGCGCCGATCCGCCGCCCAGGCATCCTGCCGGCCATCCTCTCCGTGCTCGCGCTGGGCCTGCTGTCCGCAGGCGTGATCGCGCCCCAAGCTTCGGCCCAACTCGCCCGCACCTGGGTGAGCGGCGTCGGCGACGACGCCAACCCGTGCTCGCGCACCGCCCCGTGCCGGACGCTGGCCGGGGCCATCACCAAGACCGCGAGCGGCGGGGAGATCAATGCGATCGACCCGGGCGCCTTCGGTTCGGTGACCATCACCAAGCCGATCACCATCGATGTCTCGCCGTTCCACGGGGGGGTGCTGGCGTTCGCCACCGGCGTGCTGGTCAACATCACGCCCGCCACCACCGGCGACGTGGTCCTGCGGGGACTGGCCCTGAACGGCGCCGGCGCCGGCGCCGGCGGGTGTCCCAATGCCACCGGCATCCACGGCGTGCGCATACTCAGCGCCCGCTCGGTACTGATCGAGGACACCACCCTCAACAACACCACCACGACCGGAGTGCTGGTTGCTCCCGCCGCGGGAGAGGTCGATGTCACCCTCAATCGCGTGCAGATGTCCGGCCACTGCGCCGATGCCCTCAACGTGGCTCCGGCGGCGGGAGCCTCCGCCGCACTGATGGTGCGCGACAGCACCATCACGCGCTCGGGCACCGCCGCGCGGGTGGGCACCGGCGGCCGGGCCTGGCTGAGCGGGTCGTCGATCTTCGCCAACACGGTCGGGCTGCTGCCCCAGGGCACGGGACGCATCGACGCGTTCTCCGACACCACGGTGGTGGGCAACGACTTGGACGGCACGCCGACCTCGGTGCTCGGCACCGCCCCCGCGGGGCCCATCGGCCCGGCGGGTGCCACCGGCGAGCCCGGCCCGTCCGGACCCGCCGGGGCCACGGGCCCCGCGGGCGCCACGGGCCCCGCGGGGGCGGCCGGGGCCACCGGGGCACGCGGGCCGGCCGGGGCCACGGCCCGCGTGCAGCTGGTGACCTGCCGCCAGGTGCGAGGGGTGCGCCGCTGCACCACCACGCTGCTGGCCCGGTCGCTGACCTTCCGCACCGCGGCCCGGGTGAGGGCACGACTCGTGGGCCCGCGGGCGGTCCGCACGCTGCGGGCCGTCGTCACGCGCGCCGGCGACCTGCGCCTCAGCGCCGCGCGCCCGGTGCCGGCGGGCCGGTACCGGGCCTCTGTGACGATCACCGACGCCGACGGCGCGGTGCACACGATCGCCCGCCGGGTGACCATCCGCGGACGTTGACCGGCCGGGAGGCACGGGGATGGGCTTCTTCATGGACCGACACGACCTGGAGGGTGAGACGGGGGCGGACCTCGCCTCGGCCCACCTGCGCGACCTCGAGGTGCAGCGCCGCCACGGCGTGCGCTTCCTGAGCTACTGGTTCGACTACGACCGCAACTCGGCCTTCTGCCTGGTCGAGGCGCCCGATGTGGAGGCGGTCGCCGCGGTCCACCAGGAGGCCCACGAGGGCGTGGTGAGCGACATCATCCCCGTGGAGCCCGAGATGGTCGGGCGGTTCCTGGGGCGCCTGGACGATCCCATCAAGAGCCACCGGCCCGCAGAAAGCGCGTTCCGGATCATCCTCTTCACGGACCTCGAGGGGTCCACGGACATGACCCAGCGGCTGGGGGATGACGCCTCGATGGCCCTGCTGCGCCGGCACGACGCGATGATCCGCGAACAGCTGGCCGGCACCGGCGGCCACGAGGTCAAGCACACCGGCGACGGGGTGATGGCCGCCTTCCCGTCCGTACAGGGAGCGCTCGCCTGCGCGGTGGGCATCCAGCGGGCCTTCTCGCGGCACAACCGCGAGCACCCGGAGCTGTCGATGGCGGTGCGCGTCGGCCTGAGCGCAGGCGAGCCCGTGTCCGAGCACGGCGATCTGTTCGGCGCCGCCGTGCAACTGGCGGCGCGCCTCTGCGGCCACTGCCGGCCTGGGGACATCGCCGTGGCCGGCGTGGTCGCCGACCTGGCCATCGGCAAGGGCTTCACCTTCGGGCCGCGCGAGCACGTGGCGCTGCGCGGGTTCCCCGAGCCGATCGCGGTGTGCGCCGTCGCGTGGGCGGACGACGCCACGGACGCGGCATGAACGACACCGGCGAGGCGTGCGGACCGGCCATCCTCGTCCTCCACGGGGCCGCGGCTCCGCGAGAACGGGTGGCCGGCGAGCTGGCTCGCCGCTACGCGGCGGACTACGAGATCGTGGTGTGCGAGACGGGGGCCGCCGCAGAGGCCGAGGCCCTCCATCGGGCGTCGCGAGGGCGCGACATCGCACTCGTGCTGGCGGGTGACACCGAGGACCCCGCCGCGGCGGTCGAACTGCTCCGCCGGGTGGCCGCCCACCACCCCCACGCCAGGCGTGCTCTCCTGATCGACTTCGGCGGCTGGGGAGACGAGGCGACCGCGGAGGCCGTGCTCCGGGCGATGGCGCGCGGGTCGATGGACTACTACGTGCTGATCCCCTGGCGCTCGCCGGACGAGCTGTTCCACCGCACGGTGGCCGAGTTCCTGCACGAGTGGACGCGCGCGCACGGGCAGGGCCCGCGCGAGGTGACCGTCGTCGGGCGCCACGACGCCCCCCGGGTGGTGCACCTTCGGACGCTTCTCACGCGCAACGGCATCCCGCATGCCTGCCTGACGCCGGCCGATCCGCTGGGGGACCGGCTGCTGCGCGACGCGGGCCTGTCCGATGACGGGCCGGCGCTCGTGGCGTTCCACGACGGGCGCACCCTGCGGGACCCCTCCGACGTCGACCTGGCCCGGGCCTTCGGCTTCCGGACCGCCCCCACCCGGGACACCGTGGAGGTCGCCATCGTCGGCGCCGGGCCGGCGGGACTGGCCGCGGCGGTCTACGCGGCCGCCGACGGGCTCGACACGCTGGTGGTGGAACGCGAGGCCATCGGGGGACAGGCCGGTAGCTCCTCGCTGATCCGGAACTACCTGGGTTTCCCTCGCGGCGTCAGCGGGGCCGACCTGGCGATGCGCGCCTACCAGCAGGCGTGGGTGTTCGGAGCCTCCATCCTGATGATGCGCAGCGTGGAGGGCATCGTCCGCGAGGACGACCACCTGGTGCTGGGCCTGGACGGCGGCGAGCGCGTGCGGGCCCGCGCCGTGATCCTCAGCGGCGGGGTCAGCTACCGGCGCCTCGATGTTCCCGAGCTGGAAGCGCTGATCGGCAGCGGGGTGCACTACGGGGCCTCCATCGCCGAAGCGCCGGCCTACGAGGGCGGCCACGTCCATGTCCTGGGCGGAGGAAATTCGGCCGGACAGGCCGCCCTGCACCTGGCGCGGTACGCGGCCGAGGTGAGCGTGGTGGTACGCGGGCCCGCGCTGGAGGCGTCCATGTCGCGCTATCTGGTCCACCAGATCGAGGCGCATCCGCGCATCCGCGTCCTGACCGACCGGACGGTGATCGGCGGCGGTGGTACGCCCCGCCTCGCCGAGCTGGTGCTGCGGCACGGCACCGGCGAGGAGCGCGTGCCCTCGGACGCCCTGTTCGTCCTCATCGGCGCGCGCCCGCACACCGACTGGCTGCCCGCGGAGGTCGCCCGCGACCGCTGGGGGTTCATCCTGACGGGACCCGACCTGCCCGCCGCCGGCGAACCGGCGACCCGTTCCCGCTTCGCCACCGGGATGCCCGGCGTGTTCGCCGCCGGCGACGTGCGCCACGGGTCGCTGAAACGCGTGGGCTCGGCGGTGGGTGAGGGCGCCGGCGTCGTCGGCGATGTGTTCGCCCACGTCCGCGGGGGCATCGAACAGGCCTGACCCCGCCCCGCCCCGCCAACGACCCCGGCCCGCACGAGGCGGGCCGGGGTGGATTGGTTGACCGGGTATCAGGGAGGGTGGACGGGGCGACCTGGGCCGTCCCGTGCGCCGAACCCTTAGCGGAGGAGAGACAGGACGCTCTGCGGGGCCGAGTTGGCCTGCGAGAGCATCGCCATGCCGGACTGCTGGAGGATCTGGTTCTTGGTGAACGAGATCATCTCCGAGGCCATGTCGGCGTCGCGGATGCGCGACTCGGCGGCCTGC
>JAVJSF010000006.1:0-289250 GCA_040219555.1 Miltoncostaeaceae bacterium
ACCGGCAGAGGTCGACTCAGCCGGCCCGCCCCGCCGACCGCAAGGGAGGCGGTGCCGGCGACCGCATCGGGCCCCGGCCAGGGGCCCGATGGCACCCCGAAGGCCCGAAAGAGGCCGAAGGGGTGCTGTCGCACCCGCCCCGTCCCCCCACGGGCAGTAGACGCCCCGGCCCCGCAACTCCGGGCGGCGACCCTCAGGCCGCGGCGCGCTCCGGCTCGCCGGCGCTCATCAGCAGCACCGGGCCGTCCAGGGTCGACAGCTCGAAGACCAGCCGGCCCATCGCGTATCCCACGGCCACCACCAGGGCCGTCGCGGTGACACCCGTGAGGCCCTCGATGCCCTCCTCCAGCACCCGGACCTCGTGGTCGCGGAGCGGGCGCAGCGAGGGCGACAGGCAGTAGGTGGGCGGGGGAGCGGGGATCAGCATGATGGGGTACCGATCGGTCCGCGGCGCACGGCATCCGCGATCGACTGGACAATCTGCCCATACGCGTGAGTGGAACCCGTGGATCAGCGCCCGCGGCGGCCGCGGCGCTCAAGCGGTCGCGGCGGACGGCCGACTTCACACCCGTGGCCCCCGTCGACTACACTGCTACCAACCCTGCCGCGTGCGCCACCGGCTCGCATCTTGAGCCAACACCAGTGACAAGGGATGCGGTGTCAGGTGACCGTGCGAAGCACGTTCACCGCCTGCGACCCACCTGCTACCGCAGGTTCAAGTCACCAGCCGGAACGGCGCGGCGGGGCCGCTTCTCCACGGCCACCCGGCGACGGGTGGCCGTCGCGTCTGCGCTGCTCGTGGCGCTGCTCGCCCCGCTCGTCCTCAGCGGCTGCGGTTCGGCCAACGCCGAGCCGGCGCCGGTTGCCGAGCTCCCCGCCGCCACCGCTCCCACGCCCATCCCGGCGGTCGCGCCGGGCGGGGTGGTCACAGAGTCGGCCGACATGCCGGCCGACGTCCGACGCGCCCTGCGCGGTGGCGATGTGATGGTGGTGGCCTTCCTGATACCGCGGGCCGTCGACGACCGGGTGGTGCAGAACGCCATCGCCGAGGTCCGCGCGGTCCCCGCCTACCGCGCCGGCGTGCGGTACTTCGTCTACCGGGTGGCGCCGAACACCAAGTTCGGCGATCTGGCCGACCACCTGGGGGTGGACGGGACGCCCACCGTGGCCGTGATCGGTCGCGACCGCGTGCTCGCCAACCTCTGGAACGCGCCCATCGACGCCGCGATGCTGCGCCAGGCCATCGCCGACGCCTCCGCCCGCAGCGCCGCCACCGGCACCACGGTGAGCCCGACCCCCTGACAGGCGGCCCGGCGGCGCTCGCCGGGTGCTCTACGCTTGGCGGGATGCCCCCCTATCCCGAAGCGGCGCGCCGGCACCTGGCCCGTCCCACCGGCGCGGGCGATCTCGCCGGCGCCTCGGCGGTGGGCGAGTCGGGCAGCGCCGCCTGTGGCGACCTGGTGCGCGTGGGCCTGTGGATCGCCGGCGGCCGGGTCACCGACGCGCGCTTCTCGGCCTTCGGCTGCGGGGCCCTCCAGGCCGCCGCCAGCGCGGCATGCGCGGCTCTCGCCGGCCGGCCCCTGAGCGAGGCCGCGATGCTCTCGGCGGATGCCCTCGACCGCGAGCTCGGCGGTCTGGGGCCCGCGCGCGGCCACGGCCCCGAGGCGGTGGTCGATGCCGTCGCCCGCGCGGTGGAGGCCCACCACTCGGAGCGCCTGGGTCACGCCGGGCTGCCGCTGGCCCCGGAGAGGGTGGCGGTGGCGATGAGCGGCGGGGTCGACAGCGCCGTGGCCGCCATGCTGCTGACGCGCGCCGGGTACGAGGTCGTGGGGGTCACGATGCGACTGTGGCACGACCCCGCCGCCGCGGCGGCGGACCGCTCGTGCTGCTCGCCCGAGACCGTCCAGATGGCCCGGCGCACCGCGCACCGCCTGGGCATCCCGCACCTCACACTCGATGTGGCCGAGACCTTCCGCCGGGGGGTGGTGGAGGAGTTCGTCGCGGGCTACGCCGCCGGGCGCACCCCCAACCCGTGCGTCACCTGCAACGGCACCGTGCGGTTCCGCGTTCTGGCCCAGGCGGCCGCTCAGGTGGGTGCCTGGGGCCTCGCGACCGGCCACTACGCCCGCGCGGTCCGCGAGCCCGGGGGGCGCGTGCTGATCGGCCGGGCCGCCGATGGCGCGAAGGACCAGAGCTACATGCTCGCCATGGTCCCGGGCGACCTGCGCGAGCGCCTGATGTTCCCCCTGGGGGACATGACCAAGGACCGGGTGCGCGCCCTGGCGCGCGAGGCCGGCCTGGACGCCGCCGCGGCCGTGGAGAGCCAGGAGGTCTGCTTCGTCGGGGTCGGCGGGCACGTCCCCTTCCTGGAGCGCGCCGGGGTGGCGCGGCGCCCGGGCGCCATCGTCGACGAGACCGGCACCGTGCTGGGAGAGCACGAGGGCTACTGGCGCTTCACCGTCGGCCAGCGACGCGGCATCGGGGTGGCCTCGGACGGGCCGCTGTATGTGCTCGGAACCGATCCGCGCCGGGACCGCGTGGTGGTCGGTCCGCGCGCGCGACTGGCCGTGGATCGGCTGGTCCTCGACCCCGCGCGCGTTCACGGGGGCCTCGAGGACGGGACACTCGATGTCCGCGTCAGGTACCGTGGTCCTGAGTTGCGCGGGCGTGCGCGGGCGTCGGGACAGCGGATCCACGTGGATCTGCTCGATGCTGCGGACGGCGTGGCGCCGGGTCAGACCGCGGCGCTCTACCGCGACGGCCGCCTGGTCGCGGCGGGTACCATCGTCGAGGCACCGCGGGTCGGAGAACATCGGGAGGAGTAGGGCATGGACTGGTCCGACGTACTGAAACTGGCGCTGTCCATATTCCTGGTGGTGACCGGGCTCGGGCTGGGTTACCTCTTCTTGCGCATCGCCGGCGTGTTCTCCCGGGTGGGGTCCTCGGTCACGCGCGTCACCGACGAGATCGTCCCGATCCTCAGCCGTGCTCAGACCACCGTCGACGGCGTCAACCTCGAACTGCAGCGCGTGGACGAGATGATGCAGACCGCCGTCAACGCCACCAAGGGCGCGGAGAAGACCGTCCAGACGGTGTCGAGCGCCGTGACGGCCCCGGTGCGCAAGCTCACCGGCCTGGCGGCCGGCCTGAAGGAGACCGTGGCCAATCTGCGGGCCCAGCGCCGGCGCGACGCCGCCGACGCGGCCGCCGCCCGTGCGGCCGCCGAGGCGCGCTCCACCGCGGCGGCGCCGCCGATCGTGGCCGACAACGCTCCGCCCGCTGCCGCCGGCGGCAGCGATCCGGCGTCGGTGAAGCCCCTCAAGTCCCACGAGAGCCCCTACTGATGGGCGGGCGCACCAAGCTCCTGGTCGCCGGCGGCGTCCTGGCCTGGCTCGGGTCCATCGGCGCGCTCGATCCCCGGCTGTGGAAGAGCACCTTCGAGCGCGAGCGCGAGCGCCTGCCGCGCCAGATCCGCGAGGCCCGGGAGGCCGGCAAGCGCGAGGCGGCGCGGGCCGAGGCGGCCTTGGACCAGCAGGTCCAGGACGCCTTCAAGTCCGCCGGCCCCAGCTGAGCGGCCGCCCCGCGACCCTCACCCCGCGAGGACCCCACCGCCCGTGAAGAGCATGACCACCGCGCAGATCCGCTCCGCCTTCCTCGAGTACTTCGAGGCCCAGGACCATCTGCGTCTGCCGTCGGCCCCCCTGGTGCCCTACGACGACGATCCGACGGTGCTGCTCACCATCGCGGGCATGCAGCCCCTGAAGGCCTTCTTCATGGGTCAGGCCAATCCGCCGGCGCGGCGGATGACCAGCTCGCAGAAGTGCTTCCGCACCCTCGACATCGAGGAGGTGGGGCGGACCGCGCGCCACCTGACCTTCTTCGAGATGCTGGGCAACTTCTCGATCGGTGACTACTTCAAGGACGAGGCCATCCGCTTCGGCTGGGAGGTCTCCACCGAGGTCTTCGGGCTGGATCCCGAGCAGATCTGGATCACGGTGTTCGAGGGGATGCCGGGCGTGCCCGCCGACGACGAGGCGGCCGACCGCTGGATGGAGCTGGGCGTGCCGGCATCACGGATCCAGCGCCTGGGCGATCCGGACAACTTCTGGAAGGCCGGGCCCACCGGGCCGTGCGGGCCCAACACCGAGCTGTACCTCGACCGTGGCCCGGCGTTCGGGCCCGAGGGCGGCCCCGCGATGGGCGGTGACCGCTACCTCGAGTTCTGGAACCTGGTCTTCATGCAGTACGACCGGGCGCTGGACGGCGCTCTGGAGGCGCTGCCGGCCCGGAACATCGACACCGGCGCCGGCCTGGAGCGGCTGGCGGTGATCCTGCAGGGGGTCGATTCGGTGTTCGACACCGACGGCTTCCGGCCGCTGATCGCCTGGGGAGAGGAGCGCGCGGGCGTGCGCTACGGCGCCGACCCGCGCACCGACCGCGCCCTGCGCGTGCTGGCCGACCACGGCCGCTCCATGACCTTCCTGGCCGGCGACGGCGTGCGGCCGGGCAACGAGGGGCGCGGCTACATCCTGCGGCGCATCATCCGCCGCGCTGTCAGCGAGGCCGGCCACCTGGGGCTCGAACCGGACTCGGTGCTGGACCTCACCGGCCCCGTGGTGGAGGGCTGGGGCGAGGCCTATCCCGACCTGCGCGAGCGGGCCTCCGAGGTGCGCGAGGTGATCGGTGCCGAGGCCGAGCAGTTCGCCCGCACGCTCACCCAGGGCCGGCGCATGCTCGGCGAGGTGATCGACCGCGCCGGCGACGCCGGCGAGGGCGGCACGGTGAGCGGCGAGGACGCCTTCAAGCTGTACGACACCTATGGCTTCCCACTGGACCTCACGCTGGAGGCGGCCGAGGACGCCGGCCTCCGGGTGGACCAGGACGCCTTCGGGCGCCTGATGGACGACCAGCGCGAGCGCTCGCGGGCCGGTGGCATGGGCGCGCGCGCCGGGGACGCCCTGGCCGAGCGCATCCAGGCCGTCGCGAAGGAGTCCGTCCCCAGCGAGTTCGTTGGCTGGGAGCACCTGCAGGTGGACACCGACGTCCTGGCCGTGGAGCCGCTCGACGGCGACGAGGTGCTGGTGAAGCTCGAGCGCTCGCCGTTCTACGCCGAGGGGGGTGGCCAGGTGTCCGACACCGGCACCATCGCCGGCCACGACGGGCAGGGCACCGTGCTGGGCGTCCACCGCGTGGGCGACGACCAGGTGCTGCGCGTGCGCATCGACCGTGGGTCCCTGCCGCTGGGCGAGGAGGTCACCGCGCAGGTGGACGCCCCGCGCCGGCGGCTCACGCAGGCCAACCACACCGCCACGCACGTGCTCAACTGGGCGCTGAGGACGACGCTCGGCGATGGAGTCCGCCAGGCCGGCTCGTACGTAGGTCCAGACAAGTTGCGCTTCGACTTCACCCATCGCGGGCGGATCCCCGCCGAGGAGCTGGCCGCCATAGAGCGCCTGGTCAACGAGCGCGTGCTGGAGGACGCACCCGTGACCTGGGAGATCGTGGGCCGCGCCGAGGCCTCCGAGCGGGGCGCCATCGGACTGTTCGAGGAGAAGTACGGCGAGCGGGTGCGCGTGGTGTCGACCGGCGACTTCTCGCAGGAGCTCTGCGGCGGGGCCCACGTGGGCCGCACCGGCGAGATCGGCCCGTTCGTGATCGCCGGCGAGGGCTCCACCGGCGCCGGCGCCCGGCGCATCGAGGCCGTCACCGGGCCGGCGGCGGCCGATCTGCTGAGAGAGCGCGAGGCGCGCCTGCGCGCGGATCTGGATCAGCGCGAGGAGCGCATCCGCACCCTTGAGGCCGAGCTCAAGCGCGCCCGCACCAGCACCGTGGACGTGGCGGGGGTGGCGGCCACCGCCGAGACCCTCGGCGCCGTGCGCCTGGTGGCGGCGCGCGTGGATGCGCCCGACATGGACGAGCTGCTGGCCATCTCCGACCGGGTGAAGGCCGCGGTGGGGGCATCGGCCGCGATCGTGCTGGGCGGCGCCGCCGACGGCAAGGCGATGTTGGTGGCGAACCTGGCCGAGGAGGCCGTGGCCGCCGGCCTGAAGGCCGGCGAGCTGATCCGCGAGATCGCCCCGATCGTGGACGGCGGCGGGGGCGGCAAGGACCAGATGGCCCGGGCGGGCGGCAAGGATCCCGCGCGCCTGGACGACGCCCTCGGGCGTGCCCGTGCCGTCGTCACGGAGCGCATGGCAGGGTGAGGGCTCTGGCGCTGGACCACGGCTCCGCCCGCACGGGCGTGGCCGTCAGCGATCCCACCGGCACCATCGCGCGGCCCCTGGCCGCGATCCCCCGCGTCGACTCGGCCGCCGGCCGCGCCGCGCTGGACGCCGTCATCGCCGAGCATGAGCCGCAGGTCATCGTGGTGGGCGAACCGCGCTCCCTGTCGGGCGAGCGCGGGCCCCAGGCCCGGGCGGCCGGCGGGTTCGCCGGCCGGTTGCGCGGCCGGGTGGACGTCCCCGTGGTGATGTGGGACGAGCGCCTGACCACCGTCGAGGCCGCGCGTCGCGGTGCCGAGGGCGGTGCGCGCGCCGATCTCGACAGCATGGCCGCCTGCGTGCTGCTCGAGTCGTACCTGATCGCGCAAGGGGCGCCGGCGTGAGCCCGCGACGACCCCACCCGCGCAGCCGTCACGCCGACGGCGACGATCAGGCACCGCGCCCCGCCGACGAGGGCCCCCGGCCGCCCGAGCGCCGCGTGTACCGCAGCGAGAGTGCCGGCGGCGGCCGGGCCCGCCGCTCGGAGGCGCGCGCGGCCGCATCGCCACGCCCGCCCCGCAGGTCCGTGCGCAGGCGCGACCGCTCCGGGGCCAAGGGCTCGCACACCCTGGTGTGGTTGCTCCTGATCCTGACGGTGCTCGCCGGGGCCGGATGGGTGGTGCTCCAGACCCAGGGCGGCGGGGAGGAGAGCCCCCCGGCCGATCCCGCCGCGCAGGCGGACGACGGCACGGTGGAGCAGATCGGCCGGCTCACGATCCCCGAGGGACTGCGGCGCGAGGGCATCGCCGAGTTGATCGGCAGCGAGACGGGGCTGTCCGGTGAGCGCTACCTGGATCTCACGGCCGAGGGCGCTCGCGGGCGGCGCCTGGCCGGCACCGACGAGCCGCGCTCGCTGGAGGGCTTCCTCTTCCCGGCCACCTACGACATCTTCGAGAACACCACCGTCGAGGACCTGGTGGATCAGCAGGTCGCCGCGTTCGAGGCCAACACCGCCGACATCGACTTCGGCTACGCCCGGCGGCGGAACCTGACCCCCTACGAGGTGCTCATCATCGCCTCGATGGTCGAGCGCGAGGTGGCCGTGCCCGCCGAGCGCCGGCGGGTGGCCGGGGTGATCTACAACCGCCTGCGCAACGGCATGAGCCTGGGCATCGACGCCACCGTGCAATACGCGGTTGGGGAGTGGAAGGAGGAGTTGACGGTCACCGACCTCGACATCGACTCCCCCTACAACACGCGCAAGTTCACCGGGCTGCCGCCGGGGCCGATCGCCAACCCGGGCGCCGACAGCATCCGCTCCTCGGCCCGGCCCGAGGAGCACGACTTCATCTACTACGTGGCGCGCAACGACGGCACCGGGCGGCACTACTTCTCCACGAACGCGGACCAGTTCGAGGTCGACGTGCAGCGCTCGCGCGCCAACGGCGGGCAGTGACCGACGCGGGCTGGGCGGCCATCGACGGCCGCACGCGGGTGACGGGCATCATCGGCTGGCCGGTCGAGCACTCGCTCTCGCCGGCGATGCACAACGCGGCGTTCCGGGAACTGGGACTCGACTGGCGCTACGTGGCGTTCCCGGTGCACCCGGACCGCGTGCCGGAGGCCATCGCCGGGCTGGCGGCGGCCGGCGTGGCCGGGCTCAACGTCACGATCCCCCACAAGAGGGCCGTGATCGAGTGCTGCAGCCAGGCCTCGGACGCGGTGCGCGCCATCGGCGCGGCCAACACCCTGGTGCCCGACGGGGCCGGCGGCTTCGCCTGCGACAACACCGACGCCGCCGGGTTCGTGCGGGCGCTGGATGAGCAGGCCCCGGTGGACCTGGACGGGCGGGATGTGCTGCTGCTGGGCGCCGGCGGCGCGGCCCGGGCGCTGGCTTTCGTGCTGCGCCGGCGCGGCGCGCGCATCGTGGTGAGCAACCGCACCCCGGGCCGCGCCGGCGAGGTCGGGGCGGACGCCGAGGTGCCCTGGGAGGGGCCCGAGCGCGAGGCGGCCATCGCCGGCGCGGCCCTGGTGGTGAACGCCACCTCCCTCGGGCTGCACGGCGACGCCATCCCGCCCGAGTTGCCCCTTGCGGGACTGGGAGCGGGGCACGTGGTGGCCGACATCGTCTACCGCCCCGGGGGCACCCCGTGGCTGGCGGCCGTCGCCGGCACGGGGGCGCGGACCGTGGACGGCCTGGGCATGCTGCTGCACCAGGGGGCGGCGGCCTTCGCGCAATGGACCGGCCAGGAGCCGCCGGTGGAGGTCATGCGCAGGGCGCTCGGCAGCAGGTAGGCCTCCGGCGGGGCGTCAGATGGGGGGTGGGAGCGTGCTCGCACTCTCAAGCGGGCGGCTCGTGCGGTCGATGGCCTCCACGTGAGCACCATCGACTTCGCCGAACTGGTCACCAACGTGATCAGCGCCGGCGCCAGTGACCTGCACGTCGCCGTCGGTGCGCCGCCGGTGATGCGTGTCAACGGGGAGTTGCTGGCGGTCGGCGAGCGCCCGCTCACCTCCCAGCAGACCCGCGACCTGGTCTACGGGCTGCTCAACGAGGGGCAGCGCCGCCGGCTGGAGGAGGACCTGGAGCTGGACCTGGCCTACTCGGTCCCGGGCCGGGCCCGCTTCCGCGTGAACGTCTACCACCAGCGCGGATGCCTGGGCGCCGCGTTCCGGGTGGTGCCGTCCATCCTGAAGGCTCTGGACGATCTGGGCGTTCCGCCGACCCTCCACGAGTGGGCCCAGGCGCCGCGCGGTCTGGTGCTCGTGACCGGCCCCACGGGCTCGGGCAAGTCCACGACCCTCGCGGCCCTGATCAACGAGATCAACGAGCGCCGGCGCTGTCACATCGTGACCGTCGAGGACCCGATCGAGTTCCTGCACGCGCACCGCAGCTCCCTGATCAATCAGCGCGAGGTGGGCGGTGACACCCACTCCTTCGCCAACGCGCTGCGGAGCGCGCTCCGTCAGGACCCGGACGTGATCCTGGTAGGCGAGATGCGCGACCTCGAGACGATCCGCATCGCCCTCACCGCGGCCGAGACCGGCCACCTGGTGCTGGCGACGCTACACACCTCCGACGCGCCCCAGACCATCGACCGCGTCATCGACGTCTTCCCGCCCCACCAGCAGGACCAGGTGCGCGTGATGCTGGCCGCCGCCCTTCAGGGCGTGTGCTGCCAGCAGCTGCTTCCCACCGTGGCGCGCGGGCGCACGATCGCCTGCGAGGTGATGGTGCCCACGCCGGCGGTGCGCAACCTGATCCGCGAGGGCAAGACCCACCAGATCCACTCGATGATCCAGACCGGCGCCGCGCACGGCATGGTGTCGATGGACGCCTCGCTGGCCTCGCTTGTGCGGCGCGGTGCGATCACCCGCGAGACCGCGCTGGAGCGGGCCGGCAACGCGCAGGAGCTGCGCGGGCTGCTGGAGGCCGTGGGCGGGGGACCGCCCGCCGGGGCCGCGCCCGCGGGCCGCCGGCACGGACGCGCCGCGTGAGCACCACCTTCGTCTACCGGGCGCGTTCCCAGGACGGCAACTTCCGCACCGGGGAGATGACCGGGGAGAGCAAGGCCGCCGTGGCCGCCCAGCTGCGGCTGGCCGGCCTCACCGTGACCGACGTGGATGCCAAGTCCTCGCGCGTCTCGCTGCAGGAACGGCTGGAGAACATGCAGGGCGTGCCGGCGCGCGACATCACGGTGATGGCGCGCCAGCTGGCCACGATGATCGCCAGCGGCCTGTCGCTGGTGCGCGCGCTGCACGTACTGTCCGAGCAGTGCGAGAACAACCTGCTGCGCCGCGCCGTCAACTCGGTGCGCGAGGACGTCACCGCGGGACTCGCCTTCTCCCAGGCGCTCGCCAAGCACCCCAAGGTCTTCAACGAGCTGTTCGTGTCGATGGTGAGCGCCGGCGAGACCGGCGGCAACCTGGACGAGGTGCTCGAGCGGGTCGCGGTCCAGCTCGAGAAGGACGACAACCTGCGCCGGACCGTCCGGGCGGCGATGGTGTACCCGACGGTGATCGCCGGGCTGGCCGTCATGGTGCTGGTGGGGATGGTCCTGTTCATCATCCCGGTGTTCGCGACCATGTACTCGGATCTGGGCGGCGAGCTTCCCGGTCTGACCCAGTTCATGATCGACCTCTCCGGCGCGATGCGCTCGTACTGGTACCTGTTCCTGGCGACCCCGATGGCCATCGCGTGGCTGTTCGTGCGCTGGAAGCGCTCACGCGCCGGCCAGAAGACCTGGGACCGCGCCAAGCTGCGGATGCCCTTCAAGATCGGCGGGATCGTCCGCAAGATCGCCATCGCCCGCTTCTCGCGCACCCTGGGGACGCTGACGGCGTCCGGAGTGCCCATCCTGCTGGCGCTGAAGATCACCGCCAGGACCGCCGGCAACCGGGTGATCTCGGACCCGATGGACGGGGTGGTGGAGCGCGTGAAGGAGGGCCAGCCGCTGGCGCTGCCCCTGGCCGCCACGGGCGTGTTCCCGCCGATGGTGACCCACATGCTCGCCGTGGGCGAGGAGACCGGGGCGCTGGACGCCATGCTCCACAAGCTGGCGGACTTCTACGACGACGAGGTCGCCGCCCAGCTGAAGGCGCTCACCTCGCTGATCGAGCCCCTCATGATGATGGTGGTGGGAGCGATCGTGGGCGTGGTCGTGATCTCCCTGTACCTGCCGATGTTCGGGATCTTCGAACTGGTGCAGTAGCCGGCCGGCCGGCCGGCGACGGGCCGCGGCCCTCAGGTGCCCGTCAGCGCGAGCAGCGGCTCCGGGGTCCAGTCCGGCCACCGGGCGAGGCCGGTCGCGACGCCGGCCGTGAGCCGGGCGACGATCCGCGGCCCGTCGTGGTGGGAGCCGTCGTAGAACAGCGTGGTGTCCGCGAGCGCCGCGGCCGGGACCACGTTGGAACACAGGCGCCGATGCCGCCGGCGGACCTTGTGCTCGGGTACCGCGTGGCCGCCGGCGCGCACGCGGTAGGCCACCCGCAGGACCGCGAGCTCCTCCGGGACCATCAGCACGTGCATGACGACGGTGTAGCCGGTGCCGGCGGCGTCGCGCACCAGTTGCAGTTTCGATGGGTGGGAGAAGACCGTCTCGGCGATGAAGGAGCGTCGCGCGCCGATGAGCGCTTCCCGGGTCGCCGCCGCGATGCGCGATGCCTCGTACCCGTGGGCCGCCGGCTCGTCGGGCCAGCGGATCCGGGCGATCTCGTCGGCGTTGACGAAGGCCGCCTCGCGGAGCAGCGGGGCGAGTATGTGCCTGACGAAGGTGGTCTTGCCGGATCCGTTGGGACCTACGACCAGGTCAAGCCGATGCAAGCGGCCCGCTGGTCCCGTCGGGCCGGTGTTCCATCAGCTCGCCGCTGTCGCTGAGGGACACGGTCGCGACCCCGGCGGCGTTCAGCACGGCCCCCAGGCTCGTCGCGCGCAGGCTCTCCTCGATGCGGGCCTGCACCTCGGCGTTGAAGGTCGTCGCCTCCTCCTCCGAGAGCTCCGCGAGTGGCAGATCGCCCGAGAGCGCCTCTTCGACCCGCCTGCGCGCGGCGGTCTGCTGGGCGCACACCGCCCGGCCCACGCGCGCCCAGTGATCGATCTGCTGCTTGGCCGAGCGGCTCTCGCGGGCGCCCTCCACGATGGCGCTGTCCAGCAGGTCGGCGGCCACCCTGGTGGGCCTGTCTGCGGCTGTGGACATCTGGATCCTCCGGTCGCGCTCCGTGTCAGAACGTAGCAGAATGCTACGCCCCGCATCGCCGCCGCACCGCCGTTCAGGACCCGGGGGTGTCCCGTCGCTCGCGCCGCTCCAGCACGCCGGCCAGGTCGCGCTCGAACTCCGCCAGCGTGATCTCGCCGTCGCGGTAGCGCTGTCCCAGCAGGCGCTCCGCCTCCAGGTTGGCCAGGCGCTCGGCCTCGCCCCTGCCCAGGGTGCCGCGGCCGGCGCCGGCGCCGCCCAGGGCCGCGGCGAGCACGGCGCCGACGATGACGACGGCGACGACGAGGAGGACGAGGACGATGATCACGGCCTCTCCGAGGATACCCATGGAGGGTGATGTCACCGACGGGAAGGCGCGCGATGGTGCGCGCCATGCCCATTCCGGTCCCGGAGCAGCCTCAACGACGGGGCCTACCTGTCGATGTAAGGGCCATGGCCGGCGACGCATCCGCACCAGTGGTCCCGCTGCCGATCGCGGTCGGCGCGCCGGCTCGCCCCTCGCCCCTGCACGCCCCCTTGCGCGGCCTGTGGCGCGCGATCCCCGCGCGCCTGCGCGGCCCGGCCCTGGGACTGGCCGTCGGGCTCGCCTACCTGGCGCTGGCGCAGTTCGTGATCTGGCTCAACGACCCGGTCAACGCCGGCGCCGGGCTCTGGCCCGCTGCCGGGCTCACGCTGGGCGCCCTGATGCTGGTACCGGGGCGCCTGTGGCCGTGGGTGCTCGCCGGCGCCGCCGCCGCCGAGTTCGGCGGGGATCTCGCCCATGGCTACCCGCTGTGGGTGTCGGTGGGCTGGAGCGTGGCGAACACGGCGGAGCCACTGGTGGCCGCGCTGCTGCTGCGCCGCTTCGGCGACCGCTGGGGGGCCCTCACCCCGGCGCGGAACCTGATCCTCTTCGGCGCTTTCGCGCTGGTGGCGGGGCCCGTCGTCGGCGCCACCATCGGCGCCCCGGCGACGGTCATGGGCATCGGTGGCAGCCTCTACGACGTGTGGCCGAAGTGGATGGTCGGGGACGCGCTGGGCGTCCTGGTGGTGGCGCCGGTGCTGTTGAGCCTTCGCGAGCGTCGTCCCCGCCGCGGCTGGCCGGAGGTGGCGGCGCTCGCCGCCGGCACGCTCGCGGTGGCGGTCATGGTGTTCGCGTGGCCCGCCGGCGGCATCACGCGGACGATGGCCTATCTGCTCATCCCGTTCTTCATGTGGGCAGCCCTCCGTCACGGCGTGCGCGGGACCGCGTGGCTGGCGCTGGCCGTCACGCTGATCGCCAACGCCTTCACGGCGACGGGGGAGGGCCCGTTCTTCCGGGCGGACGCGCCGTCGGAGCACGCCGTCACCCTGCTGCAGGTGTTCCTGGCCGTCACCGTGGCCAGCGCGCTGCTGGTTGCGGCGCTGGTCAGCGAGCTCAGCGACCGGCGCGATGTGGAGGCCGCGCTGCGCCACCGGGCCTCGCACGATGTGCTCACCGGCCTGCCCAACCGCTCGCTGCTGCCCGGCGTGCTGGAGCGCGCGCTGGCCGGCGGCGGGCCGGCCGTGGCGCTGCTGGTGTGCGACATCGACCACCTCAAGAGCGTGAACGACACCCTGGGTCACCGCGCCGGTGACGCCCTGTTGGCCACCGTCGCGGATCGGTTGCGCGCCGGGGTGCGCGAGGGAGACCTGGTGACGCGCATCAGCGGCGACGAGTTCGTGGTGGTGGTGCGCGGGGTCGAGGAGGACCGCCTCGAGGCCCTCTGCACCGATCTGATCGCCCGCGTCGCGCGGCCCGTGGCTCTCAGCGACAACGGCGAGGTGACCCCCTCGCTGTCCATCGGTGCGGCCGTGGGCGCCCCGGGGCTGACCGCCGACGACCTCTTCACGGGCGCCGACACGGCCCTTTATGAGGCGAAGAAGCTCGGGCGGGGCAGGACGGTGCTGTTCGACGACTGTCTGCGCCGGCATGCGGCCGACCGCATCGCGCTTCAGGCGGATCTGCCCGGGGCCATCGCCTCCGGCCAGGTGCGCTGCGAGTTCCAGCCCGAGATCGAGCTGGCGACGGGCGCCCTGTTCGGGGTCGAGGCACTTGCGCGCTGGGACCACCCGACCCGTGGCCTCGTGATGCCCGGTTCGTTCGTGCCGCTCGCGGAGGTCACCGGCAACGCGGGACGCCTGTTCGAGACGGTCCTCGACCAGACCCTGCGGTCTCAGGGCGACTGGCTCGCGGCCACCGGCACCCGTCCGCAGGTGGCGGTGAACCTGTCGCCCCAGCAGCTCGCCGACCCCGGACTCCCCGCGGCCGTCGCCCGGGCGTTGGTGAGGGCCGGCGCGCCCGCCGAGAGTCTCTGGCTCGAGCTCACCGAGTCGGCGGCATCCGACGAGTCGGCCCCCGCGACCCTGCGGGCCCTGGCCGATCTCGGCGTCCACCTGGCCCTCGATGACTTCGGCACCGGATGGTCGTCCATGGCGCGACTCACGGACCACCCGTGGGAACTGGTCAAGCTCGACCGCTCGTTCATCGCGCCGATCGCGCGCGACCACGGGGCGGTCCACGTGGTGCGCGCGATGATCGTGATGGCGCACGCGCTCGGGATCCGTGTGGTGGCCGAGGGGGTCGAGGACGCCGACCAGCTGGACATCCTTCGCGACCTCGGCTGCGACATCGCGCAGGGGTTCCTCTTCAGCCGGTCCCTCCGGGCGGATGACCTTCCGGCGTTGCTCGATGCCGGCGCCGACTGGTGCGGCCCCGGGGGCCCCCTCGTCGGACCACTCGCGGTCTGAGGCCGCCGGCCGCCGCCCACCGATGATTCCGCCCTGCGCGCCCCGTCGATAGCGTAGAAGGGGGCGGGAGGAGCCCGCGCCGATCTTCAGGGAGGCGCCGATGGGCGAGCTGATCGTGTCCGAGTTCGTGACGCTGGACGGGGTCATGGAGGCCCCCGGCGGCGAGCCGGGCCATCCCCACTCGGGCTGGGTGTTCCCGCACGTCAGCGAGGAGTGGGAGGCGGACAAGCACCGGGAGGTGGAGGAGGCGGGCTCCCTGCTGCTGGGCCGGGTCACCTACGACAGCCACGCTGGAGCGTGGCCGCAGATGGCGGGCCCGTTCGCCGATCGCATGAACACGATGCGAAAGCGCGTGGTGTCCCGGACTCTGACCGAGCCGGAGTGGGCGAACACCGAGGTCATCGGGATGGACGCCATCGACGCGGTGGCCTCGTTCCGGCGCGAGCCGGACGAGCCGCCCATGATCGTCGTCGGCAGCCACAGCCTGGTGCAGCAACTCCTCGCGGCCGACCTGGTCGACCGGGTCCGCCTGACCGTGTTCCCGGTCGCGGTGGGAGGCGGTCTGCGGGTGTTCCCGGACGACGGCGTGCGGCGCGACTTCGCCCTCTCGGACACCACGCGCTACTCCAACGGGGTCACGATGCTCGACCTGGTCCGCAGCCGCTGAGCTGACGGCGGCCCGCGGCCGAGCGCCTCAGGATGGGGCGCCGGCCGCCCCGGTCGGGTTCCGGTCGGCCGCGGCGCGACGCAGCGCCTCGGCGTACACCGCGGCGGGTTGCGCGCCCGAGATCCCGTAGCGGCCGTCGACCACCGCGAACGGCACCCCGCGCACGCCGATCTGCGCGGCGCGGGCCAGATCGGCATCCACGGCGGCCTCGTGCGCGCCGCCCTCCAGGGCGGCCACCAGAGCATCGGCGTCCAGGCCGGCCTCGGCGCCCAGCGCCGCCAGGTCGCCGATGGTGCCGATGGTGGCCCGCTCGCAGTGCTGGGCCCGGAAGAGGCGCTCGACCAGCGCCGCCTGGTGGCCCTGATGCCGGGCCTCGTGCAGGGCGCGGTGGGCAAGGCGGGTGTCGGTGTGGCGGGCGCCGGACAGGTCGTAGCGCAGGCCCTCGCCCGCGGCGATGCCCTCGATGTGCGCCATCATCTGTTGCACCTGCTCGCGCCCGAGGCCCTTGGTGGCCATCAGGTGGTCGACCACCGGGCCGCCGTCGCCCGTCGGCGCGTCCGGCGAGAGCTGGAAGCTGCGCCAGACCACCTCAACGGGCGGAGGCGCCGGATCGTCGTCGCGGAGCTCCGCGATGCCGCCGGCCAGCCGCCGCGCGCCGATGTAGCACCACGGGCAGACCACGTCCGACCAGACCTCGACCGGGATGGGGTGGGTCGTCATGCGGCCGAGGCTGACAGATCGGCGCCCGGGGCGCCGCGGTGCGCCAGCGACCGGGCCCGGCCCAGCAGGTGTCCCACAAGTGCAGGGGGTGCCGCCACGGCGCCGGCCGCGCGCCAGAGTGCCGCGGGGGCCTCGGTCAGGATGTCGTCCACGATCGTGGCGGCCCGTCCCGCGCGCAGGCCCCATGCGTTCCCCTCGGCCACCAGGTCGGCCCGGGTGACCGCGTCGAGGTCGCGCACCCCGTCGGCCCCCACCCCGGCCCGCCGCCCCAGCACTGCGGTGGCCGTGGTGCAGGAGAGCCCGCGCAGGGGCGCCAGGTCCACTCGTCCGCCGGGCCCGTGGCGCAGCCCGAGGTGGGGGAGGCCGGTGCGGCCGTCGCCGAGCAGTGCGACCACCACCAGGGCCGCCAGCAGGCCCTCGGCGGCCGCCGGGTCGGCCGACCAGCGATCGAGCAGAGCGGCGGCGCCCGCCAGCGGGGCGGGCCCGGTGCCGCGGGCGTCGGGCGGGAGACCCAGCGCCGCCGAGAGCGACTCGCGATGGACGCGGATCACGGTCCCCGCGGGGGTGCGCCGGCGGTCGTCGCGCTCCACCAGCAGCGCTGCGGCATCGCCTCGGCCCACCGTCGTGGCGGGGGTCACGGCCAGACCCAGTTCCGCCGCCACCCGGGCGCACAGGGCCTCGTTGGCCGCACCGCCCAGCAGGGCCGGGTCGGCGCCTCGCAGCAGGTGACTGGAGGGCGCTCCCGGCGCCGGGTGCCGCCACGTGCCGTCGGGGTCGACGATCAGCGGCACGCCGCCGCGCTCGTCGTCCGCGGCGCGCATCGCGGGAGCCATGGCGGCCAGCAGCTCCGCCCGCTCGGCGTCGGTGAGGGCGGCCGGTGGCCGCGCGGGGGCCGGGGGCTCCGCGCCCGGGGCGGTCACCACGAGCGCCCCCGGGAGATCGTCCCCGGCCGCCGGGAGACCGCCCGGGCCGGGCGACGGGCCGGGCATCAACGGGTCTGCGACCAGGCCCGCGATCAGAGCGGATACGGCCGGACCCGACCATGCGCGCCGGCGCACCGGCAGCGCGACAGAAGGCAGCGGCCGGCCGGCCAGCCGCCCGAGCGCGCCCTCGGAATGGATCAGCCGCGGACCGCGGCGGCCGACGGTCAGGTCCCCGAGGTGGCGGGCATCCAGCCAGAGCGCCGCCGCGCGGCGGGTCTCACCAGTCGGCACGGTCCACCGTGATCCGGGCGCCCAGGAGGCGCAGAAGGGTGACCAGGCGCTCTGCCTGGGCGGTCATCTCGCCGTTCTCCAGCCGCACCAGGTAGGTGCGCTGGATGCCGGCGGCCTCGGCGAGCTGGGCCTGGGTCAGCCCGGCGAGCTCGCGCTGGTGGCGCAGAGCGGCGCCGAGGCCGGCGGCGTCGTACACGCGGAAGCCGCTGGATGTGCGGATCTCCGCACCTGCGGCCGGCGAGCTGGTGGTGTCGGGGAATGCGCACATGCCCCATCATCGGCACGGCTGTGCGGGAATCGAGACATCCGCCATCCCCGGTGGTCCGTCTCGCGCCCGCGAGGTGTCAGCGCAGTGTGAGCGCTCCGTCAGCCGCTCGTCACACGGTCTCCATATCAATTGCGGGTGCCGCGATCCGCGCGGGCGACCACGACGAGGGGGTTGGGATGAGGACAGGCAAGCTGAGGACGCTGGCCGCGGTGGTGGCCGGCGTGGCCGCGATCGGCGTGGCCGCCGCGGGCTGCGGCTCGGACGACGAGGAGGCCGCCGCGCCGGCCACCACGACCGAGATGGTCGAGGACGCCATGGCCGGCGAGAGCCCGACGCCGACCCCGGCCGCCGGGGAGTCCACCGGGTTCGTCGAGAGCGTCATCTCCCTGGACGATGAGGCCGGCACGGCGACGCTCCCGCTGTTCGAGGGCATCGGCCCGGACGGGGCACCCACCTACTACATCATCACCGAGTCCTCGGACGAGGGCGACGCCGGCCAGCGGGGCGTCACCCACGCGCCCAAGCTGGCGAACGCCCTGGGTACGGAGGCCGTCCAGAGGGTGACCGTCGAGGGCGACACCGTGGTCTTCCCGGGTACCGTGGACTTCGCGCCCGAGCGCGCGGTCGTCCCGGGCGACACAGGGTTCCCGCCGGATCAGGTCACGCCGGGCGCGGTGGGCGACGAGAACTACAGCCCCCTCATCACGTTCGACGGCAGGACCGTGCTGAACGCGTCCCAGGTGGCCAACGATTCGGGGGAGCACGACGCCGTGGTGGCGATCGACCGCGACGCCGGCACCGTCACGCTGAAGACCCTCTCGGGCTTCTTCAACGGCTCCGAGGTGAGGTACCTGCGCCTGGACGCGTCGGTGGACGTCGTGGCCACGCTCGAGGAGAGCACCCTGGCGCCGAACCTGGGCCTGATCCCCGGCGAGGGGTCCAACGAGCCCGACTCGGCCCGCTCGCCGATCGTCCCGATCGTGAACGGTGTCATCGACGACGGCGACCCGGATCGCCAGGGCCTGCAGTCGGCGGTGCTCGGCGGCGTGAGCCCCGACAACATCACCGCCACCCTGCCGGGTGACCCGCTCTACAGCCCGCTCTGGGACGTCACCCCGGCCGTGTGGAGCGACGAGGCCATCGCCGAGGGCCGGCGGGTGCTGGTGACCGGCAACGAGCAGCTGGCCGACCTCGTGGCCGCCGGCGACGTCATCAGCGCCGGCATGGGCGAGCGCCAGGAGCTCTTCGACGGCCTGCGGGCGCTGGGGGCGGTCTCGAACTGCCCGACGCTCTCCATCGCCGAGGGCTGAACCGATCCGGCCGGGCGCGGCCGAGCCTTCACGGCTGGCGCTCGCGGTTCGGGGGGCGGACGACGGGGCACACATCGGGCAGGAGGCGCCCGAGGTGTCCCCGCCGGCCGGCGATGGCCGCGTACGCCCGGTGGGCCCCCAGCGAGCGCAGCGCACCTCCGCCCGGGAGGTGCGCCAGCACCAGCCACACGGCGCCGGGCCCCACGCCCACCGCGTCCGGGCCCACGGCGTGCAGTGCGGTGCCACGCACCGGCGCCGGCACGCGCTCCATCAGCGCCGCGCCGAGGGGGTGGTCCATGGGGACGATCCCCAGGCGCCGGCGGTGATCCCAGGCGGCCAGGCTGCGCGCGGCCGTCCGGCAGAACCGGCATCGGCGGTCGTAGAGCACCACGGTCGTAGCGGGCCGGCGCGTCACGGCTCGAGCCTAGTGGCGGGGCGCGATCCGGCGCCCCCTCGCGCTGGTAGCCTCGCGCCCATGGCCAAGGCGCCTCGCGCATCCTCCACGGCGTCGGTGTCGGCCCAGGTCAGGGCCCTGCTGCGCGCGCCGGACGAGGGGCTCGACCTGGACGGGGTGGATGCGCGCGGTACCCCCGGCTGCACGGACGGCAAGGATCAGGCCGAGGCCGAGCGGGCGGAGGTGGCCGAGCGCCTGGCCGCCGACCAGGAGATCCTGTTCGCCAACGGGCGCGCCGGCGCGCCCCGCAGCCTGCTGGTGATCCTCCAGGGCATGGACACCGCCGGCAAGGGCGGCACCCTGCGCCATGTCATGGGGGCGCTCGACCCCCAGGGCGTGCAGATCGCGGCCTTCAAGCGGCCCACCGAGGAGGAGCTCGAGCACCACTTCCTGTGGCGCATCCGCCGCCGGCTGCCCGCGCCCGGGATGGTGGGGGTGTTCGACCGCTCCCACTACGAGGATGTGATCATCGCCCGCGTGCGCGAGCTCGTGCCGCCCGAGGTGTGGGAGGGGCGCTACGCGGAGATCGCACGCTTCGAGTGGGAGCTGCAGGCGGCGGGGACCAGGGTGGTCAAGTGCCTGCTGCACATCTCCAGGGAGGAGTCGCGCGAGCGGCTGCTGGCCCGGCTGGATGACCCCACCAAGCACTGGAAGTACGCACCCGGGGATGTCGACGAGCGCGAGCTGTGGGGCGAGTACCGGCGGGCGTACGAGGCGGCCGTGGCGCGGTGCGGGCCCGCCCAGGGCGCGGCCCCATGGTACGTGGTGCCGGCCGACCGCAAGTGGTACCGCAACTGGGCCATCGCACACATCGTGGCGGCCGAGCTCGAGGAGATGGAGCTGGCCTGGCCGCCGGCCGACTTCGACGTCGAGGGCGAACGCGAGCGCCTGCTGGCCCAGGGCTGACGCGCGGCCGCCGCGGGCCGGCGCCCGCCGTCACACGCGGGCGGCGGCCGCGTCGATCAGGGCCAGCTCGCGGGGCTCGGCGATGGCGCGGTGCGCCCCGTCGCACAGCCGCGCCGCGCGGTCGCGCAGCGCTCCCAGGCGCTCGGGGTCGCGGGCGCCGGCGGCGACGCGCGCGAGCGCGTCGAGCAGGACCAGAGTGGTGGCCGCGTCGGCCTGGGCCTCGGCACCGGCGGCAAGTTGGTCCAGGGTCAGGCCCACCAGGTCGTCCCAGTCCGGGCGGGGGCGCACCAGCAGCACCCGCCCGTCCGGGGCCGTGATGCGCGTGCCCAGCGGCAGGGGCGCCAGCCGGCGCAGCAGGTCGGCGGCGCGCAGGATGGCCTCGTGGGCGGTCGTGGCGTCGTTGATGCCCGGTGAGAGGGCGCGCAGGGCCAGGTCGGCCAGACGGCGCAGGCCGTAGCCCACGTCCTGGGAGGCCGTCTGCTGGGTGCCCAGATGGATGGCGCGGACGATCGCCGGGTGCTCGGCGTCGTCGACGGCCCCCGGCGCGTACAGCAGGGCGAGCGTCTCGCCCTCACACACGAAGTCCCCCAGCGCCGGCACCACCTCCAGGGTCGCCCCCAGGCGCTCGGCGCACCCGCACAGGGCGGCGTCGTCCACCCACACCACCCGGCCGGTCCGGGTGGCGCGCACCACGCTCGCGGCCTGGTCGGAGGCCGGATGCGAGCCGGGCCGCTCGGCGGCCGCCACCAGGGCACCCGCGGGCAGATCCTCGATGGCCCGGCGGGTCTCGTCCCAGACCACCGCGATCACCCGCTCGACCCGCATCTCGGAGGCGAGGTGGTGGAAGAAGACGATCAGCGCCACGAGCGCCGCCAGCGCGATGCCCACCGACAGGTTGACGGTCACCCCGGGGACGCGGTCCTCGCGCACCAGGCGCAGCCCGCCCAGGGAGAAGGTGAAGGTGGCCAGCAACATGGCGACGACGATGCGCACCGCGCGGTCGCGCATGAAGCGGGTGAGCACCCGGGCGGTGTAGCCCTGGGCGGCCAGCGTCAGCACGGCCAGGGTCAGCGAGATCGTCAGGCCGAGCACGGTCATGGACGCGCCCGCGATGGTGGAGAGCACCGCGCGGGCGGCATCGGCGTCGCCCGCGAAGATCAGGGGCGAGGATGTCTCGCCGTGCTGCCCCTCCAGGCGGACCATCGCCTCGGCCAGGCCGAAGGCCGCCAGCCCCGCGAGGGTGGGGAGCACCCACAGGCTCTGGCGCAGGTGCTCGCGCAGCCGGGCCAGCGCCCCGGTGTCGCGTCGCGGCGGCCGCTCGCTCATCGCCGGCACGCCCCGCGGGACGCGGCGGCCGGGTTCTGCGTGCCGCCGGCGCTCAGCCGGAGGACCCCAGCGCCCGGAGCGCGGTCAGCATCGTCTCGTAGCGGCTGATCTCGCACCCGTTGATCCGCGTGACCCGGGCCTCGACGGGCGCCCCGTCGAGGGTCCCGGTGATGGTCATCACCTCGGGACCGCCGTAGATCTCGGTGCAGACCTCGGCGGGGTCGACGTCGATGACCCGCCGGACGGCATCGCACAGCGCGGGTTCGTCCGCGCACGCCACCTCGACCTGCGCGGGCACGCCGCGCGCCTCGCCCTCGATCGCCACCCGCACCCGGTCCGGGGGCGCGCCGGCCGTCCCGGCGGCGCCGTCGCCGCCGCACGCGGCCAGCCCCAGGCTCGCGGCCACCAGCGCGAGGGCGAGCACGTGTGCGAGGCGGGGGGCGTTGCGGGTCACGACCGGACTCTAGTGCGTGATGGGGCCCGTGCCGCCCCGGCGGGGCCCGCCGGGGCGGCGCGACGGGACCCGACGGCCGTCCTTGGATGCCGCCACGCCGTCCACTAGCGTAGATGCGTGACCTCGACGGACGTGCCACGCCGCCCGGGACGCATCCCCTTCCGTGGCGACATCGAGGGGCTGCGCGGTGTCGGGACCATCTGGGTCCTGGCGTACCACGCCGGTGTACCCCTGACCACGGGAGGCTACGTGGGCCTCGACATCTTCTTCGTGATGTCCGGCTTCCTCATCACCGCGCTCCTGGTGCACGAGGCCGAGAAGGACGGGCGGATCGACATCCCGCGCTTCTTCGCGCGGCGCATCCGACGCCTGCTGCCCTCGACCGTCGCGGTGCTCGCGTTCATCATGGCCGCCGCCTGGGCGATCATGACCCCGTTGCAGCGCGAGGGCGTGGCACAGGACGTGGTGGCCGCCGCCCTCTATGTGGTCAACTGGCGCTTCGTGGATCAGCAGACCGACTACCTCTCGGCCGGTCTCGACGCCAGCCCCGTGCAGCACTTCTGGTCGCTGTCGGTGGAGGAGCAGTTCTACGCGGTGTGGCCCTTCGTGGCCGTGGCCGCGCTGTGGCTGGCGCTACGCAAGGGCTGGCCGTTCCGCCTCGTCGCCGGCCTGGGCGTGGGTGCCATCGGCCTGGCGCTCTTCATCTATGCCCTCGACCACACGCGCGAGGCCGCCGGGGCCGCCTACTTCTCCACCCTGTCGCGCGGTTGGGCGTTCGCCATCGGGTGCGGGATCGCCCTCATCCCCGTGGCGTGGGTCCGCATGCCGCGGTGGGGTGCTTCTCTCGCGGTGGTCGGGGGCATGGCGGCCCTGCTGTGGTGCACGGTGACCTTCGACGAGACCACTCTCTTCCCGGCGCCGATGGGCCTGATCCCGGTGCTGGCCACGGCGGCGATCATCCTGGCCGGGGTGGCCCACGCCGACAGCCTCGCCGCCCGGGCGCTGAACTTCCGGCCGGCCCGCTTCATCGGCCGCATCTCGTACTCCTGGTACCTGTGGCACTGGCCGCTCCTGGTGTTCGCTGCCGTCCTGTGGGGAGATCTGTCGTGGCAGGTCAACGTGGTGGTCGTGGCCGTCTCCTTCCTGCCGACCATGGTGGCGCACCACCTGGTGGAGGAGCGCTTCCGCTATCCGCGCACCGACGCCGCGCGCCGGCCCCGGCGGGCGTTCGCCATCGCCGCCGGATGCACGGCCGCCATCAGCGCGATCGGGGTGGTCGCGTACCTGAGCACGCCCAGCGTGCCCACCGCCTCGGCCAGCGAGGCCGTCGGCGCCAGGGTGCTCCTCAACGGGGGTGAGAGCTCGCTGCAGGAGAACGCGGCCGCCGTGCGGCCCAACCCGAAGACGGCCATCCGGGACCGCGGCCAGGCCGACCACGACGGGTGCCTCATCGAGCAGGACGACCTGCGCTCGCCGGCGTGCGTCTACGGCGACCCGCGCGGCAGGGCCACGATGGTGCTCTTCGGCGACTCGTTCGCCATGCAGTACTTCCCGGCCCTCAACCGGATCGCCAAGGCCCGCAACTGGCGCTTCGTGGTGCTGACCAAGTCGGGCTGCACCCCCGCCGATGTGGCGATGTACAACAGCCAGTTCCGCCGCCGCTACACCGAGTGCGAGCGCTGGCGGCGCCACACGCTCGTCCGCATCGCGCGCGAGCGACCCTCCCTGGTGATCGTGGGCAACTCGGACCTCCACCTGACGATGCAGGACGGGGAGCGCCTGGACCGCGAGCCCGCCGCCCGGGCGCTGCAGGCGGGTCTGGTGCGCACCCTGCGGACCCTCCGGCGCACCCGTGCCCAGGTGGCCGTGATCCGGGGCAACCCGCGCTCGGGCAAGGATGTGCGCGGATGCGTGTCCAGTTCGCTGCGAAACCTGGAACGGTGTGCCTTCAGCAAGTCCCGCGGCTACCAGCACCGCCAGGTGAACGTCCGCGCCGCCCGCGCCGTGCGCGGCGCCCGCCTGATCGACCCGTCCGGGGTGCTCTGCCCGGGCCGCCTGTGCCCGGCGGTGATCGGCAACGTGCTGGTCTACCGCAACTCGGACCACATCACGGCGACCTACATCGACACCCTGACGCCCTGGTTCGCCAAGCGCCTGCCGCGCCGCCTGCCGGCGCGGTGAGGCCAGGGCCCCCGTCGGGGCCCCGCCCGCTCCGGTGATGGCGGTTACGGGAGGTTGCTGCGATCCGCCCGCGCGGCGGCGTACTCTTCCGCGATGGACGCGCCCCAGCCGGGCTCCCGGCGCACCAAGATCCTGGCCACCATCGGGCCGGCCTGCGCCGACCCGGGGGTGCTGAGGCGGCTGGTCGCTGCCGGCATGGACGGCGCGCGCATCAACCTCTCGCACGGCAACGCCGAGCAGTGGCTGGCACAGGCGCGGGAGATCCGGGCCATCGAGGAGGAGTGCGGGCACCCGATCACGGTGCTGTGCGATCTCCAGGGGCCGAAGATCCGCCTGGCCCCGGACACGCCCATGCGCCGGGTCGGCCTGGACGACGAGGTGCTGGTGGTGTCCGGGATGAGTACGCCCGAGGGCACGCTGGCGGTGGCGTGGGACGACGTGGTGGAGGCCGCCCTGCCCGGGGTCTCGGAGCTGGTGATCGGCGACGGCACACCGCGCCTGGACATCATCGGCGAGACCGTGCACGGGGGCGTCCCGGCGCTGGTGGCGCGTTGCACCAAGCCCGGCGATGTGGCGCCGCGCCGGGGGGCGACGATCACGCACGTCTCGCACAGCGCGCCGAGCCTCACCTCGAAGGACCGGGCCGATCTGGACGTGCTGCGGGAGCTGCGCCCGGACGTGGTGGCCCTCAGCTTCGTGCGCGCAGCGGGCGACATCGACGCGCTGCGCGGCGAGCTGGCCGGTCGTGATCTGGCGGAGGTGCGCATCGTGGCCAAGATCGAGAAGTCCGAGGCGATGCGGGCGCTCGACGGGATCGTGGCCGCCTCGGACGGGATCATGGTGGCGCGCGGCGACCTCGGCATCGAGCTCGGCGTCGCCGAGTTGCCCCTGGCCCAGAAGCGCATCATCCGGCGGGCCGCGGGGGCGGGCAAGATGGTCATCACCGCCACGCAGATGCTCGAGTCGATGCACCTGCGCCCGGAGCCGACGCGGGCCGAGGCCACCGATGTGGCCAACGCCATCATCGACGGCACCAGCGCGGTGATGCTGTCGGGCGAGACGGCACAGGGCTCGTACCCCGTGGAGGCCGTGAGCGCCATGGACGAGATCGCCCGCGTGGCGGAGCGCGCCATCACCCCGTCGTCCCCGCCCGACGACATCCTGAGCGATGCTGAGGCCGTCCTGAAGGCCGCCGCCCTGCTGGGCGAGAGCCGCGAGGTCGCCTGCTACATCACCCCGACCCAGACCGGCGGCTCGCCGCGCGCGCTGGCGCGCAATCGCCCCCGCGCGCCTATCGTGGCCCTCTGTCACGACGGGAACACGGCGCGGCAGCTCGCGCTGGAGTGGGGGGTGGTGGCGCGCGGGTTCCCCGAGCACCGATCGGTACCCGCGATGCTCGAGGCGGCGATGGAGTACGTGACCGGGTTGATGGGACTCCCGCCGGGCGCCGCGGTGGTGATGGCCTACGGGCCGGCCGTGGCGACGCCCGGCGGCACCAGCTTCATCGTCCTGCGCCACGTCCCGCTGCCGCAGGAGCAGCCGGCCGAGGGGTGACGCCGGCGCTCAGCGCAGGCGCGCCAGGGCATCCGCCAGCAGCTGGCCGCCGGCGAGGACCGGCGCGAACAGGTCGCCGTGGCGCTCGACGCGCTCCAGCACGGCCCTCATCGTGAACGCGGCGGGGTCGACGCCGGCCTCCACCTCGTCCCAGGTCAGCGGGGTCGACACCGGGGCCCCGGGCCGCGGCCGCACCGAATAGACCGACGAGATTGTGCGCCCGTAGCCCATCTGGTTGGTGTCGATCAGCACCCCGCGCCGCTCCTCCTTGGTCCAGGTGGTCGTCACCAGCCCCGGGTGCCGGCCGGCCAGGGCCCGGGCGATGGTCTTGCACAGCTCGCGCGCCTCGGGGTAGGGGTGCACGGGCGCGATGGGAGCCATCACGTGCAGCCCGCGGGCGCTGGAGGTCTTGGGGTAAGAGGCCAGCCCCAGCAGGTCGAGGGCCTCGCGCACCAGAAGGGCCACGCGAGCGGCCTCGGGGAAGCCGGTGCCCTCCGAGGGGTCGAGGTCGAACAGGAGCCAGTCCGGGTGGGTGGGGCTGCCCGCCCGCGAGTACCAGGGGTTCATGTCGACGCAGCCGGCGTTGACCAGCCACGCCACCGCGTCGGGCTCGTTGATGAGCGCGAAGTCGATGATGCGCGCGTTCCTGGAGGTGCCACCCGGCAGCGCGGCGGTGGGGATCCAGTCGGGCATGTGCGGCGGGCGGTTCTTCTGGACGAAGTGCTTCCCCTCGATGCCGTGGGGCATCCGCATCATCGTCATGGGCCGGTCCCGCAGGTGGGGGACCAGCGCCGGCGACACCGACCGGTAGTAGGCGATCAGGTCGCCCTTGGTGATGCCCTCGGCCGGGAAGTAGACCTTGTCGGCCCTGGTGACGCGCACGCGCGCCTCTGCGCCGGCCTCGTCCCCGGGCTCCTCGGACGCCGCCACCTCCGCGCCGGCCGGCCCGCCTTCGGCGGAGGTGTCGGCGGCGTCCAGCAGGCGGATGAATACCGGTGCGCGCAGGCGACCCTCGTCGGTCACCTCGGTGTACTCGACCTCGCAGCGCAGGACCGGGTCGGCCCACACCACGCCCTCGCGGGGGCGGGCCAGCTCGGGCGGGACCCTCGCCAGGGGGCTCGCTCCCCGGCGCAGGGGCGCGAGGGCCGCCAGCAGGGCCGCGATGCCGTCCTCGCCGAGCCCGCTGCCGCAGTTGCCGGCCCACTCCCAGCCGTCGGTGGCCTCGCGCGCCAGGACCAGGGCGCCGAGATCCGCCCGCGACCCGGTCCCCGGCCGGTGGCCGGCGATGGCGAAGATGTCACGGTGGCGCACCTTCACCTTGCGCCACGCGTCGCTGCGCCGGCCCGGGAGGTAGGGCGAGTCGCGGCGCTTGGCGATGATCCCCTCCAGCTCGCGCTCGCGCGCCAGGCGCATCAGGGCGGCGCCGTCGTCGAAGACCGGCGACAGGCTCACCACCGGGTCGTCCGGCTCGACCAGCGGCTCCAGCAGGGCCCGCCGGTCGCCCCACGGCAGAGCGGTGACATCGAGGCCGTCGATCTCCAGCAGGTCGAAGACCTGATGGATGAGGGTGCCCGCGCCCCGCTGCAGCAGGCCGAAGCGCGGGGTGCCGCCGCCGTCCAGGGCGCACACCTCGCCGTCGACCACGCACTCGGTGGCGCGCAGCGCGCGCGGCAGCCGCTTGGCCACCGCCGCGAAGCGCTCGGTCAGGTCCTGGTCGTTGCGGCTCCACAGGGTCGCCTCGGCCGCGTGCAGGCGCGCCAGGCAGCGGAAGCCGTCCCACTTCACCTCGTGGACCCAGCCGGCCCCCGCGGGGGGCTCCTGCACCTGGACGGCCAGCATCGGGGCCGGGTGCGCGTCCGACACCGGGCGCAGGCCCGGCTCGGGCTTGCGGATGACGAGCCAGTTCTTGGGGTCTCCGCCCATGCCCGCCGGCACCAGTTCCCACGTGCCGCGCGCCCGGGCGCCGGCGAGGCGCACCGACATGCCGCCGTCGGGCTTGTCCTCCAGTAGCTCATACGTGCCCGTGTCCCACACCTGCACCCGGCCGGCTCCGTACTGGCCGGCAGGGATCTCGCCCTGGAAGGCGATGTAGTCGAGCGGGTGGTCCTCCACGTGGACGGCCAGGTTGCGGGACCCGGGGTCCCACGGGAGCCCTCGCGGCACGGCGAAGCTCACCAGCACCCCGTCGCGCTCCAGGCGCAGGTCGTAGTGCAGGCGCCGGGCCAGGTGGCGGTGGATCACGAAGCGCGGCCGCCCGGGCGCGGGGGGATCCGGCCCGCCGGCGCCGAAGGGTTCCGGGGTGTGCGCGCGGTCGCGCCGGCGGTCGTACTCGGCCAGGCGGTCGGGCGGATCCGGGCTCATGCGGCATCATGTACACCCCAGCGCCGGCGGGCCAGCGCCCCCGGCCCGACACCAGGAGGGACGAGGTGCCACCCAGGGCCATCTGGTCGGGCAACATCAGCTTCGGGCTGGTGAACGCTCCGGTGAAGATGTACAGCGCCGTCAAGGAGCGCGACCTCCACTTCACGATGGTGCACCGGGAGGACGGCGGGCGCATCGGCTACCAGAAGGTCTGCAAGGCCGAGGACAAGCCGGTCCCGAACGAGGAGATCTCCCGCGCGTACGTGCTCTCGGACGAGGAGATGGTCCTCGTCGAGGACGAGGACCTGGCCGCCGCCGAGGGCGACGACCTGCGCCAGTTGCGGATCCTCGACTTCGTACCGCGCGAGCAGATCGACCCGATCTACATCGAGAAGACCTACTACCTCGGGCCCGGTGACGGGGGCGACCGCGTGTACGCGCTGCTCGCCACGGCCCTCTCGTCCTCGGGGCTCGCCGGGGTGGTCCGGTATGTGACCCACTCGAAGGAGCACCTCGGGGTGCTGCGGGTGCGCGAAGACGGCGTCATCACGCTCGAGCGGATGTACTTCGCCGACGAGGTGCGCGACAGCGAGGGGATCATCCCCGACAAGGCCATGGGCGAGGTGGATCCGGCCGAGCTCGAGATGGCCACCAAGCTGATCGGCTCGTACTCGGGCGACTTCGACATCTCCCGCTACGAGGACCGCTACCGCGAGCGCCTGATGGCGATCATCGAGGCCAAGCGCTCCGGCGAGACGCTGGCGCCGGTCGCCGAGGCCCCCCAGGAGGCCGGCCCGGACCTGCTGGCGGCGCTGCGCGCCAGCCTGGAGGCCGCCGCGTGAGCGCGGTGCTGGAGGGCCTGGCGCACCCGGTCGTGCTGGCGCCGATGGCCGGGGGGCCGTCGACACCCGCGCTGGCGGCGGCCGTCAGCGCCGCGGGCGGGCTGGGGATCCTCGCAGGGGCCTACCGGGCGCCCGACGACCTGCGCGCCGACATCGCGGCGGCCCGTGAGCTGACCCGGGCTCCCCTCGGCCTGAACCTGTTCGTCCCGGACCGCCGGGTCGCCTCGCCCGATGCCGTCGCGGCGTACGCGGCGCGCATGGCCTCGGAGGGGGAGCGCTACGGCGCCGCTCCCGCCGGTCTGAGCCCGGACGACGACGACCGGTGGGATGAGAAGCTCGCCATCGCTGCCGAGGGCCGCATCCAGGTGCTGTCGCTCACCTTCGGGTGCCCGGACCCGGCGGCCCTGGAGGGGGTCCGGCGCGCCGGGGCGGAGGTGTGGATCACGGTCAACCGCGCCGACGAGGCCGAAGAGGCCGCCGCCGCCGGCGCCGACGCGCTGGTGGTGCAGGGCATCGAGGCAGGCGGGCACCAGGGCGGGTGGCACGAGCCCGACGACGCGCCGGGACTCGGGCTGATCGCCCTGCTGCGCCAGGTGTCGCGCCGCGTGGTGCTGCCGGTGGTCGCGGCCGGCGGGCTCACCGACGCAGAGGCGGTGGCGGCCGCGCTGGCCGCCGGGGCCGACGCCGCCCAGGCCGGCACCGCCTTCCTGCTGGCCGACGAGGCCGGCACCCATCCCGCGTACCGCGCGGCGCTGGAGGCCGGGGGGCGCACCGCGCTCACGCGCGCCTTCAGCGGCCGCACTGCGCGGGGCCTGCGCAACCGCTTCATGCGGGAGCACGACGCCCATGCGCCGCCCGCCTACCCCGAGGTGCAGCAGCTCACCGGGCCGGTGCGTGCGGGCGCCCGGGCCGCGGGCGACGCCGAGGGCATGAGCCTGTGGGCCGGCCAGGCCGTCGACCTGGCGCCCTCCGGCCCGGCCGGCGAGATCGTGGTGGCGCTCGCCGACGGCGCTCGCGCGGCACTGGCCGACGCCGCCCGGAGGGCCGGGGGCTGGGACTGACGCCGGCCGGAGCGTCCGCGGGCGGACCCTCCGGATCCGGTCAGGTGGCCCTGCGGGCCAGCATCACCGCGCACGGAGCGGATCGGATCGACCGCGCCGCGACCGAGCCGAACCCACGCGGTTCGGGGGCCAGTACCAGGGCTCCGGCCCCGGTCTTCTGGCAGTGCTCCACCACCTGGGAGGCCGGATCGCCGGCCAGTAGCGTCGCCGTGGCGTCGGGTACCTGCGAGCTCGCCCGTTCAAGGAACGCCAGCGCCTCGCGCTCCACCTCTGCCGGCATGGGCAGGGTTCCCGCCACCAGGTTCCGCCCCATCGGCAGTGGGGGGACGGCCACGTGCACCAGTTCGATCCGCGTCGCCCCGGTGGCCTGCGCCAGCCGGCGCGCACCGGCGATGGCGACCGCGGCCCGCGGCTCCTCGATGGCGCACACGATGTCGTCGATGGGGCCGCGGGCCGTCCCGTCCGGGGGCACGATCAGCGTGTCGATGAGCGAGTGCTGGGCCAGTTCGGTGGCCGTCGAGCCCAGGGCGATGCGGGCGAAGCGGCCGCTGTGCGCGGCCGCGACCACCAGGTCCGGCGCGCGGTCCGAGGCGTCCAGGTGGTCGCGTATGGCCGGCCACGGCTCGCCGGCCAGCAACTCGGCGCGTGCGCCGTGGGCCGTCGCAAGATCCGTCAGCCACCGCCGCGGCGGGGAGAAGGGATCGTCGCGGTCGATCTCCCACTCGCTCATGCCCCCCAGGAGCACCTCCTGGGGTGGTGCGACGTGCAGGGCCGTGATCGCGGCCTCGGGCCACAGGCGGCGGACCCACTCCAGGGTGGCGGCCGATGCGGGCCCGGTGTCGAGGCAGCAGATGATCCTGTCCATGTCCCGACGCTATCAAGCCGCCGCCGGGCGATCCGCCCGGGTCGCCGGTGGCTGAGGGCCCCGGCCGCCGGACCGGGCGCTTCCCCCGCGGTGACGGCGAGCGGGTGGCGGTGCTCGACCTCTGGCGGGCCGTCGAGATGTTCTCGGCCCACCCGGTCCCCCGCGAGCGCGACCCCGGCGTGAGCATCCTCGGCCCGGCGGCCCGGACGCCGTGGCCGTCGGCCGCTGCCGCGCCGAAGGGTCGCGTCTGGCGCTACGCGGTCCACCTCGCCCCGCTCGAGCTGGCGGACCTCCACCGGTGCCTCGCGGAGGTGTTCCCCCCGGACCGGCGGAGCCGGTATGACCCGCCGGTGCGGGGGCGCACCGCGCCGGCGGCGCTGGTGCTGGACCACGACGGGGTGCCCGTGGAGGGCACGGCGGTGCTGGCCCACTGCGCGTGGGCCACCGGGCGCGTCCTGGCCGACGGCGCCGGCGCCGGCCTGGCCGATGGTCCGGCACGGGCCGCGGCCGAGTTCGCGGCGGCCGTGCATGAGTGCGCCGACGCGCCAGCCGGCGCAGGCACCCTGGCCTCCCTGGCCGCAGAGGCCCTCCGGATCACCGGCCTGGCCGGCCGGCTGGAGGGCGGGCCGCCACTCGTGCGGGCCTACCACCTGGACGCCCGGGCGGCGGACGAGGGTGGCGACGGCGTGCTGCTCAACGGCTTCCACGGTGCCGACCTGGACCGTGTGCGCGCCGCCGTGGGACGCGGCGACTACGGGGACGCGCTGTGGCGCTACCTGGCGCCCGAGGACGAGATCGACCCCGCGGCCCGCCTGGACGTGCTGCGCCGCCCGGACGCCGCCGCGGTCCTGGAGGAGCCCGCCCGCGTGCCGGCCGGCCGCTGGCCGGCGCCCGCCGGCACGCCGCTGGCACAGGGTCAGCAGCGGGCGGTGAACGCGGTCATGCATCGCCTCGGGGGCCTGGCGGGCGGCGTGGCGGCCGTCAACGGCCCGCCGGGCACCGGCAAGACCACCACCCTCCGCGACCTGGTGGCTGCGGTTGTGACCGAGCGAGCGCTGCGTCTGGCCGACCTCGCGCGCCCGGACGATGCCTTCGATGCGCGCCTGGAGTGGGGGAGCGCGGGCGAGCGGGTGGTGTGGGGCCTCGCCGACCACCTGGCCGGCGGCGAACTGGTGCTGGCCTGCACCACCAACGCCGCGGCCGAGAACGTCAGTCTCGAGATCCCCGCGGCCGCCGCCGTGGCCGAGGGGCACCGCGACGGGGCCGACCCGCTGGCCGCCCTGGGCTCCCTGGCCCTCGAGGCGTGGCGGCGCGGTTCCATGGGAGAGCTCGCGGCGCGCGCCCCGGCCGCGGGGCCGGCCTGGGGTCTGGTGGCGGCGTGTCTGGGATCGCGCCGGCGCAACCGCGACTTCGCCGCCGCCGTCTGGTGGGGCCGGCTGCCGGCCGAGCCCGAGGGGTCCGATCAGCTCTCGCTCGCGGGCTCGGCCATGCCGCCGTCCCACCCGGGCCTGCGTCGCGTGCTGGCCGACGCCGCCGCCCCGCGCGGCTCCGCACCGGACGGGGTCTCCACCTGGGGCGAGGCGGTCGCCCGGCTGCGCGCGGCGCACTCGGCGGTCCGGGCCGGCCGGCCGGCCGGCCCGGAGGGGGTCGCCGCACGCGACTGGTGCGAGGCGCGCACCGAGGCGTTCCTGGCCGCGCTGGGCCTCCATCGGGCGCTGCTGTTCGGTGCCGCGAGGCAGATGGGGGACACCCTCCGGGCCGCGATGGACCTGCTGGGAGGACGTCAGCCCGCCGGGCTGTCGCCCGCTGCGGCGCTCGCCGCATGGCGGGCCCTGTTCCTGGTGGTGCCGGTGGTGAGCACGACGTTCGCCTCCCTGCCGCGGGTGTTCGCCACCCTTGGGCGCGAGGACCTGGGCTGGCTGCTGGTGGACGAGGCGGCACAGGTGTCCCCCCACGAGGCCGTCGGCGGCATCTGGCGCTCGCGCCGGCTGGTGGCCCTGGGCGACCCGCGTCAGCTCGAGCCGATCGTCACCCTGCCGGCGGCCACCCAGGAGGGGCTGCGCACCCGGCACGGGGTGACGGCCCTCTGGTCGCCGGCGTCGTCGTCGGTGCAGCGGCTGGCCGACCGCGCCTGCCCCGAGGGCACCGCCGACGGCGACGGCCCGGACGCCCCGTGGGTGGGCCTGCCGCTGACCCGCCACCGGCGCTGCGAGGAGCCGATGTTCGCCATCGTCAACCGGATGGCCTACGGCGGCCGGATGGTCAACGCCACCCCGCGATGGGAGGGCCCCCGCCTTCCTCCCAGCGGCTGGCTGGACGTGCGCGGCAGCGCCGGCGACGGGCACTGGGTGCCCGAGGAGGGCGAGCGCCTGCAGGGCGTGCTGGCCCATCTCGATCTGCGCGGGGTGGCGGCGGGCGAGATGCTGGTGCTCACCCCGTTCCGCGATGTGGCCCGCCGGCTGGAGGAGATCACCCGCCACCGGCCGGGTCTGGCCGCGGGCACCGTGCACACGGCCCAGGGGCGCGAGGCCGACATCGTGGTGCTGGTGCTGGGTGCGGGCCCGGCCCATCCGGGCGCGATGCGCTGGGCCACCGCGAGCCCCAACCTGCTCAACGTGGCCGTCAGCCGCGCCCGGCGCCGGCTGTGGGTGATCGGCGACCACGCCTCCTGGTCACGGCTGCCCCACGCGCGGGTCATCGCCGATTCCCTCCCCGTGAAGGGTCCGTGACAGGCCCGCGAGAGTGGTCACGGCTCTCGACTTCCGGCTCCGGGCGCCGATGTGGAAGGAGCGCTTCCTCCTCACCCCATCCGCCGAAGGACGCCCGAATGAGCGATTGGTTCACCTCCGTCGATCGCAAGCGTTTGCTGGACATCGACGAGACGACGTTCGCCACGATCGCCGCCGCGGCCCCCGTGCTGCGCGCCAACGCCGAGGCCATCGTCGCCAACTTCTACGACCGGGTCGACCGGATCCCCGGCCTGGTGGCGATCATCGAGGCCCACTCCACGCGCAAGCGCCTCGAGGGGACCCTTCGCCAGTACATCCTGGACTTCGCCGAGACGCGCCTGGACGACCGGCACGACCAGGCCCGCAACCGCATCGCCGACGTCCACGACCGCATCGACCTTCCCATCGACGCCTACGTGGCTCAGCTCGCGGCCATCCGCGAGGTGTGGGTGGACGCGGTCGTGCGCTCGGGCGGGACCAAGGGTGGCATCCCCAAGGACCGCGTGGCGGCCACGATCTCGGCGCTCGACAAGATGCTGGCCTACGACGAGGGCCTGGTGTGCCTGGCCTTCATGAACACCCGCCAGAACCGCGCCGAGGAGGCCCTTGCCGAGGTGCACCGGGCCCAGGAGGCCCAGGGACTGGCGCAGCGCGAGCTGGACGAGCTGGCCGGCCAGCTGGCCGCCGCCGCCCAGCAGGCCTCGGCGTCGGTGGAGGAGATGGCCGCCACCGCCGAGCAGGTGGCCCAGGAGGTCGGGGAGGCCTCCAGCATGTCGACCGGCGCGGGCGTGACCGCCACGGAGGGCGTCGGCGCCGTGGGCGAGGCCGAGGCGGCCGTCGCGCAGGTGGACGAGGCGACCCGGCGCCTGAACGGTGCCGCGGGGGCGCTGGAGGAGAGCTCGGAGCAGATCGGGACCATCACCGACGTGCTGAAGCAGACCGCCGAGCGCATCAACCTGCTCGCCCTCAACGCGGCGATCGAGGCCGCCCGGGCCGGCGACGCCGGCCGCGGCTTCGCGGTGGTCGCGGACGAGGTCCGCAAGCTGGCCGAGACCACCCAGGAGCACCTGGGGCACGCCAACGAGACCGTCACGTCCATGCAGCGCTCCATCGCCGAGGTCCGCTCGGCCGGTCAGGGCGCACAGGACCAGGTGGGGGCACTCGGGGAGGCGACCAAGTCGGTCCAGGTGCGCTTCGGCGCGATCAACGAGGCCGTGCTGTCCACCAGCACCGCGCTCGAGACGATCGCCTCGGCCTCCCAGCAGGTCGCCGCCGCCGCCGGCGAGACCGGCCGCGCCTCGGGCGAGGTCGCGCGCCTGGCCGAGGACGTCAAGCGGGTCGCGGACGGAATGGGTACCCCCCGGGGCTGACCCGCGGGGCCGCGCGGGACGATGCCGGGGTGGCATCGTCCCGCAGCGCGAGGTGCCCGCGGCCGCTGGCTCAGCCCAGGGTGGTGTCCTCCTCGCGCTGTCGCTCGGTCACCGCCCGGAAGGTGGCCAGGCTCGGCTTCGCCGATCCGTCCTCGCGCAGCAACCCCGCCGGCCAAGCGGGGTTGTCCTGCAGGTTGAACCACACCACCGCGGGGATGCGGCTGTTCTGGAGCTGGGGGAGGGCGAAGATCGTGCGCAGGTGGCGCGCCTGCTCCTCCTCGGTGACCATGATGTCGCGCACCGGGGTCGGCGAGGTGGTGTAGCCGGCCTCGGTGATGTAGAGCGGCAGGCCGGGGGCCACGTCGTCCAGACGGCTCAGCAGCCGCCCGATGGAACTCCACGAGGGGAACGCCCCCGTCACCACCTCGGGCGCGGCGGCCGGGTAGACGTGCTGGGACCAGGCATCCATCGGCACGCCCGCGGCGATCATCGCCTCGAGCCACCTGAGCCCGCCGGTCCGGGTGTCCGAGTTCGATCCGCTCGGGCCGACGGCGCCCACGATCACCACCGCCTCGGGGTTGGCCTCCTTGATGGCCGGGTAGGACGCGCGCACCATCCGGGCGTACGCCCGCATCGCGGTGCGGCGGCCGTCGGTCACCTGCGGGGCCAGGAAGCGGGCGAAGTTGGGCTCGTTCCACAGTTCGAGGTGGCGCACCTCGGGCAGCGGCGCCGCGGCGCCGGCGGGGACGTACTCGCCGCCGTAGCGCAGGGCGAGCGCGGCCATCACGTCCGCGTAGGCCCGGGTCCGCGGGATGCCCGGCTTCACCGGGTTGAACGGGTCGTCGAGGCCCCCGTAGGCCGGGTCGGCGGCGGCCCAGCCGGGGGCGCTGTACAGCGAGACGATCGGCGTGATCCCGCGCTCGGCCAAGCCGGTGATGATCGCGTCGGGCCGGCGCCAGTCGTAGGTGTCGTCGGCCGGGTCGGTGCCCACGCGCGGCTCGCCCACCGACAGCAGCGACCACAGGATGTCGACGCGGGTCGCTGTGGCGCCGGTGGCCGCGAGCAGGTCCAGGCGCCCGGGGATCTCCTCCAGCGGCGCCGTGGCCAGGTGGTCGTCCTGGACGGCGGCGACGGGCCCGGTGGGCAGGCGGTCGCTGCTGCGCCCGGAGGTGGCGATACCGAGGGTGATCAGCAGGATCACGAGCCCGACGGCGACCATACCCGCCGTGACCCGTCGCTCCGCGCTCACCTGCTCCTGTCCGCTCGCACCCGGACCACACTAGAGGACGCGCGGTGCGACGGTACATGCCGCCGGTTCGCCGCGACGGGCCCGGATCTCAGCCTCGGGGCGGTCGGTGCCGATGGGGTGGAGCACCGTCCTACGGACCGACAAGGAATCTTTCCATGGGCTTCACCAGCCGGGACCGTGACACCAACGCGCAGACGATCGATGCCGTGCTGGCGTGTCTCGAGAGCCTTCAGAAGAACTGCCTCGGCGGCGTCGCCGAGGGACTGACCGCGATGGCCGAGCGCGATCTCACCCGCAGCGTCACCCCGGTGACGCCGGCGGTGACCGCGACCTCCGACGATCCCCGTCTCAATCATCTGGTCGAGGTGACCAACCAGCTGCTCGAGCGCACCAAGGCCGCCGTGGCCGCCTACAACAACGTGCAGGAGCGCCTGCGCGCCAGCCTGGGCGACGAGTCGTGCCTGGACGAGCTGATGGTGGGCATGAACAGCCTCTCGGGCCACTGCATCGAGGACCTGCGCTCCGGCCTGGCGTCGATGGCCGAGGGCGACTTCCGCCCCACGGTGGAGGCGGTGACCAAGCCGATCGAGCGCGAGTCCGGCGTGGAGATCGGCACCATGGGCGACACCTTCAACGCCATGCGCACGCGCATGGTGAGTGCCGTGGGCAGCTACGGCCAGATGCGCGAGCGCGTGGGCGGCATGATCGTGGAGGTCGGCCAGGTGGCCGAGACCGTGGCCGCCGCGGGCCAGCAGCTCTCCTCGGGTGCCCAGGAGACCGGGCGCGCCATCGAGGACGTCGCCCGCTCGATGGCCGAGATGGCCGCCGGGGCCGAGCGCCAGGAGGAGATGGTGTCGCAGACCGCCGGCACGGCCACCGAGGCCGAGCGGCTCGCCTCCGAGGCGAGCGAGGTGGCCGAGCGCGGCATGCGTCTCACGGGTGAGGTGGCGCGGATCGCCGACCAGACCAACCTCCTGGCCCTCAACGCCGCCATCGAGGCGGCGCGCGCCGGCGAGGCCGGCCGTGGGTTCGCCGTGGTGGCCGACGAGGTGCGCAAGCTGGCCGAGTCGTCGGCCGGCACCGTCGGCGAGACCCGGGCGGCGTTCGACGAGCTGGGACGCGCGGTCGAGGGGACCGCGGGCCACGTCCAGGGCCTGGCGAGCGCGACGCGCGAGGTGGCGGGCGTCAGCCGCGAGGCGCGGGCCCTCACCGAGGGCGTGTCGGCGGCCGCCCAGCAGACCGCCGCTTCCACCGAGGAGGTGGCGGCCTCGGCCGAGACCCTGGTCGAGAGCGCCGAGCGCCTCTCGGGCCTGATCGGGCGCTTCCGGATCGGGTAGTACCGGCGAGCGATGCGCGCGCGGGCCCCGGGCGGGGTCCGCGCCGCCCTACCGCACCGGGTCCGCCGGGGCGAGTGCGCCCAGGGCGGGCCCGTCGTGCAGGCGCGGCCCGTGGGCCGTCAGCCACGCCCGCGCCGGGTCGGTTCGCGGGTCCACCGCGCGCAGCAGCGACCAGAAGGCCGGCGAGTGGTCCAGGTGGACCAGGTGGCAGACCTCGTGGTCGACGACGTGGTCTGCGATCCACTCCGGCGCCAGGAGCAGCCGCCACGACAGCGACAGGCGCCCGGCCGCCGAGCAACTGCCCCAGCGCGAGCGCGGGTCGCGGATGCTGACCCCGGCCACCGCCACGCCGAGTTCCGCGGCCCGGGCCCGGGCGCGGGCGCCCAGCACCCGGGCGGCCTCGGCCCGGTACCACCGCTCCACAACGGCATCCGGAGGGACCCCGGCCGGGGTGCGGACGCGCAGGACAGCGCCCTCCCGGCGTGCACGGGACGGCCCGTGCCCGTGGGAGTGGTTGAGGTTCAGCACGCCGTCGCCCAGGGCCAGCACGTCCGCATCGGCCAGCGCGCGCCGCGGCCGGCCGGCGCCGACCCGCTCGGCGATCCAGGCGGAGTTGGCGGCCAGGAAGGCCGCTATCTCGCGCTCGGGGGTGCGCGCGGGCACGGTGAGGCGCAGGTCACCGGCGTGGTGGCGCAGCGTCAGCCGGCGCGCTCCGGGGTGGCGGACCACCAGGCAGGGGACCGGTCCCGCGGGAGTCTCCACCAGGCGCCGCGGGCGGGCGCCGGAGCCGGGTCGGGTGCGGGGGGATGGCCGGCGCGAGCGGATCATGATCTCCCAAGGCTACGGCCGTGCGCGGATGGGAGACTTCAGGGGTGACCTGGATCGACATCACCACCCCTCTGCGCGAGGGGATGCCGGTGTACCCCGGCGATCCCCCGGTGCGGCTGGGGCTGGCGATGTCCATGGCCGCCGGCGACCCCGCCGATGTCACCACCATCGCCACGGGCCTGCACGCCGGCACCCACATCGATGCGCCGGCGCACGTCATCGCGGGCGGGGCCGGGGTCGAGGGGGCCGATCCGGACGCGCTGATCGGCGACTGCGCGGTGGTGGCGGCGGGCGGCGGGCCCCTGGGCGCGCGGGAGGTGCGGGCCCTCCTGCCCGATGGCGCTCCCGCCCGCGTGCTGCTGCGCACCGGCCACGGGTGCGGATGGCCGCCCCACGACGGCCCCGGTCTGACACCGGACGGGGCCCGGGCCGCGGTGGACCGCGGCGTGGTGCTGATGGGGATCGACACCATGTCGGTGGCCGGCGGTGAGGGCGCGATCGAGGCCCACCGCATCCTGCTGTCGGCCGGCGTCGTCGTGCTCGAGGGGCTCGATCTGAGCGCGGTGGCACCCGGTCGTCACCTCCTGATCTGCCTGCCGCTGCTGGTGCCGGGGGCCGACGGTGCGCCGGCGCGCGCGCTGCTGGGCCCCGCGGGATCGTCCGCCGCGGCCCCGGGTGCGCGCCCATGATGGACTCGCTGCGCGCGTTCCTGGATGCCATCGAGGCGTTCGGGGTCCGCCTGGCGGCGGTGGACTGGCTGCTCCTGTCGGCGGCCGCGGCGCTCGGGGTGCTGAACCTCGCCTTCCGGGCCCGCAGTTGGCAGGGGATCCTGCGCGCCGCCCTGCCGGGCATGCGCGTGCGCTACCGCTCGGCCTTCGGGGCCTACTGCGGCGGGGTGGGCGTCAACGCCGTCATCCCGGCGCGCGTGGGCGACCTGGTCAAGGTGCTCCTGGTGCGCCGAGGGGTCCCCGAGGCGCCGTATCCCACCCTCGCCGCCAGCCTGCTGGCCGAGACCGTCTTCGACATGTTCGTGGCGGGCACGCTGATCATCTGGGCCCTCTCCACGGGCGCGCTGCCGGGGGTCCGGCTGCCCGAGATCCCCGCCTTCGACCTCTCCCTGGCGCTGGCGCACCCCTGGGTGACGCTGGCGGTGCTGGTGGTGCTCGCGGTCGCCACCGCCCTGGCGGTGGGACGTATCCGCCGGTTCTGGGAGACGTTCGGCCGCGGCCTGGCCATCCTCCGGCAGCCCGGTCGCTACCTGCGCACCGTCGCCACCTGGCAGGCCATGGGGTGGGGCTGCCGGTTGGGGGCGGCCTACCTGTTCCTGGGTGCCTTCGGTCTGCCCCAGACCATCGCGAACGCCCTGCTGGTGCTGGTGGCGGGCAGCCTGGGCGGCCTGTTCCCCGCCACGCCGAGCGGCCTCGGGCCCAAGCAGGCGCTGCTCGTGGTGGTGTTGGCGGGCGAGGCCGGCCGCACCGCGGTCCTGGCCTTCAGCGCCGGGATGGAGCTGACGATCGTCGCCGTCAACGTCATCCTGGGGCTCACCTGCATCGCTCTGATCATGCGCAGCCTGAACGTGCGTGGGGTGCTCAGGCGGGCCCGCGCCCAGGAGACGCCGCCCCCGCCCGTGGGGGGTGGGTCTGCGGCTCCCGGCCCCGACTGAACCGGGGCTCAGGCCGATCCGGCTCCGGGGGTGGTGAGGCCCGCGCGGGCCCCCAGCACCTCGATGTCATCCCGGCTCAGCAGGCCCACGACGCGCCCGGCCTCCATCACCAGGGCGCGACCCGCCTCGGAGGCGCCGAGCGCCGCGACGGCGGTGACCAGGTCGTCGCGCACCGAGAGCGTGGCCAGGGACGCGCGCGGCACCATCCGCTGGCCGGCGCGCTGGTCCAGCCATCCGTTGTCGGGGTCCTCGTCCAGCGGGCCTGTCAGCAGCAGCCCCACCGTTGCGCCGCGCTCGTCGGTGACCGGGTACGCGGCGTGGGGGAGGGGCCAGCCCTCGCGCTCCACCACCGCCGCGAGCGTGGTGACCTCGCCCACCGGGGCCGGCGCCGGGGCCATCAGGTCGGCCACGCCGGGCCAGGTGGCCGCCCGCTCCGCCATCGCCAGCTCCGATCTCGCCGCCTGGAGCAGGAACCAGGCGATCAGGGCCAGCCACAGCCCGCTGATGCCGCCGAGGGTGAGCGCGATGAAGAGGCCCAGTGCGACCAGGCCGATGGCCAGCACCTGGGCGATGCGCGCGCTGATGCGCGTGGCGCGCCGGAAGTCGCCGCCGACCCGCCAGATGGCGGCGCGCAGCAGGCGCCCGCCGTCCAGCGGCAACGCGGGGATGAGGTTGAAGATCAGAAGCGCGACGTTGATGACGCCCAGCCAGCCCACCACGCCGGCAATCGCCTCGGGGATGCCCGGCAGGTACCAGACGCCCAGGAACACGGCGGCCAGCAGTGCCGACACGGCTGGGCCGGCGGCGGCGATGCGGAACTCGGCAGCGGCCGACGGGAAGCCACCGCGGAAGCTGGCCACGCCCCCGAACAGCCACAGTGTGATGCCGTCGACGGCCATGCCGTCGCGGCGGGCCTGCACGGCGTGGCCCAGCTCGTGGAGGACGATGGAGCCGAAGAAGGCCAGCGCGGCCACCACGGCCATCGCGAAGTGGGCGTCGGCGGACAGGCCCGGGTTGGTCTCGGGGAAGACCTCCGTGGCCAGCAGCCACATCAGCAGCCCGAGCAGGGCCAGCACGCTCCAGTTGACGCCCAGCCGGACCCCGAAGAGCCGTCCGAGTGAGTACGTTGCGCGCATCGTCATCCGAGTGTAGGCCCGCGGGCCCGGGCGGGCCCTCCCCGGATGGTCAGGCGGCCCCGGCGGCCTGCCAGGGGTCGGCAAGCTCGAGCAGTGCGGCGCACGCGCGGCAGACCGGGACCGGGACGCCGCGCCGTGCGCCCTCGTGCACCACGTACCCGATGAGGGCCTCCCGCTCCAGGCGCCGCCCGTCCTGCAGGTCGAACAGGGTGGACGATCCTCCCTCGGGCGGCAGGCGACCGGCCGCATCTGCGACGTACCGGTCGCCGGCATCGGCGGGCAGGTCGACCCCCGCGGCGCGCGCGACGGCCACCACCTCGGCGCCGATGGCGCGCATCAGCGCCACGGCCGGGGGCCGGGCGAACACCGCCCCGACGCGCGCCCGCCCCAGCGCGGTCACGGTGTTCAGGCAGGCGTTGGCCACCAGCTTGGTCCACAGCGCGGGCCGGGGGTCGGCCATCGGGCGCACCGGCACCCCCAGGGCGTGGCCCAGCCACTCGAGGTGGGCCACCAGGGCCCCTGATCCGCCGCCGGCCAGCCGATCGCGGAGGGCGCCGGTCACGGGGTCCCGGCTGGGCCTGCGGATGATCCGGCCGGGGGCCTCCCGCCGGCAGCCCAGGTAGACCGCGGCGGCGCCAACCAGAGCGTGGGGGGCGGCCAGCGCGATGCGGTCGGCGTTGTCCACGCCGTTCTGGAGCGACAGGACGGATGTGCCCGGACGCAGGTGGGGGGCGAGCGCAGCCGCCAGGGCGGCGGTGTCGTAGGACTTCACGCAGACCACCACCAGATCCGCCTGGGCGGCGCGGGCGGGGTCGTCCGTGGCGTCGAGCGCGACGGAGTGCTCGCTCCCGTCGTCGGTCAGGCGCAAGGGTGCAGCGGCCAGGGCGTCTCGGCCGGCGGGGGTGGCCAGGACCTCCACCCGGTGCCCGGCCAGGGCCAGCCGGGCGGCCACGAAGCCGCCGATGGCGCCCGGGCCGGCGACGAGGGTCCGCGCGTCCACGCCGCTACAGGTCGAGGCCCAGCTGGCCGCCCCGGGATCCGCCGGCACCCTCGGCGGCGGGCCCCGGCCGGCCGCCGGAGGCGGGGGCGGGGCGGGCCAGGGCCGCGGCCTCCTGGGCAAGCCGGTCCGCACGCTCGTTGGCCTCATGGCCGGCGTGCCCGCGCACCAGGACCGGCGCCACCCGCCGGTGGCGGGCGGCCTCCACCAGGTAGCGCTCCCAGAGGTCCCGGTTGGCCACCGGCTGTTTGGCGGCCGTGCGCCATCCGCGCTTGCGCCAGCCCTCCAGCCACCCCTTCAGGATGGCGTTGGCCACATAGCTCGAGTCGGTGACCAGCTCGATGTGCGCCCCCTCGGGCGCTTCGCGCAGCCCCTCCAGCACGGCGGTCAGCTCCATGCGGTTGTTGGTGCTGGGCATCTCCCCGCCGGTCAGGACGGTCTCGGAGCCGTCCGCGGCGGTGAGGATGGCGGCCCAGCCGCCGCGGGCGGCATCGGTGCCGTTTCCCGAGCAGGCGCCGTCGGTGACCAGGGTGTGCGTCGGTTCGCTCATCGCCCGAACCATAGAAGGTGGCCGGGAGCGCTCCGGATCCCGTGGTGAAACTCGCCGATTTCACCGATACCTAAAGCGTGAGGCCCTTCCGGGCGATACAGGACCCGGAGGTCCTGGGCTGAACGACTCGGCCCTCGGGTAACACCCACACTCACGGAGGAGCACACCATGCTGGAGAGCATCCGGCGCCGGCGCGGCCAGGAGGGTTTCACCCTCATCGAGCTGCTCGTCGTGGTCATCATCATCGGCCTTCTTGCGGCCATCGCCATCCCGGCCTTCCTGGGCCAGCGCGACAAGGCCAGCGAGGCATCGGCCAAGTCCTCGGTCCGCAACGCCGCCACGGCGGTCGAGGCGGCCTTCACCGAGAACACCGCCTACCCGGCCGACGACGCCGGCGGCCTGGCCTCGCTGGCGGCCATCGAGCCCACCATCCAGTGGAACGCCGACGGCGAGAACCGGGTCGACTACGACGCGGCCCCCGCGGCCGGCACGGCCTACACCCTGCTGGCGACGCGCGGCGGGCGAACCTGCACGCTGACCAAGGCGTCCACCGGCGCGACGACGTACTCCGGGGACTGCGCCTGATCCCCTGCCCCCCGGGTCGCTCGCGCGGCCCGGGGGGCGCCCCTTCTTCCTCGATCCGCCACGGTCTCCGTCACGGAGCCGTGGCGGCAGCGTCCCGATCCGCGCGCCATCGGCGCGCCCTCCCGACCTAGCGTGGTGCACATGAGCCCAGACGCACAGCTCACCGCGTTCGTCGCCGCGTTCGCCGGCCTGGCGGGCCTGCTCTTCGGCTCGTTCGCCGCGGTCGTCGTCGACCGCTGGCCCCGCGGCGCCTCCGTGGTACGCCCCCGCTCCCAGTGCGACGGCTGCAATCGCCCGCTGGCGGTGTGGGAACTGATCCCGGTGCTCTCGTGGGCGGCCCTCCGCGGCCGCTGCCACGGCTGCGGCGCGCGCATCGGCGTCCAGGCTCCGCTGGTGGAGATCGCCTGCGGGGCCGCCGCCGGCGGCGCCGTGCTGGTGCGCGGGGTCGGCTGGGACGCGCTGGCGCTCGCGGTGCTGGCCGTGGTGCTCGTCCCCGTGGTCGTGATCGATCTGCGCCACCACCTGATCCCCGACCTCCTGGTGCTCCCCGCGACGGCGGTGGCCCTGCTCGCCGCCATCCTGGCCGACCCGGCTCGCTGGTGGGTCCCGGTCGCCGGCTCCGCCGGCGCGGCGGGATTCCTGTTCCTGCTCTGGCTGGTCCACCCGGGCGGCATGGGCCTGGGTGACGTCAAGCTGGCCGCGCTCATCGGCGCCGCCCTCGGTGTGCTCGCGATCCCGGCCCTGTTCCTGGCCTTCGCGGCCGGCGCGGCGCTCGGGGTGGTGCTCCTGGCCCGGCTCGGCCCGCGGGCGCGCAAGGTCGCGGTGCCGTTCGGGCCCTTCCTCGCGGCGGGGGCTGTCGCGGCGCTCGTGATCGGCCCTCCGCTTGTCGATTGGTACAGCGGAACCCTCCTATGAGCACAGTCGCCCTCGATATCGGATCCACATCCCTCGCCGCCGTCCAGCTCGACGTGCGCGGTGAGCGCATCCGCCTGGAGCGTGCGCTGGTGCGCCCGCTCCCCGAAGGCCTGGTGCACGCCGGCGAGATCGCCGACCGCGAGGCCGTGGCCGAGCACATCAAGGCGCTCTGGAAGAGCGGACGCTTCTCGGGCCGGCGCGTCCGGCTGGGCGTCGCCAACCGCCGGGTCCTGGTGCGCATGATGGACCTGCCGACCCTCGACGACGAGGCCTCGATGCGGGCGGCGGTCGAGGAGGCCGTCACCGAGCATCTGCCCATCTCCGCCCCCGAGGCCGTGGTGGACAGCCGGCCGGTGGCCCGCTACTGGACTGGGACCGAGAGCCGCGAGCGCCGCATGGTCGTCGCCGCGCAGCGCGGCATGATCGACGGCCTGGTGGCCACGGTGCGCTCCGCCGGCCTGCAGCCTGTGGGCATCGACCTCGAGGCCTTCGCCCTGCTGCGCGCCGTGCTGCCGCAGCCGATGCTCATCGACGAGGGCTCGGCCGACACCCCCGCCCGCGTGGTCTGTCACGTCGGTGGCGAGGTCGTCCAGGTGGTCGTCGCGGTCGACCGGCGCTGTCACTTCACGCGCCAGATCGACGGGGGCGGGGTCGCCCTCACCCGCGCGGTCGCCGAGCGTGCGGGCCTGGACCCCGAGGAGGCCGAGGCGGCCAAGCGGGTCTGCGGCTTCCTGGGCGACACCCCGGAGGGGTGGGAGCCCGATGCGGCGGCGCGGGTACGTCACGCGCTGGCGCTGGCCGCCCGGCCGCTGGTGCGCGAGATCGGTCGCTCGCTCGACTACTACCGCGCCCAGCCCGACGCACGGCCCATCGGCGGGGTCGTACTGACCGGCGGCGGCGCCCTCTGCGCCGGCCTCGACCGCTACCTGTGGCAGGCCCTCGGCATACCCGTGGAGGTGGGGGACGCCCGTCTGCAGATCGACGAGGGGGACGCCCTGGATCCGGACACGGCCGCCAGGGTGTCCGTCGCCGTGGGCCTCGCCCTCGACGGGAGCGACGACCTGTGAACGGCGTCGACCTCCTCCCCGGCGCCCACCGCGCCCGCAGCCGCCGCATCCGCCCCTCGGCCCCCAGGGTGGGAGCCGCGCTCCCGCTGGCGGTCGGGGTGCTCGCGGTCGCCGCGTTGGGGGGGCTCGGCTACATGGCCCACGACGCGCGTGGCGAGAGCGAACGCCTCGACGACGAGATCGCCGTGATCACCCAGCGCCGGGCGGTGGTGCAGGCCGAGTTGCAGGACTTCCGTGCCGCCGGCGCGGCGGCCGAACTGCAGAGGGCCCGCAACGGTGCCGTGGTGGCGCTGGTGCGGGGCAGGGTCGACTGGCAGCGCCTGATCCGCGATACCGCCACCGCCATCCCCGAGGGCGTGTGGCTCACCAACCTGACCACCGACTCCGGGGCCGCGGCGACGCCGGCCGCCGACGGCGCCACCGAGACCGGCGGCGGCACGCCCCCGGCCGTGCGCATCGACGGCGTGGCGCTCTCGCAGCCGCACGTGGCGCGCATGCTCGTGCGACTGGGCTCCGTGGTCGGCCTGGGCGAGCCCGTGCTGGGGTCCTCGGTCGCGGACGACTCGGGCGGGGAGGAACTGGTGCGCTTCACCCTGGCGGTCGAGGTCGACCAGCGGGCCCAGGGCCGGGCGGTGCTGGTCCCGGTGACCACCGAGCAGGCAGGAACGCGGCCGTGATGGGACGCCTCTCCACCCGGGACACCGTCCTGCTGATCCTGGTCCTCGCCGCGGCGAGCGCGGCCGGCCTCTGGTGGTTCCTGGTGGCCCCCGCGCGCGCCGATGTGGCCGAGCGGGACCGCGACCTCACGGCCATCACCCGCGAGGTGAACCAGATCACCGACATGGTCGCCCGCCTGCGCGACGAGGAGCCGGACGCCTCGCGTCGCACCGCCGAGCGGTTGCGCCTGGCGAAGGCGCTCCCGGTGGACGACCAGGTCCCCGCCGCCATCGTCCAGCTCGAGCACCTCGCCGGTCGCTCGGGCGTCCGCTTCGTCGCCATCTCGGCCCAGGGGGGGGCGAGCTACGGCACGCTGAGCGGCAGCGAGTTCGAGGTCCGCGTCCGCGGCCGCTTCCACGACGTCGACGACTTCCTCCACCGCGTCCACAACCAGGTCCGCCTGGACCAGAACGACCGGCCGGTCATCGGCGGACGCCTCCTGGCGCTGCGCACCGTCGCCCTGACGCCGGTCGGCGCCGGCGGCGAGGGCGTCGAGGGCGGGGACGCCGCGACGGAGGTCCGGACTACCCTCGACGACCGCACGGAGGTGGTCGCGACCCTCGTGGTGGTGGCCTACTCGGCCGGCCGCGACGGCGCGCCCGACGCCGGCCCCAGTTCCCTGCCCGGGGGCGGGCCGCCGGAGACCACTCCGCCGGGGACCGATCCCGCCGCCGTGCCCGCGGAGGGCGCCCCCGCAGACGGTGCACCCGCGCCGACGTCGCCCGAGCCCGCCTCCGCCCCCGTGGCGAGCGTGGACACCACCGACGCCCAGGGGGCGCGAGGATGACCCGTCGCGGACTGCGATCCGTCCTGGCGATCGGCGCCGGCACGCTGGTGCTGGTGGCCGGGGGCTGTGGCGGGGGCGGCGGCGACGACACGGCCGCCTCCACCGCTCCCATCGATGCCGGGATCGCCCCGGCGACGGGAGTGGGCGCCGAGCAGTCGGCCTCCCTGGCCGTCGCGGCGCTGGGCGCGCCGGCCCCGGTGGACAGCGCCGCCACCGGGCGGGCCGTGGCCGGGCGCGAGGCCTACGGGGAGGTGCGCGACCCGTTCGACCCGCTGGTCGACCCGGTGGCCGAGGGGCAGGCGGGCGGCGACGCGGGGGCCGAAGGCGGATCCGACGCGCAGACCCAGGGCACGCCGACCGTGCCCGACGTGGTCATCCCGCCCCAGATCCCACCGCCCACGAGCGTGCCGAGCATGCCCACGGCCCCTCCCACGCCGACCGTGCCCACCGTCCCGGCGACACCCTCGGCCCCCGCCGCCCCGACCCCGGCCGCCCCGGCTCCCACGCCCGGCGGCACCTCGGGCTGGACCGGACGGATCCCGGGCGTGCTGCCGGCCCCCGGCACGGACGCCGGCCGGCTGGCGCTGACCGCCTCCATCGACATGGGCGGCGAGGTGATCGAGGCCACACGCGGCGACGCCGTCCCGCCCGACACCCAGCGTTTCACGGTGGTGGGCATCACCGCGACCACGGTCATCCTGCGCCTGAGTGCGGGCCTGCTGCCCGACGGCACCGACATCGTCACCCTCGAGCTCGGCGAGCGGGTCGAGCTGGTGGACTCGGTCACCGGCCGCCCCCAGCGCATCACCCTCGTCGGGATCGCCACCGGCTGAGCGGCGGCGGGGCGCGCCGGCCGCCCAAACGGCGGGCCGTTTCTCTAGACTGCCCGACCCGTGACCCTCATCTATCGCACAGCCGGTGAGTCCCACGGCCCGGCGCTCTTCGCGATGGTGGAGGGACTCCCGGCCGGCCTGCCGCTGTCCCCGGCGGACCTCGACGCCGATCTCGCACGCCGCCAGCTGGGCTACGGCCGCGGCGGCCGCATGAAGATCGAGACCGACCGCGCCGAGGTGAAGAGCGGCCTGCGCCACGGGCACACCATCGGCAGCCCGCTGACGATGGAGATCGTCAACCGCGACTTCGCGAACTGGTCGGCCGACCGCATGGCGGTCTGGGCGCTGGACGAGGGCGTGAGCGTCGACCCGATCACGCTCCCGCGCCCCGGCCATGCGGATCTGGCGGGGATGCTCAAGTACGGCAGCGAGGACCTGCGGCCCATCCTGGAGCGCGCCAGCGCCCGCGAGACGGCCGCGCGCGTCGCGGCCGGCGGGGTCGCCAAGGCCCTCCTGCGCCGCTACGGCATGGAGGTGCGCAGCCACGTCACGGTGATCGGCGGCGTGGCCGCGCCGTCCCGGGACGGGCTCGGCCTGGCCGACTTCGAGGGCGTGGACGACAGCCCTGTGCGCTGTCTGGACCCGGAGGCCTCGGAGGCCATGCGGGCCGAGATCAAGGCGGCCGGCCAGGACCACGACACCGTCGGCGGCATCTTCGAGGTGTGGGTCTTCGACCCCATCCCCGGCCTGGGCTCGCACATGACCGGCGATGTGCGCTTGGACGGGCGCCTGGCGCAGGCGATGATGGGCATCCAGGCCATCAAGGGCGTGGAGATCGGCGCCGGCTTCGAGCTGGGGCGCATCCGCGGCTCGAAGGCCCACGACGAGATCTACCACGAGACCGGGCGCGGGTACCACCGGCGCACCAACCGCTCGGGCGGCGTCGAGGGCGGCATGACCCACGGCGCACCGGTGGTGGTGCGGGCCGTGATGAAGCCCATCAGCACGCTCTCGCGTCCGCTCGACTCGGTCGATGTGCTCACCAAGGAGCCGCGCAAGGCCCACAAGGAGCGCTCGGACATCTGCGCCGTTCCCGCGGCGGCCGTGGTGGGGGAGGCCGCGGTGGCCTTCACCCTGGCCCAGGCGCTGCTGGAGAAGTTCGGCGGCGACTCCATCGAGCACCTCGATGCGGCGGTGGCCCGCTACCGGGCCGGGATCGCCGGCTAGGCCGTCGTGCGCTGGCTCGTCCTCGCCGGGTACATGGGCGCCGGCAAGACGTCCGTGGGGCGCCGGGTCGCCGGCCGCCTCGAGCGTCCCTTCGTGGACGCCGACGAGGCCATCGAGGAGCATGCCGGCATGACCATCGCGGAGATCTTCCCGAAGAAGGGGGAGGTCTGGTTCCGGCGCACCGAGGAGACCGTCATCCGTGGCCTGATCGCGGGGGAGCCCGGGGTGCTCGCCCTGGGCGGTGGCGCCCTCACCAGCGCCAAGACCCGGGCGCTCGTGCACCGTCAGGCCGACGTCGTGTGGCTGCGCGCCAGCCCCGAGGTCGCCTGGGAGCGGGTCAGCGGCTCGGACCGGCCCCTGGCCGGCGACCGCGAGCGCTTCGTCCGCCGGGCGGCCGCCCGCGAGGCCGGCTACCGCGAGGCCGCCCACCTCGAGGTGGACGCCGACCAGCGGATCGAGGACATCGTGGCGCGCGTCACCACGTGGGCGCTGGCCGCGGCCCGTCAGGAGTCCCGATGACGCGGGTGCTCGGGGCACGCATCGGGGACGCCGGGTACGAGATCCACCTGGGTGCCGGGCTGCTGGCCGGGCTCGGGCCGATGTGGGCCGAGCGTGCCGCGGGGCCCAACGTCCTCCTGGTGAGCGACGCGAACCTGGCCGACCACGCCGCGCGCGCGGCGCTGTCGCTGCGCGCCGCCGGCCTGGTGGTCGCCGAGGCCGTCGTGGCCCCCGGCGAGTCCTCCAAGTCGTTCGCCGAGCTCGAGCGCATCGGCCGCCTGGCGGCCACCGCGGGCATCCGGCGCGCCGACGCGGTCATCGGCCTCGGGGGAGGCGTCGTGGGTGATCTGGCCGGATTCGTCGCGGCGTCCTACCAGCGCGGGGTGCGTCTGGTGCACGTTCCCACCACGCTTCTGGCCATGGTCGACTCGGCCATCGGCGGCAAGACCGGCATCGACATCCCCGAGGGCAAGAACTACATCGGCGCCATCTGGCAGCCCGAGATGGTGGTGATGGACATGGAGACCCTGTCCACCCTCCCCGCGCGCGAGCTGTCCTGCGGGTTCGCGGAGGTCATCAAGTACGGGCTCCTGGACTCGGTGGAGTTGTTCGAGCTCGTGGAGGGCTGGCCGGCTCTGCCCGGGCCCGCCGACCGCCTGGCCGGGCTGATCGAGATGTGCATCGCGCACAAGTTGCGCGTGGTCGCGGCCGACGAGCGCGACCTGGGCATCCGCGCGTCGCTCAACCTCGGCCACACCGTGGGGCACGGCATCGAGGCCGCCGCCGGGTACGAGCGCTACCGCCACGGCGAGGCCATCTCGCTGGGACTGCTGGCCGCCCTGCGCATCGCCGAGTCCCACTGCGGCCTGGCGCCCGAGTGGCGGCGGCGCACCCGCGCGGTGCTGGATCGCCACGACCTGCCGGTCGTCCTGCACCCGGAGGTGGTCACCGACGCCGTCGTCGCCGCGATGGGGCGTGACAAGAAGGCGTCCGCCGGCGGCCTCAACATGGTGGGCGTCGGCTCCCCCGGCGACGTCCGGCTGGGGGTCAACCCGGCGCCCGAGGAGATCGTGGCCGCCATCGAGGAGTTGCGCGGATGAGCCTTCGCATCGCCCTGCTGCACGGGCCCAACCTGAACATGCTGGGCCGCCGGCCCTCGCAGCACTACGGGTCGCTGAACCTCCGCGAGCTCGAGGACCGGGTGCGCGCCTGGGGCGCCGAGCGGGGGATGGACATCGCCTGCTTCCAGACCAACCACGAGGGTGCCTTCCTCGAGCACGTCCACGGCCTGGCCGGCGCGGTGGACGGCGCGGTGGTCAACCCCGGGGCCTGGACCCACTACCAGTGGTCCATCCGCGACGCGCTGGAGCTTCTGGGCGCCCCGTTCGTGGAGGTCCACCTCTCGGATGTCGAGGCGCGCGAGCCGCACCGGCGGGTCTCGGTGGTGCGCGACATCGCCTCCCACGCGGTCTGGGGCAAGGGGCCCGAGGGCTACCGCGACGCCCTGGACCACCTCGGGCGGGTGCTGGAATGAACCACGCCGCCCGGATCGATGCCCTGCGGGCGCGGATGGCCGAGGCGGACCTGCCGGCACTGGTGGTGAGCCGCGGGTCGAGCGTCCGCTACCTCACCGGCTATGTGGGCAGCAACGGCGTGGCCGTGATCGGCCACGAGGACGCCGTGCTGCTCACCGACACGCGCTACGCGGTGAGCGCCCGCGACCAGGTGTCGGCCGCCCGCGTGGAGATCGCCCGCCAGGACCTGGTGGGCGGGGTCGCGGCTGCGGCGCTGGAGGTGGCGGGCGAGGGGCCGGTGGGCGTCGAGGCCGACGTGGTCACCCTCTCCTGGCACGAGCGTCTCCTGGCCGGCCTCGACGGCCGCACCACGCGGGCGACCACCGGGATGGTGGACGCGCTGCGCCTGCGCAAGGACGCCGAGGAGATCGCCGAGATCCGCCGCGCGGCCTCCATCGCCGACGCGGCCCTCCAGCGGGTGCTGGGTGCCGGCATCGTGGGCCGGAGCGAGATGGAGGTGGCCCACGACCTACAGTCGGCCGTCGTCGACCTGGGGGCCGAGGGGCTCTCGTTCGCGGCGATCGTCGCCGCCGCCGATCGCGGGGCGCGCCCGCACGCGGTGCCCTCGCGGACGCCGATCCCCCCCGACACGCTGGTCGTGGTGGACATGGGCGCCCTGCTCGAGAGCGGATACATGTCGGACATGACCCGCACCGTCGCCACCGGCCCCCTGCCCGAGGCGATGGCCCGCATCCACGACATCTGCCTGGACGCCCAGCGTGCCGCGCTGGGCGCGGTGCGCCCGGGCACGACCGCCGGGGCCGTGGACGCCGTCGCCCGCGGGCGGATCGGTGAGGCCGGTCACGCCGAGCACTTCGGCCACGGGCTGGGCCACGGGGTGGGCCTGGACCTCCACGAGGGGCCGGTGCTGCGGACCGGGTCCGAGCAGGTGCTGGATCCGGGCATGATCGTCACCGTCGAGCCGGGCATCTACATCGAGGGGCTGGCGGGGGTGCGCGTGGAGGATCTGGTCCTCATCACCGACGACGGCCACGAGGTGCTGAGCGCGACCCCGACGGATCTCTGGACGGTCGGATGACCGCCACCACAACCACGAGGAGGGCGGCGCCGTGATCACCACCAACGACCTGAAGAACGGCTATGTGCTGGACATCGAGGGCGAGTTGGTCAGCGTCGTCTCGTTCCAGCACGTCAAGCCGGGCAAGGGCGGGGCGTTCGTACGCACCAAGCTGAAGAACATGCGCTCGGGCGCCGTGGTGGAGCGCACCTTCCGCGCCGGCGAGAAGGTGGAGCGCGTCACCACCGAGACCCGGGAGATGCAGTTCCTCTACTCGGACGGCGAGTCGTTGCACCTGATGGACACCACCACCTTCGAGCAGCTGGAGCTGCCGGTGGACAGCGTCGAGAACGCCGACCTCCTGGCGCCGAACACCGACGTGACCGTGCTGTTCGTGCGCGACTCGCCGCTGCGGGTGGACCTGCCGACCTTCGTCGAGCTGACCGTGGCGCAGACCGATCCGGGGGTGAAGGGCGACACGGTCTCGAACGTGATGAAGCCGGCGCAGCTCGAGACCGGCGCCGTGGTGGACGTCCCGCTCTTCGTCAACGAGGGCGACCGCCTGAAGATCGATACCCGCACCCGCGAGTACTCCGCGCGGGCGTGAGCGGTACCCTGGCCACGAACCGATCGAAGGGATGCCTGTGAGCCCGGTTGCCCCGGACACCGTCGGCTATGTCGATGCCACGCTGCGCGACCTGGCGCCCGCCCCCTGGGGGACGGCGGTGGGCGCCGACGACCTCGCCGCGGTCGCCGCCGCGCTCGGCACCGTGGGCGCGCGGGTGCTGGAGGCCATGGACGCGCGCTGTGCCCAGGTGGCCATCGAGGCGCGCGCCGAGAGCCCGTGGGACCGGCTGCGCGCGGTGCTCCGCGAGGCGGGGAAGACCCCCGTGGGGATCGTGGCCGGCGGGCGCACCCTGTGGGGCGAGCGGCCCCTGGCCGCCGACGTGGTGCGGCGGTTCGTCCTGACGGCCCACGACAGCGGTGTCGGTCGTATCCGCGGGACCGATCCGCTGAACGACCCCGACGCCCTGCTGGCCCTGGCCCAGGCGTGCGTCGAAGCGGGCGTGCCCTTCGTCCCCACGCTGATCCTCGGGCCCTACCCGCCGTCGGTGGATACGCGATGGGCGGAGGAGGCGCGGGCGCTGGCGGCCCTGCCGGGCGCCGTCGCGCTGTGTGTGTCCGACGGGGCGGGCCACGTCTCGCCCTCGGCGCTCGCCGGATTGGTGCGCGAGGTCGGGCAGGACACCGGTCTCCCGGTCGAGGTGCAGGTGCAGGCCCCCGGCGGCCTCTCGCCGCTGGCGGCCACCGCCGCGGTGGCCGCGGGAGCGGGCGCCGTGCAGGCCTCTGCGGGTCCGGTGGCGCTGGTCTCCGCGCGCCCCTCGGCCGAGACCCTGCGCGCCGCGCTGCTGGGCGGGGCGCGCGTCCTCGCGTGCGATGCCGCCGAACTCGACCGCGCCGCCCGCGTCGTCGGGCCCATGCTGCCGGCCGACCGCCTGCGACAGGCCGCCGCGGCGGTGTTCGGGCCCGCCGTGGCCGTGCCGCCGGCCATGGAGCACGGCCTGATCGCGCGCCTGGGGCGCCTGGGTCTGTCGCGGAACCTCGTCGCCGTGGCGGAGGAGTCGGCCGCGGTCGCCCGCGAGGTGGGGGGCGCCACCCTGGCCCACCCGCTCGGCGGGGCCGTCCTGGCCCAGGCCGCGCGGCACGTCGTCGACGGCCGGCGCTGGGCCGAGATCGAGCCCGAGCTGGTGCCCGTCGCCCTGGGCCGCTCCGGGCGCCTGCGCGGCCCCGTGGCCGACGAGGTGCTGGCGGCCGCCACCGCGGCCGACCAGGGCGACGGCACACCGCGCGACCTGGCCGCCGTCGCCTCCGAGGCGCCCGAGGGGATCAGCGAGGAGGACCTGGTCCTGTGGGCGATGTATCCCGAGCCCGCCGCCGACCTGGTGGAGCGCCGGCGGTCGCTGGGCGCCGAGGCCGCGCGCCGGCCCGGTCGGCCCACCATCGACCGCGACCTGCTCGACCAGCTGGTCGGCGCCGTCGAGGCCGGCGACGAGACCGAGATCAGCGTCGAGGTGGCCGGTGCGCGCGTGACGGTGCGCCGCGCGGCGCCGGTGGTGCCCATCGAGGGCGCCGGGACCGCCGAGCCCGGTGTGCCGACGGCGGCAGACGACGGCGTGGTGCGCGTCCTGTCGCCCATGGTGGGCACGTTCTACCGGAGGCCCTCGCCCGACGACCCGCCCTTCGTGGAGGAGGGAGCGCGCGTGGAGGCCGGCGACACCCTCTGCCTGATCGAGGCCATGAAGCTGTTCAACGAGATCGTGGCCGAGCAGCCGGGCATCGTGCGTCAGGTGCTGCTGGAGGACTCGGCGCCGGCCGAGTTCGGACAGCTCCTGTTCGTCATCGAGCCGCTGGCGGGATCGTGAAGCTGCTCATCGCCAACCGCGGCGAGATCGCGGTTCGCGTCATCCGCACGGCGCGCGAGATGGGCATTCCGACCGTGGCCGTGTACTCCACCGCCGACGCCGGCACCCTGGCCGTGGACCTCGCCGACGAGGCGGTCTGCATCGGGCCTCCCAGCCCGCGCGACTCGTACCTGAACATCGGGAACGTGCTCGGCGCGGCCGAGATCACCGGCTGCACCCACGTGCACCCCGGCTACGGCTTCCTGTCCGAGAACCCGGTCTTCGCCCGCGCCTGCGCCGACAACGACATCACCTTCGTGGGCCCGTCCCCCGAGGTCATGGAGCGCATGGGCGACAAGATCGCCGCCAAGGCGGCCGCCCGTGAGGCCGGGCTTCCCGTGCTGGAGGGCTCGGACGGCCCCGTGGTGGACGTCGCCGCAGCCGTGGAGGCCGCGGGCCGCGCCGGCTTCCCCGTGCTGCTCAAGGCCGCGGCCGGCGGCGGCGGCAAGGGGATGCGGCGCGTGGAGGAGGGCGAAGACCTCGGGCGCGCCTTCGATGCCGCCCAGCGCGAGGCCGAGGCCTCCTTCGGCGACGGCGCCATGTACGTGGAGCGCATGCTGGAGGGCGCGCGCCACGTGGAGCTACAGATCATGGCCGACGGCCAGGGCGGAGGGCTGGTCGTGGGCGACCGCGACTGCTCCATCCAGCGACGCCACCAGAAGCTGGTGGAGGAGGGCCCGGCCCCGCACCTGCCCGAGGCGACCCGCGACGCGATGCACGAGGCCGGCCTGCGCGCCATCCGGGCATGGGGCTATCGCGGGGCGGGCACCCTCGAGTTCCTGGTCGATGCCGAGGGCAACTTCTTCTTCCTCGAGCTGAACGCCCGCCTGCAGGTGGAGCACCCGGTCACCGAGTTGGTGAGCGGGCTCGACCTGGTCGCCGAGCAGCTCCTGGTGGCCCAGGGGGGGCTGCTCAGCCACACGGGTCGCATGGAGGCGGTGGGCGCGGCCATCGAGTGCCGCATCAACGCGGAGGATCCGTCCCAGGACTTCCGGCCCGGCGCGGGGCGCCTGGCCGACTTCCGGATGCCGGGCGGCCCCGGCATCCGGGTGGACACCCACTGCGAGCCGGGCGAGGCCATCCCGCCCTACTACGACTCGCTGCTGGGCAAGCTCTGCGTGTGGGGGCGCGACCGCCCGCACGCCATCCGGCGCCTCGCCCGGGCCCTCGACGAGGCCATCGTCACCGGCATCCCCACCACGCTGCCCGTGCTGCGCGACATCGCGCACGACCCCCCGTTCGTGGAGGGTCACTACACCACGGGCTACATCGTCGAGCGGGCCGCCCATCTGCCCTCGCTGTCGTCCGGGGTCCCGGCGTGAGCGCCCGCGCGCCGGCCCGGTGCCGCGGGTGAGCGCCGCGCCTGCTCCCAGCGATGCCCGCGAGGGCGGGCGGCGGGCGGCGCGCAGGCAGGCGGTGGTGCTGCTGTACCAGCGGGAGATCACGGGCCTGCCCCTGGATCAGCTGGAGCGCAACGCGGACCGCGCCGGCGTGCCCATCGATCCGTTCTCGCGCGCCCTCGTGGAGGGGGTGTCGGTGGACACCGCCAGCCTGGACACGCTGATCGACGCGGCCGCGGTGGGCTGGAGCGCCGCGCGCATGGCGCCTCTGGAGCGCAGCATCCTGCGCGTCGCCATCCATGAGCTGCTCGACTGGCCCGACATCCCGGCTGCCGTGTCGATCAACGAGGCCGTCGAGCTGGCCAAGCGCTTCTGCCAGGCCGAGGCCGGCGGGCTGGTGAACGGCATCCTCGGGCGCATCGCCTCCGACCACGGGCTGCGGACCTCGTGAGCACCGACGGCCGGGACGCGACCGAGGCCCGGCGGGACCGGCTGCGCGAGGCGGCCGCGCACGTCGAGGACGCCGCCGCCGCGCTGGCCTCCGCGGCCGGGGGCGAGGAGCGTGCCGCCGCGGTGGACGAGGCCCTGCGGGCCGCCGAGGAGCTGACGGCCGCCCTGCCGCCCGTGCTCGACCAGGTCGAGGACTAGGCGCGGTGGCCGACCCCGCCGAGATGATGGACCCGCGCGTCCAGGTGGTGGTGCTGACCCCGAACGAGCCCACGGCCGCCGGCCACGCCGAGCTGCAGGCCCTCGGCGGCGGTGAGGACGAGTCGCCGATGGCGGAGTTGGCGGCCCGCCCCTGGCTGACCCAGGCCGACGGTCCGGTGCGCGGGGCGGAGCTCGAGACGCTGGGGCTCGCGGTCTACGCCGGCCACCGCGAGCTGGCCCTGGTGAACGTGCCGACCACCTTCATCGAGTCCGGGGTGCGGCTCCTGAAGGAGCTGGGCACCTACGTCCTCGCCGGCGGGACGCTGGACGGCGGGGACGTCCTCCAGATCCGGCACGACCTGCCGTGCATCGTGGGGATCCACACGCCAGACGACCCTGAGGAGCCCGGCCCGGCGCGGGTGGTCCTGCTGGCCTGATCGCCACCTGAACGCGGAGGTGACGGGACCCCCGATCGGTCATAGATTCGCCCCATGAGCGACATTCGGCGGGCCCTGGTGGTGTGTGCGGCGTTGATCGTGCTGGCCTCGCTGGCGGTGGCCGCCGCGGCCGCGCCCGCGGTCCGCACCCCGGGGTACCGGGGGCTCACGAAGGCCATCGCCGTGAAGCCCGCCACGGCTCCGCCCGCCGCGACCCTCGGCGCCGGCACACGCCCGGACCTGCTGGTCGATGCCGCCGGCACCGCGCACATCGTCTGGACCGACGCGCCGAACGGGGCGCCGAGCCGGACGATGTACTGCCGCGTCCCTCGGGGGACCCGGGCGTGTGAGGTCACCCACGCGCTGGTGCCGCCGGGCGCGGACCAGTTCAGCGGCGACCTGTCCGGACCCGCCGTGGCGGCGGTGAACGACCAGGTGGTGGTGATGTCGGTGCGCTACCCGCAGGTGGTGACCCGCCCGGACGCCAGCGCCGGCTCCGGCGTGATGTGGCTGTGGACCTCCGACGACGGCGGCCAGAGCTTCGCCCCGCCGGCGATGGCCGCCAGCGGGCGCGGCCCGAACACGGCGGTGATCGGCGATGCGCGCGGCGGCGCCGTGGTCTACGGCCCGCCCCAGGTGCCGCGGATCGCCGTGGCCACCGACACGGTGACGGGCGGGGTCACGGTCACCACCATCGAGCCGGGCCGCTACACGGCTCTCGGTGCGGCGATCGCCCCGGGCGACTTCGTGGCCGGGCGGCTGGCGGTGCTCGACGGGCGCCCGGTGGTGGTGTACCGCGATCTCTCCGGCAACGCATACATGCGTCGCTGGGGTGGTCAGGGCGACCCGAACGACGGGACCACCTGGAGTCCGCAGGAGGCGCTCCCGGGCTTCAACCCCGAGGTGACGGTCGCGGGCGGGCGCCTCATCGTCGCCCTGACCACCGCCCTGTCGGGCGGCACCCTGCGCATCGTCGACCTGACGCGGCCCGGCGCCCCGGTGACCGTCAACCCCGGCGGACGGACCGCCGAGCACGGGGTGGCGGGCCTGCCCGACGGACGGGTGGTCGTCACCTGGCGCGGGGTGGGTCCCGACGGCCGGCCCGGCATCTTCACCCGGGTCGTCGGCGCGGACGGCCGCGCCCAGGCGAACCCGGTCATGATCGGCCCGGAGGGACTGTTCGGCCGCATGGCCGCCACCGCCGACGGTGGCGGCGTGGTCGCCTCGGAGGCGACGACGGGCGGCATCCAGCTCTCGTCGGTCGGGACCAAGAGCCCGACCGGGCTCCCCGGTCTGGGCAGTCGCACGGCCGGCGCCACCCTGCCCGCCGACGCCTATGTGGGCTGTCAGCGGATCCGGTTCGGCGCCGTGGAGGCGCTCACCGACGAGGGGTGCTTCCTCAACGCGGCCTCGGGCACGGGCAAGGCGTCGCTGGGGCCCGTGCGCCTCAACGGCCTGGTGATCATCCCCGACCCCGGTGTCCAGGTGGTCATCGACCCGCGCCGTCGCACCCTCGACAGCACCGGCGGCGTGCGCGTCCTCCTGCGCGGCCGCGGCCTGCCCGAGATCCTGCTCTTCCGGGGGCGCATCAACGTGCGGGCCGAGGGGTCCGGGCCCGGTGCGAGCCTGTTCTCGTTCACCCGCGGGGTCTTCTCGCCGGACATCCTGGGCTTCCGCTCCGCCTTCGACGTGGATGTCCAGGTGACAGACCGCGGCGTTCGCATCCCCCTGAGGCTGCGCCTGCCGAGCATCTTCAGCGGCGTCCACGGCGACATCGTCCTGCGCGCCGACAACGCCCGCGGCCTGATGGCCGAGTCGCTGGAGGTGAGCGCCGACGACGTGCCGCTGGGGGTGGCCACCATCCGCCGGCTGCGCATCCAGTACCGCGAGGCCGGCGGCACCAGCACCGGCAACTGCCTGCGCCCGGCCGACTCGGGTGCGCCCGCCGAGCCGCGCGAGTGGGCCGGTGTCTTCGAGGTGGTCCTGCCCCCGCCGTCGATCGGCCCGGCGCTGTGCGCGTCGGCGCGCTTCGGCGACGGCCGATACCGCGCCGGCACCTTCAACATCGACCTCCCGGCGCCCGGCATCCCACTGTTCCCGGCCGTGGCCATCACGGGCGTGCAGGGAGGGCTGCAGGTGAGCCCGGTCACCCGGCTCGACGCGGGCATGCGCATCGGCGTCATCACCACGGGTGCCGGGGGCGGGCTCATCGACCTCGACGGCAGGGTGGGCCTCACCTTCGGCGATCCGTTCCTGGTGGACCTGGTGGGAGCGGTCTCGACGGCGGGCATCCCGCTTGGAGAGGGGCGCGCATTCCTGTCCACCGACGGCTACGCCCGGCTGCGGGTCACCAGTGGCCTGACACTCCCGCTCCCGGACCCCGCGCCCGACCTGAGCGTGACCGGGATCATCGACGGGTTCGCCGACGGTCCTGCGCGCCGGTTCAGCCTCACGGGCCGCAACCGGATCTGCGTGGGTCCGCTGTGCGGACCGGACATGGGCGGCGTGGTCTCCACTCGCGGCGTGGCCGTCTGCGGGGTGACCCCGCTGGTGATCCCGCCCGGGCTCTCCGGCGGGATCAGCCCGGTCCCGATCTTCGGGATCGGCTACCGCTGGGGCGCCGACCTCCCGGCCGTCCACCCGCTGCCCGGGATCTGCGACCTGGCCGACTACGAGGTCACCGACGCGCGCGCGCCGCGCCTGGACTCCCACCAGGCGGGCGCCGGCGATGCGACGGTGCGCGTACCGCCCGGGACGCGGGTGGGCGCCTTCCGGGCGACCGGCGCCGGCGGTGCCCCCGACGTGGACCTGGTGGACCCGGCCGGGCGCGTGGTGGCCCCGCGGGCGGTCGTGAGCATCTTCTCCGAGACCCACATGGAGGTGCGCGCGCCGCGTGCCGGCACCTGGAGCGTCCGCCCGCGGCCCGGGAGCGTCCCGGTGTCGCAACTCGCCGTGGCCGCGGCGGGTCCCCGCCCCGTCGTGTCGGGCGTCCGCGTCACGGGGGTCGGCCGCCGGCGCGTCCTGGCCTACCGGGCCACCCTGGGCCGGGGCCAGAGCATCACCTTCGTGGAGGCCGGTCCGCGCGGCCAGCGCGTCCTCGGCACGGCCCGCGCCGGCGCTCGCAGGCTGGCGTTCACCCCGGGGCCCGGTCCGGCCGGCCGGCGTCGGATCCTGGCCCAGGCGGCCGTGGACGGGATCGTCCGGACCTCGCGCACCGTGGGGGCCTACCGGGCCCCGGCGCCGGCGCCGATCGCGCGGGCCAGCCGGCTGCTGCTGCGCCGGGCCGGTTCCCGGGTGGTCGCCGTCTGGCGCCCGGGGGCCGGGCTGGCGGCGCAACGGGTGACCGTGCGCAGTCCCGCCGGTGGTCTCGAGGCTCGGACGGCCGGGGCCCGCGCCCGGCGCGCCGTCGTCGCCGGCGTGCGCCGGGGCGACACGGTCTCGGTGGAGGTGGTCGGAGTGGCCTCCGACGGCCGGCGCTCGCGACCCCTCCGGAGCGCCTTGAGGGTGCGCTGAGGGGGCGCTGACGTACGTCCCGGGCGGGCGGGGGTCGTTCTGGCACCGCCCGGCGTCCTCTACACTCGGTCGGATGACCGACACCGCCCGGTTCCCCATCCTCACGTCGCTGGCGGGGCCCACCGACCTCCACGCGATGGACGAGGCGGGGCTCTCGGCGCTGGCCCAGGAGATGCGCGAGGCCATCATCGGATCCGTCTCCCAGACCGGTGGCCACTTGGGTGCCAGCCTCGGCACCATCGAGCTGACCGTGGCGCTCCACGCGGAGCTGAGCTCCCCGCGGGACCGGATCATCTGGGATGTCGGCCACCAAGCCTACGGGCACAAGCTGCTCACGGGCCGCCTCGAGGACTTCGCCACCCTGCGCCAGTACCGCGGCATGAGCGGCTTCCTGCGCCGCTGCGAGAGCGAGCACGATGTCATCGGCGCCGGCCACGCCAGCACCTCCATCAGCTACGCCGTGGGCCTCGCCGAGGCCAACCGCCAGGCGGGCCGCTCCGACGAGCACGTCGTGGCCGTGATCGGGGATGGCGCGCTCACGGGCGGGATGGCCTATGAGGGCCTCAACCAGGCCGGTGCCCTGGGTTCCCGGCTGACGGTCGTGCTCAACGACAACGGCATGAGCATCTCCGAGAACGTCGGCGCGATGTCCAAGCTCTTCCAGCGCGCCCGCGTCGACCCCACCCTCACCCGGGTGCGCGAGGAGATCGAACGCGGCCTGGCCCGCGTGCCCGGGGTCGCGGAACTGGGTGGTCACCTTCGCGATGCCACCAAGTCGCTCTGGTTCTCCACCGGGGCGTTGTTCGAGGCGCTCGGCTTCGCCTACATCGGCCCGATCGACGGCCACGACGTCGCCGCCATGCGCCGCGCGCTGCGCACGACCCTGGCGATGGACCGGCCGGCGCTGATCCACGTCAAGACGGTCAAGGGCCGCGGCTACGCGCCCGCCGAGGCCGACGGCGAGGCCATGCACGGGGCCACGCCGTTCGTGGTGGAGAGCGGAAAGGCCGCGCGCCGGCCGGCGCCCGGGCCGCCCAGCTACACCGAGGTGTTCGGCCGGGCGCTGGTGGCCGAGGCCGAGCGCGACCCGCGGGTGGTCGGCATCACCGCGGCCATGCTCAAGGGCACCGGGATGCAGCACATGATGGACCGCTTCCCCGGGCGCACCTACGACGTCGGCATCGCCGAACAGCACGCGACGGTGTTCGCGTGCGGCCTGGCGATCGCCGGCTACCGGCCCGTGGTGGCGATCTACTCCACCTTCCTGCAGCGCGCGTTCGACCCGATCGTCCACGACGCGGCCATCCAGGAACTTCCGGTCGTCTTCGCCATCGACCGCGGCGGCCTGGTGGGGGACGACGGCCCCACCCACCACGGCGTCTTCGATCTCGCCTATCTGCGCTCGATCCCCGGCCTGACGGTGATGGCCCCGATGGACGAGGCCGAGCTGGTGGAGATGCTGCACACGGCGCTCCGCCTCGACGGACCCGTGGCCATCCGCTACCCGCGCGGTGCCGGGACCGGAGTGGCGCTCCCGGACCGCCCGCACGGGGTGGAGGTGGGTCGCGGGGTGGTGCTGGAGAGCGGCGAGCGCGTGGCGCTGGTGGGCTACGGCTACGGGACCGGCGTCGCCTCGGCCGCCGCCGACGCCATCGCCGACACGCTCATGGTGCGCCCGTCCGTGGTGAATGCGCGCTTCTGCAAGCCCATCGACGCCACCCTGATGCGCCAGCTGGCCGAGCGGCACGAGTTGATCGTCACCGTCGAGGACCACCAGGCCGACGGCGGCTTCGGCAGCGCGGTGCTCGAGGTGCTCGAGGACACGGGCGCCCGGGTGATGCGCGTGGGGCTGCCCGACCGCTTCGTGGACCACGGCAAGCGCGAACTGCTCCTGGACGAGGTCGGCCTCACGCCCGAGGGCGTCGCCGAACGGGTGCTCGCGGCGCTGGCGATACCCGCCCGGGGCCTGCTCAGCGGCAGCTGAAGGCCGGGCCGCGGCGGGCCTGCGCCCCCCGCTGTCCCTAGGCTTGCGCCGTGGCCCGGGCCCGACTCGATGTGACCCTCTGCGAGCGGGGTCTGTTTCCCAGCCGCGCGCGTGCGCAGGCGGCCGTGATGGCCGGCCGCGTCCGCGTTGCCGGCGCGGTGGTCGACAAGCCCGGCACGCAGGTGACGGCCGACGCCGACCTGGAGGTGCAGCCCGCCGAGGAGTACGTGTCGCGGGGCGGGATCAAGCTGCGCAACGCCCTCGACGCCCTGGGGATGGACGTCGCCGGCGCGTCGGCGCTCGACCTCGGTGCCTCCACGGGCGGGTTCACCGACTGCCTGCTCCAGCGCGGGGCGGCGCGCGTGATCGCGCTCGACGTGGGCTACGGGCAGCTCGACTGGCGTCTGCGCCAGGACCCGCGCGTCCACGTCATGGAACGCACCAACGCCCGCCACATCACCCCGGCGGACCTTCCCTATGCGCCCGATCTGGTCACCTGTGACCTCTCGTTCATCGCCATCGGCACGGTCTGGGGCGCGGTGGTCCCCTGTTGTGCGTCCGGCTGGCGTGCGATGGTGATGGTGAAGCCCCAGTTCGAGGTGGGGAGGGAGCGGGTCGGCTCGGGCGGCGTCGTCCGCGATCCGCGCGCCCGGGAGGATGCGGTGGACGGTGTCATCGAGGTGATCGGTCAGCACGGTGGGCGCGTCGTCGGCGTCGCCGACTCCGGGTTGCCGGGTCCGAAGGGCAACATCGAGACCTTCGTCTCGGTGGCCGACGCCGCGGGCGGGGGCGGATGAGCCCCCGCGTCATCGGTGGGTACGAGCCGATCCCCATCGAGCCGGCGGTCCCGGCCGAGCGGGTCCTCCTGCTCACCCACCGCGGCCCCGAGGTGACGGCCACGGCCCTGCCGGCCGTCCTGTCGATCCTCGAGGACGCAGGGGTTCAGGTGATGGTTCCCGCGTCCGAGGTGGTCAAGCACCGCAGTCTGGCCCCGTTCCAGTCCAGCGACGGCAAGCCTCTGCGGCCGGGGGGAGAGGACCTGATCCTGGTGCTGGGCGGCGACGGCAGCATCCTCCGCGCCCTTGCGCGCGAGGCCGGCTCCGGCGCCCCGGTGATCGGGGTCAACTACGGGCGCGTGGGCTTCCTGGCCTCCATCGAGCGCGAGACCCTCGAGCGCGACCTGCGCCGGGCGCTCGCGGGCGAGTACGTGGTCCTCGGCTTGCCGTCCCTGTCGGCCGAGTGGGCCGACGGCGAGGTGCACGCCCTCAACGACCTGGCCCTCCTGCGCTCGGGCGAGTCGCGCCTGGCCGACCTCTCCTACGCCGTGGACGGCGAGCGGGTCCACACGGTGCGCTGCGACGGCATGATCCTCAGCACCCCGGTGGGCTCGACGGCGTACAATCTCGCCGCCGGCGGCCCGACGGTCTCGTGGCGGGTCCACTGCATGGTGATCTCGTTCATCGCCGCCTTCCACCTCGACACTCGGCCGCTGGTCATCGGCGCCGAGGAACTGATGACGGTGACCAACAGCGCCCTCACGGGCGACTGCGATGTGCTCGCCGACGGCCAGCGGGTGGGGGCCCTGCGCCCCGGACGCTCCATCACGGTGGGGCTGGGCGGCGATCAGGTGCATCTCGCCACGTTCCCCGAGGCGTCGTTCTTCCGTCGCTACCGGGAGAAGTTCGGCCGCCCGTGATCCGGTCGCTGGAGGTCCGCGACCTCGTGGTCATCGCCCGGGCCGAGTTGGCGCCCCCGGCGGGTCTGACCGCGATCACAGGAGAGACGGGCGCGGGCAAGACCGTGCTGACCCAGGCTCTCGGGTTGCTGGCGGGCGCTCCGGCCGACACGGCCGCGGTGCGTGCCGGCGCGTCCCACGCGCTGGTGCAGGCCACCATCTCGTTGCCCGACGGGTTCTGGGACCGGCTGGACGAGGAGGACCCCGCGCTCGGGTTGCGCGACCTGGTGGAGGACGAGACCGAGGTGGTGATCGCGCGCAGGGTCCCCGCCGAGGGCCGGGCGCGCGCGCTGGTGGACGGCCAGGCCGCTCCGCGCGACGCCGTGGCCGCGCTGGCGCGCGTCGCGCTGCGCTTCTCGGCCCAGCACGAGCACCGCCGCCTGGTGAGCTCCGCCAGCCAGCTCCAGATCCTCGACGCCTTCTCGGGCGCCGAGACGGTGGCGGCCGCCGAGCGGCTCGCCGGCCTGAACCGGCGGATCCGGGCGCTGCGCCGCAGGGTGAGCGCGGCACGGGAGCGCCGCGAGGGCGCGCGGCGCGAGCGCGAGGCCCTGACCGAGCTGGTCCGCGATGTCGACGAGGCGCAGCTGGACGCCTCCGAGGAGGCGTCGCTCCGCGCCGAGCGGTCCCGGCTCCGCAACGCCGAGGGGCTCGTGGCGGCCGTCGCCGGCGCCGCCGAGGCCCTGGCTCCCCAGGAGGAGGGTGACGGCGCGGCGGCGGCTGCCGACGAGGCGGCGCGTCTGCTGGAGCCGCTGCGCAGCGTCGACCCGGAGCTGGCTGGCCCGCACGAGGACATCGCCGCCGCCGTCGCCTCCCTGCAGGAGGCCGCGCTGTTCCTGCGCTCGTACCTGCACGACCTCGATGCGGAGCCGGGTCGCCTGGAGGCCGTCGAGGAGCGCCTGGACGAGTACCGGCGCCTCTGCCGGCGCCACGACGCGTCGGACACGGCCGATCTGCTGCGCCGCTCCGCCGAGGCCGCCGAGGCTCTCCGCGCACTGGACGAGGGCGACGGTGAGCTGGCCGGCGCCGAGTCCGAGCTGGCGGCCTGCCTGGACGAGGCGCGCGGGCTCGCGGCGGCCCTGCGCGAGCGCCGCGAGGACGCCGCCCCGCGGCTGGCCGATGCGGTGCGCGATCAGTTGGCCGATCTGGGGATGGCGCGGGCCGAGCTGCGCATCGAGGTGGGGGAGGCAGAGGGCGACCCGCCCACCGGGAGCTGCGTGATCTGGCTGCGGGCCAACCCGGGCCTGCCCGAGGCGCCGCTGGCCGCCACCGCATCCGGCGGCGAGCTCTCGCGGGTGTTGCTGGCTCTGCACGGGGTGGCGGCCGGTGCGGACGGTGCGGCCTGGGTCATGGACGAGGTGGACGCCGGCATCGGCGGGGTCACCGCCACTGCCGTCGCCAACCGCCTGCGCGCGATGGCGGCCGACCGCCAGGTGATCGTCATCACCCACCTGCCCCAGGTGGCCGCGATGGCCGACGCGCACTACCGCCTGGTGAAGGGCGAGGACGGGGACGGGCTGGCCACCACCACCATCGAGGCCGTGGCCGGTGACGACCTGATCGCGGAGCTGTGCCGGATGCTGGGTGCCTCGCCCGAGGACGCCGGCGCCCGCCGCCACGCCGCCGAGTTGCTGGAGCGCCGCCGGGGCTGATCCGCGGCGAGGATCAGCGAGGATCGCCGCCGCCGGCCCGGCCCCCGCCGGACGACTTGTAGAGTGGCGACTGGCTCGTCGGGCGATGGGAGGCCATGTGGCCGAAGGTGCGGTGAAGTACGTCTTCGTCACCGGAGGGGTGGTGTCCGGTCTCGGGAAGGGGATCGCCGCCGCCTCGCTGGGAACGCTGCTGAGGGCCCGCGGCGTCCGGGTCTCCCTCCAGAAGTGCGATCCGTACCTGAACGTCGACCCCGGGACGATGAGCCCGTTCCAGCACGGTGAGGTCTACGTCACCGAGGACGGCGCCGAGACCGACCTGGACCTCGGCCACTACGAGCGCTTCACCGACGAGAACGTCAGCCGCATCAGCAACGTGACCACGGGTTCGGTGTACGACACGGTCATCCGGCGCGAGCGGCGCGGCGACTTCCTCGGGGCGACGGTCCAGGTCATCCCGCACGTCACGGACGAGATCAAGAACCGCATCCGCCAGGCCGCCGCCACCTCGGGCGCCGAGGTCGTCATCGTGGAGATCGGTGGCACGGTGGGTGACATCGAGTCGCTCCCCTTCCTGGAGGCCATCCGCCAGCTGCGCAACGACGTGGGCCGCGAGAACGTCTGCTTCGTCCACGTGACGCTGGTGCCCTATCTGGACGCCGTCGGCGAGCTCAAGACCAAGACCACCCAGCACTCGGTCAACGAGTTGCGCGGCATCGGCATCGAGCCTGATGTCCTCGTGCTGCGCTCCAACCGGCAGCTCACCGACGACATCCGTCAGAAGATCGCCCTCTACGGGGGCATCGCTCCCGAGGCGGTCATCTTCGCCGCCGATGCCGCGGACATCTACGAGGTGCCGCTGCTGATGGAGGACGAGGGCCTCGCCCATGTGGTGGCGCGGCGCATCGGCCTGCCGATCGGTCAGCCGGACCTCGCCGACTGGCGCCACCTGGTCGACCGCATCCACCACCTCGACGGGAGCGTCCGCATCGCCCTGGTGGGCAAGTACGTCCAGCTGCACGACGCCTACCTGTCGGTGGCCGAGGCCCTCAAGCACGGCGGCATCCACCACGGGGTGGACGTGGAGATCGACTGGGTCGACGCGGACGATCCGGACCTGCGCCGCCACCTGGCCGCGGCTGACGGCATCCTGGTACCCGGCGGCTTCGGCGGTCGCGGGATCGAGGGCAAGATCGCGGCCGCCCGGTTCGCGCGGGAGGAGCGCACGCCGTACCTGGGGATCTGCCTGGGCATGCAGGTGGCGGTGATCGACTACGCCCGCAACGTCGCCGGCATGGGCGGGGCCAACTCCTCCGAGTTCGATCCGGAGACGCCCTTCCCCGTCATCGACCTCCTGCCCGAGCAGCGGGCCGTCGCCGACTTCGGCGGCACCATGCGCCTGGGGGCCGACCCGGTGCACCTGGTCCCCGGCACGCGGGCGTACGCCGCCTACGGCGAGCAGGCCGTGGTCTACGAGCGCCACCGCCACCGCTACGAGGTGAACCCGGCCCTGCGCGAGCGCCTCGAGTCCGCCGGGCTGGTGGTCAGCGGGCGCTCGCCCAGCGGGCGGTTGGTGGAGGTGATCGAGCTGGTCGACCACCCGTGGTACTGCGCCAGCCAGTTCCACCCCGAGTTCAAGAGCAGGCCCACGCGTCCGCAACCGCTCTTCCGGGAGTTCGTCGGCGCCATCGCCGCCCGGGTGGCGGCGGCGCCGGCTGCGGGCGCATCCGCCGAGGAGCGCCCGTCCGCGGCCGACCCCGCGGTGAGGGCGGGCTAGCGGGTGCACGAGTCGCTCGCCGGCCTGGGGCCGGCCTCCCAGCTGATGGCGGCCCTGTGCGAGATCCCCTCGCCCTCGCGTGCCGAGGGCGCGGTGGCGGCAGTGGTCATCGAGGAGCTCCGCTCACTCGGCGCGCACGTCACCACCGACGGCGCCGGCGCCGCGCTGGGGTCGGACACCGACAACATCGTCGCCTCGTGGCCCCCCACCCCCGGCGCCGGCGGCACCCCGATCATGTTCGCCGCACACCTCGACACCGTCCCGGTGACCGCCCCGATCGAGGTCGCCCTGGTGGATGGCCACCTCACCAACATCCACCCGACCATCCTGGGCGCCGACAACAAGGCGGCGGTCGCGGCGCTGCTGGTGGCAATGCGACAGGTCGTGGCCGAGGGGCGCCCGCACGCCGGCATCGAGCTGGTGATGACCCCCTGCGAGGAGATCGGGCTCAAGGGCGCCGCCGCGTTCGACGTCTCGGCGCTGCGCGCCCGGGCCGGCTTCGTCTACGACCACACGGGCGCTTTGGGCGACATCGTGCAGCGCGCCCCGTCCATGCACCGGATCGAGGCGACCTTCGTCGGGCGCGCGGCACACGCGGGTATCCACCCCGAGGACGGCCGCAGCGCCGTCGCGGCCGCCGCGGCCGCCATCGGCCGGATGCCCCTCGGGCGCATCGACCCACGGACCACCGCCAACGTGGGCACGATCGCCGGCGGGACCGCCGCCAACGTCGTCCCCGAGTTCTGCACGCTCATGGGGGAGTGCCGCGGCCACGACGAGCGCGCCCTGTCGGTGCAGCTCACGGCCATGCTCGATGCACTCGCCTGGGCGGGCACCGAGCACGGCGTCGACGTGGAGACGCGCGTCGCGCGCGAGTTCACCGCCTACGCCCTGGGCGACGACGACCCACAGGTGCGCCTGGCGCGCGCCGCGGTGGCGGCCTGCGGGCTGGAGCCACGCCTGATCCCGAGCGGCGGCGGCTCGGACGTCAACGCGTTCGTGCTCAACGGCTTCCCTGCGGTGAACCTGTGCAACGGCATGATCGACGTCCACACCCCGGACGAGCGCATCCTCCCCGAGAGCCTCGACACGATGGTCGGGATCACCCTGGCCATCATCTCGGCGGCGGCCGAGTGACCCGCGTCCCTCGTCACGTGCCGGCGCCCGTCGAGACGCCGATGGACCCGCCGGTCACCGAGAGGGTCCGCCATCGCGGCCACATCATCACCCTGCGCGACTCGGACTACCGCCGGCCCGACGGCACCGTGGTGTCCCGCGAGGTGCTCGACCACGCCGGCGCGGTGGTGGTGGTCCCGGTGGAGGACGGGCACGTGCTGATGGTCCGCCAGCCGCGCGAGGCGGTGGAGCGCTACACACTCGAGCTGCCCGCCGGCAAGATCGACGACCCGGACGAGCCGCCGGTCGAGTGTGCCGCGCGCGAGCTGGCCGAGGAGGTGGGGCGCGCGGCCGGGCGGTGGACCGCGTGGGGAGGGTTCTTCACCGCTCCGGCGATCCTCACCGAGTACATCCACTGCTTCCTGGCCGAGGACCTGACGGCCACCGACGCCGGGCACGCCGACGAGGACGAGCAGATCGAGGTGGTGCCCTGGCCGGTGGGCGATCTGGACTCCCTGATCGCCCGGGTGGAGGACGCCAAGTCGCTCATCGGCCTGCTGCGCCTGCGCGCGACCCGCGGCTGACGGGCGCCGGGCCGCCGCGACCGGGAAGCGTGCCGCCGGCGCCCGCCCGCTCCGTCCGGGTCACGAAGTAGCCTCGGTGGTCGTGACGCCCCCCGGCTACTTCCGCAACCAGAAGGCCCCCGAGCGCCTTCCGCACATCGAGCGCCAGAAGGCCTGGCGCGATGGGCACACCGCGCGAGAGCCGCTGGCCGCGGAGCCGGGGCGGCGGAAGGTCTACCGGCTGCGGCCGCCCGAGCGCTCGGGCGCGGTCTCCGATCGCCTGCGCGAGATGCTGGACGAGGAGCAGCTGGCCGCGGTGACGGGCGCCGGCGGGCGCAGCCTCATCCTGGCCGCGGCGGGCTCGGGTAAGACGCGCACCATCGTGGCGCTGATGGCGCACCTGGTCGAGACGGGCACCGCTCCCGAGCGGATAATGCTCGTCACGTTCACCCGGCGCGCCGCGCGCGAGATGGTGCAGCGCGCCGAGCGCACGGCGGGCATCGACCTGTCATCGGTACACGCCGGCACCTTCCACTCGGTCGGCCTGCGCATCCTGCGCCGTCACGGCCCGCTGGTGGGTGTCCCCGCCAACGCCTCGGTGCTGGACGGCGAGGACCAGGCCGAGCTGGTGGCGATGGCGCGCGACGCGGTGCTGGCCGGCATGGTCGACGCGCCCTCGCTGCCCAAGCCGTCCCAGCTGGTGGGCATGTTCGGGCTGGCGGCCGAGCTGGGCCGGCCGGTGGCCGACGTGGTCGTCGACGCCAACCCGCGCCTGGCCGACCGCATCACCGAGATCCAGGCCATCGCCGAGGGCTACGCCGCGCGCAAGGCCGAGATGGCCGCGCTCGACTACGCGGACATCCTGGTGCACACCGATCGCCTGCTGGCCGAGCGCGAGGACATCCGCGCCCGGCTGGCCGACGCCCATCCGTGGGTGCTCGTGGACGAACTGCACGACACCTCGCCCTTGCAGGCGCGCATCGTGGAGGCCATCGCCGGCCCGCGGGGCAACCTGGTGGCCGTTGCGGATCCCGACCAGTCGATCTATTCCTGGCGCGGTGCAGACCCGGACGTCGTTCGGCGCTTCGCCGAGAGCGAGGGCACCAGCGTGTTCCCGCTCTCCACCAACTACCGCTCGACGCCCGAGATCGTGGCGCTTGCCCAGGAGACGCTGCCCGCCGGCAACCCGTTCGGCAAGGACATGCGCGCGCACCGCCCGCCGGTCGGCGTGACCCCGGTGATCGCCCACCTGGCCACGGTGGGCGACGAGGCCGCCTTCGTCACCCAGCGCATCGCCGAGCTGATCACCGAGGGGCGCGCGCCGGCGCAGATCGCGGTGCTCTACCGCGCCCACCACCACTCGGTGGACCTCCAGCTGGCCCTGGGCGAGGCCGGCGTGGAGTTCGAGCTCTTCTCGGGCGCGCGCTTCGTGGAGTCGGCCCATGTCAAGGATGTCCTGGCCTTCTGCCGCCTCCGGCACAACCCCCGCGACGCGCTGGCATGGAACCGGGCGCTGCGGCTGTTCCCCCGGGTGGGCACCGCCACCGCGCACCGGGCCTGGACGGCCATCTCGGAGGCGGCCGAGCCCCTGGACGCCGCCGCGGCGCTGCGCCTGCCCGGATCGGCCCGGCGCTCGGGCGAGCTGTTCGCCGAGGCCGTCGGCTGCGTGGCGGCCACGGAGCGTCCGGAGGAGATCATCCTGCACGTGGCGCGATCCGAGTGGTACGGCGACCACCTGCGGGCCACCTATCCCAACTGGCGCGACCGCGAGGGCGACTTGGCGCGCCTGGCCGAGCTGGCCGCGCGGGCCGACCACATCGAGCAGTTCCTCGGCGAGATGCAGTTGGCCGAGCGCGTCGAGGCCGACGAGGACATCTCCGGGCCGGCCCACCGGCTGGTGCTCACCTCGGTGCACCAGGCCAAGGGGCTCGAGTGGCCCGTGGTGTTCGTCCTCCAGCTCGAGGCCGGCTCGTTCCCGTCGGGATGGGCGGTCTCGGAGGGGAACATGGAGGAGGAGGAGCGCCTGTTCCACGTGGCGATCACGCGCGCGGCGGACGAGCTGTACCTGTGCCGGCCCATCGCGGCGCGCCGCCTCTGGGACACCGGCGCCGACGCCGTGGTGATCAACTCGGGGCAGGGCTTCCTGGACCGCGACCTCGGCCCGTTGGTCGAGGAGTGGTCGGTGCGCTGATGCGGGGCGCGGGAGCCGGCCGATGATCGTCGCCCACCTCGAGGACGACGCAGTGACCCTGGTCCGCCAGGTCGACCACCAGGACCAGTGCGCCGAGCTCGCCCGGGCCTGGGGCAACGACGCCTTCGAGCGCCCCTCGCGCTACGCGTCGCTGACGACGGTGGCCGCGCTCCACGACGAGGGGTGGCGCTCCTGGGAGCGCCGGCCGCGCGTCGGGCCCGAGGGGGTGCCGCTCGACTTCCCCGACATCGACCGCGCCGAGCACGTCGCGCTCTACCGCGAGGGCATCGACGCCGTGGTCCGCATCGATCCGTGGGCCGGCTATCTGGCCTCGATGCACGGCGTCGGCCTCTATCGCGGCCGCCTCGGCCTTGACCATGTGGTGGCCACGGCCGGCTCCCGCCCGCCGGACGTGGACCGGTTCCTGGCCCACGAGGATGCGCGTCGCGGCCGGCTGGAGGGGTGGCCCGGGGCGCCCGCGGACCTCGCCCGGTGGGCCTGGGCGGGGTACCGGCTGTTGCAGGCCTGGGACCTGCTGAGCCTGGCCGCCCTGTGGCATCGCCTGGCCGGGCGGCCCGATGTGCCCCTGCTGAGGGTCCCGTGCGCGGAGGACGACGAGGCCGGTGTGGCCCTGCGCGTGCGCCGCTCCCCCGGTGAGGACGACCCGCGCATCCTGCGGGTGGACCCGTGGCCGTTCGCCGCCGCGAGCGTCGACGCCCCCGTGATGGCCCGCACCGTCAGCCGGGCGGCACTGGCGCGCCACGGGGCCGATGCGCTCGCGGCCGCACCCTATGAGACCCTGCGCGTCGTGCTGCTGCCGGGTTGAGCGAGCGCCCCTGCGCGTCAGATGCGGATCTCGCCGGACTCGCGCATCCGCGCCAGCGTCCGATCCAGCCTGTCCGCCAGTTCCGGCCCCGTGGCCACGAGCATGCGCCCGCGTTCGGGTGTTCCGATCCCGGTCGCGCCGGGTGGACCGCTCGCGCCGCGGTGTGCCACCAGGGCCATGCACAGCGCGTCCAGTCGTGCGGCGTCGGCGATCACCCCCTCCGGTGTGCCGGAGGGGTCCGGCGCCCAGCCGGCCAGATCGAGCGCGCCCCCGAGCAGCGACCACGCCGGCAGCAGTCCGGCGGCGTGGGCGCGTCCGCCGATCTTCGGGCGGTAGCGCGGGGGGCGCAGGGCTGCCCACAGCCGCCGGTACTCCTCCAGCGGCACGGGTCCGGGGCCGGGGTGCGCCGCCTCCCACATGAGTTGCCGCAGCACCTGATCCGGCGAGCCCTCCCACAGGTCGCTCCCGTCCGCCGCCAGCGGCCCGGCCAGGTCTTCGCCGCGCACCCCGCCGGTGAGGGCCTCCAGGCGCCGACGGCCCACCGGCATGCACGGGATGTCGCACCAGGCGAGCACCCGCTCGACGTCCCGCCGGCCGCCCTCCGCGGGCGCCACCAGCGGCGCGTCGACCACGAGAAGCCCGGGCCCCGCCTCGGCGACCGCTGCGGCGATCTCCCGGTCCTCTCCGAGGGGGTCCAGCGCCACCAGCGACCCGTGGTCGTCAAGGCGGGCCAGCACCGAGCGCCACGGCCCGTCGGCACGGCGTCGGTCCTGGGCCAGGTGGAGTCCGAGGGAGGCCACATGCGGAACGGTACGTGGCCGGGCCGCCGAGGGGGAGGGGTAGACTCCGGGCCCGGTGACCCCCAGCCCGGGAGCGCGGCGTGAACACCGGAGTCCTGCTGGCCATCTCGGTCCTGGCGCCCTGGATCGTCCACATCGCACCGCCCCGCCAGCGCGCGCTGGCACTGGTCGGCGTGGTGACACTGCTGCTGCTCTACGGCATCTTCGCGGCCAACCCGCTCACCGGCTGGGCGCTGTGGGGCGGGCTCGCAGCCGGCCTCGTCAGCCTGATGTTGCTGGGCGGGTTCGTCGGCGGCGGCGGCCGTCGCCCGCCGCGGCGCCGTCCACCGGGGCGGGCCCCGGTGGACGACAGCGGCTCGACGGGGGAGATCCCCCGGCGTTGAACGGGCCTGGGGTGGTCAGACCCCGGCCGACGCGTCCAGGATCAGCGAGCCGCTCAGGCCTGCCCCGGGGGCGATCCCGTCCAGGGCCCCCTGAGCGTCCAGGAGCGCCAGCAGGTCGGCCAGTGCGCCGGCCGGCACGAGCTGGATGACGGTGTCGCTCAGTCGCTCGACGCTCAGCAACTCTCCCAGGCCCGCCGGGGCGGCTCCGCTCACGACCCCATCGAGCAGACCCGTCACGGTGCTCGCCAGCCCGGTGGCGGTGGCGGTGACCCCGCCGATCAGGCAGGTGAGGTCCAGCGGGGCGCAGGCCAGCGCGCCGGCGACCAGATCCTGGACCACGGCCAGGAGCGAGGCGGCGTCGAGCGCGAGGAGCCCGGTCACGGGGTCCAGTCCGGGGATCGCCGGCAGGCCGGGGACCCCGGGCACCGCGGGAACGCCCGGCAGGCCGGGGACGAGCCCGGTGAGGCTCCCCAGGTCCACCAGCGAGAGCACGGGCGGCAGCACCGCGCCGGCGCCCAGGATGGTCCCGAGATCGATCGGCCGGCCGAGGAGCACGTCGCTCAGCAGCAACTGCACGGGTGCGACGATCGGCGTCACGTCCGGGACGCCGGGCAGGGCGGGCACCTCGGGCACGGGAACCGGCAGGGGTGGCACGGGCAGCGCCACGTCGGGGATCAGGTGCACGTTGGGTGGGGTGACCGGGACCTCCGGCAGCGCCGGCAGCTCGGGCACGTCCACGGGCAGGGTCGTCGCCGCCTCGCCCAGCGGGGCGACCGGCGTTCCGGCGGTCGCGAGCGTGACACAGCGGTTGGCCGCCACGCGGACCGTCCGCGCCTGGGCGCGCAGCACGTTTCGCTTGCGCGCGAGGACCCTGGTGGCCTGCGAGGGGCCGACCCCGTTGAGCATCGCCAGCCGCACGCGGGAAGCGCGGGTGACGATGCGCTGCGCCTTGCGCTGCAGGGCCGGCGGGAGCGCGGTGGCCCCGTCGACGCATGTGTTCAGGGCGTTGATCTGGCCGACCAGGATGTGACTCTGGGCGCCGATGGCCCGGACGAGCGTCTCGTTGACCGTCGGGGCCGCCGTCGCGGGTCCGGCCAGCAGTGCACCCGTCGCCAGGGCGGCGGCGACCAGCGCGCCGCCGGTGCGTGCGTTCTTCATGTGTGGCCACTCCAATGCGGTTCGGGAGATGAGTGGATGCGCTCCGGATGGGGGGCACTCCCTATCCGGACTGGGGGCACCATCCCCCACTGGGGTGGTGGTGACACCCTACGTAAGGCTAGGCATGACCTATACGTGCGTACAGTTTCATGATGAACCCATGAGGGATACGTACCCGCGGTGTGAGGCCACGATGGCCACGGGCCCCGCCACCGCGAGGGTGGCGAGGCCCGTGGAGACGCGCGGGGCCGAGTACGACCCCGCGGGAGGGTGCGTCCGGCCTACTGCGGGTCGCGCAGCAGGGTCAGCACTCCGATCTCCGTGTCGAGCAGTCGCTCGAGCTGGTCGATCGGGAGAGCGTTCAGCAGGGCCGCCAGCGGTCCGGCGGGCACGATTCCCACGACGTTGCCACCGAGGTCCTGGGTGCGGAAGAGCGCGCCCAGGTCGCCGGACTCGATGGCGGCCTCGATGTTGCCCAGCAGGCCGCCGGCCGTGGCGAGGGTGCCGTTCAGCAGGCAGCCCAGGTCCAGCAGGGCGCACTGCGGGACGGCGCCGGCCAGCAGTCGGTCGAGCGCCCTCTGTAGCGCGTCCGGCTCGATGGCCAGCACGCCATCGGCGAGGTCGGTGGTCCCGGGGACGACGCCGTCGACGATCCGGAGCGTCTCGGGGATCAGGCCGGCCGGGAACGTGCGGCCCAGGCCGAGCACGTCGCCGAGGGTGACCTGCGCCTGCACCGTGGGCGCTCCGGCGGGGGCGGCAGGGGTGGCCGGGGTGGCCGGACCCGGCACGGTCACCACCACGGTCTCGCCGCGGAGCTCGGCCCGGCGCGCCTGCGCGCAGATCCGGGAGGTGGTGGCGAGGCTCTGGACCGCACGGCGGATGGCGGTCTGCTTTCGGAAGACGATCACGGTGCGCTGGCGCGGGCGCAGGTTGGCGATCGCGGCCCGGCGCAACTGCGCCGTGCGTCGCAGCTCGCTCTTGGCGCGTGTCTTCAGCTGGGCGCCTCCGGCTGCGTTCGGGCGGGCACAGACGATGACGCGGCCCCGGAGGATCAGATAGGACCGGTTCAGGTTCGTGATCCGCTTGATGATCTGACGGTTCTCGATCACCTGGCGGTCGAGTTGGTGCGACTCGGTCGCGTGGGCGGCGGCCGGTGCGGCGGCCGGTGCGGCGGTCGCCGGCGTCGCGGCGAGGGCGGTGGCGATCCCGAGGGATACGGCCACGGCCAGCGGACGGATTCTGCGCATGGGCTCCACTCCTTGTGGTGTGCACGGTCTTGCCCGTCTGCGCGGGCCGTGGTTCCACGGCGCCGTGCGGACACCACCCTGCTGGGTGGCCGAAGACTGCTCCAGCGGGCGCCCGCCGGCGGGGGTCACCCGCCCGCGCGCGCTCGCATCACCGGGTCTACGAGTGGGCCCCCGACCCCGATCAGGGGTCGGTGGGATTCAGGTATGCGCTGATGAGTCGCTGTGCCCGGTCGGCGTCGTCGACGAGGATCAGTCCGCGACGCAGAGCCTGGACCCCGGGACGCCGCTGGTCCTGGCCCAGGAGGCTGATGCCCAGCGGGATGTAGCCGTCCGGGTAGAAGCGGTCCAGCCGGACCGCCCGCTGGGCCGCCCCGACGGCCTTCTCGGGCAGGCGCGCGCGCAGCAGGGCGTAGCTCTGGTAGCCGGCGATCTCGGCGTCCTTGGGATCCAGCCGCGCGCCGGCGGCCAGCACCCCGAACGCCCGGCGGGGCTTGCCCAGCTCGATCACCGCGATACCGCGGCCGAGCTGGATCTGGGCGTGGGTGGGGTCGCCGCGGCGGGCGCGGTTGTACGCGCCGAGGGCGGGCTTCCACCGGTCCTCGCCGGCGAGCATGTCGGCGATCAGGAGCTGTCCGGCGGCCGAGCGGCGCCAGCCGGCCGGCCACTCCCTCAGCATGTCCCGCGCCTCGCCGAACTCCTCGGCGATCACGCGCTCGCGCACCTGCGCGTAGGCGAGGGCGAGGGACCGCGGCTCGCGTCGTGTGGCCACCGCGAGGGACGCCGCGTAGTCGGGCACGGGCTCCCAGTCCGGCTTCAGCGTGACCTCGACGGTCGTCGTCTCGCCGTCGCGCAGGTACTCGACGGCCACCGGCTCGTCGGCCTTCAGGGCACGCAGGGCCGTGGCGTAGGCGCCCGGCGTGTCCACCGCGGTGCCGCCGATCGAGGTGACGATGTCACCCCGGCGCAGCCCGGCGGTGGCCAGGACCCCTCCGGGGCCGACGACGGCCACGTACATGCCCTTCACGCGGGCACCGACGCCGATCGATGCGCGCAGCGGCCGCATCATCGGCACCGCGAAGAGATCGAACAGGGCGTGCGGCGGGGTGAGGCGCAGCCGGAAGGCGCCCCGCAGCTCCTCGCTGCTCTCGCCCGAGGGGGACACTGCCTGGATCCGCAGCCGGTATGCACCCGGCTCCAGCTGGTAGCCAAGGTCGTCCGTGGCCTCGATGCGCATGTAGGCGCGGCCGGCCGGGCGCGGCCGCTGGTCGGTGATGGTCTTCATCACCGAGTCGTCCGCGGCATCCACCACCCGCACGGTGAGCCGGGCCTCCTCGGTGAGGCGGACTCCGACCAGGAAGCGGGCGTGGCCCTGCTGGGAGGCGATGGTCTTGGGCAGGCGCAGCGACTCGACGGCCGGGGCGCTCATGGCTGAGCCGGCTGCGGCGCCGGCGGTGATGGCGGCGAGGGTGATCGCCGTCCGGGTAATCAGACGCGACATGCGGCCAGCGTACTACGGGCCCCGCTGCGGGGCCGACGGGCCGGGTCCGGGTAGAGTCCGTCCGATGCCACCCCTTGCTCCGGTCGAGGTCATCGAGCGACGCCGCCGCGGCGAGCCCCTCGACGCCGAGAGCATCACCGCGTTCATGCGCGCCTGGCTGGACGGCGTGGCCGACGACGCCCAGATGGCGGCGTGGTGCATGGCCGCGGGGCTGGAGCCCGCGCGCCTGGAGGAGGTCGATGCCCTTGCACGGGCGCTGGTGGCCTCCGGCGACCGGCTGGACCTGTCGTCGTTCGGGCCCACGGGCGACGTCCAGTCGACCGGTGCGGTCGGGGAGACGGCCTCGTTCGCGGCGATCCCCATCGCGGCGGCCCTCGGGGTCACGATCTCGTCCATCGGCGCTGCGTCGGTGGGGTTCTCGGGCGGCCTGATCGACAGGGTCGTGGCCATCCGGGGCTTCGACACCGAGCCCGAGTTGCCGGCGTTCGTGCGGGCGCTGCGCGCGGCAGGGTGCGCGCTCATGGCCCCGGGCCGGCGGTTGGTGACCGCCGCGCCGCGCCTGGACGAACTGCGGGACGCCACCGCCACGGGCAGCGGGGTCGCCCCGACGATGGCCACGCTCATGGCGCGGGCGCTTGCCGGCGGGGCGGGTTGCATCGTCCTGGCGGTGCCCGTGGGCCGCGGCGCGGCCCTTGCCGACGCGGGCGAGGGGGACGCCGCCATCGCCCTCGCCCGTTCCCTCGCCGAGCCGTGGGGGCGCTCGGTCCGCGCCGTGGTCCTCGATGCGGACACGGTCCCCGGCCTGGCCGTCGGCGCGGCGCTCGAGGTGGGCGAGGTGGGGGCGGTCCTGCGCGGCGAGGGACCGTCCCGGGTGCGGGACGGGGCCCTGGCCCTGGCCGGCGCGCTGGCCGAGGGGGCCGGCGTGGCGGGCGCCGAGGAGGCGCTCGCGGCCGCCGAGGCGGCACTGGACGACGGGAGGGCCCTGCGGGCCGCCGAGCGGTGGGTCGAGGCGCAGGGCGGCGACCCCTCCGTGTGGACCGACCCCGCGCTGCTCGGCACCGCGCGCCATCGCGTCCCGGTGTGCGCCCCGCGGGCCGGAGTGGTGGACGACATCGACCCGCGCGGCCTGGGCGAGGCCGCGCGCTGGACCGGTGCCGGACGCCTGCATGCCTCGCAGATCATCGACCCGACGGCCGGGGTGGAGATCCTGGTGCCCGTCGGGACCCCCGTCGAGGCCGACCAGCCGGTGCTGATGATCCACACCTCCGACGCGTGGCTGGCAGAGCGGGCCCACGCCCTGGCGGTGCCGCGCATCAGCGTCGGACCCGGTGGGGAGGGGGCGGGTGCCTGAGCTGCCCGAGGTCGAGACCGTCCGCCGCCAGCTGGCGGAGCGGGTGCTCGGCCGCACGTTCACGGACCTGGAGCTCCCGGACCTCAAGTTCCCCCTGCCCGACACGCCCGAGGGGCTGGCGCGGGCGGTGCTCGGCCGGCGCATCGAGGACGTCGGGAGGCGCGGCAAGTACCTGCTGCTGCGCCTCGACTCGGGTGACTGCCTCTGCATCCACCTCCGGATGACAGGCCGGCTGCACTGGAGCGCGGGCGCCCCGGACGAGGCCGAGCGCTTCGTGCGCGCGGTCTTCCACCTGGACGATGGCAGCCTGCTGACCTTCTCGGACATGCGGCGCTTCGGGCGCGGGTGGATCATCCCGGGGGGCGGCGATCCGGAGGAGTACTGGCGCGGCCGGGTGGGGGTGGAGCCGCTGGGCGACGGGTTCACCCCGGCCGTGCTCGGCGGTCTGCTGGCCCGCCGGCGGGGGCCCGTGAAGGCCGTTCTCCTGAACCAGGCCCTCGTGGCCGGCCTCGGCAACATCTACGTGGACGAGGCGCTGTTCCAGGCCGGGGTCCATCCGGAGCGCCCCGCCGGTGACCTCGGGGCGGACGAGGTGGCGCTCCTGCACGAGGCCATCGTGGACCGCCTGCAGGTGGCGGTCGCGGCCGGCGGATCGTCGATCGACAGCTACCGCGACTCGCTGGGGGCATACGGTTCGATGCAGGACCGCCTGCGCGTCCACCTCCACCGGGGGGACCCGTGCCCGCGCTGCGGCGAGGCGATCATCAAGACGCGGGTGGCCCAGCGGGGGACCTATCTCTGCCCCGGCTGTCAGCGGCGATGACGGAGGGGCGATGCTGAGAACGGACGGGCTGCTGACCGACGTGGCGGGCGTGCGCGTCGGTCACTGGACCGATCTGGCGGCCGGCACCGGGTGCACGGCCGTCCTTCCCCCGGAGGGCAGCGTGGGCGGGGTGGAGGTGCGCGGGGGCGGCCCGGCATCGCGCGAGCTGGAGCTTCTGGGCGCCCACACCTCGGTGGAGAGCATTACGGCGCTCATGTTCTCGGGCGGCAGCGCCTTCGGCCTGGACACCGCATCGGGCGCCATGCGCTGGTGTGAGGAGCAGGGCCTCGGCCACGACACCGGCGCGGCGCGGGTGCCCCTGATCGCCGCGGCCTGCATCTACGACCTCGGCATCACGGGTAACGCGCGCCGGCCCGGCGCCGAGGAGGGCTACCTGGCGTGCGCCGCCGCGCGGGAGGGCGAGTACTCGCGCGGGTGCGCAGGGGCCGGGACCGGCGCAACGGTGGCCAAGTTGCGCGGCCAGGACGCCTGGTGCAAGGGCGGCCTGGGCTCGGCGTCGCTGGTGACCCGCGACGGGGTGTCGGTGGCGGCGCTGGCCGTGGTCAACGCGTGGGGCGATGTGCTGGATGCCGACGGCACGGCCCTGGCCTGCGCGGTCGACGAGGCCGGCCGGCCGGTGCGCGCCTCCGAGCGGGTCATCACCCATCCCCCCGAGCATCCTCGCCTGGCACCCCCCGCCAACACCACCCTGGTCTGCCTGGCCACCGATGCGCGCCTCAGCAAGGCCCAGGCGGTTCAGGTGGCGCGAATGGCCCAGGCCGGCATGGCGCGCGCCGTGTCGCCGGTCCACACGCCGTTCGACGGCGACGTGACGGTCTGCTTCGCCACGGGCGTCCGGCCCGCCTCGCTGTTCGTGGTCGGCGTGGCGGCGGCGGAGGTCACCGGCGCGGCGATCCGCGACGCCGTGCGCCGGGCGGTCGGCCTGCGCGGCGTGCCCACCGGGCGCGAGCGCATCGCCGGTGCCGGCGCGGGCTGAGCGCGCCGCCGCCGGCCGGCGCGTTCAGCGCTCGGGGGGCCGCGATCCGCGCTGGTCGGCGCGGTCCCGCTCGCGGGCGATGGACTCCTCGAAGCGGCGGATGACGTCGTCGGGGACCCTGCCCGAGGGGATCTCCTCGCCCCCCTGGTCCGCCGGCGGCTCCTCCGGGTCGTCCTGAGGCTCCGCCGGGTCGGCGCCCGGGTCCGGCGCGGGGGAGGGATCGGCCTCGGACGTGCCCGCGCGCTCGACGCTGAACGGCTCGATGTCCCACTCCTCGTCCCCGGGCCGCGCCGCGGGGGCCGTACCGCGCGACGGGCGCAAGACGCGGCCCGTGGCCCCCGTCTCGGGCTCCGGCGCATCCTCCTGGCCGTCGCCGGCATCCCCCGGCTCGCCCGCGCCGGCGCCCTCGGCCGCGCCCGCCGCCTCGGGTTCCTCCTCGCCGGCGCCCGGCGCGTCGCCGGGGTCCTGGGCGGGGATCTGCCCCGTCAGCTGCTCCAGCACGCCCGGGTGCTCCGGCGCGGGGTCGGGGGGCGCCGGCTCATCGGGTACCGCGGGCTCATCGGGCGCATCGGGGTCGTCGGCGACCACGGGCGGGGCCCACGGCGATGCCGGGATCGACTCGCGCCGGCCGTCGAAGGGGCGCTCCTCATGCAGGATCTCGTCGGCCCGCACCACCAGGACCACCCACGAGGCGGCCTCCTCGGCGCGGATGACCTCCAGCCGGCGACGCTCCTGGGAGGCGGCGTCTCGCGCCTCGCGCTCGGTGCGGTGCTCGGAGATCACGCTGCGCTGGGAGATGGCCGAGCCGGACTCGCCGACGATGACCACCTCGTATCGGCGGCGCCACATCACGCGGCCGCCGCGGGGTCCGGGAGATCCATGCCCTTCGAATTCGACCGCTCCGGCATGGTCCCTCCCGGACGCCGCGGCCCGGCGGCGGCGCTCAGGTGCGTGACCCCGTCATGCGGCTCTCGGAACGCGTGCGGTGGGTGTCCACGCCGACCTCCTGGGCCATCGCATCGATGCGATGGGCCGCCGCGACGGCCCGCTCGGTGTCCGCGTCGTCGGCGTTCCCGGCCACGAACCACGCCTCCCGCGAGTAGTAGGCGAGGCGCTCGGCGGCGTCGGGTCGCCCCATGCCAACCCGGGCCTCGCGCTCGAGGTAGTCCAGGATCTCGCCGCACTCGCGCCGCGTCCACCCGCCCACCTGGCCGCGCTCGCGCCGGCGGCCGAGCACCCACCAGATCAGGGCCAGCAGCGGGATCTTGACGAAGATGAACGCGCCCACCACCCAGGCGCCCAGCGCGTTGCCGCCGGCCGGGCCGCCGAACAGCAGCCCCAGCATGCTCATGATCGCCAGCAGGATCAGCGCGCCGCCGACGATGCCGACGATCAGGCGACCGCGCAACTCGCCCTCGGCGTCGGTGAACATCCGTGTCATCAGCGACGGTCGGGCGGCGGGCGGCACTGTCATGTCGCCACGGTAGCAGCGGGCGCGCCACCTCCGGCCGCTCGCGCGGGGCCGTTGCGCGGTCACGGGACTTTTTGCCACACTCCAAGTGCCCGTGTCACGCCCGCCGGATGCAAGGAGCGCACGATGGTCACATTGACCGCTGACGCGAAGGACAGGCTGCGCAACCTCATCGCCGAGGACGGCGCCCCTGAGGCCGGCCTGCGCGTGCAGGTCGTGCCGGGCGGCTGCTCGGGATTCGAGTACGACCTCTCCCTGGGCGCGCCGGGGGACGGGGACGAGGTGATGGACAGCGACGGTGTCCGCGTGATCGTGGACCGCTTCAGCGTCCCGTACCTGCTCGGGGTGGAGCTCGACTACGAGGAGGGCTTCCAGGGCGCGGGGTTCCTGATCAAGAACCCGAACGCCTCGGCCTCGTGCGGATGCGGGAAGAGTTTCACGGCCTGATCTCGGTCGGGAGGTCCCCCGGCCGCGATGACGGCCGCCCGGTCCACTAGCGTTCCCCACTCGGCTCGAGCCCGGAGGAGGCCTGATGAGCGCAGCGGACTGGTATCCGGACCCCACCCGCCCCGGGCGGCTGAGGTACTGGGACGGGTCGTCGTGGACCCAGCATGTGAGCGTGGACGGCGAGGTGGCCGCGGAGACGATCGACGGCATCCCGCCGGCGCCGCCGCTGCCGGGTACGGAGGCGCGGACGGCCGGTCGTTCCGCCGCCGCGGAGGATGCTCCCACCCCCGGCGCCGTGCAGGGCGAGTTGGTTCCCGAGCCGACGCCGGGCGTCGCGGGGTCCACCGCCCGGTCGGGCCGGCCCGGCGGGCCGACCATGATCGGCCGCATCGGGTTCGGCATCGCCGCGGTCGGCGGACTGCTGGCGTCGCTCACGTCGGGCTCGGTGGTGGCCGAGCAGGAGGAGCCGTTCGGTGCCAGCATCTCGGTGGGCGGTGGGGCCTGGATCGGCATCGTCGCGGCGGTCGTCTGCCTGGCCGGCGCGCTGTCGCCGTGGCTGTGGGGTCGCGTGTCGGCGGCCGTCGTCGGCTGGCTGAGCGGTGCGCTGATCGCGTTCGCGGTGATCGGCTTCCGCACCGACGACCTGTTCGCCGTCGGCTCGAACGCGTCGGATGTGACGCTGGGCCAGGCCGGCGTGATGATGGTGCTGGGCTCGGTGCTGATGTTCGCCGGGATCGCACTGGCGGTGAAGGGGATCCGCGAGCCGGTGCGCCAGACCGACGCCGCCGCGGTGGCCAGCCCGCCCGAGGGCAAGGGCATCGCCGCCCTGGTGTGCGGGATCATCGGGATCCTGATCCTGGTGCCCGCGCCGGCCGCCGTGACCCTGGGTCTGGCCGCCCGCGACGACGACGTGGCCAGCGAGGGGAAGGCCGGCGGGCGGGGGATGGCCGTGGCCGGGATCGTTCTCGGCATCGTGGCCATGGTGCTGTGGGGGGTCGGCCTGACCCTCGGCATGCTGTTGGCCCAGCCGTCGTGAGCGGCTCCTAGCGGCCGAGGGCCGCTCCGTACTGCCTCCTGCGGCCGCCGCACCGCGCCGGGGCGGCGGGCCGGTCCTCCTCACCGCCGCCCCCGGCCGAAGTGCTGGCCCCCGGGGGCGGCCGCGCGCATGCGGGCCATGTCACCGGCCTCCGTGCCGGCGCCCGTCGCGACCACGGCGGGCGTTCGCTCCACGTCGGGCGGGGGTGCGATGCGCTCCAGATGGCTCGCCAGGATGTTGACGTTGCGCCCGTGGCGCTCGAGTCGGCCCCGGGCCAGCACCAGTGGCTCGGCGCGCACCACGGCCCGGTGCGCCTCGTAGACATCCGGGCGCACGATGCAGTTGACCATCCCGGTCTCGTCCTCCAGCAGCAGGAAGACGATGCCGCCGGCCGTGGCCGGGCGCTGGCGGGCCACCACCAGCCCGGCGACGCAGACCTGCGTGCCGTGGCGCGCCTCGCGGGTCTGGGCGGCGGTGAGGGTGCCCGCGGGCAGGACGGGACGCGTGAGCGACACCAGGTGCCACCCGGTGGAGACACCCATGGTCTCGTAGTCGGTCAGCACGCGCTCGGTGCGCCCCATCGCCGGCAGCGGCGGGGGCTCGGCGGTGGGCAGCGCCAGCGCCATCTGCACCCCGCCGGCGCGGGCACGCGGGCGCGCGGCGCTCTCCATGCGCCAGATCATGGCCCGCCGCTCCTCGCCGAACACATCGCACGCGCCGGCGCGCACCAGCTGCACCAGCGCCTCGGTTCGCAGGCCCGCCCGCGCGGCCAGGTCGCTCACGCCCGCGAACGGACCGCCCTCGGTGCGCTCGGCCACGAGGCGCGCGGCGCCGTCGGCCCCCAGGCCGCGGATGTAGCCCAGGCCGACGCGGCAGGCCCCGCCCTCCATCGTGCAGGCCGCCTCCGAGCGCGCGATGCACGGCGGCATGACGCGCACCCCCCGCCGCTGGGCGTCGCGGATGAGGCTGGCCGGCGGGTAGAAGCCCATCGGCTGGGCGTTGAGCAGGGCGGTGAGGTACTCGGCCGGGTAGCGGCTGCGCAGCCAGGAGCTCTGGTAGGCCAGCACCGCGAAGGCCGCCGAGTGCGCCTTGGGGAAGCCGAAGTTGGAGAAGCCCACCAGCTTGGTGAACACGGTGCGGATGGTGGCGTCGTCCACCCCCTTGGCCCGGGCGCCGTCGCGGAACTCGCGCCAGAGGCCCACCATGGCCTCGCGGCTGCGCGTGCGGCTCATGGCCCTGCGCAGCGCCTCGGCCTGGCCGGGGGTGAAGCCGGCCAGCGCCATCGCCACCTCCAGCACCTGCTCCTGGAACACCACCACCCCGAGCGTCTCGCGCAGGACGTCGGCCAGCAGCGGGTGGTCGTACGGCGGCTCGAAGTCCGGGTCGGCCCGCCGCGCGCGCCGGTGGGCCACGTACGGGTGCACCGCCCCGCCGCTGACCGGACCGGGCCGGATGAGCGCCACCTGGACGGTGAGATCGTCCAGGTTCTGGGGCTGGGTCTGGAGCAGGCTCTGCATCTGCGCCCGGCTCTCGATCTGGAACACGCCCACCGTGTCCGCGGCCCGGATCTCGGCGTAGACCCCCGGATCGTCCAGCGGCACCCGCGACAGGTCCACCGACTCGCCGCGCGCCCGGGCGACCAGGTCGACGCACTCCTCGACCGCGGAGAGCATCCCGAGGCCCAGCAGGTCGATCTTCACGAAGCCGGCGTCGGCGCACGAGTTCTTGTCCCACTGGCAGATCTGGCGCCCGGGGAAGGCCGCCGGCACCACCGGGACCATCTCCACCAGCGGGCGGGCGCTGACCACCATGCCGCCCGAGTGCTGCGAGAGGTGGCGCGGCAGGCCGCCCACCTGCTCGGCCAGGAACACCAGCGCCCGCCACCGCCGGGAGGACATCAGCCGCCTGCCGTCGGGCAGGCGCTCGATCTCCTCGCGCAGCCCGGCCGGCGACGACCAGCCGTCGGCCAGGCGCGCCAGGCGATCGATGTCGGTGGCCGGGAGGGCCAGCGCCGTCCCCAGCTCGCGGATGGCCATCCGCGCCCGGAAGGTGGGGAAGGCCGCCACCAGCGCCGCGTGCTCGTGGCCGTAGCGCTCGATCACGGCGGCGATGAGCCCCTCGCGCACGTCGCGGGGGAAGTCGAGGTCGATGTCCGGGGCAGAGACCATGTCGCGCGACAGGAAGCGCCCGAGGAACAGGCCGTTGGCCACCGGGTCGACGTGCGACAGGCCCACCAGGTAACAGACGATGGAGCCCACCGACGAGCCGCGCCCCCGCCCGGGTGGCAGCCAGCGGCGCGCCGAGCCGGCCGGCCGCACCCGCAGCGCCACCTGGCGGGCCAGCTCCAGGATGTCGCGGTGAAGCAGGAAGAAGCCCGCGAGGCCGTGGTGGGCGATGAGCCCCAGCTCCTCGTCCAGGCGCTCCCGGGCGGCCCGCCGGCCGCGCGCGTTCGGGTAGCGCGCCCCGAGCTGGTGGATGCAGATGCGCGCCAGTTCGGCGTCGGCCCCGCCGGGCAGGGACGACCAGAAGTCGGGGATGCGGTAGCCGAGGTCGCGCGTGAGGTCGAACTCGATCCGCTCGGCCACGCGGGCCGTGGCCGCCACCAGCCCGGGGTGGTCCGCGAACAGAGCGGCCGTGGCCCCCGGCGGTCGCAGGACCGCCAGCCGGTTGCCGCGCCGGCGGGTCTCGGAGGCGTCCAGGCTGAGGCGGTGGCGCACGGCCACCAGCGCGTCCTGCAGCAGCGCCCGCTGGGGGCTGTGGGCGTGCGGGTCGCCCGTCGCCACGGCCGCCACGCCGGCCGTCTCGGCCAGGCGCACCAGGTCGCGCACCATGCCGCGGTCGCCGCGCATGTGGCGCCGCTGGACCTCCACCACCACGTCGCCCGGCCCGAAGTCGCGCACCAGCGCGCGTACGGCCTCGATCGCCTCGCGGGTGCGCCCCGCACGCACCAGGCGCGGCACCAGCCCGTGGCCCAGGCATCCCGTGAGGCAGATGAGGCCCTCGGCGTGCCGGGCGAGATCCGCGCGCGCCAGCGCCGGCGGACGCACCTGGCGCCGCGGCGGGGGACGGGTGTCGGCATGGGACACGGTGATCAGCCGGCAGAGGTTGGCGTAGCCGCGCGCGGTGCGCGCCAGCAGCGTGAGGTGCGAGCCGTCCTCCAGCGTGATCTCGGCCCCCGTGATCGGGCGCACGCCGGCCGCGCGCGCCGCGTGGGCGAAGGCCAGCGAGCCGCACAGGCCGTCGTGGTCGGTGAGCGCGATGGCGCGGTGGCCCATTTCGGCGGCGTGGGCCGCCATCTCCTCGGGAAGGGAGGCGCCGTCGAGGAAGCTGAACGCCGAATGGGCGTGCAGTTCGACGTAGTCGGTGGGGGGCGGGGGGCTCATACGAACACATGTTCGTACCGATGGCCGGCCCCCGCAAGGGCCCCATGTGACAGATGGCGCGCCAGAATGTGCGCATGACCGCGACACCCCGGCCCACCGGTGCCCCCCCGCGCCTTCTCGACTGCCCCCTGATGGGCGACTGGACCGTGGAGCGCACCATCGAGGACCGCCTCTCGGGTCGCCCGGCGCGCTTCGCCGGCACCGCCCGCATCGCGCCGGCCCCCGGCGGCGACCACCTGGACTGGCGTGAGAAGGGCCACCTGGAGAGCGCCGCGTTCACCGGGCGGGCCACGCGCGACATGCGCATCGTCGTGGAGGGCGCGGCCTTCGCGGTGCTGTTCGCCGACGGGCGCCCGTTCCACCCGCTGGACCTGACGGGCGGTCGCTGCACGGTCGTCCACCCGTGCGGGGACGACCGCTACGAGGGCGATCTGGCCCTGGCCGACGGCGGCGCGATCCTGACCGTGCGCTGGCGCGTCACCGGGCCGGCCAAGGATCTGGACATCCGCTCGCGCTACACCCGTACGCCCGTCGCCTGAAGCTGCAACGCGCATTGTTGGTGACCCTGGGGGGCGTCGCTAGCATCGCCCGCGATGAGCCCGGATCGCACCTCGCCCCGCCTCCCGTCCACCGTCCTCGTCGTCCTGATCGCGCTCGTCGCGTTCCTGGGCGCCGCCGGCGCGGCCATGGGCCAGGGGGCCCCTCTGATCGCCATCGACCCCGGCCACGGGGGCGACGACACCGGCGCGGTGGGGATCCTCGCGCCGGGGACCTCCGCGGGCCTGCCCGAGCGGTCCGACGATCGCGGCCGGGCCGTGATGTACGAGAAGGACGTCAACCTCGACCTCGCATACCGTCTGGAGGCCCTGCTCAGGGCCCGCGGTCTGCGGACGGTCATGACCCGCACCCGGGACCTGGCCGGCGGCGACCGCCCCTACACCACCACCCGGGCCGATCTGGCGGCGCGGACGAACCTGGCCAACGAGGTGGGTGCGGACCTGTTCATCTCGATCCACAACAACGCCATCGGCTCGCCGGCGGTCGGCGGCACCGAGACCTTCCACTACTACTACTCGAGCGAGGCCGCCCGCCTGCTGGCGCGCGAGATCCAGGACGAGATGGTGTCGGTGCTGGGGCGGCCGGACCGCGGGGTGAAGGAGGCCGGCTTCTACGTGCTGCGCCACACCGCGATGCCGGCGGTCCTGCTGGAGGGCGCGTTCCTGACCAACGCCGAGGACCTGGCGTTGCTGGCCGATCCGGCGCTGCGCCAGGCGCTGGCCGAGGGGGTCTCGCGCGGCGTGCGCCGCTTCCTGGCCGGCGGCGGCCTGGAGGGCGAGGACGCCGCGGAGAGCGCTCTGGCGCCGACGCTCGGGCCTTGGGCGCGCAGGCCGGGCCGCGCCCCCGAGGGCTACCGGCTGGTGAAGACCGGCAAGAGCAACCCCGTCGGCCGCGGCGGCTGGCTGGCCGTGCGCGAGGGGCTCACCTTCCCCGCCGCCGAGCGGGCGCGGGTGATCGGCCCCTGGAAGCGCAAGCCCCGTTCCGCCCCCGACGGCTACCGCCTGGTGCGGAGCGGGGTCAACGGGCCGTACAAGGGCGCCTGGCTGGCCGTCCGGGTCTGACCGGCGGCGCGCCGGCGCGTCGCGGGAGGCCCGCGCGCGAACGGCTCACGGGTGGGCGAACCAGTCGTCCGAGGGGCGCTCCCGGTAGATCACCATGAGGCGTCCCGGCTCGACGACCACCTCGAAGTAGTGGCGGTCGACCGGCGCGTCGGTCCACCAGCGGTCCTGGATGCGCCAGTCGTCGCGCACCGCAAGCACGCGCCGGCGCCGGCCGTCGATCACCACCGCGTGGGGGGTTCCCACGGGCGTCGCGATCACCCGCGCCGGGGCGGGGACGCCGACCGGACGGGTGGTCATCGCCTCTCGGGCGGCGGTTCGTCGGCCCGCACCGCCAGCGCCCAGCGCCGCTCGGGGATGTTGGAGTCCAGATCCAGCGCCACCACCCGCAGCAGCACCCCGTCGCCCAGCGCCGAGCGCACCTGACGCGCGGCCTCGTGGGTGCGCGCCATGCGCTCCTGCCGGGGGGAGGGCAGCGCGGTGAGCTGGTGGCCGGCCGGCGTGGCCGAGGCGTCGGCGTCGACGCGCAGCGCCGAGGCGGGCGACGGGATGCCGGCCAGGTGCGGCAGCGTGGCCCGGCACAGGCGGGCGGCGTCGGCGGTGGCATCGCGCAGGGCCACCCGGCGCGCCCACGACCCGCCGTCGGCCAACTCGGCCACGAGGGTGAGCGTGCGCACGGCCCGCCCGCCCGCGCCGGCGCGGGCGGCGATCTCGTCCAGCAGCGCCCGGCTCGCCGACTCGAGCGCCTCCAGCGCTCCCACCGGCTCGCCGAAGCCCATGCCGGCGCTGAGGGGCCGGGCGGGGATGCGCGGGCGCAGGGTGCGGTCCGCGCCACCCCGCGCGATGCGGTGGGCCTCGGCGCCGGCCGCTCCCAGGCGTTCCAGCACCGCGGCGCGCGGCAGGGCGGCGATGTGCCCCACGGTGGTGAGCCCGAGGTCGCGGCAGCGCCGGCAGGCCGCCCCCGGCAGCCCGAGCGCCTCCACCGGCAGCGGCGCCAGGAAGCCCGCCACCTCGTCCGCCCCCACCACCAGCGGGGCGCCGGTGGGCGCGGCCAGCGCCGCGTGGCGCGCCGCGCAGAGGGTGGGCGCGACCCCGATCCGCCCGTCGGTGCCCACCGGGATGGCCCGCCGCACCCGGGCCAGGACGCCGCCGATCCCCCCGTGCAGGCGCAGCAGGGGAGCGGACTCCAGGGCCACGGTGTGCTCGTCCAGCGGCTCCACGGCGCAGCCGGCGTCCTCCAGAGCCGCCATGAGCCGGCCGGCCACGGCGATGGCGCCCTCGGGGTGGGCGGGGATGAGCGCCAGGTGCGGGCAGCGCGCGTGGGCCTCGCCCACGCGCAGGCCCTCGCGCACCCCCTCGGCCTCCGCGGCCGGCGTGCACATGCCCACCACCTGGGGCGCCCCCGCGGCGGGGGCGAGTGCGGCGGCCATGTCCGGCGGCCGGCCGGCGCGCATCATCGCCACCCGCAGGGGCAGGAGGGGGAGGTGGACCACGACGATCATCGAACACATGTTCGATGATCAGGGCCGGATCGGCAAGTGTGCTCGTCGCTTTGATAGCACGCATGAGGCGTGCTATAACGGCCGCATGACGACACGTACCCGCTCTCAGCCCGGACCGCACAGCGTGGTGCTCAACGGCCTGTCGATCCGCTTCCATCGCACCCTCCGGGTGCCCGGCGACGGCCGGGTCTCCGCACTCCCGCCCTCGCTCGGCCATTTCACCCTCCACCCGGTCGGCCAGTTCGCCTCGCGCGTGCCCGACGACTGGCGCGAGCGCGGCGGCTGGTTCATCTGCATGCACCGGCGCGAGGCCCTGTGGCTGTCCTTCTCGCCCCTGGGGGGCCCCGTGGCCCTGAAGGTGGGGGTGGGGGAGGTCAACGCCCTCACCGGCGATCCCTGGGGCCCGGAGTTGCACGACGACGAGCAGGACTACCTCGTGGCGCCGCCCCAGCCCTGGCTGGACGGGATCGTCGACGAGGACGGCGAGGTGCGCCAGTTCGTGGCCACCACCCCCGGCCAGGGCCACACCGTGGAGGGTCAGATCGCCGGCGCCGAGACCGCCGGCGGCATCCAGTTGCGCGCCTACGCCGCCAGGGAGGGTGCCATCGCCCCTTCGCCGCCGAGGACGCGGCCGTGGGAGTCCCCGGGCGACGGGGTGGTGGCCTACTCGGCCCCCATGATGGCGCCGGAGCCCGTCGCATCGCCGGCCCCCGGCAGCCCCATGGGCATCGCGGCCGGCGGCGGGATCCGCCAGGAGATCTACACCGACCCGCACGGCGTCGGCGCCTGGGATCAGCGGACGGCCACCGAGGTCGTGGTGCACATCATCGACCCGGCCGGCTACCGCCACATCACCGGCCGGCCCGCGCCGCCCAGCCCGGTGACCCTCGAGAGCTACCTGGCCGCCGGCCTGCCGTGGTTCGACCTGGACGACGAGCACCTGCCGGCCCAGCCGGGCTCGGAGACCCTCAAGGGCGTCGCCTCCCTGGACGAGCTCGAGTCCGGGATGGACGCCGGCGCCTCAGCGGAGGAATGGTGATGGGGCGCGGCCCGGCCTCGGAGGCCGTCCCGCACCTGGCGCGCGCCCTGCGCGCGCTGCGCCTGCGGGCGGGCCTCAGCCAGGAGCAGGTCGCAGAGGGGGTGCGTGCGGGCGGGGAGGGCCTGTCGCGCACCTACTACCAGCAGATCGAGAGCGGCCGGCGCTACCCCAGCCCCGACCTGCGGGCCGCCATCCTCGCGGTGCTCGGTGCGAGCGACGCCGACCTGCCGGCCGCGGCCGCCGCCCCGGCCCCGCCCCGGCCCGCGCCGGCCACCCGCGCGGCGGGCCCGGTGGTGCGGCCGGCGCCCCCGCGCGCGGAGCCCGACCGCCTCTCCGAGTTGCGCGAGGTCGCCCGTACGCTGGGCCCGGACGACCTCGCCCTGCTGGTGGGCATCGCGCGCGCCATCGCCGAGCGCCGGCCGACCGCCACCCCCTGACGCGGATGGCGGTCGTACCCCCGACGGCGGTTAGGCCCGGGGGGAGCCCCAGGCCTCGTCGTGCACGAGGGTGCGCCACGGCCGGCGGATGGACGCCAGGGCCGGCGGCAGCCCCTCGGGCCACTCCTCGGGGTACCCGAGCGGCGTGATGACGGGGATCTCCACCTCGTCGGGCACGTTCAGCATCGCCCGGAACTGCTTCTCGTAGAACCAGTGGAACACCGTCGGGACCGTGCCGAGGCCCATCGCGCGGGCCGCGACGAACAGGTTCTCGGCCATCATCCCCACCGAGATCATGTCGGCGGTCCGCGCCTCGTCGCCGCGGTCCTCCGGGTAGGTGCCCGGGCGCGGCACCAGCAGCATGACCACCCACACCGGGACGCGGCGGTAGCTCTCGAGGACCTTCTCCGCGTAGCCGGTCGCCCACTGGTGCTGCTCCTCGTCCGAGGTTCCCTCGGCCTGCGGGCGCACGAAGCCGAAGTAGTCGGCGCCGCCGCGGATCACGAGCTCGGCCAGCTCGGCGCGCTTCTCGGGTTCACGCACCACGATCATGCTCCACGACTGGCTCATGCCGCCGGTGGGGGCCATCAGGGCGAGGCGCAGCAGCCGGTCGAGATCGGCGTCGGCAACGGGTGCATCGGTGTAGCGCCGCACGCTGCGGCGACGGCGGATGGCCTCGAGGGCGTCCAATGGGCTCTCCTTGATCGCTGGCGCCGCGGGGAGCGGCGGGACCTCAGGACCCTACCCACGGGCCCGGAGGGCGTGGCGGGAGGGGTGCCCTCAGACCCCGCCGGCCTCGACGGACTCGGGTGCTTGCGCACCCTGACCCGCCGCCTGGGCGTGCGCGTCGGCAAGCGTCTGCGCGGCCTGCTCGCGCGAGACCTCGCCCTCCTTGCCGCGCTCGCGCTTCCAGATCACGAACCCGCATCCGGGGTTCTTGCGGCTCTTCCAGCTGGTGCAGCCGTACGCCCGGTTGTTCTCGACGATGCTGCCGCCGCAGCCCGGCGTGGGGCACTCCCCGATGGGCTCCTTGGCCGGGGCGGGGGCGGCGTTGGTCTCGCCGGCGGCCACCATGGCTCGGGCGGTCTCGACGTCCACCTCGCCCTTCTGGCCCCGCACCCTCTTCCAGATCACATAGCCGCACCCGGTCTCGCTGCGGCTCTTCCAGCTGGTGCAGCCGTAGCTGCGGCTGCGCTCGACGATGCTGCCCTCGCAGCCCTCGGTGGGGCACGGGCCGAGCACCTCGCGCTCCTCCTCGAGGTCCTTGCTCGACCGGCCCGCGGCGATGTGCTCGAGCGCCGTCTCGCGCGTGAGCGTGCGCCCGTTCTGCTGCTTCCACAGCGTGTAGCCGCACCCGGGGTCGTCCTTGCCCTTGTAGCTGTTGCACCCGTAGCTCTTGGGGTACTCCACCACCTGGCCCTCGCAACCCGAGGTCGGACACGGCGCCAGCGGGGTGCGCTCGATGCGCAGGTCGCCCCGTTCCTTGTCGGCGAACCAGGCCACGACCTCGCGCGTGAAGCCCTCGATCTCGCGGCGGAAGTCGTCGGGTGAGTCCTCGCCGCGCTCGATGCGGTTCAGCCGCTGCTCCCAGCGGCCCGTGAGCTCCGGGCTGGTGAGCAGGTGGTCGCCGAGCATCTTGATCAGCCCCACGCCCTTCTCGGTGGCGCGCAGGGCCCGGCCCTCGCGCTCCACGTAGTCGGCGTCCACCAGGCGCTCGATGGTGGCCGCGCGGGTGGCCGGCGTTCCGATGCCGGCGTCCTTCATCGCGTCGGCGGCCTCGTCGTCGTCCACCAGCTTGCCGGCGGTCTCCATGGCGCGCAGCAGGGTGCCCTCAGAGTACTTCGCCGGCGGCTTGGTCTGCTTGGCGAGGGCGGTGGCCTCGGTGCAGTCGACGGCCGCGCCCACCTCGAGCGGGGGCAGCGACTGCTCGCGCTCCTCGTCGCCCTTGGGGGCCGAGGCATCCTCGGCCTCCTCGCCGTACACGGCGCGCCAGCCGGCCTCCACCAGCACCTTGCCCCGGCTGCGGAACAGGTGCTCGCCCACGCGGGTCTCCACCACGGTCCGCTCGAACCGGGCCGACGGGTGGAAGATGGCCAGGAACCGGCGGGCCACCATGTCGTAGACCCGGCGCTCGTCGCGCCCCAGGCCGGCCAGGTCGTGGTCGCCCTCGGTGGGGATGATGGCGTGGTGGTCGCCCACCTTGGCGTCGTTCACCACGCGTGCCAGAGGAAGCTTGTCGAGGCCCAGGACGTAGCGCGCGCCGTCGGCGTACTCCGGCGCGGCGGCGCCGACCCCGCTGGCCACGCCCTTCAACTGGCCGGCCATGTCGCCCGACAGGTAGCGGGAGTTCGTACGCGGGTAGGTCAGCAGCTTGTGCTGGTCATAGAGCGCCTGGGCGGCGCTGAGCGTGCGCGTGGCCGAGAAGCCGAAGCGCGAGTTGGCCTCGCGCTGGAGGGTCGTGAGGTCGTACAGCAGCGGGGGCTGCTCCACCTGGGGCTTCTTCTCGAGCGCCTCCACGGTGCCGCGCGCCCCGGAGGCGGCCTGCGCGATGGCCTCAGCCGGCTCGGCGGCCGTGAGGCGTGTGGTGGAGCCCTCGTGCCACAGGCCGCCGTAGGCGGCGCCCGAGTCGGTGCGGAACTCGGCCTCGACCTCCCAGTAGTCCTCCGGCACGAAGGCCGCGATGGCCAGGTCGCGGTTCACGATCAGCGCCAGCGTCGGCGTCTGCACCCGGCCGAGCGAGAGCACCTTGCGCGCCGAGCCGGCCTTGGTGGTGGCCGCGCGGGTGGCGTTCATCCCCACCAGCCAGTCGGCCTCCGAGCGCGCGCGCGCCGCCGCCTCGAGCGGCCACATGGTCTCGTCGTCGCGCAGCGCGTCGAAGGCGTCCTTGATGGCCCGCCCGGTCATCGAGCTGAACCACGCCCGTTTGACCCGCTTGCCGCGGGCCTTCTTGGGCGCGGTCTCGAGGATGAGCTTGAAGATGAGCTCACCCTCGCGGCCGGCGTCGCATGCGTTCACGATCGTGTCGATGTCCGTGCGTCCCATCAGCTGGTGCAGGCTCTTCAGCTGCTTGGCGGCCCGGGCATCGCGGGCGTGGTACCGGAACTGGTCGGGGACGATCGGGAGGTCCTCGTAGCGCCACTTCTTGAAGCGCTCGTCGTAGGCGTCCGGATCCACCTGCTCGACCAGGTGCCCCACCGCGTGGGCCACGATCGCGTCCGGCCCCTCCCAGTGGTCCCCGCTCTTCTTCGCCGCCCTTCCGAACAGGGCTTTCGCCACGTCGGCGGACACCGAGGGCTTCTCGCAGATGATGAGGGAGTGCGCCATGGCGGAGGACGTTAGCACCGGTCCGCCGCGCCTCGACCGCTTCCCCGGGGCTGCGATCAGGCCCCTCGTGCGCGGCCGCGCGGGCGCGCACGAGGGGCCACCGCCCGCAGTCCCGCCACGACGGTCACGACCACCACCAGGGCGCAGGTGACGGCCACGAGCACCAGCTCGCGGCTCTCGCGGGCGACCCCGCCCACATCGAGCGCCGTCCCCACCCGGGCGCCCACCGCCACCAGGGTCAGGAGGGTCGCCGCCAGCGCGGCGGCGCCGAGCACGCGCGCGCCGCGCGCGCTCCGGCGGCGCGATCGCGCGGGCCTGTCGGGCCAGATCGCGAGCGCCGCGGCCATGAGGCCCAGCCAGGCCAGGGCGACCGCGTAGGCGCCCAGGACGTCGGCCGGACGGTGCCAGTCCAGGCCCACCAGGGCCACGCCGACCACCAGCGAGTAGACGCCGCCGCCCAGCGCGACCGCCGGCCGCATGGCGACCGGGGCCACCAGGATCGCGGCGAGGGTGAGGGACATGGCGACGGTGGCGTGGCCGCTCGGGAAGGAGCCCGGGTCGTCCCACCAGGCCTGGGTGAGCTCGGGGCGGCCCAGGTTGGCTTTCAGGAACTGGGTCGTGAGGTTGGCGCCCAGGATCAGTGCCCCCGCGGCCACGGCCAGGTGCGGCCGCCGCCGCCAGAGGGCCACGGCCACCAGGCACGCGCTCGCCAGGGCCAGGCTGCCCACCCCGATCGTGCCGAGCACCCGGTCCGAGTACCACCCGGCCGCGCTCAGGTCGCTCCCAGGGCTCCCGTGCAGGCCGCCGGTCAGGCGGTCCTCGGCGCGCTGCCCCCAGGTGGTGCGCACCGAGAGCAGGTACAGCAACGCCACCGCGGCGGCCGCGACGACGGTGAGCAGCGCCGGGCCCCGCGCCTGGGCGGCGCTCAGGCGGCCCACGGACCCCGGCCCGTCGGCGCCGGGATGCCCCGTCCGCTTGCAACCGCGCCCCGGCACCGGTTGCATGGTGCATCGGAATCACTCCGGGAGGAGATCACCGTGGCATCCCGCACCCGCCTGTCCATCATCGCCGTCGCCGGCGCCGGCGTCCTCGCGCTGCTGGCGACCCAGCGCAAGCGCGTCGTCGGTGCCGCCAAGGGGGTCGTCCGGCGTGTCACCGGCGGGCCCGCCGCGGCACCCGAGCAGCCCGGCGACGGCGTCGAGCGCACGTCTGAGGAGTCGTTCCCGGCATCGGACCCGCCCGCCTACGGCCCGGGACTCTGACCCGGGGCGGCCTCGACGCCGCAGCGTGCGTCCACCGGTGTGCCGGCCGCGAGTGACTCGCCGCCGCGCACCGGTCCCGCCAGCACCCCCTCACGCAGCGGGCCGAGATCCGCGATGCGCATCTTGGCCCGGCACACCGGCTGGGCGGCGGCGGCGAAGGCCGTCTCGGCCAGCCGGCGCGCCTCCTCGGCATCGAGCGCGCCGACCATCACCTGCTCGAGCTGGAACGGCCCGTCCCACCCGCTGGTGACGAGGTGTATCCGCAGCGCCGGAGAATCCGTCATGCGGACAGGGTAGCGTGGTCGCCGACACCGGCCGCCCGCGGTGTGTCGGGCGCGAGAGGGGGACACATGGCTCGATGGGGGATCCGGCTGATCGCAGCCGGCACCACGGCGGCGGCGATGTGGGGGGCCACCCTCGCCGGCGCGCAGGAAGCGCCCGTCCCGGCCGAGCCCCCGCCGGAGGCGCAGGCCCCGCCGGACCCGGCGCCCCCGGCCGTGCGCGTCGCCGCCTTCCGGGCGCAACGGGCCGTCAGCTACGGCGACACCGCCCGCGTGGCCGGGCGCATCGCCCCGGCCGGCCGGACGCGCGTGGCCATCGAGCGGCGCCAGGGCCGGCGCTGGGTCACGCTCACGACGGTCCGATCCGATGCGCGCGGGCGCTTCCGGGGCGAGATCAGCCCCCGCCGGGACCTGGTCGTACGCGCCCGGCCGCTCGTGCGCGGCGGCGAGCCCGGCTCGCGCCGCCCGGTGGCCCTGCGCCGGCGGCTGCGGGTGGACGTGGACGTCCACCGGTACGAGTCGATCGCCGGACGGCCCTTCACCGTGACCGGCAGCGTGGTGCCCGCGCGCGACGGTGAGCGGGTGCTCCTGGAGGGCTCGCGCAACGGCCGGGCCTTCCAGCCGCTGGCCCGGATGGTGGTCCGCAAGGGGCGCGTGTCCGGGGCGGTGCGCCCCGACGAGGGCGGTCGCTGGCGCTTCCGGCTGCGCACCGACGAGGCCCGCTCCGACCGCTCGGACGCCACCGCACCGCGGCGGGTCTTCGACGCGAACCCGCACCGGGTGCCGGCCTCCGAGCCGGTGTACATCGTCCAGAAGCTCTCCGAGGCGCAGTTGTACTACTACGAGCGCGGGCACCTGGCGCGCGTCTTCCCGGTGGTGTTCGGCAAGCCCTCCACCCCCACGCCGGTCGGCACCTTCCGCGTCTACTCGAAGACCCCGGGCCCCGGCCCCGCATTCGGCCCGCTGGCCATGTGGTACCACGGCAACTACGGCATCCACGGCACCAACCAGGAGTACCTGCTCGGCCGCTCCTGGCGCTACTACTCGGCCGGCTGCACCCGCAACTACAACGCCAACATCATCTGGCTGTACGACCGCGTGCCCATCGGCACCCCGGTGCGCACACTGGCCTGACGAGCGGGCCTGCTGGTGGCGCGGGCCGGGTGGTCTTCGGCCCGCGCCGGCCCGGTGCTAGCGTCGATGAGATGCGCGCGATCCCGCTCTCGGCCGCGGTCATCCTCCTCGCCGCCGCGCACGCCTCGCCGGCGTCGGCCGCGTGGTCATCTCCGCATGTGGCCGGCCCCTCCGGGACCGAGGTCCGCGCGCCCGCCGTCGCCCGCTCCCCCGCCGGCGATGTCATGACGGTGTGGGTGCGGGTCCCGCGCGGCGCAGGGCCGGGCTCGGGCCAGGTCATGGTCCGCTCGCGGCCGGCCCAGGGCACCTGGGGCCCGGCCCGTCGCCTCTCCGGGCCGGGCACCGGGGCGCCGGCGGCGGCGATCGCCCCGGACGGCAGCGCGGCGGTGGCCTTCGGCATCCGCGACGTGCTCCACGTGGCCCGGCGCCAGGGCCGCCGCGGGCCGTGGCGCGTCGAGCGCGTCGCGTCCGGCAACGGGCACGTGGTGGACGTGCGCATCGCCCTGGACGCCCGGCGACGTATCACCGTGGCGTGGAGCGCGCGCTCCGGCGACGCCCACGTGGTGCGCACGGCCCGGCGCGGCCCGCGCGCCTCGGGCCGCTGGGCGTACCGCGGCGACGGGGTGGTGGCCCGCGCCCGCCCGGCGATCGAGGTGGCCGCCGATGGGAGGGCGCTCGCCTCGTGGGCCCACGACGGGTCGGTCCACGCGGTGCCCCTCGGGGGTCTGGACCCGGCTGCCACCAGGCTGGGATCGGGCGACGACCAGATCCCGTCGCTGGCGCTCGCCCCGGGGGGGCGGGCCGTCGTGGGGTGGCGGGTGGTCCTGCCCGGTGGGAGCACGGTGGTCACCGCCTCGGAGCGCGGCCGCTCCGGCGCGTGGCGCAGCCTGGGTGACCTCGGAGTGGGTTCGCGTCCCGAGGTCGCCATCGGTCCCCGCGGCGACGCCGCGGTGGTCTGGCCGGTGTCCGATTCCATCGGGGAGCGCGCCGGCATCGACGGTCAGATCCGCAGCGGCACCGAGCCGTGGCGGGCGACCCCGGTCGTCGCCCGCGCGGCGTGCGAGTGCCGCTATGTCCTGGACGGGGTCGCCGTGGACGGTCGCGGCGGCCCGCTGGTGGTCTGGCACCGCGTCCGGCGTGAGGGCGGCGGGGTGGTGGCCCTCAGCGCCCGGGCGGCAGCGGGCGGCCCATGGCGCTCGGTGGCGCTGCGGCCGCCGCCGTCCGTGGGCGACGTGGCGCTCGGGGTCGACCGCGTCGCCGGCGCCGCCCTGGCATGGAGCCCGGCACGCACCTGGGCGGCCGGTCCGCTCACGCGCCTGCGGGCCGGCGCACGCTGACGCGACGCGCCGGGTGCCGCCCGGGCATGATGGTGGCTCACCGGCGATGAGGAGGGTACGGGTGGGAGTGCTGACGCGGGCGCGGGCCGGGACGGCCGAGCGCGAGGCGTGGCCGGTTGCGGCGCGCGTCGCGGCGGGACTGCTGTGCCCGGGCGGGACCCACCTGCTGGAGAGGGCCGTCGAGGGCGCGGGCATCGACGAGGGCAGCCGGGTGGTGGAACTCCAGGCGGGACTCGGGCTCGCCGGCCGGCACCTCGTGGCGCGCGGGGTGCGGGCGTGGACCGGTGTGGAGGACGACCCGCTGGCGGTCGAGCACCTACGGCGCGCCGTCGGAGGCGCCGGCGCGCGCGTGGTCGCCGCGCGGCCCTCGGCGTCCGGGCTCGACGACGCCTGTGCGGGCGCGGTCCTGGTGGACGGCGCCGTGGCGGAGCGCACCGACGAGGAGGCCGCCGCGCTCCTGGCCGAGGCGGTGCGACTGTTGCGGCCCGCCGGCCGCCTGGCGCTGACCGCGCTCGTCCCGGGCGCCGGCGCGGAGGACCCCGCGGGGCGCGCCGCGCTGGCCGCGCTCGCAGCCCAGCGCGTGAGGGTGCGCGACCTCGCCGCCCTGCGGGAGATGGTGGAGGCGGCGGGCCTGGTGGTCGTCGGGTCCACCGACGCCCCGCTGCACGTGGAGCCCCCGCTCGACCTGGCCCGCATGGTGGGGCCCCGCCTGGGGATGCGGTTCGCCCGCGAGGCCGCCGACGAGACGGTCCGCCGGGCCGCCACGTCCACCCGTCAGGCGATCGAGGCCGCGTCGCCGCACCTGCGCGCCGGCCTGGTGGTGGCCGAGCGCCCGCTGGTGCTCGGGCTGCGCCGGCCGCGGTGAGCCGGCGCGGGCGCGGCGGGTATGGCTGACCGGTCCGGGCCGGCTGAGCGGACCGGCCAGTGGCGGCGTGTCCCGCTGGCCCTGCCGGACGTCTCGGCCGGCGCGGTGCTGCTGCGCGAGCCGGAGGGCCGCGACGTGGTGCCCGTGCTCGAGGCCTGCCGCGACCCGGGGGTTCAGCGCTACACCCGCATCCCGTACCCGTATGACGTGCGCGACGCGCGCGCGTTCGTGTACGAATCGGGCCCCCGGCGGGCCGGTGGCCTGTCGCTCGAGCTCGTCGCCACCGACCGGCCGGACGGCGGGCTGTGCGGTGTGGTGGGGATCGTCGTCGATCGCTTCGACCCGGGGCGGGCCGAGATCGGCTACTGGACCCATCCCGATCACCGGGGGCGCGGGATCGCGCGCGGGGCCCTGTGGGCGCTGGGGCGCTGGTGCCTGGGCGAGGGGGGCTTCGCGCGCATCGACCTCACGGCCTCGGCGGCCAACCTCGCCTCCATCGCCGTCGCGCGCGGCTGCGGCTTCCGGGAGGAGGGCCGGCTGCGGGAGTCCTGGCCCACCCCGGAGGGGCGCGAGGACATGCTCATCATGTCGCTGATCCGGGCGGACCTCGGCCCGGACGGACTCCCCGCGGCGCCGGCGGCCTAGGATGCCCGGTCCGGGGTGCGCCCCGCGAACACGACCGGAGGGGGCGGGATGAGCGAGGAGCGCGGCTCGATCTGGGAGGACGGCATCGGCCGGCGCGACGAGGACGCGCGCGTGCACTGGGAGGCCGAGACGACCCATGTCCCCGACCCGCAGGCCGTGCGCTACGGGGAGGGGCGATGCCGCGTGGTGGTACAGGCGACCACGGGCGGTCCGGTGTTCCGCCACCGCGCCCACGTGGACGTCTACTGGCACGAGGGGCTGCGCCCGTCCTACATCCGCCTGACCCCGGATGAGGCACGCCGCATCGCCGCGATGCTCGAGACGGGCGCATCGCGTGCCGAAGAGGGGACAGGTCCCCCGACCTCCGGAGCGTGAGCCCGTTCTCCGGGGCGCGCTGGATCCACGGAGCGTGACATGGCCCTCCCGATGACCAGATGTCCTCGCGACCGGCGGCGGCCGGTCCCGTGATCGGTCGTTCCGCTGTCGGCGGCGGCCTCGTGACCCCGCTCACCGGGCGCCCCGACGCGACGGCCCCGGGGGCGGCGCACCTGGTGGACGAGCTCGTGCTCCTCGGCCGCGTGCTGGACGCCTCGCACGACGAGGTGGTGGTCATCGAGGCCCGGACGCTGTCGGTGGTGCGGGCCAACCTCGGCGCACGCCTACAGACCGGGCTCACGCCGGCGGCCCTTCGGGCGCGATCCCCGCTGGCCTTCCTCCCCGACACCGACGAGGACGCCCTGCGGCGCCTGCTGGGCCCGCTCCTGTCCGGCGACGTCGACCGGGTCCGCTTCGAGACCCGCCAGCGCCGGTGGGACGGCTCGCTGCACCCCGTCGAGGTGAGCATGTCGCCGGTGCCCGACCAGGCCGAGCCCCTCATCGCCCTGTTCATCAGCGACATCTCGGCGCGGCGCGAGACCGAGGTGGCGCTGCGCCGGCGCGAGCGCGAGAACCTCTTGCTGGCCGACGAGCAGGGCGCCCTCCGGCGGGTGGCGACGGCCGTGGCCCGCGGCGACGATCCCTCGTCGCTGTTCGAGCTGGTCTGCGCCGAGGCGCGCCGGCTTCTGGGCGCGGACTCGGCGCGCCTCGTGCGCTTCCCCGCGTCCGGCCCGCCGCTGGTGGCCGGCCACTCGGGCACCCCGGGGTCCGGTGGAAACGGCTGCCCCCTGGCGGACGCCGTCCGCGACTCGGGCGACGCGGTGCTGGATCCCGGCCTGGCCGGGCTGGCGGTGCCCGTCCCCGGAGACGGTGGCCTATGGGGCGCCCTCTGCGTCGGTGGGCACGCGGAGGCCGACGAGCAGGCGGCCTGCCTCCGGCTGGCGCGGTTCGCCGAGCTGGTGGGCATCGCGATGGCCACCGCCGAGGCCCGGGCCCGCCTGGACGCCCTCGCCGCCACCGACCACCTGACCGGATTCGCGAACCACCGCGCGTTCCAGGAGCATCTCGACCGGGCGTGCGCGGCCGCGGCCACGGCAGGGGGGACCCTGGCGCTGGTGATCATCGACCTCGACCACTTCGCCCGTGTCAACGTCGCCGGCGGCCATCGTGCCGGCGACCTCGTGCTCGCCGAGGTGGCGCGCCGCCTGCGCTCGCTCGCGGGACCCGATTCGGTGCTGGCCCGCATCGGCGGCGACGAGTTCGCATGGATCATCCCGGGCGCGGACGGCGAGGGTGGCCTGACGGCCGCCGAGGCCGTGAGGGCGGCGGTGGCCGCGGAGCCGTTCTCCGCGATCGGCCCGATGACCGTCTCGGTGGGCGCGTGCGACCTCGGGCGCGCGGGCGGCGCGGAGGAGCTCTTCCGCCTGGCCGGCGGCGCCCTCTACTGGGCGAAGCTGCAGGGTCGCGACGCGGCGTGCCTGTACTCGCCCGACGTCGTGGAGGCGATGTCGGCCTCCGAGCAGGCCGAGCGGCTGGCCCGCGCCCAGGCGGTGCAGAGCATCCGCGTCCTGGCGCGTGCCGTCGACGCGAAGGATCCCTCCACCCGGCGCCACTCCGAACGGGTGGCGGCGCTCGCCAGGGCGCTGGCCCTGGAGCTCGGCTGGAGTCGCCAGGAGGCCGACGACCTGCACGGCGCGGGACTGGTGCACGACGTCGGCAAGATCGCCGTGCCCGACGCCATCCTCTTCAAGCCCGACCGGCTCACCGACGAGGAGTTCGCCCGCGTCCGCGCCCACGCCGCCCTGGGGGCGGACATCGTCGACGACGTGCTCGCCCCGCGGCAGGTCGCATGGGTGCGTGGCCACCACGAGCGCTGGGACGGTCGCGGCTACCCGGACGCCCTCGCCGGGCCGTCCATCCCCGAAGGCGCGCGGATCATGACCCTCGCCGACTCCTGGGACGTCATGACCTCGATGCGGCCCTACGGGGTCATGCGCGCGCTGGATGACGCCCTGGCCGAGTGCCGCCGCTGTTCGGGCCACCAGTTCTGGCCGCCGGCCGTCCGTGCGCTCGAGCGCCTGGTGGCCGAGGGCGGCCTGCCCGGCATCGCCGAGGGGACCGCCGAGCCCCAGGCCTGAGGCCCGGATCCCGCATTCCCATGGGGTGGGGGAGGGGCGGGAGGGGGCCGCGGGGGAGCGGGGTGGAGGGCGGCCCGGAACGAAGAGAGGCGGGGCAGCCCCGGGAGGTCTGGTGCGTGCCCCGGCGAGTGCCGAACATGCATCGTGATGACCCCTCGCCTCGCACCGACCACCCGCCGCCCGCGCGCGCTGCGATGCGCCGCCATGGCCCTGATCGCGATGGTGTTGCTCGCGCTGGCCGCGACGGCCGCGACGGCCGCGACGGTGCAGGTGCGCCCCGGCGACACGCTGTCGGGGATCGCCGCGCGCGCCGGCGTCGGGATTCAGTCCCTGGCGGCCGCCAACGGGATCGCCGACCCCGACCGCATCGTCGCGGGGACGGTGCTGACCCTGCCCGGCCGCGGGGCGCCGTCGGCGGGCGGTGGATCGCCGGGCGGCCCGTCCGCGGGGCACACGGTGCGCCCTGGTGAGTCGCTGTCGGCCATCGCCGCGCGCTACGGCGTCGGGGTGCACTCCCTGGCCTCCGCCAACGGGATCGCCGACCCCGACCGCATCGTCGCCGGCGCGGTCCTGGTGATCCCCGGCGGGTCCCGGGGCGCGAGCGCCCCCTCGGCGGCGCCCTCCGCCGCCACGCCCTCCGCGGGCGGGGGGACCGTCACTGTGCGCCCCGGGGAGTCGCTCTCGGCCATCGCCGCCCGCAACGGCGTGAGCGTGGCCGCCCTGGCCGCCTCGAATGGCATCGCGGATCCCGACCGCATCGTCGCCGGGGCCGTCCTGCGCCTCCCCTCCTCGGGCGCGGGCGCCGGCGCGGTGCCGAGCCGCTTCACGGCGGACCGCACCACCGTCGCCCGGTTGCTCGACCAGGCCTCCCAGCGCCACGGGGTCGACGCGCGCCTGGTGCGGGCGGTGGCCTGGCAGGAGAGCGGCTGGAACCAGGGCGTCGTGTCACGGGCCGGCGCGGTGGGGGTGATGCAACTGATGCCGGCGACGTCCCGCTGGCTGGGGACCGACATCCTGCGCCGCCCGCTCGATCCGCGCTCGGTGGGCGACAACATCGACGGCGGGGTCGCCTTCCTCGCCTGGCTCCAGCGCAACACCGGGGACACCCGGACCACCGTCGCGGCGTATTACCAGGGGCTGGACTCCGTGCGCAGGATCGGGCTCTACGACGACACGGTGGCCTACGTCGCCAGCGTGCTGTCGCTGCGCGGGCGGGTGTAGAGCGGCCGGCGCGGGCCGGCGAACGGGTGCGGGCCCAGTTCCCGGACCAGCTCGCCGCCGTCCGCGGTCTCCCGCCGCCCGGCCAGCGCCCGGGCGCGCATCTCACCCAGGGCGGTGCCGGTGAGCACCCCGGCGACGATCGCCCCGAGTCCCGCTCCCACCAGAAGGGCGACGGCCTGCAGGACCACGGCCGGCGCCAGCACCACCACGGTCCGCCGGACGGTGTCGCCCGCGCGCTCGCTGCGGGCGCCGGGGGCGGGCCGTGGCGCCGGCTCGCCGGCCAGCCAGCCCGCCCGCGCCGCCTGGGCGGCGCCCACCACCGCGCCGGTGACCACCCAGAGGATGAGCGCGCGCGCCGGTCCGTCGACGGTCGCCAGCGCGGCCGCGAGCCCGGCGGCGGCGATGGCGCCCTGGGCGCCGGCGGCGAGCGCGGTCTCCCGTCGCACCGGGCTCACGGGGCGGGCCGGAGAGGTCTCGATCACGCTGCCATACTCCCAGACCGATGCGCGCCCCGGTCCTCATCGCGGCCACGCTCATCGCGCTCGCGGGCTGCGGGGGCGGCGAGCCCGAGCCGCCGGGGGGAGCCGCCGCACCCTCCGGCTCCGGTTACTTCGTCGGGTCCGGTCCCGACGGGCTGGGGGCGGTGGTCGACTTCGCCGCGCGCGACGGGGTCCTGGACGACCTGAGGGACGCGATGAGGGCCCGGCCCGAGGGCGCTCCCCCGGTGTGGGTGGGCGCGGTCGCGCTCGTCAACCGCGGCAGCGCCTCGGTGGCCGTGCCCCGCTTCATCGCCGATCTGCCCGGCGGCGGGGCCGTCCCGCTGGCCGATCCCCGTGCCCCGCGGATCGCGATCCCCGCGGCCGACGACCTGGTACCGCCGGCGCCGCTGCTCATCCCTCCCCAGGGGGCCGTGACCGCGTATGTCGCCCTGCGCGGCGCCGACCCCACGGCGGTGCGGGGCCTGCGGATGGTCGTGGCCCCCGGCTCGACCGTCGGCCTCGGCGCACGATCCAGGTAGGGGTCCGGCCCCCGGCGGCGAAACCTGAGCGCGTGCCCGATGACGTCCACGCCCTGGCCGAGCGCCTCACGCACGACTACGAGCGCTTCAGTCCCGCCCAGCAGTCGCTGGCGCGCTACCTGGTCGACCACCTGGCCGACGTTCCCCTGCTGTCGGCCCACGAGGTGGCCCGCGCCTCGCACTGCAGTCCGGCAACCGTGGTCCGGTTCGCCCAGGCGCTCGGCTACACCGGCTATCCGGAGATGCAGGGCGTCGTGCGACGGGCGCAGCGGCCCACGCTCCCCCCGCGCCCCGGCGACCGCCAGCTCGATCTGCCGCTCTCCTCGGAGGGGCTCGAGGCCACGCTGGCGGCGGAGCGCCTCGCCCTGGACGACACCGCCCGCCGGCTGGGCGCCGCCGACCTGACGCCGCTGGTGGCCGCACTCCAGGGGCGCACGCCGCTGGTGCTGGCCGGCGAGGGCCACGCCCGCCCCGTCGTGGCCCTCATGGAGGAACGCCTGTGCCGGGCCGGCCGGCCCGCGGTGGCCGTGACCGGACTCGAGACCCACGGCCGGGCCTGGCTCGACGGCCTCGGTCCCGACAGCGCCGTGGTGGCGATCGCGATGGGCCGCGAGTCGCGAGTCGCCCAGGCCGCGGTCACCGCCGCGCGCGCGGCGGGCGTACCCGCCGTGGTCCTGGTCGACTCCGGGCTGAGCCCGCTGGCGCGCTCGCCGCTGGCCCGGGTGCTGCCGGCCGACATCCGCGACGGGGCCCCATCGCTGGTCGCGATGGTCGCGGTGGCCCAGGCGCTGGCCGGCGCGGTGGCGCCCGTGGTGGCCCGGAACGGGCTGGCGGCGGTCGGCGCCTGAGTTCCCCCGGGCCCCGGCCCGGCCGCGGCGCATGCGCGTGCGGGGGGACGCGGAGCGCGTGGGCTAAACTGCGGGGCCGATATCCGCGACGGAGAAGGGAACCCATTGCCGGAGGCCAACGGGCGCACGGGCACGATGCGGGTGAAGTCGGGCCTCGCCCAGATGCTCAAGGGCGGCGTCATCATGGACGTGACGACCCCTGATCAAGCGCGTATCGCCGAGGAGGCCGGCGCCTGTGCCGTGATGGCGCTCGAGCGCATCCCGGCCGACATCAGGGCCGACGGCGGGGTCGCCCGCATGAGCGACCCGGAGATGATCGCCGGCATCCAGGGGGCGGTCACCATCCCGGTGATGGCCAAGTGCCGGATCGGCCACTTCGTGGAGGCGCAGATCCTCCAGACCCTCGATGTGGACTTCCTGGACGAGTCCGAGGTGCTGACGCCGGCGGACGAGGCCCACCACATCGACAAGCACTCGTTCACGGTGCCGTTCGTGTGCGGGGCGACAGACCTCGGGGAGGCGCTGCGGCGCATCACCGAGGGCGCCGCGATGATCCGGTCGAAGGGCGAGGCGGGGACGGGGAACGTCGTCGAAGCGGTGCGCCACATGCGTGCCATCCGCTCGGGGATCGCGCGCCTGCGCGGGATGGGTCAGGAGGAGCTGTACGCGGCCGCCAAGGATCTGCGGGCGCCGTACGACCTCGTGGCCCAGGTCGCGGCGGAGGGGCGGCTGCCCGTGGTGCTGTTCTCCGCCGGCGGCATCGCCACTCCCGCCGACGCGGCGCTGATGATGCAGCTGGGCGCCGAGGGCGTGTTCGTGGGGTCGGGCATCTACAAGAGCGAGGACCCGCCGGCGCGGGCCCGGGCCATCGTGGAGGCCGCCACCCACTTCCAGGACCCCGAGGCGCTCGCGCGGGTCTCGCGCGGGCTGAAGGAGGCCATGCCGGGCATCGAGATCGCGGCCCTCGGCGAGGGTCAGCTCCTGCAGGGCCGCGGCTGGTGAACGCGGTGCTGTCCCGGCCCCGCGTGGGCGTCCTCGCCGTGCAGGGCGCGTTCGCCGAGCACGAGCGCGTCCTCTCGGCGTGCGGTGCGCAGCCCGTGCAGGTCCGCACCGGTGCGGGGCTGGACGGGCTGGACGGGCTGGTCATCCCGGGCGGCGAGAGCACGACGCTGGGCCTGGTGGCCGGCGGGTCCGGGCTGCTGGACGCGCTGCGCGCCGCCGTCGCCGACGGCCTGCCGGTGCTCGGGACCTGCGCCGGCATGATCGTGCTGGCGCGCGACACCACCGGTGGCCCGCAGCCCCTGATCGGCGGCATCGACATCACGGTCCGCCGCAACGCGTTCGGCCGCCAGCGATCGTCCTTCGAGGCACGGGTGCCGATGCCGGTCCTCGGCGGCCCCCCCGTCGACGCCGTCTTCATCCGCGCCCCGTGGATCGAGCGGGCGGGCCCGGCCGTCGAGGTGCTGGCGCACCACGCCGGTCACGGAGTGGCGGCGCGCCAGGGCCACCTGATGGTGACCGCGTTCCACCCGGAGCTCGCCGACGAGCCCCGGTTCCATGAGTGGCTGGTCGAGCGGGCCCGGGAGCACGACCCCCGCCCGGCCGGCGTCGAGCGGAGGGAGGGCCATGTCCGGGCACAGTAAGTGGGCGACCATCAAGCGCAAGAAGGGGGCGGCCGACGAGAAGCGCGGCCAGCTCTTCTCGAAGCTGTCGCGCGCGATCATCGTCGCCGCCAAGGAGGGCGGGGCCGACCCCGAGGGCAACTCGGCGCTGGCCACCGCCATCCAGAAGGCCCGCGACAACTCGATGCCCAAGGACAACATCGAGCGGGCCATCCAGCGCGGCGCGGGCGGTGCCGACGGGGACGCGTACGAGTCCATCTCCTACGAGGGCTACGGCCCCGGCGGGGTGGCGGTCATCTGCAGCATCCTCACCGACAACCGCAACCGCACGGCCAGCGACCTGCGCCACATCTTCACCAAGAACGGCGGATCCCTGGCCACCCCGGGTAGCGTGGCCTGGCAGTTCGAGCGGCGCGGCATCATCACCGTCGACGACGCCGGCATCGACGAGGACACCCTGATGGAGGTCGCCCTCGCGGGCGGCGCCGAGGACATCCGCGACGACGACGGCCAGTGGGAGATCAGCACCGAGCCCACCGACTTCATGGCGGTGCGCGGTGCGCTGGACGAGGCCGGGATCGCCTACGCCTCCGCCGAGCTGACGATGATCCCCAAGTCGACCGTGGCGCCGACCGAGAAGGAGGCCCGCCAGGTGCTGCGCCTGGTGGACCAGCTCGAGGAGAACGACGACGTCCAGGACGTCTACGCGAACTACGACATCTCGGAGGAGATCTTCGAGGCGGTGATGGGCTGAGCGGTACCGGTTCGCCCGGCGCGGGAGGACCGGCGCGGGCGGCCGGGAACACGAGCGGCATGAGTTGCATCCTCGGCGTCGACCCCGGCCTGGCCTCGACCGGGTACGCCGTGGTGGCGGGCACCCCGAGCCGCCTGCGGGTGCTGGAGGCCGGCACGGTCCGCACCTCCCCGCGGACCCCCCACGCCGAGCGCCTGCGGGCCCTGCACGACACGATCGCCGTCCTGACCGGCGGCCACGCCATCGACTCGGCGGTGGTGGAGTCGTGGTTCGTGCACCCGGTCAGCCGCGCGGCCATGGGGATGGCCGAGGCCCGCGGGGCGATCATGGTGGCCCTGGCGTCGGCCGGGCTCGAGGTGGTGGAGTACGCCCCCAACACCATCAAGCAGGCGGTGACCGGGCACGGCGGGGCCGGCAAGGAGCAGGTGCGGGCGATGGTTGAGCGGCTCACCGGGGTGCGCGGCGACACCGACCACACCGCCGACGCCATGGCGGCCGCCATCTGTCATCTGAGCTCCGCCCCCATGCGTGGTGCCATCCGTCGCGCCCGCTAGCCTCCGGCCCGTGAGCGCCCCCCGTCGGTCCCCATGATCCGCACCCTCGCCGGGCGCATCGTCGCCCTCGAGGCCGACGGTCCGGTGGTGGAGGTGGGAGGGGTCGGCATCCTCGCCCGCGTCTCGGCCACCACCGCCGCCGCCCTGCCGGCCGTGGGCGGATCGGTGAGCCTGATGACGCATCTGGTGGTGCGCGAGGATGCGCTGGAGTTGTACGGCTTCGCCACCCCGACCGAGCGCGCTCTGTTCGACGCCTTCCTGTCGGTCGGTGGGGTCGGCGCCCGGCTGGCGCTGGCCATGTGCGGGGTGGCCCCGCCGGAGGACCTGCGCCTGGCGCTGGCGCGCGGCGACTCCGCCCGGTTGCAGGGCGCTCCCGGCGTGGGGAAGCGCATCGCCGAGCGCGTCGTGCTGGAGTTGCGCGACCGCCTGGGCGCGGTGGGCGGGGACGCCCCGCCGGCGGCGGGCGTCGCGGCCGGCGCCGACGCCTTCCTGGCCGCGCGGGACGGCCTGGTGGCCCTGGGCTTCCGCGCCGAGGAGGCCGACGCGGCCCTGGCCGATGCGCCCGCCGACCTCGACGCCGAGGCGCTGGTGCGCCACGGGCTGAGGGCGTTGCGCCGTGACTGAGGACATCGACCCGTTCGACCCCATCCCGGGCCCGGCCGGCGGCGGCCGGCTGGGCGGAGCCGACCCGCTGGGGGGCGAGGACGAGATCGAGGTGTCGCTGCGACCCTCGCGCCTGTCCGAGTTCATCGGGCAGGACACCGTCAAGCAGCAGATGGGCATCTTCCTCGAGGCGGCCCGTCAGCGCGGCGAGGCCCTGGACCACGTCCTGCTGGCCGGCCCGCCCGGCCTGGGCAAGACCTCGCTGGCCGGGATCGTCGCCGCCGAGATGGGCGTGGGCTTCCACGTCACCTCCGGACCGGTGCTCGAGCGCAAGGGCGACCTGGCCGCGGTGCTGACCGCCCTGGAGCCTCGCGATGTGCTGTTCATCGACGAGATCCACCGCCTCAACCGGAGCATCGAGGAGGTCCTCTACCCGGCGATGGAGGACTACCAGCTCGATGTGGTCCTCGGTCAGGGCCCCTCGGCGCGCACGCTGCGCCTGGATCTGCCGCGCTTCACCCTGATCGGCGCGACCACCCGCTCGGGGCTCCTCACCACGCCGCTGCGCGCCCGCTTCGGCGTGCTCCAGCGGCTGGACTACTACCGCCCCGCGGAGCTCGCGGCCATCATCGCCCGCTCGGCGGGGCTGCTGGGCGTGCGGGTGGAGGACGAGGGCGCCGCGGCCATGGCGGCGCGCTCGCGCGGCACCCCGCGGATCGCCAACCGCCTGCTGCGGCGGGTGCGCGATGTCGCCCAGGTGCGCGGTGTCGAGGTGATCGACGCGGCGATGGCCGAGGAGGCGCTGATGCTGCTCGAGGTAGACGCCCTGGGGCTGGACGACCTGGACCGCCAGATCCTGCGCCGGCTGACGGAGACCTTCGAGGGCCGGCCCGTGGGCCTCGGCACCCTGGCCGACACGGTGGGCGAGTCGCCCGACACCATCGAGGACGTCTACGAGCCCTTCCTCCTGCAGGAGGGGCTCCTCATGCGCACGCCGCGCGGCCGGGTGGCCACCGCGCGCGCCTTCCGCCACCTGGGGCTGGAGCCGCCGCGCGACACCCCGTCCCAGGAGGGGCTCTTCTAGTCACGGGCGGCCCTCCGGCGTAGTGTCCGCGCCGGGAGCGCGGAACGGAACCGCGCCGCCTCATCGGAAGGAGATCGGGATGCGCGTCGAGGAGATCATGGCCCCGCTGAAGGTGCGCGTGTGGCCCGCCGACACGCTGCGCACGGTCTCGCAGGCCCTGCGGGAGGCCCGCACCGGGCTGGCCTTCGTGGACGGCGCCGGCGGCGGGGTGTTCACCGAGCGCGACCTGCTGGTGGCCATCGCGGACGGCGTCGACATGGACACGACCCCGGTGGGCGAGCACATGACGCCCGAGCCGGTGGTGGTGTCGCCCGACACGCCCCTCGGGGAGGCCTGCGAGCTGATGATCGAGCGTGGCACGCGCCACCTCCTGGTGGCCGGCGAGGACGATGTCGTCGGCGTCGTGAACATGCGCGATGTGGTGGGTGTGCTGTCGGGCGCCGTCTCGGCGGCGGGCCAGGCGCCCCCGGCCAGGGGCTCCTGAGGGCCCCCGGCCCCGACGGGACCCCGGGACTCCTCAGGCGGACGCGGACCGGCGGGATCGGCGGGCGCGCACGGCCCCCGGGATCCTGCCCACGGTGGCGAAGGGCCGGCGCAGGTTCGCGCGCAGCCCGGCCGGCGGATGGGCCTGGCCGGCGCCCGGGTCCCCCGCGAGCACCTCCCGGTAGAGCGCCTCCACCCGGTCGGCCACGCTGGGCCACGAGTAGCGCTCCACCACGATCGCCCGCCCCCGCCGGCCCCAGTCCTCCCGCAGGGCGGGGTCGTCGAGGACCTCCGCGATGCCGCGGGCCAGGTCGGCCGGGTCGTCGGGCAGCACGAAGAGGCCGGGCACCCCGTCGCGGATCACCTGGCGGAAGCCGATGTTGTCGGCCGCCACCACCGGCGTGCCCGAGGCCATCGCCTCGAGCAGCACCACCCCGAACGAGGCCAGCACGCACGGCGCAGCGAACACCGTCGCCTCCCGGTACAACTGTGGGCGCTCGCCGTCCAGCAGCCCCAGCCACTCGATCCGCTCCCAGACGCCCAGCTGGCGCGCCCTGTGGTGGTAGCGCGGGCGCAGCGGACCGTCGCCCACGACCTGCACGGTGAACTCGCGCCCCTCGTCCATCAGGATGCGCGCGGCCTCCAGCAGCGTGTGCAGGCCGTTGCGCGGGTCGAAGCGGCCCATGAAGAGGATCCGGGGCGGGCCCGCGGGCCGGGGCGCGCCCGCGGGCAGCGGGTGGTACAGCTCGCAGTCCACCCCGTTGGGGATGATGGTGAAGGGCTCGCTCACGTACGGCGCCAGGGCCTCCACGCAGGCGTCCGACACGGCGATCAGCCTGTCGGTGCGGCGCAGGGCGCCCGCCACGTAGGCGAAGAACCACCGGTAGCCCCAGTGCCCGCCCTCGAAGTAGGTGTGGAAGGTGCCGACGTTCACCGGCGCCCGCGAGGCGCGCAGCGCCCAGAGGCAGATGGTGGGGGAGGCCATCCCCTGGGAGTGGACCACGTCGGCTCGGGCCACGATGCGGGCCAGGCGGCGCTTGACGCCCAGCCCGATGGTCACGCGGGCGACCGATCCGTTGGAGTAGACCGGCGCCGACAGCCCGATGCGGACGGTCTCGTAGCCGTGCTCCTCCCGGTTTCGCGCGTCGAGGACCGCGGCCCGGGCCCGCGTGCCGAGGGGGGCATGGCTGGTGATGACGCGCACCCTGTGGCCTCGGGCGGCCAACTCGCGCGAGAGGTTGTGCACGTGCTCGGGCACGCCGCCCAGCACCGGATAGGCGTACTCGGTGACCATCGCGATGTCCAGGCGCTCGCCCGGCCCCGGCCGGGCGCATGGGCCGCGCTCCCGCGCACTCACTGGCGGTGGTTCCAGGGGGTGGCGGGGGTACCCCGCCTCAGGGGTGCGACCACGGGCCGGGCGACGGGCTCAGGCCCCAGCACAGGCTGGGGCCCATCAGCAGCGCCGGCCCGCAGTGCCACCAGAGTGCGGAGCCACTCGTGGGTGGACATCGGGGCGGGGAACAGGAGCACCTCGCCCCAGATCGGCCGGCGCGCGCACCAGGTGCGCGTCAGGGGGGTGGGTCCGGGGACCGTCGTGGCGCTCACGGCGGGCCACGGTAGCACCCCCCGATGGGGCCGTACACCGGGTGATCTGGGCGCCGGAGGGCTCTGCTAAGGTCGCCCGACCCCGGGCCCCGGTCCCGCGTCCGTGCCCGCCTCCGCAACCGATTGGTGCCCGCCAGAAATGTCCGGCCTTCTGCTGCCGATCTACATCATCATCTTCATCGGCCTGATCTACCTGGTCGGTGTCCGCCCCCAGCAGAAGCGCCGCAAGGAGCTCGAGGCCATCCTGGCCAGCCTGCGCCCGGGGACCGAGGTGGTCACCATCGCCGGGCTGTACGGGACGGTGACCGAGGTGGAGGACGGCGAGACGCTGCTGCTCGAGATCGCCGAGGACACCGACATCCGCATCGCCAAGGCGTCGATCGCCCGCATCGTCACGCCCGCGGCGGAGGACGCCGAGGCCGACGCCGCCGACGAGATCTAGCGCGCGCATGCTGAAGCGCCCGCTCCTTCTCATCGCGATCGTCCTGGGGCTGCTGGCCGCCTCGGTGGTCTCCATCGTGCTGCGCCCGACGGTCCTCGGCCTGGACCTCCAGGGCGGGGTCGAGGTGGTCCTTCAGGGGCAGCCCACCGAGGAGGCCGACGTCACCCCGGAGGCCATCGAGCGCTCCGTGGAGATCATCCGCAGCCGCGTGGACGCGTTCGGCGTGGCCGAGCCGGAGATCCAGACCCAGGGCGCCGACCAGATCGTGGTGGCCCTGCCGGGCGCGGAGGACCCCGAGCGGGTGGTCAGCGACCTGATCCAGCCGGCGCAACTGGTGTTCATCAACTTCAGCCAGAACGTGATCGCGCCGGCCGAGGGCACCCCGGACTTCGAGGAGGCGATCACCACCGCGCAACGGGCGGATCCCGACTCCACCAGGGGCCGGCCGGCCCTCTATGCGCTCGATCCCGAGACCGGCGACTACATCTCGGGCCCGGAGTTCGATCCGGTGGCGCTGGAGGAGACGCTCGAGGGCGACACCGTCCTGGCCGACGTGCGCGTGGAGCGGGTCCCCGCGGGGGTCTTCCTGGCCTACACCGAGGAGGCCGAGCTCCAGACCCGGGAGAGCTCGAACCTGGTGCGCAACTGGTTCGTGTTCAACAACAACCCGGGGCTGACCGGCGCCGATGTCACCGAGTCGCGGGCGGCGGTGCAGACGCGTGCCGGCGGCGGCAACGAGTCGATCGTCACCATGCAGTTCACCGACGACGGCCGGCGCAAGTTCGCCGACGTCACCCGCCAGCTGGCGCTGGACGGGAGCGTCCAGGGCGAGCTGCTCAGCTTCGCCATCATCCTGGACGGTGAGATCGTCTCCACGCCGACGATCGACTTCCAGGAGTACCCGTTCGGGATCGACGGGCGCAACGGCGCCCAGATCCAGGGTGACTTCAGCACCGACGAGGCCGACACGCTGGCCAAGCAGATCAACTCGGGCGCGCTGCCGATCACCCTCGAGGTGATCTCCCAGAAGCAGGTGTCGGCCACCCTGGGCGCCGAGTCGCTGCGCCAGGGGCTGGTGGCCGGGCTCATCGGCCTGTTCGTGGTGGTCCTGTTCCTGATCGCCTACTACCGCTTCCTCGGCCTGGTGGCGGCCATGGCGCTGGTCGTCTACGCGCTGCTGCTGTTCGCCGCGATCGAGCTGGTGCCGATCACCCTCACGCTGCCCGGTATCGCCGGGATCATCCTCACCATCGGCGTGGCCTCGGACGCCAACGTGGTGATCTTCGAACGCGTGCGCGAGGAGTCGCGCGCGGGCAAATCACCGAAGGCCGCCATCCTGGCCGGCTACCGCAAGGGCATCACGGCCATCATCGACGCCAACGTCGTGACGCTGGCCACCGCGGCGATCCTGTTCCTGTTCGCCACCGCCGGCGTGCGTGGATTCGCCTTCACGCTGCTCATCGGTACCGTGCTCTCGCTGTTCACGGCCGTCGTCGCCACCCAGGCCGTCTTCGGCGTGCTGGCCCAGACGCGCTTCCTGCGCGACGACCGGTACATGGGCTTCAACCAGCGCGAGATCCGCTGGCGGTTCGACTTCGTCGGCCGCTGGAAGCTGTGGCTGGCCATCTCCTTCCTGCCGCTGGCCCTCGGCGCCGCGTGGATCGGTACCAACGGGCTGAACCTCGGGCTCGACTTCACCGGCGGCACCCGGATCTCGAGCACGTTCGACCAGCAGCCGTCCGAGGACGCCGTGCGGGCGCTCTTCGCCCAGCAGGGCTTCACGGACGCGCGCATCCAGGGGACCACCGAGGAGGTCGACGACCAGACGGTCCAGGGCTTCCAGATCCAGGTGCGCGATCTGCAGCCCGACGAGGCCACCGACGTGCGCAGGGCGCTGGACGCCGAGTTCGGCGTCACCGAGGAGACCTACCAGCTCGAGACCGTCGGCCCCGTGTTCGGCGAGCAGATCCTGCGCAACGCGGTCATCGCCATCCTGCTCAGCTTCATCGTCCTGATCATCTACCTGACGATCCGCTTCGAGTACAAGCTGGCGCTGCCCGCATTGCTGTCGGTGGTGCAGGACGTCGCCTTCGCGGTGTCGGTCTACTCGCTGACCGGGAGGGAGGTGACCAGCGCCACGGTCGCGGCGTTGCTCGCGATCCTCGGGTACTCGCTCTACGACGTGGTGATCGTCTTCGACCGTATCCGCGAGAACGTTCCGCTGATGCGCAAGGCCTCCTACCGTCAGATCGTCAACACCTCCACCCACGAGGTGCTGAACCGCTCGCTGATCACCAGCTTCACGACGCTGCTGCCGCTGCTGGTGCTGTTCCTCTTCGGCGGCGACACCCTGAAGGACTTCGCCTTCGCCCTGATGGTCGGGATCCTCTCGGGCGGCGTGTCGTCCATCGTCATCTCCGCCCCGGTGGCGGCCATCTGGAAGGAACGGGACCCCGAGTACCGCAAGCGCTCCAGCAAGGCCGAGCGGCGCGCGCTGCGCGTGGCCTCCGACTCGGACGTCGCGGACCTGGACGTGCTCGAGCGCGCCGAGCTGGGCCTGGCCGCCCAGATCGCCGCCGAGGAGGGCGAGTCCGACGCCGAGCCCGATTCCGAGGATGAGCCCGGGGAGCGGCCGCGGCGCCTCGGTGCCGGCCGCCGTCGCCCGCCGGATGACGAGGACCCGGACGCCTCCGGCGACGCGACCGATGACGGGACGCCCGTCGCGGTGGTCCCGGAAGACGCACCGGGGGCAGGGCCGGAAGAGCCCGGCACGGGGGATGATGAGCGCGAGGACATCGCGTCGGAGGGCCCCGTGGCCGGCGACGGCGAGGGTGCGGAGCCCGGGGGCGAGCCCTCGGACCGGCCGGCGGGCCGCAGGCGGTCCCAGGCCGACCCCGCCCGACCGCGTCGCCACGAGCAGGTTCAGAGGAGGAAGCGCCGGTGAGCATCAACAGCATGAGGGACGGCATCGAGCAGGCCGTGCTGGTGTCGATCGGTGCGGCGGCCATCACGCGCGAGCGTGCCGAGGCCGCCGTGGCCGAGTTCGTGCGCCGCGGCCAGCTGGGAGGCGATGAGGGCCGCAAGGTCGTCGATCGCCTCATGGCCACGGTCCGCACGGGCGGTGGCGCCGCCGAGGGCCTGGCCGGCCGCATCGAGGGCGGCGTCCAGGGCGTGCTGCGCGAGGTCGGCGTGGCGACCAGGGGCGAGGTCGAGGATCTCGTCCAGCGCATCGCCGAGCTGGAGCACCGCCTGGCCCTGGTCGAGGGCGGCGCCCGGGCCGCGGCGGACCCCGTCGCCGGCGCGCCGGCGCAGGAGAGCCCGGGCGGCTGAGCGATCCGGCGGTCGCGGGGCGAAAGGTTCCCGCCCCGCCCGCCGATACCCCTCCAAGGAGTCCCCGGCCGCGGGGGCACGAGACATGGAGGGAATCGGCCATGTCGCCGATGAACATCGCCATCCTGGCCGCGATCGGGGGACTGCTCATGCTCATGCTGACGCTGAGGCGAAGGCGCGCCCGCGCCGACGGGGACTCGATCCAGGGCGGCGCCGGCTGGGCGTCGGCGCCCGAGCCGGCTGGCGCCACCCCGGCGCCGGCCCCGTCCGCATCCCCGACCTCGGGCGCGTGGGTGGTCGGCGGCGGGGGTACCGCCGCGGCCCACGACGGCCCCTTCGGGGGTGGCTTCGGCGCCGAGGGCGCCCGGGCCCCGGCCGATCTGGTGACCGCACCCGGCTGGCCCCTGCCCGAGGCCGGCGACGGAGAGTGGGAGGACTCCGACGACGACGACCCCGGGGCCGGGGAGCCCACCGGCCGTGCCGCGGGCGACGACGCCGCGGAGGAGCCCGTCGGCTGGGGTGGCGGCGAGCCCGGCTGGTTCGCGCCCTCGGCGGCCGGTGAGCCCGGCGCGCCGGGCTCCGGCGACGACGCCTCGGCCGCGACGGGCCCGATGCCGGTCGTGGGTGCCGACGAGGATGCCGGCCTGGCCGCCGCCTGGGCATCCTGGATGCCCGACGAGGATTCCGGCGCGGCCCTTGACGAGGGCCACGCCGTGCATGCCCAGCCGGCCCTGGCGGCCGCCCAGCAGGCCGCGGCCCTGACCCTGGACCCGGCCGCGCCCCCGGCCGACGACGACATCGCCGGCGCCTTCGCGGCGTTCGCTGCGGAGCCGCCGGTCGAGGCGCCGCCCGTCCACGCCTGGGAGCCCCCGCCGGCCCCGGCCCTGCCCGAGGCGCCGGCGTCCGTCGCACCGGTTCCGGAGGCGGCCCGCAACATCGCCCCCGGGGAGGACATCTTCGCGTCCTTCATCGCGCAGGCCCCCGCGTCCGTGGAGCCCCGCGTCGACGAGGAGCCGCTGGCGTGGTGGGACCTGCCCGAGCCCGGAGAGGGCGCCGGCGAGCCGGCCGACGGGACGCGCGGGCTGGACGCCGGTCGCTTCGCGGTGGGTGGGCACGCCCTGTTCCCGGGACACGAGATGGTGGGCGCCGTGCAGTTCCGCGCCCCGCGCGACACGGCCCCGGACGCATGGCGTCTGGACGACGCCGGGGTCGCGCCCGTGCCGGGCGAGATCCGCGTGAGTGTGGAGGGCTCGCGCAACGTGGCCGAGGGCGGGGTGGAGGTGCTCACCGAGCCCGGGTTCGCCCCCTGCGAGGAGGGCTTCACCCTGCGGGTGCGCGCCGCCGACGTGGGGCCGGTGCTGGTGAGCGGGACCTACCGCATCGGGTGAGGCAGGACCCCTTCGGCGCCGGGCCCCGACGGGGTCCTGCGCCGGGGGCCCCTGCTACCGTCCGCCCATGGCGCGAGGCGACCGGCGGCACAACCTTGCGCGGATGGGCGAGATCGCCCATGTGGCCGCGCGTCACGGCTTCGGCTACGTCTTCGGGCGCAAGGAGGCCGTCCCCGAGGGAGGCGACGCCGCGCCGCGAGGACGCAACCGGGGCCGGCGCGTCCGCTCGATGCTCGACGAGCTCGGGCCCACCTTCGTGAAATTCGGCCAGATCCTGGCCACGCGGCCGGACATCGTGCCCCCCGACATCGTCGCCGAGCTGCGCGGCCTCCAGGACGATGCCCGGCCCGAGCCCTTCGATCGCGTCCGCGCCGTCGTGGAGGAGGAGCTCGGCCTGTCGCTCGAGCGGGTCTATGTCGAGTTCGACGAGGAGCCGATGGCCTCGGCCTCCATCGGCCAGGTGCACCGGGCCGTCCTGCCCGGCGGCCAGGACGTGGTCGTGAAAGTCCAGCGCCCGGGCGCCGAGCGCCAGATCGAGGCCGACATCCAGCTGATGTACCAGACCGCCCGCGTGGCGCGCGACAACGTGCGCCGGCTGCAGTTCCTCGATCTGGTGGGCATGGTCGACCAGTTCTCGCGCACCGTGCGCCGGGAGCTGGACTACGGCATCGAGGCGCGCAACGCCGAGGTCTTCCGCCAGAACTTCGCCGGCGAGCCCACCGTGCTGGTCCCGCGCATCCACTGGCGCCAGAGCACCTCGCGCGTGCTCACCATGGAGCGCGTCCCGGGCACCTCGCTGGCCCACTTCGATCTGGATGTCCTCTCCCAGGAGGAGCGCCGCCGGCTGGCGCACCGCATCACCGAGACCTGGATGCGGATGATCTTCGTCCACGGCTTCTTCCACGCCGATCCGCACCCGGCCAACATCCTGATCCGCGATCCGGACAACCTGTCGCTGGTCGACTTCGGGATGACCGCGCAGCTGAGCCGGCGCGACCGCGAGGCGATGGTCCGCCTGCTCCTGGACGTGCTGGCCGGCGACGCCGACCGCCTGCCGCGCCGCCTGCGGGCGCTGGGGATGCGCTACCCGCGCGGCATGGAGGACGAGCTGGCCGAGCAGCTGAACGTGGTCATCGAGCGCTACTCCAACGCCGCGCTGGGGGAGATCGACGCCCGCGCGGTGATGCGCGAGACCTTCGAGACCATCTACCGGCTCGACATCTCCCTGCCCTCGCGGTACGTGATGATGGACAAGACCATCGCCACCCTGGGCGGCGTCGCGCTCACCATCGACCCGGACCTGAACGTCTTCGATGTCGCGCGCCCGTACGCGGTGCGCATGGCCGCCGAGCGCTACCGGCCCGAGCGGATCGTGAACCGGGCGCGCGTCGACGCCGGGCGGCTCACATCGGCAATGCTCGAGTACCCGTTCCAGGTCTCCGAGTTGCTGGACGAGTTCAAGGACGGCGCGTTCGAGATCACGGTGCGCTCGGACGACCTCTCCAAGGCGGCCGACAAGGCCCAGTCGTCCATCAACCGCCTGGCGATCGCCATCGTCGCCGCTGCGCTGCTGGTGGCCTCATCGGTGCTGGCGGTCTTCGCGGACGCGGACAAGTTCGTGGGCCTGTCATGGGTGGCGGTGCCCGCGGTGCTGGCGGGCGGGGCGCTCATCGGCTGGCTGGTGCTCGGCATCCTGCGGAGCGGCAGGTGGTGAGCGCGCCGTCGTGGCGGGCCGGCCGGGTCGGCTTCGCCGCGGTGGTGCGACTGCAGCGGGAACTGGACGTTCCGGAGCCCCTGGCCTGGACGCTGGCGCGCCGCGGCCTGGAGGACCCCGAGGTGGCCCGGGAATTCCTGGCGGCCGACGGGCCCCTGGCGCCCCCCGGCGCCATCGCCGGCATCGACCGGGCGGCGGAGCGCATCGCCACCGCCGTCCGCCGCCGCGAGCCGATCACCGTCCACGGCGACTACGACTGCGACGGGGTCGTGTCCACGGCCCTGCTGGTGTCCGCGCTGCGCGCCCGTGACGCGCAGGTGGAGCACTTCCTGCCGAGCCGGTTCGACCAGGGCTACGGCGTGGCCGTCGGGACCGTCGATGCCCTGGCCGAGCGCGGCTGCCGCCTGCTGGTGTGTGTGGACTGCGGCACGTCGGCGGTGGACGCCCTCCAGCGCGCGGTCGATCTGGGGGTCGAGGCCGTGGTGCTCGACCACCACCTGGCCGGCGGGGTGCGGGTGCCGGCCATCATCGCCAACCCGGCCCTGGGACGGCCCGCGCCGGACCTGCCCGCCGCGGCCGGCGTGGTGCACCATCTCGTCCGGGCCCTGGACGAGCTGATGCCCGTGGGGTTGCTGGGCCAGGAGGCCGACGCCGGCTTGGACCTCGTGGCCATGGCGACCGTGGCCGACGCGGTCCCCCTGGTGGGCGACAACCGGCGGATGGTGGTGCGCGGTCTGCGCGCCCTGCGCGAGCGCCCCCGGCCGGGCATCACGGCCCTGTGCGCCGCGGCGGGCACCGAACCGCGGACCGCCACAGCGCGCACCCTCGGTTTCAGCCTTGCCCCGTGCATCAACGCCGCCGGCCGGCTGGCACACCCGGACCGCGCCCTGGAGTTGCTCCTGGCGCCCGACATCGAGACGGCGACGCCGATCGCCCAGGAGCTCTGGGACCTCAACCTCGAGCGCCGGGACGTCGAGCGGGCCATCGTCGAGGAGGCCGTGGCGATGATCGAGGCCGAGCCGCCGGAGATCCGCGAAGCCGGGGCGATCGTCGCCGCCGGCGACGGCTGGCACGAGGGCGTGGTGGGCATCGTCGCCTCGCGCCTGGTGGAGCGCTTCGACCGCCCCGCCATCGTCATCGCGCGCCAGGACGGGCGCGGCAAGGGGTCGGGCCGCAGCCTCCCCGGCGTCGACCTGCACGCGCTGGTGGGTCAGGCGGCCGGCTCCCTCACGCGCTGGGGCGGCCACGCCGGCGCCATCGGCCTGGAGCTGCCCGCCGAGCGGATCGCTGGCTTCCGGGCCGACCTTATCCGGGCCGCCGAGGGCGCGCGCGCGAGCATCGACCGCGCCCGGGTGCGCACCGTCGATGCGGTCGCCGGCTGCCCGGACCTCACCCTGCCCACCGCCGAGGCGCTCGACGCGCTGGCCCCCTTCGGCCGCGGCAATCCTCCCGTGCGGCTGGTGGTGCCCGCCGTGCGCATCGAGGAGCCCCGCACCGTCGGGCAGGGCCGCCACCTGCAGGTGCGCCTGCGCGCCGGCGGCGCCCACGCGCGCGGGATCGGGTTCCAGATGGGCCCGCGCGCGGCGGGGCTGGCGGCCGAGGAGCGCTACGACGCGGTGGTGGCGCTGGAGGTGGAGCGCTGGCAGGGGGTGGTGGGCGCCAGGGTGAGCCTGCGCGGCCTCGAGGTCCTCACCGAGGGCCCCGAGCCGGGCTGGGCGGCACCGTGCGAGCTGGACACGCCGGGTCGCGCGGGCCTGGCGGCGGCGCTGGCGGCCGGCGAGGACCCGGCACCGGGGGACCCGGACGGCCCGCCCCTGGGCGTCCGCGACCTGCGCGGGCGCAACGCGGCGGTGTCCACGATCACCGCGCTGGCGGGCGCCGACCGCGGAGTGGCGGTGGTGGTGGCCGACCTGCCGGCGCGCCGCGGGGCGCTCGAGACGGTCATCGCCCCGTGGCGGGCCGGCGTGGAGGTGGCCTGCGCGCTCGACTGCCGCGCCGGCGCCGACCATGCGGCCGAGCGCATCCGGGCCCTCCACGGCGTGCCGGCGCTGCTGGTGATCGACCACCACCTGCTGGGGCGGGTCGACCTGCCGCCGGACATGCACCTGGCGGTGCTGGATCCTCCGGCCGACGCCGTGCAGGCGGCCGCCCTGGCCCGCGCCGGGGCCGGGCGCTGGGTCCATGCGCTCTGGGGGCCCGACGACGTGGAACTGGCCCTCGCCGCGGCGCGGGCCGAGTGGACCCTGCGCCCGCGGGCGACGGATGTCTGGCGCGCGCTCGTCGCCGCCGGCGGCCGCCTGGACGGGGGGGAGGCGCTCGACGCCGCCCTGCTGCCCGGCGGCGCGCCCGGGGCCCCGCTGCGCCCCGCGCACGTGGTGGCGCGGGCCCTGCGGGCGCTGGCCGAGGTCGGGCTGGTGCGCATCGAGGCCGGCGCCGTCTGGAGGGTGGAGGGCGCGCCGAAGGCCGATCTGGCCGCGGCACCCACGTGCGTCCGCGCCGAGGCGCGCCTGGTGGACGCCGTCGCCTGGCTAGATGCCTGCATGGGCGGGCCCGCCGCGCGCCTGGTCGCGCCGGCGGGGTTGCGCGGTATCGTTCACGCATGAGCAAGGACCTCGCCGACCTCGATCTCGACGTCTCCTCGGGCGACCACGAGATCTCCGAGATCATCGCTGAGCTCTCCGCCCACCACGGCGATGTCGACGCGGACGCGATCCGGCGCGCGCATCGCTTCGCCGAGGAGCACCACGCCACCCAGAAGCGCCACTCCGGCGAGCCCTACATCACCCATCCCGTGGGCTGCGCGCGCATCTGCGCCGGCCTGGGGCTGGACGACATCTCGATCATCGCGGCCCTCCTGCACGACACCGTCGAGGACACCACCGCCGACCTCGACGACATCACGCGCGAGTTCGGCGACGAGGTGGCGGTGGTGGTCGACGGCGTCACCAAGCTGTCGAAGATCCACTTCGACAGCCAGGAGGAGCACCAGGCCGAGAACTACCGCAAGCTGATCGTCTCGATGTCCAGCGACATCCGGGTGCTGGTGGTGAAGCTGGCCGACCGTCTGCACAACATGCGGACGATCGCCTACATGACCAAGCCCAAGCAGATCCAGAAGTCCAAGGAGACCCTGGACGTCTACGCCCCGCTGGCGCACCGCCTGGGTATCCACTCGCTCAAGTGGGAGCTGGAGGACCTGGCCTTCGCCCGGCTGCACCCGCGTCGCTACCGCGAGATCCAGCAACTGGTGAACCAGCGCCGCCCGGACCGCGAGTCGTTCATCGGCGAGGCGGGGACCATCCTGGCCACGGAACTGCGCCACGTGGGCATCGACGGGGTCGACATCACCGGCCGCGCCAAGCACTTCTACTCGATCTACGAGAAGATGACCCGCAGGGGCAAGGAGTTCAACGAGATCTACGACCTCACCGCCATGCGGGTGCTGGTCGACTCGGTGAAGGACTGCTACGGCGCGGTGGGCATCGTGCACGCCCTGTGGAAGCCGCTCCCGGGCCGCTTCAAGGACTACGTGGCCATGCCCAAGCCCAACATGTACCAGAGCATCCACACGACGGTCATCGGGCCCGAGGGGCGGCCGCTGGAGATCCAGATCCGCACCTTCGACATGCACCGCACGGCCGAGTACGGTGTCGCCGCCCACTGGCTGTACAAGCAGGGGCAGGGCGACCGGCCGGCCTTCGTGTCGCGGATGCTCGACTGGCAGCAGGAGACGCGCGACCCGGCCGAGTTCCTGGAGGCGCTGCGCGCCGACCTGTACTCGGACGAGGTCTACGTCTTCACGCCCAAGGGCGAGGTGCGCGACCTCGCGGCCGGCGCGACCCCGCTGGACTTCGCGTACGACGTCCACACCGACGTGGGCCACCGCTGCGTGGGGGCGAAGGTCAACGGGCGCATCGTGCCCCTGTCCTACACGCTGCAGTCGGGCGACTTCGTGGAGATCCTGACCTCCAAGGCCCCGCGGGCCCCCTCGCGCGACTGGCTGAACCTGGTCAAGACCAGCAAGGCGCAGTCGAAGATCAACCAGTTCTTCCGCCGCGAGCGCCGGGAGGACGCCGAGCACCAGGGGCGCGACACCCTCCAGGAGCACCTGCGCAAGGCGGGCCTGCCCAGCCAGCGCCTGGTCGGGTCCTCGCTCCTGTCGGAGATCATCCAGGAGATGGGGTTCCGCAAGGCCGACGAGTTCTACATCTCGCTCGGCCTGGGCAAGACCTCGACGGCGACGGTCGTCAACAAGATCCTCCACCGCTACACCAGCGGGGAGGGGGTGCCCGATCCCAGCCCGCCGGCCCCGGGCGGGCGCGGTCGGCGGCCGTCGTCAGCCCGTGCCTCGGGCGACCTCGGCATCGAGATCGACGGCATGAGCGACGTGCTCGTGCGACTGGCCAAGTGCTGCAAGCCCGTGCCCGGGGACCCCATCCTGGGGTACATCTCCCTGGGGCGCGGCGTGACCATCCATCGCGAGGACTGCCCCAACGCGAAGGCGCTGCTGAAGACCCCCGAGCGGTTCACCCCCGTCTCGTGGAGCGGCCAGGCCCAGCAGTCCTTTCGGGTAGAGATCGCCGTGGACGCCTGGGATCGTTCGCGCCTGCTCGAGGACCTCTCGCGCGCGGTCGCCGAGAGCGGGGTCAACATCGTCTCGGCCGACTGCACGATGGAGGACCAGATGGTCCACGACCGCTTCACGGTCGACGTGGGCGACGTGGAGACGCTGAAGGCCTGCATCTCCGCGCTGCGCAACGTGGAGTCGGTCTTCGACGCCTACCGGATCACGCCGCTGGGCTAGTGCGAATCCCCGCGCGCGGCCCCCGGGGCCGTCGGGGGGACGTGCTACCGTGGCGCGCCGATGTCGGAACTCTTGGAGCTGCTCGATCGCGGCCCGATGATCGCCCTGGCGATCGCCATGGTGCTCATGGTCGCCGTCGTGGTCGTCGTCGTACTGCAGACCCGGCGCATCGCGCGGCTCGAGTCGATGCTCGCAGAGCGCGGCGAGGCGGCCACCGACGCTCCGCTGAGGCGGATCGCCGAGCTGCAGGCCCGCCAGGAGGCCGCCGCGGGCACCTCGAGCGCCGTGGCGCTGCGCCCCCTCCTGGCCGTGGCGGCCGTCGTGCTGGTGGTGGTGCTGGCTGTCGGTGGAGGGTGGTTCCTGCTGGGCGGCGGGGGCGAGGGCGGTGCCAACGGCCCGGACGGTCAGGCCCAGGCGCCGCCCGAGACCGAGACCGGTGCCACCACGGCCGAGCGCACCACCACGGAGCCAGCCGACCCGCTGGAGGCCACGAGGGTGCCCGACGAGGTGCCCCCGCTCACCGACACGAGCGCCTACACGGTGCTGGTGCTGAACGCCTCCGGGGTCGCGGGCGCCGCCGGCGACGGGGTGGCCCCGCGCCTGCAGACCGAGGGATTCAACCTGCTGCAGCCCGACAACTACCCCAGCGGCGAGAACCTGGACCTGTCGGTGGTGATGTACAACGGTCGGGAGAACCAGGAGGCGGCCTGGAGCGTCGCCGATGTCCTCGGCATCCGGCGCGCCCCGCCCCTGGAGGGCCTCACCGTCGACCAGGTGGAGGGCGCAGACGTGATCGTGGTGGTCGGCCTGGACCTGGCAGAGTCGCTGGTGTCGACCGCGGCCCCCTGAGCCGCGGGGCGGCGTCCGTGCCGCCCGCTCAGTCGTCCGTGTCGCCGGCCGCCTCGGCCGGCGGCCCGTAGCCACCCCCACCCGGGGTCTCGATGCGCAGCACGTCCCCCGGCAGCAGATGGCCGCGCCACTTGCCGGGCAGGACGCGGCCGTTCAGCAGGTTGCGGCCCGGTGCCCCGTCGCGGCCGCCCGCCCGCCCGCGCGGCCCTCGCCGGCGGCGCTCGCCGATGACCGAGGCCTCGACCGGCACCAGCGCCCGCACGGCCCGCACCACGCCCTCGCCGCCGCGGTGGGCCCCCGCACCGCCGGAGCCCTCCCGCAGTCGGTACTCCTCGATGCGCACCGGATAGGCGGTCTCGAGGGCTTCCACCGGGGTGTTCAGGGTGTTGCTCATCGCCACGTGGACCCCATCGGGTCCGTCCGCGGAAGCCGAGGCGCCCTGGCCGCCCCCGAGCGTCTCGTAGTAGGTGAACCCGGCGCCGCCGAGGGTGAGGTTGTTCATGGTGCCCTGGCCCTGGGCCGGGACATCCACCGCCTGCCCCAGGGCCAGGAACACCACGTCCACGATCCTGCTGGAGGTCTCCACGTTGCCCCCCGCCACCGCGGCGGGGGAGAGCGCGTTCACCAGGGAGCCCTCGGGGGCGAGTACCTCGACGGGCGCGAACGCCCCGGCCGAGGCCGGGATGTCGGGGTCGGTGAGCGCGCGCACCACGAAGTACACCGCCGAACGCGTCACCGCCGGCGGGCAGTTGAGGTTCCCCGGGCCGGCGGGGTCGGTCCCCGCGAAGTCCACGCGCATCCGGTCGCCGGCGATGGTGACCTCCACGCGGATCGTGAGGTCCTCGTCGGTGACCCCGTCGCCCTCCAGCACGTCCTCGGCGCGGTAGGCGCCGTCGGGCATCTCCAGGACGGCCGCCCGCGTGCGCCGCTCGGCGTAGGCCAGCAGCTCGCGGAAGGCCGCCAGCACCGTGGCGGTGCCGTGGCGCCCGGCCACCTCGGTCAGGCGGGCCTGGGCCACGGCGTGGGCGGCGCGCTGGGCGCGCAGATCGCCGGCGCGCTCGGCGGGGGTGCGCGTGTTGGCCAGGATCAACTCGAGAACGCCCTCGACGGGCCGCCCGGCCGCGGCGATGCGGACCGGGGGGATGACCAGGCCCTCCTGCAGGAGGTCTCGCGAGCCCGCCGGCATGCTGCCCGGGCTCATCCCCCCGATGTCGGCGTGATGGGCGCGGGTGACCGCGTAGCCGGCCGGCTCGCCGTCGAGGGTCAGCACCGAGATCATCGTGAGGTCGGGGAGGTGGGTGCCGCCGCGATACGGGTCGTTCACGAGCCATACCTCGCCGGCGCCCGCGCCGCGCTCGCGCACCGCGGCCACGGCCTCGGGCATCGCCCCCAGGTGCACCGGGATCGAGGCCGACTGGACCACCATGCGCCCTTCGGCGTCGAACAGCGCGGTGCTGCAGTCGTGCCGCTCGGTGATGTTGGGACTGTGGGCCGCGCGGATGAGGGTGGCCTCCATCTCCTCGGCCACGGTCCGCAGGGCGCTGCCCATCACCTGCAGTGTGACGGCGTCCATGGTCCCCGGGGCGCTCATGCCCGCCTCAGCACCAGTGCGCCGAGCCCGTCGCTGCGCGCGCTCCAGTGGGCGGGTACCCAGCAGGTGGCCCCGTCCACCCCGATGACGGCCGGTCCGCGCCGGGCGCCGCCCGGGGTGGGGTCCGGGAGGGCCGGGTCGTGGCCCGGGCGCTCGGTGGCGAGGCGCAGTGAGACCACCTGCACAGCCCGCTCCGGGTCACTGTCGCCATGGCGCGCCTCGTGGGCCCGGTGGAAGCGCCCTGCCAACTCGTCCGCGGGTGCCTCGGGATCCCAGTCCACGGTCAGCGCGTGCGTCTGTCCCAGGTAGCGGCAGTCGGCCTGGGCCGACAGCGCGCCGCCGGGCAGATCCGTCGCGGCCCGCTCCACCAGGGGCGCGAGGGGGGCGGCCAGGTCGCCCTCGCCGATGGTGGTCAGCACGGTCTGGACATAGTCGCGGCGCTCGCCGGCGATCACCAGTCCCAGGGCCGCCTGCAGGCCCGCGGCGGGCGGTACCACCACCCGTTCGACGCCCAGCTCGTCGGCCACCTGGCACGCGTGCAGGGGCCCGGCGCCGCCGAAGGCGACCAGGCTGGCCCGGCGGGGGTCCACGCCGCGCTCGACGCTGACCCGGCGCAGCGCGCGCACCATCTCCTGCACGGCGACCGTCAGGATGCCCTCGGCGCACTCCTCCAGCCCCAGGCCCAGCCGCTCGGCCAGGCCGCCGACGGCGTCCCGGGCCGCCGCGGCATCGAGGGCGATCGTGCCGCCCAGGGGCGCCTCGACGGGGATGCGCCCCAGCACCACGTTGGCGTCGGTGACCGTGGGCTCGGTGCCCCCGAGGCCGTATGCCGCCGGCCCGGGCACCGCACGCGAGGAGCGCGGGCCCACGCGCAGCGCCCCGCCCGAGTCGGCCCACGCGATGCTGCCGCCCCCTGCCGACACCGTGGCGATGTCGAGCATCGGCAGGTGGATGGGGTGGCCCGCGATCTGGGTGGCGGCGGTCCGCGCCGGCACGCCGTCGCGCACCAGGGCGACATCGCATGAGGTGCCGCCCATGTCGAAGGTCAGCACCAGGCCCTCTCCGTCCTGCGCGGCCGCGCGGGCGGCTCCGATGACCCCGCCGGCCGGTCCCGAGAGGACCGTCCACGCGGCGTGCTCGGCGGCCTCGGCGATGGGGAGCACCCCGCCGCTGCTCTGCATGATGGCCGGGGCCGGGAGGCCCGCGTCCTGCGCACGGCGCGCCAGGCCGTGCAGGTAGCGCCGCAGCACCGGGGTCAGGTACGCGTCCACGGCGGTGGTGGAGATGCGCTCGTACTCGCGGATCTCGGCCAGCACCTCGTGGGAGGCGCTCACGTTGATCCCGGGCAGCGCCTCGCGCAGCGCGGCGGCCGCCCGCGACTCGTGGTCGGTGTGTGCGAACGAGAACAGGAAGCCGAGCGCCACCGACTCGGCGCCCCCCTCGCGCACCGAGGCGACGGCCCGCGCCAGCGAGTCCTCGTCCAGGGGGATCACCACGCCGTCGGCGCCCACCCGCTCGCGGACCTCGACGGTGTCCTCGGGCGCCACCAGCGGCTGAGGGTGGGGTGCGTCCAGGCGGTACAGGTGCGCGCGGTCCTGGCGGCGCAGGCGCAGCACGTCGCCGAAGCCCGCGGTGGCGACCAGCGCGGTGCGGGCCCCCGTACCCTCCAGCAGCGCGTTGGTGCCGACGGTCATCCCGTGGATGAACCGGTCCACGTCGCCGGGAGAGAGGCCGGCGCTCTCCACGGCCTGCAGGACCGCCTGCACGACCCCCCGGCTCTGATCTTCCACCGTGCTCGGGACCTTGGCGGTGATCAGGCGGCCCCGGTGGACCAGGACGGCGTCGGTGAAGGTGCCGCCGACGTCCACCCCGACCATCGTGGCTTCGGGGGCGGTGGACCGGGCGCCTATCATCGGCGCGACTCTAACGGCCTCCCACGACGGCGGCCACGACGGCGCGGGGGTGCGCGATGGCCGCGTGGGCGCGGACGGCGACGACGATCATGGCAGCAGCGGCGGCGACCCTTGCGGCGGGCAGCGCCTCGGCGGCGGAGATCCTACCGGGCGGGGTGGTGCGCCCCGCCGCGGTGCCCGTGGGCGACCCCGCCGTGGTACCCGACCCGCGCGAGGGAGGCTGGGAGGTGCGCGGCCGCGTGGCACCGACGGCCACCCCTGCCGGCCTGCGCCTGGCGGGGAACACGACGGTGGTCTCGCCGCCGTTCCTGGTCCCGGAGGGGGCCCAGACCCTCGACCTGCGCGTCGCCGCGCCCGGCCGGGCCGCGCTGCTGCGCGTGGCGGCCATCGTGGAGGGGGAGTTCCGCGAGCGGGAACTCGGCGTCCGCGAGCCGGGGGTCCGCGCCGGCGTGGTGAGCGTGGGCACCGGCGGGCTGGACGGGCGCACCATCCGCCTGGTGGTCGATCCGGCCCCGGCGCTCGGGGCCACTCTGGTGCTGGGCCCCGTGGGCCCGTTCCGGGCGCCCCTGCCGGGATGGTCGGTGCCGTGGGGCGCCCCGGAGCCCGTCGGCCGCGGGCGCTCGGCCCGGCTGCGCGTGCGCGAGGAGCCGGCGCGGCTCCTGGCGCCCGAGACGGCACTGGGGCCGGGCGCGGTGTCGGTGCTGGTGCGTGTGCGGGGCCGCGGCCGGGTGCGCGCGGCGGCGGGTGCACGCGCGGTCACCCTTGTGGCCGGGCGCCGCTGGCGCGACCTCGTGGTCCCGGTGGCGCGGCGCGGTCCGGTGCGGCTGGACCTGCGCCTGCTCCCCGCCGGCGCGGGCCTGGAGGTGCGCGATCTGGGGGCGGTGCGCCGCCGGGTCATCCCGCTGGGCGCGCGCCTGCGCGGAGCCGGTGCGGCTCGCCGGGTCACCGGCCTCGTCCGGCCGGCGCAGTCCGGGGTCCCGCTCGCGGTCCTCGGCCCGCGCGGGCGCCTGCTGGCCCGGGGCACCAGCGGGCGCGCGGGGCGCTTCAGCGTCCGGGTGGGCGCCGGCGCGTCACCGCTGCGGGTCCGCGTGGCGAGCGGGCGGCTGCGCTGGGGAGGTGTCGCCCGCATCCGCTGACCGGCGCCGGGCGGGCGGGCGGGCGGGCCGTGGCCGGCGGTCAGCCCTCGATGAACCGGGGGTACGAGCCGGGGTACTGCCCGCGCAGCGACAACGCGTGTGCTGTCGCGGCCTCCCGTGAGGTGAAGCTGCCCGAGAAGACCACCCAGTAGCCCGGACGCAGGCCGGCGTGGTCGGAGGAGAAGAGCACCCCCGACTCCTCGCCGGTGGCGGCCAGCGCGCCGGCGGTGTCGCGCGCCTCGGACTCGTCGCGTACCGACGATACGACGGCCGTCCACGCCGACGAGCCCAGGGGCCAGTCCGACTCACCGCCGAAGCCGGGGTCTGCCGGCGGGCCCGGATCGATCGGATCGATCGGATCCACAGGAGTCACCGGGTCGAGCGGGTCCACCGGGTCGACGGGCGGCGGGGGGTCGACCGGGACCGGCGGCGCCCCGGGGCCGGTGTCGCCCGGCTGCTCGGTCACGACCGGAAAGTCGCCCGTGACCGTCGGGTTGGTGTCGACCGGGGGGAGCACCGGCACGCCCGTGGTGTCGGGGGGCAGGGGCCCGGTGCCGACGTCGGTGGGGACGGTCAGCACGGGTGGAAGGGGGGCGGTCGTGGTCGGGTCGACGACCGTCGCCACCACGGCGGTGGTGGCGGGCGGCGTGCCCCCGTCGTCGTCTGCCATGACCGCATAGGCCGCTGCGGCCGCGCCCGCACCCAGCACCACGATCGCAAGAGCGGCCGCCATGCCGGCGCGACCGCGCCCCCCGTGCAACCGGGGTGCGCGGGGGGTGGGGGTTCCGCACTCCAGGCAGTAGGTCTGATCCGCCGTGAGTGCGGCTCCGCACTCGGCGCAGTCAGGCACGGGCGCCGGGGTCTCGGCGGGGGCCTGGTCGGGGCCCTCGGGCACCGGCGGCCCCGCGGGTGTCGTGGGGTCCTCGCTCATGCGGGGCGCCCTGCGATCATCTGCGTCACCTGCTCGTCGTCGTCCCCCGGCGCCAGGCGGCTGCCGCACTGCCAGCAGAAGCGGGCGTCCAGATAGAAGGGCGCCCGGCACGCCAGGCAGTTGCCGGCCGTGGCAGGGGCCTCGGTCCCGCCGCCCCGGGCGCGCCGTTCCTCGCGCTCGGCGGCCAGTTCCTCGAGGCGCACGTCGATGGCGTGAACGGTCTCGTCCACCAAGCCGATGGCGTCGGCCCGCAGGCGCAGGACCGGTGGGTCGAGCATGTCGCGGCGGTGGAGCTCGTAGGCCAGCCCGCCCAGGTGATAGACCGCCACCTCCCGGTCGCGCAGCAGGCGCTTGCGCCGCCGGCGTAGGGAGTTGACCCCTCCGTCCAGTCCGGCGTCGCGGTCCTCGCGGGCCTCGGGGTCGTCGCCGCCCGGCGGGTCGTCCTCGGCGAGCGCCGCCGGGGGCTCGTCCTGTGCCTCGGGGGATCGGCGGGCGAACAGCCGGCGGCGGGGCCGGGCCGGCGCCTCCGCCGCGGTCTCGCCAGTGCCGGTGGGCGGATCGTCGCGCAGGGTCCCGGTGGTCTCGCCGTCCGGGGCGGAGGTTCCCTCCGGGCCCCCGGGCGCGGCCTCGTCCTGCCCGGCGGGCGGGTCGGCTTCCACCGGGCCGTCCTGCGCGACGGCCTCGGCGTCGGCGTCGGCCGGGACGCGCCGGCGCGGCATCCACCGCTTCCAGGCGCTGTCGGGCCGCCCGGCCGGGTGCGTCGCCCCGTGCTCCCGGTCCGCGTCGGTCCCGGGCGCCGGCGGAGGCGTGTCGTGTGCATCACTGGTCACGGGGCGCCATGGTAGCGGGCGCTCCCGCGTGCGCGGCCCGGGCGGGGCCTTCTCACCCTGGGCCGGCGCGCAGCGGGACGTTGACCATCTGGGTGGTCCCCCCCAGGCGGTACTGGAGGTCGAGTGTGTCGCCGCTCAGGTCGCCGTACACCCCGATGCCGATGGCAAGCATGATCGAGCGCCCCAGGCCCAGCGGGGGGCGGGGCCGTAGCGTGCGCGAGAAGTGCACGGCGCCGTCGCGGACATCGAAGTCCCGGCCCTCGGCCCAGGGCTCCCCGTTCACGTACACGTGCACCGGGCCCTCGGCGCCTGCGGGCAGCGGGATCCGCCGCACCGGGGGCGGGGACGGCCGCGCGGTCACTCCTCGCCGGACCCCTGGTCGGCGTCCGCGGCCATCTCGTCGGTGGTCACGACATCCACCACGCCGATGTCGACCCGCGCGACGCGCATGCCCGTGGACTCCTGCACGCGGGAGACCACGCGGGCCCGGACCGCTTCGACGACGGTCGGGATGACGACCCCGTCGAGCACCACCAGGCGCAGGTCGATCGTGGCCTCGTCGTCGGTGACGGTGACGCCGGCCAACTCGGTCTCCTTGGGGCGCTGCATGCCCCAGCCGCGCTTGCCGTCCTCGCTGCGCATCCCGGCGACGCCGTCCACCTCGCGCGCCGCGATGCCGGCGATCTTGGCGACGATCTGATCCGAGATCCACGTGGTCCCACCCGGCGCGCCGGCGCCGGAGTCGTCCGGGGTCTGGGGGAGCGGATCGACGACGGTGGGGGTCTCGCCGTCGGGCATCTGCTGGGTGTCCACGGGTGTCTGCCTCCGGAGAGCGGCCGAGCACCCAGTCTGCCGGATCGCACCGTCGCCGGCGAGGCCCCCGGGAGGTGCCGGGCCCGGTGTTTGGAGTCCCGGTGCAGCGCGGATACCCTCGTCTGACGGGCGTCGTGCATTCGCCGCCCGTGCTGCCCCGGACCCCGGCAGCGTCGCTCCGACGGCGCCGATGAGGGATTGGGTCCGATGATCGCAGAAGGAGTGGATGCCGCCGCGGGATCCTCCGTGCGCTCCGCCCCCTCCGGATGGCGCCGGGATCCGCCGCCCGGCCCGGACGGTGACGGCCCCTTGGTGTCCGCGATGCTCGCCGGCAGTCCGACGGCCTTCGACCGGCTCTTCAGGCTGCACGTCGCCTCGGTGCGCCGGGTGGCCGTATCGGTGTCGCGCAACCCCGAGTCGGCCGAGGACCTCGTCCAGGAGGTGTTCATCTTCCTCTGGCGCCACGGGGACCGCTACAACCCCGCGCGGGGTGGTCTGGGGCCGTGGCTTCGGACCATCGCGCGCAATCGCGCCCTCGACGTGCTCCGCGCGGAGGTCCGCCAAGAACGCCTCGCGGTCTCGGCGGTCGGTGAGAGCCGCACCCTGGCCCTCGCGCCGGACCCGTTGGACGCGACGATCGCGGCCGAGCGGGCGGCCTGCGTCCGCTCGGCCCTCGACCGCCTGCCGCGCGCACAGCGCCAGGCCGTGCTGCTCTCCTACGGCGCGGGCCTCACCGACCTGCAGGTGGCCCGGGTCTCGGGCGTGCCGCTCGGCACGGTGAAGAGCCGGCTGCGCCTGAGCAGGCAGCATCTCGCCCGCCGGCTGGCGCGGGACGGTATGGCCTGAGCCCGGCCGGGCGCCTTACCCGTCGCGGTCGTGGGACTCCGGCTGCGCGGGGTCCCGGCAGTACGCGCGGCAGGATTCGAACCTGCGACTTCTGGCTCCGGAGGCCAGCGCTCTATCCACTGAGCTACGCGCGCTCGGACGCCCAGAGTAGCGGACGCCGTCGGCGGCGGGGGGATGGACACGGTTCGTCGACTGGAACTAGGTTCGACCCATGGTACGGCCGACCCACCGACGGATCGCCGGCGATGGAGCCTGACCCGCTCCCGCGCGGGCGGCCCGCGCGGATCGCCCTCATCGCCGACACGCACCTGCCCCGCCGCGGTGCCGAGCTCCCGGCCGCGTGCCGGGTCGTCGCGGCCGGCTGCGACCTCATCATCCACGCCGGCGACCACTCCACCCTCGCCTCCCTCGATGCGCTGCGCGCCCTGGGCCCTCCCGTGGTGGCCGTGCACGGCAACATCGAGGAGCCGACCCTCACTGCCGCCCTCACCGCGACCGCCGAGGTGGAGGCGGGCGGCGTGAGGATCGGCGTCATCCACGACGCCGGCCCCCAGCGCGGGCGCGCCGCCCGGATGCGGCGTCGCTTCCCCCGGGCGGCGGTGGTGGTCTTCGGCCACTCCCACATCCCGGCCGACCTGGTCCCGGACGACGGGCCCCGCCTGGTCAATCCGGGCAGCCCCACCGATCGGCGCCGCCAGCCCAGGACCACCATGGCGGTGATGACCGTCGTCGCCGGCCGTGTGGACGCCGTGGAGTTCCACGCCGTGGACGAGCCGCCCGGACCGCTGGACCCGGACCTGGTCCGTCGCTGATCGGTCCGGTCCGGCGGTCGCGCCCGGTTAGGATCGCCCGGTGGACCTCGCGCTCACCCTCATCGGCACCGCGGCGTCGGCGCCCACCGCCGGCCGGGGGGTGGCCGCCACGTTGATCGCGCGCGGCGGCGAGCGCATCCTCATCGACTGCGGCGAGGGCACCCAGCGTCAGCTCATGCGCTCGGGCCTGGGGCTGGTGGACCTCGATCTCATCCTGATCACCCACCTGCACGGCGACCACATCCTCGGTCTGCCCGGGCTGCTGAAGACCTACGCCCTCAGGGCCCGTGAGCGCGGGCTGCGCATCGTGGGGCCCACCGGGCTGGAGCGCCTCTTCGACACGCTCCGGCCGCTGGTGGGCCGCCTGCCGTACCGCCTGGAACTGGATGAGCGCGCGCCGACGCGCCCGGGGACCGCCTGGGAGGCGGAGGGCGCGCGCATCGAGCCCTTCGCCACGCGCCACTCGGCTCCCTCGATGGGCTTCGCACTGGTGGAGGAGGACCGCCCGGGCATGTTCGACGTGGACGCGGCCCGCGCCCTCGGGGTCACCCCGGGCCCCGACTTCGGCGTGCTCCAGCGCGGGGGCGCGGTGGTCGCGGCGGACGGCACGACGGTGCGCCCGGATCAGGTGATGGGGGAGCCCAGGCTCGGCCGGCGCGTCGTCGTGACGGGCGACACCGAGCCCTGCGGGGAGACCCTCGACGCCGCCGAGGCCGCGTCCGTGCTGGTCCACGAGAGCACCTTCCTCGACGCGGACCGCGAGCGCGCGCGGGAGACGCGCCACAGCACGGCGCGCGAGGCCGCGGTGCTCGGGCGCGAGGCGGACGTCGACCTGCTGGTGCTCACCCACCTCTCGGCGCGCTTCCCCGCGCGCGAGGCGCGGGACGAGGCGAGGGCGGTCTTCGATCGCGCCGTGGTGGGCCGCGACTTCGACCGCATCGAGGTGCCGTTCCCGGAGCGGGGTGTGCCGGTCCACCTGCCCCGCGGCGACCGGCGTGGCACCCCCGGGGCGGCCGAGGAGCGTGGTACGGTCTCCTGAGTCCGACCTTTAAGACCGGTCCAGTGAGGCTGGGAAGGAGCGACACCATGATCCACCCGCGCCCGCGCCGCGCCATCCGCGCAGGGGCCTAGCCGTGGCGGCCAAGCTCGTCGTGGACCACGACCAGGTCCGCCGCACCGTCGCCCGTATCGCCCACGAGATCGTGGAGCGCCACGCCGACCCGTCGGGTCTCGCGCTGGTGGGCATCCATACGCGCGGTGTGCCGCTCGCGCGCCGCCTGGCCCGCCAGATCGGCGAGTTCGCCGGCGCGGCGCCCGCCGTGGGCACGGTGGACATCGCCCTCTACCGCGACGACGTCGGCCTCAACGCCCGCACGGCCTTGCCCGTGGTGGGCGACACCGTCCTCGACTTCGACGTCGCGGGCCGTGCGGTGGTGCTCGTCGACGACGTCCTGTTCACCGGGCGCACCATCCGGGCCGCCATCGACGCCGTCTTCGACTACGGCCGCCCGCGGATCGTCCAGCTGGCGGTGCTGGTGGACCGCGGCCACCGCGAGCTGCCCATCCGCCCCGACTACGTGGGCAAGAACCTCCCCACGGCCCGCACCGAGAGCGTCCACGTACGCCTGGCCGAGGTCGACGGCGTCGACGAGGTGCTTCTCGAGTCGGACGAGCCGGAGGCGGCCTGATGGGCCGCCGGCGCTCGCTGATCCGCATCGGCGACCTCGGCCGCGACGACGCCGAGCGGATCCTCCTGCTGGGCGACCGCTTCGCCGAGGTGATGGACCGCGACCTCAAGAAGGTGCCCACCCTGCGCGGGCGCACGGTCATCAACCTCTTCGTCGAGGCGTCCACCCGTACGGCCACCTCGTTCGAGCTGGCCGGCAAGCGCCTGTCGGCCGACGTGGTGAACGTGAAGGGCTCGGGATCGAGCATGGACAAGGGCGAGACCCTGAAGGACACGGTCCTCACCCTGTCCTCCTACCGCCCCGACGTGCTCGTCATCCGGCACTCCGCCGCGGGGGCGTGCGAGCTGGCATCCCGGTTCTCGGACGCGGCCATCGTCAACGCCGGCGACGGCACCAACGAGCACCCCACCCAGACCCTGCTGGACCTCTACACGCTGCGGCGCGAGGTGGGCCCCCTCGACGGGATGCACATCGCCTTCGTCGGCGACGTGACCCACTCCCGCGTCGCCCGCTCCGGGGCGATCGGCTTCACCATGATGGGGGCCCGGGTCAGCTTCGTCGGGCCGCCCACGCTCATCCCGCGCGAGGCCGAGCGCGCGTTCGGGGTGGGCGTCTCCCACGATGTGCGCGACATCGCGGACGCCGACGTGGTCTACGTGCTGCGGATGCAGCTCGAGCGCATGGGCCCGGGAGGGTTCGTGCCGTCGCTGCGTGAGTACGCGGCGACCTACGGGATCAACCACGGGCGGCTCCGGGCCGGCCAGCGCGTGATGCATGCCGGCCCGATCAACCGGGGGGTCGAGATCTCCGGCGCCCTGGCCGACGACCCGGCGGCCCTCATCGAGAACCAGGCGGCGAACGGGATGGTGGTACGGATGGCGGTGCTCTATGACCTCCTGGCCGCGAAGGCAGAGGCGGACGGCATCTCGGCGCCCATCGGGGCGGTGGCCTGATGGCCGTGCGCCTGGCCCGCCGGCCCGCGCCCCCGGCCTCGATGGTGATCCGGGGCGCCCGCGTCCTCGACCCCGTGGCCGGCATCGACGAGGTACGCGATCTGGTGATCCGCGACGGCCTGATCGGCGGCGACCCGGAGGGGCTCGAGGTGGTGGACGGCGCCGGGTGCATCGCGGTCCCCGGTTTCGTGGACCCGCACGTGCACCTGCGGGTTCCCGGCCGTGACGACCTGGAGGACGTCGCCACGGGAAGCCTCGCCGGCGCCGCCGGCGGCTTCGTCACGATCGTGGCCATGCCGAACACGACCCCCGTGGTCGACACCGCCGCGGTGCTCGAGTCGCTGCTGGAGCAGGCGGCGGCGACCGCGGCCATCCGCACCGGCTTCTACGCCGCGATCACCGTCGGCCAGAGGGGCGCCGAGCTGACCGAGCAGGCCGAGCTGACGGCCCTCGGGGCGGTCGGTTTCAGCGACGACGGGTACCCGGTCTCCGACGCCCAGGTCATGCGACGTGCCCTGCAGTACCAGCGCATCACCGGCCGGCCGCTGGTGCTGCACGAGGAGGATGCGCGCCTGTCGGCCGGTGGGGTGGCCCACGAGGGCCCCGTGGCCGACCGCCTGGGCCTGCGCGGCATCCCGGGGATCTCGGAGGCCGTCGCGGTGGCGCGCGACGCCGCCCTGACCGGCCACGAGGACGGCTGGATCCACATCTGCCACGTCTCGTCGTCGGCCACCGTGGCCGAGATCCGCCAGGCGAAGGCCCGCGGCGTGCGCATCACCGGCGAGGTGAGCCCGCACCACCTGACGCTCACCGATGAGCGCGTGACCACCCTCGATCCCGCCCGGTACAAGATGAACCCGCCGCTACGCGAGGAGGAGGACCGTCAGGCCCTCATCGCCGCCCTGGCCGACGGTACCCTCGACTGCATCGCCACCGACCACGCGCCGCACGCGATGGACGAGAAGGAGGTCCCCTTCGCCGAGGCCCCCTTCGGCATCACCGGGCTCGAGACGGCCTTCGCGGTCGTCAACACGCACCTGGTGCGCACCGGGGCACTGCCGCTCGATCTGGTGGTCCGGCGGATGGGCGCCGACGCGGCGGCGGTGGTGGGCCTGCCCGCCCCGTCGCTCGCCGACGGGGCGGTGGCCGACGTGGCCCTGATCGCCCCGGACGAGACCTTCGTGGTCGGGGAGGGCGGCTACCGCTCGAAGTCCTCCAACTCGGCGTGGGCCGGTGAGGAGTTGCACGGGGTCGTACGACTGACGGTCGCCGACGGGAGCGTGGCGTGGCGCAGGTGAGAGTGGCGGGTTCCGGTCCGGGGAGAGTCGACGAGCAGTGGGGAGTGAGCGCATGAGTTCCGCGTGGATCGTGCTGGAGGACGGACTGGTGCTGGAGGCCCGCGCGGTGGGCGCCCCGGGGACCGCGCTCGGGGAGATGGTCTTCACCACCGGGATGAGTGGCTACCAGGAGGCGGTGACCGATCCCTCCTACCGCGAGCAGATCCTCTGCTTCGCCGCGCCCATGATCGGCAACTACGGCGCCGGCCCGGCCGGCGACGAGAGCGACCGCCCCTGGGCGGAGGCCGTGATCATGAACCGCGCCTGCGACAACGCCGGCGTGGGCGGGCCCACCGGCTGGCGTACCTGGCTCACCGAGCGCGGCATCGTGGCGGTGGACGGTGCCGACACGCGCCGCCTGGTGCGCCACCTGCGCGATGCCGGGGCCATGCGCGGAGGGGTCAGCACCGAGCACGGGCCCGAGGAGCTGCTGGCGCTCGTGCGTGCCCACCCGCATCTGGACGGACGCGACATCGCCAGCGACGCCGGCCGCGGCCGGCGTTCCCTGGGCACCGACGGCCCGCGCGTGGTGGCCCTCGACTGCGGCATGAAGAACGGCATCGTCAACGGGCTCCTGGGCGCCGGCTGCCGGCTGGAGATCGTCCCGGGCACCACCACCGCCGAGGAGATCCTCGCCCTCGACCCAGACGGCGTGTTCCTCTCCAACGGCCCCGGGGACCCGGCGGCGGTGACCCCGGTCATCGAGGCCATCCGCGGCGTGGTGGGGCAGGTGCCGGTCTTCGGCATCTGCCTGGGTCACCAGCTCCTGTCACGCGCCCTGGGGCTGGGCACCGAGAAGCTGCCCTTCGGCCACCGCGGGGCCAACCACCCGGTGCGCCGCACCGACGACGACCGGGTGGAGATCACCGTGCAGAATCACGGGTACGCGGTGGTGGCGGACGGGCTGCCCGACGGCATCGGGGTGAGCCGCGTCAGCCTGTTCGACGGATCCGTAGAGGGGATCGAGGCCCCCGAGCTGCGGGCCTGGTCGGTGCAGTACCACCCCGAGGCCCGGCCCGGACCCCACGACGCCTCGTACATGTTCGCCCGCTTCATCGACTCCCTGGCGGCCGCCTGATGCCCAAGCGCACCGACATCTCGACCATCCTCGTCCTGGGCTCCGGGCCCATCGTCATCGGCCAGGCCGGGGAGTTCGACTACTCGGGCACCCAGGCGTGCCAGGCCCTCATGGAGGAGGGCTACCGGGTGGTGCTGGTCAACTCCAACCCGGCCACGATCATGACGGACCCCGCGATTGCGCACGCCACCTACGTGGAGCCGCTCGACGTGGCCGCGGTGGAGGAGGTCATCGTGGCCGAGCGGCCCGACGCCATCCTCCCCACGCTGGGGGGCCAGACCGCCCTGAATCTGGCGATGGCCCTGCACGAGGGGGGCGTGCTCGAGCGTCGCGGCAACGAGCTCCACGGCCGCCCCATCGAGCTGATCGGCGCCGACGTGGATGCCATCCGCCGCGCCGAGGACCGCGAGCTGTTCCGCCAGACGATGGACTCGGTGGGGCTGAAGATGCCCGAGAGCCGCATTGTCAGCGACCTCGCGGCGGGGCGGGCGGCCGCGGCCGAGCTCGGCCTGCCCCTGATCCTGCGCCCCGGTTTCACGCTGGGCGGCGAGGGTGGCGGATCGGTCCACTCCCCCGACGAGCTGGACGAGCGGCTCCGGCGGGCGCTGGATGCCAGCCCGATCGACCAGGTGCTGGTGGAGCGCTCGGTGCTGGGCTGGGCCGAGATCGAGCTCGAGGTGGTGCGCGACCGGGCGGACAACGTCGTGATCGTCTGCTCCATCGAGAACATCGACCCCATGGGCGTCCACACCGGCGACTCGGTCACCGTGGCGCCGGTCATGACCCTCTCCGACACCGAACTGCAGGACCTGCGCGACGCCGCGATCACGGTGATCCGGGCGGTGGGGGTGGACACCGGGGGCTCGAACGTCCAGTTCGCCCTCAACCGCGCCACCGGCGAGGTGGTGGTCATCGAGATGAACCCGCGCGTCTCGCGCTCCTCGGCGCTGGCCTCCAAGGCCACCGGCTTCCCGATCGCGAAGATCGCCGCCCGCCTCGCAGTGGGCTACACACTGGACGAGCTGCCCAACGACATCACCGGGGTCACGCCGGCCAGCTTCGAGCCGACGCTCGACTACGTGGCGGTGAAGATCCCGCGGTTCGCCTTCGAGAAGGTGCCCGGTGCCTCCGACGAGCTGACGACGCACATGAAGAGCGTGGGCGAGGTCCTCGCGCTGGGCCGCACCTTCCCCGAGGCCTTCGGCAAGGCCATGGCCGGCCGCGAGCTCGATGTCCGGCCGCACATGCCCGCCGACGTCGACGAGCTCCTCGTCCGCCTGCGCCGCCCCTCGTGGGATCGCTATGACCTGATCCTCTGGGGCCTGGCGAACGGCGCCACCCGCGCCCAGGTGGCCGAGGCCTCGGGCGTCGACCCCTGGTTCATCGGCCAGATGGCCCAGATGACCGAGGCGGCCGGCGGCCTGGGGGACGACATCGAGGCCCTCGATGCCGGCGCCCTGCGCGATGCCCGCCGCGCCGGCCTGTCGGACCGTGCCATCGCCGCCGCCACCGGCTCCACGGAGCTCGCCGTGGGCACCCGCCGCCGCGCTCTCGGCGTCACGCCGACCTACCACGCCGTCGACACCTGCGCGGCCGAATTCGCGGCGCTGACCCCGTACTACTACTCGGCTTTCGACACCCGGACCGAGCTGGACCGCGACGAGCGCCCGACCATCGTGGTCCTGGGCTCCGGGCCCAACCGCATCGGCCAGGGCGTGGAGTTCGACTACTGCTGCGTGCACGCCGCACAGACGGCGCGAGCGCTGGGCTACGCGGCCGTGATGGTCAACTGCAACCCCGAGACGGTCTCCACCGACCACGGGGTCAGCGACCGGTTGTACATGGAGCCGGTCAACATCGACGCGGTGCTCGACATCTGCGCGGTCGAGGAGCCGCTGGGGGTCATCACCCAGCTCGGTGGCCAGACCCCGTTGCGTCTCTCGCGCACGCTCGAGGAGCACGGGGTGAGGGTGCTCGGCACCCCGGCCGAGGCCATCGACCTGGCGGAGGACCGGGGCCGGTTCGGCGCCCTGCTGGACCGGCTGGGCCTCGCCGCGCCCTCCTGGAAGGTGGTCAGCTCACCGGCACACGTGAAGGACGCGGCCGCGGAGGTGGGCTATCCGGTGCTGGTCCGCCCCTCGTACGTGCTCGGCGGCCGCGCCATGGCCATCTGCGAGTCCGAGGAGGCGCTCGACTCGTACCTCATGCGCGAGCAGCCCGAGGGCGAGCTCCTGGTGGACCGCTTCCTCGACGGCGCCATCGAGTTCGACGTGGATGCGCTGTCGGACGGCCGCGACTGCTGGGTGGCTGCCGTGATGCAGCACGTGGAGGCCGCGGGGATCCACTCGGGCGACTCGGCCTGCGTGCTCCCGCCGCTGCCCGAGAACCGGGAGATCGCCCAGCGGCTCGAGGAGCAGGTCCGCCTGCTGGCCGTCGGCCTGGGCGCCGTGGGCCTGGTGAACGTGCAGTTCGCGGTCAAGGACGGCGAGATCTTCGTGATCGAGGCCAACCCGCGCGCCTCGCGCACCGTTCCCTTCGTCGCCAAGGCGACCGGGGTCCCGGTGGTGGAGCACGCCGTCCGTCTGATGCTCGGCACCCCGCTGGGCGAACTGGACCTCCCGGCCGAGCGGCGCGGGCGCCACGTGGCGGTCAAGGAGGCGGTGCTGCCGTTCGCGCGCTTCGTCGGCGCCGACCCGGTGCTGGGTCCCGAGATGCGCGCCACGGGCGAGGTGATGGGCCTGGGGGAGACGTTCCCCGAGGCGTTCGCCAAGGCTCAGCGGGGTGCCGGCCAGGCGCTGCCCCACGAGGGGGTGGTGTTCATCTCGGCGCGCGACGCCGACAAGGCGCGCGCCGTCGGGGTCGCCGGCCGGATGGTCGACGCCGGCCTGCGGCTGATGGCCACCGAGGGGACCGCGCGGGCGCTCGCGGCCGCCGGCCTCGATGTGGAGGAGGTCAACAAGATCGGCGAGGGGCCGCCGCACGTGGGTGACCGCATCGCGGCCGGCGACGTGGCGCTGGTGGTCAACACCCCGCGCAGCGGCTTCGGTGACCGCATCGACGGCTTCGAGATCCGGGCCGCGGCGGTGCGCGCGGGCATTCCCTGCATCACCACCATCCACGCCGCCGAGGCGGCCGCCGAGGCGATGCTGGCCGGCGTCTCGGAGGCGCGCCCGCTGCAGGACCTGAACAAGGGTTGAGCCGCTCCGGGGGTATGAAGCTGAACGTGACCCTTAGGGATTCGGCGTCCCTTACGCGCGTTTAACCTGCATTTGGCGGGGTGTTACAGGCCGTTACGGCTTGTCAAGTCGTCCTGGGCGAACCTAGAATGCCCTGGAATGGCGACCGCCCCGCACAAGTCGGCCCAGGCTCCGGAGCGCTCGCTCGACCAGCGCATGGACGCGCTGCGACGCGCCAACGAGATCCGGTCCCGGCGCGCCCAGCTCAAGCGCGACCTGAAGGACGGATCGGTGGCCATCGCGGCCGTCATCTCCGACCCGCCGGACTTCGTCATGACGGCCAAGGTCTTCGACATGCTCATGGCCGTCCCCAAGTACGGGAAGGTCAAGGCCACCCGGTTCCTCAACCTCTGCCGCATCTCCCAGGGCAAGACCATCGGCGGCCTCTCGGAACGCCAGCGCTCCGAGCTACTCGAGGTCCTGCGCCGGTAAGCCCGCCGACCCGCGTCATCGTCGTGTCGGGTCCCTCCGGGGCGGGGAAGGGCACGCTCATCCAGCGGTTGCTGCCCATCTTCCCCTGGGTGGGGACGGCCATCTCGGCCACCACGCGCCCGATGCGCGAGGGTGAGGTGGACGGCCGGCACTACCACTTCCTGGCCGAGGACGAGTTCGTGCGGCGCATCGCGGCGGGCGACTTCCTCGAGCACGTCCACTACGCGGGGCGCCGGTACGGCACACTGAGGTCGGAGCTGAACCGCATCCGCGCGGAGGGGCGCTGTCCGTTGGTGGAGATCGAGCTGCAGGGGGCCCGTGCCATGAGGGCCGACATGCCCGACGCGTTCGCGGTCTTCATCGCGCCGCCCTCCATCGAGGCGCTGCGGGCGCGGCTGGAGGATCGGGGCACCGACGACGCCGCGGTCATCGAGGAGCGGATGCGCATCAGCGCGGTCGAGCTGGCCGCCCGGGACGAGTTCGACGCGGTCATCGTCAACGACGACGTGGACACCGCGGCCTCCGAGCTGGCGCGCGCGGTGGCCGCGGCCTGCGGCCGGGAGGGGGCGCAGGGTGGCTGAGGTGCTGCTGGGCGTCTCCGGGGGCATCGCCGCCTACAAGGCCATCGACCTCCTGCGGATCATGCAGCGCCGCGGCCACGGGGTCACGGTCGTCATGACCCGCAACGCGAAGCGCTTCGTCGCCCCGGCGACCTTCGCCGCCCTGTCGGGCCGCACGGTCGGGGTGGACCTGTTCGGCCGCGAGGAGCGCCCGAACTACGACCACCTCGACCTGGCGCGCGCCGCCGACGTGATGGTGATCGCGCCGGCCTCCGCCAACACCTGTGCCCGCCTGGCCGCGGGCCTCGGCGACGGCCTGCTGGGGGCCACCCACCTGGCCTTCGACGGGCCGCTGGTGCTGGCGCCCGCCATGAACACGCGCATGTACCTGCACCCGGCCACCGAGGCCAATCTGGCAACCCTCCGCGGGCGGGGCGCGCACATGATCGAGCCCGGCTCCGGGCTGCTCGCCGACGGCGAGGTGGGGGTGGGTCGCCTGGCCGAGCCGGCGGCCATCGCCGACGCGGTGGATTCCGCGCTGGCCGGCGCGGGCACCCTGACCGGCCGCCGGGTGCTGGTCAGCGCCGGCGGCACCCGGGAGCCCATCGATCCGGTGCGCTACCTGGGGAACCGCTCCAGCGGCCGGATGGGCTGGGCGATCGCGCGCGCAGCGCGCGTGCGCGGGGCGCGGGTGACGGTGCTGGCGGCCAACGTGGACCTGCCGCGGGATCCCGGCATCGAGTACGTGGAGGCGCCCACGGCGGCCGAGTTGCACGAGCGGGCGCTCGAGCACTTCCCGGACTGCGACCTCCTGGTGATGGCCGCCGCCGTGGCCGACTTCCGCCCGCGCTCGGCGCGCGGCTCGAAGATCGACAAGCGCGCGGAGGGGGGCCAGGCGGGGCTGTCGCTGGACCTCGAGCCGACCCCCGACATCCTGAGCGACCTGGCCGGCCGCCGGCGCCGCCAGGTGGTGGTGGGCTTCGCCGCCGAGCACGGGGAGGCCGGCCTGGCCCGGGCGCGCGACAAGCGGGCGCGCAAGGGGCTGCACCTGATCGTGCACAACGACGTCTCCGAGGTGGGCGTCGGCTTCGGGTCCGACCAGAACCGGGTGACGATCATCGGCGAGGGCGGCGAGTGGGCCCTGGAGCGGATGAGCAAGGACGCCTGCGCGGTCGCCATCCTGGATGCCGCGGGAGGCCTTCTGCCCGCGCTCGCCTGACGGCGGGCCGCCGGGGGGTCGCGCTACGGTGGAGGACATGGATGAAACCACCCACCCCGTCCCGGACGCCTATGAGGCCTTCCGCGAGGGGAACTGGCTGCTGGACTCGCGCGAGTACCGCCAGGCCGCCGTGGCCCTCGAGCGCGCCAAGGCCGTCGAGCCGCGGATGAGCTCCATCCGCGAGGCACTGGGCCGCGCGTACCTGTCCTCGCGTGCCTACGCCAAGGCGGCGGCCGAGTTCTCCGTGGCGGTGGAGCTGCAGCCGACCGACGGCTATGCCCACTACGGCCTGGCCCGCTCGCTCGAGCGACTGGGCGATCCGGCGGCGGACACCCACTACCGGCTGGCCAAGTGGTTCCGGCTGGGCCTGCCGGAAGAGGTCCTCGAGCGGGTCTGAGGGCCCCGGTGGACTAGCGGCCCACCGGCCCGCCGGCGGGCGGTGCGTCGGGTGGGGGGGCCATCGCCGGGACCTCGAAGCCCAGCTCCACCAGGCCGTTCCAGGTGGCGTCGACCAGGGCGCACAGCAGGCCGAGGACCCCATCCAGGTACGCGGTGTCGACGGCCACCAGCGGCATCTCGGCCAGCGCATGCACGTCGCCGTCGGCGTCGATCGCGAACCGCCACGGGCCCGTGGCGCGGATGTCCAGATTCTTGCGGAGCAGGCGCTCGAGGACCGCCTCGTGGTTCCGGTCCGGCCGGCGCAGCAGGAAGGTGTGCATGCGCAGGGTCCGCTCGTCGGCGGCGATCCCCACCGTGATCGACCGCCGGTCGACGGCCGGCAACTCGACGCGCCAGGTGGTGCGGCTGTACCGCTCGTGGAGGGCGCCGATCTCGGCCAGGGCGGCGCTGATGCGCTCGGGCGGTGTGTCGGTCATCCCGGCGATGGTAGCCGCCGCGAGGGTGCGCGGCCTCCCGCGGGGGCGGGGTAGGCTCCCTGCGATGAGGGTGGTGCTGCAGCGCGTGAGCCGGGCCGGCGTGTCGGTGGCCGGCGAGGAGGTCGCCGCCATCGGCCCGGGTCTGCTGGCCCTGGTCGGGATCGAGGACGGCGACGACGCCGCCCGGGCGGTTCGGTTGGCCGGCAAGACTGCGCGCCTGCGCCTGTTCGCCGCACCGGGGCGCCCGTTCGAGACCTCGGTGCGCGACGAGCCCGGCCGGTCGGTGCTGGTGGTGAGTCAGTTCACGCTGGCCGGCGATGTGCGGCGCGGCAACCGCCCGTCGTGGACCCGCGCGGCTCCGCCCGATGCCGCGGCGCCGCTCGTGGATGCGTATGCCGAGGCCCTCCGGGCCGAGGGGGTGAGCGTGGCGACCGGGCGCTTCGGCTCCGACATGGCCGTCTCGCTGGTCAACGACGGCCCGGTCACCCTCGTGCTGGACGGCGCCGACCTGGAGGGCCCCCGGCGCTGACCCGCACGGTGGCCGTCCGCCCGTCGTGCTACCTTTGTGGCGGTGGGTCGAGGACGGCGCGGTGCTGCGGGTGGGTCGCGAGCCCACCTTTTTTGTGCGCTGAGCCTCAATCCGCCGGAGACACGACGGATGTGGCTGAGTCCCGGCGACGACGGTGGAAGGGGGTGGGTCGATGGCACCTCGAGGGGTGGCGGATGCGCTGTTCGCGCGCGTCGAGACGGAGTTGGAGCGACGGATGCCGCGGATCGACCTGCTCGAGTTCGCCCTCGACGGCGAGATGATGCGCGTGGTGGTCGACCACCCCGACGGCGTCGATCACGAGGTCTGCGTCGCCGTGACCCGCGCCCTGACCGAGGCGGGCCTGCTCGAGGAGCACGGGCTCGAGGTGTGGTCGCCGGGCCCCGAGCCGCCGCTGCGCCTGGCGCGCCACTTCAGGGCGGCCGTCGGCCGGAAGGTCAAGGTGCGCACGCACGAGGACGGCGTCCGCGCGTCGGTCATCGGTACGCTGGAGAGCGTCGGCGAGGACGACACGCTGTCTGTCCTCACGCCCGAGGGGGCCGTGCAGGTGCCCCTCGCATCGGTGCGGCGGGCCCGCATGCTGGAGGAGCCCGGGTGACCGGGCGCGACCCGGCGGGCCCGGAGGCCCGTCCCGGGGGCACGGCCCGCGTCGGCGGGGTTGGCGGGAGGCTCCGGTCGCGCGGCACCGGGGATGAGTCCGTAGGGGGGAGCAGCAGGTGAACCGAGAGATCATCGAGGCCATCAAGCAGATCGAGCGTGAGAAGGGGATCGACTCCGAGACCCTGGTCATCGCGCTCGAGGACGCTCTGCTGGCCGCGTACAAGAAGACCCCGGATGCCGCCGAGTACGCCCGCGTGGACATCGACCGCGAGACCGGCGAGATGCGGGTCTACGAGGTCGTCCTGCCCGAGGGCCCGCTGCGCACGCTCCCCCAGGAGGAGCCGGAGGTGCCCGAGGGCGCCGACACGGAGGACCACGAGCCGCCGCCGCCCGAGATCGACTGGGACGCCTACGACCCCAGCGAGATCGGCTTCATCGACCGGACGCCCGACAACTTCGGGCGCATCGCCGCGCAGACCGCCAAGCAGGTGATCCTGCAGCGCATCCGCGAGGCCGAGCGCGAGATGATGTACGACGAGTACGTGGACCGGGTGGGCGAGGTGGTCACCGGGATCATCCAGCAGTCCGACTCGCGCTACACGCTGGTCGATCTGGGCCGCGTGGAGGCCCTGTTGCCCGAGTCCGAGCAGGTCCACTCGGAGCGCTACGACCACAACGCGCGCATCAAGGCCGTCATCAAGGAGGTCCGCAGCTCCACCAAGGGCCCCCAGGTCATCGTGAGCCGGCGCTCGGACCAGTTGGTCCGCGAGCTGTTCAAGCTCGAGGTCCCGGAGATGGCGGACGGCCTGGTCGAGATCCGCGGCGTGGCCCGCGAGCCCGGCTGGCGTTCGAAGATCGCGGTCATCTCCCACGTCCAGGGCGTCGACCCCGTGGGGGCCTGCGTGGGCCCGCGTGGATCCCGCGTGCGGATGGTCGTGAGCGAGCTGCGCGGCGAGAAGATCGACATCATCCCGTTCAACGAGGAGCCGGCGCGGTACGTGGCCAAGGCCCTGTCGCCGGCCCGCGTCCGAGAGGTGCTGGTGGACGACGAGGTGCGCCAGGCCACGGTGATCGTGCCCGACGACCAGTTGTCGCTGGCCATCGGTCGCGAGGGGATGAACGCGCGCCTGGCGGCACGGCTCACCGGCTGGAGGATCGACATCAAGAGCGAGTCGACCTTCGCCCGCGAGGAGGCCGACGACCAGTTCGGCGACGAGACCGACGGTGGTTCGGCCCGGTGCGTGGCGACGTTGCGCAACGGCAAGCGCTGCCCGAACGCCGTCGTGTCGGGCACGAGGTTCTGCGGCACGCCGGCGCACGCCAGGTTCGCGGAGCTCGAAGGGGCGCTGGGACGAGCCCTCACTGCGGAGGAGATCGTGGAGGCCGGCGAGGACGGCGGCTTCGATCGCATCGCGTCTCTGGCCGGCGCCGCGGTCGGCACCGGCGAACCGGTGGCCGATGAGCCCGTGGAGGAGGGTGGCGAGGAGTAGATGGCAGCAGCACGCGCCCGGCACATCCCGGAGCGCCGTTGTCTCGGCTGTGGCGCCAGAGGCCCGAAGGGGACCCTGGCGCGCTTCACGGCGGTGGCCTCGGGCGACGGATACGTGCTGATGCGCGATGATGGGGCAGCGCGGGGCGGCCGGGGCTTGTACGTCCATCCGCAGCGCGACTGTTTCGAGCGGGCCGTTGCACGCCGTGCGTTCGCGCGCGGCGCCCGTGTCCGGGGTGAGATCGCCGTCGATCCCGCCCTGGTGGTTGGTTTCGGCGAGGAGGAGTGATTGGGGGCAGCGATGGAGAAGAAGCGCATCTATGAGATCGCCAAGGACGAGGGGCTTCCGAGCTCATTGGTCCTGCAGCGATTGCAGCGCGCCGGCGTGCCGGTGAAGACCGCCTCGTCCACCGTGGACGTGGCGGAGGCGCTGCATGCGCTGAACCCCAACCGCCATCCGAAGCCAGAGGGCACGGAGCCGCCCGCGCCGGTGGTGGAGGCCAAGCCCCCGCCCAAGCCGCCCAAGACTCCGCCCAAGCCGAAGCTGCCGCCGAGGCCTGCGCCCGATCAGATCGTGCCGGCCGACGAGCCGGCCCCGGCGGCGGAGGCCCCCGCGACCCCCACCACCGACACAGCGCCGACCCCCGTCGGGGCGGACGCCCCCGAGCAGCCCGAGGCCGAGGCGCCCGCATCGTCGGAGGAGGCGCCCCCCGTCGACGCCGCGCAGCCGGCGGCCGGGGAGCCGCAGGCCCGCGAGAGCGACGCCGCTCCGGCCGCGCCCGAGGACGCGCCCCAGAAGCCCGAGGCTTCCTCGGTCGCCGGCGAGACGCCCCCAGCGGCGCCCGAGGACGCGGACGCGCCCTCCGCCGCCGAGCCCCAGCCGGAGCCCACCCCGGATCCCGACGCGACCCCGGCTGCCGAGGCGACCCCGCAGTCCGAGGCGACTGCCGATGACCGGGCTGCCCCGGAGGCCGGGGCACCCGAGGCCCCCGCGGAGACGCCGGCCCGGCCGGCACGTGCCGCGGGCGAGCGCCCGTCCCAGCCGCCGCGTCCCCCGAAGCCCCCGCGTCCGGCGGGTGAGGGCACCCAGCAGCCCACCTCGGACGCCGTCGGCGGGATCCGCCGCCCCGAGCCGGTGCGCCGCCCCTTGAAGCCCAGCGACCCGCCTCTCCCGCCCCTGCGGCGCGACGCGCCCGCCGCCCGCCAGGGTGGCGGGGCCCCCGCCCGTCAGGGTGGCGGGCGACCCGGCGGCCCGCCCGCGGGCGCACCGCGTCCGGCCGGAGCCGGGGCCGGCGCCCCGCGTCCGGGCGGCACGCCCGGAGCCGGCCCGAACGCCGGGCGACCGTCCGGTCCCGGTGGCCCCGGAGGTCCGGGCGGGGGCCCGCGCGGCAAGCGCCGGCGCGTGGTCATCGACTCGGGTGCCGGCGGCCGCGGCCGCGGCCCCGCCGGGCGCGACCGCGGACGCCAGCGCGGCGGCGGGCCCAAGGCCGAGGAGAAGCCGGCGGTGGTCATCCCGCCGTCGGAGATGCCCTCGGTCGATGTCGCGTCGGGCTCCACGGTGAAGGAACTGGCCGACGCCCTCGGGGTCGGCACCCCGGTGATCATCAAGACCCTCATGGGTCTCGGCGAGCTCGCCACCATCACCCAGTCCCTCTCGGACGACGCGATCGAGCTGATCGCGGCCGAGATGGAGCGCAAGGTGGCGGTGGTGCACACCGAGGAGCAGGCCGAGCGCGAGGAGACCTTCGACGACGACCCCGCCGACCTGGTGTCGCGCGCCCCGGTCGTCGCCGTCATGGGTCACGTCGACCACGGGAAGACCTCGCTCCTGGACGCCATCCGCTCCACCGAGGTGGCCGCGGGCGAGGCCGGCGGCATCACCCAGCACATCGGCGCGTACCAGGTGCACCACTCGGCGCGCGAGATCACCTTCCTCGACACGCCGGGCCATGAGGCCTTCACGGCCATGCGTGCCCGCGGCGCGAAGATCACCGACGTCGCCGTCATCGTCGTGGCCGCCGACGACGGCGTCATGCCGCAGACGATCGAGGCCATTGACCACGCCCGCGCGGCGGACGTGCCCTTTATGGTCGCGGTGAACAAGATCGACAAGCCCGGGGCCAATCCCGAGCGCGTCAAGCAGGAGTTGTCCCAGCGCGAGGTCATCCCCTCGGACTGGGGCGGCAGCCACGAGTTCGTCGAGGTGTCCGCGCTCGAGGGCAAGGGCATCGACTCCCTGCTCGAGACCGTCCTGCTGGTGGCCGACGCCGACGTCGAGCCGAAGGCCAACCCCACGCCCGAGGCGTCGGGCACGGTGATCGAGTCCCGGCTGGACCCGGGCCGGGGCCCCGTGGCCTCGTTCCTGGTCCAGCGCGGCACCCTGCGCGTGGGCGACGTCATCGTGGCCGGCGACGTCTTCGGGCGCGTCCGCGCGATGGTCGACCACACCGGTGCCCTCATCAAGGAGGCCGGCCCGTCGGTCCCCGTCGAGGTGCTGGGCCTGGGTGGCGTGGTCGACGCCGGCGAGCGCTTCCGCGCCGTCGAGAACGAGCGCGAAGCACGTCAGAAGGCCTCCGAGCGCAGCCAGCGCCTGCGGGCCGAGGAGCTGGCCAACCGCAAGCCCGTCTCCCTGGACGACCTGTTCGCCCGCATCAAGGAGGGCGGCCTCAAGGAGCTCAACATCATCATCAAGGGCGACGTGCAGGGCTCCGTGGGAGCCCTGGTCGACGCCCTCGAGAAGGTCGAGCAGACCGAGGTGCGCCTGCGGGTCATCCACACGGGTGTGGGCGCCATCAACGAGTCGGACGTGATGCTCGCGGCGGCCTCCGAGGCGATCATCATCGGCTTCAACGTCCGCCCGCGCCCCGAGGCCCGGGTGCTGTCGGAGCGCGAGAGCGTCGATGTCCGCACCTATCGCGTCATCTACCGGGTCATCGAGGACGTCCGCGACGCCCTTGTGGGCCTGCTGGAGCCGGACATCGTGGAGGAGCCCATCGGCGAGCTGGAGGTGCGCGCCACCTTCCGCGCCAGCCGCCTGGGGACGATCGCCGGCTGCTACGTGGCCGAGGGCATGGTGCGCCGCGGCGCCAACGCGCGCCTGGTGCGCGAGGGCACAGTGGTCCACGAGGGCAAGGTGTCGGGCCTGCGTCGCTTCGACGACGATGCCCGCGAGGTGGCCACCGGCTTCGAGTGCGGTGTCCTGCTCGACGACTACAACGACGTCAAGGAGGGCGACCGCATCGAGGTCTTCGAGCTGCGTGAGGTGGCCCGCACCTCCCAGACCGCCGCGGCCGCGGCGGCGCCGAAGGCGTCCGGCGGATCGGGCACCGACGAGCCGGGGTGAGGACCGCGGCATGGAGTGCGGACATGTGGGCATCCTGACCGTCGATCTGCACCTCCCCGAGGCGGGCTCGCTGAAGGGCAAGCGCAAGGAGCTGTTGCGCGTGAGGAATCTCCTCACGCGCCGCCTCGCCTGCTCGGTCGCCGAGGTCGACCACCACGACCTGTGGCAGCGCACCCGGCTCACCCTGTGCGTGGCCGACCGCACTGCGGGCGGTGCGGCGGCCCGGATCGAGGAGGGCCGCCGCATGCTCCACGGCGACGAGGTGTTCCAGGTGGTGGGCGAGGCCGACGATCTGGTGCCCGTCGACGGCGAGCAGCGCTGGCGGAACGGGTTCTGATGGCCCGGCGCGAGCGCAGCACCCGCATGAGGCGCGTGGATACGGCGCTGCGTCAGGTGGTGGCCGAGGCCATCGGCCGCGAGCTGTCGGATCCCCGGCTGGGATTCGTCACCGTCACCCAGGTGGAGTCCACCCAGGACGTCCGGGAGGCGAAGGTCTACTTCACCTGCCTCAACCGCCGGGAGCGCGAGGGTGCGCTCGCCGCGCTCGAGTCTGCGCGTGGACTGCTGCAGGCTCGGGTGGCGCGCGAGTTGCGGACCCGCCAGACCCCCCAGCTCAGCTTCGTCTACGACAGCACCCAGGAGGACGCCGTGGCGCTGACGCGGCTCATCGACGAGGTCACCGGTCCCGACGGCGGTGCCATCGGTGCACCGGCACCCGAGGATCCCGAGGGGTCCGGGGAGGGGTGCCCGTGAGGGGCCGCGACGCGACGGCGGCCGAGGTGGCCGCCGCCCTGCTGGCCCCGGGTGCGCGTCCGGTCATCACCTCGCACCACAACCCCGACGCGGACGCCATCGGCTCGATGCTCGGCCTGGCGCGGGCACTGCGCGCGGCGGGCCAGGACGTGACGCTGGCCCACGCCGACGAGCCGCCCGTGCCCGGAGACCTCACGTTCCTGCTCGGCCCGGGCGAGGAGATCCTGGCCCGCCCGCCGGCCGACCTGGACCGGCGGACCTACGTCGCGGTCGACTGCGCCAGCGAGAAGCGGATGTGGAGTGAGGAGTTCCACGAGGTCGCCGCCACCACGGTGAACATCGACCACCACAAGGACAACACCCGCTACGGCGATCTCAACCACGTGCTTCCCGACGCATCCAGCACGGCTGAGGTGCTCATGGGCGTCATCGCGGCCGCGGGGATCGTCCTCACGCCCGAGATCGCCGCGCCGCTGTACGCCGGCATGGTCACCGACACCGGCCGCTTCGGCTACACCAACACGAGCCCGGCCACCCACCGGGCCGCCGCCGTCCTGCTGGAGACCGGCATCGATCACCACGAGCTCGGGCGCCGCCTCTACGAGGACCAGCCCCGGGACCGGCTGGCGCTGATGGGGCGCGCCCTGATGCGCGCCGAGTACCGCGCCGACGGGCGCTTCGCCACGGCCGTCCTCACCGACGAGGATGTCGCCGACGCCGGCGGCGAGGACACCGAGGGGATCGTGGAGATGATGCGCGCCGGGCGGGGCGTGGCGGTGGCCGCGCTCGTGCGTGCCGGCGGCCCCCCGGGAGCCTGGCGGGTCTCCCTGCGCACCACCCATCCGGACGTCGATGTCGGGGCCATCGCGGGCGCCGAGGGCGGCGGCGGCCACCGGGCGGCGGCCGGCTTCACCACCCAGAGCGACCCCGCGGAGCTGCTCGACCGGATCGAGGGCGAGGTGCGCGCGCGCCTGGGGGACGCCACGGTACGGTGAGCCACACCGTGGCCGCAGACACCCGCCCCCTGCTCTGGCTGGTCGACAAGCCGGCCGGCCCGACCTCCCACGATGTGGTCGCGCAGATGCGCCGCGGACTCCCGCGGTCGGTGAAGGTGGGCCACGCCGGGACGCTCGACCCGTTCGCGACCGGCCTGATGGTGGTGCTCTCCGGCCGTGCCACGCGCGTGGCCGAGCACATGAGCGGCCTGGACAAGGGCTATCTGGCGACCATCCGCACCGGATTCACCTCGGCGACGGGCGACCCGGAGGGGCCGATCACCCCGGACGGCGCCCCGGCGCCGGCCGCCGAGATCGCCGCAGTGCTGCCCGCCCTCAGCGGCCGCCAGACCCAGCGCGTGCCGGCGTTCTCGGCGGTGCGCGTCGACGGGGAGCGCCTCTATGCCCGGGCCCGGCGCGGCGAGGATGTGGACGCGCCGGTGCGGGAGGTGGTGATCCACCGCCTGTCGCTGGTGGACGACCTGGGGGAGGGGCGCGCCGTGATCGCCGTGCGCTGCTCCAAGGGCACCTACATCCGGAGCCTGGCCGAGGACATCGGGCGGGCGCTCGGTGTGGGGGCCTACTGCGAGGCCCTGCGGCGGACGGAGGTGGGCGCGCTCTCGGTTGCGGACGCTCTGCCGGTGGAGGACGCGCTGCGCGCGGGGGGGCGGGATCCGCGTGAGGGCCTCGGTCACCTCCCGGAGGTCTCGGTCGACGAGTCCGGCGCCGCGGACGTGGCCCACGGTAGGGCCGTCGGCGGCGATGCGCAGGGCACCTGCCTGATCGTGTCCGCCGGGATCCTCCTGGCGGTGGGCGAGGGGGACGGGGAGGGGCACATACGCCCCCGGGTGGTGCTCGCGCCGGCCGGCCAGGCCGGGCGGGGGGCGGTGTGAGGCGCTACGGCTCCCTGGGCGAGCTACCCCTGGGGGGCGGCCGGCGCGTGGTGGCCATCGGCACCTTCGACGGGGTGCACGTCGGCCACCAGCGCATCATCCGCACGGCGATCGACCTGGCCCGCGAACGCGGTGTCCCGGCGATGGTGCTCACCTTCGAGCCCCAGCCCATCGCGGTCGTGCGGCCCGAGCTGCGCCCCGCCGTGCTCACACACCTTCCCCACAAGCGCCTCCTCATACAGGCGCTCGGGGTGGACGAGTTGCTGGTGGTCCCGTTCAACCGCGGCTTCTCCCGGCTGCGCGCGGAGCGCTTCGCGGAGTTGCTCCTGTCCGCCCCGGTCAGCGCCGAGGGCGTCGTGGTGGGCCAGAACTTCCGCTTCGGCTTCGGGGGCACGGGCACCGCGGGGTGGCTGCGCACGTTCGGGCGGACGCGCGGGGTGCGGGTGGAGGTCCCGGACATCGTCACCTCCGCCGACGGCAAGCCGGTCTCGTCCACGCGTGTCCGCCGGCTGGTGGCCACCGGGCAGGTGGACGCGGTGATGCCGCTGCTGGGCCGGCGCCACTCGGTGGAGGGGGTCGTCGTGCACGGGGATCAGCGTGGCCGCGAGCTGGGTTTCCCGACCGCCAACATCGAGATCCCGGCCGACTCGGCCGTCCCCGGCCGGGGGGTCTACGCCGCGCACGCGCTGCTGCGCACCGGCCGGGTGGCCGCGGCGGTGAACATCGGCACCTCGCCGACCTTCACCGAGTCCGACATCACCGCCAAGCTGCGTCTCGAGGCCTTCCTGCTCGACCACGACGGCTCCGAGCTCTACGGCGAGCCGATGCGCATCGAGTTCCTGCAGCGCCTGCGCGACGAGCGCCGCTTCGCGAACCCCCAGGCGCTGGTGGAGCAGATCACGCTCGACGTGGCTCGCACGCGGGAACTTGCCGCGGCGGCCGACGGCGGCCGCTGAAGGTCTGCGCGCGCCGGACCCGCCCGGCGCCTCTGCTACTGTCGTTCGGTCCCGGTCGCCTCGACCGTGGTCCCTCGTGCCTGCGCACGTCGGGCGGACATGAACATCACGACCCGGTGCGGCTCAGGCTGCGCCGAGGCTGAGCGAGGAGCGAAGACAATGCTGGCCAAGGACGCCAAGGGTCAGGTGATCGCGGACCACCGTCGCCACGACAGCGACACGGGTTCGCCCCAGGTTCAGGTCGCCATCCTCACCGAGCGGATCAATCAGCTCACCGAGCACCTGAAGACCCACAAGAAGGACCACCACTCGCGCAGAGGACTGCTGAAGCTCGTGGGTCGCCGCAGGCGCCTGCTGAGCTATCTCCAGCGGGTCGATCTGGATGGCTACCGCGAGCTGACGAAGACGCTGGGTCTGCGCCGCTAGAGCGCGGACGAGGGACGCAGGGACGACGCGGCGGATCCCCACGAGGACGCCGAGATGATGCGCCGGCGGCGGGTGCCGCCGGCAGGAGGAGCCCCGGCCGAGTGGCGTGGGGCGGACAAGGGATATGACACATGGCAGTAGAGATGGTCACCGCACAGATCGGTGACACCCCGATCTCCTTCGAGACGGGCAAGCTGGCCAAGCAGGCCAACGGGGCGGTCGTTGTCCGCGCCGGCGACACGATGGTCCTGGTGACGGCGGTCGGGGCCCAGGAGGCCCGGCCCGGCGCCTCCTTCTTCCCCCTGACGGTGGACGTGGAGGAGCGGATGTACGCCGCGGGCAAGATCCCCGGTGGCTTCATCAAGCGCGAGTCGCGTCCGAGCGACCGCGCCACCCTCACCGCGCGCATGACCGACCGGCCCATCCGGCCGCTGTGGCCCAAGGGCTACCGCAACGAGACCCAGGTCATCGCCACCACGCTGTCGGTGGACCAGGTCAACTCGTTCGACATCCTGGCCATCAACGGGGCCTCCGCGGCTCTGATGCTCTCCGAGATGCCGTTCTACGGCCCGGTGGGCGCGGTGCGCATCGGGCTGATCGGGGATGAGTTCATCATCAACCCGACCATGCCCGAGCAGGAGGAGTCCGAGCTCGACCTGATCGTGGTCGGCACCGCCGACGCGATCTCGATGGTCGAGGCCGGCGCGTCCGAGATCGACGAAGAGACCATGATCGAGGCCCTGCAGGTCGCGCACGACGAGATCCGTCTGCTGTGCGACGCCCAGATCGAGCTGCAGAAGGCCGCCGGCAAGCCCAAGTGGGACATCAGCGTGGCGCCGGTCGACCAGGACCTCCTGGCCAAGGTCGAGTCGGCCCACGGGGCCGCCCTGAACGAGGCCACCCTCGAGCAGGCCAAGCTGGCCCGCCGCGACAAGGTGGCCGCCGTGCGGTCGGCCGTCGTGGCCGACCTCACCTCCGAGGACTCCACCCCGGACGAGGTCGCCGCGGTCCACACCGCGTTCGACGCGCTCGAGAAGAGCATCATCCGGCGGCGCATCGCCGTGGACAAGAAGCGCCCCGACGGCCGCAAGGCCGACGAGATCCGCGCGATCTCCTGCGAGGTCGGCGTGGCCCCGCGCGTGCACGGCTCCGGCCTGTTCACCCGCGGCGAGACCCAGGTGATGACCCTGCTGGCGCTCGGCACCTCCAAGGAGGCGCAGCGCATCGACGGGATCGGCACCGAGACCAGCAAGCGCTACATCCACCACTACAACTTCCCGCCCTACTCGGTGGGCGAGACCGGCTTCATGCGCGGCCCCAAGCGCCGCGACATCGGCCACGGCGCGCTCGCCGAGCGGGCGCTCACGGGGATGATCCCGGGCGACGAGGAGTTCCCCTACACGCTGCGTCTGGTGTCGGAGACCCTGGAGAGCAACGGCTCGTCCTCGATGGCCTCGGTCTGCGGGTCGACCCTGGCCCTGATGGACGCCGGCGTCCCGATCGCCCGGCCGGTGGCCGGCATCGCGATGGGGCTCATCAAGGAGGGTGACGACCACATCATCCTCAGCGACATCCAGGGCGACGAGGACCACCTCGGCGACATGGACTTCAAGGTCGCGGGCACCTCGGAGGGCATCACCGCCCTCCAGATGGACAACAAGCTCTCGGGCATCACGGTCGAGATCCTGCGCGAGGCGCTCACCCAAGCGAAGTCCGGGCGCCAGCACATCCTCGCCGAGATGACCAAGGCCATCGGCGAGCCGCGCACCGAGCTGTCCAAGTGGGCGCCGCGCATCACCGCGGTCAAGATCGACCCGGACCGCATCGGCACCGTCATCGGCAAGGGCGGAGAGACCATCCGCGGCCTCGAGGCCGACTACGAGGTGGAGATCTCCATCGAGGACGACGGCACCGTGAAGGTGTACGGCGTCGACGGCGTCAAGGCGGACGCCGCGGTGGAGCAGATCCGCGCGATGACCAAGGACGTCGAGGTCGGCGACGTCTACATGGGCGCGAAGGTGGTCAAGACCACCACGTTCGGCGCGTTCGTGGAGCTGACCAAGGGCAACGACGGCCTGCTGCACATCTCCAACCTGTCCACCGAGCGCGTGGACAAGGTCGAGGACGTCATCAACCGCGGCGACGTGGTGGACGTGCGTGTGGTGGAGGTCGACAAGGCCCGCGGCCGCGTCGGCCTGCGCATCCTCGGCACCGAGGACGACATGCCGGTCAACGGCGACGGCGACGGCGAGGGCGCCGGCGAGGACGGCGAGCAGCCGCGCCGGCGCCGCCGGCGCCTGAGCCCGGCGGAGTAGGGGTGGAGCCCCGCGTCGACACCACCGCGGGTGGCCTTCGGGTCATCACCGAGGCGGTCCCGGGCGTGCGCTCGGTGGCCGTCGGCGCCTGGATCGGCGTGGGCTCCCGCTATGAGACCCCGGCTCAGTCCGGGGTCTCGCACTTCCTCGAGCACATGCTCTTCAAGGGCACGCCCACCCTCACCCCGGAGGGCATCGCCCAGGCCTTCGACGGCCTGGGGGGCGAGGTGAACGCGGCCACCGGGCGCGACTACACCGTGGTCTACGCGCGCGTCCTCGACGAGTTGGTGGACCGGGCACTGCCCGTGCTGACCGACATGCTCACGCGACCGGCCTTCACCGACCTCGAGCAGGAACGCGAGGTGGTGCTGGAGGAGATCGCCATGTACGAGGACGATCCCCAGGACCAGATCCACGACATGGTCTCCGAGGCCGTCTTCCCCGACCAGCCCCTGGGGCGTCCGGTGATCGGCACCTCCCAGGTGGTGGGGGCGGTCACCCACGCGGAGGTGAGCGGGTACCACCGGGCCCACTACGCGGCGCCGAACATGGTGCTGGCAGCGGCCGGCAACGTGGATCACGAGGAGATGGTGGAGCTGGCGGGGCGGCTGTTCGCCGACCTGCCCCGGGGGCACGAGGCGTCGGTCATCGAGGGGGCTCGTCCCGGGACGCCGAGTCTGGCGCTCAAGGAGAAGCCCACCGAGCAGTACCACCTCGCCCTCGGGGGTCCCGGGCTGTCGCGCAATGACCCGCGCCGGCACGCGCAGGGCGTGCTCGACACGGTGCTCGGCGGATCGATGAGCTCCCGCCTGTTCCAGGAGGTGCGTGAGAAGCGCGGCCTGGCCTACGCGGTGGGCTCGTATGCGGTCGGGTACGCCGACGTGGGGCAGGTCGGGGTCTACCTCGGCACGCGGGAGGACAACCTGGTGACGGCCTGCGACATCATTCGTCATGAGCTGCGGCGGCTCGCCGAGGAGCCGCTCCCGGCCGACGAGTTGCAGCGTGCCAAGGACCACCTGCGCGGGCGCTTGGTGCTGAGCATGGAGAGCTCGGGGACGCGGATGAACCGCATCGGACGGGCGCTCCTCACGGGCACGGAGCTGCTGAGCGTGGACGAGGTGATCGACCGCATCGCGGCGGTCACGGCCGCCGACGTGCAGGAACTGGCCGCGGCCCACTGGCAGCCGGAGCAGATGTCGGTGGCGGCCATCGGCCCCCGCGGCGACGCCATCCGGGCCGCGGTGGAGCACCTCTCGCCGGCGCTGGCGGCCTGATCCGGCGCTGATCGGGCGGGCGCTGCGGCGGTGTGCGGGCGCGGCGGGTTAACCGGGACGAAACGGCGCCGGTGCGAGCGCTCCGGTATGACCATGGGGTGAGTTCCACGGGCCCCACCCTGCGCAGCACCGCCGGCCGGCCCCGCCGGCCGGCCGGGGCGCGCGTGGCGGTGCTGCTGCTGGCGGTGGCCGTGGGCGTGGCCTTCGCCGACTCGTCGATCGTGGTGATCGCCCTGCCGGAGTTGCTCGGCCGCTTCGACACCACGATCCCCGCCGTCTCCTGGGTGATCACCGCCTACAACCTGACGGTGGCCGTGGTGGCGCTGGCCCTGGTTCCGTTCATGCGACACCTCAGCGCCGCGTGGCTCACCCGGGCCGGCCTGATGGTGTTCTCGGTGGCGTGCGTGGTCTGCGCCGCCGCCCAGAGTCTGGGGGTCCTGGTGGCGGCGCGGGCGGCGCAGGGCGTGGGCGGCGCGCTGCTGCTGGCCGGCGCGGTGAGCCTGCTGGTGGCGGCCACCGGCTCGACGGGGCACGGCGTGCGGGTGTGGGGCGTCGCCGCCGTGGTGGGGGCCGCGGTGGGCCCGGCGCTCGGCGGGGTGCTGACCCAGGTGGCCGACTGGCGTGCGATCTTCATCGCCCAGGTGCCGGTGGGGCTGGTGGCGCTGGCCGCGACCCGGGCCCCGAGGGCCCCGGGCGCCCGGCGTGGAAGGGTGATCCTGGCCGGCGGGGGGCCGCCTCCGGCGCTCGCCGGGGCGGGGGCGGGTGACGAGGCGGTGCCGCGGGCGGGGGTGCTGTGGGGTGCCACCGCCGCCCTCGGGCTGATCTCGGGCGCGCTGGTGGGCGCCCTGTTCCTGGCGTCGGTGCTGGTGATCGACGGCTGGGGGCGCGAGCCGTTGTTCGCGGCCCTCGTGGTGAGCGCGCTGCCGGCCGGTGCGGCCCTGGCCGAGCCGCTGGCCCGCTGGGCGCGCCCGATGGCGGCGATGGCCGGCGGCACCGCGATGGTGGCCGGGAGCATGTTCGCAATGGCCATCACCCGCGAACAGGACCCGGCCTACCTGGCCGCGGCCCTCGGCCTGGCCGGCCTGGGGCTGGGGCTGGCGGTGCCGCCCCTGACCCGCCTGTCGCTGGCCGGCGCGGACCCGGCCTCGGCCGGCAGCCGCTCGGTGGGGGCGCGCCACGCCGGCCTGGTGATCGGGCTGGTGCTGATGGCGCCGCTGCTGTCGGCCGATCTGGCCGAGGTCAGCGACCGGGCGACGCTGGTCGGCGCCGCCCGGCTGGTCGACTCGTCGCTGTCGGTGGGTGACAAGGTCGTGGTGGGCCGCGCCCTCGAGGAGGAACTGGCGAGGACCCCCACGGGTTCGGTGCCCGATCTGCGCGCCGCGGCCGAGGCCGGGGAAGGGGGCGACCCCGCGGCGCGGGCGTCCCTGGGCGACCAGCTGGAGGCGCTGATCGCGCCGGCGGTCACCCGCGGCTTCCGGGGGTCGTTCCTGCTGTGCGCACTCCTCGGCGCGCTGGCGCTGCTGCCGCTCGCGGCGATGGCGGCCGCCCGTGGGGCGCCTCGGGGGGCCCCATGAGCCGTACAGCCGCCCACGCGGCCATCGCCGGCATGCTTGTGCTGCTACTGGCGCTGGTGGGGTTCCAGATCAACAGGGGCGCCCTGGACGAGGGCGCGCTGGAGCTGCCCGACCCGTGCGCGCGCACGGTGGCCATCGAGGGCGACAGCGTCGATGCCCGTGCGCAGCGCATCGCCCTGCGGGGTGTCGACCACACCGCGTGCGCCACCGGCACCACCCGCGAGGAGTTGCTCCTGCGCGTGATCGAGGTCGTGGCCGACGGCGGTGATCTGGGCGACGACCTCGAGGACCGCCTGCGCGAGGGGCTGCGTCACGGCATCGACGTGGAGCAGGACGAGGGCGGCATCAACGCCGTCACCGCCTTCGCGCTGCGCCAGACGGTGCGCTTCACCCCGGTGGACTGGCTGATCGCCGCCGTGAGGGAGCTGGAGCCGTTGCTGACCTGACCGCGGGGCGGGGCCGGCGGTAGGCTCCCCGGCCATGATCAACGTATGCGTGGCCGGCGCCGCCGGCCGGATGGGGCAGGCGGTCGTCGCGGCGGTGACCGCAGCCGAGGGGATGCACGTGGCCGTGCGCGCCGACCCCATGCTCGCGGGCGAGGGGACCGCCGCGGACCTGCCGGCGGCGCTGGCCGCGACCCCCTGCGACGTGGTGGTCGACTTCACCCAGCCGCACACCGTGTTCGCCAACACGCTGGCCGCCCTGGATGCCGGCGTCCACGCGGTGGTCGGCACCACGGGCCTCTCGGACGACCAGGTGGCCGAGATCCGGGCCCGCGCCGATGCCGGCATGGCCAACGTCCTCATCGCTCCCAACTTCGCCGTGGGCGCGGTGCTGATGATGCGGTTCGCCGCCGAGGCCTCGCGCCACATGCCGAAGGCCGAGATCATCGAGCTGCACCACGACGGCAAGCTGGACGCCCCCTCGGGCACCGCCCTGCGAACCGCCGGCCTGATGGAGGGCGACCCGGTGGTGCACTCGGTGCGCCTCCCGGGACTGGTGGCCCACCAGGAGGTCATCCTCGGCGGCCTGGGGGAGACGCTGACCATCCGCCACGACTCGCTCAACCGCGAGAGCTTCATGCCGGGCGTCGTGATGGCGGTGCGGGCGATCGCCGGCCGGCCGGGCCTGACGATGGGGCTGGAGCCGCTGCTGTTCGGCGACTGAACGGCCGGCGCGGCGGCGGCGATCAGCCGATGGGATCCGGGGCGAAGGGGTTCTCGATGCTCAGCGTGTCGAGCCGTCGCCCGTGCTGCAGGTCCTCCGAGGCCAGCACCCTCGCCCCGCCCCGCCGGGCCGCCTCCACGATCAGGGCGTCCCAGAAGGAGAAGGAGTGCTCCTCCTCCAGCGCCGAGGCGGCCAGGATGAGGGGTGTATCGACCTGCACGACCGGCCATACCGCGTAGCGGGACACGAGTTCGCGGGCATCGCGTCGTGCCAGTGGCACGCGAAGCCTGCGCGTGACCACGTTGTAGAACTCGGTGAGCACCTGTGTGCTGACCATTCCCGAGCGCGTGTTCCACAGCCGGCGCAGGAGTGCGGCGGCGATCGGCTGGCGCCGGTGCTCGGAGGCGTCGTGGGCGTACACCAAGATGTTCGTGTCGACGAAGGTCCTCCGGGGCCGGGCCGGCGCGGGACGGCCGCGCGCCCGCTCAGCGCTCATGCAATGCGTCGCGCGTCCACTGCCGGCCGCCGCGCTCGACCACATCGTCGAGCGCCTGCATCGCCCTCTCGCGGGCGGCCTCGTAGCGATCGTCCTCATCCACGAGTCGCTGGATCTCGATCCCGATGAGGGCGCTGACCGACGCGCCACGCCGCGCGGCGAGCACCTTGGCCCGTCGTATGACGTCCTCGTCCAGCTGCACCGTGACGTTGCGCTTGGTCATCGTCGGTTCCGTTCCATCCTGTGGTCCACAGTTCTCCACGTGATCGTAGACGGGGGCGATGGCACCGCCAAGCACCGACCACCATCGTCACCGGGGCCTGCTTCCGCGGCGAGCGGGCGCTCGCCGGCCAGTAGGATGCGACGGGTGATCGCAGGACGATCCATCGGGCGCGCGGGAGGCTGGACGGGGCATGTCCCCGCCGGCTCCCGGGCGCGGGGACACCACCCAGGGAGCCGCTGAACGTGCCCCGTCGCATCCGCAGCCTGCTGGTGGCCAACCGCAGCGAGATCGCCATCCGCGTGTTCCGCGCGGCCACCGAGCTCGACATGCGCACCATCGCGATCTACTCGCTCGAGGATCGCTTCGCGCTCCATCGCTTCAAAGCCGACGAGGCCTACCAGGTGGGCAAGGGCTCCGAGCCGGTGCGCGCCTACCTGGACATCGAGGGCATCATCCGGATCGCCCTCGACTCGGGCGCCGACGCCATCCACCCCGGCTACGGCTTCCTCTCCGAGAACCCGGAGCTGGCCGACGCCTGCGAACGCGAGGGCCTGATCTGGGTGGGCCCGCCGCCCTCGGTGATGCGCATGCTGGGCAACAAGGTGGCGGCCCGCGAGCTGGCCGAGCGCGCCGGCGTGCCGGTCATGCCCGCCACGGGTGCCCTGCCGCACGACCCCGCCGAGGTGGCGCGTCTGGCCGACGAGGTGGGCTTCCCCATGATGGTGAAGGCCTCCTGGGGCGGCGGCGGGCGCGGGATGCGCGTGGTCCGGACCCCCGAGGAGCTGGCCGACGCCGTGGAGGCCGGCCGCTCCGAGTCCCGGGCGGCCTTCGGCAACGACGAGCTCTTCGTCGAGCGCCTGGTGGAGCGCGCGTGGCACATCGAGGTGCAGATCCTGGGCGACCGCCACGGCAACGTGGTGCACCTGTTCGAGCGCGACTGCACCATCCAGCGCCGCCACCAGAAGGTGGTGGAGCTTGCCCCGTCCCCGCGCCTGGACCACGAGCGCCGCTCGGCGGTGTGCAACGCCGCCGTCCGCCTCATGGCCGAGGCCGGCTACAGCGGCGCCGGCACGGTCGAGTTCCTCATGGACGCCGACTCCGGGGAGTTCCACTTCATCGAGGTGAACCCCCGCGTGCAGGTGGAGCACACCGTCACCGAGGTGGTGACGGGCATCGACATCGTGAAGGCCCAGTTGCGGATCGCCCAGGGGGCCGAGATCGGCAGCTCCGGGAGCGGCGTTCCCTCGCAGCCCTCGGTGGCCCTGAACGGCTCGGCCATGCAGTGCCGCATCACCACCGAGGACCCCGAGAACCACTTCATCCCGGACTACGGCCGCATCACCGCCTATCGCGAGGCCACCGGCTTCGGGATCCGCCTGGACGGCGGCACGGCCTACTCCTCGGCGGTCATCACCCCGTTCTATGACTCCCTGCTCGAGAAGGTCACCGCCTGGGCGCCCACCCACGAGGAGGCGACCTCGCGGATGGACCGGGCGCTGCGCGAGTTCCGCATCCGGGGGGTCAAGACCAACCTGCCCTTCCTGGAGGCGCTGATCGGGCACGCGGCCTTCCGCGAGGGCAGCTACACCACCACCTTCATCGACAACACGCCGGAGCTGTTCCAATACCGGCCGCGCCGCGACCGCGCCAGCCGGCTGCTGGGCTTCATCGGCGATGTGATCGTCAACGGCAACCCGGACGTGGAGGGGCGCCAGCCGCCAGTCGTGCGCCGCGAGCCGGTGATCCCGCCCCCGCCGGTGGCGACGCATCCACCCCGCGGCACCCGCGACCGCCTGAACGAGCGTGGCCCGGAGGGGTTCGCGCGCTGGATGCGCGACGAGAGCCCTCTGCTCATCACCGACACCACCTTCCGCGACGCGCACCAGTCGCTGCTGGCCACGCGCTTCCGCACGCACGACCTGGTGCGGCCGGTGCCGCACTACGCCCACGCGCTTCCCCAGTTGCTCTCGCTCGAGGCGTGGGGTGGCGCCACATTCGACGTGGCCATGCGCTTCCTGCGAGAGGACCCGTGGGACCGGCTGGCCCAGATCCGCGCGGCCGCGCCCAACATCCTGCTCCAGATGCTGCTGCGCGGTTCCAACGCGGTGGGGTACACCAACTACCCGGACAACGTGGTGCGCCACTTCGTGGCCCAGGCCGCCGACGCCGGCATCGACCTGTTCCGCGTGTTCGACAGCCTCAACTGGGTCGACAACATGCGCGTCGCCATCGACGCGGTGCGCGAGAGCGGGATGCTGTGCGAGGCCGCCATCTGTTACACGGGCGACCTCACCGACCCGGCCCGGACCAAGTACGACCTGCGCTACTACCTGGACATGGCCCGGAAGCTGGAGGACGCCGGCGCCCACATCCTGGCCATCAAGGACATGGCCGGCCTGTGCAAGCCGGAGGCGGCCCGCCTGCTGGTGGGCGCCCTGCGCGAGGAGACCGCCCTGCCGGTCCATTTCCACACCCACGACACCAGCGGCATCGCCGCCGCCTCGGTGCTGGCGGCGGCCGAGGCCGGCGTGGATGCGGTGGACCTCGCCATGGATCCGATGAGCGGGCTCACCTCCCAGCCCAACCTGGGCGCGGTGGTCGAGGCCCTGCGGGGCACCGAGCGCGACCCGGGCCTGGACCGCGAGGCCCTGGCGGCGGCCGCCACCTACTGGGACGCGGTGCGCTCGGTGTACGTGGGCTTCGAGAGCGACATGCGCTCGGGCGCCGCGGAGGTGTACGAGCACGAGATGCCCGGCGGGCAGTACACCAACCTGCGCCAGCAGGCGCGCGCGCTCGGCATCGAGTCGCGCTGGCGCGAGGTCGCCGGCACCTACGCCGCCGTGAATCGCATGTTCGGCGACATCGTCAAGGTGACGCCCACCTCCAAGGTGGTCGGCGACCTGGCGGTGTTCATGGTCACCAACGACCTGACCGCCGAGGACGTCCTGGACCCCGACCACGAGATCGCCTTCCCGGATTCGGTGGTGGAGTTCTTCCACGGGGATCTGGGCCAGCCGCACGGGGGTTTCCCCGCGGCGCTGCAGCGCAAGGTGCTGCGCGGGGCCGAGCCGCTGACCGAGCGCCCGGGGGCCACGTTGGCGCCGGCCGACCTCGACGCCGTGCGCGCGGAGGTGGAGAAGCGCGTCCGCCGTCACGTCAGCGAGCGCGAACTGGCCTCGTACCTGATGTACCCCAAGGTGTTCACCGACTTCGCCGAGCACCAGCGCACCCACGGCGATGTCAGCGTCCTGCCCACCGACGTCTTCTTCTTCGGCCTGGAGCGCGACGACGAGCTGTTCACCGACATCGAGCGCGGCAAGACGCTGGTGATCCGCTTCCTGGCGGTGGGCGAGCCGGATGTCGAGGGCCGGCGCACGGTCTTCTTCGAGCTCAACGGCCAGCCGCGCGAGGTGAAGGTCGTGGACCGCTCGCTGGCGGTCACGGGCGTCGCCCGGCGCATGGCCGACGAGGCCGATGCCGGCCACGTGCCCGCGCCGATGCCGGGCCTGGTGGTGAGCCTCTCGGTCCAGGCGGGCGAGCGCGTGGCCGCCGGCGACCGGCTGCTGTCGATCGAGGCGATGAAGATGGAGACCGGGGTCTTCGCCGATCGCGCCGGCACCGTGCGCGAGGTGCTGGTGGCCGCCGGCACCCAGGTCGAGACCAAGCAGCTCCTGATGGTGCTGGAGGAGGGGTAGGGGATGGGCCTGATCGCGGGGCGGCTGGCGGCTCTGGGGCTGGTGCTGGTGCGCCGCTACGGCATGCGCGCGGCCGGCCAGTTCGTGAGGGCCGCCCAGGAGTGGGTGTCGGACCCGGCCAACGAGCCGGCCAAGCAGCGGCTGATCCAGCAGCTGGGAGAGTGGGGCCGGCGCGCCGGCGGCGCCACCGCGCGCACCGCCGAGGTGCTCCAGCGCCAGGTGGAGAAACGCAAGGTCTCGGTGGGCGCGTGGGAGCGCGACCTCATGGATCTGCGCCACGAGCTGCCCGGCCTGCGCCGCGGCTACCCGCGAGAGGCGGCCATCCGGGCCTACGAGAGCCAGGTGCGCGCCGGCGTGCACCTGATCGCCCACGCCCGCTCGCCGGCCCGCGCGCGCGAGGAGGTGACGGCCGCCCTGCGCGCCGAGATCGGCATGCTGCGCAGGGAGCGCCTGGAGCCCGCCGAGGAGGGCCGTCTGGTCGGGGCGGCGCAGACCACCCTCACCGCCGTGGAGGCGATGTTCGCCGGCGGAGGCGGCCCGCCGGCACGCCGGCCGGCCTGATCGCCGCTGCCGCTGCGGGGTCGGCCGGGGGCGCGGCTATACTGGCGCGCGTGTTCGGACCGATCCTCACCGCCGCCGTAACCCCCTTCGATGCGGACCTCCGCGTCGACGAGGCGGCCACCGTGGCCCTGTACCAGCAGCTTCTGAGCACCGGCTCGGACGGGCTGGTCGTCTCGGGCACCACCGGTGAGGCGTCCACCCTGACCGACGACGAGAAGCTCGACCTGGTGCGATGGGCCGTCCGCGAGAGCGGCGGCGCGCCGGTGATCGCCGGGACCGGCAGCAACGACACCGCCCACTCGGTGCACCTCACCCACGAGGCGGCCGCCATCGGCGCCAATGCCGCGCTGGTGGTCACCCCGTACTACAACCGCCCGCCCCGGGCCGGCATCGTGGGCCACGTCGCGGCCATCGCCGCCGTGGGCCTGCCGGTGATCCTCTACAACATCCCCGGGCGCACGACGATCAACATGCCGCCCGACCTGCTGGCCGAGCTGGCCGAGATACCGAACGTGGTGGGGGTCAAGCAGGCCAATCCGGATCTGGCCGAGGCCCGGCTCACCGCCGACACCGTTCCCCTGGCGCTCTACGCCGGCAACGACGACATGCTGATGCCCGTGCTCGAGATGGGCGGCGTGGGCGTGATCTCCGTCAGCTCGCACCTGGTCGGCGAGCGGATGGGCGCCGTCGCGGCTGCCGCCGCCGCCGGCGACCTCGAGACCGCCCGGCAGATCGACGCCGACCTGGCCGACGTCTACGCCGCCCTCTTTGTCACCACCAACCCCATCCTGATCAAGGCGGCCCTCGAGATGTCCGGGGCCATCCCCTCGGGCCGTCTGCGGCTGCCGCTGGTCGAGGCGACCCCGGTGCAGCGCGACATCCTGCGCACCGTGCTGGAGCGCCGCGTCACCCTTTCGCGCGCCTGAGCGGGCAACGACCCCGGGCGCGCACCCGTTTGACATATCCATACGAGAATCGAGGAGGACCCCATCGCGAATGACGCGACCGGCTCCACCGTGCGGGTGATCCCGCTCGGCGGGGCGGGGGAGATCGGCAAGAACATGTACGCCATCGAGTACGACGGCAGGATCGTCGTCATCGATTGCGGGATGACCTTCCCCAAGAATGAGCGCATGGGCGTGGACATCGTCCTGCCCGACTTCGGCTACCTGGCCGAGCGACCCGGCGCCGTGGAGGCGCTCATCCTCACGCACGGCCACGAGGACCACATCGGGGCCGTGCCGTTCCTGATCAAGGCCGTCGGCCAGATCCCCATCTACGGACGACGCTTCACGCTGGGCCTGGTGCGCCCGAAGCTCGAGGAGCACCGCCTGATCGACAAGGCGAAGCTGGTGGAGGTGGCCTACAACCAGCCCCTGCCCGTCGGGCCCTTCACGGCCGAGTTCCTGCCGATCACCCACAGCACCCCCGACTGCTCGTCGGTGGCGCTCGAGACGCCGGCCGGGCTGATCGTCCACACCGGCGACTTCGGCATCGAGCACGCTCCCGTCGGCGGCCGGCGCAGCGACCTGCCGGCCTTCTCCCGCCTGGGCGACCGCGGTGTGCAGCTGCTGCTGGCCGACTCGACCAACGCCGAGGAGGGGCCGGCCCCGTCGCCGCTCCCCACCCGCGGGGTGAAGGACGAGCTGGCGAGCATCTTCGCCACGGCCCGTGGCCGGGTGCTGGTGACGACCTTCTCGTCCCACATCCACCGCGTGCAGCAGGTGCTGGACGCCGCCTACCTCGACGGTCGCGTGGTCACCCTCATCGGCCGCTCGCTGATGCGCAACGTCGGCATCGCCTCGAACCTCACCGATCCCGAGACCGGTAAGCCCTACCTGGTGCCCCCGCCGGGCACCCTGGTGAAGCTGCGCGAGTTCGAGTCGCACCCGGACGACGAGCAGGTGATCATCTGCACCGGCAGCCAGGGCGAGCCCATGGCCGCCCTGTCGAGGATCGCGCGCGGCGAGCACAACCAGGTGACCCTGCGCTCCACCGACACCGTGCTGTACTCGTCGTCGACGGTGCCCGGCAACGAGCTGGCCGTCAACGAGGTGCTCAACCGCCTCGTCCGCCAGGACGTCACCTTCATCACCGAGCGCCAGAACCCGCGTGTCCACGTGTCGGGCCACGGCAGCGCCAACGACCTCCTGCTGATGCTCGACCTGCTGCGCCCGAAGTTCTTCGCCCCGATCCACGGCGAGCCGCGCCACCAGCGCGCGCACGCACGCCTGGCCGAGCTGATGGACATCCCGCGCGCGAACATCCACGTGCTCGACAACGGCGACGTCCTCGAGATCACGCCCGACTCGGCGACGCCGGGCGGCCGCGTGGCCGCCGGCCTGACCTATCTCGACCAGTCCGGCGGCGCCGACATCGCCGAGAGCGTCCTGCGCGACCGGCGGCACCTGTCCGACGACGGCCTGGTGGTCATCGTCATGCGCATCGACGCGTCCGACGGCACGCTGGCGGGCGACATCGAGGTGGTCACCCGCGGCTTCAGCGGCGGCGAGGACGAGGTGGTGCTGGAGGAGACCCGCCTGGCCGTGGAGCAGAGCATCGCGGCCAGCTCGGCCAAGCGCGTCACCGAGATGGGCGTCCTGCAGCACTCGATCCACGACGTGGTCGCCCGCCTCGTGCGGCGCAAGACCCAGCAGCGCCCGATGGTGATCCCGGTCATCGTCGAGGTGTGATCTCGACCCTGAGGGTGGGGGAGTGCTCTCCCACCCTCAGGCTGTACCACCGGTAGAGGGTGTGACACCGGGGAGGAACGGCGCCCCCGGCCGCCAATAGGGGACGCGCGGGCGTGCGCCCGCATGGCCGTTCTCCGGAGGTGTGTCATCGCCACTCAGGTCGCGCAGAAGCCGCGCCGCCCCAACCCGGCGCGCCAGCAACGTCGCCCCGCGGCGCCCGATTCCGATCCCCAGCACCGTGAGCTGATCGGCCTGGGCCTCGTCGCCCTGGGCATCCTGCTCGGGCTCGCCCTGTTCCTGGGCTTCGGCGTCGGGCCGGTGGGCGACTGGCTCGAGACCGGGACCCGTGCCCTCGTGGGCCAGGCCGTCGCCGTGGTGCCGGCCCTGCTCGTCGGCCTCGGCCTGCTGACGATCCTGGCCCACCCGCTCATGGGTGCGCGCCCTTTGCGGCTGGGCCTGGCCGTCGGCGGAGAGGCGCTGCTCATCGCTCTCGCGGCCGGCCTGATGGGCCTCGGCACCGCCGAGCGCGCGGGCTGGTTCGACGCGGCGACGATGCAGGGTCGCGGCGGGATCCTGGGCGAGGCGGGCTACTGGCTGACCTCCCACACCGTGGGGGCCATCGGGACCGCCTTGCTCGTGATCGTCGGGCTGATCGCGGCGATCCTGCTGATCACCGGTGCCTCGCTGGCCCACATGCTCCGCAGCGGGGGCAAGGGGGCCGCCACGGCCTCGAAGCAGATGGGGCGCGTCGCGGCCACCGCCACGACCAGCGCCATCCGGGGCGCCGAGCGCCTGCGCGAGCGGATCGACGAGTCCGATCCGCCGACCCTGGTGGGCCGTCGCCGCCAGCAGGCGCCCGCCCGGCCGCCCATGGACGGCGCGGACGCCTGGTCGGACCTGTTCACCGCCGCGGGCGAGCTGCCCCCGTCGCCTGCACTGGCGCCCGACCTCCGCCCTGACGGATCGGACGACGACCCGTTCGGCGACGCGCCGGCGCCCTCCCCGGTGGCCCCGCTGCGTCCCCAGCAGACACGCCCACTCGAGCGCCCCGAGCCGGTCGAGGATGCCGTGCCCGAGGCTTCTGACGCCCGCGAGGACCCCACCACCCGCCCCGGGCGCCCGCCGGCGCGGGCCCGCATGCAGGTGCTTCCGGACCCCGATCAGGGCGAGCAGGAGGCGTTGCCCCTGTTCCGGCCCGGCGGGACGGAGGCCGACGGCTCCGGCTACGCCTGCCCGCCCATCTCGCTGCTGCGGCGCACCGGCGGTGCCACGGAGCAGCCGCGCGAGGTGATCGACCGCACCAGCCGCCTGCTCGAGGAGACCCTCGGCCACTTCGGCATCACCGCCACGGTGGCCGACACCACCAGCGGCCCGCGCGTGACCCGCTACGAGCTCCAGCTGGCCCCGGGCACCAAGGTGGGCCGGATCACCTCGCTGCGAGACGACCTGGCCTACGCCCTGGCCTCGCGCGAGGAACTGCGCATCCTCGCGCCCATCCCGGGCAAGCAGGCCGTGGGGGTCGAGGTGCCCAACCCCGAGGCCTCGCTGGTCACCCTCGGCGACATCACGCGCGAGTTCCCCCAGAGCGCCGGGCCCCTGATGGCCTGGCTCGGCCTGGACCTGTCGGGCAAGCCCACCTACATCGACCTGGCCAAGATGCCCCACCTGCTGATCGCCGGCTCCACCGGCACCGGCAAGAGCGTCTGCCTGAACAGCATCCTGGCATCCATCCTGCTGCGCTCCACCCCGCGGTCGCTGCGGATGATCCTCATCGACCCCAAGAAGGTCGAGCTCAACCACTACGAGAGCATCCCGCACCTGCTCACGCCGGTGGTCACGAACATGAAGGACGCCTCGGCGGTGCTGGCCAACATCGTCCGCGAGATGGAGGCCCGCTACGAGCTGATGGGCATGGCGCGGGCGCGCAACCTGCGCGACTGGAACGAGGTCCGCGAGTCACAGGGCGAGGACCCGATGCCCACCATCCTCGTGGTCATCGACGAGCTGGCCGACCTCATGATGGTCTCGCCGGCCGAGGTGGAGGACTCGATCATCCGCCTCGCCCAGAAGAGCCGCGCGGTGGGCATCCACCTGGTCCTTGCGACCCAGCGCCCCTCGGCGGACGTCATCACCGGGATGATCAAGGCCAACGTGCCCTCGCGGATCGCCTTCGCGGTGTCGTCCCAGGTCGACAGCCGCGTCATCCTCGACTCCGGCGGCGCCGAGTCGCTGCTGGGCCACGGGGACATGCTGTTCCGCCCGGTCGGCACATCGCGCCTCCAGCGTCTCCAGGGTGCGTATGTCAGCGAGGACGAGATCAAGGAGATCACCGACCACTGGCGGTCGCAGGGCAAGCCCGAGATGCGCCGGGAGCTGATGGAGCGCCAGGATGCCGAGGAGGACCCCCTCGACATGGACGGCGACGACATGCTCGAGAGCGCCATCGAGATGGTGGTGCAGCAGGGGACCGCTTCCGTGTCGCTGCTGCAGCGCCGGCTGGGCGTGGGGTACGCCCGCGCCGGCCGCCTGGTCGATTCGATGGAGCGCATGGGCGTCGTCTCGGGGCACGAGGGGTCCAAGCCCCGCACGGTCCTGGTGGGCGCGGGCGACCTGGACCGGCTGCTGCGTCGCGCGCCCGCCGAGGACGTCGACGAAGACCACGTGGAGGACGGCCTGGAGGAGGGCTGACAGGGGCCGGCGCGTCGCGCCGGTTGCGCGTTCGCGCCGGACTGGGCTAGGGTGCCGAGCGGACCGGGATGCACCACCCGGCCCCACACCCTCATGTTCGAGATCGGAAACACACTCAGGGAGGCTCGCCTCCGTCGCGGGCTGGATATCCTCCAGTGCGAGGCCGAGACGAAGATCCGGGCCAAGTACCTCCGCGCCATGGAGGGCGAGCACTTCGATCTGATGCCGTCGCCCACATACGTGCGCGGCTTCCTCCGGACCTACGCGGACTTCCTGGACCTCGACGGCCAGCTGGTGCTCGACGAGTACGAGTCGCGGTTCGGCATCTTCGAGGTCGATCCGCGCGGTGCCGAGTCCGAGCCCTGGCGCCGCGGCAGCGCGGACTCGGGCGGCGGCATGGCCGGGGGCGCAGCCTCCGGGACGCGAGCCGGCACGGGCCGGCCGTCGCCCGCCCGCAGCCACCGTCCGCCCAAGCGCCGGCGCAGCACGGAGTTGCGGCTTCTGTGGCTGGCCATCGGCGGTGTGATGGGCGTGGCCCTGCTGGTGTGGATGGGCGTCGGCAGCACGAGCGACCAGGTCGCGCCGTTGCCCGGGGCCTCCGCCGTCGCCGGCCAGGAGCAGTCGGCCCGGGTGGTCGATCCCGACCGGCCCGAGCAGGAGGCGCCGGCGCGCTCGCCCTCGGTGAACATCGTCCTGTCCGGGGTCGGCGACATCGGCTCGTGGGTCTCGGTCCGCGCCGGCGACGCCGAGGGACGCGTGGTGTTCGAGGAGGTGCTGGGCCCGGGCTCCACCAGGAGCTTCCGCGTGCGCAACCCGATCCACATCACCACCGGCAACTCGGCCGGGCTGGATGTGACGATCGACGGCGAGCCCGTCGATCTCGAGGGTGCCACCGGTCGCTGGCTGCTCTCGCGCAACGGAGCCGACGGCGTCGAATAGGGCGCGTCCGGGCGGCCCGGCCCCCGTGGCCGCCGTGCTCGTGACGGGCGACGAGGTGTTGCGGGGCCGGATCCGGGATCGCAACGGCGCCCATCTGGCCGCGTGGCTGGACGACCACGGCGTCGCTCTCGACCGGATCACCGTGATGGGGGACGACCGGGCCTGCATCGGGGCGGCGGTCCGCGCCGCGCTCGACGACGGGTCGGCGCTCGTGTGCCTGACCGGCGGACTCGGCCCCACCCACGACGACCTCACCATGGATGCGGTCGCCGATGCCCTCGGGGTCCCGCTGCGCCTGGACAGGACGGCGCTGGCCCTGGTGGAGGAGCGCAGCCGGGGCATCCGTGCCCACCCGGCGGCCGCTGCGGCGGCACGCACCAAGCAGGCCACGCTGCCCGAGGGGGCGCAGGTCCTGCCCCCGGTGGGCACGGCGGCGGGGTGCGTGGTGCGCGATCGCGGGGGCGGGGTGGTGGTGGTCCTGCCTGGGCCGCCGTGGGAGCTGGCGACCATGTGGGAGGCGGCGGTGGTGGCCCCGGGGGCCCTGCGCGACCTCCTTGAGGGCGCCCTGGCGGCGCCCGAGCGGGTGGTGCGCATCCACCGGACGCCCGAGTCGCGCATCGTGGAGATGCTCGGCCGGCCCGACGCCCCGCCGCTCGGCGCGCTGCGCCTGGGCATCTGCGCGCGAGATGTCGAGCTGGAGCTCACCATGCGCGGCGATCCGGCCCGGGCCCGGGCGCTCACCGAGCACCTGCGGACCGGCCTGGGCGAGGCCGTCTACTCGGATGACGGCGCCAGCGTGGACGAGATCGTCGCCGGGGGCCTCGCCGCCACCGGGCAGACCGTCTCGGTGGCCGAGTCGTGCACCGGGGGCGGCCTCGGTGCCCGCCTCACCGAGGGGCCCGGCGCCTCGGCCCACTTCCTCGGCGGAGTGATCGCCTACGACAACTCGGTCAAGACCGGTGTGCTCGGCGTGGCTCCGAAGGTGATCGAGGCCCACGGGGCGGTATCGGCCGAGTGCGCGGAGGCGATGGCCCGCGGCGTGGCGCGTGCGTGCGGTACGGACTGGGGCCTCTCGGTGACGGGCGTCGCCGGCCCGGGAGGGGGGACCCCCGACAAGCCGGTGGGGCTGGTGTTCATCGGGCGCGCGGGGCCCGGGGGTGCGGTGACCGTGGAGGAGCACCGGCTCCGCGGCGACCGGGAGATGGTGCGCCGCCGGTCGGTGGCCGCCGCCCTGCACCTGCTGCGGCGGGGGCTCGCGAGCTCCTGACCGCCGCCGCCGGTCACGCCCGTCGGCACGATCCCTGGAGCACATCGGCACGGTCTCAACGAACATGTGTTCGCGTTACGGCCGACGGTGTGGCTAACATCACCGGTGGCTGCGGGAGGACCCCACGCGGGGGCTGCCGTATCGGAACAACCGGCGTCCAGGAGGCCCGCGATGGAGAAGAACCAAGCGCTCGATTCGGCGCTGTCGCAGATCGAGCGGCAGTTCGGCAAGGGCGCCATCATGCGGATGGGCGACTCGCCGCCCGTCGCGCTCGAGGCCATACCCACGGGCGCGCTGTCGCTCGATCTCGCACTCGGCGTCGGCGGGCTGCCCCGCGGGCGGATCGTCGAGGTCTACGGGCCGGAGTCGTCCGGTAAGACCACCCTGATCTACCACCTCATCGCCCAGGCCCAGAAGCGCGGCGGCCTGGCAGCGTTCATCGACGCCGAGCACTCGATGGACCCCGGGTACGCCAAGGCCATCGGGGTCGACGTCGACGAGTTGCTGCTGTCCCAGCCCGACCACGGCGAGCAGGCGCTCGAGATCGCCGACCTGCTGGTGCGCTCGGCGGCGCTCGACGTGGTCGCCATCGACTCGGTGGCCGCACTGGTTCCCAAGGCCGAGATCGAGGGCGAGATGGGCGACACCCACGTGGGCCTGCAGGCCCGCCTGATGTCGCAGGCCCTGCGCAAGCTCGCCGGCACGCTGAACCGCGCCGGCACCATCTGCATCTTCACCAACCAGTTGCGCGAGAAGATCGGCGTCATGTTCGGCTCGCCGGAGACCACCCCGGGCGGCCGGGCGCTGAAGTTCTACTCGTCGGTGCGCCTGGACATCCGCCGCATCGAGACCCTCAAGGAGGGCTCGGAGGCCGTGGGCAACCGGGCCCGGGTGAAGGTCGTCAAGAACAAGGTGGCGCCCCCGTTCCGCCAGGCCGAGTTCGACATCATCTACGGCGAGGGCATCTCGCACGAGGGGAACCTGATCGACCTCGGCGTCGAGAAGGGCTTCGTCCAGAAGAGCGGGGCCTACTTCTCGTTCAACGACGAGCGCCTGGGCCAGGGCCGGCACGCCGCCCGCGCCTTCCTGCGCGAGCACCCCGACGTCGCGGCCATCCTCGAGGGGCAGATCCGCGCCGAGGCCGGCCTGCTGGGAGGTCCGCTGCCCGTGGACCCCGAGACCGGAGAGGTCCCCGAGGACACGCCGGCGCCGGCGCTGGCGAGCTGAGGGCTGTGGTGGCGCCCCGTCCCCGTCCCGGGGGCGGGGCGGCTCATCGCCCGGCGGCCACCAGCGCGGCAAGCTCCTCCCGGGCGGCGCGCGCCAGCGCGGCGCGGTCGGCGCCCAGCGCCGCCAGGGCGCGCGGCGCGGTGCCCTGATCCAGAGCGGCCACGGCCTCCACGATGTGGGCTCCGCTCAGGTGGATGCGGTCGTGTTTCACCGCGGCGGCGGCCGAACGCAGCACCGGCTCCATCGAGGCGTCTCCGCGGTACGGCCCGCGGGGCGGGTCCCCCGGGGCCGGCACCGCGGGCTCGGGTCCGGTGATGCCGAGGGCGCCCAGTGCCGCTGCGTGCTGGGAGGCGATTGCGCCGGCGAGCCCACCGGGGTCGAGGCCGGCCCGGCGGAACGCCGCGGCGGCGGTGCCGTCGGGAAGGCCCAGGGCTGCCAGCAGCAGGTGTTCGGCCCCGGCGTGGGCGGCGCCGTCCTGGCGCGCCGCGGTCTCGGCGCCCTTCAGCAGGTTGGTGACCGTGACGAGGTCGTCGCGGCGGCGGCGGATGCGGGCGAACAACGGGTTCCTCCTGGTGGGATCAGCGGCGCAGGCGCCCGGCCAGGCGCTTGTGGGCCGCCTGGCGCGTCACCCCCAGGGCTGCCGCGATGTCGGCCCACGACCAGCCCTGGTCGATGGCCTCCTGCGCCGCGGCCAGCTCCAGCCGGTCGGCCCGCCGTCGCAGGGAGACGACGGCGGCGAGCGCCGTCGCCGGATCGCCGGCATCGGGGAGGGGGGGGAAGGACTCCTGCACGGCGTCAACCTAGATTGACGGCCGTTCGTTGTCAACTACAGTTGACGAGTCCGCCCCGTACGAGCCTCTAGACTTCCGCCCGTGCGCTACCACCTCACGACCTTCGGTTGCCAGATGAACGAGCACGACTCCGAGCGCATGCGCGGGGTGCTCGAGGGCATCGGCTACCGGCGCGCCGAGGCCCGCGACGACGCCGACCTGATCCTGTTCAACACCTGCACCATCCGGGGCAGCGCCGACGAGCGCTTCCTCGGCAATCTGGGCGATGCCAAGCGCGTCAAACGCGAGCGCCCCGACGCCATCGTGGCCGTCGGCGGGTGCTGGGCCCAGAGCCAGAAGGAGCAGGTGTTCGACGACTTCCCGTTCATCGACATCGCCTTCGGCCCAGGCGAGGTGAGCCGACTGGGCGAGCTGGTGGCGCGCGAGCGCCTGGACGCCGTTGGCGCCTTCTCCTTCGACGGCGCGTTCAGCGGCACCCTCCCGGCCATCCGCGAGCGGCCACACCAGGCCTGGGTCCAGATCTCGGTGGGCTGCAACTGCGTGTGCGCCTACTGCATCGTGCCCGCCGTGCGCGGGCGCGAGCGCAGTCGTCCGCTCGCCGAGGTGGTGGCCGAGGTGGAGGCGCTTGCGGCCGACGGGGTGGTGGAGGTGACCCTCCTCGGCCAGAACGTGAACTCCTACGGGCGCGACATCCCCCGCGCCGAGCGCGCCGGCTTCGCCGAGTTGCTGCGCGCCGTCGCCGGCGTGGAGGGGGTCCGCCGGGTGCGCTACACCAGCCCGCACCCCAAGGACATGCGCGAGGACGTCATCGCCGCAATGGCCGAGTGCCCGGAGGTCTGCGCGCACCTGCACCTGCCGGCCCAGTCGGGCAGCAGCCGCATCCTCAAGGCCATGCGGCGCACCTACCGCCGCGAGCGCTACCTGGAGTTGGTGCAGCGACTGCGGGAGGCCATCCCCGACCTGTCGCTCACCACCGACCTGATCGTGGGCTTCCCGGGCGAGACCGAGGCGGACTTCGCGGACACCCTGTCGCTGGTCACCGAGTGCCGCTACGACGGCGCGTACACGTTCCTCTACTCGCCCCGGCCGGGCACCGAGGCCGCCGAGACGCTGCCCGACGACGTGGACCCCGAGACCAAGCGCGAGCGGATCACGCGGCTGGTGGAGGTGGTGCAGCGGACCGCGTCCGAGCGCGCCGCCCGTTTCGTCGGCAGCGAACGCGAGGTCCTGGTGGAGGGGCCCTCGCGCACCGACCCCAGCCGGCTGCGCGGTCGCCTCGAGCAGAACATCACCGTGAACTTCACGGGCGACGCCGCCCCGGGGGACCTGGTGGCCGTGCGGATCAGCGGAGCCACCTCCACGACCCTCGCCGGCGAGCAGGTCGCGGTGGCCGCGGGGGCCCCGGCGCGCTGATGGGGGCGGGGGGCGGGGCTGCCCCGCCGCGGGTGCTTGCCATCGTCGGCCCGACCGCCAGCGGCAAGAGCGCGGTGGCGCTCGGGGTCGCGGAGGCGCTTCGGGGCGAGTTGATCGTGGCCGATCCGTTCCAGCGCTACCGCGGCCTGGAGATCGCGGCCGACAGCCCGTCGCCGGACGAGCGGGAGCGGGTGCCGCATCACGGGGTGGGGGACCTGGCGCTCACCGACCGCTCGGACGCCGCCGGCTTCGCGGCGCTCGCGCACGCCGCGATCGACGCTGCCCTGGAGGCGGGGCGGGTTCCGGTGGTCTCGGGCGGCACCGGGCTCTACGTGCGGGCGGCGCTGGCCCGCCTGGACTTCCCGCCGGAGCCCGCCGCGCACCTGCGCGCCGAGGCCGAGGCCCGCGCCGGGGATGATCCGCGCGCGGCTGCCGCCGAGGTGGCACGGCTCGATCCGGCCCGCTCGGCCGGCCTGGATGCGGACAACCCGAGGCGCGTGGCGCGCGCCCTCGCCCTGGCCCGCGCCGGCGTACCCGCGCGCCCGGTCTCGGCGCTCTGGACCGCCGAGACCCGCCACCCGACGCTGATCGTGGCCCTCACGCGCCCGCGCGCCGAGCTGGACCGGCGCATCGCGCAGCGCGTGCGCCGCGAGCTCGACGATGGCCTGGTGGCCGAGATCGAGGCGGCCCTCGACACCCCGGACCTGGCCCGGGAGCCGGCCCAGATCATCGGGATGCGCGAGGTGGCGGCGATCCGCGAGGGGGCGATGGGGGCGGACGACCTGGCCGAGATGCTCGCCTCCCGCACGCGCCGCCTGTCGCGCAAGCAGATGACCTGGCTGCGCAAGACGCCCGGACCGGTGGAGCTGGACATCGGCGACGCCGAGGCCGCCGATGCGATCCCCCGCGTGCTCGCCCTCTGGCAGTCGGCCCGCGGAGGCTGACCGGCGTCAGTGGTGGTGGCCGTGCCCGTCGTCGTGCAGCAACTCCGGATCGGTGCGCACGGCCAGCAGGGCGGCCAGGCCGGTGGTGATCGGCGCGGCCGCGATCAGGCCGATGGACCCGACCAGGGTGGCCACGATCTCGGCCGCCACGACCTCGCTGTTGATGGCGTCGCCCAGGCCGGTGTCGGCCAGGCTGAACACCAGCAGCACGGGCAGCGCGGCCCCCGCGTAGGCGAGCACCAGGGTGTTGACCACCGCCGCGATGTGATCGTGCCCCACGCTCATGCCGCGCGAGAACAGGGCGCGGGCCGACAACTCGGGATTGGCGTGGCGCAGCGCCATCACCGTCGAGGCCTGGCTGATCGTCAGGTCATCCAGCACGCCGAGCGCGCCGATGACGATCCCGGCGATCAGCAGCCCCTGAATCGAGAGGGTGTCGCCGCCGATGGCGTTGAGGAAGCTGGCCTCCTCGGACCCGAAGCCCGTGATGTGGGCCAGGTCGGTGGCGAACTGCGCCAGGCCGATGGTCAGCAGCAGCGCCGCGGTGGTGCCCAGCAGGGCCGCCACGGACTTCGGGCCCAGGCCGTGGGTGACCGGGATGGCCACCAGCATGATCGCCAGCGCCCCCACGAGGGCCACGGCCGGCGGCGAGGTGCCCTCCAGGATCGCGGGCGCGACGAACATGACCACGATCGCCAGGCTGGCGCCCAGACCCAGGAGGGCGCGCGCGCCCCGCCAGCGGCCGGTGATCACGACGAGCGCCACGAAGGCCAGCGCCAGCCACAGCAGCGACGAGTTGCGCTGGAAGTCGGCGAAGGAGTATCGGTCGGCCGGCACCCCACCCACCACCGCGTCGGGCGGCAGGTCCGTGGCGGTCACGCGGATATCGTCGCCGGGCGAGATCGAGAAGCCCGGCCCCAGATCGAAGCCGGCGCTGAGGCCGCTGTCGGGGCCAGAGGTCAGCTCGATGCCCACCCGCCGGCAGCGCGCCGCCTCCGGATCCTGCCCGGCGCCCTCTCCCACGGCCACCGCCGCCCGGCAGCGGCCCGGCTCCACCGAGGTGACCGTGGCCGACTCGAGCTGGGCCGAGCCCCCGCCGGGGCTGCGCAGGCCGGAGTCGCCGGTGGGCCACATGGCCACGATGGCCATCGCCACGAACAGCGCCAGCCCTCCCAGGACCATCAGCAGGGAGAGCCCCAGACGGGAGCGGTCGATCCTCACGGGGCGGCACTCTGACACGCGGCGCGGCCGGAGCGGCGCCGGGTGGGCACGCACCGATCCGGTACCCTCCCGCAGATGAGATTCGCCAAGTGGCAGGGGCTCGGGAACCACTACATCGTGATCTCCCGCGAGGACCTGCCGTCCCCCCTCACGCCGGCCCGCGCCCGCCGGCTGTGCGACCCGCATTTCGGCATCGGCGGCGACGGGATCCTGGAGGTGGCCGCCGACGCCGGCGTCCCCCGCATGATCGTCTGGAACCCCGACGGCAGCCACGCCGAGAACTGCGGCAACGGCATCCGCATGGTCGGCCGGTATCTGGACGCCGCGGGCCGCCTGCCCGCCGACGGCATCATCCTGACCGGCGCCGGCGCCGCGCGCGTCCACGTGCGCGACGACCGCCTGGTGGAGGTCGCGATGGGCCGCGCCCGCTTCCCCGCGGGCGAGACCCGCGAGACGGTGCGTGTCGGCAGCCTGGCGGTGGACCTCGCCGAGGTCTCCATGGGCAACCCGCACGCGGTCATCGAGCACCCCGCCCCCGACGAGGTGGTGCGCGAGTGGGGCCCGCCGCTGGAGGTGGCACCCCGCTTCCCCGAGCGGACCAACGTGGAGTTCGTGCGCACCGAGGGCCCGGGGGAGATCACCATGCGCGTGTGGGAGCGGGGGGTGGGCGAGACCATGGCCTGCGGAACGGGGGCCTGCGCGGCGGCGGTCGCCGCCGTGCGCCTGGGCGGGATGCCCAGCCCCGTGACCGTGCATCTGGCCGGCGGCGATCTCGTGATCGCCGTCGACGACGACCTCGAGGTGACGATGACCGGACCGGCTGAGGAGATCTACCGCGGCGAGCTGTCGCCGGCGCTCATGAGTGCCCTGGAGGCGCTGTGAGCCGCCCGATCGGCGCCGAGCGCCTGCGCCTGCTGCCGCCCTACCTGTTCGCGCAGATCGAGCAGAAGATCGCCGCCAAGCGCGCGGCCGGGGTGGACATCATCTCCCTGGGCATCGGCGACCCGGACACGCCCACCCCGCCCGCCGTCGTGGCGGCCCTCGCCGAGCACGCCGCGCGCCCGGACACCCACCAGTACCCCTCCAACCGGGGCCGCCAGAGCTTCCGCGACGCCCTTGCGGCCTTCTACTCGCGCCGTTTCGGGGTGGAGTTGGACACCGCCACCGAGATCGTCCCCGCCCTCGGCGCCAAGGAGGCCATCGCCAACATCAACTTGGCGCTGCTCGACCCCGGCGACGTGGCCCTGGCCTCGGACCCCGGGTACCCGGTGTACACCACGGGGCCCCTGCTGGCCGGCGCCGAGCCGGTGGCGATGCCGCTGGTGCCCGAGCTGGGCTTCCAGCCCGACCTGGACTCCATCCCGGCCGACGTGCGCTCGCGGGCGCGGCTGATGTTCCTCAACTACCCGAACAACCCGACCGGCGGGGTCATCGAGGACGACTTCTTCGACCGCGTGGTGGAGTTCGCCCGCGCCAACGACATCATCGTGGTGCACGACAACGCCTACTCGGAGATCACCTACGACGGCTATCGCGCGCCGTCGTTCCTCGCCACGCCCGGCGCCAAGGAGGTCGGCATCGAGGTCTTCTCGCTGTCGAAGTCCTACAACATGACCGGCTGGCGCTCGGGGGCCGTGGTGGGCAACCCGGACATCGTCCAGGCCTACTGGCAGCTGAAGACCAACATCGACTCGGGGATGTTCGAGGCGGTGCAGGAGGCCAGCGTCGCGGCGCTGGGCGAGGAGCGCTCGGTGGCGGAGATGTGCGCCGTCTACCAGCGCCGGCGCGACACGCTGGTGGCGGCGCTCAAGCGCATCGGCCTGGACGTGGACGCGCCCAAGGGGGCCATCTACATCTGGGCGCGCGTGCCCGAGGGGGAGACCTCGGCCAGCTTCACCGAGAAGGTCATCGAGGAGGCCGCCGTGGTCATCTCCCCCGGCGCGGCCTACGGGGCGGCCGGCGAGGGCTTCGTCCGGATGAGCCTCACGGTGCCCGACGACCGCCTGGACGAGGCCGCCGAGCGGATCGGGGCGCTCGTCGCCCGCTGATCCCACCCCCGGGCCGGGGCTCCCGGTACGCCTGTTGCACCCCGCGGCCCGGGTCCCCGCCCGGGCCCACCCGGGCGACGCCGGCCTGGACCTCATGGCCGTGGAGGGGGCCACTCTGGCCCCTCACGGGGGGCGGGCCGCCGTCCCCACGGGGCTGGCGGTGGCCATCCCGCACGGCTACGCCGGCCTGGTGCTGCCGCGCTCGGGGCTGGCCCGTCGCCACGGCGTGACGCTGGCCAACGCCCCGGGGCTGATCGATGCCGGCTACCGCGGTGAGCTGATCGTGCTGATGGTGAACCTCGGCGACGAGCCGCATCGTCTCGAAGCCGGCGACCGCATCGCCCAGCTCGTGGTGACCCCGGTGTCGCTGGGGGCCGCGGTCCCCGTGGACGACCTCCCCCCGTCGGACGGGAGGGACGAGGCCGGGTTCGGCTCCACCGGGAGCTGACGCGGGCGCCCCGGCCACCTCACCGGTCGCGGTGGCGCTCGGCCCGGTCTGCCGCCACATCCCGCGCGGTGGCCTCGAGCGTGCCGTCGAGGGGCTCCAGCACAAAGGGCGCGCCGGTGCGGTGCTCCAGCGCCCAGCCCAGCAGCAGGTCGGCCAGCCACGGGTTCTTCGGCAGCAGCGGCCCGTGCAGGTAGGTGCCGATCACCCGCCGCTGGATCCCGCCCTCGAAGCCGTCCTCGCCGTTGTTGCCGCGCCCGTGCACCACCCGGCCAAGCGGACGCGCGCCGGCGCCCAGGCGCGTGCGCCCCGCGTGGTTCTCGAAGCCCACCACTCTCTGGTGCTGTCCGTCGACCTCGGCCTCGATCACCAGATCGCCGATCAGCCGCGTGGGGCCGGCGACCGTGTCGAGGTCCAGCAGTCCGACCCCGGGCATGCGCTCCCCGTCCACGCCGGTGTAGCCGTGGCCGGCCAGCTGGAAGCCGCCGCACACGGCCAGCATCGCCGCGCCGGCCTCGGCCGCGCGCTGCAGTCCCTCGGCCTTGGTGGCCACCAGGTCGCGCGCCACCACGGCCTGATCGCGATCCTGGCCGCCACCCAGGTAGTAGAGGTCGTGCGCGCCGGGCTCCACCGGGTCGCCCTGCTCGATGGCCGTCACCTCGAGCGCCAGCCCGCGCCATTCGAGGCGGCGGGCGAACACGGCGATGTTGCCCCGGTCGGCGTAGATGTTCATCTCGCCGGGGTAGAGGTGCCCCAGGCGGACCGTCGTCCGTGCCGGTCCACGGTTCATGCGGCCACCGCGCAGCGCCGTATCTGGGTCTCGCCGCCGGCGCGCAGGGGACCGCCCGCGAAGTCGCCCGTGGTCTCGATGGTGCGCAGGCCGGCGCGGGCGATCAGGTGATCCAGCTCTACCGGCATGAACAGGTGGACGCGGTGGCGGCGCAGGAACTCGGCGCGGTCCCCGCCGGGGGACACCTCCACGATGCGGTGGGTGAACTCGAGCGTCTGGGTGAGCGGATCCCAGGAGTCGTACCAGGCCGCGTGGTGCAGTTCGATCCCGGTGAGCGGGTCCACGAACGAGCCGCCCTCGCGCACCTCGCCGAGACCTTCGGCGATCTCGCCGGGGTCGGGGTGCGCTACGTCGAAGATCAGCTCGCCGCCGGGGGCGAGGTGGGCGGCGGCGGCGCCCAGGCAGGCCAACTGGTCCGCGGGCTCGGTGAGGGCCTGCAGGGTGTTCATCGCGATCGCCACCAGCGGGAAGCGCCGCTCAAGGGAGAAGGAGCGCATGTCGGCCTCCAGCGGGTGGATGCGCCGGGCGACCTCCTCGCCGGCCCGCGCGGCGGCGTCGGTCAGCGCGTCCAGCATCTGGGGGGAGCGGTCGAGCGCCCACACCTCGTGGCCGTCGCCGGCCAGCGTGATGGCCACCCGGCCGCCCGCGGCGCCCAGATCGAGCACCGGCCCGCCCAGCCGGCGCGCGTGCGCCCGCCAGAAGCCGAGGTCTTCACGGTAATGGGCGTGCTCGCGCAGGAACCGCTGTGCCTCCTGCAGCGTGGCCTCAGCGCTCATTCCAGAAGGCCTCCGCGGCGCCGCGGCGCACCAGCAGGGCCCGCAGGCCCAGCATCGCCGTGTAGGTGGGCAGCACGTACAGCGGGGCGCCGGCTGGCGTGGCGCCGACGGCATGGTCGAGAGCGGCCTCGGGGTCGGGCAGCACCGTCATCGCGTCGTCGGGCAGCCCCGCGTAGCGCAGCCGCAGGGCCAGTTCGTGCGCGCGGTCGCCGGTGAGCGTCAGGGAGGCCAGGCGCTCCATCATCGGCTCGTAGTCGACGTCCCAGATCCAGGAGATGTCGCGCCCGTCCGCGGTGCGGTCGTTGAGCGCGATCAGCACGTTCAGCGGCTGCTCGTCCAGCAGCACGGTGCGCACGGTCTCGTTGGCGCCGGTGGGGTTCTTGGCCAGCAGCAGCACGAGCTCGCGCCCATCCAGCGCCAGGCGCTCGGCGCGCCCGAACGCGGCGGCGCTGGCCGACAGGGCCCGGGCGATGGCCTCCGGGGCCACCCCCAGCGACAGGGCGCCGGCCGTCGCGGCGGTGGCGTTGTAGGCGTTGTGGACCCCCGGCAGGGGGACCTCGGCGCGGACCTCGCCGGCCGGCGTCGCGATCACCAGGTCCAGGCCACGCGGGCCGAGGGTGCGCACGCGGACCGCGCGCACGTCGGGCACCGGCCGGCGCGCGTCGCAGCGGGTGCAGGCCCAGTCTCCCAGATGGCCGAGGGTCACCCGCTCGTAGGCGAGGGGGCCCTCACAGCGCCGGCAGCGCGTGGAGTCGGCGGCGTGGGGGAGGGACTCCAGGCGGACCGAGGGATCGTCGATGCCGAACGTGAGCGCCCCGGGCCGCCCGTGCACCAGCTCGGCCACGGCGGGATCGTCGGCGTTCGCGATCACCCGGGCGCCCGCGGGAAGGCCGGCGACCATGGCGCCCCATCGCGCGGCGATCGTCTCGAGCTCGCCGTAGCGGTCGAGCTGATCCCGGAACAGGTTCATCAGCAGCACGACACCGGGCCGCAACTCGGCGGCCACGCGCGTGAGGGCGGCCTCGTCGACCTCGAACAGCCCCGCGCGGGAGTCGTCGCGCCGCACCCGCGCATCCATGAGGGCCGTCGCCACCCCGGTCAGGAGGTTCGCGCCGGAGGGGTTGGAGACGATGTCGCGCCCCGCCTCGCGCAGGCAGGCGGCGATCAGACGGGTGGTGGTGGTCTTGCCGTTGGTGGCCGAGACCACGGCCGTGCCACCCCCCAGGCGCGCGCCGAGCTCGCCCACCACCCCGGGCCGCATCCGCAGCAGCACCATCCCCGGCAGGCTGGTGCCCCCGCCGCGCCCGAGACGGCGCGACAGGCCGCCCACCGCGCGCGCGACGGCGATCGCCGGCCCGCCGGGCACCCGCGGGACGGGGCTCACCCGGCCGAGGCCGCCGTGCCGTCGGGGGCGCCCACGATGACGTCCGCCGCCGCCACGCGGAACAACCCGTGGTCGAGCACGCCCGCCAGCGCCCGGGCCTCGGCGGCCAGCCCCACCCAGTCGCCGCCGGGCGCCGGGTGCAGGTCCACCAGGGCCATGCCGTCGTCGCTGGCGCCCTCGCGCAGGGTGGGGGAGTGGTGGGCCAGGCGGTCCATCACGCGGGCGACGGCGAACGGGACGACCGCCAGCGGCAGCGCGCCCCACTCATCCAGGGAGGCGACCATCTTCGGACCGTCCACCAGCACCAAAAAGCGATCGGCGGCATCGGCGACGACGCGCTCGCGCACGTGCGCGCCGCCGGCGCCCTTGATCACCAGCCCCTGGGGGTCGACGGCGTCGGCGCCGTCGAAGGCCAGGTGCAGGGGCGGCCCCATGTCCGCCAGGGGGATACCCAGCGAGCCGGCCAGCTCGGCGCTGGACCGCGAGGTGGCGACGCCGGTGCACCGCAGTCCGCCCGCGACGCGCTCGCCCAGGGCCCGGATGCCGGCGGCGGCGGCCCGGCCCGTGCCGAGCCCCACCCGCCAACCGTCCTCCACCAGGGCGGCGGCGCGGGCACCGGCGGCCTCCCACGCGCGCGTGCGCTGCTCATCATCCATGCCCGACAGCGTATGCGAGACTGCCGGCATGAGTGAGATCGCACCCGCAGTGCACCCCATCGACACGATGCTCGGGGGGCGAACGGGCTTCACGGCGGCCTACCTCGTGGCAGCCGAGCAACCGGCGATCGTCGACACGGGGTCACAGACCTCGGCGCGGACGGTCATCGAGGCGCTACACGCCTACGGCATCGGCTCCGAGGACCTCGCGTGGATCGTCCTGACCCACATCCACCTGGACCACTGCGGAGGAACGGGCGCCATCGCCGAGGCATTCCCGAACGCGACGGTGGTGGTGCACCGCCGCGGCGCCCGTCACCTCGTCGAGCCGGATCGCCTGGTGGCGGCGACGGCGACGGTCCATGGGGAACTGGCCTCCCTGTACGGCGGCCTCGATCCCACGCCGGCCGAGCGGATCATCTCGGCCGAGGACGGCCACCGCGTCGACCTGGGCGGCGGGCGGAACCTGCTGATGGCCGAGACCCCGGGGCACGCCAGGCACCACATGGCGGTGCTCGACGAGCAGACGGGCACGGTGTTCGCGGGCGACGCGGTGGGGGTGACCTTCGGGGAGGGCACCACCTACCCGGCCATGCCGCCCTCGGACATCGACATCCCCGGCTGGCTGCGATCGCTGGACCGGATCGAGGCGATGAACCCCGTCGTCATGTGCCCGACCCATTTCGGCGCCGTGGCGGACCCTGCGCGGACCATCGCCGTCACGCGCGCCCAGCTCCGCATCACCGGCGAGGCCTCGATCGCCGCGTGGCGGGCGGAGGCGTCGGTGGAGTCGGTTCGCGCCGCCCTGCGGCGCGAACTCCCGCTGGAGGCCATCGTGCGCGACCCGCAGGCCATCGACTACTGGCGCTCGGTGGAGTGGGAGGGCGCCAACGCCGACGGCGTGGCGGCGTGGGCGCAGGGCGCCGTGGAGGCCGAGGGGGGCTGATGGCGCCCGGGGCCTGACAATAATCCCGCGCGGGGTTATTGTCAGGCGCGTGAAGGAGGTCTCCGCCCAGCTCGTGGTGCTCGCGGTCCGCGTCGGCCGGCTGGAGACCCTGTTCGTGCGCCTCCCCGGGAACCGCTGGGACCTCCCCGGTGGGCCCGTCGCGCCCGGGGTGGGGGTCGCCCGTGCGGCCCAGACGCACCTGGCCCACCAGACCGGCGTCCGCGGCGTGACCATCGAGCAGCTGTACACCTTCGACCGCGGCGACGACCGGGCGCTGTCGGTGGCCCACCTCGCCCTGGTCTCGGCCGACCGGCATCCGCTCGCCCCGGGGACCGATGTGGTTGAGGTGCGCTGGTTCGGCACCCGCGACACCCCGGTGCTGGGGGAGGAGACCGCCGAGGTGCTGGCCTACGGTCACGCCCGCGTGCGCGCCAAGGCGGCCTACGCCCCCATTGCGATGCATCTCCTACCCGAGGTGTTCACGCTGGGTGAGCTGCAGGAAGCCTACGAGGCGGTCCTGGGCCACCCGCTGGACACGCGGAACTTCCGCCGCGACGTGCTGGCGGGAGGGCTGGTCGCCGACGCCGGCGGCGAGCGCCGGGAGGGACCGGGCCGCCCGGCACGCCTCTACCGCTCGACGGGCGCGGACTTCCAGGTGCTGGCCCGCGAGCGCCGCATCGCGCGGGCGATCGCCGCCTCGGGCTGACGATCGGCCGCCGGCAGGCCGACCGGCCCGCCGCCGGGGGGACGTACGCACGCAGACGCCCTCTGCGGCCCCGGGTCCGGCCGGTGCCCGTGGTAGCGTTCCGCGGTAGTCCGACGTAGCGAAAGGGTTCGCGCATGGCGCACAACAACCACGATGAGGGGCTTCCGGCCACCTGGCCCTTCCGGGCCGCCGGCACCGTGATCATCGCCACCCTCGTGTGGTTCTGCCTCGGCATGGGCCTGCACGACGTGGGCGAGGAACTGCCGAACCACATGCCCGTGTTCTATCTGGGCATCCTCGTCGCGATCATCTTCGTGCTCGGCGGGGCGATCTACAACAGCGCCCTCGATCGAGGTCGACGCCAGCACGGGTGAGCGACCGCCCGGTGGGCCCCGCGACGACGACCGGTCTCAGCCGACTGGCCGTCGTCGCGCGTGGGCTGGGCGACGGGACCTGGCACGACCAGCTGGTGTCCTACGGTGCGCGCGCGGTCGATGAGCCCTCGGCCCCGCCCACCTACGAACAGGTGGCGGTGGCAGGCATGGCCGCGGTCGCCGAGTTGCTGGACGAGGGGCTCTGGGACGAGGGCTTCGCGGTGGCCGACCGCCTGACGCGGGTCTTCCGCGTCGATCCGGACGACATGCCCTCGGTGGCCGTCGAGTCGTTCGACGGCCTGCGCGCCGCCATCGCCGCGCGTGATCCGGAGGAGGTGCAGGACTTCGTCGACCTGCTCGCCGAGATGTTCGGGCCGTCCCATGGATGACGACGCGCCGGTCAGCCGCGAGGGGCGGCTCCTGGTGGCAGCGCCCACGCTGGTCGACCCGCACTTCCACCGCGCCGTCGTGCTGATGCTCGAGCACACCGCCGAGGGGGCGCTGGGGCTGATCCTCAACCGGCCGCTCGACCTGGTGGCCCGCGACACCCTCCCCGAGGATCTCGGAGGCCTGCTTCCAGAGGTGGACCACCTGCACGAGGGCGGCCCGGTGCAGCCCGACGCGATCATCGTGCTGGCCGAGTTCGACGACCCCGGTGAGGCCGCCGGCATCGCCTTCGGCCAGGTGGGCATCGTGGACCCCGGCGGCGAGTTGGTGGGACTCGACGAGCGCACCGGCGCGGCGCGGGCGTTCGGCGGCTACGCCGGCTGGTCGGGCGGCCAGCTCGAGGAGGAGATCGCGGATGGGGCGTGGATCGACGCGCCGGCCACCGTGGGCGACGTCTCCAGCGAGGACACGGGTCACCTGTGGGCGGACGTCCTCGCCCGCAAGGGGGGCACCTGGCGCATCATCGCCCGCATGCCCGTGGACCCGACCGTCAACTGAACGCGTCCGCGGGGCGGGGCCGGCCGGCCCGGCCCCGCAACGCCGACGGCGACCCTGAGGTCGCCGTCGCGTCGGTAAGGGTGGCCGCTCCCGCCGCCGGGCAGACGGGGCTCAGCCCAGGCGGCCGGACTCCGGCAACGAGCCCAGCTTCTGCAGCGACTGGCTCTCGACCTGACGGATGCGCTCGCGCGTGACGTTGAACATCCGCCCGAGCTCGTCCAGCGTGCGCGGCTTCTCGCCCCGCAGCCCGTAGCGCAGCTCGAGCACGCGACGCTCCCGGTAGCTGAGCTGGTCCAGCAGATCGCGGAGGGCCTGCTCGCGCAGGGACGTCTCGGCGGACGCCTCGGGCGCGACGGAGTTCTCGTCGGCCAGGAAACGACCCAGCTCGGACTCCTCCTCCTCGCCCACGGGCTTCTCGAGCGAGACGGTGGGCTGCGCGCTGCGCAGGATCTCCTCCACCTCGTCCGGGGGGAGGCCGGCGGCGTCGCCGATCTCCTCCACCGTGGGCTCGCGGCCCAGCTGGCCGATGAGCACGCGCTCGGCGCGGCTGATCTGGTTGAGCTTCTCGACGACGTGGACCGGGATGCGGATGGTACGGCCCTTGTCGGCGAGCGCGCGGGTGACGGCCTGGCGGATCCACCACGTGGCATACGTGGAGAACTTGAACCCGCGCCGCCAGTCGAACTTCTCGACCGCGCGGACCAGGCCGAGCGTCCCCTCCTGGATGAGGTCCAGGAAGGGGAGACCGCGTCCGCGGTAGCCCTTCGCGATGGACACCACCAGACGCAGGTTGGCCTCGACCATCTGCTGCTTGGCCGCCTGGTCGCCGGCCTCGATGCGCTTCGCCAGGCGCACCTCGTCGGCGGCCGTCAGGAGCGGTACGCGGCCGATGTCCTTGAGGAACAGCTGCAGCGAGTCGGTGGTCTGCTCGACCGGCGTGACCGCACGTCGCGGCCGTTCGGCCTCCTCGGCCACCTCCGCGGCCTTCGCGGCGGCTTCGGCCTGCTCGAGCAGGTCGATGCCCGCCTCTTCGAGGTGTTGGTAGACCTGTTCGGCCGCATCGGCATCGAGTCCGAGGGCGTCGAGCACCTCGGCGACCTCTTCCATGCCGAGGAAGCCAAGCTCTTGACCACGCACGATGAGTTGGCGCAGCTCACCGTCACGCGCAAGACCGGTCAGTTCCGTCGTGCTCATCCGCCTCCGTTCGCCCGTGGGGTAGAACCGATCGACCACGACGACATGGGCGCGTCGTCATGGTGCACCACCGTCCGCCGGACCGGCGGATCGTTCGCGGGAAGGTCCGGGCCGAAGCACCCCGCGCCGTTTTGGCACAAGGCGACCGTGAGTCCCGCCGCCGCTTGGTTACAGACTATGGATTCATTAGGCGCCCCCGTCAAGCTTAACCTCGGGGCGGGAACCCGCCCGGCGGGGGCCGATCGACCCGGATGGCACCGATCGGCTCAGCGGTAGCCGCAGATGGGCCAGGGGCCCGGGCCGCTCGATCGGTAGAGGATGGCTGCGCGCAGGTCCTGCTCGGCCTCGGGGGCCGCGGCGGGATCGCCGCTGCCGCCGACGGACTCCCAGGTCCCCTGGGCGAACTGGTACTTGCCGCGGTAGGTGCCGCTGGACGAGATCGCCCGCGGGTTCCCGCCCGATTCGCACTGGGCGATGCGGTTCAGCACGGCGTACGAGGGGCCGCCGGCCACGGGCCCGTCACCGCCGGACGCCGGCGCGGGGGCGGGCTCGGGCGCCGACCGGGGCTCGGGCGCCGGCTGGGGAGCCGACGGGGTGTCCTGGGGCGCCGGCTCGGCCGGGGCGGGGTCCCCGCCCGGCGAGGCGGTCGCGGGGGGCGCATCGGCCGCCGCGCGGTCGCGCGCGGCGCGTTCGGCGTCGATCTGGGCCCGTTGGAGTGCCGCGGCGCGCTCGCGCTCGGCCACCAGGCCATCCAGCACGTCGCGGGCACGACCCAGCACCAGGCGCCGGCGGTCCAGCAGGTCGTCGAGCTCCTCGATGCGCTCGGCGGCGCGGCGTGCGGCCAGGCGCGCCTCGGCCCTCTGGGCAGCCAGGCGGCGACGAGCGGCGGCCAACTCGGCGCGGTGCCGCTCGATGCGGTCGGCCAGGTTGCGGTCATAGCGGTTGACGCGCCGCACGATGTCGGCCGCCGCCTCCACCTGGCTCAGGCTCCCGCTGCGCAGCAGCACGGTCAGGGGATCGGGGGTACCGCCGACGTAGATCGCGACCAGTCGCTCCTCGAGCCGCGCGCGGGTGCTCGCCTCCGCGCGCTCGGCCTCGGCCACGGACCGGCGGTTGTCGGCCAGAGCGCCGGTGAGCGCGGTCGCGCGGGCGCGCTGGGACGCGTGGTCGTCGGCCACGGCGCCGGCCTCGGCGTCGATGGTGAGCAGTTCCTCCTCGAGCGCGCGCACCTGCTCGCGCTGGGCGTCGAGCCGGTCGGCGCCGGGGGCGGCTCCGAGGCCGCTCGCGCCGATGAGGGCAGCGGCCGTGAGGACGGCCAGAAGCGGCGCCCGGCGGGCGCGGGGACGGCGCACGGTCATGGCAGCTCGGTGCGGGTGAATCGGCGTCCTGCCGCCACCAGCGCGGCTCCGGCGACCGCGGCCAGCGCGACGACCGCCAGGGGGACGCTCACCTCGGGCGCGTTCACCCGCTCAACCCCCTCGACGGCCAGCGCCCGCGCATAGGCGGCGACAGAGAACTGCTCGGCCGAGTCGGTCCAGTTCGCGAACGTTCCCTCCCACAGAAGGATGTAGAGCACCCCGGCCACGACCGGGTGACGTAGGACCATGGCAGCCCAGACGCCGAGGGCAGAGTACGCGAGCGCCGCAAGTGCCGCCCCTGTCAGGGGCCAGAGCACCGCGGGCGCGTCGATGGCGCCGCGCAGGGCGATCGTGGCCGCCAGGAGGATCGAGGGTACCATGATCGCCATCGCGGCCAGCCACGAGGCCACGATCAGGGAGCCGGCCAGGCGGATCCGCGGCATCGGGGTGGAGGCCAGGTAGAGGATCGTGCCGTCGTCGCGCTGATCCGACACGCTGCCGGAACTGATCACGACGGCGATGAACGCCACCACCACGGGGATGATGAGGCGTTGCACCTGGCGCGCCCAGGCCAGTTCGGGGTCCACCTCACCCAGGCTGGCGGCGACGGCGGCCAGCACCGGCAGCGCCGCCACGAGCGCGAGCGCGATGCCGCGCCGGCCCGCGACGAGGCCGCGCAGTGTCAGGCCCACGACGGTTCGGTCGGCGATCACCGGCGGCCGCCCCGGGAGCGCTGGTGCAGGTAGCGGAAGACGCTCTCGAGGTCGTCGCCCACCGGCGTCATGGCGTCGATCCGGACGTCCTCGTCGCGCGCCAGCGCCGGGAGCGCGGCCCGGAAGCGGTCGGCGTCGGCCACCTCGACGCGCAGCGACTCGCCATCGAGCGCGACCGAGTCGGCCAGCCCGGCGGCCACCAGCGCGCCGCCCAGGCGGCGCACGCCGTCACCATGGAGGGCGAAGCTGCGCGGCCGGTCGTCGATGAGGGCGCGGATGCCGGCCGTGGTGCCCCGGGCCACCAGGCGCCCGTCCACCAGGACCAGCACGCGCGGGGCCATCCGCTCCACCTCGTGGAGGACGTGGCTCGACACCAGCACCGTGCGGCCCTCCTCACCCAGGTGGCGCACCAACTCCACCACGGTGCGTCGCTGGCTCGGATCCAGCCCGTTGAGGGGCTCATCCAGCAGCAGCACCTCGGGTTCGTGGGCGAGTGCCTGGGCCAGCTTGACGCGCTGGCGCATGCCGTGGCTGAACCCGCCGACCTTGCGCCCGGCGTCGTCGGCCAGGCCCACCAGGCCCAGCGCCCGCATGGCCGCGGCCTCGGGGTCGCGCACCCCGCGCAGGCGGGCCAGGGCGGCCACCGTCGCCTGCGCGCTGAGGTGCGGCCACAGCCCCTCGCGGTCGTGGGCGATCCCGATGCGCGCATACGGGCGCTGATCGCGGAGCAGGTCGGCACCCAGAACGCGAACGGTTCCGGCCGACGGGCGCGTGAAGCCACCGCACAGCTTGAGCGCGGTGGACTTGCCGGCGCCGTTGTGACCCAGCAGCCCGGTGACGCCGGGCCCGAGATCGAAGCTCACGTCGGCCAGGGCGACGGTGTCGCCGTACCAGCGCGAGACGCGCTCGAACAGGATGCGGGTGCCGTCGCCGTCCCTCACAGGCGCTCCGGCCGGTAGCGGCGCAGCAGGACGGCCGCGCTCGCCCCCACGACGATGAGGTAGCCCACGGCCCAGGCCCAGGTGGGCGTGCCGAGGTCCGAGTCGGGCCAGAGGGTGCGGGCCAGGCCGATCGGCAGGGCGGAGAGCTCGCCCACCTCGGCATAGGTGGCGTCGCGTCGCGCCTCCTGGATCAGGACGGCGATCGCGGTGCTGGAGATCAGCAGCAGGACATAGCCGCCGATGGCGTACGCGCGCCGCTCGGTGAGGGAGGCCACCGCCAGGGCCACCGCCGCGTAGTAGACCGCCAGCAGGAGGCCCGCGACCAGCATGCGCGGCAGCTGGGCCCACTCCTCGCGCAGGTACCCCAGCGGGCTCTCGTCGAAGAAGGCGACCCCGGCGAAGAGCAGCAGCATCGGTACCAGGGTCACCATCAGCAACGGCAGGGCGGCGCCCAGGAAGCGCCCGGCCAGGTACTCGGTGCGCCCGACGGCCGTGGCGAAGTAGAGCGCCAGCGTCCCGTCGCGGCGGTCCGGGCACAGCAGGTCGGGCGCCAGCACGATGGCGAACAACAGGATGATGATCCCGATCACCGACTGGTAGTCGGCGTAGGGCAGCACCTCGAGGATGTCGATGGGGGCAGCCTGGGAGAATTCCGAGAAGAGGGCGCGGACCCCGAGCACGATCAGCGCCGGCCCCATGGCGATCATGACGAGCGCGATGGGCAGCGCCTTGGCCTTCCAGCCGCGCCGCGCCCCCAGGGCGCGCAGGGCCCCCCAGCGGGTGAGGGACGCCAGCGTGCCGGCGCGCCCGCGGCGCGGGCCGTCCAGCCGGACGTAGGCGACATCCAGGATCTCGGCGTCGGGCTCACCGCGGCCGGCCCCCTGCGCCGGCCCGGTCAGCTCAGCACCTCCACCAGGGCCTCCTCGATGGTGCGCCCGGCCGGCCGCAGCGCGTGCAGCGAGGCGCCGGCGTCGGCGAGGGCGTCGCGGATCGCGTCGGCCAGGGCGTCCGGCGCGGCGCCGGTGACCGCCAGCTCGCCCGCGGCGCCCGGCGTCACGCCCAGCCCCCGGGCGGTCAGGAGGGCGGCGACCCGGTCCACGTCGCCTCCGAGGACGACGCGCAGGCCGCCTTCGGCAACCCCGTCGCGCAGGTCGTCGATGGGGCCGTCGTGTGCGACGGTCCCATCGCGCAGCACCACCACGGCGTCGCAGGTGCGCGTGATGTCCTCGAGCACGTGCGACGACATCAGCACCGCGATGTCCAGCTCGCGCGACAGGCGGCGCACCAGGGTGAGCATCTCCTCGCGACCCGCCGGGTCGAGGCCGTTCGTGGGCTCGTCCAGGATCACCAGGTCCGGCGAGTGCACCAGGGCCTGGGCCAGCTTGGTGCGCTGGGTCATGCCCGTGGAGAAGGTACCGATCAGGCGTGAGCGCTCCTCCTCCAGGCCCACCTGGAACAGGACCTCGGAGGCTCGCAGCACCGCGGTGCGGTGATCCAGCCCGCGCAGCTCACCCATGTGGACCACGAAGTCGCGGGCGGTCATGTCGCGGGGCAGGCAGCCGCGCTCGGGCATGTAGCCCAGGCGCCGGCGCAGGTCCCACGCGCCGTCGGCCACCTCGACCCCCAGCACCGACAGGCTTCCGGCCGCCGGCCGGATGAGCCCCAGCAGGCATTTCATGAGCGTCGACTTGCCGGCGCCGTTGGCTCCCAGCAGTCCGGTGGCGCGGGCCGTGACGGTGACGTCGACCGCCGACAGCGCTGTCAGGGCGCCGAAGCGCACGGTGACGCCATCGGCCCGGATGACGGGGGCGGTGGGGCTGGGCACTCCGGGGAGGCTACTACCGGAGACGGCCGGCACGACATGCGCGCCACGCGATGTGGCGCGCATGAGGCGGTCGGGTTGCCGCGATGGGGCTAGGCGGAGGTGGTCTGCGCGACGCTGCCCGGGGCGGGCAGGACGGCCGAGGCACCGGGGCCCTCGCCGGCGATGAACTCCTCGGTGAGGCGACGGCAGACATCGTCCGGGTACTGCACCGGCGGGCTCTTCATCAGGTAGGAGGACGGGCCCTCGAGCGAGCCCCCGAGGCCACGGTCGAGGCCGAGCTTGGCCAGGCGGACGGCGTCGATGACGATGCCCGCCGAGTTCGGCGAGTCCCACACCTCGAGCTTGAGCTCGATGCTGAGCGGCACGTCGCCGAAGCCGCTCCCCTCGAGCCGGATGTGGGCCCACTTGCGGTCCTTCAGCCACGGCACATGGTCCGACGGGCCGATGTGGACGTCGTCCGGGTGGAACGTGCTGTCCATGATCGAGGTGACCGCGTTGGTCTTGGAGATCTTCTTGCTCTCCAGCCGCTCGCGCTCGAGCATGTTCAGGAAGTCGGTGTTCCCCCCGAAGTTGAGCTGCGAGGTGTGGTCCAGGTGCACGCCGCGCTCGCGCATCAGGCGGGCCAGGGTGCGGTGCACGATGGTGGCGCCGACCTGGCTCTTGATGTCATCGCCCACGATGGGCAGCCCGCGCTCGGCGAAACGCTCCTGCCAGTAGGGCTCGCGGCCGATGAACACCGGCACGCAGTTCACGAAACCGCAGCCGGCGCGCAGGATCTGCTCCACGTACCACTTGGTCGCGTTCTCGGAGCCGACCGGCAGGTAGCTGACCACCACGTGGGTGTTGGTGTCGCGCAGGATCCCCACGATGTCGGCGGTGGGGCCCTCGGCCTTGGGGATGATCTCCGACAGGTACTTGCCGAGGCCGTCGTGGGTCATGCCACGGTGGACGGGCACGTCGAGCTTCGGGACGTCCGAGATCTTGATGGTGTTGTTGGGCTCGGCGAAGATCGCCTCGGAGAGGTCGGTCCCCACCTTGCGCGCATCGATGTCGAAGGCGGCGGTGAAGTTGATGTCCCGCACGTGGTAGCCACCGAGGTCGACGTGCATCAGGCCCGGCACGAACTCATCGGGGGAGGCGTTGCGGTAGTACTCCACGCCCTGGACGAGCGACGAGGCGCAGTTGCCGACGCCGATGATCGCTACGTTGACGGTGTCACTCACGGGGCGCATCTCCTTGGTGCGGGGGGCCGGCCACCCCGGCGGGGAGCCGTGCACTAACTCGTTTCCCGTTTTTACACGAACAGTGCATTCGTGTAAAGTCCCGGCCGTGAACCGGAGACTGGTGGGATACGTCCGCGTCGCCCCGCGCGAGAATCCGGCCGACCGGCCGTCGCTCGACGCTCAGCGCGAGCTGATCGAGGCCGCCGCGGCGGACATGGGCGACACCGTGATCGGGGTCGAGCACGATGTGCGCTCGGGACGCTCGCTGCGCCGGCCCGGGGTGCGCGCGGCCATCGCCGCCTGTCGCGATGCGCAGGCCGACGGGATCATCGTCGCACGCCTGGACCGCCTCACCTATTCGCTGTCGGACCTGGCCGAGTTGATGCGCATGGCGGTGGCGGGCGACTACACGATCGTCTCGCTGGCGCCGGCGGTCGACCTGGCCACAGACGGCGGGCGGGCGGTGGGGGAGGTGCTGGCCGAGGCCGCCACCTGGCAGCCCACGCCCATCGCCAGCGCCGGCCGCGCCATGGGGCGCGCCGGGCGGCCGTCGTCCACGCCGGCGGCCGTGGCGGCCCGCATCCGCACGCTGCGCGCCGAGGGCATGACCCTCCAGGGCATCTGCGACACCCTGAACGCCGAGAAGGTGCCCACCCCGCGCGGCGGGGCGCTGTGGCGCCCCACCTCGCTGCGCTCGGTGCTGCGGGCCGAGCCCCGCTAGCTACTCCTTCGGGTCCGGCGCCTCCGCGTCGTGCCGGGGCGACTCGATGGTGAGGCGCGGCAGCACGCGGTCCAGCCAGCGGGGCATGTACCACATGCGCTCGTCGGCCAGGTGCATGATCGCCGGCACCAGGGTGAGCCGGGTCAGGAAGGCGTCGATCAGGACGGCCAGGCCCAGCGCCAGGCCGAACTCCTTGATGATCCGATCCTCGCCCAGCAGGAAGGCCAGGAAGACCACCGACATGATCAGGGCGGCGGCGACCACGACCCGTCCGATGGCGGACATGCCGCGGATGATGGCCGGCCGCGCCCCGTGCCCCAGCGTGTACTCCTCGCGGATGCGGCTGACGAGGAACACCTCGTAGTCCATCGACAGGCCGAAGACGATCGCGAACACGATCACCGGGACGAACGATTCGATCGGTCCGGTGCGGTCGAGTCCGATCAGCCCCTGCATCCACCCCCACTGGAAGACGGCCACCACCACGCCGAAGGCCGCGGTGACCGACAGGAGGGTCGTCAGCGCAGCCTTGATGGCCACCACGATCGACCGGAATGCCATCGACAGCAGCAGGAAGGTGATGCCGATGACGGCCAGCAGGAACCACGGCATCCGCTCGAAGATGCGCTTGGAGATGTCCTCGAAGGCCGCGGTGGAGCCGCCGACGTAGGCCACCGCCCCGGTGCCCACGAGCGCCTCGTCCACCACGTCCGAGCGCAGCAGCTCCACCAGTTCCTGGGTCTCCCGGTCCTGGGGGGCCGAGGTGGGGAAGGCTGTGATGACGGCGGTGTCTCCCGCCTCGTTCACCAGCGGGGGCGCCACGAAGGCGATGCCGGGCACCTGCTCGAGGCCCGTGACGAGGCGGTCGGCCGCATCCGAGCCGGCCGGCTGGTCGACGGCCAGCAGCAGCGGCCCGTTGAAGCCGGCGCCGAAGCCCTCGGCCAGCAGGTCGTACGCCTTGCGGGTGGTGGTCTGCGGCGGGCTGGAGCCGGCGTCGCTGGCACCCAGCTGGATCGAGGCGACCGGGATGGCCAGGAGGATCAGCACGGCCAGGACGCCGACGGTGCAGGCCGCCGCGTGGCGCGTGACCCAGCCGGCCCAGCGCGCCATGGGGGTCCCGCTGCGGGCCTCCTCCGAGTCGATGTTGGCCTTGACGAAGGGGACCTTCAGGCGGTCGATCCGCGGGCCCAGCAGGCTCAGGATCGCCGGCAGCAGCGTGACGGCGGCCAGCACCGCGGTGACCACGGTGATGGCCGCGCCCAGACCGAGCTTGGTGATGAAGTCGAGCCCGATGACCGCGAGCGACGAGATCGAGACCGCCACCGTGACGCCGGCGAACAGGATGGCCCGGCCGGCGGTGGACGCCGCGACGGCAGCGGCGTCCGGCCCGCTGAGGCCGTCGTGGATGCCCTGGCGGAAGCGCGTGACGATGAACAGGGCGTAGTCGATGCCCACGCCGAGCCCGAGCATGGTCGCCACCACGGGCGTGATGGTGTTGAAGTTGGTCAGGGCAGCGGCGAGGGTCAGCAGCGCGATGCCCAGGCTGACCGAAACGAGAGCGAGGACGATCGGCAGGCCGGCGGCGATGAGACCACCGAGCATGAAGATCAGGATCACGATCGCGGCCAGCAGGCCCAGCAACTCGCTGGTGGAGCTGGCCGGCTCCTGGGAGGCCTGGATCACCGCACCGGTGAACTCGACCTCGGGGGGCGAGCCCTCGACCGCCGCGCGGGCGTCCTCCTGGAAGGAGTCCACGCTCGATGCGGGGACCTCGAAGCCCGGCTGGTCGAACTGGACCTCGGCACGGGCGATCCGTCCATCCTGGCTGAGTGCGCCGTCCTCGCCGGCGAACGGGTCGCCCACGCCCACGACGCTCGGGTTCGCACGGGCCGAATCGAGCGCCGCCTCGACGGCGCGGCGCGACTCGGGGTCCTCCAGCGAGCCCGAGGGCACGGCGAACACCATGGTGGCCGCCTCGCCCGACCGGCTGGCGAAGCGCTCCTCCAGCAGATCCTGCGCGCGCTGGGCGTCCGAGTTCGGGATGGTGAACTCGTCGACGAGCGTGCCGCCCACCGTGGCCGTCGCCGCGAAGATGGCGACGATCAGCAGGATCCAGACCGTGATCGTGCGCCACGCGTGCCGCGCGCAGGCGCGGGCCAGCGAGGCCAGTGCGCCGCGATGCGCCGGTCGTGGGGGCTCCGTGGGCGTCCGGTCGGCGCTCATCTCACCATCCAGGGGTCGTTGATCGGGAGGACCGCCCGACGGCGGACCGGCGGTATCGTGCCAGCCCATGGGGACCGGATCGGTCAAGGGGCGGCCAAGGGCGCGATGTTATGTCGCCTCGCCGCTGGGATTCACCGACGCCGGCCGGCTGTGGATGGGCACGGTCCTGCTGCCTGCGCTGCAGGCCCGGGTGGAGCCCGTCGACCCGTGGTCGCTCGGGCCCGCGGGCGAGTTCGCCGAGGCCGAGGCGGCCGGGGAGGCCGCCTACGCGGCGCTCCTGGACGAGGTGGGCCGGCGCAACGCGGCCGCCATCGCCGGCTGCGACCTGCTGCTGGCGGTGCTCGACGGCCAGGAGGTGGATGCGGGGACGGCCGCCGAGGTGGGCTATGCGGCGGGCCTGGGGCTGCCCTGCCTGGGTCTGCGGACCGACCTCCGGGTGAGCGGTGAGCCGGGTGCCGGGGTGAACCTGCAGGTGCGGTGGTTCATCCGGGCCGGCGGGGGAGCGGTGGCAACCACCCTGTCCGAGTTGCTGGGCCTGCTGGAGTCGCCGCCCGCGGGCGCCGCCCCGCACCGATGAGTCGGCGGGCCGGCAGCCGTCCACCGGCCACGACACCATGAGGAGGGCGCGATGCGCAGGCTGAAGCTGCAGGTTCAGACCACGGTGGACGGCTTCATGGCCGGCCCCGACGGCGCGATGGACTGGATGTCCACCGACTGGAGCGACGACGTCGGCTCCCACGTGGAGGCGCTGATGGAGGGCGTGGACCACATGATCCTGGGCCGCCGGCTGGCCGAGGGGTTCATCCCGCACTGGCTCGCGCGCCCCGAGTGGGAGCCCGAGGAGAGCATCGACTGGATGAACGCGACGCCCAAGACCGTCGTGACGACGACGTTGGCCGAGTCCCCCTGGGACGGGGTCGCGCTGGCCCGGGACCCGGTGGGTGCGGTGGAGGGGCTGCGAGCGGCCGGCGGCGGCGACGTCATCGCCTACGGCGGAGGGACGCTCGTGCGCTCCCTGATCGGCGCCGGCCTCGTGGACGAGGTGCACCTGTTCGTGAACCCGGTCGCCGTCGGGTCGGGGATGGCCGTGTTCCCGCAGGGGATGACCCCGCTTCGCACCGTCGGCGTGCACCCGTTCGCCTGCGGTATCACCGCCCTGCACCTGGAGCCCGCCGCGGGCTGAGCGAGGCGCCGGCGCCGCTACTTCGGGTCGAAGGCCCCCTTGGAGGCGACCAGTGCCACCTCGCTGCCGGGTTGCGCGCGCTCGCCGGCGCCGGGGCGCTGGGCGATGATCTGCCCGCGAGGCCGCCCGTCGTCGGCGAAGGCGAGGCTCGTGGTGAAGCCGTCCGCCTGCAGGGCGACGATCGCGTCGGTGTCGCGCATGCCCACCACGTCGGGCACCCGGCGCGGGTTGCCGGGCTCGCGTTCCCCCAGCGACACGTCGATGGTCACGGTCGTGCCGATCACCGCCGGCGTCCCGGCCGCGGGCCGCTGTGCGAGGACCGCGCCCCTGGGGCCGTCGCCCAGCCTGCGGGTGATCCGGGCCCGGAGCAGGACCTCGTCCAGCGCATCCTCCGCCAGGTGCTCCGAGAGGCCGACCAGATCGGGCACGGCCGGGGTCACATGGGGGAGCAGCGCGTCCTGACAGGCGTCGGTGAGGGCCGCCGAGTCGTGGCCGGCGCCGGGGATCAGGCGGAAGCCCACCCGGCCGCGCCGGCCGTTGCGCTCGGCCAGGTCGTTCATCCGCTCCACCCAGCGGCGGCCGATCTGGATGCGCGTGGCGCTCTCGCCCCACCCGTCCTCGCAGTGGGCGGGGCGGCACGGCTGCGGGGCGGTGTCCTCGTCGCCCACGACCACCGTCACGGGGCGGGTGGCGGCCTCCACCCAGCCCTCGGGATCGGGCCTGATGTCCAGGGCCTGCGTCTCCCCGGCGAGCTCCCAGTGGGCCTCGTGGTGCAGGCGCCCCATGCCGAAGTGCCAGTGCGCGTCCGGATCGGGGAAGGCGTAGCGCCCGGGTGCGCTCAGCACGGCGGCGATCACGCGGTCGGGGTGGCGCACGAGGAAACGGTTCGCGAACTGCCCGCCGGCCGAGTGGCCGTACAGGAAGAAGCGCCGGCCCGCCGTCGGAACCCCGGTGATGTGCCCGACCTGGACCAGGATGCTCTCCACGAACTCGTCGGCGCCCATCACCCGGCCATGGAGGCCCCGGTACCCGCCGAACCCGTCGCCGTGGCTGCCGAAGTCGAGCTGGCCGAAGGCCGGCGCCACGATGACCGTGCTCGTGTTCTCCGCGAAGGTGCGCCAGCGGTCGATGAACCGCTGCGCCAGGGCCGGGACATCCTGATCGCGCTGCGTCTCGCCGTGGACCACCACGACCACCCGGGAGTGCTCGGTGTGGCTGTCGGGCACGTACAGCTGGTAGCTGTTCAGCCCGACCTCGTGGACTCGACCGGGCGTGATCTGCGGCATGACCCCTCCTCGCACGGGTGCTCCCTGGTCCGACCGTGGAGGCGGGTGCCGCGATCCGGCCACCCGCGGGGGTCAGCCGGAACATCCGCGCCGGCACGGCCCGGCGTCGGCCGGCGCCGCCCCTGGGTCTTTCCGCACGCGAATGACAGTTATGTCGCGTCGGCATGGAGGCCTCCCTGCAGTGGGCTCGGCCGCGCGACAGGGCGGTATCCCCGTACTCCGTGAAGATCCGGGGGGCGTGGCAGGATCACTGCGGATGGGCAGCCGCTCCCCCCTGACCACCGACCTGATCATGGACGCAGCCCTGGGGCTGATCGACCGCGCCGGCCTGCCGGCCTGCACGATGCGGGCCGTCGCGCGTGAACTGGACGTACAGGCCATGTCGCTCTACTGGCACGTGCGCGACAAGGACGCACTCCTGGACGGCGTGATCCTTCACGTACTCCGTGAGATCGCCGAGCCGCCGGCCCGGCAGCACGACTGGCCGGACGACATCCGGGCCTTCGCGCGCCGCTTCCGGCGCGTGATCCTGGCCCACCCCAACGTGGCCCCGCTCATCGCCCAGCGCCCCACCAGCGCGTACGTGGCCGCCAAGCGCGCCGCGGTGACCGCCCTCGGCAACCTCGAGCGCGCCGGCTTCGACCGCGGTGAGGCCGTGGATGTCGCGCGCGCCGCCGTGCGGTTCGTCTTCGGCTTCGCCATCACAGAGGCCGGCCGCGACCCGGCGCGCGACGAGCGTTTCGCCGGCGACGGCGAGATGGGCGCCCTGGCCCGGGCCGTGGCCGGTGACGATCCCGAGCGGCTGTTCGAGTTCGGTCTGGACGTGCTGATCGACGGCATCTCGGCGCGGCTGGCACCCGCCGGCTGACGTGCGGGACCGGGTCGGCGTATCGGGGCGACCAGGGTGGCCCGGCCTCCGGCCGCACATTGTCCGCTTTGCCACATAGACTCGGGGCCATGCAGAGGATGAGCTTCGGCGTCTTCCTGGCGCCCTTCCACGAGCCCGGCGAGAACCCCACCGTGGCCATCGAGCGCGACCTGGAGTTGGTGCAGCACGTCGACCGTCTGGGCTTCGACGAGGTCTGGGTGGGCGAGCACCACAGCACCGGCTGGGAGACCATCGCCTCCCCCGAGCTGTTCCTGGCGGTGGCCGCCGAGCGCACGCGCCACATCCGGCTGGGGACCGGGGTGGTCAGCCTGCCTTACCACCACCCCCTGATGACCGCCGACCGGATCGTGCTGCTCGATCACCTGACGCGCGGGCGGATCAACTTCGGCGTTGGCCCGGGGGGCCACCTCACCGACGCGCTGATGCTCGGCATCGCGCCCGATCAGCTGCGCCCGATCATGGCCGAGCAGCTCGACGTGATCATGCGGCTGTTCCACGACCCCTCCCCCCTGACGATCGCCGGCACGGGGTACGAGCTCAACGAGGCCGTGCTGCAGCTGCGCCCGTTCCAGGTCCCCCACCCCCCGGTGTTCGTGACGAGCATGGAGTCGCCGGCCGGCATGACCCTGGCCGGGCGCCACGGCTGCGGGGTGCTGTCGCTGACCGTCGCGAAGGGGCCGTCGGGGCCGGTGGACCTGTCGGCGCACTGGGCCATCGCCGAGGAGTCGGCCGAGCGGCACGGGACCACCGTCAGCCGCCGCGACTGGCGCCTGTCGATCCCCATCCACATCGCCGACACCCGGCGTGAGGCCATGGACGGTGCCCGCGAGGGTGCGGCGCGCTACCTGCTGGACTACGCCGAGGGGGTCACGGGGCGCCCCCGTCCGGTCCCGGGGCCGCGCGACCTCATCATCGAGCAGATGGTCGAGGCCGGCAGCTGGATCGTGGGGACCCCCGACGACGCCATCGTGGCCATCGACCGGCTGATCGAGCGCTCGGGCGGGTTCGGCGGGCTCCTGGTGTGGGCCAACGAGTGGGCGTCCCGCGAGGCCGGCCTGCGCAGCTACGAGCTGCTGGCGCGCCACGTGATGCCGCGCTACCAGGGCTCGGTGGACGGCATCTGGGCCTCCAACGCGGTCGCGCGCGAGCGCAGCGCCCAGGCCGGCCGCGAGCGCACCGCGGCCGTCGAGGCCGCGCGGCGCACCTACGAGGCCGAGGCGCCCTCCCCGCGCAGCGGCGTGGCCCGCCGGAACACCGACACCCCGGCGTCCTCATAGACCACCACCCAGCGGGTGTCGGTACGCAGGCGCAGCACAGTGGGAGCGAACTCGGGCGGGCGCAGGGTGGGCCGGTCGCGGGCGACCGCGCGGGTGCGCGGCGTGTCGACCATCACCACCCACTCGGCCTCCTCGACCACCGGGAAGAGCATGATCCGCTCCCGGGCCGACAGGTGGGCGCCGGCGTCGTTGGTCGCCGAGACGGGCACGCCGTCTGGGATCAGGGCCACGGCCTCGCGGAGCGCCCGGTCGGTGTCGTCGGGCCGGAACTGGTGCAGCGGCGACCCGTCGTAGCCTCCCGGCACGAAGCCCCACACCGGTAGCGGGCCCCCCATCACCCCGCCGGCGAACACGAGCGCCACCAGCCCGCCGGCCACGATGCCGGGCCCTCCGGACCAGCCGTCCGGCCGCTCGCGACGGGTGCGGAGCCACTCACGCAGGCGCGCGAGGCCCAGGATGGCCGCGCCGACCATGAAGGGCGCGATCACCACCGCGTAGTGGTACTCGATCGTGTGGATGGGGTTGGCCCCGGCGATGCCGTCGTCCAGCCCGGCGCCGGCCATCAGGTTGATGGCGAACTGCGGCGCGGCCACCAGGGCCAGGCCGGGTGCCAGCAGCGGCAGGAACGCCAGCGGCCACAGCAGCGTGAACAGGTACAGCAGTCGGTTGGGCGTCACCAGGAGTTCGGCCGAGCCCACCGGGTCCGAGACCAGGTTCCACAGGATGGCCGCCGGGTTGCTCCCCAGCCCCGAGTAGCGCGTCAGGAACGGGCTCTCACCCTCCAGGCCGAACGCCGGCACGATCACCTGCATGCAGAGGACGACCCAGGTCAGCGACGCCGCGCCCAGCGCCAGGGCGGTCCTGCGCATGGCCGGATGGCGCCGCCAGGTCCAGAGCGCCAGGAACGCCACCACCAGGCCCACCTGCTCCTGACACAGCACGGCCGCACCCGCCGCCAGCGCGAGGGGCACGCGCCGCTCGGCTTCCGCGGCCCAGAGCGCCCACATCAGCAGCGGGGCCGCCAGCGTGACCGGGTGGAAGTCGAACAGGACGGCGTGCTGCAGCGTGGGATACAGCAGGTACGCCAGTCCGGCCGCGGCCGCCAGGCGCGGGTCGCCCAGCCAGCGCCGGCCCAGCAGGTAGGCCGGCACCGCGCCCGAGGCCACCGCCGCGGCCTGGACCACAAGCAGCATGTCCGGCGAGGGCCACAGCCACCACAGCGGCGCGAACAGCGCCAGGATCGGGTCGACGTGCGCGCCCAGGCGGCTGAACTGCTCGCCGCTCACCTCGGTGGTGGAGAAGAGGCCGCCGTTGGCCGCGCTCCAGACGGCCTGGACCATGTTGCCCAGGTCGAAGCGCCCGGTGGAGAACGCCCGGTGGCGGAGCATCGCCAGCACGGCGAAGCCGGCGGCGAAGGCGAGCGCCGCCACGCCGACCACCCAGGGAGCGAGCGCCGTCGCGCGATCGGACCCCGTGGGCTCCGTGGGTCCGTCTGCCGGGGTCGGGTCGGCGGCGGGGCGACGATGGCGCCCGGTGTCGCCAGTGGGGTGCAACTCGGTTGTCGCGGTCCCCTCCCGGGGTCGGCGCTGAGATGGGAGGGCACTGTAGTCCACGGCCGAACCCCCGGGGAGTGCCGGGGGTTCGGTGATGCTGCGTGGAGTGGGCCGGAACCCTAGGAGAAGGTGCGGTTGAACTCCGCGCGCCAGGTGGCCGAGAGCTCACCGGTGCGGTAGGCGGCGACCCCGTTGGAGAGCACCGCGCGGCCGGCCCTGGTGCTGCGGGCCAGGTCCCACTGGCAGGCCATCGCGTTGCCGCAGCCGCGCTTGGCGCCCTTGGGGATGTCGGTGGCGCCGCTGAAGACGAAGTGGAAGCGGTCCGGATCGGCCCGGAAGCGCTTGGCGTAGTTGACGAAGCCGGTCGGGAGCTTGCGCCACAGCATCGCGCTCATGGTCTTCGTGCTGCCGCCGTCGTAGTGGTACATCTGCAGCCAGACGCCGCCGGCACGGGCGACCGCGGGCATCACCCCGCGCCAGGTGGCCCGGTGCGCCTTGCCGTCGGGGCCCAGGTGGCGGTGGGGTCCGCGACCGACGGCGATCGACGAGCCGAAGGCGGGCGCGATGTAGAGGTGGACGCGGTCGGCGTAGTTGCCGCCGGCGGGGTGCGGTGTCCTGGCCAGCAGCGTCATGGCCACCGAGAAGCGCGAGCCGAGGCTGTCGCGGTCGACGCTGGGCACCAGGGGCGACGGACGGCGGATGAGCTTCCAGCCGTTGCGCGTGACCTTGATGTCGTTGTGGGCGGCGATGCGGTAGCGCTTGCCGCGCACCGTGACCCACTTGAAGAGCTTCTTGACCCGGCCGTCATTGAACGAGTTGCCCACCTCGTCGATGGCGACGATCCCGGTGGTGTTGGGCACCTCGGGGTTGTCCGAGCGCGAGATGATGAGCTCGGCCATCTCCTCGGGCGACAGGTCCTCGAGATCGTGGTCGCTGAGCTTGCTGACGCGGAAGTCCGCGTCGCGGCCGTGCGGGTCGAGCATGCCCCCGTAGCCCGGGTCCTGGCGGAAGACGCCCCGGTCGCCCACCAGGGCGGGACCGGGGCCCGACGGATCCGTGAGGAGGGCCACATCGGCCTGCTCGGTGTAGAGGATCGACATCGGACCCGACGGAGGTCCGAGCGTCCCCTGCGCCGCCGCGCTTCCCGCGATGAGCCCCAGGGAGGCAACCCCAGCGCCCATCATGGCCGTCCATCGAGTTGTGCGAGACATCGTGATCCTCCTCCGCTGACAGTGCTGCTATCGGCGGTGGGGAGCCCCCTTGCCACCCGGGGGCGAGAATCGTCCATGGCCCTCGCACACCCGGGAGTGGGTGGTGAGCACGCGGCCGTTCGCGACCAGGACCGCCGTCAGCGCCCGGCCCCGGGCGAGCAGCCGCGGATGCTCGACATCGGCGGTGTGCAGATCGAGGCGCAGATCCGGGCAGCGACCCAGCACCAGCGCACCGGCGCGCGCGAGCGCCGGGGTCTCCGCCCCGTCGCGGCCCCGCGCGTCGGAGTGGGTCCAGCCGTGCACCACGATCTCATCGCCCTCCGCGGCCCGGCGCGCCAGCCAGGCCTGGCCCGGAAGATCTCCCCAGCGCTCGCGTGCGCCGCGCCGCGGGATGACCAGCAGGCTGACGGGCCCCGGCGCGATGCGGCCCACCATGGCGCGCAGTAACTGGGCGTGGGCCAGGCGCGCCGGGCTGATGTCGTGGATCGCGACGATCAGGCGCACGGGGTCAGGCCCGCATACAGGGCCCACTCGCGCGTGAAGGTGGCGTCCCACGAGAGGTCGGTGAGGTCGGCCGGCCCGGGCGGGGCGCCCGTGGCGTGCAGGACCCCCCGCGCCAGGGCGGAGGCGTCGGCCGGGTCGACGACCACTGCCCCGCGCCCCGCCAGCACCTCGGCGGCGCCCGAGCCGCGCGGCACCACCACGGGGCATCCGGTGGCGCGCGCCTCGATGGGGCACAGGCCGAAGGGCTCGTCGGGGTTCGGGTGCACGAAACAGTCGGCCGTGGCCATCAGGGTGGCCAGCGCCCGCGCCGGCCCGATGTGCCCCACCATCCGGAGGCGATCCGCCACCCCCAGCCTGGCAGCCGCGGCCCGCAGCCGGGGCCCCGCCGCGCCGGCGCCCGCCATCACCAGGACGAAGCGCTGCGGCAGATGGGCCAGCATCGGCGCCAGCAGGTCCACGCGCTTCTCGCTGGAGAGGCGCCCGGCGTAGAGCAGCATGCACTCGCGCGGTCCGACCAGCGAGGCCCGCAGGGCCGGGTCGGCCGAGGCTGTGCGGAAGACCGCGTCGTCCACCCCGAGCGGCGAGATCACCACCGGCGCCCGGCTGTGGCCCGCGATGCGTGCCCCGGTGCATCCCGAGGCCACCATCACGACGCCGGCCGGCGCCGTGAGCGCGCGGGCCTGCAGGCCCGAGAGCACCCCGCCCGCCGGCGCGCGCAGACCTCGCGGCAGGCCACGAGCCGCCAGCGCCAGGTCCGAGTGGCACATCAGCGCCACGGCCACCCCGCGCTCCCGGGCCCAGCGGGCGACCGCGTGCGGGAACGCCAGGGCATCGTGCACCACGACCACGTCCGGGCCCAGCTCCTCCAGGCAGGCCAGCACCCCGGCCGGGCGGGCGATCAGGCGGTAGCCCCAGCGGCCGGAGGGCGTCCGCCCGCGGACCGCGACGAAGCGGCTCTTCTCGACCGTGCCCTCCCCGGGGTGCTCGCCGGGGACGATGGCCGCATGGACGACGCCCCGTTCCGACGCCCAGCGCGCCTTGGCGTGCAGGTAGGTGCGGATGCCTCCCGAGGTCGGCGAGTACCACTGGGTGATGTCGACGACCCTCACGCGACGGCCCGCGCCCTCTGCGAGGCGACGGGCGGCGCGCCGCCGGCGCCGAGGTCGTGGTAGCTGCCCGCCAGCGCGGAGAAGACGTGCGGCCAGCGCGGGTGGGCCAGCGCCATCTCGCGGGCGCGCAGCCCCAGGTCGGCGCGCAGGCGCGCATCGTCGGCCAGCAGGAGGACGGCGCGCGACAGGGCCCCGGGGTCGCCGGCCGGCACCACCACGCCCGTGTCGCCGTGGCGCACGTGCTCGTGGGCCGCCCCGCGGTCGCAGACGATCGCCGGCACGCCGCTGGCGGCTGCCTCCATCACCACCTGCCCGTAGGTCTCGGTGGCCGAGGGGAACACGAACATGTCCGCGGCCGCGTAGGCGGCGGCGAGGTCCGCCCCGTGCAGGACGCCCATCATCCGGTGCGAGACGCCGCGCAGGGCCCGCGACAGCTCGCGCCGCGCCGGCCCGTCGCCCACCACGCACAGGTGCAGGTCGGCCCGCTGGCCCGCGGCCCGGTGCATGGCCTCGGCAAGCACCTCCACCCCCTTCTCGCGCGAGACCCGGCCCACGTACAGGGCCACCAGCCGCTTACCCGACCCCATGCGCGAACGCATCCGGCGCGTCGTGCGGTCGGGGCCGAAGCGGTCCAGGTCGATCCCGCGCCCGAAGTGGGCGATCCGCTCGGGCGCGATGCCCGCGGCGCGCAGGTCGGTCGCCACCGACTCGGTGGGCACGTAGACCCGGTCGGCCTGGCCGTAGAACCAGGCCACCGCGCGCCCCACGACCTCGGCGGCCAGGCGGTCCCCCGTCAGGTCGAGGGCGTAGCGCCCGAACTCGGTGTGGTAGGTCGCCACGAACGGGATGCCGAGCGCCCGGGCGGCCACCATGCCCGCCACCCCCACCGGACCGGGGGTGGCCGCGTGCACCAGGTCGGCGCCCTCGGCCCGCACCGTCTCGAGCACCTCGATCAGCGAGGGCACTCCCAGCCGCAGGTCGGCGTCGGCGTAGCCGGGGACCGGGACGCGCGCCAGCGGCGTGAGGTCCAGGCGGCCCGCGTCGGCCGTCCCGTCCCCCTCGCAGGTGATCACGCGGATGCCGGCCTCCGGGGTGAGGGCCGCGTGCTGGGCCAGGCGGCGCATCGTCCCCGCCACCCCGTTCACCTGGGAGAACGTGTCGGTGAGCATCACCGCCCGGCGCGGGCCCGAGGCCGGCGCCGCCGGGCCGAAGAAGGCCTCGTCGATCTCGCGCGCGAAGCGCTCCTCGCCGGCCAGGTAGCGGCTGGCCAGCAGGTAGGGCGCGGCCGTCATGATGGCCCCGAGGGCCGCACCGCCCCGCATCCCCAGGCCCCCGCCCCGGCCGGACCAGACGCGGCGCATCAGGTCGCCGTGCATCCAGCCGGTCACCAGCCGGATGCGGGCGTGGCTGCGCCCGCGCCCCTCGGGGGCACGCTCGAGGCGGCGGTAGCGGCGCACGAGGCGCGGGTCGCGACGGACGCCGGCGATCATCTCCCCGGCCATCCCGGCGCCGACGCCCTGCCCTGCCGCGTCGGGACGGGCCGGCGGGCGCATCGGGCGCTGCAGCACGTCGGCCAGGATGCCCCGCATCGGCTCCGGCAGGCCGACGGTCCCGTTCTCCACCAGGGCGCACGTGGCGAGCGCCCCCACCGAGTGCGCCAGGGCCTCGGCCGAGCCGTGGCCGCCGCCGGGGTGGACGCGCCGCGCGCGCAGGTGGTCCAGCACCTGGGCCGGGGTGGCCGCCGGGGGCAACTCGGTCCACGCGTTCGCGATGTCGAACGAGCCGTGGTCGTCGCTGCCGCCCACCAGGCCGGGCGGCCCCCATGCCCGCGGCGGGATGCCGTGCTTGTCGGCCAGTCGCTCCATCAGGGACCGCTGCGCCGACCGGGCGATGCGCGCCGCCACCTCGTTGGTCAGGCGCGGACGGGCCCCGTTGATGCCCTCCCACAGGCCGAACAGCAGGAGGCACCGCTCGATGTGGTCCGGGCTCAGGTCGTCCCCGACCCGGTGCAACGGGTGCGCCAGCGCGCACGGCAGGTCGGCGGCCTCCAGGTAACCGAGCATCTCGTGCAGGTTCGGACGCAGGCGGTCGATGTCCGCCCAGCGCGCCTCGTCAACGCCCCACACCAGCACGTGCAGGGGCACCCCGTCCTCGGGGAAGCGGGTGGTCACCTCCACCCCGATCAGCACATCGGGGTGGTGCGCGATCTCGAGCGCCCCGGCGATGGTGTTGTGGTCGGTGAGGGTCACCACGTCCATGCCCCGCGCCTTGGCGGTGGCGTACGCGGTGGCCGGCTCGGTGTGCGACTCCGGCATCGAGGCGCGGCTGACGAACCAGCTGCCCGTGTCGGTGGAGGCGCGCGAGTGGAGGTGCAGGTCCACCCGCGTCGGTCCGGCGGTGCGCGTGCTGGGTGCCATGTGGCATCACTCCCGGTCGGGCCGGGGGCTCCCCGGCGTCGGACATCTCCGGGACCGGAGCGTCCCAGCGAGCCCGGGCCGGGCGGTTACAGCGCGGTGGATAATCGCGACATGGACTTTCACCCCGGGGGGGCCACCGTCGTCTGGTTCCGGCGCGATCTGCGCGTGGCCGACCATCCCGCGCTGGCGCACGCGGCCGCGCGCGGTCCGGTGGTCTGTCTGTTCGTCACCGACCCGGCGCTGCTGAGCCGCCGCCACCACCGGGCGCCGGCGCGTCTCCGCTTCCTGCGGGCGGGACTGGAGGCCCTCGACACCGCGCTCCGCGACCTGGGCGGTGGGCTGGTGGTGCGCCACGGCGCGCCCGAGAGCGTCGTGCCGGCGGTCGCCCGGGAGGCCGGCGCCGACCTGGTGCTGGCATCGCACGAGCTCTCCCCGCTGGGCCTGGCCCGCGATGGGCGGGTGCGCGAGTCCCTCGCGGGCGCCGGCGTGCGGTTCGAGACCCTCGGGGGCGACCTGGTGGCCGAACCCGCCGACATCCCGGGCCCGGCCGGGGAGGGCTACAAGGTGTTCACGCCCTTCCACAAGACCTGGCGCAACTGGGACCCGCCCGAGCGCATCCCGGCGCCGGCGTCGCTCGACGGTCCCCGGATCGCCTCGGACGGGCTCGGGGCGCTGCCCGCCGGCGATCCGCTCATCCCCGCCGGGCCGGAGGCGGCCCGGGCGCGGCTGGTGGAGTACGTCAAGGAGGGAGGGGCGGACGCCTACACGCGCCGGCGCAACGACCTGGCCGAGGAGGGCACATCGGGGCTCTCGCCCTACCTGCGCTTCGGAATGTGCACCTCGGCGCAGGTCGGCCGCGCGCTGCGGATCGGCAGCACCCAGGACCAGGGGCGGCTGGAGCTGTGGCGCCAACTGGCCTGGCGGGAGTTCTTCCACCACCTGCTGGCGCGCCATCCCCACGCCGCACGGCGCTCCTGGCGGCCCGAGCTGGCCGGCGTGGCGTGGGACGACGACCCGGAGGGGCTCACGGCGTGGCGCGAGGGGCGCACCGGCTACCCCCTGGTGGACGCCGCCATGCGCCAGCTGGTCACGGAGGGGCGCATCCACAACCGGGCGCGGATGGTGGCGGCCTCATTCCTGGTGAAGGACCTGCTGATCGACTGGCGCCGGGGTGAGACCGTCTTCATGCAGCATCTGCTGGACGGCGACCCCGCCAACAACAACGGGGGCTGGCAGTGGGTGGCCGGCACCGGGGCCGATGCGGCGCCCTATTTCCGGGTGATGAACCCCATCCTGCAGAGCAAGAAGTTCGATCCGGACGGGCACTACATGCGCCGGCACGTCCCCGAGTTGGCGGGCGTGCCGGCGCCGGCCATCCACGAGCCGTGGCGGATGGACGACGCGGCGCAGGCCGAGGCCGGGTGCGTCATCGGACGCGACTACCCGGCCCCGATCCTGGACCACGCCGAGCGGCGCGAGCTGGCGCTGGAGCGCTACACCGCGGCCCGGGGCCGGGGCTACGAGGAGCGCTGAGGTGGCCCGGCCCTCCCCCTGGCCCGCCCGGCCCGGGGTGTTTGGATCCCGCCGGCTCGGGCAAGAACCCGGGTGAAGGCACCCGGCGGCTCCCGGCCGATCGCCGCGGGTCGACCGACCCCGCACCCGGCCCCGCGACACAGGAAGGACCATGTCCTCCACCCGCTACATCATGGCCGCGGCCCACGAGGCCTCTCCCCCCGGCGCCCTGCTCGAGCAGGCCGCGGCCGCTGAGCGGGCCGGGTTCGACGCGGTCTGCTGGGACGACGGGCCGCGCGAGGCACACGGCCCGTCGTGGCCGTGGCTCGGGGCCGCCGGGGCGCTGACGGTGTCGGTCGACCTGGGTACCACGGTCACCGCGGACCCCGCCGGTCAGCACCCCGACCTGGTCGCCCGGTCCATGGCCACGATGGAGGCGATGTTCCCAGGCCGCACCTTCCTGGGGCTCGGCTCGGGTCGCACCCCCGGGCACGGCGCGCCGGAAGGCGGTCCCGGCGGCCACCGGCCCGGTCGGGGGATGCTGGAGGACGCCCTCGAGATCATCGTGGGGCTCCTCGACGGCGACAGCACCCGGTCCGACGGGCCGGCACCGTCCCGCCGGCCCCCGGTGTACGTGTCGGCGGTGGACGCCGACGAGGCCCGCTTGGCCGGCCGGCGCGCGGACGGGATGTGGACCGGCGCGGATCCGGAGAGGGCGCCGGAGCTGATCGCCGCCTACCGCGAGGCCTGCGGCCATGCCGGCCGCACGCCGGGCGAGGTCATCGTGCAGGCGGCCTTCGCCTGGTCCGCCGATGAGGCGAGCGCCTACCTGGACGCCGACCGCTGGTGCGGGCACACATCGGCGGCGGGCTCCCCATGGGGCGCGCCGCCGGTCGACCTGGCGCGCTCCTGCCTGATCGTGGGGCCCGACCCGGAACGGCACGTCGAGCGGATCCGGCAGATCGCGGGCCTGGGCGCGGACTCGGTGGTGCTCACGAACATCTCCGCCTCGGATCCGCTTGGGGCCATCGAGACCTACGGCCGGCATGTGCTCCCGCTGGTCCGGGCGGAGGACGCTCGGCCCTGGGAACCGGGCGGCTGAACCGAACGGCGGCACGCGGAGCCGGTTCGGGCCGAAGCCCCGCTGCACGCATGTTCTGTCGCGACGACACGCTTGAAACCGGGCCCGCGCATCTCGAGTCTGGTGTCTGACGGAAGCGCCCTGAGGCCCGACCGGAGCTGATCCGGACGGGGCGGCCCGGGAGACGCACCGTCGATGCGCGCACGACGAAGAGCGCGCCGCCCGTCCTACGACGGAAAGGTCATCGCGATGACCCGTTTCCCCGACTCCACCTCCCTCTTCGAGGCCGTCGCACGCGGCGACCGAGAGGCGCGCGAGGCAGCGATCCTCGCGCACATCCCGCTGGTGCGCTCCTTGGCACGCCGCCACGCGCGATCGGCGGAGCCCGTCGAGGACCTCGAGCAGGTCGGCACCGTCGCCCTGATCGGCGCCGTCGACCGCTACGACCCGCGGCGCGGCGGCTCGTTCGTGGCGTTCGCGGTACCGACCGTGACGGGTGAGATCCTGCGCCACCACCGCGACCGCGCCGGCTCGGTACGACTGCCGCGCTCCCTGGGCGACGCCCGCCGCGAGGTGATCGCCTCGGCCGATCGCATGCGCTCCGAGGACGGTCATGAGCCGTCGGTGTCGGACCTGTCGCGCGACACGCGTCTGGCTGCCGAGACCGTGCGGGAAGCGCTGGACGCCCCCGACATCTCCCGCCCGCTTCCCTACTGGGGCGACGAGGGCGATGCCGGCCCCTCCGAGCGGGTCGGCGGCGACGACGACGGCTTCGCCGCCGCCGAGGCGCGGATCGACATCGAGGAGGCGATGGAGGTGCTCCCCGCGCGCGAGCGGCGGATCCTGCACCTGCGCTACCGGGAGGACCTCACCCAGAGCGAGATCGCCGAGCGGGTGGGCCTGTCGCAGATGCACGTCTCGCGGCTCCTGCGCAGGGCCGTCGCCACCCTGGGCGAGCGCCTGGGCGCCGGCCGCGAGGCCGTCGGCGCCGCGGGCTGAGCCCCGCGCGGGCCCGCACGGACGAGCCGTGGCGGGGCCCGCGGACCGGGTGATTCAGACCACGTCGCCCAGCAGGCGGCTCATGTCGAGGATCACCAGCAGGCGCCCCTCGAGCTTCGCGACGGCGTCGATGTAGTCGGCCTGGCCGGCACCCTCCGGCGGGGCCTCGCAGCGGTCGGCCCCCACGGTGAGCACCTCGCGCACCTCGTCGACAACCACGCCGACGGTCAGATCGCCCATCTCGAGGATGACGATCTTCGCGTCCGCGGGGGGATCGGCGATCACGCCGAAGCGCGCGCGCAGGTCCACCACCGGGATGATGCGCCCACGCAGGTTGATCACTCCCAGGACGTGCATCGGGCTGCCCGGGATGGGACGGGGCGCGGTGTGCCGGATGATCTCCTGGACCATGGCGATCGGTACGCCATAGTCGTCGGTTCCCAGGGTGAAGACCACCAGCTGGCGGGTCTGCTGCTCCACGGCGATCTCGGTGCTCATCCCATCTCCTTGACGGTCGGTCTGGACCCCCCATCGACCCCCGGGGGCCATCGCCTTAGGGGCGCGTCCGCCGGCGCGCCCCTGTTAGGGTCCCTCCCGATACGGGGGAGCTGCTCATGCGGCTGAGAGGAGGCATACGCCTCGACCCCAGAACCTGCACTGGGTAATGCCAGCGAAGGGAGTGTCGGTGAGCGGTGACGTCTCCGAGAGCGCGGTGATCGCGGCCATCCGGTCGGCCGTCTCGGGTGCGGGCGCACCGATGCAGGTGGGCATCGGCGACGACGCGGCGGTGCTGGAGCACCACGGACCGCTGGTGGCCTGTCACGACCTTCTGGTGGAGGACGTCCACTTCCGACGCGCGTGGGCCGGCGCCGCCGACATCGGGCACAAGGCGCTCGCCGTGAACCTCTCGGACCTGGCCGCGATGGGGGCCGTCCCCACCGCGGCGCTGGTGGGGCTGAGCCTGCCGCCGGCGGTGGGGCTCGACGACGTCGAGCGCATGTTCGGGGCGATGGCCTCGCTCGCCGTGGCACACGGGGTCGCCATCGCCGGCGGCGACACCACCACAGGGCCGGTCCTGAGCCTGGGCGTCACGGCCCTGGGGCGCATGGAGGACGGAGTGCCACCGCTGACGCGTGCCGGCGGCCGGCCCGGTGATCTGCTGTGCGTCACCGGGCCGCTGGGAGCGGCGGCGGCCGGCCTGGCCCTGCTCGAGAACCCCGGACTCGGCGAGGGATTGCCGCGCGCGCGGGCCGACGCGCTGCGCGCCGCCCACCTGCGCCCCTCGCCACAGGTGGGCCCGGGGCGCGCGCTGGCCGCCGCGGGGGCGCACGCGGCCATCGACATCTCGGACGGACTGCTGCTGGACGCGGGACGCCTGGCCGACGCCTCGGGCTGCGGGCTTGTGCTGGACCTCTCCTGCCTCCCGCTGGCCGCGGGCGTCCCCGAGATGGCGGACGCCGTGGCCCGGCCGGCGGACCTCCTCGCCGCCACGGGGGGCGAGGACTACGAGTTGCTGGTCGCCCTGCCCCCCGAGGATCTCGGGAGGCTGCGCGCCGCCGGGGGGACGCTGACGCCGGTCGGCGGCCTCACCGCCGCGCCGGGGCGCCGCATCCACCGCAACGGCGCCGAGGTGGCGGTGGACAAGGCCGGATGGGAGTCGCCGTGAGCGGACCATCCATCGAGGCCGCGGGGCTGCGGGTGTCGCTGGGCGGCGCCCCGGTGCTCGATGGCATCGACCTGACCGTCGCGCCCGGCGAGTTCGTGGCCCTGGTGGGGCCCTCGGGCTGCGGGAAGAGCACCCTCCTGGACCTCCTGGCCGGCCTGCGCGCGCCCGAGGACGGCACCGTCCGCGTCGACGGGGCCCCCGCGCGGCCCGGCGCGCTGGCCCTGATGCCCCAGCGCGACGCCCTGCTGGCCGCGCGCACCGTGCACTCGAACGTGGCTCTCGGGGCGCGGCTGACCGGGTCCGGGCCCGCGGCCGCCGGCGCGCGCGCCCGCGACGCCCTGGCGGACCTCGGCCTGCGCGGATACGAGGAGCACTACCCCCACGCCCTCTCGGGCGGGATGCGCCAGCGCGTCGGCCTGGCGCGCCTGATCGTGGCCGGGGCCCGGGGCTGGCTGCTGGACGAGCCGCTCGGCGCGCTCGATGCACTGACGCGCACCACCCTCCAGGACCTGCTGGCCACCACCCGCCGGCGCGCCGGCACCACCGCGGTGCTGGTGACCCACGACATCGATGAGGCCCTGCGGCTGGCCGACCGGGTGCTGGTGCTGTCCCCGCGCCCGGCGCGGGTGGTGGCCGAGTTCCACGTCCTCCTCCCCCACCCCCGCCCGCTGGAGGCCGTCACCGACCCCACCCTCGTGGACCTGCGTGGCGAGGTGCTGGCGGCCCTGCGCGGCTCCGGAGCGCTGGGATGAGCCGCCCTGCCCGCCTCGCGATGATGGCGGCCCTGCCGCTGCTGGGCCTGCTGGCGTGGCAGGCGGCGGTGTGGATCGGCGACCCGCGCCCCTGGCTGCTGCCCTCCCCCGCCGACGTCGCCCAGGTGCTGTGGGAGGAGCGCGGGCGGCTGTGGTTCCACGCGCGGGCGACGATGGGTGCAGCGGCGCTGGGGCTGGGCCTGGCCGCGGCTCTCGGGTCCGCGCTGGCGGTGGCCCTGGTGCACTCCCGGGTGCTCGAGCGCACGGTGCACCCATGGCTGGTCGCCAGCCAGGCCATCCCCATCCTGGCGGTGGCCCCGCTCATCGCGGTGTGGCTGGACTACGGCCCCACCCAGGTGCTGGTGGCCTTCATCATCGCCTTCTTCCCGGTGGTGGTGACCGGGGTCGACGGCCTGCGAGCGGTCGACCCGATGACGGCCCGCAGCCTGCGCACCCTGGGCGCCTCGCCGCGCTGGCTGTTCCGCAACGTCACCGTCCCCGCGGCCCTGCCGGCGCTGTTCTCGGGCCTCAAGCTGGCGGCCGTGTTCGCGGTCACCGGCGCGGTGGTGGCCGAGTACATCGGCGCCGACCGAGGCCTGGGCTACCTCTCGGAGTTCTCGACGGCCCAGTTCCGGACCGACCGCAGCTTCGCCGCGGTGGCTCTGCTGGCGCTCATCGGCATCGCCTTCTTCGCCGCGGTCGCCGCCGTCGAGCGCCTGGCGATGCCGCACCGCCGCCACCCCATCCGACCCGCATGGAGGAACCGATGATCCATCACCCCCTCGCACGCGCACTGACCGCCCTCGCCCTCCTGCTCGGCGCCCTGGGGCTGGCCGGCTGCGGCGACGAGGGCGGGGAGCCCGGCGCGGACGGGCTCACCCCCGTCGAGATCCTGCTCGACTGGTACCCCAACGCCGACCACGCCGGCCTGTACGGGGCCATGGGCGAGGACCACTTCGCCGACGAGGGCCTGGCGGTCAGCGCCGTGGTCCCCAGCGACACCGCCGCCGCGCTGAAGGAGGTGGGCGCCGGCCGGGTGCGGTTCGCGATCTCCTACGAGCCCGAGGTGCTGCTCGCCCGCTCCCAGGGCATCCCGGTGGTGGCCGTGGGCGCGCTGATCACCAAACCCCTGAACAGCATCATCGTGCGCGCCGACTCGGACATCGCATCGCCGCGCGACCTGGAGGGGCGCACCGTGGGACAGGCCGGCCTGCCGCTCGAGCGGCCCCTGCTCGAGACCGTCGTCCGCGGCGACGGCGGCGATCCGTCGCGGGTGACCCTGCGCAACGTGGGCTTCAACCTGGCCCCGGCCCTGGCGGGCGGTCGCGTGGACGCCGTCGTGGGCGCCTATTGGAACATCGAGTCGGTCGACCTGGCCGCCCAGGGCGTGGAGACGCGCGCGTTCCGGGTGGAGGAGTTCGGGGTCCCCGAGTACGACGAACTGGTGCTGGTGACCAGCGACGAGGTGGCAGAACAGGAGCCCGACCTGGTCCGCTCGGTCCTGGCTGGTCTGCGCCGGGGGCAGGACTGGGCCGCCACCGACCAGTCCGGGGCCGTCGAGCACCTGCTGCGGGCCAACCCCGACCTGGAGGCAGAGGTGGTGGCGGACCAGATCGCGCTCACCGCGCCGCTGTTCTCGCCCGAGGAGGAGCCCACGCTGGGGATGGACCGCGAGGAGTGGACGGCCTTCGCGGCGTGGATGCGCGAGAGTGGCCTGCTGGAGGCCGACGTGGATGCCGCCCAGGCCATGACCACCCGCTTCCTGCCGGCTTCATGAGCGGGGAAGCGCCACGCGTGGTGGTGGTCGGCGCGGGCCCCTGGGGGCTCGCCTGCGCGTGGTCGCTGGCGCGCGCCGGATGCGGCGTGGTGGTGCTCGACGACGGCGGCCGGCCGGCCGCCCACGTCGCCGCGGGGATGCTGGGGGCCCGTTCGGAGGCCCGCGAGGACGAGGCCGACCTGCTGGCGCCGATGACCGCGGCCCTGGAGGCGTGGGACGGATTCGCCGCGGACCTGGTCCATGCCGCCGGAGGGGGCCCGAGCCCGCTGGTGGCCTCGGGCGCCGTGGCCGCCGCCGTCCGCCCCGAGCACGCCGCCGAGCTGCGCCGCCGCGCGGCGACCCTGGCGGCGGCGGGGATGCCGGCCCGCGTCCTCACCGGCTCGGAGGCGCGCGCGCTGGAGCCGGGCCTCGGCCCCGCCGTGTCGATGGCGCTGGACCTGCCCGAGGAGCGCCAGGTGGAGCCCCGCGCCCTGCTCGACGCCCTGTGGGTCGCGGCCCGCGGCGCCGGCGTGGAGCGGATCCGCTCCGCCGGCGCGGCCGTGCTGCGCGACGAGCGCCGGCGCCCGGTCGGCGTGCGCGACGCCGATGGCGAGGTCCACTCCGCCCGGGACGTGGTGATCGCGGCCGGGCACGCGGCCGGCAAGCTGGCGTCCGGCGCTCCCGTGCGCCCGGTCAAGGGGCAGATCCTGCGCCTGCGCGCCGCGCCGGGGGCCGCGGTTCCCCTGGCGCGGACGGTCCGCACGCCGGACGTCTACCTGGCACCCCGCGGGGACGAGGTGGTGGTGGGCGCCACCGTGGAGGAACGGGCCGACCGCCACGCCACGGCCGGGGCGGTGGCGGACCTGCTGGAGGACGCCCTGCGGGCGTGTCCGGAGCTTCGCGAGCTGGAGCTGGCCGAGGTGGGCACCGGACTGCGGCCGGCCACGGCGGACGGACGGCCATCGGTGGGCCGCGACGCCGACGGCCTCATCCACGCGGTGGGCGGCTACCGGCACGGGTTGCTGCTGGCCCCGCTGGTGGCGGCGGCCGTGGTCGACCTGGTGGCCCGCGCGGGCACTGTCCCGGCCGGCCCCCTCGCCCCGTTCGTCCCCGGCCGCTTCGCGCAGGAGGACGGGCGATGAGGGTGCGCCTGAACGGTGACTGGCAGACGCTGCCCGAGGGGGCCACGGCGGCCGACGCCGCCGCCGTGGTGGGCGTCCGGCCTGGCGACCGCGGAGTGGCCGTGGCCGTCGACGGTGCCGTGGTACCCGCGGCGGGCTGGGGCGAGGTCGTGCTGGCCGAGGGCTGCACGGTCGAGGTGGTGCGGGCGGCGGCGGGTGGCTGAGCCGGTGAGGACCCGGGACGACGATGCGAGGAGGGCCACGATGGACCAGATGACGATCGGGGGGCGGACACTCGGCAGCCGTCTGCTGCTGGGCTCGGGAGGGTTCGCCCACCCGGCTGCCCTGTCGGGCGCCATCCACGCCGCGCAGGCCGAGGTGGTGACCGTGGCCGTGCGCCGGGTGGAGCACGCGCCGGGCGGATTGCTGGAGGCCATCGAGGCCGCGGGCGCAAGCGTGCTGCCCAACACCGCCGGCTGCTTCACCGCCCGCGAGGCGGTGACCACAGCCCACCTGGCGCGCGAGGCCTTCGCGACGGACTGGGTCAAGCTCGAGGTCATCGGCGACGCGCGGACCCTGCTGCCCGACGCCGTCGAGTTGCTGGTGGCGGCCGAGCGCCTGGTGGCCGACGGCTTCACGGTGCTGGCCTACACCACCGACGACCCCGTGCTGGGCCGGCGCCTGGAGGATGCGGGGTGCGCCGCCGTGATGCCGCTGGGTTCGCCCATCGGGTCGGGGCTCGGCATCCGCAACCCGCACGCCATCTCCCTGATGCGCGAGGCGGTGTCGGTGCCGCTGATCCTGGACGCCGGCATCGGCACGGCCTCGGACGCGGCCCTCGCCATGGAACTGGGCTGCGACGCGGTCCTGGCGGCGACCGCCGTCTCGCGGGCGGCCGACCCGCCCGCCATGGCCCGCGCGCTGCACCTGGCGGTCGAGGCAGGGAGGACGGCGCGGGGCGCCGGCCGGATCCCCCGCCTGCACCACGCCCAGGCGTCCACGGGCGACGAGGGACGTCCCGAGGTCTCGGCGTGACCGGCGAGACCCGCCGCCGGCGCCTGGCCGCCGCCCGCCTGTACCTGGTGGCGCCCGCGCGCATCGCCGCCGGGCGCCTGGCCGACCACATCCCGGCGCTGGCCGAGGCCGGCGTGGACATCGTGCAACTGCGCGAGCGCTCCCTGGCCCCGCAGGACCTGGCCGCCGAGGCCGCCACCTGCGCCGACGCGGCGACGCGCGCGGGCATCCTGTTCATCGTCAACGACGACCCGCACCTGGCACGCTCGTGCGGGGCCGACGGGGTCCACCTGGGACAGGACGACATGCCGCCGGCGCAGGCGCGGGCCCTGCTCGGCCCCGACGCGATCATCGGTCGCTCCACGACCGGCGACGACGTGCTGGCGCGCGCCGCGGCCGAGGGCGCCGACTACGCCGCGGTGGGGCCCGTGTGGGGCACGCCCACCAAGCCGGGTCGCCCGGCCGTGGGGCTGGGGCCGGTGGCGCGGGCCTCGGGAGCGGCGGCGCCCCCCGTCTGGTTCGCCATCGGCGGCATCGACGGGGCGAGTGTGGGCCGCGTGGCCGCCGTGGGCGCCCGGCGGGTGGTGGTGGTGCGGGCCATCACCGACGCGCCCGACCCGGCCGGCGCCGCCCGCGACCTGCGCGAGCGCCTGCTGGGTGCGGCGCCGCGCGTGATAAGCGTGGCCAGCACCGACTCCGGCGGTGGCGCCGGGACCCTGGCGGACGCCAAGGCGATCGTCCGGGCGGGCGGATTCCCCCTGTGCGCCGTCGTGGGTCTCACCGCCCAGTCGACGGTCGGGGTCGACGCCGTGCGCACCCTCGACCCCGACTTCATACATGCCCAGATCACCACGACCGTCAGAGACCTGGGACTGGACGGCGTGAAGACCGGCATGCTCGCCACGCCGGCGCTGGTGGAGGTGGCCGCCGCAGCTCTCGAGGCCGCGATCGACCCGGCGCACCAGGTGCCGATCGTTGTCGACCCCGTGCTGCGCGCCGAGTCCGGCGCGCCCCTGATGGAGGAGGGGGGCGAGGCGGCCTACGGCAGGAACCTGCTGCATATGGCCACGGTGACGACGCCCAACCTGTTCGAGGCGCGGGCGCTGGCGGGCCGACCCGATGAGGACGACCCCGCGGTCCTGGCGCGCGCAATCCACGAGCGGCACGGGTGCGCGGCCATCGTGACCGGCGGTCACGGGCGCGAGGCGGGCGACACGCTGTGTGACGGCGACGGCCTGACCGTCATCCCCGGGGTGAGGTTGCCGCGCTCCAGCACGCACGGAGCGGGATGCACCCACTCGGCCACCCTTGCGACCCTGCTGGCGCGCGGGGTGCCGTTGCGCGAAGCCGCCGCCCGCGCCAAGGCGGCGGCCACCGCGGCGGTGGCCCACGGGCGGCCCTTCGGCGCAGGGGCCGGCCCGGTGGACGTGCTGGGCGATCTTGCCACCGCCCGCACGGGGGTGGGCGCGTGAACGCGGCCCGGACCGAGATGTGGGCGGCCATCGCACCCGTCCACGGCGCCATCCTGGATCACCCGTTCGTGCGGGGCATGACCTCGGGCGGGCTGCCGGAGGAGGCCTTCGCGCGATACATCGTCCAGGACGCGCTCTACCTGGCCGACTACGCGCGAGCCCTGGCCCTGTGCGGCGCGCGGGCCGCCGACACGCCCACCCTGCGCATGTTCTGCGCACACGCGGGGGAGGCGGTGGAGGCCGAGCGCGCCTTGCAGGACGGGCTGCTGACCGAGCTGGGCGTCGGGGCGCAGGAACTCGCGGCGGCGCGCCCCACCCCCACCACCCGCGCCTACGGCGACTTCCTGATCCGCGCCTGCTCGGCCGGCGAGCGCCACGAGGCGCTGGGCGCGATCGTGCCGTGCTACTGGATCTACGCGGAGGTGGGCAGGCACCTGGTGGCCGCGGGCTCGCCGGACGGGCGCTATCAGCGCTGGATCGACCTGTACGGCGGCGACGAGTTCGTGGAGGCCGCCGAGGGCGCCATCGCGGCCGGGACCGCGGTGATGGCCGACCTCGGGCCGGGCGCGCGGAGGGCGTGCCTGTCCCACGCCCACCAGGCCGCGGTGTACGAGTGGATGTTCTGGGACGCCGCCTGGCGCGATGAGGGCTGGCCCGAGGGACTCGAGCCGCTACCCTTGCCGGGTGGACCATGAGCTCGTGTTTGTCGATCCCGACGCCTTCGAGCGTCTGGTGGCCGAGGCGATGGACGGGATCCCCGAGCCGTTCGCCTCGGCGCTGGACGAGGTGGCGGTGACGGTGGAGGATGACGCCCCGCGCGAGATGGGCCGTCTCTACGGCCTGTACCACGGGGTGCCGCTGACCTACGGCCAGGGCTTCTCGGGCCAGTTGCCGGCGCGCATCACCATCTACCGCCGGCCCCTCACCCGCGACTTCCGCGATGCGCTCGCCCTGCGCGAGCAGGTGCGCATCACCATGCTCCACGAGCTGGGGCACCACCTGGGAATGGACGAGGACGACCTCGACCGCCTGGGGTACGCGTGAGCACCGGGGCCGCCGACGCCGTGGCCCGGGCCATCCACGGCCGGCGCAGCATCGGGCGGGTGGCGCCGGACCCGCTCCCCCGCGACCTGGTGGCCGACCTCGTCGCCGCGGCCATCGCCGCCCCCAACCACAAGAACACGGCCCCCTGGCGCTTCGTGGCGCTCGCGGGCGACGCCCGGCGCGAGGTCGGTGCCGCCCACGCCCGCGCCGTGGCCCGCACGCGCCCCGACCATCCTCCGGCCGGCATCGAGAAGGAGGCTGCGCTGCTGGAGCGGGCGCCGGTGGTGATCGCCTGCGCCGTGGCCGACTCCGCCGACCCGGTGCAGGCGCTCGAGGACCGCGACGCGGTGGCCGCGGGCGTCCAGAACCTGCTGTTGCTGGCCCACGCCCGTGGCCTGGCCGCCATCTGGCGGACCGGGGTGATGCCGCGGGAGGCCGAGGTGCTGGAGGCGCTCGGCTTCACCGCCGGCGAGGCGCTGGTGGGCCTGGTGTACCTGGGCCGCCCGCTGGGGGACCCGGCCGGCGTCCCCTCCCCGGGTCGCCCGGGCGTGGACGAGCTGACCGTATGGCGCGGATGGTGAGCGCGGCGCTACGGTGAGCGGACGGCGGCGGCCGGACCGACGCCCCCACCCCGGAAAGGGCACTCCATGTCAGAGGCTCCCAGCACCAGCGGCGACACGGACGACGTGCCCGAGGTCGATCCGGGGCGGAACCCCGGGACGCCGGCGCTCTACACGGAGATGCTGCCCTTGGTGGAGGCCGGGGCGACGGTCAAGCAGGCCGCGCGGCGCTTCGGCGGGGATGCCGAGGAGGTCGACGAGATCGCCGCCGGCTTCCTGCGCTGGCAGGCCTCCGAGGGGGATGAGGACCCCGATGACGACCTGGCGCGCTCGCTGGCGGCCGCCGAGGAGCGCATCGCCGAGCTGGCCGACGAGAACCGCTCCCTGCGCCGGCGGATGGCCGACCTGCGCCGGCTGGTCACCCAGGCGGCGCGGGTGATCGAGGGCGACTGACGCACCCCCCGACACGCCCGTCAGAGCGGGCGTGTCGGGGGGTGCCGATCAGGTCAGGGCCGCGCGGGGGCCTCGGCCAGCCCCTCGATGGCGATGGCGCCCTCGCCCTTGTAGCGGTTGTTGAGGTTGATGATCAGCGCGGTCGAGCCCTCGATGATCAGGGCGTTGGCCAGCGGGCCGGCGTCCAGGCCGCGAGTGCCGGGGATGCACTTGGTCAGCTCGATGACGGCCTCGCGGGCGGCCTTGCTCTTGCCGCACACCAGCACGTCGGCGTTCAGGTGGTGGCGCTCCTGCAGCCCCGCCGCCGGAAGGTTGTTGTAGGCCACCACGACCTTCGCCTCGGGGGCGAGGTCCTGGATCCACGCCGCGCACGATCCGTTGGGGATGTCGCGCACGGCCAGCGCGCCGTACTTGCCGAACTTCAGGGCGTTGACCACCGAGATGACCACCTTGCCGGCCAGGGCGTCGGCCATGGGCGGGATGGTCGCGTCGATGCCCTCCCAGGGGATCGACACCACGGCGATCTCGGCGGCCTCGGCGGCGGCGACGTTCTCGAGCGGCGTGAAGGTGCCCTCGGGCAGCGCCTCGCGCAGGGTATCGGCGGCCTGGTCGGCGCGCTCCTGGCTGCGCGAGCCCACGACGATCTCGTGGCCCGCCGCGGCGAAGTTGATGGCGAGCCCTCGACCGAGGTCGCCGGTGCCGCCGAAGATCGCGATCTTCATGTCTGTGTGTCTCCTGGTTGGGTGGTGAGGGCGGGGGCCCTCAGCGGGTGTCGCCGGCCCGGCGCCGGGCGGCCTCAAGGGTGTTCTGCAACAGGTACGCGATGGTCATGGGGCCCACGCCGCCCGGTACGGGCGTGATCCAGCCGGCCACCTCGGCAGCCTCGTCGAAGGCCACATCGCCCCGCAGGCCGGCATCGGTGCGGTTGATCCCCACGTCGATGACCGCGGCCCCGGGCTTGATCCAGCTCCCGCGGACCATCTCGGGCACGCCGACGGCGGCCACGAGGATGTCCGCGCGCCGGCAGAGTCCCTCGAGGTCGCGGGTCCGCGAGTGCGCCACCGTGACGGTGGCGCTGCGGGCGGTCAGCAGGAGGGCCTGGGGCTTGCCCACGATCAGGCTGCGCCCGATCACCACCGCGTCGGCACCCTGGATGGTGACCCCGGCGCGGTCCAGCAGCCACATGACCCCGCTCGGGGTGCACGGGACGGGCGAGGGCTCGCCGCGCATCAGTCGCCCGAGGTTGATCGGCGAGAAGCCGTCCACGTCCTTGTCGGGGTGGATGCGGTTGGCGATGGCCACCTCCGACAGCTGGTCGGGGACCGGGAGCTGGACCAGCATCCCGTCCACCGCGTCGTCGGCGTTGAAGCCGTCGATGATCTCGTCCAGCTCGGACTGGGTGGTGCCGGCGGGCAGCACCACGCGCTGGGAGATCATGCCCGCCTCCTCGGCGGCCCGGGCCTTGCCGGCCTGGTAGAGCTCGGAGGCGGGGTCGTCGCCCACCTGGATGCCCACCAGCCCAGGCGCGCGGCCGTGCGCCGCGACGAAGGCGGCCACCCCGTGGGCCACCTCGGCCCGCAGCTCCGCCGCCCCGGCCTTGCCGTCGATGATCTGTGCGGCCAAACCTACCCCCCGACCTTGGTCATGGGCGCGGCGCCGGCCATCAGCCGGCGCTCGGCCCCGTCTCGTGCGAAGCGCACGCGCACCAGTTCACCGGTGCCGTCCACCTCGGTGACCACACCCTCGCCGAAGCTGGAGTGGAGCACCTCGTCCCCGGTGGTGTACCGGACCGCGACCCGCCGTGCGCGCCCCATGGTCTCCACGGCCGCCTCCGCGAGGGGGCGCAGCCCCCGCCCCACCCGGCCGCCGGCGGCCGGGACGGCCAGCGCGTCGGCAGGTACCTCGCCCAGGAACCGCGACGGCAGCCGGTAGTCGCGACCGCCGTGCACCGCGCGGCTCTCGGCGTGGGTGAGGGTGAGGGAGCGCTTGGCGCGGGTCAGGCCCACGTAGAACAGGCGGCGCTCCTCCTCGAGGGTCTCGGGCGTGTCCGAGCGCGAATGCGGGAACAGCCCCTCCTCGAGGCCCGTGATCATCACGGTGTCGAACTCGAGGCCCTTGGCGTTGTGGATCGTCATGAGGGTCACCGCACCGGTGGCGTCGTCCACCAGGTCGGCGTCGGCCTGCAGGGCGACGCCCTCCAGGAACCCCGCCAGCCCCTCGGCGTCGGCGCCGCGGTCGTACTCGCCGGCAGCGCGGACCATCTCCTCCAGGTTCTCCAGCCGGCCGCGGGCCTCGAAGGTGCCCTCGGCCTCGAAGGACGCGCGCAGCCCCGAGCGGTCGAGCACCTCGTCGACGATCCGCTCGAGCGGCATCCCGCCGGCCACCCGCAGGCGGACGTCGGCCAGCAGCGCGCCCACCTCGAGCAGGCCGGCGCGTTGCACCGCCTGGAGGCCGGCGACAGCCTCGGCCTGGAGGATGGCTTCGCCGATGGGGAGGTCGTGGGACCGCGCGAAGCCGGCCAGCTTGGCCACGGCGCCCGGCCCCACGCCGCGGCGCGGGGCCTGCAGCGCCCGCTCGAGCGAGACACGGTCGTGGGGGTTGTGCGCCGAGCGGAGGTAGGCCAGCAGATCGCGCACCTCGGCCCGCTCGTAGAAGCGGGGGCCGCCCACCACCGTGTACCCCACCCCCTGGCGGATGAGCGTCTCCTCCAGCGCCCGGCTCTGGGCGTTGGTGCGGTAGAAGACGGCGATGTCGCCCAGCGAGGCCCCCTGCGAGAGGGCGCGCTCGATGTGGGACGCCACCGCGCGCCCCTCCTCGTACTCGTCGCGGCACGCGACCACCGCGATCGGGTCGCCGTCGCCGGCGTCGGTCCACAACTCCTTGGGGTGCCGGCCGGCGTTGCGGCTGACCACCGCGTGGGCCGCGCGGAGGATGGTGCCCGTGGAGCGGTAGTTCTGCTCGAGCGCCACCACGTGCGCGCCCGGGTAGTCGCGGCGGAACTCGAGGATGTTGCGCACGTCGGCGCCGCGCCAGGAGTAGATGCCCTGGTCGTCGTCGCCCACCGCCATGACGTTGTCCTGGGGCGCGGCCAGGGCGCGCACCAGCCGGAACTGGACGCCGTTGGTGTCCTGGTACTCGTCCACAAGGACATGACGGAACCGTCCCTGCCAGCGCGCGCGCACCGCCTCGTTGCCCTCGATCAGCTGGGCGGTCACCATCAGCAGGTCGTCGAAGTCCATGGCGCCGTTGGCGCGCAGGCCGTCCGCGTAGCGGCGGTAGAGCGGCACGATCGACTCGTCGGCGAACGACTCGGTGGACGAGGCGAACGCGTCCGGGTCGAGCATGCGCGACTTGGCGTCCGAGATGCGGGCCTGCACCGCGCGCGGGGCGACGCGCTTGGGGTCGACCTCCTCCTCGGCCATGCAGCGGCGGATCAGCCGCAACTGGTCGTCGGCGTCGAAGATCGTGAAGTCGCGCGGATACCCGGCCTCGGGCGCCTCCCGCCGGAGCATCCGGACGCAGGCCGAGTGGAAGGTGCTGGCCCAGATGTCGCGGGCGGACGGACCCACCATGTGCGCGATGCGCTCGCGCATCTCCGCTGCGGCCCGGTTGGTGAAGGTGATGGCCAGGATGGACCACGGCGGCACCCCGTCCCGGATGAGCCTGGCCACCCGGTGCGTGAGCACGCGGGTCTTGCCCGAGCCGGCGCCGGCCAGCACCAACAGCGGCCCGTCCCCATGCACGACGGCCTCGCGCTGCGGGGGGTTCAGGCCATCGAGAAGCGGATCGGACACGACATCCAACCCTACCGACGCCCCCGGCCACCGGCCGGGCAGGACGCCGGCGCAAGGGTCGAGCAGGACGCCGGCACCGCCGGCGCAAGAGTCGAGCAGTACGCCGGCCACAGGCCGGCGCGAAAGAGCAGTACGCCGGCAAAGCCGGCGCAAGGGTCGAGCAGTACGCCGGCCACAGGCCGGCGCGAAGTAAACCCACCGGCCCACGACACGAACCGGCACCCACCGGATGATCGGCCGAAGGCCGACTCTCATCCGGTCGACCGACAGAGGTCGACTCAGCCGGCCAGTCCCGGCGAAGCGGAGCGAGCCGGTGCCGGCGACCGCATCGGGCCCCGGCCAGGGGCCCGATGGCACCCCGTAGCGCCGAAAGAGCGCGCAGGGGTGCTGTCGCCCCGCACCCACCACGCCCCGTCCCGCCGCGGGCCGTCAACGCCCCGGGGCCCGCGACGCCCCGGCTAGATCCCCGCCCCCCCGTTCAGGCCCAGCAACGCCATCAGGTCGTCCTGTTCGGCCTTGCGGCGGGCCTCGGCGGCCGCCTCGGCCTCGGAACAGGGCTCGCCCGGGGTGCGGCCCTCGCGCAGCGCCGCCAACTCGCCCTCGAGCTCGCCGATCCGGCCGGCCATGCGCACCATCGCCTCGGCCATGGGGTCGGGCAGGCGCGTGTGCTCGATGTCGGGGCGGCCGGGGGCCACCTTCTGCCCGTCGCGCACGACGGTGCGGCCGGGGTTGCCGACGACGGTGGAGTTGGCCGGCACGTCCCGGATCACGATGGAGCCGGCGCCCACCTTGGCCCCCTCCCCGATCTCCAGCGGTCCCAGCACGCGGGCGCCTGTGCCCACGATCACCCGGTCGCGCACCGTGGGGTGGCGCTTGCCGCTCTCCTTGCCGGTGCCGCCGAGGGTGACGCCCTGGTAGATCGTGACGTCCTCACCGATCTCGGTGGTCTCGCCGATCACCACACCCATCCCGTGGTCGATGAACAGGCCCGGGCCGATCCGCGCCCCCGGGTGGATCTCGATGCCGGTGGCAAAACGTGAGATCTGGCTCAGCACGCGCGCCGGCAGATGGATCCCGTGCGTCCACAGCGTGTGCGCCACCCGGTGCATCCACAGCGCGTGCAGCCCCGGGTAACACAGCAGGACCTCCGCCATCGAGCGTGCGGCGGGGTCGCGCTCACGGGCGGCGGCGACATCGCTGCGCACCGACGAGAGGGCGTGGCGCAACGCGGGGATGACGGCGGGGAGACCCATCGGTCGGGTTGTCCTTCGTCGGTGACGGAGGCGGCGGGCGGGCGGCGCCCGCGGGCCACGGGGGCCTGCGCCCGGGTGGGGCGCGGCCGGGGGACTAGTATAGGTCGGCCCTCACGGAAGGTGGATTCTCATGACCGGCGCCACTGCCGCGGCGACCTGCCAGCCCGGCCCCTCCCCCTCGGCGCGCGCGCTGCGCCTCGACAGCCTCCGCGCCCCCGGCCCCGCCGCGCTGCGCGAGCTGCTGGAACGCCTGCCCGCCCCCCCGTGGGACGTCGAGCTGGGCGAGGCCGACCCGGTTCTCGATCTGGTGCGGGGCGAGGGCTTCGAGGAGTACGCGCGGGTGGTCGTGATGGCGCGGCCGGTCGCCGGCATGCCGCGCCCGCCGGCGATTCCCGACATCGCCATCGGCGACTACCGCAACGACGAGGCCCCGGCTTTCCAGGCCCTGGAGGCGCGCGCGATGGCGGGACTCGCCGCCTTCACCGAGATGGGACAGCCCACCGGCTACGAGGAGGCCGAGGGCTTCGACATCTTCCTGGCGGCCCGCCACCCCACCCAGGGGATCGTCGGGTTCGCCCAGACCATGACCCCCGAGGGCTGGATCAACTGGATCGGCGTCGACCCGGACCTGCAGCGCCTGGGCATCGGCCACGCCCTCCTGGCCGAGACGGCCGGCCGGATCGCCGCCGCCCGTGGCTCACACCTGGCCGCCAGGGTCGAGGCCGGTGGCCCCGCCCAGGCATTCCTGACCGCGCTGGGCTTCAAGGCCCGCGGCGAGCGCCTGGTGCAGCTCATCCGGAGGGCCTGAGGCCCTCCGCCCCTGGGAGCGCTAGTGGTCGGCGAACACCGGGCTGCTGAGGTACCGCTCACCGGTGTCGCAGAGGATGGTGACGATGGTCGCGCCGGCGAACTCCGGCCGCGCGGCCACCTGCAGCGCCGCCCACACGTTGGCGCCGGCCGAGATCCCGCTGAGGATGCCCTCCTCGCGCGCAAGGCGGCGGGCGACGGCGAAGGCGTCGTCGCCGCGCACCGTGATGATCTCGTCGTAGGCCTCGGTGTTCAGCACGTCCGGCACGAAGCCGGCGCCGATCCCCTGGATGGTGTGCAGGCCGGGCTGGCCGCCCGAGAGTACGGGCGAATCGGTCGGCTCGACGGCGACGATCCGCACGCCGGGCTTGCGCTCCTTGAGCACCTCGCCGACCCCGGTGACCGTGCCGCCGGTGCCGACGCCGGCCACGAACACGTCGACCGCGCCGTCGGTGTCCGCCCAGATCTCCTCGGCGGTGGTCGCCCGGTGCACGGCGGGGTTGGCCGCGTTCTGGAACTGCTGCGGGATGAAGCCGTCCTGGGTCTCCGAGGCGATCTGCTCGGCGCGGGCGATCGCCCCGCGCATTCCCTCCGGCCCCGGGGTGAGGACCAGCTCGGCGCCGTACGCCAGCAATAGCGCGCGGCGCTCGGCGGTCATGGTCTCGGGCATGGTGAGGATGCAGCGGTAGCCCTTGGCAGCGCAGACGAACGCCAGGGCGATGCCGGTGTTTCCCGAGGTGGGCTCCACGATGACGCTGCGCCCCGGGCTGATCAGGCCGGCCTCCTCGGCCGCCTCGATCATCGCCAGCCCGATCCGGTCCTTCACCGAGCCGGCGGGGTTCGCCGCCTCGAGCTTTCCCAGGACCGTGGCATCGACGCCCTCGGAGACACGGCGCAGGCGCACCAAGGGGGTGGCCCCGATGAGGTCGGTGATCGAATCGGCGATCGGCATGGGACGCACCCTACCAGCGCCCCCCGGACCCACCCGGGGGGCGCGTGCCGCACTCAGAGGCCGGCGGCGGCCGCCAGCGCGGAGAGGTCCTGCTCCGGCCGGGCGCCGAAGTGCTGGATCACCTCGGCGGCGGCGATGCTCCCCAGCCGCGCGCAGTCGACCAGGTCGCGGCCGGAGGTGAAGCCGTGGAGGAAGCCGGCGGCGTAGAGGTCGCCTGCGCCGGTGGTGTCGACGACCTGGGAGACGGGGGCCGCGGGCACCTCGTGCACCGCGTCGGCGGTCACCACCACCGAGCCCTGGGCCGAGCGTGTCACGACAGCCACCTCGCAGCGCCCCCGCACGGCAGCGATGGCGGCGTCGAGATCATCGGTCTCATACAGGGCCATCAACTCCTCGTGGTTGGCGAAGAGGATGTCCACCTCACCGTCCACCAGCGCACGGAACTCGTCGCGGTGGCGGTCCACGCAGAACGGGTCTGAGAGGGTCAGCGCCACCCGCCGGCCGGCGGACTTCGCCGCGGCCATGGCGGTGCGGAATGCCTCCTTGGCCTCCGGCGGGTCCCAGAGGTAGCCCTCCAGGTACGTCACGGCGGCGCCGGCGACCAGGTCGGTGTCCACGTCCCCGGGCGCCAGGTCCACGGACGCGCCGAGGTATGTGCACATCGTGCGCTGGGCGTCGGGGGTCACCATCACCAGGCACCGCGCGGTGGTCGCCCCATCGCCGGCCGGGGGGGTGTCGTACTGCACCCCGGCGGCGCGGATGTCGTGGGTGAAGATGCGCCCGAGCTCGTCGTCGCGGACCCGCCCGATGAAGCCCACGCGCCCGCCCAGGGCGGCGATTCCCGCGATCGTGTTGGCGCAGCTGCCACCGGACGCTTCGACAGACGGCCCGACCCTGCCGTAGAGTCGCTCCGCTGCCACGCTGTCTATCAGCGCCATCGTGCCCTTGGTCAGCCCCTCGTCGATGAGGAACTCCTCATCGGCTCGGGACAACACGTCCACGATCGCATTGCCGAGGCCTACTACGTCCATGTTCACAGCGCTCACCAGCACCTCCGTCGGTCGCCGTCTGGCGCGGCGATCCTACGCGAGGTCCCGTCCGGCGGTGCTCGCGGCCGTCGCTGCGGCCGCCCTGGCACTCCCCGTCGGCGCCGCCCAGGCCGTCGACATCGTCTATCTGAACGGCCCCGAGGCCGACAAGGTGGCCGACGCCGGTCACGGCGCCCTGCGTCAGGTGCCCGCCCACGTGGACCTGAACCCGCGGTGGCCCGCCCATAAGCGCATCGGCAAGATCGCCGTCCGCCGGGACGGCCTGATGAACGCCAGCCCGGGGGGCATGCTGGCCGTGCTGCGGAGCCGGCTGAACGACGGCACGGCCGGGCGCAGGGTGGCCCTGGACGAGATCAACCCCAACCAGTGGACCGCCTCGCAGGCGGCGTCGCTGGTGCGGGCCATGCGGGCGCTCACCCCCGACGAGCGCAGCCGGGTGGTCATGTACGCCGCGTCGCCCATGCTCCAGCAGGTCGGGCGCGTGGACCCCCGCCGGGCGATCCCCGCGCGCCACGCACGCCTCCTGATCGCGATGTCCCTGGCTGGCCGCTCGTACTTCCAGACCTACGGCGGCCGCTGGGCGCCGCTGCCCGCGGACCTCCTGGCGCGCGACCTGCCCCGCGTTCTGCGGCGCTGGCCGTCCAGGGCGCCCACCCCGGGCCTGCTGGTGGGTCCGTCGCAGGGCATCGGCCAGGACGCCCTGTGGACCCGCCTGCGCACCACGCCGGCCGGGCGGACCATGCTCGCGGCCGGGGTGGTCATCGCCGGCGGTGACGCGATGACACAAGACGAGGTTCGCGCCTGGCTGGCCGAGTACCGCGAGTACCGCGCCCGGCCCGGGGCGTCCCCCACCGGCCGTGACCGGGTGCCCCCGGTGGGCGGAGGCCTGGCCGTCGCCTCCAGCTCCAGCCTGCGCCCCGGGGCGCGCTACTGGGTCGGGGCCAACCGCCCCGGGCGGGCCGTGGTGCGCCTGATCACCCTCACCGGGTGGCGCAAGGGCACCGCCCGAGTGATCGCCAAGACCCCGTTCACCGGCCCGCAGGTCAAGTCCGACCGCATCCCCCGCGACCTCTACACGGGCCGCTACCGGATCGTGGTCATCTTCACCGGCAAGGGCGGCCTGCGGGACCGCACCCGGAAGGTCGTCCGCGTGGTCGAGCCGCCCGCGCGCCGGCGCTGAGCCGGGAGGGCCCCGCCCGGGGGCGCGTCAGATGAAGAACATCGGCGCACCCTGGGCGCGGGCCTCGCGCTCCACGATGTCGGCGATGGTGAGGCCGGCCAGAACCGCGCAGAGGGCTTGGCGCGCCTCGGCCCAGACATCCTCGGCCGGTGCCACGGCCGGCGCCGCATCGGTCTCGGACGGCGTCAGGCGCCCATCGACGGTCTCGACGACGTCGAGCACCGTGATCTCGGCCGGCGGCCGGCGGAACGAGTAGCCGCCCTTCACGCCCCGCTGGCTCTGCAGGATCCCCGCCCGGCGCAGGCCGGCGAACAGCTGCTCGAGGAAGTGCAGGGGGATGCCGCGGCTCTCGGAGACCTCGAGGATCGGTACCGGCACCGCCGACGAGCGGCGAGCCAGTTCGGTGAGGGCGAGCACCGCCGAGCGACTCTTCTCCGTGATCGCGATCACTCAAGAACCTGCTTCCCCGGAATCCCGTTGTCGACGCCGAGTTTACCGGAAGCCGCCACGCGGCCGGCACGGTCAACCGGTGCCGGCGTCCTCGAGGAAGATGTTGACGTGGTTCTCGCGCCAGGTCTCGGGCCGGTGGGTCCGCCCCTTGCCGGCGCGGATCTCGTAGACGCGCTCGATGGTGTCGATCCAGGCGTCCAGGTCACCGACGATCAACTCGTACGCGCAGTCCCCGGTGTGGATGAGCATGCGCGAGCGGCGGCCGCTCGAGTTCGTGTCCCCCACCCGCCGCGGCTCGCGCTCGACGGCGGTGATCGCATCCAGCGGGATCGACCGCCGCTTGGCGCGCAACAAGGTGTCGAGCATGGTCGGCAGGAAGACCAGGCGCTCCTCGGTGAGCACCAGATCCCCGTGGCGCCCCAGCCAGCCGTTCTGGAGGTCGGCGCCCGAGCGCTTGAGCACCCGCTCGTCCGGGCCAGGTGCGGTCGCGTGAGGCCCCCTGGGCAGGCGTGAGCGCTGCTTGTCCTTCGACCCCATATACCCCGACCCCCGTATCGCTCGCCCCCGGGAGGCGCGCCCGGGGCAATCGGGGCGCAGTGTAGCGAGCCGCCGCCGGCGGCTCCCCCAGCGGTGCCGTCCGGGACCGGCGGTATGGTGACCACCCATCGGATTCATGTTTTCGGAGATCCGTTGGACAGCAGCTACGCACCCTGGTTGGCCGACTTCGAGCGGCGTCTCGCCCAGCATGACCGCGGGGTCGATTCGCTGGCGAACGATCTGGCCGCCCGCACCGACTGGCGGGTCTACTCCGCGCTGACCGAGGGGCTGCCGGCACCGCCCGAGACCATCCAGGGCGCCCCCGATGTGCTCTGCAGCCGCGGGCCGACCTCGGCCCCGATGTGGTTCGAGGTGGAGTTGCCCGAGACGCTGGTGCGCCGCGAGACCGTGGCCCGGCTGCGCCGGCTGGCGCTGCACGAACGTGTGGAGGTGCGCCTGGCCGTGGTGGCCCCCGCCGAGCGCCACGAGCGGGAGATCCCCGACGCGCGGCGCATCCTTATGCGGGCCGGGATGCCGCTGGACGTGCTGGCCATCGACCCCGATGCCGGGATGATCACCGGAGCCGACTGGTAGCCGGCGCCGGCGTCCGCCCGGTCCGGGTCCGGCTCAGCGGGACCCGGGCGGCACCCATAGGCGGGAGGCCGGGTCCGGCTGGCCCGCCGCCGGCGGCGGCGTGGGCTGCGGCCGCTCCCCCTCCTCGCCGGACCCGGCCTCCTCCTCGGCCTGGCCGACGGCCTCGACCACCCGGGCGTAGGCCATCTGCAACTGGGCCAGCGGCTCCTTGAAGGGGCGGACCGCGGCGGCGCCCAGCTCGCGCTCGGCCACCCCCATGAGGGCGCGGCCCGACTCGATGGCCTGGCGCGCCTGGGCGAGGTCGGCGGCGTCGGCGCCGGTGGGGCCGAGGCCCATCCGGATGGCCGCCATGTCGAGGAAGGTCATCATGCTCTGGAACATCACGTCGCGCACGGGGGTGTGCGCCAGGCGTTCGGCCAGTGCCTGGGCGAACTCCTCCTGGGTCTGGTCCGTGCCCTCGGTGGGCTCGGGCGCGGGCGTCTCGTCGCTCATGCGTCGATCTCCGGGGCTCGTGGGTGTGGTGGGGTCAGGGTGCGCCGACGGCCAGGCGGTCGCGCAGCTCGATGGCCGAGGCCTTGGTACGCGCCACCGCCTCGGAGTGCACGACGCGCAGATCGGGCTCGGCGTCGAAGATGCGCCGCTGGCGCATGGCGCCGTTCTCGCGCAGCATCGCATCCAGCGGGGCCAGGAACGGCGCCAGCCCCAGCGACTCCGCCGGCTCGCGGCTCCAGCGCACCAGGGCGTCCACGGCGCGGGCCACCGGGCGGGTGGTCCCGGCATCGAGGTCGATCAACTCGCCGCGGACGCCGTGGCGCTGCGCGCGCCAGATGTTCTCCTCGATGAGGCCGCGCTCGTGCACCGGCAGGGGCCGGCCGGCATCGTGGTCGGCGGCGAAACCCGCCACGCATGCCATGGCCAGCGCCGCCACCGCCAGGGCCTCGGCCATGTCGGTCTGGCCGTCGCAGATGCGCACCTCGACCGTGCCGAAGTTGTGGTGCGGTCGCACGCTCCACCAGATCTGGGTGGCGGTGACGATCGACCGGGTCCGCTCGAGCAGGCCCACGTGGCGCGCGTAGGAGTCCCAGTCGGGGTAGGCGTCGGGCACCCCGCATCGCGGGAAGCTCTTGGTGAACACCTGCACGCGCGCAGAGTCCAGTCGCGTGTCCCGGCCGGCGAACAGCGGGCTGTTGGCCGACACCGCCAGCAGCTCGGGCAGGACGCTGCGCAGAGCCGTGCAGATGGCCATGGCGCGGTCCGCGCCCCGCAGGCCGACGTGGATGTGCACCGACCACGTGTTGTTGGTCCAGGCCACGTAGCCGAGCTCGTCCTGCAGGCGGCGGTAGTGCTCGGTGTCGATGATGCGCTGCTCGGTCCACGGGCTGAAGGGGTGGACCCCGGTGATGCCCAGCACCAAGCCCAGGCGCTCTGCCAGGGCGATGGTGGCCAGCCGCCCGTCCACCAACTCGCGCGCGGCGTCGGCGAAGCTGGTGTTGCGCCCGGTGCGGTACTCGATCTCGCTGGCGATCAACTCGCCGGCCAGGTGCGGTGCCAGCTCGGGCTCCGCAGCCGCCATCATCTCCTCGAAGCGCCCGGTCAGCCGCAGGGTGGCCGGGTCGAGGATCTGGAACTCCTCCTCCAGGCCGACGGTGAAGTCGGTGGACGCCTCGAAACGCTCGCGGACGCCAGCGAGGATGCCCGCGGCGGGATCAATCGGGTCCCCCATGTTCGGCGAGCCTAGCAGCGCACCCCCGGCGGGGCCCTCGCCGGCGCCGGCGCTCAGGACAGGTAGAAGTACAGCGCGTAGAGCAGCTCGACGGCCGGGCTGGACGTGTGGACGGTCACATCCGAGGGCACCGTCAGCAGCGCGTCGGAGTAGTTGAAGATGATCTTCACGCCGTCGGCGACCAGATCGTCGGCCACCAGTTGCGCGGACTCGCCCGGCACCGCCAGGACCCCCACCATGATCCCCTCGTTGGCCACCACCTCGGGGAGCTCGTCGTAGTGGCGGACCGTGATGTCCCCGATCCGCATGCCCACGCGGTCGGAGTCCACGTCGAACATGGCGGAGATCCGGAAGCCGTGGTCGGCGAACACGCCCGAGCTCGCGATGGCCTGACCGAGGTTGCCGGCACCGAAGAGGGCGATGTTGTGCTGGCCCGAGGTCCGCAGGATCTTGCGGATCTGGTCGATCAGCGAGTCGATGTCATAGCCCACCCCCCGCTTGCCGAACTTGCCGAATCCGGACAGGTCGCGGCGGATCTGCGTGGGGTTGACGTTCGTGTACTCCGAGATCGCCTGGGAGGAGATGCTGGTCTTGCCCATCTTCTTGGACTGGGTCAGCACCTGCAGATAGCGCGAGAGACGCGCCGCGACGCCCAGCGTGAGCCTGTCGCTGGCCATGGTCAGAGGCACCTCTCGGCCGGAGTTTGTGACACGTCCGACAAGTTACGACCTCGGGCACGTGCCACGCAAGTGACAGACGCTACTTTCGCCGGGAACGGCGACGTGCCGACCCCCTCGGGGGCGGTCAGCCGATCGCCACCACGCCGCTGGTGCGCCGCAGCACCGTCCCGTCGGCGGCGGTGGCCCGCACGCGCACGCGGTACCGGCCCGGCGCCACGTCGGCGCCGTCCGAACCCCGCGCCGACACGAGCACGCGGTAGGTACCCGCGGGCCAGGCGCCGGGCTGACGGGTGCCGAGCACCGGTACGGGGGCCTCGCCGTCCGCGGGCATCAGCACGACGCGGAGATCCGAGAGGACCCTGCCCACCACGCGGTCCTCCACCCGGGCCAGACGTCCCACCCGCACGATCACCTCGGCCCGGTCGCCGGCGCGGCGGACCTCCGGCCGGCCCAGCGCAGCGGAGACGCTCGCCGCGATGCGCACCGGCACCAGCGGCGCCTGCCCGAGGACGGTGCCCCCACGGGTCTCGCGGACCACCAGCGTGCCGCGGGCGCCCCGGGGGACGACGGCGCCGACCGCGCGCGCGCCGCCGGCGGGCAGGCGTCCGCCGAGGCGCAGCGTGCGCTCCGCGCCGTCGGCCGCGCGCAGGGCCACCCTGAAGTCGAGCGGTCGATCCGTGAGGTTGCGGACGGTCATGTCGATGCGGCGCGCGGCGCCATCGCCCACCGGGCGGGCGTGGACCACCGCGGGCTCGACGGCCACGCGGGCGCCGGCCGGCGGCCCCAGCGCCCCCGCACCCTGCGCCACCACCGGGACCCCGGGCAGCGGGGCGGCGCCCTGGACGATCAGCGAGCGCACCGCGGCCGGCCCCAGACCGGGCCGCTCGGTCCGCAGGCGGGCCACGAGCGCCGCTGCGCGGGCCGCCGAGGCGCTGGTGCCCGTGAGCGTGCCGGTGCGCGCCAGACCATCCGCGCCGCGGCCGGGCAGCGGAGCCTCCACCGCGATGCCCGGCGCCAGGATCTCGGGCTTCTGGAGCCCGGCCGCCGTGGGACCGGTACTCGAGAAGGCCGCCACGGCGGGACCGGCCGCGCGCGTCTCCCCCGCTCCGGACAGCGACAGGCGCAGGTCGGCACGGCTGCGCACGAGGCCGGCGAGACCCTCGCCCTGCCCGGGCCCGACTCCCACGACGGGGATGGGCAGGTCGCCGTCGCCACCCGAGATGGCGAAGGTGCCGGCGTCGCGGTCCCAGACCAGCAGGGCGCGCGCCCCGGCGGCGGCGGCACGGTGGGCCAGCACGTGCAGGTTCTCCCCGCCGCGGGCCACCACAACTGCCGCACCGCTGACGCGGCTCTCCCCCGCCTCGTCGCGGAACTCGGCATCGTCCGCACCCGTCAGCAGGCCCGCCGGCCCGTCCAGCAGCACGGCCGGGAGGTCGCCGTCGGCGACGGGGCCGCCCACCAGCGGCAGGTCGTCCAGACGGGCGGCGGCGGCGCCGAGGGAGACGGTGAGATCCACCAGGCCCCCCGACGGGCGCGAGGCGAGGGCACCAACGGTCAGCGCGGCGGGGGCGGCCGCCGGCCCCCCCACCGATCCCGGCAGCGTGAGGGTGGGTCCGTCGTTCCCGGCCGCGGCGACCACCGACACCCCGAGGCCGTCCGCGACGTCGATGGCGTCGTTCAGGGGGTCGCGGCCCGCACCGGTGAAGCCGGCCGACAGTGCGATGAGCACGATGTCGGCCGCGTCGCCGGGGTCGCCGTCGCCGTCGGGGTCGACGGAGCGCTCGAGCGCCATCAGCACCCGGTCGGTGCGGGCCAGCGGGCGCAGGCGCCCGCCCACCGGCTCGGTGGCCACCACGCGGTGAACGATCACGCGCGGGCGCTCGGCGGGCGCCAGATCCGAGATCGCGGGCGAGCCCAGCAGCACGCCCACCACCTGCGTCCCGTGGGCCTCGGTGAGCACCGCGTCGGACGGGATCCGGGGATCGGCGTCACCGTCCACCAGGTCGAGTCCGCCGAGGATGGGGAACGTGGGGCCCATGCCGCCGCCGAGCGCCGGGTGGCTGGGATCGATCCCCGCATCCAGCACGGCCACGCGCACCGCACGGCCCGACGGGCGCCCCACGGGGGCCGGCGTCGCGGCCGAGCCCGGCTCCGCGCCGGGCGGCGGCCCGGGGTCCGCCTGGGCCGGCGCGAGGAAGCCCACCGGCACCACCGCCTGCACGCCTGCCACCCGGGCCAGCGCCTCGGTGCCGCCGGCGGGCAGCGCGACGCTCATGGTGTTGGCCACGACCGCGGTGCGGTGGGTCACCACGGCGCCCAGGTCGGCCAGCACGCGCTCCACGGCGCCCTGCTGCTCCTCGATGTCGGCCAGCGCCTGGGCCCGGCGCGCGGCGGGCACCGATCCGGCGGGCGGCGCATCGAGCACCAGGATCAGGCTCTCGGTGTCGCCCGGTCGCGGGCGCAGCGGCGAGCGGTGGGCCTCCAGCAGGTCGCGCCACCCCGCGGCGGCGTCCAGGCGCTCGGCCGCCTCCGCGGGGGCCGGGACGGTCTCCTGCGCGGCGGCCCCGCCGGCACCGGCCATCGCCACGATCGCGGCGACACCGAGGGCGGCGGCCAGCCGGGGCCGGCCGCGGTGAATCCGGCCCGCGCTCACGCGGCGATCCCGCCCGGCGGGGCCGTGGGCATGGCGTCAACGCCCAGGTATCCGGGCCAGGCGATGGGGGGAGCGAACTGGGCGGCGGCGCCGATCATCGCTGCATTATCGGTGCAGAGGGCCATCTCCGGAACCGCGACGCGCAGATCGTGCTCGGCGGCCCGCGCCGACACCAGTTCGCGCAGGCGGCCATTGGCCGCCACGCCGCCCCCCAGCGCGACCGCCGGAACCCCGTGGTCGACCGCCGCCTCCACGAGGCGGTCGGCCAGCGGGCGCAGCACGGCCTCCTGGTAGGAGGCGGCCAGATCGGCCCGCTCGGCGTCGGTCGGCGCGTCCGGGCGCTCGCGCACGGCGTAGAGCAGGGCGGTCTTGACCCCGGCGAACGAGAAGTCGCGCCGTCCGCGCCCGGCCAGTCCCACGGGGAAGCGGTGGGCCGTGCGGTCGCCCTCGCGGGCCAGGCGCTCCAGGGCCGGGCCGCCGGGGTAGCCCAGGCCCAGCAGGCGCGCGCCCTTGTCGATGGCCTCGCCCGCCGCATCGTCGATGGTCTGCCCCAGGGGCTCGGGGTCGGCCATGTGGCGCACCAGGTCCAGGCGGGTGTGCCCGCCCGAGGCGACCAGGCTCACGAACGGCGGGTCCAGCGCCACCGGATCCAGCCACGCGGCGCAGATGTGACCGTGCAGGTGGTCGACCATGATCAGCGGTAGACCCGCGCCGTACGCCAGCGCCTTGGCCGTGGCGACACCCACCAGCAGGGCCCCGATCAGGCCGGGCCGCTGGGTGACGGCCACCGCGTCCACATCGCGCAGGCCGATGCCGGCCTGGCCCAGCGCACGCTCGACCACCGCATTCACGGTGCCGAGGTGATGGCGCGCGGCGACCTCGGGCACCACCCCGCCGTACGGCGCGTGGAGGTCGGCCTGGGAGGCCACCACGCCCGACACGACCGTGCGCCCGTCCACCACGGCGGCGGCGGTCTCATCGCAGGAGGTCTCGATGGCCAGCACCCTCACGGCTCGCCCCCGCGCCACATGACCAGCGCGTCCTCGCCGTTGTCGGAGTAGTAGCCGCGGCGCACGCCATGGTCCTCGAAGCCGAGGCTCTCGTAGAGGCGGATCGCCGGTGCGTTGGAGACGCGTACCTCCAGGGTGTAGCCCAGGTGCGGATGACGGTCACCGCGCACGAACATCTCGTTCATGAGCGCGCGGCCGATCCCTCGGCGGCGCGCGCTCTCGCGCACCGTCACGTTCAGTATGTGCCACACATCGGCATAACGCGTCACGAAGATGTAACCCTGGACGTGCGTCGCTTCGACCGACACCAGGTGGATCGACTCGGGGCGGCTCACCTCGGCGGCGAACATGGCACGTGGCCAGGGCACCGCGGCGGTGGCGGCCTCGATGGCCACCACCTGCGCCAGGTCGGGCCCGCGCATGTCGCGCACGCGCGGCCCCACGTCCCCGGCCGGGGTCCGCCTACCGCGGGCCACCGGCCTCCAGTGCCGCCACGCGGTTGACCTCGGCGTCGGGCAGGCGCGCGTAGACGGGACGGGCGGGCACCCCCGCACCGGCCTCCACCCGTACCCCGAGGAGGGCGGCGCGCAGACGATGGCCGGGCGATGCCTGATGCAGCACCGGCACGCCGGCCCGGGCGAAGGCGTCGCCCGCGGCGTCCACCCCCGGCCCGCCCACCGCGGCGGGGGTGCCCAGCGACGCCACGCGGCCGGCCAGGTCGTCCGGGGCGAGGGCGAGCGGCGGGACGAGCGTCGTCAGGTCCGCGCCGGGCCCCACGCGATAGGCCGCGCAGAACAGTTCCCGGCGGCGGGCGTCGAGCACCGGCACCACCACCTCGGCCCCGGGCTCGGCCTGGGCGATCCCCAGCGCCAGCGCCTCGAGCGAGTGCGCCCCCACCACCGGGATCCCGAGCGACTGTCCCAGCCCGAGCGCCGTGGCCAGCCCGATGCGAAGGCCGGTGAACCCACCCGGGCCGACCCCGACGACGATGCGGCCCAGGTCGCCGGCGTCCATGCCCAGGGCGCCCAGCAGGCCGTGACCCACCTCGAGCACGCGGCGCCCCGCGCCCGACTCGGGCGCCAGCCACAGTTCGGCCACGGAGACCGCGCCGTCCAGGATCGCCGCGCTCGGGCTGGCCGTGGCGGTGTCGAGCGCGAGGGTGATCAGGTCGAGGGCTCCAGACACGCGGCCATCGCGTGGTCGTGGGCGCTCAAATGTACCAACCGCCGGTCCCCGCCCCCGTGCTCCAGGCGGATGGTGACGCGCGGCGCCGGCAGAGCGTGGGCGATGGCCTCAGGCCACTCCACGAACGCCACCGCGCCCGCCACCGCGTCGGCCAGCAACTCGGCGTCCTCGTCGTCGACCCCTCCGGCCATGCGGTAGGCGTCCAGGTGCGCCACGGGCACACGGCCGCGGTGCAGTTGCACCACCGTGAAGGTGGGGCTGGGCATCGGGCCCTCCACGCCCAGCGCGCGGCCGGCGGCCCGCACCAGGGTGGACTTGCCGGCACCGAGATCGCCGAGCAGGAACACCACGTCCCCGGGCGCCAGGCAGGCGGCCAGGGCGGCCCCGATGGCCTCGGTCTCCTCCGGGCCGGCGCTGCGGCGGACCGTGGTCAGAACAGCCCCAGCTGGACGTCGTCGGGCGGATCACCCTGGCGGGCCGGCGCCGGCGCCTCCCCGGCCCCCGATGCGGGCCGCGGGGGCGGGGCCTCCCCCGGCTCCTGCGGCTCCCCCGGCTCGTCCGCCGGCGGGGCCGTGCCGGCGCGCTCGGCGCGCACCTGCTCCATGAGGGCCGGGATCCGCGCGAAATCCTCCTCCAGGGTCCCCATGGTGGCGCGGGCGTACAGGGCCGCGGCGGGGTGGAACAGCGGGTACAGCATCACCTGGCGCCCGCCGATGGCGATGGGCAACTCGCAGCCGTGCACCCGGCTGATCCCCTCCGGGCGACCCGACAGCAGCTTCGTGGCGAAGTTGCCGAGGGTGCAGACCAGCAGGGGGGCGATCAGCCGGACCTGGCGGAACAGGTGCGGCTCGCAGGAGGCGATCTCCTCGGGCCGGGGGTCGCGGTTGTCCGGCGGGCGGCACTTGAGGACGTTGGCGATGAAGACCTCCTCGCGGGCGATCCCGATACCGGCGAGCATCTGTGACAACAACTTGCCCGCCGCGCCAACGAAGGGGACGCCCTGCTGGTCCTCGTGGTAACCGGGGGCCTCGCCCACGAACATCAACTCGGCCGCCGGGTCGCCGTCACCGATCACGACGGTGGTGCGCCCCTCGGCCAGGGCGCAGCGGGTGCACCCGGCCACCTCCTCGCGGTGGTAGCGCTCCAGTGCGGTCGTGTCGGCGTCCGCGCCCACCCGTCCAGACTAGTGCCACGCGCGGCCGGACCGCCGCGGCGATGCATACGGCACTCATGTGGACGAACCGGGGGCATCGTGTGACGAACCTGTTGTCGCGGGCGGCGCGATCCGGTTATGCTCGGCACGCCCCGCGCGGGGCCCGGCATCCGATGCGAGCTGGAGCACACCGCGACCCCGGGGTTTCCGCACGGATCGGCCGAGGCCGGCCCGTGGTCGTCCGCGCCCGGACCCAGATGCCCACCCGCTCGCACCCCGCATACCGAAGCGCACGCCGGTGAAGATCGTCCGCACCGTCGCCGACCTCCGCACCGCGGTGGCGGCCGAGCGGGCCGCGGGACGGCGCATCGCGGTGGTGCCGACGATGGGCGCCTTCCACGACGGGCATCTCGCCCTGATGGACCGCGCCGGAGCGGACGAGCACGCCGTGGTGGTGACGCTGTTCGTCAACCCGGCCCAGTTCGCGCCCACCGATGACCTCTCGCGCTACCCGCGCGACGAGGCGCGCGACGGCGCCCTGGCGGCCGAGCACGGCGCGGCGATCCTCTTCGCTCCGGGCGTGGACGAGGTCTACCCGCCCGGGTTCGCCACCACCATCGAGGTGGGCGGCCCGGCCGAGGGGCTCGAGGGCGCCACGCGCCCCGGCCACTTCGCCGGCGTGGCCACCGTGGTGGCCAAGCTGCTGCTGGCGGTACGGCCCCACCGCGCGGTGTTCGGCCAGAAGGATGCGCAGCAGGTGGCCGTCATCCGCCGCCTGATGCGCGACCTGCACCTGGACGACATCGAGCTGGTGGTGGCCCCCACCACCCGCGAGCCGGACGGGCTGGCCATGAGCAGCCGCAACGCGTACTTGGGGCCCGACGACCGCTCGGCCGCCGTGGCCCTCAGCCGCGGCCTCGGCGCCGCGTACGACGCAGCGCGGGCCGGCGAGCTGGCGGGCCCGCGTCTCGAGGCGATGGTGGCCGACGCCGTCTCCTCCGACCCGCGCTGCGCGCTCGACTACGCCGCGATGGTCGATCCCGAGACCTTCGCCCGCCTGTCCCACCGGGACGGGCCGGCCCTCCTCGCCGTGGCCGCCCGCGTGGGCCCGGCGCGCCTGATCGACAACATCCTGCTCCCTCCCCCACCCACGGAGTGATGACTGTGCCACCCCGCACACGCACGATGATGAAGAGCAAGATCCACCGGGCGACGGTGACCGATGCCAACCTCAACTACGTGGGCAGCATCACCATCGACACCGAGCTCCTCGAGGCCGCGGACATCCGCCCGTACGAGCAGGTGGCGGTGGTCAACATCAACAACGGCGAGCGCTTCGAGACCTACACCATCGAGGGCCGGCCCGGCTCGGGTGACATGTGCCTGAACGGGGCCGCCGCGCGCCTGGCCCAGCCCGGCGACCTGATCATCGTGATCACCTACGCGCAGTACGACGAGGCCGAGCTGGAGGGCTTCGAGCCCACCGTGGTGCACGTGGACGACACCAACCGTGCGGTCCGCGTGGGCCTCGAGTCGGTGCCGATCGCCTGGGAGGGTGGGTCGGCCGCCAGGTGAGCCTCCCGCTCACGGCCCAGGAGATCCGCGCCCGCAAGGGCGGCGCGCGGCTGGCGATGCTGACGGCCTACGACTATCCCACCGCCCGCGCGCTGGACCTGGCCGGGCTGGACATCCTCCTGGTGGGCGACAGCCTGGGCGAGGTGGAGCTGGGGTACGACACCACCCGCGCCGTGAGCCCGGAGATGATGGCCCACCACATCCGCGCGGTGCGCAACGGGGTGCGGCACACGCACATCTGCGGGGACATGGTGGCGGGCAGCTACGCGGACCCGGAGCAGGCGGTCCGGAGCGCGCGGGCGCTGATCGCGGCCGGCGCCGACTCGGTGAAGCTCGAGGGTGCCCTGGTCGACCAGGTGGGAGCCATCATCGAGGACGGCATCCCCGTGATGGGCCACGTGGGCCTGCTCCCCCAGACCGCCGCCGGCTACCGCAGGCACGGCGTCGATCCGGCCGAGGCGCAGCAGATCCTGGACGACGCCCGCGCCCTCGATGCCGCCGGCTGCTACGCCGTCGTGATCGAGGCCGTCCCGGCCGAGCTGGCAACCCGCATCACGGCCGCGGTGGGCGCGCCGACGATCGGCATCGCCGCCGGCTCGCAGACCGACGGGCAGGTGCTGGTGGTCAGCGACCTCATCGGCCTCTCCGCCGACCCGCCCTCCTTCATCACGCCGCGCGCCAACGTGCACGCGGTGATCGTCCACACCGCGAGGACCTTCGCCGAGGAGGTCCACGCAGACGGGAGCGCCGCATGACCGATCCGGGCACCGAGAACGTCGGCGAGGGCTTCTCGCAGACCGCCGTCGACTACGACGAGGCCGTCCGCCACAACATCGCGGGCGCCCAGCGCCTGGTCGCCGCGATCCCCGCGGGCGAGTACCGCGACGTGCTGGACGTGGGCTGCGGCACGGGCTTCTCGGCCGAGGCCATGGCCGACCGCTTCGGCCCCGTGAGGCTGACCGGGGTCGACCCGGCCGAGGGGATGCTGGATCAGTTCCGGGCCAAGCTGGACGGCCGTCCGGACATCGAGGCCACCCTGCACGCCGCCGACGTGATGTCGATGCCGGTGCCCGACGAGGCCTTCGACGCCGTGATCTGCGCGATGGCGTTCCACTGGTTCCCGTTCAAGAGCGCGGCCATGCGCGAGATGGCGCGCACGCTACGCCCGGGCGGGGTGCTGGCCATCCTCTGCTCGGGTACCGGTGGCGAGGTGGAGTTCCAGCGGCTGCTGTCGCGCCTCGAGCCCGGGGTGCCCACGTGGGTGGGCGCCTTCGAGAGCCTGCAGCGCGACATCCCGGACATGGAGGGCTACCTGGACGGCGCGGGGCTCGATCCGGTCGACGTCTGGATGGAGCGGCGCATCCGCCGCACGGACCCCTTCGCCTACATGGAACGCATGCGTGTGGTGGCCGGCCACATCACCGCCGGCGGCACCGACGAGGACCGCGAGAGCCTCGAGCGCCGCGTGGACGACGCCCTGCAGGGTGCCGTGGATGGGCAGGGACGCTTCCGGTACACGTTCAACAAGCTCTTCACGATCGCGCGCAAGCCGGCGTAACCCGTCGCCCGCACCGCCGCGGCGACTGGACGCGAGCCATCGGGTCACCGTAGGGCCGGCGCGGCGACCACAGACATGCGGTGCAGACGGCGCGGGCCTGAACCAGCTCACCAACATCCGGGCCCTGGACATGCTCAACTGCATCAACCGCAACCTGGAGTGACCCGGAGCCGCCCATGCCGCCCATGACCCCCGCCGAGTGCCTGGCCTTCATGGCCGAGGGCGCCCCCACCGGCATCCTCGCCACCGTGCGCGCCGACGGCTCGCCCCACGCGGCGCCGGTGTGGTTCCTCGTGGAGGCCGGCGGGACCATCATCCTCAACACCGGCTCGGGCACCGCCAAGGGGCGCAACCTGCGCCGCGACGGGCGCGCGGCCCTGGTGGTGGACGACCCCGCTCCCCCGTTCAGCTTCGCCCGGGTGGACGGCGAGGTGGAGCTGTCCGAGCACGCCGACGAGTTGCTCGACGCGGCAACGCGCATCGCGGCGCGCTACATGGGCCCCGAGCGCGCCGACGAGTACGGCCGGCGCAACGGGGTTCCGGGCGAGTTGCTGGTGCGCATCCACCCCACGCGAATCACCGGCACACGAGGCGTGGCCGACTGATCGGCCGCGGGGTCCGGCGACCGGCGCCCCGGCCGCCGGACCCCGGCCCCCTCAGTCCTCTGCGGGGTTGGTGTCGAGCATCCAGGACACGCCGAACGCGTCGACCAGCATCCCGAAGGCCGGCGACCAGAAGGTGGCCTCCACGGGCATCTGCACCTGGCCGCCCTCGGCCAGCGCGGCGAAGGCCCGGCGCGTCTCCTCGGGATCGTCGGCGGTCCGAGCCACCCCGAAGCCGCTGTGGCCGGTGAAGCCGCCAGTGGGATCGTCGGACGCCATCAGCACGCCGCCATCGGGCATCTTCAGCGCGGCGTGCATCACGCCTGCCGCAGCATCGCCCTCGGGCCGGGCCTCGGGTGGGGCGTCGGAGAAGCCCATCACCTCGAGCTCGCCGCCGAAGACCTCCCGGTAGCGAGTCATCGCCTCGCGGCAGTTCCCGCCGAAGAACAGGTACGCGTGGAACGACATCGGATCTCCTCCGGATGGTGGGGTCTGCGCTCATCAGAACAGACCCCACCGCCGGAGGGAACTCATCGGCCCGTCACATCGACGGGCGCACCGCTCAGCCCTTGGAGCCGGCGGCGATCCTGCGCAGGTCGAGCGCCTTGTCGAGGATCTCCTCGTCGACGCCCATCTCGCGGGCCACCTCGCGCAGCGCGCGGCCGGAGGCCGTGGCCTCCTTCACGATGGCGGCGCCCTTGTCGTACCCGATGTACGGGTTCAGCGCGGTGGCCACCTGGAGGTTGCCCTCGGCGAGCTCGGTGAGGCGGGCGGTGTTCGGCTCGATGCCGGCGATGCAGCGGTCGGCGAACAGGCGCGAGGTGGTCGACAACAGGTGGATCGAGCCGAGCAGGTTGCGCGCCATCAGCGGGATGCGCACGTTGAGCTCGAACTGGCCCTGCATGCCGCCGATCGTGACGGCGGTGTCGTTGCCGATCACCTGGGCGGCCACCTGCAGCACCACCTCGGGGATGACCGGGTTCACCTTGCCCGGCATGATCGACGAGCCCTTCTGGAGCTCGGGCAGGAACAGCTCGCCCAGGCCGGCGCGCGGGCCGCTGCCCAGCAGCGCGAGGTCGTTGGCGATCTTGGTGAGCGACACGGCGACCACCTTGAGCGCGCCGGAGGCCTCCACCAGGCCGTCGCGGGCGCCCTGAGCCTCGAAGCCGTCGGCCGGGCCGGAGATGGGCAGGCCGGTGTCGGCCACCAGCAGCGCGCGGACGCGCTGGGCGAACTCCGCGTGCGTGTTCAGCCCGGTGCCGGCGGCGGTGCCGCCCAGCGGAAGCTGGCCGAGGCGCGCCGTGGCGTCGGCCACGCGGGCGCGGCCCTGGCGGATCTGGGTGGAGTACCCCGAGAACTGCTGGCCGAGGGTCACCGGCACGGCGTCCATCAGGTGCGTGCGGCCGGTCTTGACGATGTCCTTGTACTCCTCGGCCTTCGCCGCGAGCGTGTCGGCCAGGTGGTCGAGGGCCGGGAGGAGGGTGTCGACGGTCTCCTGCAGGGCGGCGGCGTGTACCGCCGAGGGGAACACGTCGTTGGAGCTCTGGCCCATGTTGACGTGGTCGTTCGGGTGCACCGGGTCGCCGGCGAGGTTCGCGATGACCTCGTTGGCGTTCATGTTCGACGAGGTGCCGGACCCGGTCTGGAAGACGTCGACCGGGAACTGGTCGTCGTGCGCGCCGGCGGCCACCTCGTCGGCCGCGCCCGCGATCTTCTCGGCCAGCGCCGGGTCGAGCAGACCGAGCTCGGCGTTCACGCGGGCCGCAGCCCCCTTGATGCGACCCAGCCAGCGGACCACCGGCACCGGGACGCGCTCCCCGGACACCGGGAAGTTCTCGACCGCCTTGCGGGTCTCCCCGCCCCAAAGCTCCGCCATGCGGGCTCCCTTTCATCGACGCTACGGACTACAGCCGACCGGAGAGCCTACAGCCGCGATGACGCGGCGGTCGGGGCCTCAGAGCGTGCCGATCTCCTCCAGGATCGCCGTCGCCGCGCGGACCCCCACCCCGAGGTACTCCACCCGGATGTGCTCGTCGGGCGAGTGGATGCGGTCGGTGGGCAGCCCGAACCCGGTCAGCACGGTGGGGATGCCGGCGTCGGACAGGGCGGCCAGCACCGGGATGGTCCCGCCCATCCGCGCCGGCGTGCACGGCCAGCCGGTCGCCCGCTCGATGCCGCGCATCGCGGCCCGCAGGACGGGGTGCTCCGCGTCGAACTGCGCGGGCAGGCCCATGCCGCAGTCCTCGATCGTCACCTCCGCGCCGGCCGGTGCCGCGCGGCGCAGCAGGGCGTCGAACGACGCCGCCACCGCCGGCCCGTCCTGTCCCGGGGCCAGTCGCAGGCTGAGCGTCGCCTCGGCGCGGCCGGGGATGATGGTCGAGAAGGCCGAGGGGTCGCCGCAGCGGATGCCGTGGACGTCAACCGACGGGCCCCCCGCCGTGCGCAGGTGGAATCCCTCCGCCGCCGCCGGGTCGGCAGGCGCCAGGCCGGCCTCGGCCAGGAGGTCGGACCCGCGGGGCAGCGAGGCCCACGCGGCCACCTCGGCCTCGCCGGCGGGCGCCACCCCGGCGTAGAGCGCATCGGGAAGGCGCCCCTCCACCGGGACGACGGCCGCGAGGATGCGCATCAGCGTGTGCGCGGCCGAGAGCGCCGCGCCACCGTACATGCCGCTGTGCCCGTCGCCGTCGGAGGTGCGCACCGTCAGCCGGCGCGCAACCACCCCGCGCGCGCCGGTGCACACCGCCGGCCGGCCCGGGGCGATCATCGGCGCGTCGAAGATCAGGCAGGCCGCGGCGCCGGCCGCCTCGGGGCCGCCCAGGTGCGCCACCGCGGTGTGGCCGCTGCTCTCCTCCTCCCCGTCGATGACGAACCCCACCCGCACGGGAAGGCGGCCCTCGGCGTGCAGTCGCTGGACGGCCACCAGCAGCATGAACAGGTTGCCCTTGTCGTCGCTGGCGCCCCGGGCGTGGAGGTTCCCGTCGCGCACCGTCGGCTCGAACGGGGGGCTGGGCCACAGGGCGGCGTCGCCGGGGGGCTGCACGTCGTAGTGGCCGTAGATCAGGACGCGGGGTGCGTGGGGCCGGCCGTCGGAGGCGGGCACCTCGCCCAGCACCAGCGGCGGACCGCCCGTGGGCCGGATCTCGGGCGTCGCACCGGCGCGCGCCAGCTCGTCGGCCACCAGGGAGGCAGCGGCCTCGATGTCGCCGGCGTGGGCGGGGTCGGCGCTGATGCTGGGGATGCGCAGCAGGGCCAGCAGCCGGTCCATCTCATCGCTCGTCATCGTCCAAGCCTAGGCGCGGGGCACGCCGGTCGCCCGCCGGGGTCCCTACCCTGCGCCCATGGCCGAGCACCCGCACATCCGGACCGAGCGCCTGATCCTGCGCCCGCCGCTGACCGAGGACTTCGAGGGCTGGTGCGACCTGATGGGGGACGAGGTGGCGGCGCGCTTCATCGGTGGCCTCCAGCCGCGCTCGGTGATCTGGCGGACGTTCCTCGCACAGGTGGGCGCCTGGGAGGTCCAGGGGTTCGGGATGTTCTCGGTCATCGAGCGCCAATCGGGGCACTGGCTGGGACGCGTTGGCCCCTGGCGGCCGCTGGGCTGGCCGGGCCCCGAGGTGGGCTGGGGCCTGGTGCGCTCCGCCTGGGGCCGCGGCTACGCCCTCGAGGCCGCCCGGGCGAGCATCGACTGGGCGTTCGCCCACCTGGGCTGGGACGAGGTGGTGCACTGCATCGCGCCCCAGAACGCCGCGTCCATCCGCCTGGCGCGGCGCCTGGGATCGGTCGACCGCGGGCCCACCCGCCTGCCCGCCCCGCACGACCGGGATCGCGTGGACCTGTGGGGGCAGTCGCGCGAGGCGTGGGAGTCGCGGGGTGCCACCGCGGGCACGGCGGACGACCGCAACGCCGGAAACGCCTAGATGAAGACATCCCCCGGCGCGAGAGGGGGAGTTTGGCGCCGGCCGGTTAGGCGCGCCGGCCGGGTGGGTTCCCTTCCGGAAACGGCCGCCCACCAAAAAGGCCGGCCCGAACGGAGGAGTCACGAATGTACATCGGCGTCGGCACCGTCCTGGTCGTACTGATCATCATCCTGCTGATCATCCTGCTGTGACCGTCGCGCACCTCCCCGTGCCCGCCCGGGGTCGTGCCGTCTAGATGTCGTCCCGCCCGTGGGGGCGGTCCCAGTCGAGCGCCGGCCCCACCGGCACGATGCCCGTGGGGTTGATGGTCCCGTGGGTCAGGTAGTAGTGGCGCTTGATGTGGTCGAGGTCCACGGTCTGCGCCACTCCCGGCCACTGGTACAGCTCGCGTAGGAAGCCCGATAGCGCCTCGTAGTCGGCGATGCGGCGCACGTTGCACTTGAAGTGGCCCACGTAGACCGGGTCGAAGCGCAGCAGGGTGGTGAACAGCCGCCAGTCGGCCTCGGTGATGCGGTCGCCCACCAGGTAGCGCTGCCCGGCCAGGCGCCGCTCCAGCGTGTCGAGCGCCCCGAACAGGTCGCCCACCGCCTCCTCGTACGCGCGCTGGGTGGTCGCGAAGCCGGCGCGGTAGACCCCGTTGTTGACGTTGTCGTACACCAGGGCGTTGACCTCGTCGATCTCCGCCCGCAACGCGGGCGGATACAGGTCGAGGCCGGGATCGCCGGCCCACTCGTCCCAGGCGTGGGTGAGCATCCGCAGGATGTCGGCCGACTCGTTGTTGACGATGCCGCCGGACTCGGTGTCCCAGAGTACCGGCACCGTCACGCGGCCCCGGAACGAGGGGTCCGACGCGGTGTAGGCCTCCGACAGGAACTCGAAGCCGTTCACCGGATCCGGGCCGCAGCCCGGCGCGTCGGTGAAGGCCCAGCCGCGCTCGTCCCTGACCGGGTCGACCACGGACATGCCGATGGCGTCCTCGAGTCCCTTGAGCCTCCGCACGATGACGGTGCGGTGCGCCCACGGGCAGGCCAGGGAGACGTACAGGTGGTAGCGCCCGGGGGCCGCGGGGAACGGCGTCGATCCGTCCGCGCTCACGTGGTCGCGGAACCGGCTCTGCTGGCGGACGAAGCGGCCCGAGTCGTCGGCCTCGTCGGGGAACGGCGCGGGGGTGCCCATCACGCCACCCCGGCGGGGACGGTGCCCAGCAGCGGGCCCAGGTGCTCGCCGGTGTAGGAGCCCGGCACGGCGGCCACCTCCTCGGGGGTGCCCGCGGCGATCAACCCGCCACCGCCCGCGCCGCCCTCGGGACCGAGGTCGATGACCCAGTCGGCCGACTTGATCACGTCCAGATTGTGCTCGATCACCACGACGGTGTTCCCCTGATCCACGAGCCGCTGGACCACCTCCAGCAGCTTCTCGATGTCAGCGAAGTGCAGCCCGGTGGTGGGCTCGTCCAGCACGTAGAGGGTGCGCCCCGTGGCGACCTTGGACAGCTCGGTCGCCAGCTTCACCCGCTGGGCCTCGCCGCCCGACAGCGTCGTCGCCGGCTGCCCCAGGCGCACGTAGTCGAGCCCGACGTCGTGCAGCGTCTGGAGGCGGCGGTGGATGCGCGGCACCGCCCTGAAGGCCTCCACCGCGTCCTCCACCGACAGCCCCAGAACCTCGCTGATGCTGCGCCCGCCGTAGTGCACGGCCAGCGTCTCGCGGTTGTAGCGGGCCCCGCCGCACACCTCGCACGGCACGTAGACGTCGGGCAGGAAGTGCATCTCGATCGTGATGGTGCCGTCGCCCTTGCACGCCTCGCAGCGCCCGCCCTTGACGTTGAAGCTGAAGCGCCCCGGGCCGTAGCCCCGGCTGCGCGCCTCCTGGGTCTGCGAGAAGAGCTGGCGGATATGGTCGAACACCCCGGTGTACGTGGCCGGGTTGGACCGCGGCGTGCGCCCGATGGGCGACTGGTCGATGTCGATCACCTTGTCGAAGTGGTCGAGGCCGTCGATGGACTCGTGGGCCCCCGGGCGGGTGGGCTTGCGCCCCAGGCGCCCGGACAGCGCCTTCAGCAGCACCTCGTTGACCAGCGTGCTCTTGCCCGAGCCCGAGACGCCCGTCACGCAGGTCAGCGCCCCCACGGGGAAGCCCACGTCGATGCCGCGCAGGTTGTGCTCGCGCGCGCCGCGCACCGTCAGCCAGCCGCGGGCCTCCCGCCGGCGCTCGGGCACCCGCACCGCGCGCCGGCCGGACAGGTAGGCGCCCGTGACCGACTCCGGCGCGGCCTCGAGCGCCGGCACGTCCCCCTCGGCCACCACCCGCCCCCCGTGCAACCCGGCCCCGGGGCCCATGTCGATGACGTGGTCGGCGGTGCGGATCATGTCCTCGTCGTGCTCGACCACCAGCACGGTGTTGCCCTGGTCGCGCAGCTTCTCGAGCGTGCCGATCAGCCGGCGGTTGTCGCGCTGGTGCAGGCCGATCGAGGGCTCGTCGAGGATGTAGAGCACCCCCACCAGCCCCGATCCGATCTGGGTGGCCAGCCGGATGCGCTGCGCCTCGCCGCCCGACAGCGTGCCCGCCGCCCGGGCCAGGTCGAGATAGGTCAGGCCCACGTCGTCCAGGAAGCGCAGGCGCTCGCGCACCTCCTGGATGACGCGCTCGCCGATCAGCGCCTGGGTGGGGGTGAGCTCCAGGGCGTCCAGGGCGTCCAGGGCGTCGCCGACCGGCAGCTCGCAGAGCGCGCTGATGCTCATGCCGCCCACGGTCACCGCCAGGACCTCGGGCTTCAGCCGCTGCCCCGCGCACGCCGCGCACGGGCGCAGCGACATGAACTGCTCCACGCTCTCGCGCACGGCCTGGGACATCGAGCTCGTGTGCTGGCGGCGCAACTGGGGCACCACGCCCTCGAACCAGCCCCAGGAGCCCCCGCCCTTGCGGCGCGGGCCCAGGTGGATGCGCTGGCGGCGCGGCGGGCCGGCGATCAGCAGTTCCCGCTGGTCGGCCGGCAGGCGCTTCCACGGGGTGTGCAGGTCGATGCCGCGGTCGTCGCTGATCGCCGTCAGCAGCAGGTCGTAGTAGTCGGTCGTGCGGTCGGCCCAGGGCAGGATGGCGCCCTCGGCCAGGGTGCGCTCGGGGTCGACGCACAGGTCCGGGTCGACCTCGGACATGAAGCCGAGGCCGGTGCACTGGGGGCAGGCCCCGTGGGGGGAGTTGAACGAGAAGATGCGCGGGGCCAGCTCCGCCAGCGAGGCGCCGTGCTCGGGGCACGCGAAGCGCTCGGAGTAGGTCCACTGACGCGCCGGCGCGCCCTCCCCGCGCGGAACCTCCTCGATGCGCACCAGGCCGTCGGACAGGCGCGTGGCCGTCTCGAGGCTGTCTGTGAGGCGCCGGCGCAGGTCGTCCTTCATCACCAGGCGGTCGACCACCGCCTCGATCGTGTGGCTGTAGCGCCGGTCGAGGGACGGCACCTCGTCGATGGCGTGCATCGTGCCGTCCACCAGCAGGCGCGAGAACCCCTCGGCCCGCAGGCTCTCGATGATGTCCCGGTGCTCGCCCTTGCGCCCGCGCACGACGGGCGCCAGAACCATGAACCTGGTCCCGGCGTCGAGGCCCAGCACCCGGTCGGCGATCTGCTGCACGCTCTGGCCGGCGATGGGCCGCCCGCACACCGGGCAGTGCGGCTCCCCCACCCGCGCATACAGCACGCGCAGGTAGTCGTAGATCTCCGTGACAGTGGCCACCGTGGAGCGCGGGTTGCGGCTGGTGGTCTTCTGGTCGATCGAGATGGCCGGCGACAGACCGTCGATGTGATCGACGTCCGGTTTGTCCATCTGGCCGAGGAACTGGCGCGCGTAGGCCGACAGGCTCTCCACGTACCGTCGCTGGCCCTCGGCGTACAACGTGTCGAAGGCCAGGCTCGACTTCCCGCTCCCGGACAGCCCGGTGATGACCACCAGCTGATCGCGCGGGATGGCGACGGTCACATCACGCAGGTTGTGCTCGCGCGCGCCGACGACGTGGATGTGGCCGTGGGTCGGGGCGCCGGTCTGGTTCACCCGAGGAAGTGTAGAGACGCGCCCCGTCGGCACGCCGCTTCGTGACGACTGCCACGCACTACCAAACGGCTCAGGAAGAGGAACATGTCTTCCGACTCAATGATCACGGACATCCATCCTGACAGGCCCGAGCGTAACCAGTCATATCGGGCCCCGGTGCTATCACCGTCGGATGGCCCGGCCTCCGAGCCACCCACCGCGACCCCGAGGTACCCGGTGACCCCACGCCCCGCCCCGCCCGAACGCCGCGTCGCCCGTCGTGCGCTCGCGCTGGTGGCGGCCCTGCTGGTGCTCCTCCTGACGGCCGCCCTCGCCGGCGCCCAGGAGGAGCCCCCCGCCGGCCCGCCCACCGCCGTGACCGCGCCGCTCGGCGCCGACGCCGACCCCGTCATCGTGCCCTTCGGGGAGCTGGTGCGGGCGGCCGACGAGCGGGCGCTGAACGCGGCGGTCATCGACACGCAGACCCTGTGGGTGGCCGCCACCGACCGGGTGGGACGGCTGTTCGCGGCCGAGATACCGCCCCCGGCCCGGGGCTACGACTACGCCGCCGAGCAGCTTCGCGGGCCCGAGCCCGGCGCGCTGCCGACCGCCTTCACCCTGCGTGACACCCTGGCCGCCGACGGCGTGACCATCGTCGATGCGCCCGACACCGAGGCCGGCGTCACGACGCCGCGCGGCTTCTCCATGACCTTCCTGGTGGTGGCGCTGATCGCCGTGACGCTGTTCGCCGTCGTCATGCTGCGGCGCCGGCGCGAGGGCCAGGCCGGCGGGCGCTCCGGCGCGGCGGGCCACGGCAAGCTGCGCGCCTCGGCGCTGGTCAGCGAGCCCGCCGAGCGCTTCGGCGACGTCGCCGGCTGCGACGAGGCCGTCGAGGAGCTGCACGAGATAGTCACGTTCCTGAAGGAGCCCGAGCGCTTCAGCAAGGTGGGCGCCAGGATGCCCCGCGGCGTAGTGCTCCACGGCCCTCCGGGCACCGGCAAGACCCTGCTGGCCAAGGCCGTCGCCGGCGAGGCCGGGGTCCCCTTCTACGCCATCTCCGGCTCGGACTTCGTCGACACCTTCGTCGGGGTCGGCGCCTCCCGGGTGCGCGACCTGTTCACCAAGGCCCGCGAGGGCGAGAACGGCGCCATCATCTTCTTCGATGAGATCGACGCCATCGGCCGGGCCCGTGGCGGCCCGGGCGGCGGCGGGGCCGACTCCGAGCGCGAGGGCACCCTCAACCAGCTCCTGGTGGAACTGGACGGCTTCGCCGCCCGCGACCGGGTGGTGGTGATCGCGGCGACCAACCGGCTCGACACCCTTGACGATGCCCTGCTGCGGCCCGGCCGCTTCGACCGGCGCGTTCAGGTGGGCCTGCCCGCCGAGCGCGGGCGCCTGGAGATCCTGCGCCTGCACTCGCGCGACATGCCCATCGCCGAGCCCGCCTCGCTCGATGTGCTGGCCCGCCTGACCGCCGGCTTCGCCGGCGCCGACCTGCAGAACGTGGTCAACGAGGCCGCGATCATGGCGGCGCGCGCCGGGCGCGAGACCATCCTTGCCTCGGACCTGGACGAGGGCATGTTGCGCGCCATCGCCGGGCCCCAGCGCGCCGACCGGCGTATCGCCGAGGGCGAGCTGGAGATGATCGCGTGGCACGAGGCGGGGCACGCGCTGGCCGCCGAGCTCTGCCCCACGCACGCGCCCACCCAGCGGGTGACCATCACCTCGCGCGGCGACACCGGCGGCCTGGCGCTGTACGGCACCCAGGACCGCGCGCTGACCTCCCAGCAGCACCTGCACGAGCGCATGGTGGTGGCCATGGCCGGACGCGCCGCCGAGCAGATCCGCTTCGGCATGATCTCCTCGGGCGCCGCAAACGACATCGAGATGGTCAACCGGATGGCGCGCGAGGCCGTCGAGCGGCTGGGCTTCTCGCCGGAGGTGGGCCAGATCATCTCGGTCTCGGGCATCCACCAGGTGACGCTCTCGGCCGAGACGCGCACCACCATCGACCGCGAGGTCGGGCGCCTGGTGGCGGCCGCCTACGCGGACGCCGTGGCGCTGCTGAGCGCCCACCGCGACGCGCTGGATGCGCTCGCCATCGTCCTGCTCGAGCGAGAGCAGCTCGACCGCAGCGACATCGAGGCGGCGGTGACCGAGCTGATCCGCGGCGCACGCGCCCCCCGCGACGCCTCGCGGCTGCCCGCCGCCGAGGAGACGCCCGTGCCACTGCCCTCCGAGCCACCGCTGGCGGTCTCGGCGGCGGCTGCGCCGGCGCCGACCGCGTTGGCGGAGCCGCCCGCAGCGGCGCCGCGCACCCTGCCCGCACCGGCACACCAGCGGGAGCTGCCGGCCCCGCAGGCCGGCGGTCGCGGCGGTCGCCTGCGGCGCAGCATCCCCCGCATGACGCCCGCCGCGCGCGCGTCGGCCCGGGGGCTGCGCCGCGCGGGCGCCCTGGGGCTCGGGCGCGCCCTGCGGCTCCCGGGCCGGGTGCAGGCCTTCCGCATGCGCCGGGCGCGGCGCAAGCGGCCCGGCATCGTCTGAGGGCGGCCCGCACCATCGACGCACCGGGGGCGCCGCGAGGGCGCCCCCGGCTCGTCCGGGACCCGGCATCGCGCCCGCTGGTAGAGTGATTGCGTACTCACGCATCTGCCGGGAGGCACCCATGGGTCCCGAGGGCATCCACCACATCAGCGCCATGACGGGCGACGCGGCGGCCAACGTCGACTTCTACGCCCGCGTGATGGGGCTGCGCATGGTCAAGCGCACCGTCAACCAGGACGACCCCACCGTCTACCACCTGTTCTACGGGGACGAGCACGGCAGCCCGGGGGCGGACCTCACCTTCTTCGAGTACCCGCGCCTGCCCCGCGGTCGCGCCGGCGAGGGGATGATCCACCGCATCGTCTGGCGGGTGGCCGATGACGAGGCGATCGGGTACTGGGAGGAGCGCCTCGCCCACGAGGGGGTGGGCACCGAGCGCGCCGGCGGACGCCTGCGCTTCGAGGACCCCGAGGGCCTCGGCCACGAACTGGCCGCCGTCACGACCGACGACGAGCCCCTGGCGGCGGCCCACGCCGAGGTTCCGGCGCGGATGGCGCTGCGCGGCTTCCACGGGGTCCGCGCGTACTCCTCGCGGCCCGAGCGCAGCCGGTCCATGCTCGCGGAGGTGCTCGGCTTCCTGCCCGACGGCGACGGCTGGGAGGCGCGCGGTGTCGTGCGCGGCGGGCGCTACGCGTACGACCCGCCGCCCGGAGCCCGCCCACTGCGGGGCGCGGGCACCGTGCACCACGTCGCGTGGGGCGTCGACGGGCAGGCCATCTCGGACTGGCGCGGGCTCGTCGCCGGCGCGGGCCTCGGGCCCACCCCGGTGATCGACCGCCACTATTTCCGCTCGGTCTACTTCCTGGAGCCCGCGGGGGTGATGTTCGAGCTGGCGACCATGGGCCCGGGCTTCGCCGTGGACGAGGACCCCGAGCACCTGGGCGAGTCGCTGGCACTGCCCCCGGACTTCGCCCACCTGCGCGAGCAGGTGGAGCCGCTCCTGAGCCCGCTGCCCGACATCCGCCGCTGGCGGCCGGCCGGCGCCGAGGCGGCGCGATGAGCGCCGCCGAGCTGATCCCGCTGGAGCGCCCCGGCACCACCGCGCGCACCGCAGTCGCGCTGCACGCCACCGGCGGCGACGAGCAGCAACTGGCCGGCCTGGCGCTGGATCTGCTGCCCGGGGCCCACCTGCTGGCCCCGCGCGGGCAGGTGATGGAGGGCGGCCACACGCGGCGGTTCTTCGCCCGGCGCTCGATGATGGACCTGGACATCGAGGACCTGACCGCGCGGGCCGACGACCTGGGCGCCGCCCTCGAGGCCCGGATGACGGCGGCCGGGCGCGATCCCGCGCGGGCCGTGGCCGTGGGCTATTCCAACGGGGCGAACATCGCCATCGGCATGCTCTTCGGACGGCCCGCGCTCCTCGGCGCGGCGGTGCTGCTGCGGCCGATGCTGCCCTACACCCCCGAGCCCCTGCCGGACCTCTCGGGCCTGCGTCTGTTCGTCGCCGCCGGCGAGCAGGACCCGTACGGCGGCGTCGAGGCCACCGAGGCCCTGCTGTCGGTGCTGCGCGGCGCCGGCGCCGAGGTGACGCTGCACATGGCCCCCGTGGGGCACGAACTCACTCAGGACGACCTGGAGGCCGCGCGCGCCTTCGTGGCGACCCTGGACGACTAGTCCCGCCGGCCCCGGCGCAGATGCCGGGGCCGGCTCACTCCTCCGTACCGGGCGGAATGGGGTCCCAGCTTCGAAGCAGCCGGTCGTGGCGCCGGCGGCGCTCGGCGTCCTCGCTCCAGCGCTCGTCGGGTCCCGCCGCGGGCCAGGCGCGCCCGTCGCCCCACACGCCGCTGAAGGCTCCGGCCAGCATGGCGATGAAGATGTCGTCCTCGTCCAGGCCCGGGGCGGCGCCGGTGCGGAACTGGAGGTCGTCCGGGAGAGACCGCGAGGCGGGGCGGGGTTCCTCGTCCGGGCGCCCCGCCGCCATCACCCCTCCGACCGGTTCCTGGCCGCGCGGCGCGCCGAGGACCGCGGCACCGGGGCGGGCTGCCCGCGCCGGCGACCCGAACCCGGCTCGCCCGGTCCGGGCTCGGGCGCCGGCCCCTCCTGCAGCTCGGCCAGCTCCCGGCGCAGGCCGGCGATCTCGTCGCGCAGACGCGCCGCCAGCTCGAAGCGCAGGTCCTCGGCGGCCGCAAGCATCTCCTGCTCGCGCTCCACGATCATCCGCTCGAGCTCCTGGGGGGCCACGTCGCCCAGTTCCGGCCGGGCCTTCGCCTTCGCGCGCATCGCGGCGCCCGGGGTCTCCTTCAGACCCAGCAGCTCCACGATGTCGGTGACGCCCTTGACGATGGTGGCCGGCGTGATGCCGTGCTCCTCGTTGTAGGCGACCTGGATGGCGCGGCGGCGGTTGGTCTCGCCGATGGCCGTGCGCATGGCCTCTGTCTCGTTGTCGGCGTACATCAGCACCCGCCCCTCGACGTTGCGCGCCGCGCGGCCGATGGTCTGGATGAGCGAGGTGGTCCCGCGCAGGAATCCCTCCTTGTCGGCGTCCAGGATCGCGACCAGCGTCACCTCGGGCAGGTCCAGCCCCTCGCGCAGCAGGTTGACCCCCACCAGCACGTCGAACTCGCCCAGGCGCAGCGCCCGCACGATGCGGATGCGCTCGAGGGTGTCGATCTCCGAGTGCAGGTAGCGCGTGCGCACGCCGGCCTCGGCCAGGTACTCGCTGAGGTCCTCCGCCATCTTCTTGGTGAGGGTGGTCACCAGGCAGCGCTCGTCGCGCTCGGCGCGTGCGCGCACCTCGCCGATGAGGTCGTCGATCTGGTGGTGCGTGGGGCGCACCTCCACCTCGGGATCCACCAGCCCGGTGGGCCGGATGATCTGCTCCACCACGTTGCCCGCGCTGCGGCGCTCGAAGTCGCCCGGCGTGGCCGAGACGAAGATCAGCTGGTTCACCCGCTCAAGGAACTCGGGGAACTGCAGGGGGCGGTTGTCCAGTGCCGAGGGCAGCCGGAAGCCGGCGTCGATGAGCGCGTTCTTGCGCGAGCGGTCGCCCTCGTACATGCCCCGCAACTGACCCAGGGTGTTGTGCGACTCGTCGATGAAGCAGACGAAGTCGTCCGGGAAGAAGTCCAGCAGCGTGTACGGCGGCTGACCGGGCGCGCGCCCGTCGAAGATGCGCGAGTAGTTCTCGATGCCCGAGCAGAAGCCCAGCTCGCGGATCATCTCCATGTCGTACTCGGTGCGCTGGCGCAGCCGGTGGGCCTCCACGATGCGCCCCTGGTCCTCGAACAGGCGCACCCGTTCCTCGAGCTCGTCCCGGATGTCGCGCAGCGAGCGGTCGATGACGTCGGCCGGCGTCACGTAGTGCGTGGCGGGGAAGATGGCCAGATGGCCGCGCTCCCCCAGCGCCTCCCCGGTGAGCGGGTCGAACTCGTGGATCGACTCCACCTCGTCGCCGAACATCGAGACCCGGTAGGCCGTCTCGTGGTCGGCCGGCTGGACCTCGAAGGTGTCGCCGCGCACGCGGAAGCGCCCGCGGCCCAGCACCGTGTCGTTGCGCTGGTACTGGTTCTCCACCAGCCGGGTGAAGAGGCGGTCGCGCGGATAGTCCTCCCCCACCGTCAGGAAGATCACGCGATCGCGGTAGGTCTCCGAGGAACCCAGGCCGTAGATGCAACTGACCGAGGCCACGATGACCACGTCGCGACGGGCGATCAGCGCCGCCGAGGCCGCGTGGCGCAGGCGCTCGATCTCGTCGTTGATCGAGCTGTCTTTCTCGATGTAGGTGTCCGAGGCCGCGATGTACGCCTCGGGCTGGTAGTAGTCGTAGTAGCTGACGAAGTACTCGACCGCCGCGCCCGGCAGGAACTCGCGGAACTCGTTGCACAGCTGCGCGGCGAGGGTCTTGTTGTGGGCGATGATCAGCGCCGGCCTGCCCAGGCGCGCGATCGTGGTGGCCATGGTGAAGGTCTTGCCCGACCCGGTCACCCCCAGCAGGGTCTGGTACCGGTCGCCGCGCTCCACCCCCTCCACCAGTTCCGCGATGGCGGTGGGCTGGTCGCCGGTCGGCGTGTAGCCGGGGGTGATCTCGAAGACGCCGCTGGACACCCCGTCAGAGTAGCGCCGGCGGCGACGCCCGCGACCGGCGGCCATCCGGCCCCGGAATGGGGGCAGCCGACGGCACCTGTGTCGGTACCGCCGGCTGGGTGATGGGTCCGCGTCCCGGTCGCGGAGCCCGGGCGGTGAGGGCCGCGCCTCCGGTTCCCCCACCGCTGCGAAGCACTCTAGGCGGGCCCCGCCGGGGCCTCCTTGGCCACGGGGCGAGGAAATGCGGACCCCGATGCGACACCGCGTCGGGCGGCGTGCCCGGCGGCGGCCGGGCTAGGGTTCGATCACCGCTGACCGACGCCTCCGGAGGCCATCCCGTGCCGCTCGATCTGATCCACACCATGCTGCGGGTCCTGGACGAGGACCGATCGCTGACCTTCTACAAGCACCTGGGCTTCGAGGAGCGCGGGCGCAAGCGCGTGGGCGGCGACACCGCCACCATCATCTTCATGGGCCTGCCGGGCCAGGGGGACCAGCTCGAGCTGACCCTCAACGACGGGCGCACGGAGCCGTACGACCTCGGCACCGCATACGGCCACATCGCCCTCACCGTGGCCGACATGGACGAGGAGCTGGCACGCCTGGCCGGGCACGGCATCACGCCCGAGAAGGAGCCCTACGCGGCCTACCCGGGCGGCTCGCGCATCTGCTTCGTCCAGGACCCCGACGGCTACCGCATCGAGCTGATCGAGCGCGGGCTGGACTAGCGCCCGCGGTCAGGGGTCCAGGCGGTCCCCGTAGGCCCGGTCGTAGATCGGCTGGGCGCCCAGCACCCGTGCAACGAAGCCGCGCGTCTCGCTGAAGGGGATGTCCCGGGGCACCTCCAGCTCCTCGCCCCGGCGGGACGCGTCGTCCAGCCAGCGCGCCAGGTTCGTCTCGCCGCCGTTGTAGGCGGCCAGCGCCAGCGGCACGCTGCCGTGGCGGTCCACCAGGTAGCGCAGGTAGCGGGCACCGTAGGCGATGTTGGCCGTGGGTTGCTCCAGCCGCTCCGGGGCGGGGCTGGGGCGCCGGGGCAGGTCGGCCACGAACTCGGCCGTGCTCGGCAGCACCTGCATCAGGCCGACGGCGCCCTGGGGCGAGCGCGAGTCCGGCACGAAGCCGCTCTCGGTGTGGATCACGGCCGCCACCAGCGTGGGGTCCAGACCGTTGCGCGAGGACTCGGCGACGATCGCGTCCTCATAGTCGAGCGGGTACCACAGGCGGGCATACCAGCCGGGCATGGCCTGGTGCACCTGGTACCAGCCCGTACCGATCCCGCCCATCAGCAGCAGCGCCAGCACGAGCGCCGCGATGCGCCGGCGGCGACGCACGGCCCGCCGCCGGCCCTCCCCCCGCGCCCCCTCGCCAGGTCGCCGGTGCCGATCCGGCGCCCCGCCGCGGGGCTCCCGCAGCGCGGGACCGCCGCCGACGGCGCTCAACGCACCTGCTCCTCCGCCGCGATGCGCCGGCACAGGGCCGCCACCCACTCGCCCAGGGCGGTCAGGTCACGGTCGTTCACATAGACATGGTCGGCGCGCGCGATCTTCTCCTCCTCGGGGATCTGATGCGCCGCCCGGGCGTCGAAGTCCTGCCCGCGCGCCTCCACCCGGGCCCGGCGGACCCACTCGGGCGCCGTGACGACCACCACGGCGTCGAAGTCGCCGGCCAGGCCGACCTCGAACAGCAGCGGTACCTCGCACACCATCAGCGACGGTGGCGGCGACTCGGCGCGCCGGGCCGCGATCCATCCGAGACGGGCGCCGGCGATGCGCGGGTGCAGCAGGCCCTCCAGGAACGCCACCGCCCTGCGGTCGCCGAACACCCGCGGCCCCAGCACGGCACGATCCACCGCGCCGTCCTCCCCGAGCACCTCGGGGCCGAAGCGCTCCACCACCGCCCGGGTGACCGCCGGGTCGGCGTACAGGCCGTGCACGACATCGTCGCTCGACAGGACCGCCGCGCCGCACGCGGCGAAGGCGTCCAGGGCGGCCGACTTCCCGGACCCGATGCCCCCGGTCAGCCCCAGCACGACCGGGGGCGCGCCTGCGCGCGCCCCGGCCGCGGGACCGTGATCACTGCCGGTCGTCCGCCTCGGCCTCGCCGGCCTCGGCCGCGGGGGCCTCGGGCTCGGCGTGGCCGCCCTCGGCGTCGCCGCCGTCGACGGGGTCACCCTCGGCGTCCTCCGTGTCGTCGCCCTCGGCGGGCTCGGCGGGGGCATCGTCGGCTGCCGCCTCCGCCATCGGCTCGGCGGGCGCGTCGTCGCCGGGCGCATACTCGCCCTCGGTGTCGATGCCCTCGATGGGGCCGGCCTCGGCGTACTCCTCGCCGAACTCACCCTCACCCTCGACGTACTCGCCCTCCTCGTCACCGCGGCCGTGCAGCTGGTCCTCCTCGGCCACGCGCTTGAGCGACAGGGACAGGCGGCGGCGGTCGGCGTCGATCTCGATGATGCGCACGGCCAGGACGTCGCCCTGGTTGACCACCTCGCGGGGGTTCTCCACGTGGTGGGCGGCCAGCTCGGAGATGTGGACCAGCCCCTCCACGCCCGGGTGGATCTCCACGAACGCGCCGAAGGTGACCACCTTCGTGACGCGCCCCTCCACGACGTCCTCGACCTGGTAGCTCTCGATGACGCTCTGCCACGGGTCGGCCTGGGTCTGCTTGAGGCCCAGTGAGATCCGCTGGCGCTCGCGGTCGATGTCCAGGACCTTGACCTTGACCTTCTCGCCGATCTGGAGCACCTCGGAGGGGTGGTTGACGTGGCTCCAGGACAGCTCGGAGATGTGGATCAGGCCGTCGATGCCGTCCAGGTCCACGAACGCGCCGAACTCGACGATGTTGGAGATGACGCCCTCCACCACCTGGCCGGGCTGCAGGTCGTCCAGGATCTTCTGACGGACCTCGCGGCGCTCGTCCTCCAGCACCGCGCGCCGCGACAGCACCACGTTGTTGCGGTTGCGGTTGAGCTCGATGACCTTGCACTCGAGCTTGCGGCCCAGGAACTCGTCCAGGTCCTGCACCCGGCGGATGTCCACCAGCGAAGCCGGCAGGAAGCCGCGCACGCCGAGGTCGAGGATGAGGCCACCCTTGACGACCTCGATGACGGTCCCCTCCACGTTCTCGCCGGCGGTGGAGGCCGCCTCGATACGCTTCCAGGCCTTCTCGAAGCGCGCGCGCTTCTTGGAGAGGATCAGGCGACCGTCCTGGTCCTCCTTCTGCATCACCAGCGCGTCGACCATCTCGCCGAGGTAGACCTCCTCCTCGGGCTTGATGCTCTTGCGGATCGACAGCTCGGGCAGCGGGATGACGCCCTCGCTCTTGTACCCGATGTCGACCAGGACCTCGTCCTTGTCGATGCGGACCACCCGCCCGTTGACGACATCGCCCTCACCGAAGTCCGGGATGGTGATGTCGTAGTTGGGCACCATCTCCCCGTCGACCTCGATGTACTCGGGGCCATCGAGCGGGTGGATGGGCGATTCGAGATCGATGACCTCGCCGGGGGGCGGTCCGTGCGGGGCCGCGGGGGCCTCGGGCTCGGCCTCGACGGCGGTCTCGGCCAGGGGGGCCACGGCGATCTCGGGGTTGTCAGTCGTCATCGGTTTGGTTGTCCTTATGGAAGAAATCGGGTCCGGGCAGCACGGCTGATCCGGGCCGCCGGGAAGCGGGCAGTATAGACGCCGGACGGACGTTCGTCATCCCCTGCGCGGGGGCCCGCGCGCGCCCGCGCGCAAGCAAGCCGCTCAGACGGCGGCGGCGATCTCGGTCAGCTCGGGGCGCTTCAGGGCGCCGGCGCGCGCGGACACCAGCCGACCGTCGGCACCCACGGCGAGGACCGCCGGAACGCTGCGCACGGGCACCACCGCGGCGGCCGGCCGCTCGGCCAGGTTCACCCGCACCACCTCGCGCCCGTCGGCGGCGCGCTCGAACTCGCGGGCCACCGGCTCGCAGCGCGCGCAGCCCGGCGCGGTCAGCACCACCAGCCAGGGGCCTTCCCCGCCCAGCCCGAGCGGCCCGCGCAGGTCGTCGCCCTCGCCGCCGCGTCGCGAGGCGAGCAGGACCCGGTAGATCTCGCAGCCGATGCAGAAGCCCGAGGCCGCCGAGAAGATCGCCACCGCGGAGACCGCGCCCACGACGATCCAGCCGGCCAGCCACCAGCCGGCCGCGAAGGCGCCGAGCGCCGCGGCGAGCATCGCCACCGCCATGTACTGGGCGAACCGCACGGGGGCCGCGGGCTCCAGCTCCCCCGTGGGGCGTGCGACCAGGCGGAACAGCCACGCCACCGGCGACAGGCGCGGGTCGGCCAGGTTCAGGGCGACCAGCGCGAGTGCGACCGCCACGACCGGCCAGGTCTGGAAGACCACGGCCTCGAGGCAGAGCACGCCCGTGACCGCCTGGGAGAAGCGCGGGGCCATGGGGTGCACGGTGGTGATTTTCGGCATACCCACAAGGATACCGGTATTTGACCGCCGGCGACCGGCCCCCTCAGGCGATGCGGCCCCGCTCGCGCAGCACCAGACGCGCGCGGTCGATGCGCACCAGCCGGCGCGGGGCGTCCTCCGACTCGTCGGCCAGCGTCAGCTCGCGCAGCACCGCGGCCGCCGCGGCGATCACCTTCGGATGCGCCTCCGGGCGCACCTGGAGGACCTCGTAGGCCTCGTCCTCGGTCAGGGCCTTCCCCCCGTTCAGGCCTTGGCCTCGAGCCAGGTGCTGCCGCTGCCGGTCTCCACCCCCAGCGGCGGGTCCAGCTCGTAGGCGCCGACCATGGCCTCGCGCACCAGACGCGTGGCCGTGGCCTCCTCGTCGGCGGGCGCCTCCACCAGGAGTTCGTCGTGGATCTGGAGGATGATCCGGGCGCGGAGGCCGGCGTCGGTCAGCGCATCGTGGGCGCGCACCATGGCCAGCTTGATGATGTCGGCGGCCGTGCCCTGGATGACGGTGTTGACGGCCAGTCGCTCCCCCAGCTGTCGCTGCTGCTGGGTCCGCCCCGACAGCTCCGGGATGGGCCGGCGCCGGCCCAGCAGCGTGGTGACGTACCCGTCCTGGGTGGCGCTGGCGACGGTGCTGTCCACGAAGCTGCGCACCCGCGGGTAGCGCGCCAGGTAGGCCTCGATGTAGGCCTTCGCCTCGGCGCGCGGGATGCCCAGCTGCTCGGACAGGCCGAAGTCGCTGATGCCGTAGATGATCCCGAAGTTGACGGCCTTGGCGCGGTCGCGCGTCTCGCGGTCGACGTCGGCCGGCTCCATGCCGAACACCTCGGCCGCCGTGGCCCGGTGCACGTCCTCGCCGCGCCGGAACGCCTCGGCAAGCACCGGCTCCTTGGAGCAGTGGGCCAGGATGCGCAGCTCGACCTGGCTGTAGTCGCAGCTCACCAGCACCCAGCCGTCCTCGGGCACGAAGGCGTCGCGGATCTCGCGCCCCAGCGGGGTCCGCACCGGGATGTTCTGGAGGTTGGGGTGCTGCGAGGAGAGCCGGCCGGTCTCGGCGATGGTCTGGTTGAAGGTCGTGTGGATGCGACCGTCCTCGCGCACCAGCTCGGGCAGAGCCGACAGGTACGTGTTGTCGAGCTTGGTCAGCTCGCGGTAGCGCCCGATCAGGGGCACGATGGGGTGCTTGTCCTCGAGCAGGCGCAGCACCTTGCGGTCGGTGCTCCAGCCGGTCTTGCCCTTGCGGAAGGTGGGCAGCTCCAGGCGCTCGAACAGCACCTGCCCGAGCTGCTTGGGGCTCTCGATGGTGAACTCGGTGCCCGCGAGCGCCCAGATCTCGTCGCGCAACTCGTCGGCGCGGTCGCGAACCCGGGCGGTGATCTCGCCCAGGCGGTGGACGTCCAGCCGGATGCCGGCGTCCTCCACCGCGGCCAGCACGCGGGCGGTGGGCAATTCGATGCCGTGGTACAGGTCGCCCAGGTGCTCGCCGGCCATCCGCGCCTCCTGGCGGGCGGCCAGAGCGCGCACCAGGGCGGCCGCGCGGGCGGCGGGGTCCTCGGTGCCCTCCACCGCCAGACCTGCGTCGGCGGCCAGTTCATCCAGGGCGTTGTCGCGCCGGCGCGGGTTGAGCAGGTAGGCGCCGATCAGAGTGTCGTGGTGGGGCATCAGCTCCCCGGCGCACAGGCGCACCATCGCCTTGGCGTCGTGGCACGCCACCCGGGCGCCCTCGACCGACGCCAGCGCGGCGCCCAGCCGCGGGCCGTCATCGGCGCCCATCCCGCCCACCGCCAGGGGGGCGTCCTCGGCACCCGCAACCGCCCACCGCCCGTCGGCCACAGCCACGGCCAGCTCCTGCGCGCCGGCGAAGCGCAGGGCCAGGTCGTCGATGGCCGCGTCGTCGGTGGTGACCGCGATCACCCCGCCCGGTGCCGCGGCCGCCGCCGGCCCGTCGCCGTCGGCCAGGTCGGTCAATCGGCGCGAGAGGGTGTCGAACTGCAACAGGGCGAACATCTCGCGCAGCGCCGCCATGCGCTCGGGGCCGAAGTCCAGCCCCGGCACCTCGTCCAGGTCGATCTCCACCGGCGCGTCGGTGTCGATGCGCGCCATCTCGCGGGTCTGGCGCGCCGTCTGGGCGTGCTCGGTGAGCGCCTCCCGCCGCTTGGGGGTCTGCTCGGCGGCGTGATCGAGGATGGCGTCGAGGCTGCCGTACTTCTGCAGCAGCGTGGAGGCGCCCTTCTCACCGATCCCCGGCACACCCTTGAGGTTGTCGCTGGGGTCGCCGACCATCCCCCGGAAGTCGACCATCAGCTCGGGACCGATGCCGTAGCGCTCCACCACCGCCTCCGGCGTGTAGAGGACGGTGTCGGTGACCCCCCGCCCCGTGGCCATCACGCTGATGCGCTCGTCCACCAGCTGGAAGGCGTCGCGGTCGCCGGTGAGGATGATGACCGGCTCGCCGGCGTCGGCGGCCCGCCGGGCGAGGGTGCCGATGATGTCGTCGGCCTCGTAGCCGGCCAGTTCGGTGTTGACGAATCCGAAGGACGCCATCAGCGGCTGGAAGTAGGCCGACTGCTCGCGGAAGAGGTCCGGCGTCGCGGCCCGCGTGCCCTTGTACTCGGGGTCGATGTCGTGCCGGAAGGTGGGCCCGGGCGCATCCCATGCCACCACCACGCGGCCGATGCGCTCCTCGGCGAGCATCTTCATCATCATGGCCGCCAGGCCGTACAGGGCGTTGGTGGGCAACCCCTTGTCGGTGGCGATGGTGTCGGGCAGGGCGAAGAACGCCCGGAAGGCCAGGCTGTGCCCGTCGATCAGCAGCAGTGGAGCCTGGGTGGTGACCGCGCTCTCGCTCACGCGGTCAAGTCTAGGGACGGGCCCGGCCGGGACACCCGAGGGCGCCCCGGCCGGAGGCCGCGATCAGCACATCAGCTGCAGGGTCCAGCCCGACTCGGTGGGGTTGCCGGCGTCGCTCAGGGTGGTGACGATGATCCGGTTGTTGTCGGAGACGAAGATCGTCGCGCGCGCGGACACGGCGGCGGCGGCACCAGCGTCGGTGGTCGGCGACACCGTCCACGAGCAGGCCGTGACGGGGAAGTCGAACACGGCGCGGTAGTTGCCGGCGTTGATGCGCTGGATCGAGTAGGCGGGGTCCGAGGCCCGCCCGATGGCGTTGGGGTCGTTGGTGGTCTTGGTCACCCAGCGGAAGCGCTCGGTGGACGCGAGCTTCTCGCGCGTCACGCTGGCGTCGCCCAGCTTGGGCCCGGTCACGGCGCCGTCGCCGATCTTCGGGGTGGTCACCGCGGCGTCGCCGAGCTTCGGCGTGCTCACCGCGCCCTCGTCGATCTTCGGGCCGGTCACCGCGCCGTCGCCCAGCTTGGCGGTGGTGACGCCGCCGTCGACGATCTTTGAGGTGGCGATGGCCGCGTCGGCCACCTTGGGAGTGGTGATGGCCTCGTCACCCACCTTCGGCGTGGTGATGGCGCCGTCGCGCAGGTCGGCGGTGCGCCAGCCCAGGGTCTTGGACGGGTCGCCGCTCTCGGGGCGCACCGGGTCCAGCAGGCCGAGCGACTCGTTGGAGCGGCGCACCGCCGCCGAGGAGATGCGCTGGTTGATGCGCAACTGACCAACGGTCAACTGGATGCCGTTACCCGCGCTTGACCCCTGGGCGGATGCGGGCTGGCTGGCCTGATCGGCCAGCAGCAGGGCGCCGGCGCCGAGCGCGGCACCGGCGGCGCCGATGGCGATCATCCGCCAGAGCCGGCGACTGGCGCCGAGGTTCTCCGTGGTCATATGTCACTCCCTTGTCTCTCCATGGGCGCCCCGCGGGACGCGACCGGCCGGTCCGCCGCGACGACCGTCGCAGCGCGTGGCGGGTCGCGTCAGCCTAGTGCCGGTCCCGGCCGGAGCGCCAGACGCCATCTGCCGGCGGCGGTCAGGCGGTGCGGAACTCTTCGCCGATATCGACCAACTCGTCCAGCGGGAGCTGCTGGGCGCAGGTGTCGTCCTGGTACTCCACGAGGGGCGAGATGCGGCGCGTGCGCGGCAGGCTGTCCGGAGGATACGGTGATGAGATTCATGCCATCTCCGTGCCACCCGGGCGGGGTGGCACGGAGGTTCTGCACAGCCACCGGGTCCGCGACCCGGTCACCACAGGTCGATGATCAGCAGAAGAGCTGGACCGACCAGCCGGAGTCGATGGGCGCACCGGCAGCGTTCAAGGTCTGCACGAAGACCCGCTCGTTGTTGATGGCGTCGACGGCGGTACGCACCGTGACCGCGGCCGGAAGGCCGGTGTCGACAGCGAGCGTCCCGCTCCATGAGCACGCGATGATGGGCGTGTTGAAGTCGGCGCGGTAGTTCCCCACGCCGACACGGACGATCTCGTAGTCCGGGGAGGACGTGCGCCCGACGGCGTTCGCGACGTTGGTGGTCTTCATGATCCACCGGAAGCGCTCGCTGGGCGCCAGCTTGGACCGCGTGACCGACGAGTCGCCGATCTTGTCCGTGGTCACCGCTCCGTCGCCCAGCTTGGCCGTGGTGACGCCACCGTCGACGAGCTTGGACGTGGCGATGGCCGCGTCGGCCACCTTGGGGGTGGTGATGGCCTCGTCGCGCAGGTCCTCGGTGCGCCAGCCCAGGGTCTTGGACGGGTCGCCGCTCTCGGGGCGCACCGGGTCCAGCAGGCCCAGCGACTCGTTGGAGCGGCGCACCGCCGCCGAGGAGATGCGCTGGTTGATGCGCAACTGACCCACGGTCAGCTGGATTCCGCCCGAGGCGCTCTGGGCCTGGGCGCGCTCGGTCAGGCCGTCGCCGGCCCACAGGGCGGCGGCGGCGAGGCCGGCGCCGACGGCGCCGGCGATGGCAAGACGGCGGCGCTCGGCTGCGGTGAGGGTGGTGCTGGACATGGGGATCTCCCTTCGCTGGGTGGCGGGGTGAGGCATGCCGTACGAGCGTATGTCGGCCCCGGGGGCCGGGGCCATCCCCCGGGTGGCGCGTGACACACGGGTGCCGGCGCGCGCCTCCCCGGGTGCCGGAGCGGCATCGTCCCTGCACCCGGGGGAGGCGTCCTGGGCCTGGGCGCGTCCGGTCAGGCCGTCGCCCGGCCCACAGGGCCGCGCCGTCGATGGCAAGACGGCCGCACTCGCCGGCGGCGAGGGTGGTACTGGACATGGGGATCCCCCTTCGCCGGTGGCGGGGTGAGGCATGCCGTCCGAGCGCATGTCGGCCCCGGAGGCCGGGGCCGTCCACCGGGTGGTCGACGGCACGCGGCGGGTATGCTCAGGGGGTTTGCACCACGACCGCGTCCGTCCGCTCAAGGAGCACCGTTGGCCGTCACGCCGAGCGCCCAGTACAGCGTCACCATCCGCGTCGAGATCGCCTCGCAGCCGGCCGACCTGCTGGGCCGCCTCACGAGGGCCATCGGCGAGGTGGGCGGCGACATCGGCGCGATCGACCTGGTGGGCACCGGATACGGGTCGACGGTCCGCGAGCTGGTGGTGAACGCGTCGGACCTCGAGCACGCCGAGCGCATCGTGGCAGCGGCGGAGGGCATCGAGGGCGTCCACGTGCTGGCCCACTTCGACCGCACCTTCCGCATGCACGAGGGCGGCAAGATCGAGATGGTCAGCAGGGTGCCGCTGGAGGACCGCGACGACCTCTCGGTGGCCTACATGCCGGGCGTCGCCCGCGTGTCGCGCGCCATCGCCGACGACCCGCTGCGTGCCTTCGACCTCACCATGAAGAGCAACATGGTCGCCGTGATCACCAACGGCACCGCGGTGCTCGGCCTGGGCGACATCGGCGCCGCGGCCGGCATGCCGGTGATGGAGGGCAAGTCCCTGCTGTTCAAGGAGTTCGGCGGGGTCGACTCCTACCCCATCTGCATCGACTCCAAGGACCCGCAGGTCCTGATCGACACCTGCACGGCCATCGCGCCGGCCTTCGGCGGCATCAACCTGGAGGACATCGCCGCGCCGGTGTGCTTCGAGGTGGAGGACCGCCTGAAGGAGACCCTGGACATCCCGGTCTTCCACGACGACCAGCACGGCACGGCCATCGTGGTGCTGGCCGCGGTCATCAACGCCTGCCGCATCACCGGCCAGGCGATCGAGGACCTGCGGGTGGTGGTGAGTGGCGTGGGCGCGTCGGGCGTGGCCTGCTCGAAGATCCTGATGAACGCCGGCGTCACCAAGATCATCGGCTGCGACTCGCGCGGGGCCATCTACCGCGGGCGCACCGAGAACATGAACTCCATGAAGGAGTGGTACGCCGAGAACACCAACCCCGAGGGCATCCGGGGCGGGCTGACCGAGGCGGTCACCGGCGCCAACCTGTTCCTCGGACTCTCGGGCCCCGGGACCTTCACCGTGGAGCAACTGCAGACCATGGCCGACGACCCGTTCGTGTTCGCCATGGCCAACCCGGTGCCCGAGATCATGCCCGAGGTCGCCGCCCCCTACGTGCGCGTGATGGCCACGGGGCGCTCGGACTACCCGAACCAGATCAACAACGTGCTGGCCTTCCCGGGCATCTTCCGCGGGGCGCTGGACTGCCGCTCCACCGAGATCAGCGAGGCCATGAAGGTGGCCGCCGCCGAGGCGATCGCCGACTGCATCGGCCCCGACGAGTTGCACGAGGACTACATCATCCCCAGCGTGTTCAACCCGGCGGTGGCGCCGGCGGTGCGCGACCGGGTGATCGAGGTGGCGCGGGCCGAAGGCCTGGCGCGGATCTGAGGCGACGCCGGCGGGCGACCGCGCCCGGCTAGACTGACGGCCGCCCCGGGGATGTGGCGGAATCGGTATACGCGACGGTCTCAAACACCGTTGGCCTCTGGCCTTGTGGGTTCGAGTCCCACCATCCCTACTGCGGGCCCCCCGCATGCCGGTGCTTTCTGACCGCCCGGCACGGTCCGGCTGCTCACCGCTCACGACCGCTCGACCGAGGCCGGCCCGCCCGAAGACCGAGACGGTGCGATCTGCAGGACCGGTCGCGCCAGACCCAGGGCGATGGCGCCGTGCTCGCGGCTCGCCATAGCCTCGACGCGCGCCCTGGCAGACGCCTCGGCGCCATCCAAGAAGCGGGGCGCCCGCGCGTGATCCGGCCCCCAGACAGCAGTTCCCCGCGTGCTTGCGCCTCCGCAGCCAGAATGGAGGAACCATCATGCACGCGAATGGGGTGACCGAGCGCCGCAGGCCTCTCCGCAACGCCATCCTCGCAGGCGCCGTCGGGATGGGACTGGCCGCCGGGACACTGTGGCTGGCGGGCGGGGGCGGCAGTCCCGCCGCCGCGCAGGGACCGTCGGCGGGCGGCGGGTTCACCCTCAGCATCCAGCAGTTGCGGATAAACCAGCGCATCTCGTCGGCCGCAGTGCGCCGCAGCAATGAGAGCCTCGGTCTGCTCGACCCGATCCGCCCGATCGAGGGCCTGCCCGACAAGGTGCTGGGCTGGGGCACGACCAGCCTGCTCGACGGTGCGGTGACCGGGCCGAAGATCGGGGACGGCGCGGTCGGGACGGACAAGATCGGCGACGGTTCGGTCACGGGCCCGAAGATCGCCGACGGAGCGGTGACCGAGCCGAAGCTGGCTTCCGGGGTGAGCGAGCGCCTCGCCCTGTGGGCGGTCGTCGCGGCCGACGGCTCGCTGGCGCGCAACCGTGGCGCCACGGCGTCGTCGATCATCGCGGGGCCATCGTTCTATCGCGTCGACTTCAACCGGCCGGTCCGCACCTGCTCCTTCGGCGCCACGCTGGGCAGCACCGGACAAATCTACGTCGGCCCCGGGGAGGTCTCGGTGTTCGGACACCCGGTCGAGCCAGCGGCGGTCGTGGTGGTCACGCACAACAGTGCCGGTGGCCTCCTTGCGCGGCCTTTCCACCTCACGGTGAACTGCTGAACGACTCGACCGGCGGGCGGCGCCTCTTGACTGCACACCGTCAGCGGAACGGAGGCGCCGCCGGCAAGCCCCGGCGCACAGTCAGCCTGCCGGCACGCCCGCGCTGTCGCCGATCGCCGGCGTGCGGGCGCCCCGCAGGGCCGCCAGCAACTCCGCCAGGTCCCGCCGTTCGTCCTCGCTCATCCCGCCGATGGGGCCGAAGCCGGCGTCGGCCAGCGCCGACACGCCCTCCCCCACCTTGGCGGCGCCCGCGGGCGTGAGGTGCACGATGCTCACCCGGCGATCGGCCGGGTCGGCCAGTCGCTCGATCCAGCCGGCGCCCACCAGGCGGTCCACCAGGTAGGTCGCGCTCGATCCGTGCACCAGCAGCAGGTCGCGCAGGCGCATGATCGGCAACCGCTCCTCGCGGGTGAACGACAGCAGCAGCAGGACCTCGAAGCGGGACAGCGTGAGGTCCACGGCCCGGAGGACCCGCTCGATCTCGCGCACCAGCAGGGAGTAGCTGCGCAGCATCGACACCAGGATGGCGAAACCCGACTCGTCGGGGTGGCCCGCCCCCACCCACTGCCGGCGGGCCTTCTCCACCGGGTCGTCGGAGGCGGGATGCGCGGGCGTGGCCATGCGCGCAGGATAGTCCGCCCACGAATAGATTGACATCCGAATATCGCATAGGGATACTCGCGCCGTAGCCCGTCCGCGCTCGCCACCCCACGGAGTCGCCATGCCCATCGAGCTGTCCGGCACGCACCGCGAGGTCCAGGAGCTGACGCGGGAGTTCGTCGCCGCCGAGATCACCCCCCACAGCGCGGGGTGGAACGCCGAGCACCACGTCCCCGTCGATGTCCTGCGACGGATGGGCGACCTGGGCCTGCTGGGGGTGACCATCCCCGAGGAGTACGGCGGGCCCGGCCTCGACGCCACCGCCCTCGCGCTGGTGGTGGAGGAGGTGGCCGTCGGCGACGCGGGGATGTCGATCGCGATCGCCGTCCAGAACGGCCTGGTGGCCTCCCCCATCGCGCGCACCGGCGACGAGACCCAGAAGCGGCGCTGGCTCCCCGGCATCGCCACCGGGGAGGTCTTCGGCTGCTACGCCCTCACCGAGCCCGATGTGGGCTCGGACGCCGCGAACCTGCGCACCCGCGCCGAACGCACCGACCACGGCTGGCGGATCTCTGGGGCCAAGCAGTGGATCAGCAACGGCGGCTTCGCCGACCTGTTCCTGATCTTCGCGCGGACGGGCGGACCCGGCGGAGCGGGCATCAGCGCGCTCCTCTCCACCCGGGGGCCCGGTCTGACGGTGGGCCGCGAGATCCCGAAGATGGGGCTGCACAGCTCGTCCACGGTCGAGCTGTCGTTCGACGGGCTGGACGTCCCCGAGGACGCCCTGCTGGGCGCGGAGGGGACCGGCCTGCGCACCGCGCTGGCGACCCTGGACGGCGGGCGCATCTCGGTGGCGGCCCAGGCGTGCGGCATCGCCCGCGCAGCACTGGACGTGGCGGTGCAGTACGCCGGCGAGCGCCAGGCCTTCGGCGGCCCGATCGCGCGCTTCCAGGGGGTGCAGTTCCCCATCGCGGACATCGCCGCCGAGATCGACGCGGCGCGCCTGCTTACCCTTCACGCGGCCGGACTGCGCGATGCCGGCCGGCCCCACAGCCCGGAGGGCGCGAAGGCCAAACTGTTCGCGTCGGCGGTGGCCGTGCGGGCCGCGGACGTGGCGGTGCAGACCCTCGGGGGCTACGGCTACTCGGCGGAGTACCCCGCCGAGCGCCTCTACCGCGACGCCAAGATCACCGAACTCTACGAGGGCACCAGCCAGATCCAGCGGCTGGTGATCGCGCGCTCACTGCTGGGCGACGCGGCCCGCTGAACGCGGGGTGACACCCGCGATGGGCGCCCGGAGATGACCGGGCGCCCATCGCCGTGGACTACGCGGGGGTGATCGGCGTCCAGGTGAACCGCTCGTCGCTCTCGCCGCCGAAGGGCAGGCGCACCTCGATGAGGCTGGCGCCGCTGAGCTCGACGGTCTGCGTGGCCGGCGTGGCGACGGTGCCACCGCTGATGCAGACGAAGTCCCAGCGCCCGTCGGGCAGGTCGGGGTTGGGGTTGGGCCCCGCGATCGTCGGCGCCGAGCCGTCGACCCGGTACTCGAAGCACGAGACGAAGCCGCGCCGCGTGGTGAACGTCAGCGTCGTGGTCCCGGCGACCGTGTCGGCACCGAAGAACGCCGCGTCGCCGGCCTCGTTGTCGGCGTTGGTCGACGGCAGCACGGCGTCCGCGTCATAGCAGTCGAACGAGCCGGTGCCCGGCGCGGCCGGGTAGCACTCGTTGCCGGCGAAGCGGAAGCTGTTGACCGGCTGGCCGGGGGCACCCATCGCCCCGGTCGGGCCGACCGGACCGGTCTCACCGGCGGGGCCGGCGGGGCCGGTCTCACCTGCGGGGCCGGTGGGTCCGGTGTCACCTGCGGGGCCGGCGGGGCCGGTCTCGCCATCCGCGCCGGCGGGGCCGGTGGGGCCGGTCTCACCGACGGGGCCGGTGGCGCCATCGACGCCGGCGGCGCCGGGCGCACCGGCGACCTGGGCCGTCGGCTGCTGACCGGCCTGCTGGAGTGCGGCGACGATCGGCTGGAGCGCGTCCAGGCGCGTCAGGGCCTCGTTGGAGCGGCGTACGGCGGCCTGCGAGATGCGCTGGTTGATGCGCAGCTGCTGGGCGGTGAGCTGGATGCCGCCGCCGGCCGTCGTCTGCGCACCGGCGGTGGGCGTCTCGAGCGCCCCTGCGCCGGCCAGGATGGCGGCGACCGCGACCGCGCTCGCCGCGCCGGTGATGATCTGTGTCCTCATGGACCTGCTCCTCGTGTCGATCGTTGCCCGTCATGGCCAACCTAAGTGCCGGGGAGGAGGTTCCACGGGCTACTTCAGACGCTGGGTTCCGTGAGCACTCTCATGCGTATGTGGGTACTCATCGCGCTCACGTCTCATTGCTATCGGCGGTCGGGTGATATAGGCGTGAGAGACGCGACGGCCACCACACGCGCGGGCCGATGTCGGCCACCAGGGCGGGCACGATCAGCGACCTCACGATCAGCGTGTCCAGCAGCACGCCGAAGCTGACCAGGAAGCCCACCTGGAACAGCGCCCAGAGGGGCAGCACGCCCAGCACCGCGAAGGTCCCCGCCAGGACCACGCCGGCCGACGTGATGACCCCGCCGGTCACCGCCAGGGCCCGCAGCACGCCCTCGCGCGTGCCGTGCGCCGCGGTCTCCTCCCGTGCCCGCGCCATCAGGAAGATGTTGTAGTCGACGCCCAGAGCCACGAGGAACACGAACCCGAACAGCGCCAGCGTCGGATCCTGTCCGGGGCTCCCGAACACGGTGTTGAACAGAAGCACGCTGAGGCCGAAGGCCGCGAGATAGGAAACGATCACCGTGCCCACCAGCAGCAGCGGGGCCACGACGGCGCGCAGGAGCGCGGCCAGGATCACCAGCACCACGACCAGGATGATCGGGGGCAGCAGCAGCGAGTCGCGGGTGGCGGCCTCGCGCACGTCGGCCTCCTCGGCGGTGCGCCCGCCCACCAGCACCCCCTCGCCTCCGGCGTCCTTCACCGCGTCGCGCAACGGCTCGATGACCGCGTAGGCCTCCTCGCCGAACGGCTCGGTGGTGAGAGTGACCGCGAAGCGGCTGCCCGGAGGACCGGCCTCCGCCTCCCCCACCGACGCCACGCCGTCCACGGCGCCGGCGGCCGTCCGCACGTCATCCATCGGCGCGCCCTCCGGCACGATCACCGTGGTGGGGGCCGAGGTCCCCGCGGGGAAGGCGGCGGCTAGCAGCGCCTGGCCCTCCACGGCCTCCACCGTGCCGCGGAAGCCGTTCGAACCGGTGAGCCCCTCGTCGTAGGCCAGGGCCCCGGAGGCCATGGCGACCAGCGCGAGCCCGGCGACCACCCATACCCGCCGCGGCCGCGCGGCGACCGTATCCCCGATGCGCCGCCACGCGCCCCGGACGGCCCGATCGGTGCCGGCGGCGGTGTAGCGCGGGACGAACGGCCAGAAGATGCCGCGCCCCACCAGCAGCAGCATCGCCGGAAGCGCGGTGAGCATCGACAGCGCCGCGACGCCCACGCCGATCGCCGCCACCGGCCCCAGCCCGGCCGTGCCGTTGACCTCGGCGAGCGTCAGCACCAGCAGGCCGGCGATCACGGTGCCCGCGCTGGCCAGGATGGCCGGGCCGGCCTGCGCGAGGGCGATGCGCATCGCCTCGCGGGTGCCCGCGCGCCGCTGCAGTTCCTCGCGGTAGCGGGCCACCAGCAGGAGCGCATAGTCGGTGCCCGCCCCGAACACCAGCACCAGGGCGATGCCCTGGGTCTGGCCGTTGATCACGACCCCGTTGCTTCCCAGCAGGTAACCGATGGCGCGCACGGTCAACTCGGCGAAGGCCACCGAGACGATCGGCAGCAACCAGAAGATCGGCGACCGGTAGATCAGAAGAAGCAGGACGATCACCAGCGCGCCCGTCGCCAGCAACAGCGTGGTGTTGATGTCGCCGAACACCTCCACGGCGTCGGCGCTGAACCCGGCGCCCCCGGTGACCTTCACGTCCAGCCCGGCCGGCGCCGCCCGGGCGGCGCGTTCGCGGATGTCGTCCACGGCCTCGATGAGCCCGTCGGTGTCGCCGCTCACCTCCAGGGGGATGGCGAACAGGGCCGCGGTGCCGGTGGGTGCGAGGGCCACCTCGCCCACCGCCAGAGCGTTCTCGGGAGGACTGGCCGCCAGGTCGTCGCGCAGCGCCGCGAGCGCGGAGCGGTCGGCCTCGCTCAGCCCCCCGGCGCGGGCGGCCACGACCACGGCGGGGGTCACATCGCCCCCGGGGAACTCCTCGGCCAACTCGGCCACCCGCACCGCCTCCGAGCCGCCCGGCAGGAAGCTGGTGGGCTCGTTGGTGATCACGCTCTCGAACTTGGCGCCCAGCGGCGCGCCGCCGCCGACGATCGCGAGCCACGCCCCCAGGACCACGAGCGTGGCGAGCAGGGAGCGGGCCGGGAAGGTGAGGAGACGCTGGATCATGATGGTGGGGCGCCGGCCCCCCTGAGTCGGCGCCCGGGATGTCTACGGGCCGGCCAGTGCGGCCGGTTGTCGGGCCGGTCCACTCCGGTGCGCCATACGGTCCGCGCTCGATGCCCCGCACCGCCACGATCGCCGTCGTCCTGGGGACCGCCGCCGCCGTGCTCGCCGCACGGCGCGCCGACGCGTGGCAACGGGACCACGGCGCCCTCCCCGCCGAGCGGATCGCCACGCTGCCCGGTGACGAGTTGCTGCCGGCGGCACACGAGGTGACCACCCGTGCGACCGGAATCGCGGCGCCGCCCGGGCGCGTGTGGCCCTGGGTGGCCCAGCTCGGCCAGGACCGGGGCGGGTTCTATTCGCTGACCTGGATCGAGAACGCCCTGGGCGCTCAGATCCGCAACGCCGACCGCATCCACCCGGAGTGGCAGGAGCGCGCCGTGGGCGACCGGGTCCGCGGCGACCCGCAGCGCGTGGCGTGGGAGGTCGTGCACTGGGACCCGCCCCGCGCGCTGGTGCTGCGCGGGGCGGGTCCCTCGGCGCCGGCGCGCGAGGGTGTTGCGGCCGGCCCGTTCGACTTCGTCTGGGCGATCGTCGTGGAGCCGGACGGCGCCGGGGGCAGCCGGCTGGTGGCGCGCGAGCGGTTCGCCCACGACGGCACCGCCCTCGGCCGGGCGGTGGTCGCCGCCCTGGCGCGCGGCAGCTGGCCCATGACCCGGGCGATGCTGCGCGGCATCCGCCGGCGCGCCGAGGGCGCCGGCGGGGACTGACGCGGACGGCCCCGGGGCCCGGGAGCGCACGGACCCGCCCCGGGTCAGTTGCCTTCGTACTCGCGCAGGAAGCCCTCGAACAGGCGGACGTGCTTCTGCTCGTCGCGCAGCAGCCCGATGACCATGTCCTCGGTCACCGGGTCCACCTCGCCGGCGAAGTCGATGATCCGCTGGTAGTGGGCGATGGCGCCGTTCTCGGCCTCGATGACGCCGCGGATGACGTGGACGATGTCGGTCTGGTGCTCGGGGGGCTGCAGGAAGTGCTGGCCGGCCGTGAACGCCTCGGAGCCCGGCACCACGCCGTGCAGCTCCTTGATGCGCTGGGCCAGCTGCTGGGCGTGCCCGAGCTCCTCGGTGATGTCCGCGGCCAGGGATGCGGTGATCTCCTGCGCCCGGACGCCGTCGGGATTGATGGAGCCGGCCGTGTAGCTCATCACGGTCTCCATCTCCATCCAGTACGCGGTGGTGAGCAGGTCGACCAGAGCCTCGCGGTCGGCCGTGCGCTCGGGGTCGAGGATGCCGAGATTGGCGTTCATCTGTTGCTCCTGTGTCGTCGGAACCTGTCGCCGGCATATGGCGACACGCAGAAGGAGTACCCCGGATAGTCTGCCCTCATGCCGATCGGCCGCGCCTCGTGACCCGTCGCAGCCAGACCTCGATGATGCGCCTGCGCCGCGTGGCCTACGGCGCATCGGGCGGACTGGCCCTCGGCACCGTCGCCGGCTGGAGCACCGGCTCGGCCCTGGCGCCCGCGATGGGGGCCGCTCTCGGGGCGGTCGGGGCGGTCGTGGGCGGACGCCTGTGGGAGCGGCGCCGATGAGGGCGATCGTCCTGCGCGAGCGCGAGTTGGTGCTCGGCGAGGTGGACGAGCCGGTCCCCGGGCCGGGCGAGGTGCTGCTGGCCGTGGCCGCCACCGCCGTGAACCGCGCCGACCTGCTCCAGGCCCGCGGCCGGCATCCCGCGCCGGAGGGGGAGAGCCCGATCATGGGGCTGGAGGCGGCCGGTGTGGTGGCCGCGCTGGGCCCGGGGGTGGCCGGATGGCGGGTCGGCGACCGGGTGATGGCGCTGCTGGCCGGCGGTGGATACGCCGAGCGCGTGGCCGTGCCCGCCGGGCAACTGATGGCCGTGCCGGGGTCGATGCCCCTTGAACGGGCCGCAGCGGTGCCCGAGGCGTGCCTCACCGCATGGCTGTCGCTGCGGCGGCTCACCGGGCTCGCCCAGGGCGAGCACCTCCTGATCCACGCCGGGGCCAGCGGGGTGGGCCTTGCCGCGGCGGCCATCGGCCGGGGCCTGGGCGCCCGGGTGCTCGGCACCACCCGCAGTGCGGCGAAGGCCGGCGCCATCGCGGCCTCCGGCGCCGAGCCCCTCGTGCTGGACGGTGAGGGTCGCTTCGCCGCGGACGTCCGAGCGCTCACGGACGGTCACGGCGCCGACGTGATCCTGGACCTGGTGGGCGCGGCCCACTGGGAGCAGAACGTCGCCTGCCTGGCCGAGGGAGGGCGCATCTCGGTGGTGGGTCTCGTGGGCGGCGCGCGGGCCGAGGTGGACCTGGCCGCCCTGATGGCCGCCCAGGCGACGGTCTCGGTGAGCTCGCTGCGCCGGCGCTCCCGCGCCGAGAAGGCCGGCCTCGTGGCCGACTTCGCCGTCTGGGCGGGGCCCAGGTTCGAGGCCGGGGAACTGCAGCCCCACGTCCACGCGGAGTTGCCGCTGGAGCGCGCCGGCGAGGCCCACGGCCTGCTGGCGGCCGACGCGACCGTGGGCAAGGTGGTCCTGCTCATCGCCGGGTCGGAGACGGGGTGATGCGATACGGTGTCCAGGCTGATCGCACCCTCGTGCAAGGACCCGTGACATGAAGAAGCTGCTCGTGCTGCTCACCCTCGCCGCGGTGGCGTACTGGCTGGTCAAGGACCGCTTCGGCGGCGAGCCGGACGAGTTCGTGTTCACCGAGGTGCCCGCCTCCGAGGCCGAGGCGCCCACCGCCGGCTGAGCCGCGATGGCCGGCCTCACGCTCAGCCCCGAGGACGCCCGTCGCACGGAGGGCATCGACGTCGACCTGCGGGGGGCCGCCGAGGCGATCGGCATGGGGCTGAGGCCGGCCATCGCGGACCTGGCGCCCGCCCTGGTGGCGCCGGCCGACACCGGCGGGCCCGCGCCCGCCGGTGAGTTGCAGGACCTCGACCTGGACCACGAGGGGCCACCGGACGCCCTGTCGCTGCTTGCGTGCCTGGCCGCGCACCGGGCCTATGTGGGTGGCCGCGGCCGGCCCGAGGGGGTGAGTGTTGGCGCCCTGCCCATCGCACGGCTGATGGTCTGGGCCCACCGCGCCACGCTGCTGGGCGCCGCGCCGCGCCTGGTGTGGGTGGGCCCGGCCGTGCGCGCCCCGGAGCCCGGGCCTCGTCAGATGGTGCTGCGCGCGCGCTGCGCGGTGGCCGTCGACGGCGCCGTGCGCCGTGCCGAGGCCGCCGCCGTGGTGGCCGGCCCCGACCAGCCGCCGGCGACAGGCTGACCCGCAGCCCCCTCTAGTCCAGGAACTCGCGCAGGCAGGCGTTGGCCCGGTGGGACTGCAGCTTGGCCAGGCTGCGCGACTCGATCTGACGGATGCGCTCGCGCGTCACCCCGAAGCGCACGCCCACCTCCTCGAGCGTACGCGGCTCCTCTCCGCCCAGGCCGAAGCGCAGCTCGACGACCTTGCGCTCGCGCGCCGTCAACTGATCGAGGGCCTGCCCCAGGTCGCGCCCGCGCATGAGGTCGGCCACCACGTCGCCCGGCGCGCGCACCGAGCGGTCCTCGATGAGGTCGCCCAGCTCGGAGTCCTCCTCCTCCCCCACCGGGGTCCCCAGCGAAACCGGCTCCAGGGCCAGCTTCTGGACCTCGCGCACGCGCTCGGGCGTGATCTCCAGCTCGTGGGCGAGTTCGGCCACGGTCGGCTCGCGCCCCAGTTCCTGCACCAGCTGGCGCTGCACCCGTGACAGGCGGTTGATGACCTCGACCATGTGGACCGGGACGCGGATGGTGCGCGACTGGTCGGCGATGGCGCGCGTGATGGCCTGACGGATCCACCAGGTGGCATAGGTGCTGAACTTGTAGCCGCGCCGGAAGTCGAACTTCTCGACGGCCCGGATGAGCCCCAGGTTGCCCTCCTGCACCATGTCGAGGAGCGGCATGCCGCGCCCGACGAAGCGCTTGGCGATCGACACCACCAGCCGCAGGTTGGCCTCGATCAACTGGGCCTTGGCGCCCATGTCGTTGCGCTCGATGCGCTGGGCCAGCGAGACCTCCTCCGCGGCGCTCAGCAGCGGGACGCGGCCGATCTCACGCAGGTACATGCGGATGGGGTCGCCGGCGTCCTGGGGCCGGACGCTGAGGTCGAGCAGAGGCTGGGCCCCGGGCGGAGCGTCCCCGTCGGCCATCACCTCGATCCCCAGCTCGGTCAGCACCCCGAGCAGGGCCTCCTGTTGCTCCTCGTCCAGCTCGGCCCGCTCGGCCGACTCGGCGATGCGCGCCAGGGTCAGCCCGCCCGCCAGTCTCCCCTCCTCGATGAGGGCGCGCACCTCGTCGCGGCCCACGACGGATGCGTCGGTGCTCACCGCGTCATCGCCCCCGTGTCGATCGCCGTCACTCGTCCCCCCGCAAGGCCGCCTCCACCTGGCGCGCCATGCCGAGCACGCGCAGCGACTCCTCGGCCCGCCCGGCCTCGCGCAACTCGGTGGCGCGCCGGCGCAGCATCGGAAGCTGCAGGCGGTAGGTCACCTCCCGGATCTCGGCCTCGCTGGGCGTCCCCGAACTGGCCTCCGCCCGCACGATCCCCGCCAGCGGCCCGAGCCCCTCCGGCCAGTCGTCCGGATCGGTGCGCCCCTCGCACAGGGCCGCGAAGGCCCGGCGATGCTCATCGAGGGTGAACGCCTCACCGCTGAGGCTGTCCAGGTACGAGGCGGCGATACCGGGAAGGGCCACGGCCATGGCCAGCAGCCGGCGCTCGCGCACCTCCTGCGGCGTGGACGGGGTCACAGCACGCGCGGGCGGCCCCGACGGGCCCGGCGCGGCGCGGCGGGCGGACCGGCGCAGGCGCTCCTCCACGCCTTGCGACAACTGGAGCAGCCCGGCCGCCACCCGCACCCCCTCGTCCTTCTCCACGGAATCGTCCGGGAAGTTGCGAAGGAGGGACGTGATGTCCGCCAGGGCGGCCTCGCGCTCGCGCGCATCGCGTCCCGCCCGCGCGACCCGCGAACGGATCAGTGAAGCTAGCAAAGGTTCGGCGTTGGACACGTTGTAAGCCAGCAGATCCCGCCCGTCCGGGGAGGCGGCGAGGTCCCCGGGGTCCCGACCATCGGGCAGGGCCACCGCCGAGAACGACAGCTCCACCCCCCGCGCGGCCTCCACCGTGCGCCATGCTGCGCGCTCGCCGGCGGCGTCGGGGTCGAAGCACAGCTTCACCTCGCGCGCCCAGCGCGAGATGAGGCGCAGCTGCTCGTTGGTGAGCGAGGTGCCCATGCAGGCCACGCTCGACTCCACGCCGGCGGCCACCATCCCCAGCACGTCGGTGTAGCCCTCCACCACCACGACGCTGCCCGACTTGGCCGCGGCGACGCGTGCCTCGGACAGGCCGAACAGGAGGTGGCGCTTGTGGAAGTGCCCGCCCTCGGGGGAGTTGACGTACTTGGCGCGCTCGTTGGGGTCGAGGGTGCGCGCGCCGAACCCCTGCACCCGCCCGCGGGCGTCGGCGATGGGGAAGGTGATGCGCCCCATGAAGAAGTCGGAGGCGCTCGATCCGCGCAGGCGGGCCAGGCCGGCGTCGGCCAGTTCCTGGGGCCGGTACCCCTCCCGCAGCGCGCGCGCGGTCAGCCCGCCCCCCTGCCGCGGCGCCCAGCCGATCCGGAAGCGGCGCAGCAGTTCCTCCGGGATGCCGCGCCCGGCCAGGTACTCGCGCGCCGGGGCGGCGTCCGCGGCGCGCCAGAGGCACTCGCCGTAGTAGGCGGCCGCGCGCTCCAGCAGGGTGGCCCTGCGCTCGCGGCCGGCGCGCGCGGCCACCTCCTGTGGGGACTCCTCCGCGTAGGAGATATCGATGCCGAAGCGCTCGGCCAGCGCGACGACGGCCTCGGTGAAGCCCGACGCGCCCTCCTGGGTCTGCATCCAGTCGAAGGCGTCCCCGGTCGCCCCGCACCCGTGGCAGTAGTAGCGGCGGAAGTCGGGCGGCAGCAGGCCGAAGGAGGGCGAGCGCTCGTCGTGGAACGGGCAGCGCCCCACCCAGCGCCCCCCGCGCCGCTGGAGGTTGACGCGCCCGCGCACGAGTTCCACCAGATCGACCCCGTCGCGGACGGCCTGGACACTCTCATCGCGGATGCGCGCCATCGCCGGAGTGTACGAGCCCGGGGGGTCGTGGCGGCCCCTTCGCGCCGCGCTGCCTAGACTCGGTGCGTGGGGTGGATGGCCACCCCGGCGAAGGCGAGCGAGGAGGCCCCGATGGGACTGTTCAGCAAGTCGAAGATGCCCGAGCCGGAGTCGGCGCTGCCCGGGCGCAGCCAGGAGATGCCGGTCCCGGAACTGCACGAGGTGCTGGGCACCCGCCTGGAGCCCCCGTTCCCCGAGGGGTCGCAGATGGCGCTGTTCGGCCTGGGCTGCTTCTGGGGCGCCGAGCGGGTGTTCTGGCAACTGCCCGGGGTGATCAGCACCGCGGTGGGCTACTCGGGTGGGCACACGCCCAACCCCACCTACGAGGAGGTGTGCAGCGGCCGGACAGGGCACAACGAGGTGGTGCGCGTGGTGTTCGACCCCGAGCGCATCTCGTACGCCGAGTTGGTGGCCGCCTTCTTCGAGGCCCACGACCCCACCCAGGGGATGCGCCAGGGCAACGACCGGGGCACCCAGTACCGCTCGGGCATCTACACCCACACCGCCGAGCAGCGCGCGGTGGCCGACGCCATGCGCGCCGCCTACGGCGAGCGCCTGGCGGCGGCCGGTCACCCGGCGATCACCACCGAGGTCCGCCCGGCCGGCGCGTTCTACTACGCCGAGCACTACCACCAGCAGTACCTGCACAAGGTGCCCAACGGCTACTGCGGCCTGGGCGGCACCGGGGTCACCTGCCCGGTGGGACTCGAGACGGCCATCCCCGGCGAGGGGTCGCCCACGGTCTGAGCCGGGCTCAGATGGGCCCCTCCCGGGGCAGGAAGATCTGCCGGTAGACCCGCAGCGCATAGCGGTCGGTCATGCCGGCGATGTGGTCGGTGACGCGGCGGACGGGATCGGCCTCGGGCGAGGCCGGCATCTCGTCCGGATGCGCCTCGAACCACTCGAACAGACGCCGCACCACCCCGCGGGCGCGCTCGGCCTCCGAGCTGGCGGGGGCGACGTGGTAGACGCGCTCGAACATGAACGCGCGCAGCCGCAGGAACGAGCGCCCCACCTCCGGTGACTGGCGGATGGAGTCCCCGTCGGCGCTGGCCCTCACCACGTCCCCGACCAGGGTGGTGAGCCGCTCCGAGGTGGTGCGCCCGAGGAGCGTGAGTTCCCGCGCCGGCATGTCGGCCTCGGCGATGACGCCGGCCCGCAGGGCGTCCTCGATGTCGTGGTTCACGTAGGCCACCCGGTCCATCAGGCGCACGATCTGCCCCTCCAGGGTGCGCGGCAGGCCGGAGCCGGTGTGGTTGAGGATGCCGTCGCGCACCGCGTCAGTGAGGTTCAGGCCGCGCCCGTCGCCCTCCAGGGTCTCCACCACGCGCAGGCTCTGGATGTTGTGCTCGAAGCGCCGGCCGTGGCGCTCGGCCAGCACGGCGTCCAGCGCCGCTTCGCCGGCGTGCCCGAACGGGGCGTGCCCCAGGTCGTGCCCCATCGCGACGGCCTCCACCAGGTCCTCGTTCAGGGCCAGCGCGCGGGCCACGGTGCGCGCCACCGCCGAGACCTCCAGCGTGTGGGTGAGCCGGGTGCGGTAGTGGTCGCCCTCGGGGGCGACGAAGACCTGGGTCTTGTGCTTCAGCCGGCGGAAGGACTTGCTGTGGATGATGCGGTCGCGGTCGCGCTGGAAGGCGGTGCGGTAGGGACACGGCGCCTCGTCCACCGCGCGCACGGCGTCGGCGGCGCGGGCGGCCCGGGGGCCGAGAGCCGGCTCGCGGGCCGGCGGGGTGGACGCGTCGCCCGTCAGAGCCCCAGCGTGATCGGGAACACCCATGGCCCCATCGCCCGCATGCCCTCCCCCGCCCCGCCGGACACGGTGCCGATGGTGACGGTGAGGTTGCGGACCTCGTCCGGGACACCGGGCGCGATGGCCAGGGCCCCGCTGAGGTGGTTGCCCTCGGGCCGGCGCTCGCCGGCGTCCACCCGGTAGCGCCGGCCGGCGTCGTCGACCACCACCACGTCCAGCACGGTGAGCTGCCGGCGGGCGCCGGGGTCGGCCGCATGCGCGGTGTAGCGCAGACGGGCGCACCCCTCGTGGCACTCCAGCGCGATGAGCGCGATGTGGAGGTCCTCCACGGTCTGGACCTGATTCACCGCCACCACCCGCCGCAGCGTCGTGGGCCGGAACGCCGAGCAGTGCGGGAAGCCCTCGGCCTCCTCGCCCCACTCCTCATCCACGGGACCCGGCAGCGGGATCATCTCCGGGCTGCGGTGCTTCCAGACGTGCTCGCTCTCGCGGAACAGGTTCACCAGCGCCCGGTGCGAGAGGGCGCGCCCGTCGTCGGGCACGTGCACCCGCTGGCGCTCCCCCGGAGCGCGCTGGAGGTCGAAGTACGCGGCGGGGGGGCCGCCGGCGGGGCCGCGATCGGCGTAGTGCATGCGCTCGATGCGCCAGCCCTCGACCATCAGGGCGAAAAGGTCGCCCAGGCTCTGGAGGCGGTCCTCCGACGGATCCATGACCCTCCTCACGGGTGTATGGCCACGATCGTACACGCGGGCCCGCGGCGCGAGACCGCGGACACGGAGCGGGTCGCGGCCACTAACCTCACACCGTCGCCGGGATGGGAGGACGCGCGCGTGGAGGTGGTCGCAGGGCGTTACCGGCCGCTGGCCGAGGTGGGTCGCGGCGGCATGGGGGTGGTGCACCTGGCCCGCGACGAGCACACCGGCGCCACCGTGGCCCTGAAGCGCCTGGGGGCTGGGGCCGGCGTGGACGCCACCTTCCGCGCCCGCTTCGCGCGCGAGGCCGATGCGCTGGCCCGGGTGAGACACCCAAACGTGGTGGCCATCCGCGACCGCGGCGAGGACGAGCACGGGCCCTGGCTGGCCATGGACCACTGCGCCGGCGGCACCCTGGCCGACCGCCTGCGGGACGGGGTCCTCGGTGCCGGGGCCGCCCGCGACCTGGCCGGCGACGTCCTGGACGCCCTGGCGGCGGTCCACGCCGCCGGCCTGGTGCACCGCGATGTGAAGCCCGCCAACATCCTGGGCCACCAGGGGCACTGGCTGCTGTCGGACTTCGGCATCGCCCGCGACGCCGAGGGGGGCACCACGGCCCTGACGGCGACCGGCCTGCTGATCGGCACGCCCGAGTACATGGCCCCCGAGCACATGGAGGAGGCGGTCCCCGGCGCGCCGGCCGACCTCTACGCCCTGGGATGCGTGCTGCACGAGGCCCTGACCGGCCGCCCGCCGTTCGCCGCCTCCAACCCACTGCGCGCCGCGATGCTCCACATCAGCGAACCGCCGCCGGCACTGCCCGAGACCGTGCGCACGGACGACCCGGCCCTGGCCGGCCTGGTGGCGGACCTGATGGCCAAGGACCCCGCGGCCCGTCCCACGGCCGTCGAGGGGGCGGCCCGTTTGGGGCGCACGGTCCACGCGCCCACGATGGTCATGCCGGTCCCCGGCCCCGTGCCCGCCCCGCTGCCGACGCTGGTGATGACGCGCCCGCCCCGGGAGCGGCACAGGGGCCGCCGGGCGGCCATCATCGCCGCCGGCATCCTCGCCCTCGCGGGCGGCGGCGGGGCGGCCTGGTACGCCACCTCCGGCGGCGACGCCGGCGACGGCGCCGACCCGGGCGCCGCCACCGTGGTGGTGACCACGACGGTGCCGGCCCAGGCCGAGCCACCGGCCACCACCACCACACCGGCCCCCGAGCCGGAGCCACAGCCCGAGCCCACCCCGGAGGGCCCGCAGACGAGCGCCGGCGTGGTGGCCGCCGGCGAGGTGGCGCCGAACGGCCTGGAGCCGGCCACCACCGGCATGAGCACGGACGAGGTGTGGGACCTCTGGGGCGAGCCGGGCCAGTACGAACCGGAGTTCAACGCCTCGATCTGGGACGACCTCGGCGTGATCGCCTACGGCGACCCGGTCCTCTACCTCCACGCCTCCGGGCGCGACTGGGTGACGCCCTCCGGCGCCACCATCGGCATGCCCGAGCAGGCGCTATCGGCCCTCTACGGCCAGCGACTGGTGCGCGTGGACGCAGACGACGAGGGCACGCCGAGCGAATGGGACTCGGAGCACCACTACTACGTCGTGGACGGCGACGTGGCGGTGGGCTTCGCCATCGACGGCGGCCGGATCGTGGAACTGATCGCGACCGACGCCGACCTCATCGAGGACGCGATGGCCTACGCCGGCGTGCCCTTCTGAAGCGATGGAGGTACGCGCCGGCGCGAAGTAGAGGAGCAGTACGCCGGCAAGGCCGGCGCGAAGTAAAGAAGGCAGTACGCCGGCAAGGCCGGCGCGAACCAAAGAAGTAGTACGCCGGCCCGAAAGGGCCGGCGCGAAGTAAAGAAGTAGTACGCCGGCCCGAAAGGCCGGCGCGAACTGAAGAAGGAAACGACCGCGCGCGCCACGCACCCGGCACCCACCGGATGATCGGCCGAAGGCCGACTCTCATCCGGTCGACCGGCAGAGGTCGACTCAGCCGGCCCGCCCCGCCGACCGCAAGGGAGGCGGTGCCGGCGACCGCATCGGGCCCCGGCCA
>JAVJSF010000007.1:0-31637 GCA_040219555.1 Miltoncostaeaceae bacterium
CCGTGCACGCATGGCCTCTCCTCCGCTGCGGTGGTCGGCCACGTACGTACGGCCCCCCCAACCCTCCCCCATGCGGGTGATGGCGTCAACCGGCACCGCTCCCCCGGAGACCCGGCCGCGCTCAGTCCAGGTTGGCGTTGATGCAGGTGAGCATGTCCAGCGCCCGGATGTCGGTGAGCCGGTTGGCGCCCACGCCGGCGCGGGTGAAGCCGGCCTCGGACATGCGCTGGTTGATGCGCAGCTGGGCCGTGGTGGGCCGGACCACCCCGCGCTCGCCACCGCTGGGAGTCCTGGACTACGGGCGTCCCTCCAGGCGCGGACCTGAGACTGCGGAGGCCTGTGTGATCTCGCCGGCGACCGCGGCCGGTGCCCTACGACCCCGAGCGCCACGGTGCCTGAGGGGGCTTGCTCCGATCACGGGCCGATATGGGGCTACTCAGTCCCCCAGCCGGCGCAACTCGTCGTCCACGCGGGCGCGGTCCTCGGGCGAGAGAGCGGGGCCGGCGGCCGGACCGGCCCTCCCCCGCGACCAAGCGCGCGCCACCAGCGGCACGGCGATCAGACCCGCAAGAAGCACGGCGAAGGGCACCACCCACACCACGAGGCTGAACCCGCTCTTGGGCGGGGTGGCCAGCACCTCCGGCCCGAAGTCGGCAACCATCAACTCGAGGATCTCGTCCTTGCTGCGGCCCTCGCGGATGTACTCGCCGATGATGCGCTTCATGTCGCCCGCCACCGGCGAGTTCGAGACGTCGAGCGGCGCGTTGCAGGTGGGGCAGCGCAACTCGCGCGCCACCTCGGTGACGCTGAGCGCCGCCGCGAGGCCGGGCAGGGCGAGGAGGGAGACGAGCGCGATGGCCAGGATGCGGCGCAGCATCAGCGCTCCTCGCCGAGGATCTGCTCGATCGCCGTGGTGAGCTGGGCCGGATGGGTGAGCTGGCCGATGTGCTTGAGGGCGATCCGCCCCTCGGGGTCGACGATGAACGTCTCGGGGAGGTTGCCCACCTCGAAGCGGCGCTTGGTGTCGTCGCCGCCGTCGCGCACGTTGGCGTACGAGACCTCGTGCTCGGCGATGAACTCCCGCGCGCTGCGCGAAGCGTCCTCGACATCGACGCCCAGCACCATCACCGGGGCTCCGCGCTCCCGATAGCCGCGGGCGACGCCCTCGAGGATGGGCGCCTCGGCCACGCACGGGCCGCACCACGAGGCCCAGAAGTTGACCACCACCACCCGGCCGCGCAGCTCGTCCAGGCGGAACTCGGCGCCCTCGGGCCCCACGCCGTCGGCCGCGGCCAGCACGGGCAGCGCCAGCTCCGGGGCGGGCGGGCGCTCGCCGGCGTCGAGCGCGTCCTGGATCGTGCTCTCGACCTCGCTGTTCATGAGGCCGACCGCCAGGACCGCCACCACCGCCAGCGCGACGAGTGCGGTTGCGATGCCCACGGCCAGCCGCCGGCGCGACCGGCCCCGAGGGGGCTCGGCGCCGCTTGGGCTCGACTGGTCCATGGATCCATCGTAGACCAGCGCCGGCGCGACCCGATGGGCCGATAGGCCATCTTCACGCCGGCGTCCGGCCCCCGTGCCGTGGGCGCCTCGCGCTCGCCCCGGTCGGCGCTAGGGTCGAGCCGATGGCCCGCCCACGCCCCTCCCGCCGCCGGCCCACCCTCGCCCTCCTCGCCGCGACCGCGGCGCTGGCCGCGGGAGGCTGCGGCGGCGAGGCTGCGGGCGGCGGCGAGGGGACCATCTCCGAGGCGGTCGTCACGACGCCCACGCCGGCCCTGGTCGCACGGGCGGAGACGCTGGCCGCGTGCCTGGCCGCGGCCGATCTGGGAGGCCTGCCCGCCCAGCTCACCCCCATCGACCTGCGCGCGGCGGCGGTGGGCGTCACGATCACCGGCCTCCCGGTGGGCGACGGCGGACGGGCCGACGGCGGCGGGATCGTGTGGCTGTTCGAGGACGAGGACGCCGCCGAGGGATCGATCGCGCAGGTCACCGCCCCGGGCCCGGGCGAGCGCGAGCAGTACATCGACGGCGCGGCGATCGTGATCCTCTACGAGGGCGCCGACGACGAGGCCGTGGCCGTGCTCGAGCGCTGCGTCGGGCGCGTGTCTGATCCGGCGCCCGACGGCGCCGAGGCTCAGGCCCCGGGGAAGGCCGACGCCCCGCCGGGGGCCACGGCGACGGTGCCCGCCGGGTCACCGCCGAGCTCGGCGTAGAGGATCGTGGTGTTGCGCAGCCAGTTCGAGTTGAGGCCCGTGGGGTCGTTGGCCGCACCCACCGGGCAGTACTTCTGCTGGATCTGCCCCAAGGTGACCAGGCCCTCCTCCAGGTAGCCCCGACGCAGGCCGGCCGCCACGGTGGCGATGTTCTCCTCCCAGGAGGCGAACGGGCGGTGCGGGCCCCAGCCGAAGGCGTTGTGGATGGAGCGCGCACCGGGGTCGGAGCCCAGGCCGCTCTCGGCACGGGCGATCGCCGCCAGGGCCCGCGGATCAATGCCGTTGGCCGTACCCTCGCGGACGAAGACGGCCCCGTAGCCCTGGAGCGGCGAGTCGGGGTTCTTGCGGGCGATCCACTCGTCGATCTGGGCGGCCATCTCGGCGGCGCCGGGGGTGGCGGCGATGGCACCGGCGGCCGTCGTGGGCCCGGCGGCGCCCGTGCCTTGGGCCCGGGAGAGCGCCATCGCGAACGGCATGCCGGGGTCCGCGGCGGTGGCGCTCATCGCCGGGGGCATGGCGGTGCCGGCGGCCGCGCTCGCCGGAGAGGCCATGAGCGGGGCGGACGCCATCGTCCGGATCTGGTCGATCCGGCCCAGCACCGCCCCGATGCCCACCATCTCGTTCACGCTCATCCCGACGCACATCGGCCGACACCGGCCGGGGTATGAGCGGAGCGCCGCGCCGTTCAGTCGGTCAGCAGGCCCCGCACCGCATCCCGCGGGTCGGGCTCGCGCATCAGCGCCTCGCCCACCAGGATCGCGTCGACCCCGGCCTCCTCCAGGTCACGCACGTCCTGGCGGGTCGTGATGCCCGACTCGGCCACGACGACGGTGCCGGCAGGGACGTCGGCCAGCAGCCGGTAGGTGGTGTCGAGGTCCACCTCCAGGCTGTGCAGATCGCGGTTGTTGATGCCGATCACCTCGGCGCCGGCCTCGACCGCGGTCTCCACCTCCTCCTCATCGTGGACCTCCACCAGCGCGTCCATGCCGAGGTCGGAGGCGGCGGTGATCAGGGCCGCCAGACGCTCGGGCTCGAGCGCCGCAACGATCAGCAGCACCGCGTCGGCGCCGGCGATGCGCGCCTCGATGAGCTGGTACTCGTCCACGAGGAAGTCCTTGCGCAGCAACGGGAGGTCCACCGCGGCGCGGGCCTCCACGAGGTCGTCCAGGCTCCCGCCGAACCACTCCGGCTCGGTCAGCACCGACACCGCCCGGGCGCCCGCGTCCTGGTAGGCCGTGACGATCTCGGTCACGCCGGCCCCCGGCCGGATGGGACCCTTGGACGGGCTGGAGCGCTTCATCTCGGCTATCAGCGATATCCCCTCGCCGATGAGGGTCTCCGAGAAGGGCCGTCCGCGCCGGAGGGGGCCGAGGCGCGCCTGCAGCTCGGCGGCGGGCTTGAGGCGCATCCGCTCGGCCAGATCGGCCTGGGTGCGTTCGACGACGGTTTCGAGGAAGGTGCCCATCCGCTGCCCGAAGCCTACGCGCCCGCGAGGCGCTGCGTGGTGGCCACGAAGGCCGCCAGCCGCTCGGCGGCGGCGCCCTCGTCGATGCTCTCCTGAGCCCGCGCGATCCCGCCGGCCAGGTCGTCCGCCCCGCCGGCCACCCACACCGCCGCTCCCGCGTTCAGGACCACCAGGTCGCGGGCCGGCCCCGGCACGCCGTCCAGCACCGCGCGGGTGATCCGCGCGTTGTCGCCCGGGTCGCCCCCCGCGATGTGGGCGTCCGCCGGCGGGGCGAAGCCGAAGTCGGCGGGGTCGATCTCGGTGGCGCGCACCTGCCCGTCGCCGACCCCCAGCACGTCGTTGACCGCCCCCGTGGAGAGTTCGTCCAGCCCGTCGCGCCCGCGCACCACCAGCGCGCGCTCGGTGCCCAGCGCCGCCAGGGCCTCCGCCATGCGGCGCAGGTACTCCGGGTCGGACACGCCCAGCAGCTGACGGGGGGCGCCGGCGGGGTTGGCCAGCGGGCCGATCAGGTTGAAGACCGTGCGCACGGCCAGGGCGCGGCGCACCGGGACGATGTGCCGGAAGGCCGGGTGGTGCGCGGGCGCGAACATGAACCCCACCCCGGTCTCCTCCAGACAGCGGGCCACGGCGTCCGGGTCGAGTTCGATGGAGGCCCCCAGCGCCTCCAGAAGGTCCGCGCTGCCGCACTTCGAGGTTGCCGAGCGGTTCCCGTGCTTGGCCACCGCAACCCCGGCGCCGGCCACCACGAAGGCGGCCGTGGTGGAGATGTTGAAGGTGGAGCGCCCGCCCCCGGTGCCGCACGTGTCCACGAAGGGGCCGGCCGGGCCGCTCACCGTCTGGGCGTGCGCGCGGATGACGCTCGCCAGGCCCGCGATCTCCTCGGCGCTCTCCCCCTTGGCCCGCAGGGCGATGAGGAAGCCCGCGGTCTGGGCCTCCCCGGCCTCGCCCGCCATGATCGCCGAGAGGCACTCCTCAGCGGTTGCCCGCCCGATGTCCTCCCCCTCGAGCAGCGCGTCGATGGCGCGCGAGATCACCGGGTCGGGCACCGCTACCTCCGTGCGGACGTCGTGGCCAGGAAGTTGCCGAGCAGCCCCCTGCCGAGGTCGGTCAGGATCGACTCGGGGTGGAACTGGACCCCGTCGACCGCGTACTCGCGGTGGCGCAGGCCCATGATGACATCGCCCTCGCAGCGGGCCGACACCTCGAGCTCGGCGGGTAGGTCGGGGTCGACCACCAGCGAGTGATAGCGCGTGGCGATCATCGGATCGGCCAGCCCGGCGAAGATGGTGCGCCCGTCGTGCGCGATGGCGCTGGTCTTGCCGTGCACCGGCTCGCGGCCGCGGACCACGCGCCCGCCGAAGGCCTGCCCGATCGCCTGGTGCCCCAGGCAGACCCCCAGCACGGGGATCTCCCCCGCGAAAGCCCGGATGGCCTCCACGGACACGCCGGCCTCGCTGGGGGTCTTCGGGCCGGGGGAGATGACCAGGTGGGTCGGCTCCAGCGCGCGAAGAGCCGCCACGTCGACCGCGTCGTTGCGGCGCACCACGACCTCGGCACCCAGCTCGCCCAGGTACTGGACCAGGTTGTAGGTGAACGAGTCGTAGTTGTCGACCAGCGCGACCCGCGCCATCACCAGCCCTCCTGGGCGGCGGCGACCTCGATGGCGTGCAGCAGGGCCGCCGCCTTGTTCTGGCTCTCCACGAACTCGGTGGCGGGCACCGAGTCGGCCACCACGCCGGCGCCGGCCTGGACATGCACCGAACCGCGCGCGCAGACCAGCGTGCGGATGGTGATGCACGTGTCGAGGTCGCCGTTCCAGCCGAGGTAGCCGACCGCGCCGCCGTAGGGGCCGCGCTTGGTGGGCTCCAGCTCGTCGATGATCTCCATGGCGCGGACCTTGGGCGCCCCCGAGAGCGTCCCGGCCGGGAACACGGCGCGCAGAGCGTCGGCGGCGCGCGCGCCGGGGCGCAGGCGCCCCTCCACGGAGCTCTCGATGTGCATGATGTGGCTGTAGCGGCGCACGTCCATCAGCTCGGACACGTGCACCGAGCCGATCTCCGCCACCCGCCCCAGGTCGTTGCGCCCCAGGTCCACCAGCATCACGTGCTCGGCGCGCTCCTTGGGGTCGGCCAGCAGCTCCTCGGCCAGGCGCTGGTCCTCGGCCTCGTCCTCCCCACGCGGGCGCGAGCCGGCGATGGGATGGGTCTGCACCGCATCGCCCTGCACCTTCACCAGCAACTCGGGCGAGGAGCCCACCAGCGTCACGTCCTCGCACTCGAAGAAGTACATGTACGGCGAGGGGTTGACGGTGCGCAGCGCCCGGTAGACGGCGAAGGGGTCGAGGTTCATGTCCACCGAGAAGCGCTGGGAGGGCACCACCTGGAAGGCGTCGCCGGCGAAGATGTACTCGCGGCAGCGCTCCACGGCCGCCTCGTAGTCGCCCCGGGGCATGTTGGGACGCACCTCGCCCAGGTCCGGCGCCGGGCGCGGTGGCGGGGGCGGCACCGGGCCCTGCAGGCGGCCCTTGAGCTCCGCGATCTGGGCCACCGCCGCGGCGTAGGCGGCGTCGATGTCGGTGCCGGCGCCCGTGGGGCAGGGCACCACGATCGTCAGGGTGCGGCGCAGGTGGTCGAAGATCACCACCGGCCCGGTGATGACCGCCACCAGATCCGGCACCCCGAGGTCATCGGCCGGGACATCGGGCAGCCGCTCCACGGTGCGCACCAGGTCGTAGCCGAAGTAGCCCACGGCACCGCCCCAGAAGGCCAGCGGCTCGTCGGGCTCGGCGACCCGCGCCGCCTCCACCACGTCCTGCACGGCCCCGAAGGGGTCGGCCGGGTCGAGCGCCTCGGTGCTCCCGTCGGCGCGCGTGAGCGTGAGGGCGCCGGCCGCGCCGCGGATCACGGCCTGCGGCCGCACGCCGATCATCGAGTGGCGACCCAGCCGGCCCTGCTCGACCGACTCCAACAGGAAGGCGGGCCCGCCGTCACGCAACTTCAGGAAGGCGCTGACCGGCGTCTCGCAGTCGGCGATCCAGGTATGGGCCAACGGCACCGCCCCGGCCGCGCCGGCGCGTGCGCGGACCTCATCGAGGGCCGGCGTCGTGCGCGGGCCATCGTCGGTCGCGGGCGCCACCCGCAGGGCCGGGGAGCCCTCCGGGCTCACGCGGGCGGTGGCCGGCGCGAGGCCAGCTCGGCCGCCACCTCGTCCAGGTCGACCCCGCTGGCCTGCCACAGGACCGAGAGGTGGTAGAGGAGGTCGGCGCTCTCGTAGACCACCTGGTCGTGCTCGCGCCCCTTGGCGGCGATGACCACCTCGGTCGCCTCCTCCCCCACCTTCTTGCACACCGTGTCGATGCCCTTGGCCAGCAGGCGGGCCGTGTACGAGGACTCCGGGTCGGCGTCCCCGGCGCGGGACGCGACGGTGCGCACCAGGTCGGCCAGGGCGGCGAACGGCTGGGCCGGCGGGGCGCCGGCGGCGGTGAAGAAGCAGGTGGGCTCGCCCGTGTGGCAGGCCGGTCCGGTCTGGTCGACCAGCAGCAGCAGGCAGTCGCCATCGCAGTCCAGCAGCACCGAGCGCACCGCCTGGGTGTTGCCGGAGGTGGCGCCCTTGTGCCACAGCTCGCCGCGGGAGCGGCTCCAGAACCAGCTCACGCCCTCGCGCAGGGTCAGGTCCAGGGACTCGCGGTTCATGTACGCCTGCATCAGCACGCGGCCCGATCCGGCGTCCTGGACCACCGCGGGCACCAGGCCGGCCTCGTCGAATCGCACGCGCCCCGTCAGTTCGGCGGGGTCGACCGCGCCGATCACGCGGCGCTCCGGATCGTGCGGGTCACTTGCCACCTCCGTTGAACTCGGCCAGGGCCTCGAGGACGGCGGCCGTATGGTCCGTGGCCACCCGGGCGGCGCCCGCGGCCACGAGATCGCGCACCCCGTCCAGCGTGGCCACGCCGCCGGCGGCCCGGACGGCGATGCCCTCGGGCAGGGCGTCGCGCATGATCTCGACATCGGACACCGTGGCCATGCAGCCGGAGCCGGTGCAGGTGGTGGCGAAGTCGACGCCCACGTCCGCCGCGATCCGGCAGGCCAGGCGGGTCAGCTTCTCGCCCAGGCGCGGCGACTCGATGGTCACGGTCATCATCACCCCGCCGCGCGCGTGGTTGGCCGACCGCGAACGGACGGCGCGCACCACGCGGGCCAGGTCGTCGCGCACCGCGCCGAACTCCCCGGCCAGCATGCCGTGGTAGTTCAGGACGATGTCGATCTCCTCGGCCCCCTCGGACACCGCCCACTCGACGGCGGCCACGCGCTCGGCGGTAGCGTGTCCGCCCGCGGGGAAGTCGACCGAGACGGCCGGCTTCACGTCGCAGCCGTGCAACTCACGGACGATGGTGGGCAGATGCTGGGGCAGCGTGAACAGGGTGGCGACGTGGGTCTCGCGCACCTCCGCGCACGACCGCGCGACCGCCTCCTGGGCCAGCCCCTTGTCCAGCAGGGTCTGGTCGAGCGCCTTGTGAAGCTCCTCGACGCGCATCAGGCGGGCGCGGCACATGTGATCGGGAGCATCTGCGGGAGTATAGCCACGGGCGCGCCGGCGCTCCGGGGCCGCTGATGCCCGAGCTCCCTGAACTGGAGGCCCTGGCGGAAGGTCTCACCGCCGCCCTGGCGGGGCGCGCGATCGAGGACCTGCGCGTGCACCATCCGGCAGTCCTGAGGACGGCCGAGCCCGCCCCCGGCGCGCTGGCCGGGGGCGTCGTCGCGAGCGTGTGGCGGCGCGGAAAGGTCCTGTGCGTCGCGACCGAGGCCGGCGGGCCGGTGCTCGTGATGCATCTGATGCAGGGCGGACGGCTGGTCCTGGTCGACGGGTCGACGGGGCGCCGGCCGCCCCGCGGGGCGCTGCTGGACCTCGCCGTCGCCGGCGCCGGGATCCTGCGCCTGCGCGAGTACGGCACGCGGCGACGGGCGAGCGCCCACATCCTGCACGCCGGCGCCCTGGCGGCTCACCCGCCGCTGGCCCGGCTGGGGCCGGAGCCCGTGGGCCTCGACCCGGCCGGCTGGCGCGAGGCCCTGGCGCCACCGCCGCGGGCGGCGCTGCACACGGCCCTGCGCGACGGCCGGCGGGTGGCCGGCATCGGCAGGGCGTACGCGGCCGACATCATGTGGGCGGCCCGCCTGCCCCCGTTCGCCCCGGCCGCAGGCCTGGACGACGAGGCCCTCGGCCGCCTGGCGCGCGCGGCCGACATGGTGCTGGGCCAGGCGCTGGAGCGGGCGCGCGAGCGCATCACCACCGGGCTGCCGCCCAGGGAGGAGCGCCTCACGATGGTCCACGGACACTTCGGCGACCCGTGCCTGCGCTGCGCCGGCGACCTGGCCCGGGTCAGCTTCGCCGAGTACGAACTGGTCTACTGCCCGGCCTGCCAGACCGGCGGGAAGCGGTACCGCGACCGGCGCCTCAGCCGGCTGGGAGCGGAGGACTAGGCCGCCGCCCCGGGCTGCCCCACCGGCGCGGCTACGCGACCGGCGCCGGCTCCGGCTCGGGGGCCAGCACCGTCGTCGGGCCGGCCAGCCACAGGCGCACCCGGTCGCCGGCGCGCCAGTGGATACCGCCCAGGCCGCGGTGGCGCACCTCGCTGCCGTCGGCGAGCGCCACGCTGACCAACTGGTCGTGCCCGAAGAACTCGCGCCGCACCACGGTGCCCGCGACCGCCTCGCTGGGGGCATCTCCGCCCTCGGCCGCCATCGCGATGTCCTCCGGGCGCACCAGCACCTCCACGGCCCCCTGTGGGACGCCGCGCTCCTCCACGGCTCCGAGCGGCGTCGCCACCACCTCGCCGCGCGCCGTACCGGGCAGCGCCTCGATCGCCCCCAGGAAGCCGGCCACCCAGCGCGTGGCGGGGTGCTGGTACACGGCGTCGGGCTCGCCCTCCTGCACCACGCGCCCCCCGCGCATCACCACCAGGCGGTCGGCCATGGAGAGGGCCTCCTCCTGGTCGTGGGTCACCAGCAGGGCGCTCACGCCGGCCCGCTCGAGGATGGCGCGCACCTCCGCGCGCACCTGCTGGCGCAGGGCCGCGTCGAGGTTCGAGAACGGCTCGTCCAGCAGCACCACCGCCGGGTGGGCCACGAGGGCCCGCGCCAGGGCCACGCGCTGCTGCTGGCCGCCCGAGAGCTCGTTGGGCCGCCGGCCGCCCAGCCCGGGCAGCCCCACCACCTCGAGCATCTCGTCCACCGTGCGCCGGTCGGGCCGGCGACCGAGGGCATAGCCGACGTTCCCGTACACGTCCATGTGCGGGAACAGGGCGTAGTCCTGGAAGACCATGCCGATGTCGCGCTCGCGCGGGGGCACGAAGCGGCAGGGGCCGGCCACCTGGCGCCCGCCCACGTCGATCTCGCCCCCGTCGGGGGTCTCGAAGCCGGCGACGGTGCGCAACAGGGTGGTCTTGCCACAGCCGCTCGGGCCGATGACGGCCGTCAGCGTGCCCGCGGCCACCCTCAGGTCGGCCCCGTCCAGGGCATCGATGTCGTCGAAGCGCTTTCGGACCCCGCGGCACCGCACCGCCAGGTCGCCCTCCGGGTAGTGGACCCGCGGCGAGGGGTGGCTGACGGGACCCGAGGGCGGCAGCGGCACCGGAAAGCCGGGCAGCGGGGAGCCGGGCAGCGGGGAGCCGGGCACCGGCTCGCCCAGCGACGTCGGCTGCCTGCGGACGGCGCGCTTCACCTCTCCCTCCCCACCACGATGGCGAGGACCGGTGCCGAGATCGCCAGCAGCACCAGCGACGGGACCGCCGCGACCTCGAACACCGAACGGCTGGTCTCGCTCCAGATCACCGTTGCAAGGGTCTCATATCCCGTGGGTCGCAGCAGCAGCATGGCCGGCAGCTCCTTGATGGCGCCGATGTAGACCAGCGTCGCCGCCGCCAGCACGCCGGGGCGCACCAGCGGCGCGATGATGGTCGCGGTCACCCCAACCGGGCCCCGGCCCATGCCGCGGGCGGCGTCCTCCAGCGAGGGCGCGACCTGGAGCATCGACGCCCGCAGCGCCCCGATGGCCAGAGGCACGTAGATCACCACCAGGGCGAAGACGGCCATCCCGAGGGTCTGGTACGCCCAGGGCGCCAGGCGGATGCCGAGGAAGACCAGGGCGAGCGCCACCACCAGGTGCGGCAGGGCGTAGCCCGCGTGGTGGGCCGCCTCGAGGGACCGGCTGGTGCGGCCGGGGTGACGGGCGCCCAGGCGCGCGATCGGAAGGGCGATCACCACCGCGATGGCGGCCGTCAGGCCGGCGGTCAGCAGCGAGTTGCGGGCCGCCTCGCCGAATGCCGCCCAGTCGGCGTCGGCACCGGTGGTTCGCGAGGCCCACCAGATCAGGACCGCCAGTGGGATGGCGAGGGTGAACAGGACCACCGCGCCGACGAAGCCGAGCGCCGGCCACCGCCAGGCGCCCAGACGGACCACGTGGGTCTCCCGCGCCACCCCGGGGGCGGCGCGGTGGTAGGCCGCGCGCCGGCGCATCCGTCCCTCCAGGATGATCAGCACGATCATCACGCCGATCAGGACCACGCCCAGCGCGGCCGCCCCCGCGCGCTCGAAGCTGAGGCGATAGCTGGTGTAGATCACCCGCGTGAACGAGTCGTAGCGCAGGATCGACACCGCGCCGAAGTCGCTCATCGCATAGAGAGCCGCCAGCAGGGCGCCGGCCCCCACCGCCGGGATCAGCTGGGGCAACACGACGCTGCGGGCCACCCGCAGCGGTGACGCGCCCATCCCGCGGGCGGCCTCCTCCAGCGAGGGGTCCATCCGCCGCATCGCCGCCCGCACGGGCAGCAGAACCAGCGGATAGGTGAAGGCCGTCAGCACCAGCGCCGCGCCCCAGAAGCCGTAGATCGAGGGCACGGTGATGCCGAGCGGCGCGGCGACCTCACGCGCCAGCACCCCGCTGGGGCCGAGCGCCGACACCAGCAGGTAGGCGCCGATGTAGCTCGGGACGACGAAGGGCAGCAGGACCAGCACTGCCCACGTGCGCCGGCCGGGCAGGTCGGTGCGCACCGTGAGCCAGGCCAGCGGCACGGCCAGGGCCGTGGCGCCCACCGCCACCGCGCCCGCCAGGAGGAGGCTCCGCGCCAGCAGTTCGAGGGTGCGCTCGCGGAACACGGCGTCCACGGCCACGCCCCACTCCCCGCCCACCACGATCACCAGGTAGACGGCGGGCAGCGCCACGACCGCCCCGACGAGGGCGGCCATGAGCGCGAGCGGGATGAACCCGCGCGGCGGCGGGGACCGGCGTGCGGTGGCGCGCGTCGGGCGCGCGCCGGCTGGCGGGGCGGCGGTGCTCACCGCAGCGCGAGGGCCTCGATCAGAGGATGCCCGATCGCTCGAGCAGGTCGAGGGTGCCACGCAGGTCGTCCAGGTCGTTCAGGTCCACCTCGGGCTGCTCGATGGTGTCGAGCGCCGGCAGGCCCTCCGGCCCGGTGCCGCCCGGCACGACCGGGTACTCCTTGGTCTCCTGCACGAAGTACTCCTGCGCCGACGGGCCGGCGAGGTAGGCCACGAGGCGCTCGGCCTCGGCGCGCTGGTCGGTGGAGGCGACCACGCCGGCCCCGGCCACGTTGATCAGCGAACCCACGTCCCCGTCGGGGAACACGTGGGTGCCGACGGGGTAGGTGCTGGGATCGTCCAGCTCGTCCTTGGCGCGCTCCATGTAGTAGTGGTTCAGGAGGCCGACGTCGACCTCGCCGTTGGCGATCGCATCCCGCAGGACGACGTTGTTCTCGTACGCGGCGGCACCGTTGGCCTGCATGTCGCGCAGCCACTGCTCGGTGCGATCCTCGCCCAGATCGAGCCGCATGGCGGTGACGAAGGCCTGGAAGGAGGCGTTCGCGGGGGCCCAGCCCACGCGCCCGCTCCACTCCTCGCCGGTGAGGTCGAGCACCGAGGCGGGCAGGTCGGCCTGGTCGAGCTCCCGGTTGTCGTAGCCCAGCACGCGCACGCGCCCCGAGCTGCCGATCCAGTCACCCTCCGCCGAGCGGAAGCCGGGGAGGACGAGACCGAGGGTCTCCTGGCTCAGCGGAGCGAGGCGCTCCTCCTTCTGCAGTGCGCCGAGGGCGCCGCCGTCCTGGCCGAAGAAGACATCCGCCGGCGAGGAGTCGCCCTCCTCCACGATGGTCGCCGCCATCTCGGCGGTGCCGCCGTAGCGCACCTCCACGCCGATCCCGGTGTCGGCCGTGAACCGCTCGAACAGCGGCGCCACCAGCTCCTCGCTGCGTCCCGAGTAGGCGGTCAGCGTTGCGCCGTCGCCCTCCGATGCCGAGGTGCCCGCATCGCCGTCGTCATCGCCACACGCCATGGCGCCCAGCGCCACGGCGGCGGTCACACCGACCGCAGCCAAGCCTCGAACGACGCGCCGCATCCACACACCTCCAGGTTACCCACACTTGCGAAGTCAGGGGGACCTTATATGGACCGGCACGTTAATTGAACGTCGGTGAGCCAAATTCACCGGGGAATGCAGCGGGCCGGCCGGGGGGCGCCCGCGGGCCGACGCTCAGAGACCCAGGCGCTCCAGCATCGACTCGTCGTCGCGCCAGCGCCGGCGCACCTTGACCATGAGATCCAGGTGGACCTCGGTGCCCCAGACATGGCCCAGGGCCTCGCGGGCCGCCTGCCCGACGGCGCGGATCATGGTCCCGCCGCGCCCCACCACGATGCCCTTCTGCGACTCGGTCTCCACCAGCAGGACGGCCCGCACCACGACGCCGCTGCGGGCGGGCTCGATGTCGGTGACGTCCACCGCGAGGGCGTGGGGCACCTCCTGGTGCAGCCGCTGCAGCGCGGCCTCGCGGATCAGCTCCGCCGCCAGCTCGTCCTCGGTCTGGTCGCTCGCCGCCCCCGCCGGGAAGTACCGCGGGCCTTCGGTCAGCACCGCCGGCAGCCCCTCGCGCAGGGCGTCGACGCCGTCGCCGGTCAGCGCGCTGATGGGGTACAGGTCGACGAAGTCGACCAGGGTCGCCACCCGCGCGATGGCCACCGCCACCGCGTCGCGGTCGAGGCCGTCGATCTTGTTCAGTACCACGATCGCCGGCAGGCGCGCGGCCTTGATGCGCTCGGCGATGAACCGGTCGCCCCCGCCCACCTCCTCGGTGGCGTTCAGCAGGAAGAGAGCGGCGTCGCAGTCCTCAAGGTTGCGATCGACGGTCGCCTGCATGCGCGCGGTCAGGCCGTCGCCGGGCTTCTGGAAGCCGGGCAGGTCGAGCAGCACGGCCTGCCACTCCTCCCCGTGGACCACGGCCGTGATGCGCCGGCGGGTGGTCTGCGGGCGCGGCGACACCGCCGCCACCCGCGTGCGAGCGAGGGCGTTGGCGAGCGTCGACTTGCCCACGTTGGGCCGGCCGCACAGGGCCACCAGACCCGACAGGAAGGGTGCGCCCACGCTCAGCCCCACAACTGGAAGACGAGGATCGCGATGCCGGCTCCGAGGAAGGCGCCCACGGCCACCTCGGCGGCCGAGTGGATGCCCGCCTCCACCCGCGACTGGGCCACCAGCAGCGCCATCATGAAGGCGAGGCTCGACACCAGGGCCGCGTGGGTGAGCGGCTCGGCGATGATGGTCAGCGCCATCCAGGCCGCGAACGCCGCGGCGGCGTGCGCCGAGGGCATCCCGCCCCTCAGAGGGGTGCCGCGCCCGTGGGTGCGCTGCCAGTGGGCCTTCACCGCGATGGCGGCGATCACCGTGAGGATCAGGGTCACCACCACCAGGTGATTGGGCGAGCGGCGCACCCCCACCAGCAGGTCGCGATTGGTGTCGGTGAGGTGCTCGTAGAAGATGAAGTACCCCACCGCCAGGGCGTTGACGGTCGCCACCAACACCGCGCCGGCGGCCACATCCTTGGCCACCTTCACGAGCGGGTGATAGGTGGTGATCACCGCGTCGATGGTCGCCTCGATCGCCGTGTTGACCATCTCGGCCACCAGCACCAGGCTGACCGCCGCCAGGATGATCGCCATCTCGAGCCGGCTGAAGTCGAGCAGCAGGCCCGCGGTCAGGGCGACGGCCGCCGCCCCCACGTGGATCTGCATGTTCCGCTGGGTGCGAAGCACATAGACGATGCCCTCGAAGGCCCACGTGAACGACCAGCGCAGCGAGCCCTGGCGGGCCAGGGTGCCGCCCGGAGGCGGCGTGGGCGGCACCGGCGGGGCGGGGCGCTCGGCCTGGCCGGCGCTCATGTCACCCGCTCCGCGTCGGCCTCGTCCACCAGGCGGTCCTGGAGGGCCAGCATCTGCCCCTCGTCGGCCTCGTGGTCGTAGCCCAGCAGGTGCAGGACCCCGTGCACCACGAGGGTGGTCAGCGGCTCCTCGGCCGACTCGGGGCAGATGATCACGTCGCCCAACTCGGGCACGGGTCCGCCCTCGGGCCAGTCCAGGGCCTCGGGTCCGTCGACCGGGAACGAGAGCACGTCGGTGGACTCGGGCCGGTCGCGGTGCTCGCCGTTGATGGCGGCCATCTCGGCGGGCTCCACCACCATCAGCCCCACCTCCGCCTCGGCGACGCCCAGGCGCTCGCAGGTCCAGATCAGCCGCGCCACCAGCGGCGCCGGATCGACGTCGGGCCGGCCCCGGACGGCGACCTCGATCACGCGTCGCGCTCGGCGTACGCGTCGACGATGCGCTGGACCAGCTTGTGGCGCACCACGTCCTTGCGATCGAACTGCATGAAGGAGATGTCGGGCACCCCGGCCAGGATGTCCTGCACCACCACCAGCCCCGAGCGCTGGTGGCTGGGCAGGTCGACCTGGGTGACATCCCCGGTCACGACCATGCGCGAGCCGTAGCCCAGGCGGGTGAGGAACATCTTCATCTGCTCGGGCGTCGTGTTCTGGGCCTCGTCCAGGATGATGAAGCTGTCGTTGAGCGTGCGCCCGCGCATGTATGCCAGCGGCGCCACCTCCACCTGGCCGCGGGCGAAGAGGGCCTCTACGCGGTCCCCCTCGAGCATGTCGTACATCGCGTCGAACAGCGGGCGCAGATAGGGGTCGACCTTGGCGGCCAGGTCGCCGGGCAGGAAGCCCAGGCGCTCGCCGGCCTCCACCGCCGGCCGGGTGAGGATGATCCGCCCCACCTCGCGCCGCACCAGGGCCGCCGTCGCCAGGGCCACGGCCAGGTAGGTCTTGCCGGTGCCGGCGGGGCCGATGCCGAAGGTGATGGTGTTCTGGCGCACGGCGTCGACGTAGCGCTTCTGGCCGACGGTGCGCGGGGTGATCGGGCCGCGCCGGCCGCGCCACACCACGTCCGAGAGCACCTCGTCGGCCGGTGCCGCCACCTCCACGGCGTCGGCCACGGCCTCGACCGTGGCCGGCGAGAGCGCCCTGCCACCGGCCACCAGCGCGCCGAGCTGCTCCACCACGGCCACGCCCGCGTCCACGCGGCCGCCGTCGCCCGCCAGGGTGAGGCGGTTGCCGCGCAACCCCACCTCCACCCCCAGGCGGTCCTCGAGCGCCCGCAGGACGCTGTCGTGCTCGCCCGCCAGTTCCACGGCCACGGCGTCGTCGACATCGACGGCGCGGGCGATCCGCGCCGCGCGGCCGTTCCCGGGGCCGGTGCTCACATCGTCTGGGATAGCGTCGTCCCGCCCATGATGTGCCAGTGCAGATGGTGGACGCTCTGGCGCGCGTCGGGACCGTGGTTGGTGGTCACACGGAATCCGCCCTCCCCCAGGCCCAGGGCCGACGCCGTGTCGGCGATGAAGCCCAGCATCTCGGCGCGCTCGTCGGGGCCCAGGCCCTCCACGCCGGCGATCGACTCCACGTGGCGCTCGGGGATGACCAGCACGTGCGTCGGCGACTTCGGGTCGATGTCGTGGAACGCCACGCACCCCCGGTCGCGGGCCACGATCCGGGCAGGGATCTCCCCGGAGACGATCTTGCAGAACAGGCAATCGGTCATCGCGCCTCCCCGCGCAGGTGGTCGCCGGCGAGGCCGGCGATGGTCACCGGCACCATGTCACCCGGGGCGGCCGCCGTGTCCGCATCCAGGACCACCCGGCTGTAGTCGGCCGCGAGGCCGACCAGCGTTCCGTCCTCGTGCCGGGTCTCCACCAGGACGGTGTCGGCGCTGCCCACCCGGCCCAGGCGGTGGGCGAAGGCAAGCCGGTCCGAGAGGTCGCGCACCCGGGCGCTGCGGGCCCTGAGTTCGTCCGGCGCGGTGGGCCCGGGCATCGCGGCCGCCGCGGTCCCGGGCCGGGGCGAGTACGGGAAGACGTGCACCTTGCTCATCGCGAACTCCTCGGCCATGGCCATGGTGGCCGCCAGCGCCGTCTCGTCCTCGCCCGGGAAGCCGACGATCACGTCCGTGGTCAGGTTCAGGCCCGGAAGGGCCGCGCGCGCGCGGGAGCAGGCGTCACGGTAGTCGTCGACGGTGTACGAACGGCGCATCGCCGCCAGCACCCCGGGGTCGCCCGACTGGAGCGGGATGTGCATGTGCGGCCCCACGACCGGCGTGGCCGCCATCGCCTCGAGCAGGTCGTCGCGGACGTCGCCGGGCTCGATGGAGGAGATGCGCAGACGGGCCAGGCCGTCGAGCCGGCCCAGAACGCGCACCAGATCGGCCAGGCCGGCGCCCGAGTCGGGGTCGCGGTAGCTGCCGATGTTGATGCCCGTCAGCACCAACTCGGGGTGCCCCTCGTCCAGGCGGCGGCGACCGTCGGCGAGGATGCGCGCAAGGGGCCGGCTCTCGGCTGCCCCACGGGTGGTCGGGATGATGCAGAAGGAGCACTCGTGGTCGCACCCGTTCTGAACCTTCAGGAAGGCGCGGGTGCGCCCCCGGGGCCGCGGGGCGTCGTCGGTGCACGCCGGCCCCCGGCCACCGCCCAGGTGCTGGACGATCTCCGCCGCGGCCCGGTCCGCCGAGCCCGGCAGCGTGGTCACCGACGGACCCTCGAACTGCGCGGCGTGGAGGTTGACCGCGCAGCCCGACACGAAGACACGGCCCGAGCGCGCGCCCCGGTTGGCCTGGCGGCGGCTCTTGCGCTCGGCCTCGACCGTGAGGGCGCAGGTGTTGACCACGTGCACGTCGGCGGCCTGGGGAGTGGTCTCCACGTGGCCCGCATCCAGCAGCGCATCGCGTATCAGCGAGGCGTCCGCCTGGCTGACCTTGCAGCCCAGGAAGCGCACCGAGAAGCGAAGGGGCCCGGCCACGGCCCGGCTATCCCAGCCCGCCGGCCGCGGCGCAGGCCAGAGTGGCCGCCGCCATGGCCGCGGTCTCGGCGCGCAGCACGGCCGGACCCAGGTGGGCGCCGGTCCATCCGGCCGCCGCCGCGGCGTCGAGTTCCTCCGGCGCGAAGCCGGCCTCGGGTCCCACCAGGAGGGTCACGGGCCCCGACCCCGGGGGCCGCGCCGCCAGCGCGTCGCCCAGCGCGACCCCGCCGCGGGGATCGATGAGGATGCCGTCTGCGCCAGGTGTCTCGGCCACGATCGCGGCGAACGGTACCAACCCCTCCACCGGCATGAGCCGGGCCCGACCGCACTGGCGGCAGGCCGCCTCCACCACCCGCCCCAGGCGCTCGGCGCGGCGCGTCCAGGCGTCAGGCTCGGGGGTCCTCCGCACACGCCCGCTGCGCACCACCACCAGGGCTGCCACCCCCAGCTCGGCGGCCTTCTCGGCCACCAGGTCGAGCCGGCCGGCATCCATCAGGCCCACGCCCAGCAGCACGGGAGCCGGCGCCAGGTCGGGAAGGCGCTCGCCCACGCGCACCACGACGCGCTCGCCGGCCTCCACCACCTCGGCGCGGTGGCGGATGCCGGCGCCGTCGGCCACCTCCACCGTCTCGCCCACCCCCCGGCGGACGACGCGCAACAGGTGGTGGGCGTCCTCGGGTGCCAGCGTGACGCGCCCGCCCTCGGACGGCACCTCCTCCACCAGGTAGCGGAAGACGTGCCTCACCGGCGGGCGAGTCGGACCGTGCTCCAGCCGTCCTCGTGGGCGCGCTCCGCCTCGATCAGCCCGTGGGGGGCGAACAGGGCGACGGCCCGGTCGACCTCCTCGGGGCGCAGGCCCGACAGCACCATGTGCGCCGGGCCCGGCGACGGAAGGGCCGGCGCAAGCTCGGCCAGCACCGTGGCCGTGAGGTTCGCCAGGACGACGTCGGCCCGGGGCAGGCGGTCACGCCCGATCGTCCGCCGGCCGACCGTCAGGCCCACCCCGTTGGCACGCGCGTTGGCCAGGGTGGCATCGACGGCGAGCGGGTCGATGTCGAAGGCGCTCACCGGGTCGAACCCCAGGCGGCGAGCCGCGATGGCCAGGACCCCGGTGCCGCAGCCGGCGTCCAGCAGCGACCCTCCTGCGGGCAGGGCGCAGAGCATCCGCAGGCACTGGCGGGTGGTGCCGTGCTGAGCGGTGCCGAAGGCCATTCCGGGGTCGATGACCACGTCCAGCAGCGCGGGGTCCGGGGGTTCCCATGGCGGGCGCACAAGCAGGCGGCCGCCCACCGCCACGGGGCGGTGGGCGTCGTGCATGGCGGTGCGCCAGCGCTCGTCCTCGGCCATCTGTTCCACCGACGCGGAGACGCCCAGCGCTCCGAGGGCCTCGTCCACGCGGCGGGCGGCCGCGTCCGCGCCGGCGGCCGGCACCCAGAACTCCAGGACCGACTCGCCCGTACCGCGCTCCTCCCGCTCGCGAAAGCCGGCGCCGAGCACCTCCGCCAACTCCGGCCCCACCCACTCCGCCGCCTCGCACGCCACGCGCACGGACAGCCGGTTCAGCGCGGGGGCGGCGTCAGCGGAAGGCGTGCTTGAGGCGATCGAAGAACCCCTCGTCCTCGCGGTAGCTGCGCTCGTCGAGGCGATCGGCCAGCGCCTCCACGGCCCGGCGGTCCTCGTCGCCGCGCACCCGCGGGACGCGCACCTCCACCACCACGCGCTGATCGCCGCGCCGGCGCCCGCCCACCTGGGGAAAGCCCTTGCCCGAGAGCACGAACTCGTCCCCGGGCTGGGTCCCGGGGCGCAACTCCACCTCGGCCTCGCCGTCGATGGTGGGCACGCTCAGCGTGGCGCCGATCATCGCGTCGGTCACCGGGACGGCGACGCGGGTCACCACGTCCAGGCCGTCCCGGACGAAGCGCTCATCCTCGGCCACCGCCACCTGCACGTACAGGTCGCCGGCGGGAGCCCCGGGCTCGCCGGCCGCTCCGCCGCCGGACATGCGGATGCTCTGGCCGTGCGCGATCCCGGCCGGGATCTCGATACTCACGGTCCGGGTCGACCGCGCGCGGCCCGCGCCGCGGCAGGAGGCGCAGGGGGTGCTCGGGATCGCCCCCTTCCCGCGGCACTGCGGGCACACCTGCTCACGCACCAACTGGCCCAGGGGGCTGCGCGTCACCTGGCGGACCCGCCCGGCGCCGGAGCAGGTCGGGCAGGTGTCGAGGCTCGCGCCCTCGGCGGCGCCGGTCCCCTCGCAGGTCTCACAGGCCCCCACCACCTCGTAGGTGACCTCGCGCTCGGTGCCGGCGGCGGACTCGGCGAAGCCGATCTCCACCACCACGCCCACGTCGTCGCCGGGCGCGGGACCCTGGCGGCCGAACGGCGAGCCGCCGCCGAACCCGGCTCCGCCGAAGAGGGAGTCGAACAGGTCCTGGAACGAGACGTTGCCGAAGTCCGGACCGCCCCCGCCGCCGGCACCTCGCAGGCCCTCCTCGCCGTAGCGGTCGTAGATCTGCCGCCGCTGCGGGTCGGACAGGGTCTCGTAGGCCGTCGCCGCCGCCTTGAACTGGGCCTCGGCGTCCGCCGAGGGGTTCACGTCGGGGTGCAGCTCGCGCGCCCGCCGGCGGAAGGCCTTCTTTATCTCGTCCTCGCCGGCCGAGCGGTCGACGCCGAGGATCTCGTAGTAATCATTCGCCATATGGGCCGATCAGTGTAATGCCCGACGCCATCACAGGGCCCCCGGGGCGCCCAAGGGCGCCCCGGGGGTCGCCCGCCACTACGGCGTGCCGCCGAACTGCGAGGCGAGGTCGGCCGGGTTGATGTCGCACCGCTCGAACAGCTCGAACGCGCCGGACCCGAGGATCGCAGCGGGGTTGTCCGGGTCGATGTTCTCCGACAGCTCGAGGGACCCCTCGATCATGCAGCGGGCCTGGTCCTCGCTCAGCCCGAGGATCTGCATGTAGGCCTGGACGGCCTGGTCGATCTCCTCATCGGTCGGCGCCGCACCGCTCGTGCCGCCGTCACCGCTGCCGTCGTCCGATTCCGGGACCCCTCCGGGGATCACGTCGGGGATGGACTCGGTCGGGACCGACTCGGCGGGGTCACCCTCGGTCACCGTGACCTGCTCGGTGACGGTGGTCGCCGTCGTCTCCTCGTCGTCCCCGCCGCAGCCGGCCACCACTCCGGTGCCGAGCACGAGCGCGGCCATGCAGGCCGCCAGACGGGCTCTGTGAGCACGCATCTGCTCCCCTCCCATTCGTCCTTGCGGGCGCCGGGCCCGCCGGTCCCCGAGGATGCTACCCCGCGGGCCCGGACGAGGCGGCGGGCCGCCGGCTAGCGGTCGTCGAGGTCGTCGTCCTCGAGGTCGCCCTCCTCCTCGTCGTCCTCCTCCATGTGATGGGCGAGGTTGACCTGGAAGTCGTCCAGCAGCGTGTGGGCGTCATCCAGCGAGGGGGCGCTCGCCAGCAGGCTGGCCAGGGTGCGCGCGTCGCGGGCCACCAGGTGGTCCACGGTGCCCTCCTCGATCCAGAACGGCGCCGCGTCGGGATCCTGGCGCAGCAACTCCAGCGCCTGGTGGCCGCAATCGAGGGTGTAGATGGCCACGGCGAAGCGGCTGCCGCCCGGGCTCCCGTCGCCGGGCTCCCAGTCCATGAGCGGCCCCGAGCGCAGGCCCCCGGGCTCCACCACCTCGGTCGCCAGGTCCAGGCCGCTCCAGGTCTGATCCACGGGCACGCGAAGGTCGAACAGGAGCCCCTCGGCGTCCTCCACCTTGTCGGCCGCGGTGGCCAGCACGGCCGCCAGCCAGTGGGCCTCGGCGAACGAGAGCCCGGTGAACAGGTCCGAGTCGTCGAGCAGCGGCGACAGCTGGGCCTCGGCGCGCGTGCTGATGCCCACGGCGTACTCCTCGGGACCGGTGGCGCCGGCCTCGATCTTGGCGAGCACGCGCACCGCGGCCCTCGCGTCGCCGCGCAGCGGACGGCGCCACACCTCGAGGATCTCGTACCGGTCGTCTATTCGAACACCTCTTCCACGTACCGGGACAGGATCTGGGCCGCCTCGCGCACCGTGGCCATGGCCAGCCGGTAGTCCATGCGCGTGGGGCCGAACAGGGACACCGTACCGAGATTACGACGGGGAATCCCGTAGTTGGCGGCCACCATGGTGAGGCCCGCCAGGTTGCGGTCGGGGAGCTCCTCGCCGATGCGCAGGTAGACCTGATTGCGCGAGAGCGCACCGCGCAGCATGTCCAGCAGGGCGTAGCGCTCCTCCAGGGTGGCCATGAGGTGATCGATGGCCAGCAGGTCCAGGTGGCGCTGGTCGGCCAGGAAGCGCGCGCGGCCCCCCACGTAGATGCCGCCGGCCGGCTCGTCGAGCTCGGTGATGGCCGGGGCGACGGCGCCGAGGAAGGCGCGCTCCGCGGCACCCAGCGAGGGGTCCTGCAGCCGGCTGGCGATCATGCGGGCGCCCACCGCCAGCCCCGTCAGGCGCTCGTTCAGGAAGGCGCCCGCCCAGTCGGCCAGACCCCGGTCCACCGGGCGGTCGAAGGCCATCACGCGCTTGGTGACCGCGCCGGTGGACGTGATGACCACCACCATCACCAGCTGGGGCTGCAGCAGCAGCACCTCGATGTGGCGCACGGTCGAGCTCTCGGGGGCCGGCGCGGTGACCAGTGCCAGCAGGTTGGTCACCTGGGCGACGGTCTCGGCCAGGCTCTCGAGCGCGGCGTCCACCTCGCGGCGCATCTCCGTGACCTCCAGCACCTCGGCCAGGGCCGGCGTCCCGTCGCCGGGCGCCTCGCGGGACACCAACTGATCCGCGTAGTAGCGGTAGCCCCGGTCGGTGGGCACGCGGCCGGCCGAGGTGTGCGGGTGGTCCAGGTAGCCCAGCTCCTCCAGGCGGGCCAGCTCGTAGCGCACGGTGGAGGCGGCGTACTCGATCCCCTCGGCCCCGGCGATGTGCTTGCTGCCCACCGGGTTCCCGTTGGCGATGTAGCCCTCCACCACGAGGCGCAGGATCGCCTCCTGGCGCGGCTTCAGCTGCTCGGACACGGGTTCCTCGCTCATGCGAACTCCATCAACCGGTGCAGGATGGCGTTCTGGACGAAGCGCCCTTCCCGCGTGAGGACCACGGACTCTTCATCGTGGCGCACCAGGCCCGCGCGCTCCAGCGGAACGAGCGCCTCCGGGTGGTCCGGGGGTCCGGCCCACGCGCGGTCGACCCCCTCCTGGCGGCGCAGCCCCAGCATCCACCGCTCGCGCCGGCGGTCGTCGTCGTCCAGGGCCTCGCCTGTGCGCCGCGGGTCGCCGCCGGCCGCCAGGGCGGCGATGTAGGGCTCGAGCCCGGGCGCGTTGCGCCAGCGCCGGCCCCCGACGGTGCTGACGGCCCCCACCCCCACCCCCAGGTAGTCGGCCGCGCCCCAGTAGGCGAGCGAGTGGCGGCACTCGTGGCCCGGGCGGGCGAAGTTGGCGGTCTCGTACCAGCGGTAACCGGCGTCCTCCAGCGCGCCGACGGTCCAGCGGTAGGCGTCGGCGGCCTCGTCCTCGTCCACGGGGGCGGTGCCGCGGCGGGCCAGCGCCGAGCCCGGCTTCATCTCCAGCTCGTACCAGGAGAGATGGTCGGGGCCGGCCTCCAGCACCTCGGCCAGATCTTGCTCCAGGTCGGCCCGGCCCTGCCCCGGCACGCCGAACAGGAGGTCCATCGCAACGCTGCGGATCCCCTCGCGCCGGGCGCACCGCAGCGCGGCGCGGCACTGATCCGGGCCGGCGGCCCGGTCGAGGGCATCGAGCACGTGGGGCTGGAACGACTGCACGCCCAGGGAGACCCGCGTGACCCCCATCGCGGCGAGGGCCGCGAACGCCTCGGCGTCGACGGTCTCGGGGTTGGCCTCCACGGTCACCTCGGCTCCGGGGGCCAGGTGGGGGCGCACGGCCTCCATGAGGACCGCCAGCCGCGCGGGGCGCATGAGGGTGGGCGTGCCGCCGCCCAGGAACACCGACTCCAGGGAGCCCAGGCGCCCGCGCTCGCGCCGCAACTCGCCCAGCAGCGCGTCCAGGTAGGCGTCGCGGCGTCCCAGCGACCCCACCTCGACCACGAACGCGCAGTAGCCGCACCGCGCCGCGCAGAACGGCAGGTGCACGTACAGGTGCCGCGCCCCCGCCACCGGGGAGACGGCCGCCGGGCTGGTCACTCCCTCAGGCGCCCTTGCCCCCCTTGCCCCGGGCCTCGCCGCCGATCTGCAGCACCGACAGGAATGCCTCCTGGGGCACCTCCACCGAGCCCACCTGCTTCATGCGCTTCTTGCCCTCCTTCTGGCGCTCCAGCAGCTTGCGCTTGCGGCTGATGTCGCCGCCGTAGCACTTGGCGAGCACATCCTTGCGCCGGGCGCGCACCGTCTCGCGGGCCAGGATCTTGCCGCCGACGGCCGCCTGGATGGGCACCTCGAACAGCTGGCGGGGGATGGTCTCGTACAGGCGCTCCACCAGGTGCTTGCCGCGCGCGTAGGCGTGGTCCTTGTGGACGATCATCGACAGCGCGTCCACGGGGTCGCCGGCCAGCAGGACGTCCAGCTTCACGAGCGGGCTCTCGCGGTAGCCGATCAGCTCGTAGTCCAGCGAGGCGTAGCCCCGGGTGCGGCTCTTCAGCTGGTCGTAGAAGTCGAGCACGATCTCGGCCAGCGGCAGGTCGTAGATGATCTGCTGGCGGTTCTCGAGCGGCTCCATCGTCACGAACGTGCCGCGCCGGTCCTGGCACAGCCCCATGACGGCCCCGACCCCCTCCACGGGCACCAGCACCGTGCAGCGGACGTACGGCTCCTCGATGGTCTCGATCTTGGTGGGCGGTGGCAGCTCCACCGGCGCGCGTACCGCGGTCACCTCCCCCGCGGTGTCGGTGACGCGGTACTCCACGTTGGGCACCGTCATCAGCAGCACCAGCCCGTACTCGCGCTCCAGGCGCTCCCGGACGATGTCCATGTGGAGCAGGCCGAGGAAGCCGCAGCGGAAACCGAACCCGAGCGCCTGGGAGGTCTCGGGTTCCCACTGCAGCGAGGCGTCGTTCAGCGACAGCTTCTCGAGCGCGTCGCGCAGATCCGGGTAGTCGTCGGCGTCCACGGGGAAGAGCCCGCAGAACACCATCGGCTTCACCTCCCGGTAGCCGGGCAGCGCCTCGGTTGCCTGGCGGGTGTTGAGGGTGAGGGTGTCGCCCACGCGCAGGTCGCCCAGGTTCTTGAGCCCCGTCACGATGTAGCCGCTCTCGCCCGCGCCCAGCGCCCCGGTGGGCAGCATGGCCGGGGTCATCACGCCGACCTCCTCGGCCTCCACCACCAGGCCCGTGGCCATCGCGCGCAGCTTGTCCCGGGCCGAGAACGAGCCGTCCACAACCCGGACGAACGCCACCACGCCGCGGTACTGGTCGTAGATCGAGTCGAAGATCAGCGCTCGGAACGGCGCCTCGGGGTCGCCCGAGGGGGGCGGCACCCGCTGCACGATGGACTCGAGGACGTCCCGGATGCCCTCCCCGGTCTTGGCCGAGATGCGAAGGACATGGTCCGGGTCGTCCCCGATCAGCTCGGCCACGGCGCGCCCGTGCAGCTCGGGGTCGGCCGCGGGCAGGTCGATCTTGTTGAGCACCGGCACCAGTTCGAGGTCGCCCTCGATGGCCAGGTAGACGTTGGCGAGCGTCTGGGCCTCGATCCCCTGGCTTGCGTCCACCACCAGCAGCGCCCCCTCGCAGGCCGCCAGGCTGCGCGAGACCTCGTAGCTGAAGTCGACGTGCCCAGGGGTGTCGATGAGGTTGAGCTGGTAGTACTCGCCGTCGGACGCGGTGAAGAACACCCGCACCGCCTGCGCCTTGATGGTGATGCCGCGCTCGCGCTCGAGCTCCATCGAGTCGAGCAGCTGGGCGCGCATCTGGCGCTCCGGCACCGAGTCGGTCAGCTGGAGGATGCGGTCGGCGAGCGTCGACTTCCCGTGGTCGATGTGGGCGATGATGCTGAAATTGCGGATGTGGTCTTGGTTCACGCGGGCTATCGTAGCGGCCTCCGCAGCCCCGACAGCGTGCGGATCTCGCGGATGCCGAAGGCCTGGGCGGCGGCCAGGTACGCCACGACCGCCGCGAGGATGGCCACCGTCATCGCCACGATCTGGGCCGGCGTCGAGCGGCCCAGGGCCTCGTCGATGACCGTCCACGAGCTCCAGGCCAGCAGGGCCGAGATGCCGCTGGCGACGACGCACCGCAGGATGCCGTCCTGGATCTCGGTGCCGTGCAGGCCGCCCAGCTCGCGCGCCAGCAACCACATCAGCACCAGAAGGGTCACGGCCGAGGTGATCGAGGTGGCCAGCGTGATGCCCCCGGTCCCGAGCGGGCCGTACAGGACGGCGTTCAGCACCACGGTGAGGACCACGCCCAGGCCGGCGACCTTCGTGGGCGTCCACGGCAGCTGAAGGGCGAAGAAGGCCCGGATCACCAGCAGGCTGGCGCCGTTGAAGGCGAGGCCGAGGGCGAAGAAGAACAGCGCCTCGGAGGTGAGCACGGTGCTCGCCGCGTCGAACTCACCGCGCTGGAACACCAGCCGGACCACCGGCTCGGTGAGCACCAGCAGCAGGGCCGAGCACGGGAGGAGCATGAAGAAGATCAGCCGGGTGCCGTCGGAGACCGCGCGGCGCAGGCCGTCGCGGTCCTCCCGCGCCGCCAGCCGGGAGATGGCCGGGAACAGGACCGTGGCGACGGCGACGCTGAAGATCCCCTGGGGCAGCAGGTAGATGCGGAAGGCCGCATCGATGGCGCGCGGGGACTCCTCGCTGACCAGCGTGGCGAACACCGAGTTGATCGACAGGTTGACGTTGATCAGGCCCAGGCCCAGCGTGACCGGGAGCATCATCACCAGCACCCGGCGCATGTGGGGCCCGGAGGGACTCAGCGAGATGGGGAACCGCCCCTTGCGCCGGAACGAGGGGACCAGCCAGGCCAGCTGGGCGGCGGTTCCGAGGACGATGCCGACCGCGTACATGGTCACGGCCTCGCCCCCGCTCACGAACGGGGTCGCCAGGCCCATCACGCCGATGATGACCAGGTTCCACAGGACCGGCACGAACGCCGTGCCCCCGAACTCGCCGGCGGCCTGCAGCACCGCGGCCACGAGTCCGGTCAGACCCAGCATGGCGACGATCGGGAACATGATGCGGCTGAGCAGGATCAGCTCGTCGATCAGGTCCTCGGGGAGGCCCGGCGCGAAGAGCGGCATGACCCACGGGGCGGTGATGATGGCCACCAACGACAGGCCGCCCAGCCCCAGGGTGATCACCCCGATCAGCGTGCCCACCAGTCGCTCGGCCTCGCGGTGGCGACCCTCCTCCTGCAGCCGGGCGTAAACGGGCACGAACGCCGCCGACAGGGCCGAGTCGGCCACCAGGCTGCGCAGAAGGTTCGGCACCTGGAAGGCGATCACGAACGCGTTGATGGCCCCCTGGGTCCCATAGAGGGCCGCGGCGAGGATCTCGCGCGCCAGTCCCACCACCCGGCTGAGGGCGGTCCACGCGGCGAAGATGGCGGTCGAGCGCCCCGTCGAGCGCCGGCCGCCCCCGCCCGCGGGGGGTTCCTCGGGGCCCTCGGAGCCGGTTCTGTCGCTCACGACTGGCTCTCGTCCGGGCAGACCGCTATCGTACGCCGTCGGTCGAACGACGGAGGACCCGCCGCGTGGCGAACATCAAGCAGCAGAAGAAGCGCATCAAGCGGGCGATCGCCCAGCGCGAGCGCAACCTGAGCTACCGCTCCACGATCAAGACCCTGTTCCGGCGCCTCGAGGCAGCCGCCGCCGGCGGCGACGCCGAGGCGATCGGCGCGCAGGCCCGCGAGCTGGAGCACCTGATCGATCGCGCGGCCGCCGAGGGCGTCATCCACGCCAACAACGCCGCCCGCAAGAAGAGTCGCGTGGCGCGCATCGCGCAGGGCCAGGCCGCCGCGGCCTGAGCCATCCGCGGCGCCGGCGGCGTCGCAGCACGTGGGCAGGATCAGCGCCCCGGCGCCGGGCTCGTCCCGCGCGCCAGGGCCAGCAGGTCCCCCACCGCCCTCTCCAGGATCAGCCTCGACCCGTCCTCGCGCGAGCGGCCCAGCCTGCCCAGCTCCGACACCCGCAGGTCGAGCTCCAGCCCGGCCAGCCGCGAGACGGCGCGCGCCGGCGCCCCCTCGGGCAGCGCTTGGGCATGCTCGGATAGCTTGCGCGCCGGGTAGCCCTTGACCCCCGTCGCCGCGCCGATGGCCTCGGGCGAGGGCCGCGGGCCCAGCGCGTGCACGCGCGCCACGCGCTGGAAGTGGTTGACCAACTGGACCTGGATGACGATGGGTGGCACCCGCTCGTCGCCCCCGGCCATGTCGGCCAGCAGGTCGAAGGCCTGGGCCGTCCGCCCGGACACGATGGCGTCCGACAACTCGTAGACCTTCGCGTCCGGGTGGCGGGCCACCAGGAGCTGCACCATCTCCTTGGTCACCGGCTCGCCGTCGGCGTACGCCGCGAGCTTGCGGGCCTCGCCGGCGAGCTCCAGGGCGGTGACGCCCGACCGCTGGTCGGCCGGGCGGTCGACGACGACGCGCTCGATCAGGGCCCGGGCGACGCCGGCGGGGATGCTGCCCCCGGCCTGCTTGGCGTGCTTCTGCACGTGCTCCACCTGCCACGTCAGGCGATCGGCCTTCGATGCCTTCGGGTCCGGTCCGCAGCGGATGAGCGTGGTGTCGCCCAGCGCCCCCACGGCGGCCTGCAGCTTCGGCGTGACCGATGCGGTGGCCGTCAGCGCCAGGCAGGTGGCCGGGTTCGGCGCGGCCAGGTACTCCACCAGGGGCGTGGCGTCGGCCGCCTTCCAGCGGTCGGCGCCCTCCACGATCACCAGGCGCATCCCCGCCATCGAGAGCGCCTCGCACGCGCCCACGACGGCCGTGGCATCGTGCTCCTCTGCGGGCAGGCGCTCGGGGTCGAGGCCGCCCTCGGCACGCACCCGCTCGGCCAGGCGGCGCAGGGCCATGTCGATGCGGGCGCGGTCCTCTCCCCACATCAGGTAGACCGGCTGGAGGGGTGCGCTGCTCACGGTGGCCGATGGTACCCCGGGTGGCGGTCGGACGGGCCGGGTCCGGGGCGGAGCGCGGCGTCCGCGCATCGATCGTTCACCGCCCGATGAGCGCCGGCACGGCGCCGGAGGGATCGGCCGCGAGCGTGATGTCGCCGGCCAGGTCGGTGCGCAGCACCGGGACGCGCGCGTCGGCAAGCCCGCTCAGCACGCTGCGGTGCGGATGGCCGAAGGGGTTGCCGGCGCCGACCGAGATCACCGCGACCCGGGGGTCCACCCGCTCCAGGACGGCGGCCAGCAGCGGGTCCGCGGACCCGTGGTGGCTCACCTTCAGCACCGCCGCACGCCTCAGGGGGGCGCCCGCCAGCGCGCGCCCCTCCGCGTCGCCGGTCAGCAGCACGCTCAGGGGGCCGGCGGCGGCATGGAGCACCAGGCTGGCGTCGTTGGGCGACCCACCGCGCGGCAGCGGGGCGCGAGGGTGCAGCACCCGGGCACGCCACGGCCCGGCGGAGAGCGCTGCCCCGGCCACCAGGCGCCGCAGATGCACGCCCTCCCGGGAGGCCGCGAGCAGCGCGGCACCCATCGCCTCGCCCTCGCCGTCGGCCGGCGCGGGCGGGGCCAGGAGCGCCCCCACCGGGATGTGCTCCAGCACCGCGGCGGCGCCGCCGGCATGGTCGGCGTCGCCGTGGGTGATCAGCAGCGCGTCCAGGCGCGTCACCCCGTGGCGGCCCAGGGCGCCCAGCACCGGCGGGCGGCCGCCCCCGCGGGCGGGCGGTCCGGCGTCGACCATCAACGACTCCCCGCCCGGACCGCGCAGCAGCAGAGCGTCGCCCTGGCCCACATCGAGCGCGGTCAGGGCCGGGGCGGGCGGCCAGGGGGCCGGCGTCCGGACCGGCCACAGGAGGGCGGCGAGCGCCACCGCGGCCAGGGAGGCGGTGGCGGTGGCGCGCCGGGCACCGGGTCGCCGGGCGACGGTCCCGAGCCCGAGGCGTCGCGCGACATCGGGCAACAGCGGAGCCGATGCCAGCAGCGCCAGGGGCACGACGCTCCACCGGGGGACGGCCACGGTCGCCCACTCCGGCGACGCACCCGCCCGCGCCACAGCGCGCAGCAGGTCTGCCCCGAGCCCGGCCAGCGCCGCCGGACCCTCGGCGGCCCACGGGTGCAGGGCAGCCCCGGTCACCCCGACCAGGGCCAGCACCACCACCGGACCCGCCAGCGGTACCGCCACCAGGTTCACCGCCAGGCCGGCCGGGGAGATGGTCCCGAAGTTCGCCGCCAGCACGGGCGCGGTGGCCAGTCCGGCGGCGAGCGCCATGGCCACCAGGGCGGCCGCGCGCTCGGGCAGTCGTGGCGACAGGCCGCGCTGGATCCGAGGGGCCAGCCCGAACAGGCCTCCCACCGCGGCGAACGAGAGCTGGAGACCGGGGTCCCACACCGCGCGGGGTTGCCAGGCCAGCAGCCCCACCATGCCGCCCAGCAGCAGCGTCCAGCGCATCCGTGCCACCGACCGGAGCTCGGCGACCAGGGCCAGCACCCCCATCGTCCCCGCACGGGCCACCGAGGCACCCCCGTCGCAGGCCAGGCAGTAGGCCACCACCACCCCGGCCGCGACCAGCGGGGCCGCCACCCCGCGCAGGCCCAGCAGCCGCAGCAGCACCAGCACTGCCAGGGCCACCAGGGTGACGTTCTGCCCCGAGACCGCCAGCAGGTGCCACATGCCCGACTCGCGGAAGTCCGTGGCGGTGGCCTCGGTCAGCAGGGACCCACCCCCCAGGGCCAGGCCGCGGACCACCGCATGCGTGTCCCCGGTCAGCCCCGCGCCCGCGGAGGCGGCGGCCCAGTTGCGCCAGCGATCCCGCAGGCCGGCGGCGCCGCCGCGGCGGCCGATCGGCTCGGCGCGCGCGGCGCGCAGGCGCCCCGCGATCCCCTGGCGCTCCAGCCAGCGCCGCCACCACGCGGGTGAATCGGCGCCCGCGGCCGGACGCAGGCGCCCCGCAACGCGCAGGTGGACGCCCACGACCGGCGGGTCGCGCGCCGTCACGTCCATCAGCAGGCGCATCCCGGCCGGCCCCTCCGGCCCATGGGGGGACGCGAGGACCCGGGCGCGGAACCGCCACCCGCCGCCGGCGGCCGGCACGGCCGGCGTCTCGACCACCACGTGAGTCGTGATCCAACTCGGCTCCGGTGGCGCCGCGGGGCCGGTGGTCTCCACGCGGGCCGCACCCCACGCGAGCGCCGACACCAGCGCCAAGACCACCAGCAGCACCGCCGAGGCCCGCGCCCGACGGGCGACCAACGCCGGGATCAGGGCCACCCCGGCCACGACGGCGAGGGCTGCCGACGCCCGCGCCGGCGGCACGCCGTCCGGTGCCGCGCCGGCCAGCGCCAGCGCGGCGGCGGCGGCGCCGAGGACGCCGGCCGGCAGCGCCCGGGCGGCCCACGGGGCCGCGACGCCCGCCGGCGGCGGGTGGGGAGGGAGGTCCACGCACCGACGCTACGGCGGGCCCCGGCACAGGACGCGCACGGACCCGTGCCGCCGCCGTCACGGGGTGTGACCCCTCACGGGGGCGGGGCCCCCGGCCCCGCCCCGACCGGCTAGGAGTCGGTCAGGGGCTCGCCGGCGCGGGGGCTCTGGGGGCTGCGCTCGCGGGCGGGCGGATCGGGGATCGACTCGCGCTCGCGCTCGGCGGCCTCGCGGGCCGCGCGCGCGTCGCGCT
>JAVJSF010000008.1:0-66183 GCA_040219555.1 Miltoncostaeaceae bacterium
CGGCGGCGCGGACGAGGAGAGCACGATGCGACGACTGATGATCTTGGTGGTGGGCGCGCTCTGCGCGGCCGCTGCGGCGGCGGGCACGGCGGGTGCCCAGGTGGCCATCGGGCCACCGCTGAACGTGGCGCCCACCACCGCGGAAGGCTGCGAGTTCGGCATCCTGCCGCCACTGCGCAGCCCGCAGACGGTGCCCCCCAACTGCACGCTGTTCCCGGCGGAGACCCAGGTGCCCCGTGGCAACTGGCGGCTGACCGCGGTGAACATCCGCACCGGGCCGCGCACCGGCCCGATGCGCGTGCAGATCATCCAGGCCCTGCGCTCGCAGGCGCAGGCCCCGGGCACCCCGAACGCGTCGGGCGCCATCTGCTGCACCTCGCCGGCCCAGAGCCAGGTGTTCACCCTGCCGCCGAACACCATCAGCACCGTCCCTGTGAACCTGCCGGTGGTCAACACCGTGCAACTGGTCGACGGCGAGCCCATCGAGGTGGTCGACTACATCGGCCTGACGCTGCTCGACCTGAACAGCTCACTGCCGATCGCTCAGGGGCAGGGCGTCTTCGCCTCGCTGTTCTTCCCGGCGCTGCAGCAGGGCGGTCAGCTGCTGCTGGGTCCCAGCTTCCAGGCGCGGCCGCTGATCAGCGCCACCGTCTGCCCGGTGGGCGCCGGCGCCCAGGAGTTCACCTCGCATCAGGCCGGGGGCTGCCCGCCCACCGGCCCGGGTGGCCCGCCGGCCGGTCCCGGTAGCCCTCCGTCCTCACCCGGCTCGTCGTTCGCCTGCACGCTGCCCGATCGGCCCAGCCGGCTGAGCCTCGCCACCACCGTGAGCCAGTTGCGCATCAACCAGCGGATCGCCGTGGCCGCCGTCCGCCGGCTCAACTCGATCGCCGCGCGCCTGGACGGCCGGCCCGAGCCCGTGGCGTCCGACAAGGAGGCGGGGGAGATCCGCGCCACCACGGTCCAGTTGCGCATCAACCAGCGCATCTCCGAGGCCGGCTACCGACGCGCCAAGGCCATCTACGACCGTCTGGGGGGCTCCGGGTCCACCGCGTTGAGGCCGCTCGCGAGCACCATCAGGCTCACCCGCGCCGGCGTGGGGGCCAACCAGCTCACGAACATCCGGGCCCTGGACATGCTGAACTGCATCAACCGCAACCTGGAGTAGGGGAGCGACCGGGCGCCCCGGCCGGGGCGCCCGGTCTACCGCGACTCCTCGGTGACCCGGTGGTGCGCACCCGGCCGCGGGTGGTGCCGGCCCCGTGCTGAGTCGCCGGTGCCTGGCACGCCGCGCTAGCATCGCGGGCGTGCCGGGCGTACCACCCAACCGGTCCGCGCCCGGGACCGCGCTCATCACCGGCGCGTCCTCGGGCATCGGCCGCGCATTCGCGCTGGACCTGGCCCGCCGGGGGCATCCGCTCCTGGTGGTGGCCCGCCGCGCCGACCGCCTGGACGAACTGGCCGCGCTGGTGGCCCGCCGGCACGGCACCGCGGTCACCCCCCTGGTGGCCGACCTCGCCACCGACGAGGGACTGGCGGCCACCCGCGCGGCCGTGGACGCCCTGGAGGCGGCGCCCGAGGTGCTGGTGCTGAACGCCGGCTTCGGCACGCGCGGGGCGCTCGCCGGCCTCGACCGCGCGCCCGAGGCCGACATGGTGCGCCTCAACTGCCTGGCGGTGGTCGACCTGGCCGCCCACGCGCTGCCGGCGATGGTGGCCGCGGGGCGGGGTGCGGTGGTGGTGGTCTCCTCTGCGGCGGCGTACCAGCCGATCCCGTACATGGCCACCTACTCGGCCACCAAGGCCTTCGAGGATCACTGGGCACGCGCCGTGGCCCACGAGTTGCGCGGCACCGGGGTCGGCGTGGTCTCGGTGTGCCCAGGACCCACCGCCACCGAGTTCTCCACCGGCGCCGGCAGCCCGGTGAGGGTCCCGGCCCTGCCGCACGAGCGGGCCGACACGGTCGTGCGCGCCGCCTGGCGGGCGCTGGCGGACGGTCGCTCCAGCGCCCCGGTGGGCGTCGTGGCCCGCGTGGCGTGGGCCGCCGCGCGCGTGCTGCCGCGCGGGGTGCGCACGCACGCGGCCGGCTCCATGCATCGCACCACCCGGCCGGCATCCGGATTGAAGGGGTCCGACGGGTGCACCTAGAATCTCCCTCCACGGGGCCGGGCCCCACCCGGGGGGCGGCGCCGGCGGTCCGATGACCACCACCCTCATCCCCATCCTGTGCGCCATCGTGGCCGCGACGATCGTCATCGTCACCACCCCGCTGGCGGCACGACTCGCCCGCCTGATGGGGGCCGTCGACATGCCCTCGGACCGGCGCATCCACGCCGCGCCCACCCCGCGCCTGGGCGGGCTGGCCATCCTGGCCGGCTTCCTGGTGCCGGTGCTGTTCTTCCTGCCGCCCGACAGCGGGGCCCAGGCGCTGGTGACCGGCGCCATCCTCATCGCATGCCTGGGGGCCATCGACGACGCCGTGGGGCTCGGCGCGGCGGTAAAGCTGGTGGGGCAGATCGCCTGCGCGGCGGTCCCCGTGGCCGCGGGGATCACGATCGATCACATCACGCTGCCCTTCTTCGGGGTGTTCGACCTCGGCCCGGGCCAGTATCCGGTCACGGTCATCTGGTTCGTCGCGATCGTCAACATGATCAACTTCATCGACGGCATGGACGGGCTGGCCGCCGGGGTGACCGGCATCGGGGCGGTCACGTTCGCGGTCCTGGCCGCGTCGCTGGGCCGCGCCGATCCGGCCATCATGGCCGCCGCACTGGCCGGCGCATGTGTGGGGTTCCTGGTCTACAACTTCCACCCGGCACGCATCTTCATGGGCGACTCGGGCTCGCTGCTGCTGGGCTTCATCATGGCCGGGGTCGCCGTGAACGGGGTGATGAAGAGCGCCGCGGCCATCGCCGTGGTGGCGCCGCTGGTGGTGCTGGCCATCCCGATCCTGGACACCTCGTTCGTGGTGCTCAAGCGGCTGAAGCACGGTTTGCCGATCTACTCTCCCGACCGCAGCCACTTCCACCACCGCTTCTTCACCATCGGGTGGGGCCAGCGCAAGACCGTCCTGGCGCTGTACGGCTGGTGCGCCCTGATGGGCTCGGTGGCGCTGGCCTTCCGTTTCGTCCCGTACCGGGACGGGGCAGGCGGGATCGAGTGGGCGGGGGCACTTGCCATCGGCGCGGCGGGGCTCGTGGCCTTCGCCGCGTCGCTGTACCTGATCTACATCCTCGAGATCCTGAAGTGGCGCAGCCGGCCGGTGGTGGAGATCGTGCGCGCCAACCGGCTCCACCGCGCCGAGTTGCGCCGGATGGCCGGCCCGTCCTGAGCGCGCCGGCGCCCGCCGCGGCGGGCGCTTGCCACAGTTCTCACGAACCGCGCCAGGGCCATGCGTCCATTGTCCCTGCCATAAGCGCGTGGGTATACTCCCCGGCGCCCAGCCGCCGTGGCAGCGCTCGTGTGCGCCCGCCGGCAGGCCTGAGGGACCGCGATCGGAGGGTCTGCATCACTTCAGCGCGCATTCAGCGGCACACCCGGGTACGGCCGTGATCACCACGGCCGACGCCCAGCCGTTGCCGAAGGGGTTCAAGCTCTTCCTGCTGTCGGCGATCGGCATCGTGGTCGCCATCCTCACCCTCCCCGTGGTGCTCCTGGCCGACGGCCCGTTCATGGGCTGGGCTCTGGGAGTCGCTCTCTGGCTGGTCAACTGGGGCGGCGCGCTGTGGCTCTCCAAGACCTCCCAGGGCATGTCCGCCCCGTACGCGGTGGGCCTGTCGGGGGCGTCGTTCATCGCCCGGGCCTGGATCGTGGCCCTCGCACTGTTCGTCGTGGCGCTGACCTATGACAAGACCGTCGGCCTCGTGGCCGCGGGCGTGTTCCTCGCCGCGTTCACCTTCGACCTGGTGGGACGCACCGCGCTGTTCGCGGCCCGCCAGAAGCACCGGGAGGGAGCCGCCCAGTGAGGTTCGTGGCGCGCACGCGGATGCTGTTCGCATCCGCGCTCATGGTCCTGCTCACCCTGCCGACGATGGCATTCGCGGCGGGCGAGGATTTCGACCCCTCTGACGAGTTCCGGCTCGACCAGTACATCCCGCTGGAGTTCGGCCCCATCGACCTGTCGGTCAACAAGGCCGTCATCTACATGGCGATGTCGTCGGCCATCATCATCGGCCTCGGTCTGTTCGTGGTCCGTCGCGGCCTGGACCTGCGTCCCAAGGGCGCCCAGAACGTCTTCGAGATGGCCTACGACTTCACGGAGAAGCAGATCGCCGGCCCCACCATGGGTCCGAAGGTCTACGCCAAGTACTTCCCGTACGTGGCGACGCTGTTCCTGTTCATCCTGGTGAACAACCTCATCAGCTTCATCCCGTGGCCCTTCGCCCCGCACGGGGGCACGTTCGGGCCCATCCCGGATCTCGGGCTCTACGCGGCGACCGCCAACATCAACGTCACCCTGGCGCTCGCCCTGGCCACCTTCATGCTCACCCACTACGAGGGTGTGCGGGCCCACGGCCCCGTCGGTTACCTCAAGACCATGAACCCCGAGGCCCCGGGCTTCATCCGCCCGGTGATCTTCTCCATCGAGCTGCTCTCGCAGCTCCTGCGGCTGGTCAGCCTGTCGGTGCGACTGTTCGCCAACCTGATGGCCGGCCACCTGCTGATCATCATGGCCGCCGCGTTCAGCCTCCTGCTGGGGAGCTACGCCGGCGCGCTGGGCATCCCGTTCGGGGTGTTCTTCTGGGTCTTCGAGTGGCTGCTAGTCGCCGGTCTGCAGGCGTTCATCTTCGCGATGCTCAGCGCCCTGTACATCGGCTACGCGGTCGAGTCGTCTCACTAACCAACAAGGAGCAGCAATGGAAGGCAACATCGAGGACGCGGCAAAGGTGCTCGCACTGGGCCTCGCCACCGGCTTCGGCGCCATCGGCCCGGGCATCGGCGTGGGTTACCTCGTGGGTAAGACCATCGAGGCCGTCGGCCGTCAGCCGGAGCTCCGCGGTGAGCTGCAGGGCATGATGTTCCTGGGTCTGGCCCTGACCGAGGCGATCGTGTTCTACGCGCTCCTCATGGGCTTCGTCGCCTTCTTCATCGGCTAGTCGGGGATCCTGATGGGCAACCTCACCACCTATCTTCCGCTGCTCCAGGCAGAGGCCGAGGAGGAGGGCAGCAACCCGCTGCTGTCGGCGAGCCCCGGGCTGATGATCTGGACGCTGGTGATGTTCCTCATCACCCTCTGGATCATGAAGAAGTACGTGTTCGGCCCGGTCGGCCAGATGGTCGAGAAGCGCCGGACGCACATCTCGGAGAGCATCGACGAGGCCGAGCGCAGCCGCGACGAGGCCACCGCCATGCTCGAGGACTACCGCGTGCGACTGACCGAGGCGCGTCGTGAGGCCGACGGCATCCGCGAGCAGGGACGCAGTGAGGGTGAGCGCCAGAAGGCGGACATCGTCACCCAGGCCCAGGCTCAGCGGGACCGGGTGATCGCCGACGCGCAGGACCAGATCGACGCACAGGCGCGCTCGGCCGCCGGTGAGCTTCGCGACGACGTCGTGATGCTGGCGCTCGCCGCCGCCGAGAAGGTCACCCGCCAGACCCTGGATGAGGCCCAGCACCGCCGCCTCATCGAGGAGGCCATCCGCGAGGCCGACCTGACGGGCGTCGCCGCGGGGCAGGGCGCCGCGCGATGAGCGTCGCCACCACCTACGCCGAGGCGCTGTTCGAAGCGTCGGTGGAGGCCGGGGTCCTCGGTCCGGTGGCCGCCGGCATGGGCGAGTTCGCCGCGGCGTACTCCGGGTCGGACGACCTGCGCCTGGCGCTGGAGAGCCCCGACCTGGACCCGGACGCCAAGCGCCGGGTGGTGCGCGCCCTCGCCGAGGACGCTCACCCGTTCGTGGCCAACACCCTGCAGATGCTGATCGACCGGGGGCGCATCGCCGACCTGCCGGAGATCGCCGCGGCGTTCGACCGGCGCGTCACGGTCGCCGAGGGCCGTCTCGAGGTGGAGGCCGTCACGGCCATCCCCCTGCCCGACGACCTGCGGGGGAGCATCGTCTCCTCCATCCAGGAGCAGACCGGGCGCAGCGTCGACCTGTCGGAGTCCGTCGACCCCGACATCGTCGGCGGCCTCGTGCTCCGGGTGGGGGAGACCGTCGTCGACGGCTCCGTCCGCAGCCGACTTGACCAGCTCCGCCGCGAGATGACCACCGCCTCGGTGGATTCCGCAGCCGTCGCTGATTAGCGACAGACGATCATGACGAGAAAGGTGACACCCCCGAGATGAAGCTGCGACCAGACGAGATCACCAAGGTCCTCCGGGACCAGATCGAGCAGTACTCGGGCACCGTGGAGGTCGAGGAGGTCGGCACGGTCCTTCAGGTCGGCGACGGCATCGCCCGCGTCCATGGCCTGCAGTCGTGCGTGTCCCTCGAGATGCTCGAGCTGCCCCACGGGGTCACCGGCCTCGCCCTGAACCTGGAGGAGGACAACGTCGGCGTCGTGCTCCTGGGCGACGACACCCTCATCAAGGAGGGCGACCCGGTGCGCCGCACCGGCAAGGTCATCCAGGTGCCGGTGGGCGAGGCCCTGCTGGGCCGCGTGGTCGACCCGCTGGGCAACCCGCTCGACGACCGCGGCCCCATCGAGACCGAGCACTTCCGCGCGGTGGAGTTCAAGGCGCCGGGCGTCGTGCAGCGCCAGCCCGTCGGCGAGCCGCTTCAGACCGGCATCAAGGCCATCGACGCCCTCATCCCGATCGGTCGTGGTCAGCGCGAGCTGATCATCGGCGACCGCGGCACCGGCAAGACCACGATCGCGATCGACGCGATCATGAACCAGGCCGGCCAGGGCGTGCACTGCTTTTATGTCGCCATCGGCCAGAAGGCCTCGACGGTGGCCTCCGAGGTGGAGCGCCTCCGTCGCGCCGGCGCGATGGAGTACACGACGGTCATCGCCGCCACCGCCTCGCAGTCGGCATCGCTGAAGTACCTGGCGCCGTACGCCGGCGCCGCCATGGCCGAGTACTTCCTCTACAGCGGCCGCCACGCGCTGGCCGTCTACGACGACCTCTCGAAGCACGCCGACGCGTACCGGCAGATGTCGCTGCTGCTGCGGCGCCCGCCGGGCCGCGAGGCCTTCCCGGGCGACGTGTTCTACCTGCACAGCCGCCTGCTGGAGCGGGCCTGCAAGCTCTCGGACGAGATGGGCGCCGGCTCGCTGACCGCCCTGCCGATCATCGAGACCCAGGCCGGCGACGTGTCGGCCTACATCCCGACCAACGTCATCTCGATCACCGACGGGCAGATCTTCCTGGAGGGCAAGCTCTTCTACTCGGGCGTGCGCCCGGCCCTGAACGTCGGCATCTCGGTGTCGCGGGTGGGTTCCTCCGCGCAGATCAAGGCCATGAAGAAGGTGGCCGGCAAGCTGAAGCTGGAGCTGGCGCAGTACCGCGACCTCGAGGCGTTCGCCCAGTTCGGCTCGGAGCTGGACGCCAGCACGCAGCGCACGCTGGCGCGAGGGGCGCGCTTTGTCGCCACGCTCAACCAGCCGGCCTACGCACCGTGGCCGGTGGAGGAGCAGGTGGCCATCCTCTACGCCGCCAACGCGGGCTTCCTGGATGCGGTCGACGCGGCGAGGGTGCCGGACGTCAACGCCGCCATCCGGCGCGAGTTGCGCGAGAAGGGCTCCGACATCCTGGCGACGATCCGGGACACCAAGGACCTCAGCGACGACACCACGGCCAAGCTCGACACGCTGGTGGAGGACGTCGTCCGCCGGGTCGCGGCGCCGGCCGAGACCGCCGTCGAGCCCGCGGGCGCCGGCGCGTAGGGGCGATGCCCAGCCAGCGCGACATCAAGCGGCGGATCGATTCGGTCCGCAACACGCGGAAGATCACCCGTGCCATGGAGCTGGTGGCATCGGCCAAGCTGCGGCGTGCGCAGGACGCCATCGAGACCCTGCGCCCGTACGCGCAGTCGATGCGCCGGCTCATGTCCCAGGCGGCGCGCCAGAGCGGGGGCATGAAGGGCCTGCCCCTGCTGGAGGAGCGCCCCTCCGAGGGCCGGGCGATCGTGGTCACGATCACGGGCGACCGTGGTCTGGCCGGCGCGTTCAACGTCAACATCCTCCGCCGCGCCTTCGCCGTCCGGACGGCGCTGCACGAGGAGGGCTTCGAGGACGTGGACTTCACGGCCGTCGGCAAGAAGGGGGCGGGCACGCTGGCCTTCCGCGACGCGCCGATCGACCGGGTGCTCCAGGGCTTCTCGGCCGCCCCGACCTTCGCCGACGCCGAGCAGGTGGCCCAGCACGTGGTGGGCCGCTTCGTGGCCGGCGAGGTGAACCGGGTGGTCCTGGTCTACAACGAGTTCAAGTCGGTGCTCGAGCAGCGGGTCACCGTGGAGCAGCTTCTGCCCATCGAGCGCGACGTGGTGCTCGATGACAGCGAGGACTCCGACGAGCCGGCGCTGGCGTCGCTCGCGTCGGGGGTGGCCCTGTTCGAGCCGGAGCCCGAGGCCTTCCTGGCCACCCTGCTGCCGAACTTCCTCGACACCACCATCTACCGAGCGCTGCTGGAGAGCGCCGCCGCGGAGCTCGCGGCGCGCCGCACCGCCATGCGCAACGCCACCGACAACGCCGGCGCACTGATCGGCGACCTGACGTTGGCGATGAACCGGGCCCGCCAGGCCGCGATCACCCAGGAGATCCTGGAGGTCGTCGGTGGTGCCGACGCCCTCCAGTGATCCCGTCCCGAGGAGACATCGAACGTAATGCCTGACGACTCACGCACCATGGGGCACATCCTCGAGATCAAGGGTGTCGTCATCGACGCCCGGTTCCCGGGCGGTTCGCTGCCGCAGATCTACAACGCGCTGGAGGTCCCGCGCGCGGACGGTGGCCCGGCCCTGATCGCCGAGGTGCAGCAGCACCTGGGCGACGACCGCGTGCGCGCCGTGGCCTTCGACACCACCGACGGGCTGGCCCGCGGCGCGGCGGTCTACGACACCGGCGGCCCCATCTCGGTGCCCGTGGGCGAGCGCTGCCTCGGCCGCATCTTCAACGTGCTGGGCGACACCATCGACGAGGCCGGCGACCTGGGCGAGGGCGACCGCTGGCCCATCCACCGCCCGGCGCCGGCGTTCGACCAGCTGAGCCCGACGGACGAGATCTTCGAGACCGGCATCAAGGTGGTGGACCTGCTCGCCCCGTACGTGAAGGGCGGCAAGGTGGGTCTGTTCGGCGGCGCCGGCGTGGGCAAGACGGTGCTCATCCAGGAGCTGATCAACAACATCGCCCAGGAGCACGGCGGCCTGTCGGTGTTCGCCGGAGTGGGTGAGCGCACCCGCGAGGGGAACGACCTCTGGCTGGAGATGAAGGACAGCGGGGTCATCGACAAGACCGCGCTCGTCTACGGCCAGATGAACGAGCCCCCGGGGGCCCGTCTGCGCGTCGCCCTCTCGGGCCTGACCATGGCCGAGTACTTCCGCGACCAGGTCGGTCAGGACGTGCTGCTGTTCATCGACAACATCTTCCGGTTCACCCAGGCCGGCTCCGAGGTCTCGGCGCTGCTGGGCCGCATGCCGTCGGCCGTGGGTTACCAGCCCACGCTGCAGGGTGAGATGGGTGCGCTGCAGGAGCGGATCACCTCCACCCGCAACGGCTCGGTCACCTCGGTGCAGGCCATCTACGTGCCGGCCGACGACCTGACCGACCCGGCCCCGGCCGCGTCGTTCGCCCACCTCGACGCCACCACGGTGCTCGACCGCTCCATCTCGGAGAAGGGCATCTACCCGGCCGTGGACCCGCTCGGTTCCTCCAGCCGCATCCTCTCGATCGACGGGGTGGGCGAGGAGCACTACAAGGTCGCCACCCGGGTGCAGGAGATCCTCCAGACCTACAAGGACCTCCAGGACATCATCGCCATCCTCGGCGTCGACGAGCTGACCGACGAGCAGAAGCTGGCCGTGTCGCGCGCGCGGCGCATCGAGCGCTTCCTCTCGCAGCCGTTCACGGTGGCCGAGATCTTCACCGGCTCGCCCGGGCAGTACGTGCCGCTCAGCGAGACCGTCCGCGGCTTCAAGGAGATCGTGGAGGGCAAGCACGACGACCTCCCCGAGGAGGCCTTCTACATGGTGGGCGGCATCGACCAGGCCGTGGCCAAGGCGCAGAAGCTGGCGGCCGCCTGATGAGCACCGCCGTCGGGACAGAGCGCCGCACCCTCAGCCTGCGTCTGCTGACGCCGGAGGGCCCCGTGTTCGACGGTGCGGCCTACATGGTCATCGCCCCGAGCATCCAGGGCGAGGTCGGCATCCTGCCCCGGCACGCGGCGTTCATCGCCCAGTTGCGGGTGGGCGACGTGCGGGTGACCCTGCCCGACGACACCAAGCAGGTGTTCGCCACCACCACCGGGTTCATCTCGGTGGAGGACGACAACGTGCTGGTGCTGGTGGAGCAGGCCGAGCTGGCGAGCGACATCGACGTGCCGCGGGCCCAGGCGGCCCTGCAGCGCGCCGAGCAGGGCATCGCCGAGGCCGGCGACGACGCGCTGGCGCGCACCACCGCCGAGGGCGCCCTGCGTCGCGCCCAGAACCGGCTGCGGGTGGCCGAGGGCCAGTAGGGCCTCCTCCGGCACACGAGCGGGTCTGCGAAGGGGCGTCCGGATGGCCGGGCGTCCCTTCGTCGTCCGGCCGCTGATAATGCGCGCATGTCCCTGATCCCCACCGTGCTGCGCAACCGCGACTTCCGCGCGGTGTGGCTGGCGAGCCTGGCCTCCAACGCCGGCTCGTGGCTGCAGGTCGTGGCCTCGGGCTGGCTGGTCTACCAGCTCACCGACAGCCCGGCCGCGGTGGGGCTGCTGGCGCTGGTCACGCGCGGGCCCTCGTTCCTGTTCGCGCCGTATGCCGGCCAGCTGGCCGACCGCTTCGACCGGCGCCTGGTGGGGATGTGGACGTTCCTGCTGCAGGGCGCGGCGGCGGCGGCCCTGACCGTCCTGAGCCTGATGGGCCACGCGGGCGTGGCCTCGCTCTACATCCTCAACTTCCTGGTGGGCACCGGCTTCGCGCTGGGCCTTCCGGCGATGCTGGTGCTGATCCCCACCCTGGTCGAGAAGTCGCGCCTCTCGCAGGCGGTCAGCCTGAACGCGGCCGGCATCAACGTGGCGCGTCTGGTGGGGCCGGCGGTGGGCGGGGCGTTGCTCGCCACCTCCGGTCCGACGGCGTGCTTCGCCCTCAACGCGGTGTCGTTCCTGGCGCTGGTGTGGGTGCTGTGGCGGCTGCCGGCCACCCGGGCCGAGGGCGAGCGCCGCCGCGCCCCCATGCGCGAGGCGCTCGGCTACGCGCGTCGCGACCCGGCCATGCGCAGGCTGCTGGTGGGCATGACCGTCTTCACGATGCTGGCCGCCCCGGTGCAGGAACTGGCGCCGGTGGTGGCCGCGCGCATCGGCGCCGGCCCGCAGGGGCTCGGGTTGCTGCTGGGGGCCATGGGGGGCGGTGCGCTGATGGGCGCCTGGCTGCTGGAGCGGCTGGGGGGTGCCGGCCTGCCGCGCCACAGGGCCCTGCCGATCGCGATGGTCAGCTTCGCCGGCGGCCTGGCCCTGGTGGCGGTGGCGCCGCTGCTGTGGCTGGGCATGGTGGCCATGGCCTTCAGCGGCGCCTTCTGGATCTGGATGTTCGCGGGCACCAACACCGCCATCCAGTTGCGGGCGCCGCTGCCCCTGCTGGGCCGGATGATCGGGCTCTACCAGATGTCGGTGGTGGCGCCGATCGCGCTCGGCTCTCTGATCGTGGGCGTGGTGGCCGAGCGCACCGGCATCGTGCCGGCGTTGCTGGGCTGCGCGGTCCTGCTGGGCTCCTACGGCGCGTGGGCCCTCTGGCGGCCCGTGCGCGAGATCGACGAGCACCGGGTGGACCCGGCGCCGGCGCCGGCGTAGGCCGGCCGGCTACGCCCGCCGGGCGGGGGCGATGAAGCGCACGAGGGCGTCGATCACACGGGGCGGGCTCGGCGCGTCGCGCCCCCGTCGGCTGCGCATGTGGTGACCCAGGCCGGGAAGCAGCACCAGGCGCGTCGTACGCCCGGCGTCGCGGCGCGCGGCCGCCAGCAGGCGGGCATTGCCCACCGGCACCACCCCGTCGCGGGTGCCGTGGACGATCAGCAGCGGCGCCGCCAGGGCTCGCGCGTCGGCGCGCGGGTCGCGCGCCAGGGTGGCGCGGGCCGCGTCCGGGCCGTTCGTGCGGCTGAGGAAGAACGCGGCCGAGGCGGTCACCCGGGGCAGCCGGCCCAGTGCCACCCCGGGCGCGGCGAGGGTGGCCACGCCGGCCACGGGTGCGTGGCGCGCCGCGCGTAGCGCCAGCACGCCGCCCTGGCTGTGACCCACCAGGTGCACGCGGGACGGGTCGATGCCCGGGGTGCGGCGAGCGGTCGCCACCGCGGCGCGTGCGTCGGCGGTCAGCGGGCGGGCGTCGAGCCACGAGAGGGGAGGCCCGTCCGAGGCGCCTATGCCGCGCTTGTCGTAGCGCAGTGTGGCGATGCCGCGAGCGGTGAGGGCGGCGGCCAGCCGTGCGTACTGGCCGTCGCCGTCGCGATCGTTGGGCCCGATGCCGCCAACGATCACCGCCGCCGGGTGGGGCCCCGGGCCGGCGGGCAGGGTGAGGGTGGCGGCCAGGCGATCGCCGGCGGGGGTCGGGATGAGGACCTCGCGCTCGGCGGGGGCGGACGCCACGAGGGCCAGGGCGGCGGCGATGGGGGCGACGATCACCCCTGTGACGGTAGTCCGGGTGGCGATTCTGCGCCCGTGGTCGTGGTGGGTCTTGGCCGTGTGCTCATGGGCGCGGGACGTTGCGGGGCCGGAGCGTTTACTGCCCGTGGGGGACGGGGCGCGTGCGACAGCACCCCTTCGGCCTCTTTCGGGCCTCCGGGGTGCCATCGGGCCCCTGGCCGGGGCCCGATGCGGTCGCCGGCACCGCCTCCCTTGCGGTCGGCGGGGCGGGCCGGCTGAGTCGACCTCTGTCGGTCGACCGGATGAGAGTCGGCCTTCGGCCGATCATCCGGGTGGCCGCCGGGTGCGTGGCGCGCGGGGGTCGTTTCCTTCTTTAGTTCGCGCCGGCGTACTGCCTTCCCTTCGCGCCGGCCGTTTCGGGCCGGCGTACTGCCTTGTCTACTTCGCGCCGGCTTTGCCGGCGTACTGCTCCTTCACGTCGCGCCGGCGTTGCCGGCGTACTGCTTCTTTGGTTCGCGCCGGCTTTGCCGGCGTACTGCCTTCCTCGGGGGTCGGCCGGTGGGGGATGTATCCTCCGGCGCGTGGACGAGGTCCTCCTCGCCGAGCGGTTGATCGGCTACGACACGTCGCACAGGGACGGAGTCGGGCCGTGCACCGATTTCATCGCCGGCTGGCTCGAAGCCCGCGGCGCCACCGTCGAGCATGTCGAGACGGGCGGACGGCGCTGCCTGTTGGCCCGGACCGGCGCCGGCCCGTCGCGCGTGATCCTCCACGGCCATCTGGACGTGGTGCCGGGCCGCGCTGAGCAGTTCCGCCCGCATGTGGAGGGCGGGCGCTTGGTGGGTCGCGGCGCGTACGACATGAAGGCCGCCCTCGGGGCGATGATGCTGGCGATGGCCGATCTGGTGGCCCACCCGCCCGAGGCGGAGGTGGTGCTGCTGGTGGTGCCCGACGAGGAGCGCTCCGAGCCCGGGATCAACTGCACCCAGATCCTGGTGGACCGTGGCCTGCGCGCGGACTTCGTGGTGTGCGGGGAGCCCACCGACATGCTGGTGGGCGTCCAGGCCAAGGGCGTCCTGATGCTGGCGATCACCGTCAACGGGGTCTCCGCCCACGGCTCCACTCCCTGGCTGGGCCAGAACGCGGTCCTGCGCGGGGTGGACCTCTACCGCGACATCCAGGGCCTGCCCTTCGCCTCGGAGAGTTCGGCCCTGTTCAGCCGCCCGTCCATCAACCTCGGGCGGATCGAGGGCGGGGATGCCATCAACAAGGTGCCCGACCTGTGCCGGATGCAGGTCGACATCCGCTACCTTCCGGGCCAGCGTCCCGAGGAGGTGCTGCGCCAGGTGCGTTCAGTCGATCCGCGGGCCGAGGTTGAGGTCATCCTCGAGCGCCCGCCCGCCGACGTGTCCCCCGATCATCCGTACGTGATAGCGCTTCTCGCGGCCGCCGGCCGCCACGAGCCCGAGGCCGTCTCGGTGGGCCGCGACGGCGCATCCGATGCCGTGGCGTTCCTCGAGGTGGGAGTGCCCGCCGTCGAGTTCGGTCCGCGCGGCGCCGGTCACCACGGCGCCCACGAGTACGTGGAGGTGGACAGCCTGCCCCGCTACCGCCGGGCGCTGGTGGAGTTCGCGCGTCTTGCCGGCCAGTGCAGCCGCACGGCCGCCCCTGCCCGGGTGGGCGGTTGACCCCGCCGAGGGACCCGCGGGCCGGCGAGCCGGACCACGCCCGCGCGCGGTACTTCCGTCTGGGCCGGCGCCGGCGCGTGTGGCCCGCCGTGCTCGGATGGAGCCTCTGGCTGGTGCTGGGGGTGCTCGCGCTGGGCATCACCGCGGCCGGACTGGCCATCGACGACACGCTGGAGCTGGCGGCACCGGACACACCGGACGCCCGCGAGGCCCGGCGCACGACGACCCCGGTGCTGCCCGGCCAGCAGGTGCTGAACGTCCTGCTGATCGGCTCGGACATCCGCGACCAGAACGGCACCACCAACGGACTCTCGGACACGCTGATCCTGGTGCGCATGGACCAGCGCAACCAGTTCATCTCGATGCTGTCCATCCCGCGGGACCTCGTGGTGAACATCCCCAACGTGGGCCGGGCCAAGGTCAACGCGGCCTACAGCTACTCCACGGCCACGGCCATCGAGACGGTCAAGCAGTTGACCGGCCAGGACATCAACTACTACGTCCGCGTCGACTTCCAGGCCTTCGCCACGATCGTCAACGAGCTGGGCGGGGTGTTCGTCGATGTCGACCGCACCTACTTCAACGAGAACACCGGCACCGCGGCCAGCAACTTCGCCCCGATCGACATCAAGGCCGGCTACCAGAAGCTGAACGGCAACGACGCGCTCGACTACGTGCGCTACCGCCACACCGACTCGACCACCTACCGCTCCGCGCGTCAGCAGCAGTTCCTGGCCGAGCTCAAGCGCCAGCTCCAGGACGCCGGCCCGCTGAGGAACTTCGCCACCGTGCGCAAGGTGCTGGGCAACGGCATCGAGATGGACATCGAGGACTCGCGCACCTTCCTGTCCCTGCTGAACCTGGCCCTGCGCGTGCCCAAGGACCGCACCGTCCGCCTCGAGATCCCGGCCGACCTCTCGAGCGACCCCAACCTCGGCTCGATCCAGGTGGCCAGCCAGTCGATGATCGACGAGGCCGTCGCCGAGTGGCTGGACCCCTCGTTCACCGAGTCCACCAGCGTTCCCAAGCGCCGCGTGCCGCCGCCGCCCCAGCTGACGGTCTCGGTGCTCAACGGCAACGGCAAGCTGCTGGCCGCCGAGGAGATGGCCGTCGCGCTGGCCACCCGCCGCTACGACGTCCACGTGGGCGGCAACGCCGACGACTTCGAGTTCCCGCTCACCACGGTCTACTTCCGGCCGGGGATGAAGGACGCCGCCACCCGGCTGCGCAACCAGATCGGCGGCGAGACGCGCATCGCCGCGCTGTCGGCCCGCGAGGCCGGCGGCAACGACCTGGCGGTGGCGGTGGGCCACGACTTCACCGGTGAGCTCAACCCGAAGCCCCCCGAGCCGGCCACCGAGCGCGAGCCGGCCGACGTGGTCCACAGCACCAGCCTGGTGGAGCCGCTGCGCGAGTTGCAGCGCGAGGTCGACTTCCCCCTGCAGGTCCCTCTGGCCCTGCCGCGCGGCAGCGACGTGCGCGTCATCCGCAGCTACCGCACCGGGATCCGCGGCAACGACGGCGCGCCGGCGGTGAAGATCGTGGTCAAGCTGCCCGAGCAGAGCGGCGACTACTGGGGCATCACGATGACCACGACGGCCGAGCCGGGCATCCTGAAGGGGGAGACCGGGGTCGACGACTTCGGAAGCCCGCGTCGCCACCGCACTTACTACGACGGCCGCAACCTCCAGCGCATCGCGTTCACCGCGAACGGCGTCACCTACTGGGTCAGCAACACGCTCGTCTCGACCCTCAACGCCAAGACGATGGAGGAGATCGTGAAGTCGATGAGGCCGCTGTCCCGGGCGCGACTGCCCAGGGGCGCCACCGACACGGCCATTCCGGTCGACACCGACGGGAGGACCCCCTGAGCAGCTCACCCACGACCGCCGACCCCCGGCGCATCGGCGTCATCGGGGCCGGCTACGTCGGTCTGGTCACCGGCGTGTGCCTCGCCTCCCTGGGTCACCAGGTGACCCTGCGCGACATCGACGCCCGCAAGGTCGCCGAGCTGCACGCCGGCAGGGTGCCCATCTACGAGCCCGGTCTCACCGAGCTCATGGCCGAGCACGCCGACCGTCTGCACTACACCCTGGACCTCGCCGAGATGCTCGACCGGTCCGAGGTCGTGTTCGTGGCCGTCGACACGCCGCCGACCTACTCGGGTGACGCGGACCTGTCGCGGGTGATGGCCGTGGTGGCCGAGCTGGAGCGGGTGGGTGCCGACGCACGCCACGTGCTGGTGATGAAGAGCACGGTGCCGGTGGGCACGGGCGAACGGGTGCGGACCGAGCTCGACGCGCGGGGCCTCGGCGACGTGGGCTACTGCTCCAACCCGGAGTTCCTGAAGGAGGGCGCCGCCATCGCCGACTTCCTGCGGCCCGACCGCGTGGTCATCGGCGATTTCGACCCGGTCCACGGCGACGCGGTGGCCGCCCTCTACGCGCCGCTGGACACCACCATCGTGCGCACCAGCGTCCCCTCGGCCGAGATGGTCAAGTACGCGTCCAACGCCTTCCTCGCCACCAAGATCAGCTTCATCAACGAGATCGCCAACGTCTGCGAGGAGGTGGGCGCCGACGTGGACGTCGTGGCGCGGGGCATGGGTCTCGACCGCCGCATCGGCGGGGCGTTCCTGCGCGCCGGCGTCGGCTTCGGCGGCAGCTGCTTCCCCAAGGACGTCCAGGCCCTGAAGCAGCTGGCCGGCAACTCGGGGTACCACTTCCAGCTCCTCACCGCGGTCATCGAGGTCAACGAGCTGCAGAAGCGACGGGTCATCGGCAAGCTCAAGAAGCACCTGGGTGCCCTGGAGGGTCGCCGCGTGGCGCTGCTGGGGCTGGCCTTCAAGCCCGAGACCGACGACATGCGCGAGGCCGCCAGCCTGGTGCTGGCCGCCCGGCTGCTGGCCGAGGGGGTCACGGTCGTCGCCTATGACCCGGTGGTGGAGGAGGCCCCGCAGCTCAAGGGGGTCGAGATGGCCGGATCCGCTCTGGATGCCGCCCGCGACGCCGACGCCGTGGTGCTGGTGACCGAGTGGCGCGAGGTGATCGACAGCGACTGGCCGGCCGTGCGCGGCGTCATGCGCACGCCGGTGCTCATCGACGGACGCAACTGCCTGGACCCCCTGCGCATGGAGGAGCTGGGCTTCCTGGTGGAGGGGATCGGCCGCCTGCCCTCGGCCATCGACCGCGCGCCCTCGGCGGCCGACGTCGGCGCACCCGAGGCGCACGCCTGATGCAGGCCATCATCCTCGTCGGTGGCGAGGGTCGCCGTCTTCGGCCCCTCACCGACACGCGCCCGAAGCCGATGATGCCCCTTGTCGACCGCCCGTTCGTGGCCCACCAGCTCGACCTGCTGCGCCGGCACGGGGTGCGCGATGTGGTGTTCTCGTGCGGCTACCGCCCGGACGCCCTGCGGGCCTACTTCGGGGACGGGGGCACGCGCGGCATGCGGCTGCGCTACGTGGTGGACCCCCAGCCGCTCGGCACGGCGGGCGCCATCGCCAACGCCGCGGGGATGGTGGGCGACGGCCCGGTCCTGGTGCTCAACGGCGACATCCTCACCGACCTCGACCTCACCGAGTTCGTCGCGGTCCACCGGGCCCACGGCGGCTGGGGCACCATCGCCCTCACCCCCGTCGAAGACCCGTCGGCCTTCGGCCTGGTGCGCCTCCACGAGGACATGTCCGTGGAGGACTTCGTCGAGAAGCCCGGCCCGGACCAGTTGCGGGACGGCGAGCCCTTCCGCATCAACGCCGGCACCTACGTGCTCGAGCGGCCGCTCATCGACCTCATCCCCACCGGCGTCCAGTGCTCCATCGAGCGCCAGATCTTCCCGGCCGTGGCGGGCGAGGGGCGGCTGTTCGGGCATCCCAGCGAGTGCTACTGGCGCGACATCGGCACGCCCGTCTCGTATCTGACCGCCACCCACGACGTGCTGGCCGGACGGGTGTCCACCGAGGCGTCGGCCGGGTGCGCCTATCTGGGCCCGGCGGTGCGCCTGGGACGCGGGGTGCGCGTGGATGCCCTGTCGGCGCTGGGGGCGGCATCGGCGGTGGGCCCCGAGGCCCGGATCGAGGGCAGCGTGGTGGGAGACCGGAGTCTGGTGGGCGAGGGCGCGCGCGTGGTGCGCGCCATCGTGGGGGCCCGCGTGTCCATCGGAGCCGGGGCGTGCGTGGACGACGGCGCCGTGATCGGCGACGGGGCCGCGATCGCCTCGGGCGCGCACGTTCGCGCGGATGCCCCGGTGCCCACGGGCGCGCGCGTGGAGCGCGCCGGAAGCCGATGAGCACGCCCGGCGGCGCGCTGGCCGCACACCTGGACGCCCTGGCCCACGCGCCGGAGGCCTTCGCGCGCGGGCTGGCCGGCGCGCGGGAGGTGGCGCTGCCCTTCCCCGCGGAGGCGGTGCGCAACGTTGCCATCTGCGGCATGGGGGCCGCCGGCGAGGCCGGATCCCTGGTGCTCGGCGCCCTGGGCGAGCGGGTGCTGATGCCCACGGCCACGATCGGCGGCTACACCCTGCCCGGCTGGGTCGATCAGGACACGCTGGTGATCCTGCTGTCGGTCTCGGGCTCCACCGAGGAGACCCTCACCTGTGCGTCGCTCGCCACCGAGCGCAACGCGCTGTGCGTGGCGGTGACCGGCGGCGGCAAGCTGGGGACCCACTACGCCGGCGAGGGCGTGCCCGTGGTGCCCGTGCCCGCAGATGGACCCGTCGGGTCGTCCACCATCGAGCTGATCGGGGTGGTGCTGGGGTTGCTGGACCGGATGGGCGTGGCCCCGCTGCAACCCGGCGAGGTGGACGAGGCGGGCGAGGTGCTCGCGGCCGCCGTCGCGGCCTGCGCGGACCCGGGCGACCAGAACCCCGCGCGGGCGCTCACCGAGGTGCTGGAGGGGCGCCTGCCCTACATCTGGGGCGGCGAGCTGACGGCGGCCGTCGGCCGGCGCTGGGCCAGCCGGATGTGGGAGTGGGCCGGGGTGCCCGCGCGCGTGTCGGAGCTGCCGCACCTCAACCACGACGAGATGATGTCCCTGCCGGCGCTGGACGAGGCCGTGCGGGCCCGGCTGGTGCTGGTGCTCTTGCGCGACGCGCGTCAGCAGCGCCAGGTGCAGCGGCGCTTCGAGCACACCGCGGCCCTGGTGGGCGATCTGGTGGCGGGTACGGTGAGCCTGGCCGGCGACGGGCGCGGGCCCATCGCCCGCATGCTCGACCTGGTGGTGCTGGGCGACCACCTGGCCCTCCACCTGGCCCACGCCGCCGGCGTGCAGCCCGGCGACGACCCGCTGGCGGCGGCCCTGGCGGTGCGCCTGGCCACCACGGGCGCCGGCTCCGAGGGGCGCGCCACCGGCTGACGGGCCCGGCCGGCGCGCCCGGCCGGCGCGCCCGGCGCCCGTGTGACCTCGGCCGGTGCGGTTCCGTGTGCCTCTGTGGCGCCCCGGTGCGTCCCTCGCGGGCGCGGGGCCGGGAGGCTGGTGCCATGTCGCCGCTCGCCCTGCTCGAGCCCCTGCTGCCCACCACCTGCGCGGTGTGCGGGCTTCCGGGCGGGCACCTGTGCGAGCGATGCCGCGGCCTGCTGCGCGGGGTGGGGGAGGTGGTGTGCGCCGGCTGCGGCGCGCCTCTGGGGGCGCCCGCGGCGCGCTGCGGGCAGTGCGAGGGCCCCGTGGCGGGTGCGCGCCAGGCAGTGCACTACGACCCGGTGGCGCGGGCGCTGGTGAGCGCCCTCAAGGACGGCCGGCGGCCGGCGCTCGCCGGCGAGCTGGCGGGCGTGGTCGTGCAGCACCTGCCGGTGCCCGCCCTGGGCTGCGTGCTGGTGCCCGTGCCCACCAGCCCCGCCCGCGTGCGCCGGCGGGGCTTCGACCACGCCGCGCTGCTGGCGCGCGAGCTGGGTGCGCGCTGGGGCCGGCCGGTGGTGGTGGCGCTCGTACGTCCCGCGGGCGGGCCGCCTCAGCGCGGGGCGCGGCGCGGGGTCCGGCGCAGCCAGCTGGCCGGGGCGTTCGCGCCGGCGGGCGGGGCGGCGCCGCGCCACCCGGTGCTGGTGGACGACGTGCGCACGACCGGGGCCACCCTGGCCGCCTGCGCGAGGACCCTGCGCGCCGGCGGGGCGCGCAGCGTGGCGGCGGTGTGCGTCGCCCGCGCGGGGGGCGGCCCATGAGGATCGCCGCAGATCGCGTCACCCGATCGTCTCGCGGGTGCAGACCGCGAGGGGCACCGGCGGTACGATCGTGACAGGAGGCACATCAACGACGAGGAGAATCGACGATGCAGCTTCAGGTGAAGGGGAAGAACGTTTCCGTCACCGATGCACTCTTCGAGCACGCGGAACGCAAGCTCGAGCGTCTGACGAAGATCCTCCCGGCCTACGAGGACGACGCCACCACCGTGGAGCTCGAGTTGTCGGTCGAGCGGAACCCGAAGGTGGAGCGCCCCCAGGTGGCCGAGGTCACGGTCCGCACCAAGCGCGCGGTGCTGCGCGTCCACGAGAGCGCCGACGACATGTACGCGGCGATCGACCTGGCCGCGCGCAAGCTCGAGCGCCAGGCCCGGCGCTACCGCAAGCGCAAGGTGGACCACCACGCCCGCGCGGTCCCCGAGGACGCGGTGCTGGCCGCCGACCTGCCCGAGCTGCCGGCGATGCCCGAGCTCGACGGCGCCGACGAGGCCCCCATCGCCACCCAGCTCGTCAAGAGCAAGCGCTTCGTCATGGAGCCCATGGGCGCCGAGGAGGCGGCCCTCCACATGGACATGCTCCATCACGACTTCTACGTCTTCCGCAACGACGCCAGCGGCGAGATCAACGTCGTCTACCGCCGCAACGACGGGGATTACGGACTCATCGTCCCTGAGTGAACGTGGGCGGGCGCGGGCTCGCTGCAAAGCTACGCAGGGCTGTGTCCTCGGGGAGGGCCGTGCTGTTCGCACTGTCCCTCCCCTGCGTCCTTGCCCTGCGTGCTTTTCGCGGCCCGCGCCCGCACGGTGCGTTGCGGGTCACGGAGGGTGGCTGTGGGTCTCGGGTCGGGTGGGCGCCGGCGCACCCCGGGGGCGCTGATCGCGCCCCCGGGGTGCTCTTCGCGTGGTGGGTCGGCTCGGCCTGTCGCTTCGCTCGGCCTCGCGTTCGCGCCGCCTGCTCGGCCTGTCGCTTCGCTTGGCCTCGCCTCTTGGGGGCCGTGCTGATCGCCGGCCGGGGGTCGGCCGTAGGCAGTGTGGGGGATGGTCCCGGCTCATGAGGGCGGGGGCGGGTGCCGAAGCCGATGGTGTGCGGCGGTGAAGATCCCGTGTGGGCCGTCGCTGTGCGGCGGGGAGGTCCCGCCCCCTGCGCTACCATCTTTCACGGCCACGGTCCCGAGCAGGCGAGACGGATGAGCACAGATCTGATCAACAGGGTCCTTCGCGTCGGCGAGGGCCGCGCGATGAAGACGATGCAGTCCCGGGTCAAGAGCGTCAACGCCCTCGAGCCCGAGATCGAGAAGCTCACCGACGAGGAGCTCCGGGCCAAGACCGACGAGTTCAAGGCGCGCATCGCCGACGGTGAGGAGCTCGACGACCTGCTGGCCGAGGCGTTCGCGGTGGTCCGCGAGGCCGGCCGGCGCACGCTGGGCCTGCGCCTGTTCGACGTCCAGCTGATCGGCGCGATGGTGCTCCACGAGGGCAAGGTCGCCGAGATGAAGACCGGTGAGGGCAAGACCCTCACGGGCACCGCGGCCGTCTACCTGAACGCCCTGGTCGGCCGGGGCGTGCATCTCGTGACCGTCAACGACTACCTCGCCGGCCGCGACGCCGAGTGGATGCGGCCCATCTACGAGTACCTCGGGGTCTCGGTGGGCGTCATCCAGAGCCAGATGGCGCCCGAGCAGCGGCGCATCGCCTACGCGGCGGACATCACCTACGGCACCAACTCCGAGTTCGGCTTCGACTATCTGCGCGACAACATGTCGGTGCGCCTGGCCGACTGCGTCCAGCGCGGGCACTACTTCTGCATCGTGGACGAGGTCGACTCGATCCTCATCGACGAGGCCCGCACGCCGTTGATCATCTCCGGTGTGCCCGAGGCCGCCACGGACACCTACTACCGCTTCGCCCGCATCGTCCCCACCCTGAAGAAGGGCGTCGACTACGACGTGGACGAGAAGCACCGGGCGGCCTCGCCCACCGAGAGCGGTGTGAACAAGGTGGAGAAGGCGCTCGGCATCGAGAACCTCTACCTCGATGTCAACGGCAACCTGGTCAACCACCTGATCCAGGCCCTCAAGGCGCACGCCCTCTACAAGAAGGACAAGGAGTACATCGTCCGCGACGGCGAGTTGCTGATCGTCGACGAGTTCACCGGCCGCATCCTCGAGGGCCGGCGGTACTCGGAGGGCCTGCACCAGGCGCTCGAGGCCAAGGAGGGGCTGCGCATCCGCGAGGAGAACCAGACCCTCGCCACGATCACGCTGCAGAACTACTTCCGCATGTACGAGAAGCTCTCGGGCATGACCGGCACGGCCTCCACCGAGGCCAACGAGTTCCAGAAGATCTACGAGACCGAGGTCGTGTCGGTCCCCACGCACCGGCCCATGGTGCGCGTCGACCACAACGACTTCATCTTCAAGACCAAGGACTCGAAGTTCAAAGCGGTGGCCGACGACATCGCCGAGTGCCACGAGCGCGGCCAGCCGGTGCTGGTGGGCACCATCTCGGTATCCGTGTCCGAGATGCTCTCCGAGTTGCTGGACAAGCGCGGCATCCCGCACAACATCCTGAACGCCAAGAACCACGCCCGCGAGGCCGAGATCATCGAGGGCGCCGGCCAGCCGGGGGCGGTCACCATCGCCACCAACATGGCCGGGCGAGGGGTGGACATCAAGCTGGGCGAGGGCGTCGCCGACCTGGGCGGCCTCTACATCGTGGGCACCGAGCGCCACGAGAGCCGCCGCATCGACAACCAGCTGCGCGGGCGCGCCGGCCGCCAGGGCGACCCGGGCGTGACGCGCTTCTTCCTGTCCGCCGAGGACGACCTGGTGCGCATCTTCGCCGGCGACCGGATCTACAAGATCCTCGACCGTCTGGGCCCGGGGGACGACCTCCCCATCGAGGCCAAGATGCTCACCAAGACCGTCGAGGGCTCCCAGAAGAAGGTGGAGGAGCAGAACTTCAACATCCGCAAGCGGGTGCTGGAGTACGACGACGTCCTCAACAAGCAGCGCGAGGTGATCTACACCGAGCGCCGGCGGGTGCTGGAGGGCGAGGACCTGGGCGACCAGGCCCGCGACTGGATCGCCGAGACGCTCGTCAACCTGGTGGAGGAGTACGCCGACGACGAGAGCCTGCCGGCCGACTGGGACATCGAGGGGCTGTTCACCGCGCTCCAGTCGGTGGTGCCGCTGCGCTTCGGCGTGGACGACATCCGCGACGACCTCGAGGACGAGGACGAGCCGATGACCCGCGACGAGCTGCTGAACATGCTCGAGGACGAGGCCATGGCGCTGTACGACGAGCGCCAGGGCCAGTTCGGCGACGGGCTGGTGCGCGACCTCGAGCGCTGGGTGCTGCTGCAGCTCATCGACCAGCACTGGCGCGAGCACCTCTACAACATGGACTACCTGCGCGAGGGCATCCACCTGCGCGCCCTGGGGCAGAAGGACCCGCTGGCCGAGTACCGGCTGGAGGGCCACAACATGTTCGACGAGATGATGACGGCCGTGAAGGCCGAGTTCGTCCGCTACATGTTCCACATCGAGGTGGCCGAGACCCCGGAGGCCACCGAGCAGCCGGTCCAGAACGTCGACTACATCTTCGAGGACGACCCGGCCCGCCCGACGCTGTCCGACGACGAGATCGGCGACGCCGAGGTGGACGACGATGACGATGACGACGGCGCGGGCGACGCCGGTCGCCGGGTCGCCGGCGCCGTGGGCGCCGCGGCCGCCGTGGTGGAGCAGCGGATCCTGGCCGCCGACGACCGCGTGGGTCGCAACGACCCCTGCCCCTGTGGCTCGGGCAAGAAGTACAAGAAGTGCCACGGGGCGTGAGCCCCGCCACCCGGCCCGGACGCTGAGATGAGCACCGACACGACGCCGTCGCTGGACGACCTGGTCCAGCGCGCGGCCCAGTTGCGCCGGCGCGCCGACGTGCTGCGCGAGTACCTCGAGCCGCACCGCCTGCTGGAGCGCGTCACCGAGTTCGAGCGGGAGATGGGCGAGCCCGGCTTCTGGGACGACGCCGCCCACGCGGCCGAGCTCTCCTCCCAGCACTCGCTCCTGAAGGGGCGGCTGACCGGCTTCCAGACGCTGGATGAGGACCTCGAGTCGCTGACCGAGCTCACCGAACTGGGCCGCGAGGAGCAGGGCGCAGGCGCATTGGAGGACGGCTTCCTGGCCGAGCTGGCCGAGGGCCTGGCGCGCGTGGACGCGGCCCTGGCCGGCCTCGAGGAGGAGCGCCTGTTCTCGGGGGAGTACGACGCCCGCGACGCCGTGGTGTCGATCCAGGCGGGCGAGGGCGGCACCGACGCCCAGGACTGGACCGAGATGCTCCTGCGCATGTACCTGCGCTGGGCGGAGCGCCGCGGACTGAAGGCCGAGCTCAAGGAGGTGCAGGACGGGGGCGAGGCCGGGCTGAAGTCGGCCACCTTCACGGTGGCGGGAACCAACGCCTACGGGCTGATGTCGGCCGAGCGCGGGGTGCACCGGCTGGTGCGGCTGTCGCCCTTCGACTCGGCCAACCGCCGCCAGACGTCGTTCGCGGCCGTCGACGTGGCGCCGATGGTCGACGAGTCGGTCAACATCGAGATCGACGACAAGGACCTGAAGGTCGACACCTACCGCGCCAGCGGCGCCGGCGGCCAGCACGTCAACAAGACCGATTCGGCCGTGCGCATTACGCACATGCCCACCAAGCTCGTGGTGCAGTGCCAGAACGAGCGCTCCCAGACCCAGAACCGCGCCACGGCCATGAACATGCTGCGCGCGCTCCTGGTGCAGCGCGAGCTGGAGCGCCGCGAGGAGGAGGCCGCGCGCGAGCGGGGCGAGGTGCGGACGATCGGCTTCGGCAGCCAGATCCGCTCGTACGTGGTGCACCCCTACACCCAGGTGAAGGACCTGCGCACGGGGCACACCGTCGGCAATGCCACCGCCGTGCTGGACGGGGACCTGGACGGCTTCGTGCGGGCCGAGCTCGAGCGGCGCGCGCGCGGCGAGGCGCCCGAGCCCGGAGACGACGGGCAGGACTGACCGCGGGACCGTCGAAGGGGAGAGCGCCGGAGTGCGAACCCCGCCCCCGGGCACCGCGCGTGGTTTGACACGGCTCGTCCCACGGGGCTACCCTCGACCGGTTCGTCCCAGTCCATCCTGACCGCGCCCGGTCGCCCTCACGGCGGCGCACCCGCAGCCCGCGCCCCCGCCACCCAGCGCCCCTGATGCCCATGAGCACCGACAGCCCGTCGACACCCGAAGAGCGCGCAGCGCGTCGCGCAGACCGCCGCAGAGGCGGTGCGCCCGCGCCCGAGCCCACTCCCGCCGCGTCGGCGGACGAGGAGGTCGCGCCGCCCGAGTCCGGGCGCGCCGCGCGCCGTGCGGTGCTGCGTCCGGGCGACGGCCCGATGGTGGTCTTCGACAACGTGGCCAAGATCTACGGCGACGGCGGCGGCGGCCTGCAGGACGTCAACCTCGCCATCGACTCCGGCGAGTTCGTGTTCCTGGTGGGCCCCTCGGGCTCGGGCAAGAGCACCTTCATCCGGCTGCTCATCAAGGAACTCGACACCACCGCGGGGACCCTGAGCGTGGGCGGGCGCAACCTCAGCCGCCTGCGCGCCAACAAGGTGCCCTACCTGCGCCGTGCCATCGGGTGCGTCTTCCAGGACTTCAAGCTGCTGCAGGGGCGCACGGTGTACGAGAACGTGGCCTACGCGCTGCAGGTGATCGGTGAGAACCCGCGCGGCGTGCGCCGCAAGGTTCCCGAGATCCTGTCGCTGGTGGGCCTGTCCGAGAAGGCCGGGCGCTACCCCAACGAGCTCTCGGGTGGCGAGCAGCAGCGGGTGTCCATCGCCCGCGCGTTCGTCAACCACCCGCGCCTGCTGATCGCCGACGAGCCCACCGGGAACCTGGACCCCGAGACCTCGATCGGGATCATGCAGCTCCTCTACCGCATCAACCGCACCGGCACGACGGTGATCATGGCCACCCATGACCGGGAGATGGTGGACAAGATGCAGATGCGCGTGATCGCCCTCGAGGCCGGCCGCGTGGTGCGCGACCAGAAGCAGGCCACCTACGCCCGGGCCGACGCATGAGGTTCAGCTTCTTCCTGGGCGAGGCCTGGCGCTCCATCCGCGCCAACGCCGCCGTGTCGGTGGCCGCCACGGTCACCGTGCTGATCGCGGTCTTCGTGCTGGGCGCGTTCATCCCGTCGTTCCTCTATGTGCAGTCCTCCGTGGACGAGCAGACGGCGAAGATCGACGTGGCCGTCTACATCGCCGACGACGCCACGGTGGCCCAGACCAACGCCGTCGAGGCGCGTATCGACCAGCTCACCCGGCAGGGGACGCTGGAGGGCTCGGCCTACGTGACCCCGCGCGAGGCGCTCGAGTCGCTGCGCGAGGACGTGGACCCGGCGCTGCTGCAGGACGTGAACCCCAACATCTTCCCGCCGGCCTACCGCCTCGACCTGGTCGACCCCGACGATGCCAAGTCGGTGGCCGAGGGCTTCGCCGGCCTGCCCGGTCTGGCCTCCGACGTGGGCGACCCCGACACGCCCGGCGTGGTCTACGGTGCCGAGGAGGCCGACACGCTGCTGCGCGCGGCCACCTTCATCCAGTGGGCCGGCCTGGCGCTGATCAGCATCCTGCTGGTGGCCGCCGTGCTCCTGATCGGCAACACCATCCGCCTGTCCATCTTCGCCCGCCGCCGCGAGGTGGAGGTGATGAAGCTGGTGGGGGCCACCAACTGGTTCATCCGCTGGCCGTTCGTGATCGAGGGGGTCATCTGCGGGCTGGTGGGCGCGGTGCTGTCGGTGGCGCTCCTGTGGGGCGTGAAGCTCTCGCTGGTGGACCCGTTCGTGGACGACTCGGCCAGCCCGCTGACCGCCTCGGGCCCCGAGACGATCGGCTTCGTCTCGCTGACGCTCATCCTGGTGGCCGCCGGCACCCTGGTGGGTGCGCTCGGCAGCGGGCTGACCCTGAGGCGCTTCCTGAAGGTCTGACCCGCGCCCCGGCCGCGGACGCCCCGTCGGGGCGTCCGCCGGGCCCGTGGATGGGCTGGATCATCGGGGGCGCGGCTATCATCGGCGCACCCCGATGCCCCTGCGCCTACTCAAAGCGGTCCTCACGACCGCGCTCGTGTTCGCGATCTTCCTGGCGGGGGTCATCGTGGGCGGGCACCCGCAGTCCACGGGGCTCACCCAGCTCTCGCAGCCCCTGCGCGGTGTCCTGCTGGGCGACAGCGGCCAGGACCTCCCGTCCCAGGTGCTCGATGTGCTGCGGCGCGAGTACTACCGCGACCTGGACGAGGAGGAGCTCGAGCAGCGCTCGGTGGAGGCCATCATCGAGGCGCTGGACGACCCCTACACGGCCTATCTCGACGAGGAGGCGCTGGCGGCCCTCGACTTCCACCAGGACGGGGCGTACGTGGGCGTGGGCATCCAGGTGGCCGCGCGCGCGGATGCCCTGGTCATCACCCGCGTCTACCCCGACAGCCCGGCCGCCCGGGCCGGCATCGCGGCCGGCGACCGCATCGTCTCGGTGGAGGGCTTCCGTGCCGGCGGCGGCTCCCTGGATGCCGTGGTGGGCCTGATCCGCGGGCCCGAGGGGTCCGACGTGGAGATGGTGGTGCGCACGGGCACCGAGGAGCCCCGCGATCTCACCCTCACCCGCAGCCGGGTGCGCATCCCGCCCGTGCGGTCCCGGGTGATCGAGCGGCGCCAGGAGCGGGTGGGCTACCTCAAGCTCGATCGCTTCACCCGCGGGGCCGCGGAGGCGCTGCGCGAGCGCGCCGACGACCTGCTGGCCGAGGATGTCGACGGGCTGGTGCTGGACCTGCGCCAGGATCCGGGCGGCCTGGTGAACGAGGCCGTGGGGGTGGCGGCGGTGTTCCTGCCCGAGGGCTCTGCCGTGGTCACCACCGAGGGCCGCGCGCAGCCGCGGCGGACCCTGCGCACCTCCGCGGATCCGGTGGGCGACGGCGAGGTGCCCCTGGTGGTGCTGGTGGACCGCAACTCTGCCTCCTCGGCGGAGATCGTGGCCGGCGCCCTGCGCGACGGCGACCGGGCACGCCTGGTGGGCGAGCCCACCTTCGGCAAGGCCCTGGTGCAGAGCACCTGGCTGCTGCGCGACGGGGGCGCCCTGCGCCTGACGACGGCCCGCTACCTCACCCCGGACGGCTTCGACCTGGCCGAGCGTGGCCTGCCCCCCGACGTGCGCTCGGTCGACGACCCGGACACGCCGGCCGACGAGGCCCTCGATGCGGCCGTGCGCGACCTGCTGGCCGATCCGTCCGACCCCTCCGCGCCGGCCCCGTCGGCCACGGCGCCGGTCCCCGCCCCGGCGAGCCCGTGAGCCGTCGCGGCGGTCCCACCATCACGATGGTGGCCGAGGTGGTCCCCTCGGGCCGCGGCGTGGCCGCCCGCCCGGCCTTCGAGCCCGGGCCGCTGGTGCCCATGCTGCGCTCGGCCCAGGGCGACGCGGGCCCCGGTGATCTGGTCACCGTCTCGGTGCGCGGGCGCACCGCCCGCGTGCAGACCGTGCACGGGCCCGCCACCGCGGCCGGCGCCGGCCTCGACGCCCTGATCGCCCACGAGGGCCTGGCCCGCCCCTTCCCGCGCGCCGCGCTGGAGGAGGCCGAGGCCCTTGGTGAGCGGACCCCGCTGGGCGACGCCGGCCGGCGTGACATGCGCCACCAGCGCGTGATCACCATCGACCCGGCCGGCGCAAAGGACCACGACGACGCCATCGCGGTGGCCCCCGAGGGTGAGGACGCTGTGCGCCTGTGGGTCCACATCGCCGACGTCTCGCGCTTCGTCGAGGCCGGCGGGGCCTTGGATGGCGAGGCCGCCCGGCGCGGCAACTCGGTCTACGTGCCCGGACGGGTGGTGCCGATGCTCCCGCCGCGCCTGTCGGCGGACCTGTGCAGCCTGCGCCCGGGCGCCGACCGTGCCGCGGTGACCGCCGAGATCGTGGTGGGTCCCGACGGCGAGGTCCACGAGACCCGGTTCTCGCGCTCGCTCATCCGCTCCGAGCGCCGGCTCACCTATCCCGAGGTGGACGTCTTCCTGGAGGGGGGCGGCCTGGGCGACGACGAACTGGAGGCCGACCTGGCGCTGGCGGCGCGCTGCGCCCGGGCCCTGCGCGCGCGGCGGATGGCCCGCGGCGCCCTGGAGGCCCACTCGGGCGAGCCGGTGGTGCGCTTCGACGGCGAGCGCGTGGTGGCCATGCACCTGGAGGGGCAGACCGCGGCCCACTCCCTGGTGGAGGAGTGCATGATCGCCGCGAACGAGGCGGTGGCCCGCTTCCTCATCGCCAAGCGGATCCCCACCGTGTTCCGCCACCACGACGACCCGGCCCAGGGCCGGGTGGCCACGCTCTACGCGCAGCTCGAGGAGCTGGGGGTGGCGACGCCGCCGCTGCCCGAGGGCCCGATGGCACCGGCCGAGTGCCGCGAGGCGGCCGCCGCGGCCGCCGTGGCGGTGGGGCGCCACCTGGCGCCGGGGCGCTCCGGCGGCGACGCCCTGTGGGGGCTGGTGCTGCGCACCCTGCGACAGGCCCACTACTCGCCGGCCCAGGCCACCCACTCGGGGCTCGCGAGCTCCGCCTACCTGCACTTCACCTCGCCCATCCGGCGCTACCCGGACCTGCTGGTGCACCGGGGCCTGCTGGACGCGCTCGGCATCGGGCCGCCCGGGCCGGGGGTGGCCGAACTGGCCGAGGCCGCCGAGAACTGCTCGGGCACCGAGCGCGCCGCCTCCGCGCTGGAGCGTCGCGCCGACGACATGTGCGCGGCGTTCCTGCTGCGCGAGCAGCTGCGCGAGCGCGGGGTGGACACGGTGGTGCACGGAGAGGTGGGCGGGCTGATCGACGCCGGTCTGTTCGTGCGCTTCGAGGAGGTCTTCACCGGCTTCCTCGCCTCGCGCACGATCGAGGACGACCACTACCGCGCCGACGAGCTGGGGGTGATGCTGATCGGCGACCGCTCCGGACGGCGTATCCGCATCGGCGACCCCGTCGCCGCGCGCGTGGACCGCATCGAGCCCCTGCGCGGCCGGGTGGGCCTGGTGCCGGCCGACGCACGCCCGGCGCCCCGCCGGCGCGCCGAGCGTCGCCTGGGCGCCCGCGGGCGCTAACCTGTCCAACCCCATGGGCAAGACCAAGGCGACACCCACCGAGAAGAACCAGCGCTTCCGCGACATCGCGCGGAACCGTCGTGCCCTGTACGAGTACGAGATCCTCGAGCGCTACGAGGCGGGAATCGCCCTGGAGGGCACCGAGGTGAAGGGCCTGCGCGAGCGCGGCGCCACGATCCGCGACGCCTACGTGCAGGTACGAAACGGCGAGGCGTGGATGGTGGGCGCCCACATCGCCGACTACGTCAACAGCGGCCAGACCGGCCACGACGTGATGCGCACGCGCAAGCTGCTGCTGCACCGCCGCGAGATCGAGAAACTGGCCCGTGCCGTGTCCGAGAAGGGCCTGGCCATCGTGCCCCTGCGGATGTACTTCTCCCACGGGCGCGCCAAGCTCGAGATCGGCGTGGGGCGCGGCAAGTCCACCTACGACAAGCGCCGCACCATCGCCGAGCGCGACGCCAAGCGCGAGGCCGAGCGCGCCATGCGCGCGGCGCGGCGCTAGGTGGAGGCCGGGCGCCGCACGCGGATCCTCCTCGGCTCGGCGTCGCTGCTGGCCGCCGCGGCGCTGGCCGGCGGCTGCGGGATGGGTGGGGACGACGGCTCGGCGGTGGAGGCCGAGGGCCTGGCGGTCACCAGCGCCGGCTCGGAGGTGCTGGAGCGCCGCACCGAGCAGCTCCCGATGCCGCCGCCGGCCCGGACGACCGCCCGCGCCCGCGCCCAGGCCCCTCCGCTGCGACCCGAGATCCGCACCTACCGCGCGGGGGAGGCCGGCGTGGTGAGGGTGCAGGTGGGGCAGACGCTGCGGCTGATCCTGTTCAAGGCGGCGCGCGGCTGGGACGCGAAGGTCACCGAGGAGGAGCCCGACGAGATCGAGGTCAGCTTCTACCGCGGGGCCGAGGAGATCGAGTTCGAGGTGGAGATCGAGAGGGGCGAGTTGCGCGTGGAGGTCGACCGGGAGGATTGAGGTTCAGGCGCGCTGATCGCCCGCGGGCGTGCGCAGCCCGAACCCCAGCGCGCGATCGACGGCCACATGCAGCGCCCAGGCCAGGCCGGCCGTGGAACCGGGCCCCGGCGCCAGAGGCGGGAGATCGCAGGCCGGATCACTCCGGCGGCGGCCAGATCTCGCCGGCCGGCTTGTCGCCGCCGCGCACCAGGCGCGCGCCCTCGGCGCCGATGGCCTCGTAGGGGCGCACCTTCGGCCCGTGCCAGGCCTCGTAGTCGCGGCAGGCCGCGTCCGCGTCGTCGCGGTTCTGCGCGATCGCCTGGGCCAGGGCCAGCGCATCGCCCAGGCCCAGCCCGGCGCCGATGCCGGCCTCGGGGCCCAGGAAGTGGGCCGCGTCGCCGATGACGACCACCCCGGGGCGCCACCACTCCTCGCAGCGCAGGATGGTGAGCTCGCGGTACACCAGGTCGTCCACCGAGGTGAGCCCTTCCAGGGCCGGCGCCGCCGGCGGCAGCAGCGCGGCGAAGGCCTCTGTGAAGCGCTCCAGCCCCGGGGCCTTCATCGCGGCCTCGCCCGAGCGCTCGATGTCCCACCAGCCGGCCGAGCCCTCGGGCCAGCCGATCAGGCCCACCTGGCGCCCGTCGGACTGGTAGTGCATGGCGAAGGAGCGGTCGATCACCACGGGCGAGATCCAGCTCAGGTGGGCGCCGTCGGCCAGGCGCGACTCGGGCTCGATGCCGGCCATGCCGCGCACCGGCGAGCGCAGCCCGTCGCAGGCCACCACCAGGTCGGCCGGGATGCGCTCCTGCTCCCCGCCGGCATCGCGGGCCACCACGCCGGTCACGCGGTCGCCCTCGCGCAGCAGGTCGGTCACCTCGATGCCGTGGCGCACCGGGACGCCCTCGGCCAGGATGGCGCTCACCCGCGTGAAGGTGGCCGTCAGCGCGATGGCGCCCTGCGGGGCCTCGGGCGCCACCTCCCAGGCGATCGACCGGACGGCGTCGAAGGTGCCGGCCTCGCGCAGGGCCTCGAAGCCGTGGTAGGGCAGCAGGAAGGGGCGGGCCACGGCCGATCCGGGCCCCGCGCGGTCGAGCACCGTGGCCTCGACGCCGTGGCGCTCGAGGATGCGCCAGAGGGTGAGCCCCACCACGCCGCCGCCCACGATCACGATGCGCATCCCGGTCCCCCGATGTCGTCCGTGCCCATTCGCTAAAACTTTAGCGATGACCGAGAGCGTACCACCGGCCACCGCCGGCCCGCACCCCCCGGGGGCCGTGCTCACCCTGGGTGCCGGGCTGGCCCAGGTGCTGGATCGCCTGGCCCGGCGCCATGCCCAGCTCTCGGCGGCCCAGTACCGGGTGCTGGCGGCCGTGGGGGAGGCCACGCCCACCGCCGCCGAACCGCGCCGGTTGGCGGCCGGGTTGCGGATGAGCTCGGCCCACATCACCACGGTGCTCGATCAGCTGGCCGTCCGTGGACTGGTGTCGCGCGCGGTGCACCCCGAGGACGCGCGCCGGCGCATCATCGCGCTGACCGACGAGGGCCGCGACCGCCTGGAGCACTTCGCCGCCGTCCTGACCGCCGTGGACGAGCGCGTCCTCGCCGGGGCCCTCGACGCCGACGAGCGCCGGCTGCTGGCCGCGCTCCTGGCCCGCGCCGACGCGGCGCTGGACGCGCTGCTGATGCCCGAGGGGCGCCCGCGGCCCGGGCCCTGAGCGGCGACTTCTCAGCGGTCGGCCACCGCCAGGACGTGCATCGACAGGGCGCCGTGGGCACCCAGGGTGGAGATCTTCTCGATGTCCGAGGTGCGGCTGGGGCCCGAGACCAGCGACACGGCCGACGGCGGGCGGCGGTCCTCGTCGGTGCGGAAGCGCTCGGCCAGGGCCTCGGCCAGGGTGGCGCGGATCCGCGAGGCCGGGAGCACGGCGAGGTGGCGCTGGCTGACCACGTCGATGCTGCGCCCGTGGTGGGGCCCGGTGCCCAGCACCAGCGTGCCGCGCTCGGCCACGCCGAGATCCGGAACGGTGACCCCCACGGTGGCCTCGGGGCCATCGAGTCCCAGCAGGTCGCGCCAGCCGCCCTCGCGGCCGGCCGGCCAGCGCAGCACCTCGACCCCGGCCGCCTCAAGGGCCGCCGGAAGGCCCAGCTCGTCCAGCAGCGGGTCCCCCGCCATGAGCGCGCGCTCGGCGCCCCAGCCGGCCACCTGGGCCGCGGCGGCCCGGGCCACGCCGGCGGCCTCCACCACCTCACCGGTGCCGCGCCGGCGGTCCAGGGCCCCCACCAGGCGCTCGGCCAGCGCCCGGGGGTCCTCGTCGCGCCCGCCGGCCTCGCCGGCGCTCACGGGCGCGGGGGCCAACTGGTGGGGATGTCGCGCTGCTCGGTCCAGGGCGCGCCCGGTCCCGGGAGGCGGCGCATCCACGGCCCGCGCCGGCGGGCCAGGGCCAGGCCGGCGCGCGCCAGCAGCCGCGAGGCCTGGTAGCCCAGGGGCGAGCGCCAGGCCCGGCTCCAGGCGCGCATTCGCCGGCGGTCGGCGGCGTGGGCGGGGGTGGTGGTGCGCCCGCGCACCCGCACCAGCAGGTCGTGCAGGGGGATACCCACCGGGCAGGCGTCGTGGCACGAGCCGCACAGCGAGCTGAGGAACGGTAGCTCGGCCGCCTTCTCGCCCTTCATCCCGTCGAGCAAGGGCGTGATGACCGCGCCGATGGGCCCCGAGTAGGGCGAGCCGTAGGCCTGCCCGCCCACGCTGCGCCACATCGGGCACGAGTACAGGCAGGCCCCGCAGCGGATGCAGTGAAGGGCCTCCTCGAGGTCGGTGCCGCGCAGCGCGCCGCGTCCGCCGTCCAGGATCACCAGGTGGAACTCCTCGGGGCCGTCCGCCTCGTCGGGCGCGCGCGGGCCGGTGATGAGGTTGACGTAGGTGGCCGCGTCGTCGCCGATGGCCGCCATCGGGAGCGTCTCCAGGATGTGGGCGGCCTGCTCCCAGTCCTCCACCACGCGCTCCATGCCCATCACCGCCACGTGGATGCGCGGCAGCGCGGTCACCAGGCGCCCGTTGCCCTCGTTCTCCACCACGCAGATCGTGCCCGTCTCGGCCACGGCGATGTTGACTCCCGACACGCCGATGTCGGCGGACGCGAACACCTCGCGCAGGCGCCGGCGGGCGTGGGCCACCAGGGCCTCGCGGCCCTCGGGGACGGGGGCGCCGCTCTCGGCGGCGAACAGCTCGCGGATCTGACCGCGGTTCATGTGGACGGCCGGGGCGATGATGTGGCTGGGGTGCTCGCCGGCCAGCTGGAGGATCCACTCGCCCAGGTCGGTCTCCACCGCCCGCAGGCCGGCGTGTTCCAGGTGCTCGTTGAGCTTGATCTCCTCGGTGGCCATCGACTTGCTCTTGGCCACCAGGCCGGCCCCGCGCGCGGCGGCAAGGTCGGTGATGTAGCGGCAGGCCTCCTCGCCGTCGGACACCCGTGCCACCACCCCGCCGACGGCCTCCACCTGCCCGGTGAGGCGCTCCATCAGCTCGGGCAGCCGGCGGATGTTGTCGGTGCGGATCTCCTTGGCGCGCTCGCGCATGCCGGCGAAGCCGTGCTCGTCCACCATCCGCTGGCGGCCGGCCGTCCAGGAGGACGCGGCGCTGCGCAGGTTCTCGCCCAGCTCCTCGTCGGCCAGGGCATCGGCGGTGCGCGCGCGCAGGCTGCCGGCGGCGTCGGGGTACATCACCCCGCGCGGGGGAGGGGTGCCCATGGGGTCGCTCACCGGGCCGGCCCGTCAGGGGTGCCGTCGGCGAGTAGCTCGGCCAGGTGGCGCACGCGCAGCGGGATGCCCAGGCGGTGGGCGCGCCCGGCGATGTGCAGCAGGCAGGAGACGTCGCAGCCGATCAGCTCGTCCGCGTCGGTGGCCGCGGCGTTGCGCGCCTTCTCCTCGCCCAGGTGGCCCGACACCTCGGGGAAGGCCACGCTGAAGGTGCCGCCGAAGCCGCAGCAGGTGCTGGTCTCGGCCAGCTCGCGCAGCTCCAGGCCCGCCTGGGTGCCCAGGCACGCGCGCGGGCTCTCCCGTTCCCCCAGGACCCGCAGCATGTGGCACGAGTCGTGGTAGGTCACCGAGCCCGCGGCCCCGGTGTCGTCGGCAAGCTGGTGGCGGTCGACGAACTGGCTGAACTCGACGGTGCGATCGGCCAGCCGGCGCGCGGCCGCCTCCTCGGGCCGGCCGGCGAACAGCTCGGGATAGGCGTGGCGGATCATGGCCGCGCACGAGCCCGAGGGGACCACCACCGTGTCGGCGTCGGCGAAGGCGCGCAGCGTGCGCCGGGCCACGGGGCGGGCCTGGTCGGGATGGCCCGAGCTCCAGCCCGGCTGGCCGCAACAGGTCTGCCCGCGCGGGACCACCACATCGACGCCGGCGCGCTCCATCACCCTCCTGGCCGCGGCGGCCACCGAGGGGGCCACCATGTCGGCCAGGCAGGTGCGCATGAGCATCACCTTCACCGGGTCAACCGCCGCCGCGCGAGTAGAAGGCGCGGATGTGGTTGCGCACCAGGCGCTGGGCGGCGGCCCCGTCGCCGGCCTCGATGGCCGTGAGGATGGCGCCGTGCTCGGCGGTGAGGCGGGCCAGGGTGGTGGGTAGGTCGGGCCGGCTGGTGAGGTGCTCCAGCAGGTGCTTGGCCACCGCGCCGCGCAGGGCCTGCATCACCAGGTACAGCGCGGCGTTGCCCGAGCCCTGGGCCAGGGCCATGTGGAAGTGCAGATCGGCCCGGTCGTACTCCTCGGCGCTCTGGGTGCGGTCGCGCATGGCGGCCAGGGCGATGTGCGCCTCGGTGAACCAGGGGCCGCGCGGGGCCTCGGCGGCGGCGGCCACCGACTCGCACTCCAGCAGGGTGCGGAACGACATCAGGTCGCCCACGCCCACGCCGTTCAGGCGCAGCAGGGTCACCAGCGCGTCACGCGCGTGTGCCGCGGCCCCGGGGACCACCACGGTGCGCGCCGGCGGGCCGCTGGCGGCCACCAGGCCCTCGGCCTGGAGCGCACGCAGCGCCTCGCGCACCGAGGCGCGGCTGACCTCGAACGACTCGGCCAGTTCGCGCTCGGTGGGCAGGGGGTCCCCGGGGGCCAGGTGGCCCGCGATGATGGCCTCGCGGATGCGGTGGGCCACCTGCAGGTACAGCGGCAGACGCGGGGCGCTCGCGGCCAGGGCGCCGGCGGCCACGGCGGGGCCCGGGATGGCGCCGGCGCCGGTGACGGCCTCGGTCGCGAGCGCTGACGATTCTGGTTGACTCATGGTCTGACCAAAGCCTAGAGGCCCGGGCCGCCCGAGGTCCGCGCCGGAGGTGAGGGTGCCGGTGTCCGCGTCCACGTCCCCCATGATCGTCGATCCCGCGGCTGCCGCGCGCGCGGTCGCGGCCCTGGGCGACCTGCTGCCGGCCGGGCGGGTCGTCGTCGACCCCGGCGTGACCGAGGCCTACCGCCACGACCAGGCGGCGCTGGTGCGCGGCGGGCGGCCGTGTGCGGTGGTGCGCCCGGAGTCGGCGGACGAGGTGGCCGCCGCCATGCGCACTGCGGGCGCTCATGGGGTGCCGGTGGTCACCCGCGGGGCCGGGTCCGGCCTGTCGGGCGGGGCAGCGGCCATCGAGGGGGCGCTCGTGCTCTCCACCGAGGCCATGACGGCCATCGCCGAGATCGACACCGAGTCCCTGACGGCCACGGTGCAGGCCGGCGTGGTGAACGGCGACCTGGCCGCCGCCGCGGCCGAGCGGGGGCTCTGGTACCCGCCCGATCCGGCCAGCCGCGCCTACTGCACCATCGGGGGCAACATCGCCACCAACGCCGGCGGGCTGTGCTGCGTGAAGTACGGGGTGACGCGCGAGAGCGTGCTGGGGCTCACGGCGGTGACCGGCGCCGGCGAGGTGCTGCGGGTGGGCGGGGCGACGGTCAAGCGCGTGGCCGGGCTGGACCTGCTGTCGCTGCTGGTGGGCTCGGAGGGGACGCTGGCGGTGGTCACCGAGGCGGTACTGCGCCTGCGCCCCGTGCCGGCGGCCCCGCTGACGGGTGCCGCCTATTTCCCCAGCCTCGTCGCCGCCGGCGACGCGGTGGTGGGCATGGCCGAGGAGCGCACCAACCCGTCGCTGCTCGAGCTGATCGACCGCCCGACCCTCGCGGCCGTGGAGGCCTGGCGCCGGCTGGATCTGGACCTGTCGGCCGCGGCGCTGGTGCTGTTCCAGTCCGACCTGCCCGGCGCTGCGCGCCATGAGGAGCTGGCGCGCATGACCCGGGCGTGCGAGCGCGCCGGCGCCACGATGGTGGTGGCCGCCGAGGACGAGGTGGAGAGCGCGATGCTGATGGAGGTGCGGCGGCTGTGCTTCCCCGCGCTCGAGCGGCGCGGTGCGACGCTGCTGGAGGACGTGGGCGTGCCGCGGGCGCGGGTGCCGGCCCTGCTGGGCGCCATCCAGGCGGTGGCCGCCGACACCGGGGCCCAGATCGCGACCTTCGGTCACGCCGGCGACGGGAACATGCACCCCACCATCGTCTTCGACCGCGACGACCCGGCCCAGGTGGCGCGCGCCGAGGCGGCGGCCGGCGGCATCTTCGACGCCGCCCTGGCGCTCGGGGGCACCATCACGGGCGAGCACGGGGTGGGCACCCTCAAGCTGCCCTGGCTCGAGCGCGAGGTGGGCCCCGTGGCGCGCCGCCTCAGCGCCGACATCAAGCGCGCCTTCGACCCGGCGGGGATCCTCAACCCGGGGCGGGCCATCTGACGGTGCGGCGGGTAGGCTCCCCGGCCGTGCTCCGCTTCATCCCCCACGCCGTGCGCGGCTTCTTCATGGGTGCCGCCGACGTGGTGCCGGGCGTGTCGGGCGGAACGGTGGCCCTGGTGGCGGGGATCTACGAGCGCCTGATCGCGACGGTGCGCCTGCTGGCCGCGGTGGCCGGCCGACTGCTGCGGGCCGACCTGCGCACCGCGCGCGAGCACCTGCGCGAGGTGGACTGGGGCTTCATCGTGCCCCTGTTCCTCGGCATCGTGGTGGCCTTCGTCTCGCTGGCGCGCGTGATCGAGTCCCTGATGGAGGAGCACCCGGTGGAGGTGGGTGCGGTCTTCTTCGGGCTGGTGGCGGCCTCGGCCGTGGTGGCGTTGCAGTACCTCAAGCGCCCGGACCTGCGCCTGATCCCGATCATGCTCGTGTCGGCCGCGGTGACCTTCTTCGTGCTGGGCCTGCGATCGGGAGAGGTGGACGACCCCGCGCTGGTGGCGGTGTTCGGCGCCGGGGCGCTCGCCATCTGCGCCATGATCCTGCCGGGCATCTCGGGCTCGTTCATCCTGCTGATGCTGGGCATGTACGAGTACATGCTGGCCGCGCTGAACGACCGCGAGGTGGCGGTGGCCGGCGTGTTCATCCTGGGATGCGCCATCGGCCTGGCGCTGTTCTCGACCCTCCTCGACCGGCTGCTGCGCCGGGCGCACGACATTGTCTTGGCCGTGCTCATCGGGCTGATGGTGGGCTCGCTGCGGGTGCTGTGGCCGTGGCCGGAGGGCATCGAGGAGTCGTCGCTGGCGGGCCCGCCGGCCGGCGAGTGGGCGATGCCGCTGGTGCTGGGACTGGTCGCAGCCGCCGTCGTGGTCGGCGTGGGCGAGTTCGCCCGCCGGCGCGCGCGGGCCTGAGCGGGGCGGGGCCGGCGCCGGCCGACGGCTACGGGGTGGTGCTACCCTGTGAGGGCAACAACACGGGCCCGATCCAGTTTCGACGGAGCGGTACCGCATCAGTCAGCGAGCCGCGGACCCGGTGGACCGCGTCAACAACCGGGAAACAACGAAGCTGCGGATAACTCTCCGAAGCTCGCCCTCGCCGCTTAAAAACCGGTAACTGAGGGCCATTGGTCCCCCTTAGGTTCGTGAGGGGGGTAGCCGGTGTCAGCAAGCGATCCTGGTTCGACGGCAACGGCACTCGGCCGGCGGACGAGACTTCAGGAGTACCTGGCGAGGGAGTGGTAGGTCGACGGTGACCTCCCTCGTGAGACATTCACCGACGACTGCGCTCGGAGAAGCTGATGGGGGAACGCTTTCGGACGCCGGGGCAGTGCCGGCCGGGTCCACCTCTCACAGGCCCCCGGATCCACACCAGGATCCGGGGGCCTGTGTCGTTCCCGGGCGGGAACGGTGGGCGGACACGGGGCGCAGGCATCGGCACGGCAACGGCTTGGCCGGACAGGAGACGGACCGCAACCCGATCTTCACACACCACATCTACGGTCCCGCCGCCGAGCAACCGACAGTCAACCGCCAAGCCATTCCCGCAGGAGCGCCGGTGCCATGAGTGAAGAAACCCGCACGAAGTCGAGCGCGCTCTCGCCGCGCACGCTGGCCGCCGCCAGCGTCGCCGGTACCCTTGCCACAGCCACGATCTCCGGCGCCGGCCTGGCCGGTTCGCTGATCGGTGGCGCGCTGTCGCCGATCATCATCACCATCGTGGGCGAGATCTGCCTGCGCATCTCCGATCGTGCGGAGCGCCTGCGGGCGCTCGCGCCCGGACGCCTTCCGGTTCCGCGACCCGCGGGCCTGGCCGACGGGGTGCGCCGCCGCAGCCGCTTCGCCATCGCGGGCGTGGCCGCCATGATGGTGCTCGTCGCCGCGTTCGCGGCCGGGAGCGTGGTGAACACCGGGTTCACCGGGCCGACGGTGCCGGGTCAGCAGGCGACGGCCGAGGCGCCGCGCAGCGCTCCGGTGGCGGAGCGTCTGGCCGAGGCGGAGGCCACGGCCGACGCCGGCGCCGGCGCGCTCGTCGCCGCGACATCGACCCTGTGGTCGTCGGGCGCCGCGGAGAATGAGTCGGCGCCGAGCGCCGGCTCGGCCACGACCGCGACCGGCGGCGAGAGGCCCGCGGACCTGGTGTCGGTGATCACGCCCGCGGCCGGCGCCGGCGTCACGCCGACGTCCCCGCAGGCCGGTGGCTCCGCCCCGGTGGATCGGGTCGGCGCCCCCGCCCCGGCCGATCTCGTCCCGGGCGACCGTGCGCCCGGCAAGACGCCGGCCCCCGCGGCCGACCCGGCCCCCACGACCGATCCCGCACCCACAACCGATCCCGCACCCACAACCGATCCGGCCCCGACGGCTCCCGCGCCCGCCCCCGCCCCGGCGGACTCCTCCCCGTCTCCCACCGGGCCGGCGCCGGCCCCCGGCTCGGGTGCCGATCAGGGGGTCATGCTCTGAACAAGGGGTGCGCCTTCCTCGTGGACCGGTGACACGCCTTAGTCCTCCGGGCGCCTGACGAAGTCCCATCGCCCGTGCTCGGCGTCGGGTCAGCCCGCCAGTCGGGTGAAGGCGGCGAACGCGGCAGCCCTGTGCGCGGCGTCCGCGAGCGTGGTCCACGGCTCATCGGAGAGGCCGCCGAGGCGCGGGGCCGCTGAGCGCAGGGCGCGGCGCTCGCGCGCGCCGGCCTCGTCGCCGAGCGCACCCAGATCGTCGATCAGCGAGTACAGCACCGCGAGATCCGTGGCGTGCCGCTGCGGGGAGCGATCGAGGGCCATGGCGCGAGACTTCACGACCAGGGCGCCCAGAAGGTCGGGCGGAATCGGTGCCCGATGCCGTTCATGTTGCCGGCCCGGACCTCGAATCCGAGCTCGAGCAGTCGGGTGGCGATCCTTCGGGCGGCCCCCGGTGTCGCGCGGACGTCTGCCACCAGGTCGAGGTCGGTGCTCACCCGCGGCGACATACGGCCACGGGAGAGGGTGTGGAGCAGCACCATCTGGCCACCGATGAGCACCCATGGGCCGAGGCGCGCGTCGGCCAGGTCCAGCAGGGTGCGCCCCAGCGCGGAATGTCCGTCACTGAGCGGCGGAAGGACGATCATGGCGTTGCCGGGGCGAGCCGTCGCAGGAGCGCGCGCCCGGCGCGGACGCTGCGCTGGTCGCCGGCGTCGATCAGATCCCACGCCACGACGACCGCTGGGGCGAAGCGGCCCTCCGGCAGCGGCCAGGTGACCGAGGGCACGCGCAGGAGCACGTTGTCGCCGGCCCCGGGGATGAGCGTGTACTCGCGCGCGATCGCCGCCAGGTCGTCGGGGCGCACGTAGGCCTCCAGCAGATCGGCGGCGAGGATGTCTGCGCGATGTGCCGGAGCGGCCGATGCGCCGGCCAGGCACAGACGCCCGTCATCCCTGAGGACGTCGATCAGGGACGGGTGACAGAACCAGGTCGAAGCTTCGGCCCGTCGATCGAAGCGATGGCTGGGCAGATCCGCGATCTCGCGTGCCCTCTCGCCGGCGCGGGCTCGCTCGGAGCGCGAGAGGGAGAAGGGCAGGGGCCAGCCTCCTGCGGCCGCCAGCGTGGCCCAGCATGAGCGCGCCGACCACGGCCGTCCCGTGGGGCGCGGTGCGGTGGCGAAGCGACGTAGATCGTCGGCCTCGATGACCAGGCCCCGGCCGATTCGGGTTGCCGGGAGGGCACCCGAACGGATCAGCCCGTAGGTCGTGCTGCGCGACAATCCCAGGCGGAGTGCCGCCTCCTGAGGAGTGACGACGTCCATTCGCGGAGCGTAGCGTAAGTCCGCACTCGGATGCGCAGTTCTGGTACGAGGCTGCGACCGAGCGGCTCGCGCCCACGCCGGCGGGTCAGCGCCGGCGCACGACCTCGCTGTCGGACAGGTTGCTCCTCGTCCCCGGGGCGCTTGGGTCGGTGAACCAGCGCCGGCCCGCCCAGAGCGCCACGTAGACCAGCCCCACCAGTACCGGCACCTCCACCAGCGGCCCCACCACGCCGGCCAGCGCCTGCCCCGAGGTGACCCCGAACACGCCCACCGCCACCGCGATGGCCAGCTCGAAGTTGTTCGAGGCCGCGGTGAACGCCAGCGACGAGGTGCGGGCGTAGCCGAAGCCCAGCGCCGCGCCGGCGGCGAACGAGACGCCGAACATCAGGGCGAAGTACGCCAGCAGGGGCACCGCGATCAGGGCCACGTCCCAGGGCTGGGAGGTGATCGCGTCGCCCTGCAGCGCGAACAGCATCACGATCGTGAACAGCAGCGCGCAGAGCGCCAGCGGCCCGATGCGCGGGAGGAAGCGCTGCTCGTACCACTCGCGGCCCTTGGCGCGCACCCCCCACACGCGTGTGAGGTAGCCGGCCAGCAGCGGGATACCGAGGAAAATCAGGACCGTGCGCGCGACCTCCCAGATCGACACGTCCAGGCCCTGGGAGTCGAGGCCCAGCCAGCCCGGCAGGGCGGTGAGGTAGAACCACCCCAGCAGCGAGTAGGCCACCACCTGAATCAGCGAGTTGATGGCCACCATCACCGCGGTGGCCTCGCGGTCGGCGCACGCCAGGTCGCTCCAGATCAGGACCATGGCGATGCAGCGCGCCAGCCCCACGATGATCAGCCCGGTGCGGTACTCGGGGTGGTCGGCCAGGAACGCCCACGCCAGGGCGAACATCAGCGCCGGCCCCACCAGCCAGTTGAGCACCAGCGAGGCGGCCAGCAGCCGGCGCTCGCCGCGCAGCCGGCCCAGTTCCTCGTAGCGGACGCGCGCCAGCACCGGGTACATCATCAGCAGCAGCCCGAGCGCGATGGGCAGCGAGATGGTCCCGACGCGCAGGCGGTCCAGCGCGGAGTCGATGCCGGGCACCAGCGAGCCCAGCGCCAGGCCGCCGGCCATGGCCAGGGCGATCCACAGCGGCAGGAAGCGGTCCAGGGCGGACAGGCGTGCCAGCACCGGGTCGGGCGCGGGAGGGGAAGCGGTGGCGGGCACGGCGGCCCACGCTACCCCTCCGGGTGCCCGCCGGTGGACGACCCGCGCCGGCCCCGGTCGTACACTGCCCCCATGGTCGTCGGGCGGCAATGTGTGTATCGATCCGGGCCGGGCACCCAGTGATCGCACTCCTGCCGGCCTCGGTCGAGGTCTTCGGCGTGACCCTGATCGGCGTGAACGAGCGCACCGGGGTCAAGCTGCTGCTCACGCTGGGCCTGGTCGTGGTCGTGTACCTGGTGCGGCTGCTGGCCCTGCGCATGGCGCGTCGCCTGCCGGGCCGGCGCGAGGACGCCCGGCGCTTCTGGTCGCGCCAGGGCATCCGGCTGGCCTCCGCGGTGGCCCTCGGCCTGGGACTGGTGTCGATCTGGGTCACCCCCGACGCCGACCTCACCACCGGGGTGGGGCTGATCAGCGCCGGCCTGGCCTTCGCCCTGTCCCAGGTGATCACGGCCTTCGCCGCCTACTTCGTGATCCTGCGCGGCGACATCTTCACGGTGGGCGACCGCATCACCCTGGGCGGTGTGCGCGGCGACGTGGTCAACCTCGGCTTCATCAAGACCACGGTGCTCGAGATGGGCCAGCCGCCGGCGGTGCAGGACGCCGACCCCGCGGTCTGGGTGCACAGCCGCCAGCCCACCGGCCGGCTGATCACGGTCAGCAACGGCACCATCTTCACCGACCCGGTCTACAACTACAGCCGCGACTTCCCCTACATCTGGGAGGAGATCGCCGTGCCGATCGGCTACGACGCGGACCGGGCCGTCGCCGAGCGGATCCTGCTCGATGCGGCGCGCGAGCACGCGGTCGCGCCGGACGAGGTCGACCCCGGCCGGCGCGAGCGGATGCGCTCGGTCTACGGCGTCGGGCCCGAGAGCGCCGAGCCCGCGGTCTACTGGCGCATCACCGACGCCTGGCTGGAGATGACCGTGCGGTTCCTGGTGCCCGACCGAGGCGTGCGCGAGGTCAAGGACGCCATCAGCCGGCAGGTGCTGGAGCGCTTCGAGGCGGCCGGGATCGCGGTGGCCTCGGGCACCTACCCGGTCGTCAGCGCCGGGCCGCTGCGCGTGCACCCGCAGCGGGAGGACTGAGGGCCGCCCACGGGGCGCCGGCGGGCGGACCGGAGCGGGCCGGCGGCGCGCTCCGGTCCGCGGGGATCAGCCGGCGCGCACCGCCGCCTCGATCCTCGCTCCGATGTCCGGGTCGATGTTGCGCCAGTACTCGAAGGCCCGCTGCAGCACGGGCTCCGAGACGCCGTCGCTCAGGTGGCCAGCCACGTTGGCCACCAGGCGCTCGCGCTGCTCGTCGTCCATCACCTCACGCACCAGCGTGCCCGCCTGGCCCCAGTCGTCGTCGTCCGGGCGCAGGGTGTAGGCCGCGCGCACCATCTCGCCGTCGGAGGCCCAGGTGCCGGCGTGGTCGGTGCGCTCGGGGTCGGCCGCGGGCCCGCCGTAGGAGTTGGGCGCGTACACCGGGTCGGACGCGTTGGCCACCCGCATGGCCCCGTCCTTGGAGTAGCTGTGGACGGCCGAGCGCGGCGTGTTGACCGGGATCTGCTTGTAGTTCACGCCCAGCCGGGCGCGGTGGGCGTCCGCGTACGAGAAGCCGCGCGCCAGCAGCATCTTGTCGGGCGACAGGCCCGTCCCGGGCACCAGGTTGTTGGGCTCGAAGGCGGCCTGCTCCATCTCGGCGTGGTAGTCCTCGACGTTGCGGTCGAGGGTCAGCCGGCCGACCTCCATCAGCGGGTAGTCGGCGTGGGGCCAGACCTTGGTGAGGTCGAACGGGTTGAAGCGGTAGGTCTTGGCGTCCTCGAAGGGCATGACCTGCACCTTCAGCGTCCAGCTGGGGTGGTCGCCGCGCTCGATGGCGTCGTAGAGATCGCGCTGGTGGTAGTCGGCGTCGACGCCGGCCAGCCGGTCGGCCTCGTCCTGGGTCAGGAAGTCGATGCCCTGGTCGCACTTGAAGTGGTACTTCACCCAGACCTGCTCGCCGGACGCGTCGACCCACGAGTAGGTGTGGCTGCTGTAGCCGTTCATCATGCGCCAGCTCTTCGGGATGCCGCGGTCGCCCATCAGCCAGGTCACCTGATGCGCCGACTCGGGCGAGAGGGTCCAGAAGTCCCACTGCATGTCGTGGTCGCGCAGGTTGTTGGCCACCCGGCGCTTCTGCGAGCGGATGAAGTGCTGGAACTTCATGGGGTCACGGATGAAGAACACCGGCGTGTTGTTGCCCACGATGTCCAGGTTGCCCTCGGGGGTGTAGAACTTCACCGCGAAGCCGCGCGGGTCGCGCCAGGTGTCGGGGCTGCCGCGCTCGCCCGCCACGCTCGAGAAGCGCACCAGCAGGTCGGTGCGGGCGCCCGGCTGGAACACCGCCGCCCGGGTGTGGGCGCTCACATCGCCCGTGACCGTGAAGTGCCCGAAGGCGCCGCCGCCCTTGGCGTGGGGCTGGCGCTCGGGGATGCGCTCCCGGTTGAAGTTGGCCATCTGCTCGATCAGGTAGTGATCGTGCAGGACGATGGGGCCGTCCGGGCCGACCGTGAGCGAGTGCTCGTCGCTCGGGACCGGCGAGCCGCCGTCGGTCGTGGTCGGGGGTGGCGTCTTGTCGCTCATGGGGCCTCCGCGCGCGTCTGGCAGTGAGGACATCCGATCACGCCATCGGCCGTGGTCCAAGCGGCCCTGCGCAACGACCCCATGGGGCGCCGCGGGCCGGCCGGCCACGGGCGCCCCGCCCGGTCAGGGGTCGTCCTCCACGTGGGCGCGCAGGGGGTGCCGTGCGACGGTCCGCACGCGCCGGCCGGCCACCCATCGCACGGCCGGCGTCGCCGTGAGCGAGTGCACCACCACCGAGGCGCAGACTCCGAGCAGCGCCGCCGCATAGATCGTGTCGTAGCCCTCGGCGCCGAACTCGGCGGCGAAGATGGCGTAGTAGACGGCCGCCGCGCCCATCGGCCCCGACCATGCCAGCCATCTCTTCTCGCGCCGGCTCAGCGAGGAGCGGGCGAGGATGGCCAGCACGACGGGCGGCCGGCGCACCAGCAGCACCCACGCGGCGAACGCCGGCGCCGCCCATCCCAGGGCGCGCCAGTCGGACCACGGGAGCATGGTGCCAAGCAGCAGGAACAGCGGCAGGATCATGAAGCTGGTGACGGCCTCCTGCACGTTCTCGAGCTCCTCACGCACGTGCTGCTCCAGCACGTCCGAGAAGGCGACGCCCGCTACGAAACACGCCACGATGCCGCTGCCCCCCAGCAGGTGCGCGCCGCCGAGCGCGGTCAGCGCCAGGGCGATGCCCAGCCCCAGCAGCCCCGCCTCCTCGATCTCGCCGCGCACCACCAGGCCCTCGGTGAGGCGCCCCGTGCCCCACCCGATCGCCGCGCCCAGGGCGATGCCGATGCCCAGCTCCTGTGCGATGTCCCACGACCAGTCGCCCAGCGCGGCGCCCGCGGGGAGCGTGGCCATCAGGCCGGCGAGCAGCACGAACGGGAGCGCCAGGCCATCGTTGGCGCCCGACTCGGCCAGCAGCGTGGCGCGCATCCGCCGCGGGACGTTGGATGTCGCCATCTTCCCGGTGACCAGGGTGGAGGCCACCACCGGGTCGGTCGGGGTCAGGATCGCGCCCAGCAGCAGCGCGCTCCACGCCGGCAGGTCCAGCAGCAGCCACGCCCCGAGGGCCGTGAGCAGCCACATGCCGAGCATCCCGGGACCCAGGAGCACCGCCACCCGGCGAAGGCACTCGCGCAGGTCCGGGCGCGTGAGGATGAGGCCGACGCCCACCAGCGAGACCCCGAGCGTGAGGCGGGCCGCCTCCTCCAGGAGCATCCGCTCGTCGCCGGCCCAGCCCGAGGGGTCCAGGACGCCCAGGACGTCGGGCCCGAGGAGCACGCCGGCCACCAGTGCGGGGAGGACGCCGGTCAGCAGCAGGCGCGGCAGGAGCGTGGACAGCAGCGCCAGCACCAGCAGGGTCGCGCCGGCGACCAGCAGCCCGAGGTCCAGTTGGCTCACGGGCGGGCCCCTCGCCGGCGGTGCCGGCGGCTCTGGCGGACCCGAGCGCTCATGCCGTTCTTCTAGCAGGGACCGGGGCGGTTGCGCTCCTGTGTGCCACCCGGCGACCGTGGGAGCCGCGTCGGGCGCGCGGATTGCGCCGATCGTCCGCATGTAGCGTTTCGCCCATGATCAGAACGGTGATCGTCGGGGGAGGGATGGTCGGGCTCACCCTCGCCCGGCTGCTGCGCGCCGGCGGGCACGAGCCCATCGTGCTCGAGCGCGCGCCGGCCGGCGTGCACTCCCCGCGCGGGTTCATGCTGGGCTATCAGGGCTACGACGCCTTCGAGCAGATGGGCCTGCTGGAGGCGGTGCGCTCCGCCGGGCGCGATGTGGCGCCGGCCCCCGACGGGACGCCGACGGGGATCGCCGTCGACTACCGGCTGCTGATGGAGGCCCTGGCCGAGGACGTGCCCGTGGCCCACGGCGAGCAGGTGGCCGAGTTGCTGCGCGACGGCGAGCGCGTGGTGGGGGTGGTCAGCGAGGGGCCGGGCGGACGGGTGGCCATCGAGGCGGACCTGGTGGTGGCGTGCGACGGGCGCGAGTCGGCCGTGCGCGAGATGGCGGGCATCGAGGCCCAGCGGCCGGCGCTCAACGACGCCTACCTCAGCTTCCTCAGTCCGGTTGCCCCGCGGGAGCTGTTCGGCTTCCGCTACCTGTCGGACGGGGGCATGATCACCATGCTCGGCTGGCCTCAGGGCTCGTTCGCTTCACGCCGGGTGGATCCGGTGGGGGAGGCGGCCGCCAAGTCCCCGCCACTCGACCTATTCCTCGAGTCCTTCGTCGAGCTGCTCCCCGAGGTCGCCGAGATCGTGGGCGCAATCACCTCCTGGGACCAGGTGCGCTACGCCGAGCCGCGCCTGCTGCGCTGCCCGCGCTGGTGGGTGCCGGGGGTCGTGGTCATCGGCGACTCGGCCCACACCTTCGGGCCCGACACCGGGGTGGGCGCCGGCATCGGCCTGCAGGACGCGCACGCGCTGGCCGAGGCGATCGGCCGCTCCTCCGACGCCGACGCGGCATGCGCCACCTACGCTGCTTGGCGCGAGCCGGCGGTGCGGCCCTACGAGGAGATGGATCCGGCCTGGGGGCGGATGGGGGAGATCCCGCCGGCCACCGAGGCCGAGCGCTGGCCGCCACGCGGCTGAGCGCCGCAGAGCGGCCCCTCGCGGCGGCCTCCGGGAGCGCTAGCCTTCCGCCGTGGGATCGCTGATCCAGGACATCGTCGCGGGCGTCCACGAGCGCTACCTGGGCGATCGCTCGGGCGACATCCTGCGCAGCATCCCGGCCATGGAGGACGTGGACCCCGACCGGTTCGGGCTCTGCCTGGCCACCGCCGACGGCCACGTGTACGAGGCGGGCGACACCGCCCACCCGTTCTGCATCCAGTCGATCTGCAAGCCGTTCACCTATGGCCTGGCGCTGGCCGACCGTGGGATGGAGGCCGTCGACGCCAAGATCGACGTCGAGCCGTCCGGCGAGCAGTACAACCGCATCAGCCTGGACGACGACACCCATCGCCCGCGCAACGCGATGATCAACGCCGGCGCCCTGGTGGCGGCGAGCCTGGTGGCGGGTGACACTCCGGCCGAGCAGGCCGCGCGCATCCACGAGGTGCTCTCGCGCTGCGCCGGTCACGAGCTCGATGTGGATGAGGAGGTCTTCCGCTCCGAGATCGAGGTGGGCCACCGCAACCGCGCCATCGCGCACATGCTGCGCGAGTTCGAGATGATCGAGGACGACCCCAACCTGGCGCACGAGGTCTACCTCCGGGCCTGCGCCACCACCGCCACCTGCCGCGACCTCGGTCTGATGGGCGCCACCCTGGCCAACGGCGGGGTCAACCCGCACACCGGGACGAGGGTTTTCACCGCGGCGCTCACCGAGCGCGTGCTGAGCGTGATGGCCACCTGCGGGATGTACGACTCGGCGGGGGAGTGGCTGGCCGACGTCGGCATGGCGGCCAAGAGCGGCGTGGGCGGCGGCATCGTGGCGGTGCTGCCGGGACAGCTGGCCATCGCGGCCTTCTCGCCGCGCCTCGATGATCACGGCAACAGCGTCCGCGCCTTCCGCTCGTGCCGGAGGCTGTCGAGCGACCTCGAGCTGCACGCCTTCCATGTGGCCCGCGGCTCGCGCAGTGCCATCCGCGCCGCGTACGACATCGTCGAGGCCCCCTCGGCCCTGCGCCGGCCCGAGTCGGACTGCCAGCTGATCGAGAGGTACGGGCGCAGGACGCGCGTTTACGAGCTGCACGGGGACCTGCTGTTCGCGGGCGCCGAGTCGGCGGTGCGCGAGATGTCCGCCGCGGCCGAGGAGGGCCTGGACTTCCTGATCGCCGACGTTCGCCGGGTCATCGAGGTGGCCGATATATCGCGCGAGCTCCTCGGCCGTCTGCGCGAGTTCCTGCGCTCCCGCGGATGCGAGGCGTTCCTGGTCGATCCCGAGGGGGTCATCTCCACGGGCCCCCGATCCGACGACGGCCGGCCGGTCGTGTTCGAGCGGCTCGGCGAGGCGATCGCCTTCGTCGAGGACGAGGTGCTGCGCCTGCACGGCGACGGGGCGGGCGGTGGCGCGCGCGCCGATCTGGCCGATCACCCCGGCCTGGTCGGGGTCGATCCGGCGCTGATCGAGCGCCTGCGGGAGCACCTGGTCGCGCGGACCATCGTGGACGGCGACGTGCTGGCACGCCAGGGCGACGACCAGGCCGGCGCGTTCTTCCTCTGTTCGGGGCGGGTGCGCGCATCGCTCGAGCTGCCCGAGGGCTCGCGCGCGCTGGTGGCGCGCTTCACCCCGGGCGCGACGATCGCCGGCGCCTATCTCGTGACCGGCAACGAGCACCCGCTGACCCTGGCCGCCGAGGGGCGTGTGGAGGCGCTGGAGCTCACCCGCCAGGGCTGGCGGCAGCTGGCCGAGGACCCCGAGCTGCACGCCGCGCTTCTGACCATGTTCATGCACGCCTTCTACGAGGAGGCCGAGCGGGCCCGCACCCTGGTCTCGCGCCGCCGGCTGTCGATGCGCTGACGGTGGGCGAGCCCTCCGCCCCTGCCACCCGCCTGCTGGTGGTGCACGACGACGGGCTGGGGATGCGCTTCGGTGGCGACCACCCCACCGACCGGCGCCGGCACCAGCTGGCCGTGGCCCTGATGCGCGAGGCCGGAATCCTGGCCGCGCCCGGGGTGCTGCACGAGCCGGCGCCCGGGCCGCTGCCCGACGAGGCGCTGGAGCGGGTGTTCGCGCCGGCCTTCGTGCGGGCGGTGCGCGGCTACAGCGTCAGCCCCATCCTTGCCGCCGCGCCCGAGGCCGCCCAGTGGGGCATCGGCGGCGACAACAACGCCTACGAGGGCATGCACGAGGACTCGGCCCGGGCGTGCGCGGCGTGCGCCCATGCGGCCGAGGCGGTGGCCCGGGGGCGCGCGCGCTCGGCGCTGGTGCCGGCCGGCGGGGCGCACCATGGGATGGCCAACCGGGCGATGGGCTTCGGCATCTACAACGAGACCGCCGTGGCCGTGCGCGTGCTGCGCGACCTGGGCGCAGAGCGGGTGGTCTATCTCGATCTCGACGTCCACCACGGCAACGGCACGCAGTGGATCTACTACGACGACCCGTCGGTGATGACGGTGTCGGTGCACGAGAGCGGCAAGCACCTGTTCCCGGGCACGGGCTTCGCGATGGAGACCGGCGGTGTCGAGGCGCCCGGTTCGAGCGTCAACGTGGCGCTGCCCCCGTTCGCCGGCGACGACGCCTACCGGGCGGCGATGGAGCGGGTGGTGACGCCGGTGGTGCGCGCCTTCGCCCCGGACGCCATCGTGGCCCAGTGCGGGGTGGACCACCACCACGGCGACCCGCTGAGCCACATGCTGACCACGATGGGCCTGTACCCGTGGCTGTGGGGAGCCCTGTGCGACCTGGCCGACGAGGTGTGCGACGGGCGACTGGTGGCCCTGGGTGGCGGAGGCTACGACCCGTTCACGGCACCCCCGAGGGCGTGGGCGGCATTGGCGGCCCGGATGGCGGGGGTGGAGGTGTCAGACCCCGTGCCCGAGAGCTGGCGGCAGGTCGCGCTGGCGGCGGGGGCGCCGGAGCCGGCGCACGGCTGGTTCGAGGACCCGGGGCCGGCGGCCAACGAGGAGCGCGACCGGCGGGCCGCGGCCGAGGCCGAGGCGGCGATCCAGCTGACGCGGACGATCCTGGCCCGCTGGTACCCGGTGCTGGGCGAGGGGTAGATCCGTCGAGCGAAAGATTGCTGATGCGGGCCAGAAAAGCATGCTTGATAGCGTAAAGTTGCTTTTAGTACCCGGCAATGCAACCTTGCGGCGGGAGCCGGCCATCACCGATCCGATCGCCACATATGTCGAGCGCCGCTGGGCGGGCGATCCCGGCGCGCCCGGTGGCAAGGCCAATCGCGTCGGCTTCGCCTACCTCGCGCACGTGCCCGGTGAGATCGCCGGCTGGGACCCCGTGCTGCGGTCGTCCGTGGCGGCGGACGTGGTCGAGGTGGAGGCCGCCGTGCGCGGCCTCGCGGCGCACAGCCACCTGCTGGGCGCGCTGCTGTGGCCCCTGCTGCGGGCCGAGGCCATCGCCTCCTCGCGCATCGAGGGGCTGGCGGTCAGCCACGAGCGCTTGGCGCTGACCGCAGCGGGCGCCGGCGGGGACGACCACGTGGCGCGAGCGGTGCTGGGCAACCTCGATGCCCTCAGGGCCGCACTCGATCGCGGCGCCGAGCCGATCACCACGGCGACGCTCACCGACATCCACCGCATCCTGCTGGCCGGCACCGCCCAGGAGGGGATCGCCGGCGCGGTGCGCACAGAGCAGAACTGGATCGGCGGCCGGCACCCCAACCCGCGCGGTGCCGCGTTCGTGCCGCCTCCGCCCGAGGAGGTCGGTCGGCTGCTGGATGACCTGTGCCGCTTCTGCGAGCGCGATGACCTGCCGGCCGTGGTCCAGGCCGCGATCGCCCACGTCCAATTCGAGACCATCCACCCCTTCGCCGACGGCAACGGCCGCGTGGGGCGGGCGCTGATCCAGGCCATCCTGCGCCGGCGCGGGCTCACCGGCGGCGGCCCGGGCGATCCCGGGGTCGCGCCACCGATCTCGCTGGCGCTGGCGGCGCACTCCGACGCCTACATCGCCGGGCTCAGCGCGTTCCGGGAGGGAGACCACATCCGATGGGTGGAGTTCTTCCTGCAGGCGGTCCACCGGGCATGCGCAATCGCCGAGGACCTGGTCCAGGCCATCGCTGCCCTGCAGGCCGACTGGCGGGAGCGGGCGGGTCGCCCACGGCGCGGATCGGCGGCCGCGGCGCTGATCGAGCGCCTGCCGGCGAGCCCGGTGATCGACCTGGCCGGCGCGCGGGCGCTCACGAGGGCGTCCTCACAGGCGACGCGCCTGGCGATCAACCGACTGGAGGCCGCCGGCGTGCTGTGGGAGCTGACGGGCAAAGGCCGCCTGCGCCGATGGGAGGTTGCAGGCCTGTTCGGTCGGCTCGAGTCGGTCGACCAATTCTCCGCGGGTTCGTCTAGCCCCGGCCTCCGGTAGGTTCCGCAGTCATGTCTGGCACCCCTTCGCTGACCGCCTCTTACATCCCGCGCGACGACGTTCTCGCTGGGCGCCTCGCCGACCACTACTTCGCCGCGCAGATCGATGCACCACTCAGCGGGACACGATCCGGCGTCCACGAGGTCAAGCGGAAGACCCCCCTCAACGCGGGCCGAGGAACCGACGCGGCGCAACGGGCCGTCCGGGCACATCCCGGGGCCCCACGCCGGCCTCTGCCGGTGTCGAGCCGCCCCCATGCGGGCCCATGGACCCGCCGTCGATGTCCGCGGCTCGCCGGGGCTGCAACAGTTGCGGCGCTGCGGCGTCAACGGGTGCTCCAACCAGCCCACGATCGACGAGATCGCCCAAGAGGCGGTCGATCTCACGTGCTCCTGAGGCCCCTACGGAGCCAATTAGGAGACAGCGCCGGCCGGCTCGGCCGTGCGGCCGCCCGGCGCGGGCATGGCGCGGGAGAGCTCTCCGAGGGAAACAGCCTGTTCGGGCGGTTTCCAGACCGCCACCGATCCGATAGAACCGCGCGGTCGGGGTGTCCGGACGGGATGTGACCGATGCGAGCAGACACCGTTGAGCTTCTCGGTCTCTTCGACCGTGACATCCGCTACCTCATCCCGATCTTCCAGCGCAACTACAAGTGGAGCCGGGACAGCCACTGGGCACCGCTCTGGCTCGACGTGCGCGGCGTCGCCGAGGAGATCCTCGCAAACGGAGAGGGGCCCGACCTCGGCGACCACTTCCTTGGCGCGATCGTCTGCGAGCAGCAGGACTCGTTCGGGCGCGACGCCCTGGCGCTGAGCGTGATCGACGGACAGCAGCGGCTGACGACGCTCCAGCTGCTCATCTGCGGCGTCCAGCGCGTCGCCGTCGAAAGAGAGATGACCGACGACGCCGAATACCTGGGGAATCTGCTTGAGAACAGGGCCTCGGTCGTCAAGGACCGCGTTCCCCACCGTTACAAGATCTGGCCGAACGTCGCCGACCGCAGCGGGTACCTCGCGGCGATGGACGACGGAACGGGGTCCACGCGGCCCGAGGAAGCGGTCCGCTTCTTCGCGACGTCCGTCAGCGCCTGGCTCGACGAGGGGGATCCTGACGACCCTCTCGATGACGCCGATCATTCGCCAAAGGAGCGCATGGAAGCGCTCGTCACCGCGATGACCCGGCACCTCCGGATCGTGAAGATCGACCTCGAGCCGACGGACGACGCGCAGCTCATCTTCGAGACCCTCAACGGGCGGGGCGAGCGGCTCACCGATGCCGACCTCATCAGGAACCACCTCTTCCGCCAAGCGGACGAGGAGGGCGCCGACACCGAGCACCTCCACGAGCAGTACTGGAAGCCCTTCGACCTGCCGGAATGGTCCGCCCCCGTCATCCACGGTCGGCACCAGCGGGAGCGGATCCACATGTTCCTGAACCACTGGCTGTCGATGCGGCGCCTCGAGGACGTTCCCGCGGCGGCCATCTTCCGCGACTTCAAGGAGCACATGCGACGCGCGGATTCCGCCGAGGCGATCGCCGCCGACATCGCGCGCTACCGAGAGGTCTTCAACGGCTTCGACCAGTTCCCGGCCGATTCACGCGAATGGTGGTTCTTCCGGCGCTTGGCAGAGATGGATCTCATCACCGTATATCCGGTGCTGCTCTCACTTTTCGGCGCAGGCGAGAAGATCCCGGTGGAGCGGCGGACAAGGGCCCTCGACGCGATCGAGTCGTTCCTCGTGCGGCGACTGATCGGGCGGGAGACGACCCGGAGCTACGGGGCCGTCTTCCGGGACGCCCTGAGGGCAGCCGCGAACGGTGATCCCGAGAACGCCGATGCTCGAATCGTGCGCCTCTTCGCTGCCAATACTGCTGACGCCGATCGCTGGCCCGACGACGAGTCGGTTCGGTCGGTCGTGCTCAACACGAATGTCTACCGGCTGAAGCAGAGCCGACTCAGGATGATCCTGGAGGCGCTCGAGCGGCGGCTCGTCTCGGGTGGGAGAGCGGAGTCGATCACGCTGGGTCACAACATCTGGATCGAGCATCTGCTGCCGCAGGAGTGGCGCAGCGTGCCCGAGTGGGCGCTTCCCTCCGACGCACCCGATCCCACGCAGGCCGCGCTCGACCGTGACCATCTGCTTCACACCCTCGGGAACGTCACCCTGACGACGTCGCGCCTGGACATCGAGCTGTCGAACCGGCCCTGGCCGGACAAAGTGGAGCGCCTCCGGGCCAGCGTCCTCAAGCTCAACACGGACATCTGCGTGACGTACGGATCGGCGCCGTGGGACGAGGAGGCGATCCGCTCGCGTGGGGCACAGCTCGCCGACCTGATCATCGAGACCTGGCCTGGGCCCCAGCGCCTGCTCGCCGAGATCGACGGTCGGGGATAGTGGCCGTCAGCGACAGCGCCGTCCTCCAGCCGGGCCGGGTGATCCGCATGAGGAACCGGCTCTGGCGGGTCGACAACGTCCGCCCGCCGGAGTTCACGGCCACGCCAATCGACGGCCGGGACACGCAGGCGCGCAGGTTCCTGGCGGAGGTCGAAGATGTCTCGGAGGGCGCGCTCCCTCCGCCCGATCCTGCGCTCGCCAGCGATCCCGCCCACCAGGACCTGCTGCTGCGGGCGTTCCGCCTCACTCTCAAGGCGCGGCCAGGAAGCTCGGTGACGCCGCTCGTGGCGACCGCGCCGGACGAGGCTCGGGCGATCGGCCGCTTGGTCGCGCGGATCGAGCTGCGAGACCCGGAGTTGTGACGACCTACGCATATCGGCACGCGCGCACCTACAACGACTGTCTGAAGGCTTACCGCAACGACAGGGAACTGAAGGCCGCGCCCTTCGAGATCGTGTCCCGCCGAGTGTTGTGAATCCGGACCGGTGATCCTCAGCGTGTGTCGATGATCATCGCGGTCTCTTACGCGGCGGGCAACCCCATCGGGGCCGGGGCATCGTGGGCGGTGTCGAGCAGGGCGCGCATCTCGGCCATGGAGTGCTCGGAGAAGTAGCGCCGCTCGGCGATCTGCCATTCGTCGTGGGTCTCCATGAGCACGGCGCCCGCCAGGCGCTCGGTCGCCTCGGGGTTCGGGAAGATCCCGATCACATCGGCGCGGCGCTTGAATCTCGGCGTTGACCCGCTCCAGGGGGTTGGTGCTCCAGATCCGCCGCCAGTGGCTGGCGGGGAACGCCGCGAACGCGCAGATGTCGGGGGCGGCCTGGTGGAGCATGTCCTGCACCGCGGGGAACTGGCGACCCAGTGAACCGCCCCGGGATCCACGCAGGCTCTGATGTACCCCGGATTCTGTGGAGTGCGGGCGCTGGGGCATGCGCCGCGCCCATCGTGGACCGGCGACGAGGTCGGGCTCTACGTGAGGCGCGATCGTCACGTGACGGCTCGATCCGGCTCTGACCCATGGTCGCAGCGCGGACTAGGTGGGTTGGCCGGCGAGTTGGGTCCGGGTTGTGTGAGAACCTTCTGTCAAATGGACGCGCGCCTCCATCAGATCGTCCTCGACAGGATCGAAGCAGACGACTCGCTCGGCGATGAGGCCGGCTACTTCGTTCTCGCTGCTTGTGACGGCGACGAGGCACTCGCCCGAGCCCTTGGCGGTGCTGCCGATGCGGGCGCGGTGCCTCCGACGCCCCCCGCGGTCGTCGACCCGCCGCCGGTGTACCTCGAATCAATCACCGTTGAGGGGTTCCGTGGGATCGGCCCCTCGGTGCGGCTCGGGCTGGAACCCGGTCCCGGGCTGACCGTGATTGCGGGGCGCAACGGCTCGGGGAAATCCAGCTTCGCCGAAGGCCTCGAACTGTGCCTGACCGGGTCCAATCGGCGCTGGAGCGATCGAAGCAAGACATGGCAGCAGGCGTGGCGCAACCTGCACCAGGAGCATCCCGTAGCCCTGACAGCCGAGCTCTGCGTTGAGGGTGTCGCTGACGCCGTCTCCGTCGAGCGCCGGTGGGAGGAAGGCGCGGACCTTGACGACTGCGTGGTCCGTGTTCGCGGCATTCCCGGTGTCGACAGTTTGGATGGCATTGGCTGGACCGGACCCTTGGTCGCCTATCGTCCCTTCCTGTCGTACAACGAGCTGGGCGACATGTTCGAGGGTCGCCCGACGGCATTCTTCGATGCGATGGCCGGCATCCTCGGTATCGAGGATCTGGCCGCCCTCGCCGAGCGTCTACGACAGAGTCGGCTGGAGCGCGATCGAGCGCTGCGGGAGGTCACCGATCGGGTGCCCGACCTGCGGAAGGCCTTGGATGGCGTCGACGACGAGCGGGCGCGAGCCTGTGCCCGGGCACTCGCGTCACCGACGTGGGACCTGGCTGGCTTGGAGTCGACTCTGGACGGAGTCGCTGAGGAAGGTCGGCCCGAGTCCGGACGCACGCTCCTTGCGGCTTTGGCGCAGATCGACGTGCAGCCGGTCGAGGTCACCCCCGCCCAACTGACAGCCGCCGCGGACGCGGTGGCGGCTTGTGTCGCAACGGACGCGGGGCGTGCGCGGCGCCTGGTTGCCCTCCTGTCGGCCGCTCTCCACGAGCACGAGATCGGAGGGGACCAGGCGTGCCCCGTGTGCGCGTCGGGCCGCCTCGACGGCGACTGGGCGCGCGCCACATCGGATCAGATCGAACTCCTGCGACGCGAGGCCGAGACGGCGGACCAAGCAGAGCGCGAGGCCGGCCGACTGATCGAGGCCGTGCGTCGGTCGATGGGACCAGTCCCGTCCGTGCTCTCGCGGGCCCAGGCGGTTGGCGTGGACGCCACTGCGGCCCGCGAGGCGTGGGCCTCTTGGCTCGCTGTCGAGCACGATGCCGACGCTCGGGCGTTGGCGGCCCATGTCGAGGAGACGCTCCCTCGGCTTGTTGCCGGCCTTGCGACGGTACGTGCCTCGGCCACCGCTGAACTCGACCGCCGTGAGGATCTCTGGCGCCCGGTTGCGCGTGACCTCCGCGTTTGGCTGGCCGACGCGCGTGCGGCAGCCGCTGGTGCCAGGACGCTCCCGGGGTTGAAGAAGGCCGAGAACTGGGCCCGCGCGGTGACCGATTCCGTCCGTCGGGAGCGCTTTGCTCCGATCGCCGACGCCGCAACGCGCCACTGGGAGCAACTGAGGCAGACGAGCAGCGTCGAGATCACGGGCGTCGCGTTGCGGGGACGCAGCACGCAGCGACGCGTGGACATCGACGTCGCCGTCGACGGCTCCGCGAGCGGAGCCTTGGGTGTCATGAGCCAGGGTGAGTTGTGCGCCCTCTCGCTGTGCCTCTTCCTGCCGCGCGCGACACTCGACGAGAGCCCCTTCCACTTCGTCGTCGTCGACGACCCGGTGCAATCGATGGATCCGGCCAAGGTCGACGGTTTGGCTCGCGTGCTCGACGATGTCGCTCGTACGCGTCAGGTGGTCGTCTTCACCCACGATGACCGTCTTCGTCAGGCGATCCGTCGCTTGGGAATCGAGGCGCGGGTGATCGAGGTGACTCGTGGGGATCGATCAGCCGTGTCGGTGACACCCATGCTCGACCCGGTCGACGCTCGACTCGACGATGCGAGGGCCGCATCCCGAGACGCTGGGTTGCCTCCCGAGATCACGGCTCGAGTGGTGCCCGGCCTTTGCCGCCAGGCCATCGAGGCCGCATGCGCGAGCGCTGTGCGCCGCCGCCGCCTATCGCGGGGCGACTCGCACGCCTCGGTGGAGGATCATCTAGCAGCGGTGGTCGGGCTCTACCAATGGGTTGCCCTGGCGCTCTTCGATGCCGACGACAAACAGCGACAAGGGCAGGTCTTGGCGCGACTCAACAATGGTCGTGCGACCTTCGGAGAGCGGGCCGCGGACACGTTCAAGGCGTGTAACGCCGGTGCTCATCAGCCTCACCAGGGCGCGTTGCAGCGACTGGTCGACGATGCATCGCGTCTGGCGCGAGCGCTGGCCGAGCCGTGATGGATGCCGACCCGCGGGTGTTGGCCGACTTCGCTCGCCGGCTGGCCGGCGAGGTGGGGCAGCCCCACCGCTCTCGGGGGGCCGCCCTTCTGGCGCGCCAAGCGCTCGAGTCGGCGCTCGATCTGCACTGGCGCAGGCGGGCACCCGGCTTGGGCGAGTGCTCCATGCGAACCCAGCTCATCTGTCTGCCCGAGTTCTCTGCCGATCCTGAACTCGCCGGACGCGTGTCGTTCGTTTGGTGGGCCCTCTCACGAGTCTGCCACCACCACCCCAGCGAGTTGCCTCCATCGGAGAGAGAGCTGGCGGAGCTACTCGATGTGGTGGACGACCTTGTGGGGACGGTAGTCTGAGTCTCGATTGCGCGACCGGCAAGCCGTCGGGGGCATCGCCACCGAGATGATGAACGACCGCGGCGAGGCGGCCCGGACCGATCGTCAGGTGTGCCGCGACCCGCACACTGTACGGACTTCACAGGCCGCACACCGAGCCTTGCTCGGGTTGGGCGCGTAGTCGCGGCTTCGCAGGCGAGCAGCCGCGTCGACCACCGTCCTCTCCGACGCCTCGATCGCGGTATCCGACACATCCGCGACGAGTCGGTCGGACGCCTTCAGGTCGTGCACGTACGCCGCACGGACGTCGAGCCCCTCCCGCCGGCCGGCGTCGCTGTAGATCTGCAGCTGCAGGGCGTGGTCCGTCGCGTCACCGCTGGTCGACGTCTTGTAGTCCAGCAAGGCCAGCGACGTTTGGACCCCTCCCTCATGGTCCAGGATCACGTCGGCCCTTCCGGTGACACCCTCGCCGCCGCGATCCTCGCGGCGCTGTCGATCATCGTCCTGGCCGGCTGTGCGAGCTCGCCGCACCGGCCGACGGCGACGCCCCGCCGCCACCGATGACGCCACCACCGCCGCCGGCTCCGGCCGCATCCACCCGTGGTCTCGTCGCGGACCAGCACGCGACCGCGGTTCGTCAGGAGCGGTTACAGGAGTACTTCGAACGGGAGGTCCTCGCCGGCGCCGACTTCGTCTGCCGACATGCCGCGGCGTGTCGTGGGATCGCGGAGGCACGCGGCGCCGGTGCCTACTACGAGGGGCAGCTCTCCCACGTCGGGCCCTCGTACGACCTGCGGGAGAATGGGGTGCCCCTGCGGGTGCTCGTCGCCCCGATGGATGTGGGGCGGCCTCCGTCGCACGTGAGCATGGTCGACCGATCGAGTCAGATCGCCGCGAGTCAGCGCGCCGGCTATCGGGGGCGCAACCAGCACATGAAGGGGACGACCCTCGCCCTGCGCGCCGCCTTCGGGCTCGCGGTGGACTCGGCGAGCGAGACCGTGGCGGTGGGCGGCCGGCAGACGCCGCTGTTCGACTGCTTCGCCATGGCGAACCTGCTGTTGTGCTCCGCCGTGGACGCATCCGGCGGCAGTAAGAGTCTCGGTACCAAGATCGCGGCGATGCGCTCCAACTGCTCGCCCCATCTATTAGAGACCATCCGGGTCTTGGAGCCGACCCTGGTGATCAGCCAAGGCGTCGACGTCGGCAAGGAGCTGAGTCGAGCGCTCACGATCGAACGGCAAGTCTCGGATCGTGTCAGCGAGGCGCGACTCGGCGGTCTGCGCTTCGCATTCGTCGATCTGCGTCACCCGAGCAGGAACTGGTTCACACCCAACCAGGCCTACGCGGTCGATGTCGCCCTGCCAGCCCTCGCCGCGGGTCGGGCGCTGGCACTGGAGATCGCATCGCGGACGGGCCGTTGACCCCCCCCGGCCCCGCTCATACCCGGCGCACCACCCGCGCCGGGTTGCCCACCGCGACCGCGCCGGCCGGCAGGTCCCGCACCACCACCGCGCCGGCGCCCACCACCGTGTCGGCCCCGATGCTCACCCCCGGGCACACGATCACCCCTCCGCCCAGCCAGACGTTGTCGCCCAGGGTGATCGGCGCGGCCGACTCCAGCTTGGCGCGCCGCGGCTCGGGCTCGGTGGGGTGGGTGGGGGTGAGCAGCTGCACGCCGGGCCCGATCTGGCAGTCGGCGCCGATCGTGATGGGCGCCACGTCCAGCGCCGTGAGGTTGCAGTTGATGAACGCGCGCTCACCGACGGCGATGCGCTCGCCGAAATCCACGAACAACGGCGGGCGGACCACCACCCCCTCGCCGAGGCGCCCCAGCAGGCGCGCCAGCAGCGCCTGCGCGCCGGCCTCGCCCGCGGTCCACGCGCGGTGGTACTCGTCGGCCAGCCGCGCCGCCAGCCGGCCCTTGGCGGCGATCTCCTCGTCCACCACGTAGGGCTCGCCGGCCAGCAGCAGCTCCCAGTTGGAGCGCGACGCATCGGCGGACGGGGGAGGGGCGGGGCGATGATCCATGACCGCGGAAGCGTCGCACCTCGCCGGCGCAAGCGTGGAGGGCCGCGGGTCGACGCCGTCCGCTCGCTCCGCATCCCCCGCGCATGATCTGATGTGCCCACCGCGGGCACGGCCGTCGCCGGATCCCGGTCCTGACATCGGTGGCGGAGGGGGCGGCATGACCGGATGGAGCTCGGGGGTACGACTGGATCGCAACCGCTTCCGCGGCGCCCTGCTGGGCCTGGCCGTGGGAGACGCGCTGGGGACGACGGTCGAGTTCAAGGCCCCGGGCACCTTCGCGCCGGTCACCGACATCGCCGGCGGCGGCCCGTTCAACCTCCCGCGCGGCGCCTGGACCGACGACACCTCCATGGCCCTGTGCCTGGCCGACAGCCTGCTGGCCGTCGAGGGCTTCGATCCGGCCGACCAGCTCCGGCGCTACGTGGGCTGGTACCGCCGCGGCGAGCGCTCGTCCACGGGCAGGTGTTTCGACATCGGCGGCGCCACCTCGTCGGCACTGGAGCGCTTCGAGCAGACCGGCGAGCCCTTCCCGGGCGACGCCTCGCCCAACGCCGGCGGCAACGGCACCCTGATGCGCCTGGCCCCGCTGCCGATGGCCTACGCCATGCACCCCCAGGCGGCCCTCACCCTCGCGGCCGACAGCGCCCGCACCACCCACGGCCTGCCGGCGGCCATCGACGCCACCCGCTACCTGACGGCCCTCCTGCTGGACGCGCTGCAGGGCGCCCACCGCGACGCCCTGCTGGACATCGACTCGGACGGCCACGCCGGCGCCCTGCGCGCCTCGGGCACGCTCCATCCCGAGGTGCAGGAGGTGGCCGACGGCTCGTTCGCCCGCCGCAACCCGCCCGAGATCCGCGGCGACGGCTACGCCGTGCGGGCTCTCGAGGCCGCCCTCTGGGCCCTGCACACCACCTTCGACTTCGGCGAGGGCGCTCTGGCCGCCGTGAACCTGGGCGACGACGCCGACACCACCGGCGCCATCTACGGCCAGCTGGCCGGCGCGGTCTACGGGATCGACGGCATCCCGGCGGGCTGGCGCGAGGTGGTGCTGATGGGGGAGGAGATCATCGCGCTGGCCGACGACCTGCACGACCTCGCCGGCCGCATCGACCCGGACCGGCGGGCGGACGCGGAGCCGGCGCGAGCGGCCGCCACTGCCCAGCCCGCCCCGCGGCCCGCCGTCCTCTCCCCCGAGGTTCCCGACGCCTACTGGGTCGAGCAGGGGGCGATCGCCGCCGGCCTGTACCCGGGCGCCGCGGACAAGGAGGAGGCCCGCGCCAAGCTGACCGCCCTGCTGCACGCCGGCATCACCACCTTCGTCGACCTCACCGAGGAGCGGGACCGCTTCCAGGAGCTGGAGCCCTACTCGCACCTGCTGCGCCGGACGGCCGAGTCGCTCGGCAAGAAGTCGACCCACCTGCGGCTGCCCATCGACGACACCGATGTGCCCCCGCCGTGGCGGATGCGCGTGATCCTCGACGCCATCGAGACCGCCGCCGCGGCCGGCGAGGTGGTCTACGTCCACTGCTGGGGCGGCGTGGGGCGCACCGGCACGGTGGTGGGCTGCCTGCTGCGCGAGCGGGGCGTCCCCGCCGGCGAGGTGCTCCGGACCCTGCAGGCGCTGCGCGCCCACACCCCGAGGGGCCGCACGCGCCGCTCGCCGGAGAACGACCGCCAGAAGGACTTCGTCACCGGTTGGGAGCCGCGCCCCCGCCCGTAGGCCGGCTCCCCGTCCCGCGGGCGCCTCAATACAGGCGCAGCCCCCGCGCCAGCCACAGCGGCCCGCCGTCGCGCGGGGCGGTGAACAGGTTGCCCGCGTCCACCCTCACGATCCTGGGCGTCGCGGCCAGTCGGCGCAGCACCACCACATCGCCGCACGTCACGCACAGGTCGTAGTCGAAGCGGCGCTGCGAGCCGGTCTGGACGGCCTGGATGATCATGGGGCCACAGGTCGTGCACTCGCGCTTGGCCGGGCTCCAGACCAGGTCGGGGCGCACCGTCGCCGCCAGGTCGAGGATTCCCTGCACCGGGTGGGCCGGCCCGTCGAACCCCGGCCCGCCGGCGGTGGAGGTGACCACGGCGTAGCCCTGGTCGTCGCGCCGGAAGCCGCAGATCCAGCGGCAGTGGGCGCAGAAGATGACCCCGCCGTCATCGAACGCCTCCCGGATGCCCCACACGATCTTCCGTTGGCAGTGCTCGCAGATGTAGGTGCGTTCGATGATCAGTTCGGTGGCCTCCTGGTCGGGGGATGGGGGATCGGGGGTGCGGGTTGCAGAGCCGGCGGGCGGTTGCCGGCCCTGCGGGGCCACTAGATGACCCCGTATGCCTCGAGGTGGCGCACCACCGAGGTCATGAGCTGACGCTCGCGAGCGACATCACAGCGATCACGCAGCGCCCAGCGACCCCTCTGGGCCGCCGCGGCCAGCGCCGGCCCGGCGCCCTCGTCGCCGATGGCGGCGGCCCACGCCGCAGCGGCCACGGGCTGGATGGCGACCGCGATCGCGGGGACACCCAGGGACGACTTCACGGCGTTGGTCAGGTCCTGCGCCATGTGGTCGTACGCCGGCCGGCGAGGCGGGGCCCCCGCGGTGGGCTCGTCGGTCGACTCCTCGGTCGGATCCCTCTGGTCGTCCATGTGCGGTCTCCTCTCGGCGCGCTTGGCGCGGTCTGCCTCCACCCGACGGAGGGTAGCAGAGAAATCGTGAAGTGTGTACACACACGACCGCGTGCCGATCATGTGACACACTGGCCGCGTGTCCACCGATCACGCACCCCAAACCCCCTCTGGAGACCTCCTGAGCGTCTCCGAGATCGCCGAGCGCGCCGGCGTTCGCCCCTCGGCGGTCAGCAACTGGCGCCGGCGCCACACCGGCCCGGACGGCTTCCCGTCGCCGGCGGGCCGCTCGCCGGCCGGCCTCGACCTGTTTCCGGCCGCCGCCGTGGAGGAGTGGGCCCGGGCCCATGGCCGGGCCTTCGCGCCGGCGCCGCCGGGGGTGGACCTGTGGCGCGCGGTGCAGGCGGCGGTGACGACCACCGACCGTGACCTCGACCTGGTGGTGGAGGTCGCTCTGTCGCTGCTGGCGGCTCCCGGGGTGGAGGCCGGCGCCGACGACGAGTTCTCCCCGCTGCACGCCCGGGTGCGTGAGCTCGCCTCCCGCGAGGATCGTGCGCAGGCGGGGGAGTACATCCTGGCCGCCCGCCGCCGGGCCCAGCGCCGGAGCGCCGACTTCGAGACCGATCCCGAGATCGGGCGGCTGATGGTCGACCTCGCCGAGCCGCTGAATGGCGTGGTGCTCGACACCTGCGCCGGGCTCGGCGGCCTGCTGTGCGAGGCCGCACGCCGCCTGTCCACCGGCGCCGCTGTAATGCTGGCCGGCGCGGAGCGTGACACCTGGGCGATGGGTGTGGCCGAGTTGCGCCTGGCCCTTCACGGCTCCGCGGCCCGCCTGCGGACCACCGACGCCCTGCGCGACCCGTCGTTGCCCGGCTCGGCGGACATCGTCCTCGGCGACATCCCCAAGGGTCAGAAGCTGGCCCCGGGCGACATCGACCCGGCCGACCCGCGCTGGAGCGTCGGCCACCCCGGCACCTCGGGCGACATGGCCTGGCTGCAGCACGCGGTGGCGTGTGCCAGGCCCGGGGGCCGCGCCGTGGTGCTGGCCCCCCAGGGCACCCTGCACCGCACCGGCCGCGCCGCCGAGATCCGCGCCGAGTTGCTGCGTCGCGGCCTGGTGCGTGCGGTGATTGCGCTGCCGGCCGGCTCGGCCGGGCGTACGGCCCGGGTGCCGATGGCCATCTGGCTGATGAGCCCCGCCGGCGCGCCGGCGGAGGCCACCCGGCCGGCCCCGGTGCTGCTGGTCGACGCCGTCCGTGCCCCCGAGGTGGGCCCCGGCGGCGCCGTCACCGACGCCCTGCGCCAGCGCATCGTGGCCGTGGTGCGCGCCGCCGCGCAGGGGATCGAGGTGGAGCAGCCCGGTTTCGCGCGCACCGTGCCCGTCTTGAGCCTGCTGGAGCGCGAGGCACCCCTCACCCCGGCCCGCTGGGTGGAGCCGGCCACCGCGCCCGACCCGGGCGCCGCCCTGGGCGCGAGCCTGGCCGCCGTGCGCGGCGCGCACCGGCGCATCGCAGAGCGGACCCCGCCGGCGCCGGCCCTGGCGGCCGATCCGGCAGCGCGGACGGGCGGAGGGGTGGTGACCCTGGCCGAGTTGGCCGACGAGGGGCGGGTGACCCTTCTGCGCGGCGTGCGCATCGAGGACGACGCCCACGCCGCCGACGGGCTGCCCGTGGTGGGGGCGCCCGAGCTGAGGAATCCGGGCGCCGCCCGCCGCGTGGACCCCGGCGCGGTGGGGCGCACGCCCATCACGGCCGCCGGCGACGTGCTGATCCTCCCGGGCGCCCCCGGGTCGGTGCGGATCGAGGAGCGCGGCGGCCGGGTGCTGGCCTGGCCGCTGCTGGCGGTGCGCCCCGCCGGCGCCGAGGTGCCCACGCCCGTGCTGGCCGCGGCCCTCGATCGGGCGGTGGCGAGCCTGCCGGCCCGCGTCGGCGCGGTGCTGCGACCGCAGGAGCTGGCGCTGCGCCTGCCCGCGCCCGCGGCGGCCGGGGTGGCGGCCGACGCGCTGGTGGAGCTGGACGCCCTGCGCCGCGACGCCCTGGCGCTGATCGAGGCCCTGGAGGCCGCCCGCGGCGCCACCCTGGACGCCGCCGCCACGGGCCGGCTGGCACCCCCCGCCCCGTCCACGCCCTAGAACGACCACCGGCCGGGCCCCCTTGGGGACCCGGCCGGCGACCTTCACTTCTCCGCTTGAGCCGTGAGGCTCAGACGCCCGGAGGCTTCGGGAAGCGGTGACGCATCGTGTACTGGTACGGAGTGGCGAACAGCAGGTCGCCGATGTCCTCCGCGGTACGCTCGATGGTCTGGGTCCAGATCGTGTCCGCACCCGGGATGATGAGG
>JAVJSF010000009.1:0-565509 GCA_040219555.1 Miltoncostaeaceae bacterium
CCGTGCACGCATGGCCTCTCCTCCGCTGCGGTGGTCGGCCACGTACGTACGGCCCCCCCAACCCTCCCCCATGCGGGTGATGGCGTCAACCGGCACCGCTCCCCCGGAGACCCGGCCGCGCTCAGTCCAGGTTGGCGTTGACGCAGGTGAGCATGTCCAGCGCCCGGATGTCGGTGAGCCGGTTGGCGCCCACGCCGGCGCGGGTGAAGGTGATGCTGCCGGCCCGCGGGGTGAGGGTGGGCCCACTCACCGGGCTCTGCAGCGCCGGCCTCCCCGAGGCGACTCGCCGCACCAGCGTGCCGAGGTTCTCGGAGTCGCCGTACCCCGGCGCCTCTCCTCCCCTGCGGGTGGCGGTCGCCGGCGACCGCCGAAGACGCCTCCGGGGCGGAGGTGCCTCAGCCCCCGAGCGCGGGCAGGCCGGCGAGGGCGTCGGCCGTGCTGCCCACCGGCACGAACTCGAGACCGACGTGGCCGCGGTAGCCCTCCATGGAGAGGTCGGCAACGAACTCGGCGAGGTCGATGGTGCCCGTGCCGGGCGCGCCGCGGCCCGGGCTGTCGGCGTACTGCACGTGGCCGACGCGATGGACCACCCGCGTGAACTCGGCACGCGCATCGAGGTCCATGCGCACCGCGTGGTACGCGTCGAACAGGATGCCGACCGCCGGGTGCCCCACCGCCTCCACGAACATCAGCGCCTCGCTGGGCGTGGACACCAGCGGCCCGTCGACATCGTGGGCGTTGAGGTGCTCGATCACGACGCTGCCGCCCAGGGCCGCGGCGGCGTCGCCCGCGCGTCGCACCGTCGCGACGGCGACCGCGACCTGCTCCTCGCGCGGGCGCACCCCGTCATCGCGCCCCACCAGCAGGTTCACCCGCCCGGGCCCGCCGGTGGCGAGACCCACGCGCACCGAGGCCTCCACCGCGGCGACCACCTCGTCGGCCCGCTCGGCGTGGTTGCAGAAGCCCCGCTCGCCGGCGGCCAGGTCGCCCCCGTCGGCGTTCACCAGCACGGCCACCAGGCCGGCGTCGCGCACCGCGGCGGCCCACTCGTCGGCAGGCGCGGCCGGCGGCCACCAGGTCTCGACGGCGGTGAATCCGGCCGCGGCCGCAGCGGCCGGCCGCTGCAGGGGGTCGACCTCGGCGAACAGGGTCGACAGGTGGGCCGACCAGGCGATCACCCTCAGCCGCCCATGGACTTGCGCGCGGCGGCGATCTCGCGCCCCGCGCGCAGCGCCTGCGCCCGCAGAGCACCCACGGCCGGCCCGGCCGTGCGCGTCCACCCGGCCAGCGGCTCGTCGCGCTCGGCCCGGGCCGCGAGCTCGTCGGACACCCCGCCGCCGGCCGCCAGGTGCGGGTTGAGTTGCCCGCTGACCAGCGCGAACGTGCGCAACCCGCCCAGGTCGGCGGTCGCCAGCGGGCCGGCGGCCACCCAGCGCGGGGCCAGGCCGTCGGACACCGCCGCATCGATGGACGCCGCGTCCGCGATCCCCAGCTCGAGCATGTGCAGGCACTCGCGCAGCACCGCGAACTGGATGCGGTTCCAGATGAACCCCGGTTCGTCGGCACGCACGACCAGCGGCGTCTTGCCCATCTGCTCGGCCAGCCCCTCCAGCACGTGAACCACCCGGTCCTCGGTGGCCGGCCCCGGGATGACCTCCACCACGCCGGTCAGGTGGGCCGGCTTCAGGAAGTGCAGGCCGGCGAAACGGGCAGGGTCGGCGAGGTCCTCGGCCAGGTCGGCGATGCGCAGGCTGGAGGTGTTGGTGGCCAGCACCGCGTCCCCGGCCAGCCAGGGCTCGATTCCCGCCAGCAGGTCGCGCTTGGCGGCGAGATCCTCGGTGATCGACTCCACCACCAGGACGGCCTCGGCGAACGTCGCCTGCGCGATGGGGCCGCCCGCGATCGTCGCGCCCGCCGCCTCCCCCGCGAACTCGCGCGCCAGGGTGACCGCCGCCTCGGTGCGGGCGGCATCGCGGCCGGCGATCGCGACGGTGGTACCGGTTGCCGCCAGGCAGGCGGCGATCTCCGGGGCCATCGACCCCGAGCCGATCACCACCGCGCGGGCGGCCGCCACGGCTACAGCCAGCCCCGGGTGACCAGCGACTCGGCGATCTGCACGGCGTTGGTCGCCGCGCCCTTTCGCAGGTTGTCGCTGACGACCCACAGCGCCAGACCGCGCGGGTGCGAGGCGTCGTCGCGGATGCGCCCCACGTAGACCTCGTCGCGGTCGGCGGCATCGCGGGCCAGGGGGTAGCGGTTCAGCGCCGGCTCGTCCACCAGCACCACTCCGGGCGCGCCCATCAGCAACTCGCGCGCACGATCGGCCGACAGGGCCTCGGTGGTCTCGATGTGCACGGCCTGGGAGTGCGAGCGGAACACCGGCACGCGCACACAGGTGGCGCTGACGCGCAGGTCGGACATGCCGAGCATCTTGCGCGTCTCATCGGCGACCTTGCGCTCCTCACCCGTGTAGCCGCTCGGATCGAAGGCGTCGATGTGCGGCAGGACGTTGAAGGCGATGGGGTGCGGGTAGACCGAGGGCTCGGGCTCCTCGCCGGCCAGGTTGCCGGCGGTCTGGACGCGCAACTCCTCGATGGCGGCCTGCCCGGTGCCCGACACCGACTGGTAGCTGGAGACCACGACGCGCTCGAGCCCCGCCTCGTCGGCCAGGGGCTTCAGGGCCACCACCAGCGGTGCGGCCACGCAGTTGGGGTTGGCGATCATGCCCGCGTGGCCCTGGATGGCCGCCTCGTTGACCTCAGGCACCACCAACGGCACGCGCTCGTCCATGCGGAAGGCCGACGAGTTGTCGATCACCACGGCGCCGGCCTCGATGGCCGCGGGGGCGAAGTCGCGCGAGCGCTGCCCACCGGCCGAGAACAGGGCGATGTGGATGCCCTCGAAGGAGCCGGCGGTCAGCTCGCGCACCTCGCGCGCCTGGCCGAGGTAGTCGATGGTGCTGCCGGCGCTGCGGGCCGAGGCCAGCGGGCGCAGTTCGGTGACCGGGAAGCCACGCTCCTCGAGCACGCGCAGCATCACCGAGCCCACGGCGCCCGTGGCGCCCACGACCGCGACGTTAAACATCGGCCCGCCTCACGGCCTCGCCGGCCAGGTCGAACGCGTCGTGCAGCGCGCGCACGGCCCGCTCCACCTCGCGGCGGTCGATCACCACCGTGATGCGGATGGTGCTGGTGTCGATCATCTGCAGGTTGATGTCCTCGTCGGCCAGGACGCGGAACATCTTGGCCGCCACACCCGGCTCGGCCTTCATGCCGGCCCCCACGAGGGTCACCTTGCCGATCTGGTCGTCGTGGGTCAGCTCGCGGAAGCCGATCTCATCGCGCTCGGCCTCCAACGCCTCCAGGGCCGGGCGCAGCTCGTCGAGGGGCACCGTGAACGAGACGCTGGCACCCTGCTCGTCGCTCTGGTTCTGGATGATCGTGTCCACGTTGATGTTGCGGTCGGCCAGCACCGTGAAGATGCGCGCGGCGACGCCCGGCGTGTTGGCCAGGCCGGCGATGGTCACCTTGGCCTCGTCGCTCTTGTGGGCGAGCCCCGTGACGATGGCCTTCTCCATGTCGGGCGTCTCCTTCGTGATCCAGGTGCCCTCCTCCGGCTTGAAGGAGGAGCGGACGTGCAGCGGGACATCGTGGCGGCGCGCGAACTCCACCGAGCGCAGGGCCAGCACCTTCGACCCCGTGGCGGCCATCTCGAGCATCTCCTCGTGGCTGACCACGCGGAGCTTCACGGCGCCGGCCTCCACACGCGGGTCGGCGGTGAAGACTCCGGTCACATCGGTATAGATCTCGCAGACCCGGGCATCCAGGGCGGCGGCCAGCGCCACGGCGGTGGTGTCGGATCCGCCGCGCCCCAGGGTGGTGACGTTGTTCTCGGTGGAGACCCCCTGGAAACCGGCGACCAGGACGATGCGGCCCCCGTCGAGGGCCACCCGCAGCCGGTCGCCCCGGACCTCCAGGATCTTGGCCTTGGTGTGGCTGGCGTCGGTGACGATGCCGGCCTGGGAGCCGGTGAACGAGACGGCCTCGTGCCCCAGGTCGTGCAGCGCCATCGCCATCAGCGCGCACGAGATGCGCTCGCCGGTGGACAGCAGCATGTCCATCTCGCGCGGGTCGGGCCGCTCGGAGATCTCCTGGGCCATGGCCACCAGGCCGTCGGTGGTCTTGCCGCGGGCCGAGACCACCGCCAGCACGTCGTCGCCGCTCTCGCGAGCCTGCGCGATGCGACGGGCCACGCTCGTGATCTTCTCGGCGTCGGCGACCGAACTCCCGCCGAACTTCATCACCCTCAGACTGCGCCCTATGGCTGCTCCCTTCCCCGGCGCGGGCCGACCGAGCACATTACCGCGCCGGGGAGGGTCCGGGGTCAGGCCAGCGGCGCCGGATCGTGGTTCGGATGCATGATCTCCTTGGGATCGACGCGGCCCCGCACCTCCGCCAGCCGCGCCGCCGCCGAACCGTCGAAGGCCGCCCGCGCGTCGCAGGGGCGCTCGGCGAAGTTGAGGTACCGCCGGCCGAAGCCGAACGGGGCCATCGCCCCGAGCACGCGATCGATCGCCGCGTCGATGGCCTCGGCCATGCCGGGGGCCATCGGCAGCCCCACCGCGAACAGGGCGAAGGCGCCGTCCAGGTAGGCCAGGGCGCCGTCGCCGGCGCGGTCGAGCGCGCCGCCCAGGTGGCGGACCTCCACCGACAGCAGGGGCGAGCCGGAGCCCGGGCCGGCGCTCTCCACGAGGGCCTCCACCGCCCGGGCCGGCAGGCTGTCCAGCAGGCCGCCGTCGGCGATGCCCGGCACCGGCTCGGGCGGGTCCATGTGCAGACGCGTCAGCGCGCCGGCCGGCATCGTGGCGAAGGTGTCCTCCACCGGCCCCAGGGCGCGCAGCGGAGCGAGGATCCGATCGGCCTCCTCGCGGTCGCCCAGGCAGCAGGCCTCCACCACCACCAGCTTGGCCCCGCGCATGGGCTCGGGCAGTTCGGGCAGTGGGGGCAGTTGCAGCAGGCGGCCCACCGACGTGATGTCCTCGGGCACGGTCTCGCACCACTCCGCCCAGGCGCTGAGCACCTCGCCCGAGCGCTCCCAGGGCCAGATGAGCCAGCCCGCGTAGACCTCGGCGATGGGCAGCAGGCGGAACTCGATGGCCGTCACCACGCCGAATGCACCGCCGCCACCGCGCATGGCCCACAGCAGGTCGTCGTCGCCCTCGGCCCGCGTGACGGTCCCGTCGGGCAGTACCGCCTCGACCGCCGTGACGGCGTTGCACGCCAGGCCGTGCCGCCGCGCCAGCCAGCCCAGCCCGCCCCCGAGGGTGTAGCCGGCCACGCCCACATCGTGGGCCGACCCGTGCAGCGCGGCCAGGCCGTGCGGCGAGGCCACGTCGACGACGTCCTGCCAGATGGCCCCGCCCTCGGCGCGCGCGATGCGGAGCGCAGGGTCGACGGTGACGCCACGCATGCCGGACATGTTCACCAGCAGGCTGCCGGCCAGGCCGCCGCGCGCGGACGCGCCATGGCCTGTGCTCTGGACGGCCAGGCGCAGGCCCTCGGTGCGGGCCCAGGCCACCGCCGCCGCCACCTCCTCGGCGCTCCGGGGCACGGCCACGGCCTCCGGATGCTGGTCGACCGCCAGGTTCCAGGCGAGACGTGCCGCGTCCCAGTCGGGTGAGCCGGGCCGGACGAGCCCCGGGGGTGCGACATCGGCGGTGGTGCCCATGGGGCGTCCTTTCGTCGTGGGCGTCCAGTATGGGGCGGGAGACACCCCGGGGGGTACCCCCCGGATGCGGGGTTGTCCCGTGTGGGCACAGGTGGGAGGCTGCTTAAGTGCCTCGGCCTCCCGTCATCGAGTCCGGACAGCGGGCCGCCTGGGCCGGGATCGAGCGCGCCTGTGGACCGGACGGGCCGCCGGACCTGATCGGCGAGTTGCACCGCAGGCTGCGGATGCTGGTGCCCCACGAGGCCGCCTTCCTGGCCGCCACCGACCCGCTCACCGGACTCTCCACATCGCCGGCGGTGGTGGACAACATCGGCGAGGAGTACTGCAGCGTGTTCTGGGAGCAGGAGTTCGGCGAGGACCTGCTGCCGTTCGCCGAGCTGACACGTGGCCCGCTCCGGGCCGGTGGCCTGCGGGCCGGCGCCGGCGCCCGGGTGCGCCACAGCGGCCGCTTCCGGCACATGATGCGACCCTCGGGCCTCGGCGACGAGGCCCGGGTGGTGTTCATGGACGGCGGCACCGTGTGGGGCGTGGCGGCCCTGTACCGGGAAGAGGGACGCGCGCCCTTCGGCGAGCGGGAGCTCTCGGCGCTGGAGAAGCTGGCGCCCATCGCCGGACGCGGCCTGCGCGCACGGGCGCTCGATCAGCCCGCCGACTCCCACGGCATACCCGTCGGCCCGGGCCTGGTGGTGCTCGACCCCGAGCTGCGGGTTCTGTCCATGAACGACGACGCCGAGGCGTGGCTGCGCCTGCTACCGGCCGATCCTCACTCGGCCGGACGCCCCCTCCCTCGCCCGCGCCCGGGCCTGATGACCGAGGTCATCACGGTGGCGCGCCGGGCCGCCGCGAGGGTCCGCGCCGAGCCCGGGGACGGGGCGCCGGGCGGGCACACCCGGGCGCGCCTTCGCGTGCGGGCCACGACGGGCCTGTGGCTGACCATCCACGCCTCCCGGCTGAACGACGGCAGCGAGGCCGGCTCGGTGGCGGTCGTGATCGAGGCGGCCAAGGCGTCCGAGATGGCGCCCATCATCGCCGAGGCGCTGGGGCTGACCGCGCGCGAGCAGGAGATCACCCACGCCGTCGCGCGCGGCGAGGCCACGGGCGAGATCGCCGCGCGGTTGCACCTGTCGCCGCACACCGTGCGCGACCACCTCAAGTCGATCTTCGAGAAGGCCGGCGTATCGAGCCGCGGCGAGCTGGTTGCGCGACTGTTCGCCGACCACTACCTGCCGCGGGCGTTCGGGGCGCACACCGGGCGCGGGTAGCCGACACCTCCGGGCCGCACCGGCGCGGCCTCAGACCCGGCCGGACCCCGATGCGCCGGGGACGCCGATCAGATATCGCGTGGGCTTGCCCGGGATGTCCCGGAGGCGGATCACGGTGCCCTCATCGACCAGTCGCTCCAGCGCGCACACCACCTGGAGCGTGCGTGCGCAGCCGTCCAACAGCGCGGCCGCCACCACCTCGAGCAGTCGCACCTCGTAGCCCCGGCCCATCCCGAGTATGAACCGCCTGAGCGTGTCGGGCGCGTGGTCGCCTGTTGCTCCCTGCGTGCCCAGCGTGTCCATGGGCAACCTCGCTTTCCTGTTCCTGGTCGTCTGTGCTACCCGATCGACCATCCCGGGAAACCCTGGGCGATCAGGGCGGCGCGCTCCGCAGCGCACCCAGGCGAGCCGGGTGGTCGCTGATGAGACCGGTCACACCCCAGCCGGCCAGCAGCGCGCCGTCGCCCGGGTCGTCGACGGGCCAGGTCCACACCCAGTCCGCCCGCCGGCGCAGGTCGGCCACCACGCCGGCGTCGAGCAGGCGGCGATCGACCGCGACGCCCTGCAGGGCACCCGGGCCGTAGCGCCCGCGCAGTGCGCGCAGCCCACGCGGGGATCCGACCGAGTGCAGCACGCGCACACCGGGCGCGCCGCGCAGCGCATCGGCCGTGGACCAGTGCCGCGCCGAGATGATCAGCCCCCGCTCGTGGCGCACCCGGCCGGTGGCACCGAGGACGGCGTGGACCATCGCCGGGTCGTCACCCTTGAGGTCGAGCATCAGCGCCAGCCCGGCGGGGAGGGCGGCCGAGAGCCAGGCGAGCTGGTGGTCCAGGCGCGGCCGCGGGGTGCCCGGGGGCAGCAGGTGCCAGCGCTCCCACAGCACCGCCAGCGGGCCGATGGTCTTGGCGTGGCGCACCTCCAGGCGCCCCCGGAAGCGGTGGACGTCGGCCTCCACCACGTCCACGTGGTCCAGCACCCCCGTGAGCGCGGCTGGCGAGTTGGCCGCGCGGTGGCCCACGATCAGCGGCGCGCTCAGCGGGAGACCACCGAGGACGGGACCGACATGCCCGCCCGGCGATCGCGCAGGCGACGCGCCAGGGCCAGGCCGACCAGGGCCACCACCGCGCCCGCGAGCACGTCGACGACGTAGTGGTTGGCCGTGGCCACGACGGCGAACACCATCAACGCGGGCATCACCACGGCGAACACCCGCAGCAGCGGGCTGGCGCCCACGCGCCAGATCATGATCCCCAGCAGCAGGTTCCACCCCACGTGCAGGCTGGGCAGCGCCGCGTAGGGATTGGTCAGCGAGGGTGGCTGAAGGGCCCGGTAGGTCATCGAGCGCTCGCTGACGGTGTCGACCACCTCCAGCACCCCCAGCCGCGGCGGGGCGACCGGGAAGAGGGCGAAGATCACCAGCCCGATGGCACCGGAGATGAACATGGCATCGCGCAGGATGCGGAAGTCGGGCCGCGCCACCAGGTAGAGCCAGGTGAGCACGGCCGCGATCAGGGGCCAGTGGCCGAAGATGTAGATCCAGTTGGCGACGGTCACCAGCCAATCGTGGTCGATCACCGTGCGCTGCACCGCCGGCTCCAGGTCGAGGGACAGCCGGCTCTGGGCGGTGACCAGCATCTCGGCGTTCTGGGCCGCCACGGCGTGCTCGGAGCGGGTGAGGCCGCGAACGCCGAAATAGGCCAGCGCGGCGAACGCGATCAGGCCGGCCTGTGCCGCCAGGCCGCCGCGGCCTGCGTTCCGGCGCCCGACCAGGCGCCGGCGGGTGCCGGCAACGCTCAGTCCGAGCCACATCTCGCCGATGATCCTGGCACCACCCACCCCCGCTGTACACCGCCCGATCGGCCAGGCGTGCTAGCTTCGCCACAGGCCCGTCGCCGGACTCCCCGTCGCGCCCCCGCGCACCACCTGAGCCCGCACCCCGCCCACTCCGCCGCCGTCCGCCGGCCCCGCGCCGCGCGCGTCGCAATGTTCGCGAGCCTCGCGATCGCGCTGGGCGGTGCCCTGCTGCTGGGTGCGGGCGGTCTCGACCTGGGCGGGGTGGGCGCGGCCATGGCCGGCGCGGATCCACTCCTGCTGGTCGCCGCGGCGGCGCTCTACGCGCTGGGCCAGACGCTGTCGGGAGCGATGTGGGCCGCATGCCATGAGGCCGGCGGGGTGCGCGGGATGTCGCTCCCCACCACCCTCGGCCTCCACTGGGTGGCCCGCGGGGCCTGTGAGGTGATGCCCGCCGGCCTGGGCGAGGCCGTCCGGGTGGGCGCCGTGCGCCGGCACACCGCGGGGCGCCTGGCGGGCACCCCGCGCATCGTGGGGGCGCTGGCCGGCTACAAGGCCCTGGACGCCCTGGTCACCGGCGGGGCGGTGCTGGCGATCGCCCTGGCGATGCCGATGCCGGGTCCCGCCGCGCACCTGCGGGCCCTCGCGGTGGTGGCCCTGGCGGTGGCGGCCGGCGGCGTGGTGGGGTGGCGCCTGATCTCACGCCGGCGCCGGGCGGACGGGCGTGTGCCCGGGCGGATCGGGCGCGCGCTGGGCGCCGCCGGGTCCGGTGCCGGCGTGCTGGGCGGCGGGGTCCAGACCCGTCGCGCGGCCGTGCTGGCGGCCGTCGCGCTGGTGGCGCGGATCCTCAGCCTGGGCGCCCTCCTGGCGGCGTTCGGCGCCCCGGTGGCCGCGGCCGGCCTGGTGTTCTGCGCCGTGGTGCTCTCCGGCGTCATCCCGGGCGCTCCTGGCGGTGCCGGCGCCCGCGAGGCGGTACTGATCCCGACGCTCGTTGGCGCCTACGCCGTGCCGGCCGGCCAGGCGCTGGCCCTGAGCATCGCCATCCAGGCGGTGGCGCTGGTGACCTCGCTCGCCATGGCCGCCGTCTGCCTGGCGGCCATGGCGCTGGCGCGCCGCGGCGCGCCCGCCGTGGCCCCCGAGCCCGCCACCGCCCCGGCGGCCGCCTGAGGACCCGTCCCGGACCGTGGATCCGGCTCAGATCCACCCGCGCCGGCGGAACCAGACCAGCAGGGTCACCACCGAGATCACCTGGAGGCCGACGCCGAGGACCCAGAAGGCGGACGCCCCGCCCACCGCGTCCACCAGCCAGCCGAAGTTCTGGCCGAAGAACCCGGTCAGGAAGGTCAGCGGCAGGAACACCCCGGCGACCACCGAGAGTTGCTTCATCACCGCGTTCAGCCGGTTCGAGACCGCGGTCAGGTGCACGTCGGTGAGCGCCGCCAGCAGGTCGCGGTGGCCGTCGATGGCCTCGGTGATGCGGATGAGGTGATCCTCCACGTCACGGAAGTAGCGCCACGAGTCGTCGCTGAGCCCCGGCACCGGCAGCGATCCGGACACCAGCCGGCCCATCTGGTCGCGGGCCGGCGCCACCACCTTGCGCAGGGCCACCAGGCGCCGGCGCAGGCGGAAGATGGAGCGGTGCAGGGCGTCGTCGGCGCGCCCGGTGTCGAGCGCGTCCTCGATGGCCTCGATGCCCGCGTCGATCTCGTCCAGAACGGGGAAGAAGCTGTCCACCAGGTCGTCCAGCACGCGGTGCAGCAGGCGGGCGACGTCGGTGGCCACCCCCGTCACCACGGCCCGCCGTCGGGTCTCGTCCAGGGCCGGGCAGGGCTCGCGGTGGACCGTCACCAGCAGGCGCTCAGAGACGAACAGGTGCACCTCGGCCAGCCGGTCCGCATCGTCGTCGTGCGCGCCGGCGCCGAACATCACCAGGTAGAGGTGCTCGCCGTACTCCTCGGCCTTGGCGCGCTGCCCGAAGTGCTCGGCGTCCTCCACCGCCAGCGAGTGGACCCCCAGCACGTCCCCGAGGATCTGTGCCACGTGCGCGGACCGGGCGTCCAGGTCCAGCCAGAGCACGCCGGCGCCCGGGTCGGCCAGCAGGGCCCGCAGGGCGTCGTCGGTGGCCTCGTGTGGGCGCCCGTCGACCACCAGACGCCGTCCCGGCGCGGAATCGGCTGCGGTGACGGCTGCGCTCTCCATTGCGGCAGGGTACGCCGCCGGGCGGCTACAGCTCGCGCCGCCCCAGCAGCGCCCTCCCCAGCGTCAGCTCGTCGGCGTGCTCGAGGTCGGCGCCCACCGGCAGGCCGCTGGCCAGACGGGTGACGCGCACGCGGTCACGCACCAGGTCGGCCAGGTGCAGCGCGGTGGCCTCTCCGGGCATCGTCTGGTTGGTGGCGATGACCAGCTCGCGCACCCCGTCGGCCTCGATGCGGGCCACCAGCTCGGCGATGCGCAGATCCTGGGGGTCGATGCCGTCGATGGGCGACAGCGCCCCGCCCAGCACGTGGTAGCGACCGCGGAACTCGAGGGTGCGCTCGATGGGAAGGATGGCCGAGGGTTCCTCCACCACGCACAGCAGCGTCGGGTCCCGCCTCGGATCGGCGCAGACCGGGCACAGCTCGTCCTCGGCGAAGCTGTAGCAGCGCGAGCAGGGGCGCAGGCGCTCGGCCATCTGCGTGAGGGCCCCGGCCAGTGCGACGGTGCGCTCGCGGGGGGCCTTCATCAGGTGGAAGGCCAGCCGCTGGGCGCTGCGCGGGCCGATGCCCGGCAGCCGCGACAGCTCGGCCACCAGGCGCTCCAGCGATGGGGTCAGCACGGCGGAGCCGTGGGTGCGGTGGGCGCCGGCGCGGTTACAGGCCCGGGATCCCGAGGCCGGAGAGGCCGCCGGCGACGGTTCCGAGACGCTCCTGGGCCAGCTCCTGGGCCTTGCGCATGCCCTCGTTCACGGCCGCCATCACGACGTCCTGGAGCATGTCGATGTCTTCCGGGTCCACCACCGATGGGTCGATGGTGAGCTCCTTCAGCTCGAGCCCACCGCTGACGGTGGCGGTGACCGCGCCGCCACCCGCGGCGGCGGTGACGGTCTCCTCCTGGAGCTCCGCCTGGACGCGGTTCATGTCCTCCTGCATCTGCTGCATCTGCTTCATCATCTTCTGGGGGTTCATTCCCTGGGGCATGTGTCGCTCCTCATCGGTCGTCGCCGACCTCGGTGGCGTCGAACATTGACTTGATCTCATCCAGCAGCGCATCGCCGCCGGGCGGCGCGGGGCGGGAGGCCGGCTGGGGCGCGGCCTCGGGCGCCGAAGCGGTCGCCTCGAAGCCGACCTGGAGACGGTGGCCGGTGACCGCCGCGACGGCGTCGGCCAGCTTGCGGCGGTTCTCCGGGTTGTCGAGCATGCTCACGCGGACCGCGCTGGTGACCGCCACCGCCAGCTGCTCGGGTGTCACCGACGCCGGCTGCGACCCGTCCAGCCAGCTGCGCACCGGCGGCGCCGAGCGCTCCATCTCGTCGAGCACCTGGGGCCAGACGCGCGTGAAGTGCTCGATGTCCAGCGCGGTCGGCTCGTGCGCGCCGGCGGCGGACGGGGCCGGCGGCGGTGCCGGTGCCGGGGGAGCCGGCACGGGGGCCGGGGCCGGTGGCGACGGCTCCTCGTCCTCGGCCGGGACCCACTCGTCCCCGGGCGGAGGCGGGATCTCGTGCCCGTCCTCGTCGAGGGCCGGCGCGGGAGGCGGCTCGGGGGATGCCTGCGACGCGGGCTCGGGCTCGGGAGACGCCTGGGGCTTCGGGGCCGCCGCGGCGGGCTCGGGGGCGGGGGTCGGGGCAGGCTCCGGGGCCGCCGCGGCGGGCTCGGGGGCGGGGGTCGAGGCAGGGGTCGGGGCGGGCTCCGGCGGGGGCTCGGGGCTCGGGGCGGAGGCGGCCTCCGCGGCGCGGGGCGCCGGCGCCGCGATGGGTTGCGCCGGGGGCGCAGGCCGGCCGGCCTCCAGGGCCTCGATGCGAGCCGCCAGGCCCGCGGCGGAGGCGTCCAGTGCCGGCCGGGCCAGCCGGGCGGCCACCAGCTCGAGCTGCAGGCGCCGGTCGGCGCTCCCGTGCTGGATCCGCACCTCGGCGTCGGCCAGCAGGTCCAGGCCGCGCACCACCTGGGTGGGGCTGAGCTGGTTGGCCTGTGCCTGCAGGCGCGCCAGCTCCTCCTGTGAGAACGCCCATTCGTCGCGGGGCCGGGCACCCTGCTGCAAGAGGCACACGTGGCGCAGGTGGTTCACCAGGCCGCGCATGAGCTGACCGGGGTCCACCGGGCCGTCGAGCGTGTCCTGCAGCAGCTCGAATGCGCCGGCCACCTCCCCGGCGGCCATCAGGTCGACCAGCTCGAACATGGTGTCGCGACCCACCGCACCGATCAACTCCAGCGCGTCGCGCGCGCCGACGTGGCCGTCGGTGTAGGTGGCCAGCTGATCCAGCAGGCCCAGGCCATCCCGGTACGAGCCGTCGGCGGCGCGCGCCACCACGTCGAGGGCGGACTCGGCGATGTCGATGCCCTCGGCGCGCGCCACCCGCTCGAGCACCTTGCTGAGCGCGGGCAGCCCGGGCCGGCGCAGCACGTACTGCTGCAGGCGCGAGCGGATGGTGGGCAGGATGTCCCACGGGTGCGTGGTGCAGAGGATCACCACCAGGTGGGGCGGCGGCTCCTCCAGGGTCTTCAGCAAGGCGCTGGCGGCCTGGTCCTGGATCTGGTGGGCCTCGTCCATGATCGTGACCCGGTAGCGACAGGCGGCCGGCGCGTAGCGCACGGTCTCGAGCCACTCGCGCATCTCGTCGATGCGCCGGGCGCTGGAGGCGGCGTCCACCTCCACCACGTCCAGCCAGTCCGGGTGGCCGGTGCGCCGGCACGAGTCGCAGGTGCCACAGGGCTCCGCCGTGGGTCCCGGGCTGGACTGGCAGTTGAGGCAGCGCGCCAGGATGCGCGCGGTGGTCGTCTTCCCGGTGCCGCGCGGGCCCGAGAACAGGTAGCCGTGCGCCGGCCGGCCGGCGCGCAGGGCGTTGCCCAGGGCGCGCGCCACATGGTCCTGGCCCACCATGTCCGCGAAGGTCGCGGGCCGGTGGCGGTTGTAGAGGCTCGCGCCCGGGTCCGACATCACCACTCCCGCATCATGCCGACCGCCCGGTGCGCGCGGGTCCCGCGCACCGCCGGTATGAGATCACCGTGCACCCACCGTCGAAACACCTGCGCACAGGGTGGCCCGGGCCGCCTGCTCGGGCGAGGGAGCCCCACTGCGCGTGAGCGGATCCGCTTAAGGCTGCTTCCTTCCGGACCTGACCTGGTTCGCGGTCGCCCACCGAATGGGACCTCGCCTTCAACGCCGCTTTGCCCGCGCCCCTCTCTCTGTCAGTTGCCCCTCGGGTGGGGATTCAGCCCCGCTGTAGCGGATTGCGGGTAGAGGGCACCGCTAGCTCCCCGCCTAGCACGGTGCCGACGAGGATAGTCAACGCGGCGCCCCGGCGCGAGCGCCCCGCGCGCGCTCAGAAGCGCCGGCGGAACCTCCTGCGGTCCACCGACGGCTCCGCCGGCCCCTCGGCAGGGCGCAACGGCCCGAACACCGTGGACACCACCATGCCCATGAGAGCGGTCGTTCCGATGCGGTAGAACCAGTCGAGGGGCTCATCGTCGATGTAGCCCACCGCGAACATGACCAGGCACATCGCGGTGCCCACCACCGCGCCCAGCACGAAGCCGAGCGCCAGGACGCCCAGCCGGGACCGCCGGCGCTGGGCCGGTGGCGAGGCGGCGGGTGGCGGGGACTTCGGGGCCATCCGCCGGAGTCTACGCGGGCGGGATGGGAGTCGGGCGACCGTCCTCGTCGACGGCCACGTAGGTGAAGACGCCCGTGGTGACCGGCCGGCGCTCGCCGGTGAGGAGACCCTCGGCCACCACGTCCACGCGCACGTGCATCGAGGTGCGGCCCACCTCGATCACCTCCGCGACGGTCTCCAGGATGTCCCCCACCCGTCCTGGGGCATGGAACTCGACGCGGTCGTTGGCGACGGTCACCAGCGTGCGCCGCGCCCGGCGGGTGGCCGCGATGAAGCCGGCCTTGTCCATGATCGCCAGGAGTTCGCCGCCGAACAGCGTCCCCTGGTGATTGGTCTGGCCGGGGAAGACCACCTCGACCATCGTGACGCTGCTCAACGGGGGACCTCTCGTGGAGGCGGGCCGACGTAGGCGGCCAGCGGGTGGACGATGCGGTTGTGGGCGCGCTGCTCCAGCGCATGGGCGCACCAGCCGGCGGTGCGCCCGACCGCGAACAGGGCGCTGAACAGGGCGGTGGGCATGCCCAGCAGGGCGTACGCCGGGCCCGCGGCCAGGTCGACGTTCGGCGGGATCCCCTTGGCGCGGGCCATCGAGGCGACCAGGGCATCGTGCATGGCCAGTGCCCGGGCGCCGTCGTCACCGCAGCGGGCGGCCAGTGCCGCCAGGGCCTCGCGCATCGGCGCCGCGCGCGGGTCCTCGCGCCGGAACACCCGGTGGCCGAAACCGATCGCGCGCCGGCCGGCGTCCACCTCGGCCCGCAGCCACGCGTCCGCGCCCGCGGGGTCGCCGATGGCCCGCATGGTCCGCCAGACCTCCTCGTTGGCCCCACCGTGCAGCGGGCCGCCGAGCGCCGCCAGGGCGGCCACCACGGCGGCGGTGAGGTCGGCCCCCGTGGAGACGACGGTCCGGGCCGTGAAGGTGGATGCGTTGAAGCCCAGTTCGGCGTACAGGATGAGCGACATCTCGAGCGCTCGGACCTCGTCCGGATGGGCCGGAGTGCCGCGGCACATCCGCAGCAGGTCGTCGGCCAGCGGCCGGTCCGGGTCCGGGTCGAGCGGCTCGCGGCCGGCCAGGCGACGGGCGCAGGCGGCGACCACGACGGGGGTGCGGGCGACGAGGGCCAGGGCGGCGTCGGACTCCGCCCCCTCGGCAGCGGCAGGAGCGGCACGAGGGTCGCCCGCACCCCGCGCGCCGGCCGCGCTCAGGACGGTCCGCAGCACGTCCAGCGGGTGGGCGTCCCGGGGCATCGCGTCCAGCGCGGCCCGCGCGCCGGCCGGAAGCGGGCGCAGTGCCCGCTCGCGGCGGCGGAAGGCATGAAGATCGGCGGTGCCGGGCAACTCGCCCACCAGCAGCAGGTGCGCCACCTCCTCGTATCCGCAGGTGCGCGCCAGGTCCTGGACCGGGTAGCCGCGGTAGGTCAGGCGCGCAGCCGGGCCGTCCTGCTCGGAGACGGCCGTGGTGTCGGCCACCACGCCGGCAAGCCCGCGCCGCACCTCGGGCGGCGGCTCGGGCGCGCTCACCACAGACCCGCCGGGACCGCTGGGCCCAGGGCGCCGGCCGGTGCCCTGGGCACGACGGCCCGGAGATCCTCCGCCCCGAGGGCCGGCAGGTCGGCCACGAGGCCGGCGACCCGTTCGGCCTCCTCCGCGCCCAGCACCGGCCCCGCCAGGGCGTCCCACTTGGCGCGGTACGCCGCCCGGTCGAACGGGCGGGCGCCGCGGGGGTGGGCATCCGCCACGGCCATCTCGTCCTCGATGACGGTGCCGTCGTCCATGGCCACCACCATCCGGGCGCCAAAGGCGCGGCGGGCGGGGTCGGCGTGGTGGTAGCGGGCCGTCCAGTCCGGGTCCTCCACCGTGCGTATCCGCCGCCACAGGGCCAGCGTGTCGGGACGGGCGGCGCGCTCCGGGGCGTAGGAGCGCTCGTGGTGCCACTCGCCGTCCTGAAGCGCCACCGCGGCGATGTACATCACCGAGTGGTCGAGCGTCTCCCTCCCGGCCGCGGGGTCGTACTTCTGCGGGTCGCCGGAACCCGAGCCGATCACCCGGTGGGTGTGGTGGCTCGTGTGCAGCACCACCTCCGACACGCCGGCGGTGTCGCCCACCCGGGGGCGCAGCCGCCGGGCCAGGTCGATGACCGCCTGGGCCTGGTACTCGGCCGCATGTTCCTTGGTGTAGCTGTCGAGGATCGAGCGGCACCCCTCCCCCGGGGCGGGCAGCATCACCCGGTGGCGGGCGTCGAAGCCTCCCAGCAGGCGCGCGATCACCCCGTCCTCGCCCTCCCAGACGGGCGAGGGCGAGGTCTGGCCGCGCATGGCGCGATCGACGGCCTCGACCGCCACCTTCCCCGCAAACGCCGGCGCGTAGGCCTTCCAGGTGGAGATGGCGCCCTTGCGCGACTGGCGGGTCGTGGTGGTGGTGTGCAGCGCCTGCTGGACGGCCTGATAGGTGGTCGCCGCGGGCAGGGACAGCAGGGTGCCGAGGCCCGCGGCGACGGCCGGCGCCAGGTGCGCGATGTGGTCGATCCGGTGCTCGTGCAGGCAGATCCCCCGGACCAGCGCCATCTGCACCTCGTAGGCCACGGCGACGGCGGGCACCAAGGCGGCCCCGGAGAGTCCGGCATGGTGGGCCACCGCCAGCAGGGGCGGGATGGTGTCGCCCGGATGGGCGTAGTCGGCGGCCAGGTAGGTGTCGTGCATGTCCAGGTCGCGCACGGCCGTGCCGTTGGCCCAGGCGGCCCACTCGGGCGACACGACGCCCGCCGTGCCCAGGCCGATCAGCGGCGCCCCCGGAGCCATCCGGTGCGGGAGGGCCTGGGCGCGCGCGGCCGCCGGCGCGGGGCGTCCCAGCGCGGCCACGGCCACCGCGAGGTCGTCCAGGAGACGGTCGGCCACGAGATCGGCGACCTCGGGCGCCACCGGACCGGGGTCGGCGGCCAGCGAGGCGATGTGCCAGGCCAGTTCCCGCCCGCGCGGCCGGGGCTCGGCCGAGCGCCACGCGCGCACCTCGTACTCCACCACCCGCGGCCTCCCGGCGTCGTATGGGGCGCAAGGGTACGGACCGCGGGCGGAGCCGGAGGCGCCGGGGCGGTACTCTCGCAACTGCAACGGAGAGAGCCGACGAGTGAGGCCTCTGAGCCGATGCCCCCGCAACCGACGACCCGCCTCCACCGATGACCCCGCCCGTGGCCCACGATCGCGCGCACGCCGAGCCGTACGCGGTCCTGGTGGTCGACGACGAGCCCGACATCCTGGACCTGGCCGGGGCCTACCTGCGCGGCGGCGGGTTCGTGGTGCGCACCGCGACGACCGGCTCCGAGGCGCTCACCTCGGTGGCGGCCTCGCCCCCGGATCTGGTGGTGCTCGACCTCGGTCTCCCCGACATCGACGGGGAGCGCGTCTGCGGGACCATCCGGGCCAGGTCCGCGCTGCCGGTGGTGATGCTGACGGCGCGCTCCTCGGAGACGGAGCGGCTGCGCGGGCTGGAGGCGGGCGCCGACGACTACCTGGTGAAGCCGTTCTCCCCCCGCGAGTTGGTGGCGCGCGTCCGCACCATCCTGCGCCGGACCGCCCCGATGACCGCTCGCAGCACCGATGCGATCTCTCTGGGCCGCGGACGCCTGACGATCGACACGGTCGCCCACGCGGCCCGGCTCGACGGCGGCCCGCCCCTTCCCCTGACGGCCGCCGAGGCGCGCCTTCTGTCGGCGCTGGCCACGCATACGGGCCGCGTCTTCACCCGGTTCGAGTTGCTGGTGGCCATCCAGGGGCCGGACATGGATGGGATGGAGCGCACCGTCGATGTCAACGTGATGCGCCTGCGGCGCAAGCTGCGCGCCGCCGGCGCCGACGCGGTGGCCGGCATCGCCACCGTGCACGCGGTGGGCTACCGCCTGGACGAGGTCGATCCCTCGTGACGCGCCGGCGGACCCTTCGCGCCCAGATGATCCTGGCCTTCATGACGGTGGCGGCGCTCGCGGTGGCCGTGGGTGCGTTGTTCACCATCTGGGGGCTCGACCGAGTGTTCCACGACGCCGATATCGTGCGCGTGGAGGGCCCCGACGGACCCGCCGTCCTCGTGACCGATCACCACTCGGTGCAGGATCAGATCGACCGGCTCCACCTGGCCGCGGCGCTGATCGCCGCGGCCATCGCCATCGGCGTCGGCCTGCTGATCGCCGGCCGCCTGTCGCGCCCGCTACGCGCGCTGGCCGACGCGGCACGCCGGCTGCCGGCAGAGGGGCGCATGGCCGCGCTCCCGAGCGGCGGGTCGGCCGAGATCACGGACGTCGCCGACGAACTGGACCGGCTGGCGGCGGACCTGGCGCGCCGGCGCGCCGGCCGGCAGCTCATGGCCCAGGATCTGGCCCATGAGCTGCGGACCCCCCTCTCGTTGATCCAGGCGCGCATCGAGGCGATGCAGGACGGGGTGCGCCCCCTGGACGCCGACGGGCTGGGCGCGCTCCACACCGAGACCCTGCGCCTGGCGCGCCTGGTCGACCGGATCGAGCGGATCGCCGAGGCCGAGGCGCGGCCGGCGCCTGCCGACACCCCGCTGGACCTGGCCGACATCGCGCGCGCGGCCCATCGCAGCCACGCCGGCGCCTTCGCGCTGCGCGACACGGAGCTGCGCCTGCGGGCCCAGGAGGCACCCGCCACCGGCGATCCCGACGCCCTTGGGGAGGTGGTGGCGAACCTGCTCGCCAACTCGCTGCGCTACTCGCGCCCGGCGCACCCCGTGGAGCTCGCCACCGCCAGCGAGGACGGACGGGCTGTCCTGACCGTGACCGACGGCGGCGTGCTGGGACCCGACGAGACCGAAGCCGTGTTCGAGCGCTTCCGGCGTGGCTCGGCCGCCACCGCCTCCCGCGCCCAGGGCAGCGGACTGGGACTCACCATCGCGCGCGACACCGCCCGCCGCCACGGGGGCGACCTGGTGCTCGAGGCCACCGCCACGGGCGCCCGGGCACGCCTCACGCTCCCGGCGCGCCCCCTCGGAGCGGAGGCGGAGACGGACGCCCGCCGGGGCTGAGGCCCTGCACCGCCGCGGGCGTGAGGGCCGTGGCGTCCGGCAGCACCAGGTCGGCCAGCGCCAGCGCGTCGGGCGGCGGGGGGTAGTGCGGGTTGGGGATGGCGATCACCCGCATGCCGGCCGCCGAGGCGGCCCGCAGACCGCTCCCCGAATCCTCGACGGCCACCGCCGCGGCCGGCGCCGCCCCCATCCGGCGCAGGACCTCGATGTACACGTCGGGCTGCGGCTTCCCGCGCTCGACGGCCTCCGAGGAGAGCGCCACCGCGAACGCGCCGGCGATCCCCGCCGCATCGAGCACGACGGCGATCAACTCCTGCGGCGAGGACGAGGCCAGCCCCAGCGGCCAGCTGCCGGCCAGGGCTCGCACGGCCTCGACGGCCCCGGGCAGCAGCGGGGGCCGGGCCCGGTAGAGCTCGGCCAGCCGCGCAACGACCTCGTCGCGGATCCCCCCGGGGTCCATCGGGACGCCCAGCTGCGCGTGCATGTAGCCGGTCCACTCGGCCGTGTTCATCCCCATCATCCGGACGTGGGCATCGCGCGACCAGGAGCCGCCGACCTGCTCGACCAGGTCGCGGCGTACCCGGTCCCAGAGCTCCTCCGAGGAGATCAGCACCCCGTCCATGTCGAAGACGACGGCGGCGACGGACCGGTAGGTGTGAGGCGTGGCGGTGGCGTCCATGGGCTGCAGGATGCCGTGCACGGCGGACGGGTGGGCCGGGTCCGCGCGATCCGGGCGTGACGGATGCGGGAGCGGCGGCGGATGACGAGCACCTGGCCCGCGGGGGCCGATCACACGGGAGGACGACGATGAGGATGCGCGCAGCGACGGCCCTGGGGGCCCTCACCGCGGCCGGGATGCTGGTGGGCGCGGGCGCCGGGGCGGCGGCGGGGGGGCCGGGAGGCCTCGCCACCTTCGGATCGTGCGAGGCGTTCGCGGGGCACATGCGGGCGGAGTCGCAGCGCATCGTGGGCCCCCACGGCCTCCCGGCCACGCCCGCCGCCGCCCCGGCGCCCACGACGGCCCGTCTCGCGGGCCCCGAGGGGTCGCTGGAGATGCCGGTCGCCGCGCCCGCCGCCGACTCCTCGGTCGAGATGCCCGCGCCTGCGCCCGAGGCCGGCCGCGATTTCTCGGGCACCAACCTGCAGGAGGCCGGGGTCGACGAGCCGGACGTCGTCAAGACCGACGGCCGGACGCTCTACACCCTCACCGATGGCGTCCTGCACGCGGTGGACGTGACCGGGGACGCACCGCGCGTGCTGGGCGCCCTGGGGCTGGAGCACGTCGGCGCCCAGAGCCTGCTGCTGTTCGAGGGCCGCCTGCTGGTGCTGGGCACCTCGTGGGCGGCGCAGGAGCCGCGGCCGCTGCCGGTGGAACCCCAGGGGACGCCGGAGGGTCCGGTGGCCGGAGACGCCGCCACCTCGATGCCGGCACCCGCCGGCCCGCCGAGGACCTACCTCCTCGAGATCGACGTGGGCGACCCCGCGGCCATGGAGGTCGTCGGCCGCGTGAACGCCGACGGCACGCTGGTTACGGCGCGGCGCACCGGCAGCGGCCTGCGCCTGGTCCTGGCGAACGCCGCCGACCCCGCGGCCGCGAAGCCGCCGGCACGCACCGCACACGCCGACCTGGATGCGGCCCGCCGCGAGAACCGGCGGGCGCTGGCATCCACGGGGCCCGCCGACTGGCTGCCCCGGATCGCGGTGCGCCGGCGCTCGGACGGGGCGACGGTGCGACGGGTCATGACCGGCTGCCGCGGGGTGGCACGGCCGGCCACCTTCTCGGGGCTCGGCATGGTCAACGTGGTCACCGTCGCGCTCGACCGGGGTCTGACGGTCACCGACTCGGACGCCGTGCTGACCGACGCCCAGACCGTCTACGCCTCACCGACCTCCCTCTATGTCGCCACCCCGCGCTGGGTGGACCCGGCAGCCGACACGGGCACCGCCGCCCCGCCCCGCGGCTCCACCGAGATCCACCGCTTCGACATCACGCAAGCCGCCACCACGACCCGGGCCGGTCACGGCCGGGTGCGCGGCTACACGCTCAACCAGTTCTCGCTGTCCGAGCACGAGGGCCACCTGCGCGTGGCCACCACCGAGGAGCCGGCATGGTGGGGCGCCCCCGAGGACGGGGAGAGCAGCGAGAGCATCGTCACCGTGCTGGCCCCGCGCGAGGGGCGCCTGGTGCAGACCGGCCTGGTGGACGGCCTGGGGAGGACCGAGCGGATCTACTCGGTGCGCTTCATGGGCGACCGCGGATACGTGGTCACCTTCCGCCAGACCGACCCGCTGTACTCGCTCGACCTGTCCGACCCCACCGCGCCGCGCGTGACCGGTGAGTTGAAGATCAACGGGTACTCCTCGTACCTGCACCCGATCGACGACGACACGCTGATCGGCATCGGCCAGGACGCGACCCCCGAGGGGCGGATCCTCGGGACCCAGGTGTCGCTGTTCGACGTCTCGGACCCGGGCGACCCCACCCGCCTTGCCCAGCAGACCCTCGGTACCGGCTATTCCGAGGCCGAGGACGACCACCTGGCAGTGCTGTACTGGAAGCCCACCGGGCTGCTGGCCATCCCGTTGGAGTCGTACGGCGGGCGGGACGGGCGCCAGGCGCCGTTCACGGGGGCGATCGGGCTGACCGTGACCCGCACCGCGGGCGTGGCCGACCTGGGACGCATCACGCACCCCGACGACGTGCAGATCCGGCGCGCGGTCGTGGCGGGCGACGCGCTCTACACGGTCTCGGCCGCCGGCGTGCGCCGCAGCAGCCTCACGGACCTGGCCGACCGTGGCTTCGCGGCCTTCGGGTAGTGGCCGGGCGCGCCGGCCGGGTGGCTGCGGCTACCCGGCCGGCGCCGCGGTGTCGCAGGTCCCTGCCGGCCCCTCGGGCAGGCCGAAGATGGCCGCGGTGTCCGGGTCGATGCTGGGGACCAGGCCGTGGGCGACCCGGGCCAGGGCGGCCAGATCCTCTGCCGGCAGGTCGGCGAACGCCGGCGGCGGGGTGCGGAAGGCCGCCCGCAGCCGCGCCTGGGCCTCGACCCCGGCCGGCGTCGGCATCAGCACCTTCACCCGGCGGTCCTCGGCGCTGGTGCGCCGCTCGGCGAAGCCCCGCTCCTCGAGCCGGTCGGCGTTGGCGGTCATCTGGGAGGCGTCGCAGCGCAGGCAGCGCGCCAGATCGCCCAGGCTGTAGGTGCCCTCGGGCCGCAGGCGCATGAGCGCCAGCGCCTGGGGCGGGCTGAGCTCCTCGGCCTGGGCCGCGGCCAGCCAGACGTCCCGCTGCACCATGAAGACGGCGCCCAGGTGCGCCCACGCGTGGGCGGCGAGTTCGGTGCGCGGCGCGGCGGTGTCGGTGGTGGCCACGCCCCGGATATTACTCCATCCGCAGCGAACTTTGGCATTGGTATATCTTTGGCTACTCTCAAGCAACATCGAGGACCGAGAGACCGGGAGGGCCATGACATCCACCACCGCGCCGGCCATCGAGGCGCGTGGGCTGACCAAGCGCTTCGGCGAGGTCACCGCGCTCTCCGGGGTCGATCTGGAGGTGCCGCGCGGCACCGTGCTGGGGCTCCTGGGCCCCAACGGCGCCGGCAAGACCACGACGGTCAACATCCTCGCCACGGCCCTCGCCCCCGACGGCGGCTCGGCCAACGTGCTGGGGATCGACGTGACCGCCGACCCCACGCGCGTGCGCGGCCTGATCGGGCTGGCGGGCCAGTACGCCGCGGTGGACGGCATCCTGAGCGGCCGCGAGAACCTGCGCCTGATCGGAACCCTCACCCACCTGCCGCGGCGCACCATCCGCGCGCGGGCCGACGAGTTGCTGGAGCGCTTCGACCTGACCGACGCCGGCGACCGGCAGGTGCGCACCTACTCGGGCGGCATGCGCCGGCGCCTGGACCTGGCCGCGGCCCTGGTGCACAACCCGCCCGTCCTGTTCCTGGACGAGCCCACCACCGGCCTGGACCCCCAGAGCCGCAACGACCTGTGGCAGACCGTGCGCGACCTGGTGGACGACGGCACCACCGTGCTGCTGACCACGCAGTACCTGGAGGAGGCCGACCAGCTGGCCCACCGGATCGCGGTGGTGGACCACGGCCGGGTGATCACGCAGGGGAGCGCCGCCGAGCTGAAGGCGCGCCTCGGCGCCACGGTGCTCGAGTTCACCTTCTCCTCCCCGGCCGACGCGGCGAGGGCGGCCACCACGCTGGAGGGCGCCGGCCTGGGCACGGTGTCGGCCGACGGAGCGGCGGTGCGCGTGGCGGTCTCCGACGGCACCACCGCCCTGATGACCGCCATGCGCGCTCTCGACGCGGGCGGGCCGGCCCCGGCCGGGGCGGCCGTGCGCGAGCCCTCGCTGGACGACGTGTTCCTCAACCTCACCGGCCGGCCGGCCGAGCCGGGAACCGGCGATGAGGCCGCGGCCGACGAGGCCCGGCGCGAGGGGGTGCCGGCATGAGCACGCGCGACCTGCACCTGGCCCACGAGATGGTGGCCCCTGCCCCCATGGGCCAGGGCCTGGGGTACGCGGTGCGCGACACGCTGGCGATGGCCCGGCGCAACCTGCTGCACATCCGGCGCCTGCCCCAGTTGCTGGTGTTCGCCACCATCCAGCCCCTGCTGTTCGTGCTGATGTTCCGCTACGTCTTCGGCGGGGCCATCACCGTGGAGGGCACCGACTACGTCAACTACCTGATGCCCGGGATCTTCGCGCAGGTGGTGGCCTTCGGGGCCGTCAACACCGCCATCGGCCTGGCCGAGGACCGCGGGCAGGGGCTGCTGGAGCGGTTGCGCTCGCTGCCCATGGCGCGATCGGCCGTGCTGGCCGGCCGCACCCTGAGCGACCTGGTTCGGAACGTGTTCGTGGTCAGCCTGATGCTGGGGATGGGCTTCATCGTGGGCTTCCGCCTGCAGACCGACGTGGGCAAACTGGTGCTGGCCATCGCGCTGCTGCTGGGATTCGGCTACGCCCTGTCGTGGATGTTCGCGTTCATCGGCCTCTCCGTGAAGGGCGCCGAGACGGCCCAGGCGGCCTCGTTCCCGATGATGATGCTGCTGGTGTTCGCCTCGAGCGCCTTCGTGCCCACCGACGGCATGCCCGGCTGGCTCAAGCTGTGGGCCGAGAACCAGCCGGTGTCGGTGACCGTCGATGCGGTGCGCGCACTGGTGCTTGGCGGGCCGTGGGGAACCGACGCCCTGACCAGCGTGGTGTGGGCCATCGGGATCATGGCCGTCTTCGTGCCGCTCTCGGTGGCGCGCTACCGGCGCGGGTAGCGGCTCAGGCGCCGGGGTGCAGGAGCGTGGCGAGCTCCTCCACCCCGGATGCCACCGCCGGCGAGGGGCGCGAGAAGTGCGCGTCGGCGTCGACGATGACGGCGCGCGCGGCGAGCGCATCGGGGACCGCCCCGGAGGCGACCAGCCGCTCCCACTCGGCGCCGGCGCCGGCCCTGCCGTAGCCGCAGGGGGCCACCACGACCACCTCCGGGTCGGCCGCGAGCACCTCGTCCCAGGTGACCCGCCGCGAGTCCTCCCCGGGACGGCCCAGGACGTCGATCCCGCCGGCGGCCTCCACCTGCTGGGGCACCCAGTGGCCGGCGGCGAACGGCGGGTCGTGCCACTCGGCCACGAACACGCGGCGCACGGGGCGGCCGGCCACCCGGCCGCGCACGGCGGCGATGCGCGTGCGCATCTGCCCGGCCAGCCGCCGGCCCCGATCGGGGACCCCGAGCTCGCCGGCCAGCCCCTCCACGCTCGCCGCGATCCCCTCGATGGTGCGCGGGTCGAGCGCGATCACGCGGGCGTCGGTGGCGCACAGGTCGTCGCGGCCCGCCGCACAGACGCGGCAGAGGTCCTGGGTGAGGATCACATCGGGGGCCAGTTCGGCCAGCAGGTCGGCATCGACCGCGTACAGCGACTCGCCGGCCGCCAGCGCGGCGCTCACGGCGCGGTCGATCTGCGCCCCGTCCAGCGCGGCCGGGTCGAGCCGCGAGGCCGACACCACCGGCAGGGCGCGCACCTGGGGCGGGGTCGCGCACTCGTGCGAGCGGCCCACCAGGGAATCGATCAGGCCGAGCCCGGCCACGATCTCGGTGGCGCTGGGCAGGAGCGAGACGATGCGCATGCCGGGCGCGGGGCGAGGTGCGCTCGGAGGCACCTCAGTCGATGCCGGCGCGGGTCTTCCAGGCGACCCCGTGCGCGCTCGCCAGCTCGCGCGCCCCGCCGCGGCGGATGGCCTGCTCGACGGTGTCGCGCGCGATGCCGGCCTCCACCAGCTTCTGGCGCAGCTCGCCCTCCTGGGCCTGCCGGAAGAACAGCAGCGTGATGGCGCCGAAGGCCAGCAGGCAGTGCGAGAGCATCATCACCGTGCCGGCGTTGGCCTGGTCCTGGAGTGCCGAGATCCCCCACGCCTGGGCCGCGGCGGCGTGCGAGCCGTAGAAGGCCGTACCCGAGAACCAGTAGACGTTGGCGATCACCAGGCCCACCGTCCACACGCCGGTCATGTAGCTGCCCTTCCACCCGGTGCCGAACCAGTCGGGCGCCGGCACGCGCTCCACCACCGGCATCCACATCAGGGTGCCGAGGGCGAGGAAGGTGAACTGCTGCACCACCCACAGCGCCGGGGTCACCAGCACCTCGTGGTGCACCGCCGGGATCAGCCAGACCACCGTGCTGAGCGTCCAGAGCCCGAAGGCCATGAACGGGTGCTGGATGCGCTGGATGCGGGCGATGGCGCGGGCCGGCAGCAGGCGCTGCGCGGTGGCCGGCGGGATGCCCAGCAGCAGCATCAGCGGGGCGAACCCGCCGATGACCGTGTGCTGGATCATGTGTGCCGCCAGCACCCCCTGCTGGGACATCCCGCCGATGGGGGTCACCACCGCGGCGATGAGGGTGACGATGCCCGCCAGGAAGAAGGCCCGGTGGCGCGCGGTGACCCCGGTCTCGGGCGCGCGGGCCCAGGCCAGGTAGACGGCACCGAGCATGAGGAACGCCGAGACCTCCACCGGGGGCACCGACCACAGCGCCATCAGGTCGGTGGTGGGGGCGCCGGTCCAGCCGGAGTGCCCCGTGGGGAACACGCCACCCACGCCGGCCACGGCGGTGAGCGCCAGGGCCAGCGCGATGGTGCCGGCGAGCGCGAACGTGATGGGCAGGCCACGACGGATCATCGCCATCGATCCTAGCCCGCCTCGCCGGGACGCAGGCATGACGGTCGGCGGCGCGCGGACGGGCCACCCGGCTACGGTTGGGTCCCGCAACCGACCCGGAGCCACCATGCGCCGCCCGTTCGCCCTCATCGCCATCCCGGCCCTCGTGCTGCTGGCCGCGCTGCTGCTGCCGGCGGGTCTGGGCGCCCACAGCGGGGTGGCCGACACCCGGCCGGCCGAGGGCGCGGTGCTGGCGAGCCCGCCGGAGCGGGTGGTGGTGAGCTTCGCGTCCCCAATCGCCCGCGTCGCGCCCGCGCGCGTCACGGTGGACGGCTCGGGCGATGTGGCCGGCGAGACGCGGATCGACCCCGGCGGTGCCCGCCGCGTGCTGATCGCGGTGGATCCCGCGGCGCCCGGCGGGGCCTACCGCGCCACCTGGAGCGTGACCGCGCTCGACGGCCACGTGGAGGAGGGCGAGGTTGCCTTCGAGGTGCGCGGCGGCGACTCCACGGCCGGCGCGCGCCTGGCCGGCGCGGCCGCCTTCGTGCAGGCGCGGGGACGATGAGCGCGCGGTGATCCTCACGCCCTGACTTCGGGCGACCGAAGTCTGTTTCGGTCACTACCGTTGAAGAAAGGTGCGGGTCGCCCTAAGGTGGTCGGCGCCCATGAGCACCCCCGCCCCCGCGGCGCCCCTCGGGGTGCCCTTCGCCGCCCGCCTGGCCGCCCACGGTGAGCGCCCCGCGCTGATCCACGGGGACGCCGTCCTGACGTACGCCGAGCTGGCACGGCGGGTTGAGACCCGACGGGGTGAACTCGGCGCCGGCAGGCGGCTGGTGGCCATCGAGGGGTCCGACCATCCCGAGACGGTCATCTCCCACCTGGCGGTGCTGGCGGGCGGGCACGTGGGCTGGCTGCTGCCGTCGGTCGCCGACTCGGCCGAGCTGCTGGAGCGCTTCGCGCCCGACACCCTGGTGCGCGCGGCCGGCGACGGGGTGGCGATCGGCCGGCGGCACGAGGAACCCGTCCACGACCTGCATCCGGAGCTGGCCCTCCTGATGGGCACCTCGGGGTCCACAGGCGCCCCGCGCCTGGTGCGCCTCTCGCACGAGAACCTCCAGAGCAACGCGGAGTCGATCGGCGCCTACCTGGGCCTGCGCCCGGGCGAGCGGGCCATCACCACCCTGCCGATGCACTACTGCTACGGCCTCTCGGTGCTGCACTCGCACCTGGCGGCCGGCGCGTGCGTGGTGCTCAACGGGCACTCGGTGGTGGAGCCTGCCTTCTGGGAGCTGGTGCGCGCCCACCGGGTGACCGGGTTCGCCGGTGTGCCGCACACCTTCGGGCTGCTCGAGCGCGCCGGCTTCGCCGACATGCACCTGCCCTCCCTGCGCTACCTCACCCAGGCGGGCGGGAGGATGGAGCCGGCCCGCGTGCGCCGGCTGGCCGAGCTGGGAGCCCGCCGCGGGTGGGAGCTGGTGGTGATGTACGGCCAGACCGAGGCGACCGCCCGGATGGCCTACCTGCCCCCCTCCCTGGCGTCCGCCCACCCCGACAGCATCGGCGTGGCCATCCCCGGCGGCGAGCTGACCCTGCGGCAGGCCGATGACCACCCGGATCCCGAGGTGGGCGAGCTGGTCTACCGCGGACCAAACGTGATGCTGGGCTACGCCGAGACGGCGGGCGACCTGGCCGGGGGCCGGACGGTGCGCGAGCTGGCCACGGGCGACCTGGCGCGGCGCACACCCGAGGGCCTGTTCGTCATCGCGGGCCGGCGCAGCCGCTTCATCAAGCCGTTCGGCCTGCGGGTGGACCTGGCGCGCGTGGAGGCGATGCTGGCCGCCGAGGGCGTGGAGGCGGTGTGCGCCGGCGACGACACGCGCCTGGCGGTGGCGGTGACCGGCGGGGCCTGCCCGGCGGCCACGGGGATGCTGCTGGCGGACCGGCTGGGCCTGCCGAACCGCGCCATCGAGGTGCGCCACCACGAGTCGATCCCGCGCCTGGTGAACGGCAAGCCGGACTACCGCGCGGTGGCCGGCGCCGGCCGGGAGGAGACCGTAGGCCGGACCGGGGCCCCCGGTCTCCTGGCGCGCGCCGGCGCGCGGCTGCACGCCTCGCGCCCGCGCGATGTGGCCGCGCTCTATGCCGCCGCCCTGGGACGGGACGTCGTGGGTCCCGGGGACACCTTCACGCGGCTGGGCGGCGACTCGCTCACCTACGTGGACGTCTCGCTGGGGCTGGAGGGCATCCTGGGCGACCTGCCCGACGGATGGCCGGACATGCCTGTGGGCGAGCTCCAGGCACGCGCGGGGGCCGGCGCGGGCAGCGGGCACCGCGCCTGGACCACGCGCATGGAGACCGGCGTGGTGCTGCGGGCCGCGGCCATCCTGCTGGTGCTGGCCACGCACATGACCGACGTGATCCCCCCCGGCGGGGCGCACCTGCTCCTGGCCCTGGCGGGCTGGAACTTCGCCCGCTTCATGCTGTCCCAGGAGGGCACGGGCGCACACCTGCGGCGCGCGATGGGCGTCGTCGCGCGCATCGCCGTGCCGGCAGCGGCCTGGATCGGCGCCGTGATGCTGGTGGCCGGCGGGTACGGGATCACCACCCTGCTGCTGGTCAACGACTACCTGGGCGACCCGTCGTTCAGCGATGGGCGATGGCACTACTGGTTCATCGAGGCGCTGGTCCAGATCCTGCTGGTGGCCGGCCTGCTGATGGCGGTGCCCGCGGTGCGTCGGGCCGAGCGCGCCCGGCCGTTCGGCTTCGCGCTCGCCCTGCTGGCGCCGGCGCTGGTCCTGCGCTTCGATCTGCTCACCATCGGCGACCCGACGCGCTACATCTTCCGGCCGCACACGGTGGTGTGGCTCTTCCTGCTGGGATGGGCCGCCCAGCGGGCCACGGACACCCGTCGGCGCGCGCTGGTGAGCGCCCTGTGCCTGGTGTCGGTGCCCGGGTTCTTCGGCGAGCCGCTGCGCGAGGGCATCATCCTGGCGGGCCTGCTGGCGGCGATCTGGCTGCCGGCGGTGCGGGTGCCGCGCCCGGCGGCGCCGGCGCTGGGGGCGGTGGCCGCGGCCTCGCTGGCCATCTACCTCACCCACTGGCAGGTGTGGCCGGCCCTCCCCGCCTCGTGGCCGGTGCCCGTCCTGATGCTGGCGTGTGTGGTGGCCGGGATCGTCGCCTGGGCGGCCACCGAGCGGGTGACGCGCCTGATCGCCCGCGGGGTGACACTCGCCCAGGGCGGGTCACGGGGCTCGGCGCGGCGGCGGGCGGGCCGCGCGGCACAGGCGGCCGCGGGACGCTGAGCCGGGCGCGTATCCTGGGGCGGGCGACCGGGTGAGCCACTGCGCCCGGGAGGCGCGATGACGGGCGACGCGGAGCGGACGGGCAACACCGGGGCGCTCATCGCGCGCTACGCCCCAGGGGCGCTCGCCGGCGTCGTCGCACCGGACGGCGTGACGGTTCTGGCCTTCCTGGACCTGGCCGTGGGCCGCGACGAGGAGTCCCTCCGTTCGCTGGGCTCCGGCCCCCTGCTCGACCTGCGCCCGTTGGCGGCGGCCGGCCCCGCGGCCCGGCGCCTGGTGACGGCCCTCGACCGCGCGGCCTGGTTCATCGACCTGCAGCGCCGGCGCCCGCCCCCGCCCAGCGCGCACCTGCTGGCCGGCCGCCTGCCGGGCGACGACGGGGGCTACCCGGCCCTCGACCCCGCCACCGGCCGGCTGGGCCCGGACCCCGGCCGCGACCACCCCACCGAACCAGCGGTGGTGCCCGTGATGAGCCTCAGCCTGGGGCCGGAGCCCGGCCACTCCTACGACGAGGGCGATCCGGTGCAGGCTGCGACGTTCTCGCTCTCACGCCGGGCGCTGGTGGTGATGGCCGCGGGCAACGACGGCGAAGGGACCGGCGAGGCGCCCACCACCTCGCCCTGGGCCCGCGCGCCCTGGACGCTGGCGGTGGGGTCGGCCACGGTGGCCGACGACGGCTCGGTGGACGTGGCCGAGAGCTCCAGCCGCGGCCTGGCCGGCGACCCCGCCGGCGGGCCGTTCGTGATCGCCGACGGGCGCTCGGGCGTCGACCCGCGGCGCTTCGGCACCAGCTTCGCCGCGCCCCGGGTGGCGGGTTTCGCTGTCCAGATATGCGCCGCGGTGCTGCAGGTGCTGCGGGCCGCCCGGGAGGCCGGCGGACAGGAGGACGCCGGTCTCGGCGTGCCCGTGGTGGCACCGCTGCTGGTGGACAGCTTCTCGGGCGGCGCCTGGTACCCGGGCCCCGCACGCGTGTCGCTCACGGCGCTGCCGCTGTGCGGCCCCGGCGAGGCGGCCGGGGCCGTCCTCGCCCACCTGGCCGCGAGCAACGCCGGCGTGCCGGCGTTGGCGGCCGGGTCGGACGTGCTCGCGCGGGTGCTGGCCGCCGCGGCCCGACCGGTGCCCGGACGGGGGCCGCACGAGGTCGGCCACGGGTACGTCGACGAGGAGGCCGTGATCGACACCCTGGCCCGGATCACCGCCGGCGGGTGGCTGACGCTGCTGGGCGCGACCGACCGGGTGGGCGACCTGCCGGAGACACTGGCCGGCGCGCCGGTGCTGGACGAGGCCGGCGTGCGCGACCTGTGGGCCCTGGTCGACGCATCGATGCCGGTGGTGATGATCGACCGCAGCACGTACGAGATGGCGGTGCGCGCCGACGACCCCGCCGGCTGGTCCGGGTCACGGGTGACCGCCGGCCGGCGCGACTGAGGGCCGGCCATGCGGCGCGCGGGAACGTGCCGGCGTGCGACATCAGCGATCCGCGCATCCAGGACCTCTGCGACAGGATCATCGAGGCCCAGCGCGAGGAGATCCGCGAGATGGAGCGCTATTTGGCCGAGTGAGGGCGCCGGCGGAGGGACGCGTGATGGTCACAATCCGAACCACACGACGGTAGCCCTCCGCCAGTGCAGCTTGGCGCCGAATGCAGGATGGCGCTGGTCCGGGCCGTGCGCACCGACTGCGCCGCTGCGGGCTGGAGCAGGACGGCCTCTACGGGCACCGGACGAGCCTCGGGGTCGCCATCTGACAGGAGCGCGCCGGGGCCCCCACCATCGCCGGCGCCATCTCGCCGGCCGAGCTGATCGTGCTGCTCGGCTACCGCCGGGTGCCGCGCTCGTGGATCCCACCGCGGCGCGACATCGAGCGCAAGCGGGCCGCCGCAGCCCACCAGGAGCGCCTCTCCCGGCTGGCCGCCTCCGAGCGCCCGCCGGCGTCGCGGGTGCTGCGGATCATCCCGCGCGAGCGCTGGTGCACGACGCCGGCGCGCGGCGGCTCGGCCGCCCGGCACTCGCCGGGCATCGGCCACGTGGTGCACTGGTTCGGCCCGGGCCGGGCCGCCACGGATCTGGCCGGCGGCGTCGCTCAGGTCAACAGCTTCGCCCATTGCCACATCCTTACGCTGGGCTGGGCAGACATCGGCTACGGATGGCTGATTCTGCGCGACGGGCGCAATGGCGAGCTGTGCACCGTGTTGGAGGGCCGAGGGCGCAACGTGCGCGGCGCGCACTCGGGGCACAACGTGGCCAATGGCCAGCCGGGCGTCTGCCTGCTGGCCGGCACCGAGAGCCCGGAGGCCACCCCCGAGCAGCTGCTCACCCTCCAGGCGCTGCGCACCTCCGAGCGATGGGGCCGACGGACCGGCCACATCGAGTGGTACCCGACCACCTGCCCGGGGCCGGAGATCCAGCCCTGGGTGATCGCCAACCGATAGGAGCTATCCATGCCTGGCTACATCGACCCCAAGGCCGCCGCTGGCACCCTCGGCGCCGCCGTCAGCACCGTGCTCTGGATCCTGCTGGGAGCCTTCGTCGGCCCCATCCGGGACCTGGGTGCGGAGACCCTGGCCACCCTGATCGGCAGCAGCGGCGTGATCTTCGCCGGCCTGCTCGCCTACCTGGTCCCGAACGCCGCCAGCCCGATCAAGGGCGACGGCGTCGGGATCGAGCAGACGATCGAGGAGAGCGTGGGTCCTCCGAGCGCATGATCGACGCCGACTTCCGGGCCTGGTTCTTGCGGATCAGGCCCGGAAGTCGACCGGCTTGCCGCTCCGATTCGCCCGTCGCTTCGGGCCCAAAGCGAGCTAGGCCCGAAGACGAAGCGGCAGATGTGCGGCCAAAGGCGTGAGTAGGGGATACTGCTGACGGACCGCTGTGTAAAGGTCTACGCCGATGGGGGCTCTGAGCGAAACCAGCATCGCGAATACTAGCGGCGGCGCGACAGCTAGTCGCCCGTCCTCGCGGGCAAGATAGTTCACGGTTACTTGGGGTTCATGCAGGCTCCTGGCGCGCATGCGCTTGGAGAAGTGCATCGCTGTTTCCCACTTGCCTCCCTCGCGCTTGAGCGACTCGCTACCACGCCGCTCAGTTCCCTTGGTAGCGGGAAGCACGCTGGGCAGCCACCCCGACGCGAGGAGCTGACCGAACCGCTCGCCCTCTTCTTGGACGTCGAGAACGATGGTCTTGTTCGTATCGGGGTCTCGGAGGCTGAAGCGCCGAGAGTGAGGGCGAAAGGCTACCTCTAGTCCGGCCTTGGTGTACTCGACGACATCCGTGGGGTCTGTTGGTGCGGTGAAAACCACCGTCCACGAGAGAGCGACCATACGGCCAGCTACAGCCTGGCCAACAAGCGGAAACGGTAGGGAGATGCTCTGATCGCGCTCAATGCTGTCGCGATAGAGGATCGTGGCCTCGTTCGGCGCACAGTTCCAGTGATCATCATATCGCTCGGCCAGACGGCCCGCGCCGACCTCAGGCGTGGGCTGCGAGGTAGGGGAATCAGCAAAGTGCAGAGCAAACGCGCGCAGTACGTCCGGACTAGTGTGTCCGGCGCCCATGCGAGCGGCGAGGCTGGCGATACCGTGGGCTGCAGTCGGCGCGGCGAAACTTGTCCCCCACGCTTCGCCCACAGTTCCGCCGGCGAGGAGGCCGCGGAAAGGACCGCTAGGCGTGCCGCCGAAGGCGACGCCGCACGGTTTCAATCGCGCCCCAGGACGCCCAGGCCCGACCGCACTGTAGGGCGCGCGCTCCCACTTCACTCCTGGGGCACGCTGATCGCAAGCGCCCACAGACAAGGCATTTACCATGTCAGACGGGACCTGGACTCTGTTGAGGCCGGTTGCTTCGTCTAGCTCTCCGTTGTTGCCGACCGCTGTGACAAAGAGGACCCCGTAGGAGTGGGAAAGTTCGTCTAGCCGAGCGGTCCAAGCATGGGGCTCCGCGTCATCTTCAACAGGGAGTGCCGGGCCGAGCGAGAGGTTGACGATGCGGTAGCCACGAGTCGTGACGAGTTCGACGATTTGGTCGAGGATCCAGTAGAGGTCGACGTCCCACACATCTGAGGACGGCGCGGGCACTACACGGAAGTGATCAACGCCAAAATCAGGAGTCCGCAGATCGTGGCCGTCGCCAAGTGGGCCGTAAAGAAGTGCCCCCGTGACCATCGTTCCGTGCGCGAGACACTCGTCAGTGGCGGCCTCGGTCGTGACATCGATAGCGTTGACAAATGGGGCCACCTGGGGTAGCACACCTGCGACTCCGCCGTCGAACACTGCGACGCGCATGTCGGACTGGGGACGCTGCCCCGGCGGCGGTGCGGGTAGTTCACTCGACGTTAAGGTTACGCGCAGCGGGCCGACGGGGAACGGCCGCACCTTCGGCATGGGGCGCAGTGCACGCAGCGGATTGAACCGAGCAGCATCCTCTACCGCGCTAGCGGGCAACCGGACTGGCACAAACGTCATGCCATGGACACGCCTCTCGTAGTCCACAGCGACCTCGCCGCCAAGCAAGTGGATCCACTCTGCCCATTTGCCGAGAACAATCTCGATCTCCGCCTTGGTCACTTCACCGCCCGCATCAACGGCGGGGTGGAGCACGGCTTCCCATGTCAGCAGCTCCGCATCGGAAACCTCGGGCCGCGAACGGATGATCTCATCGACGGTCGGCAGGCGGACGATGTCAAACTGACGCAGCCGTTCCTGCGCGGCCCGCGCGGCGCCGCCTGCCGACGCCTCGAGGAGTTGGGCGATCTTGCCGACCGATCGCTCGTCGCCCGCGAGGAGGTAGCTCTTCGTTTGCCACCCCTCCTCGATCTTTCCTCGCGTCTTGTAGACGCCCTTGGTTGCACGGGTCCCCACTGGGACTAGATCTGCCTCACGAAAGAACTCAGCCGGGAAGTAACTGTTGGCAAGGTAGTTGGGCAAGACCGTCGCTTCGAAAACCACTCGTGCGCCGCGAAGCGCGGCCGGCGTGTCCTCCATGGCGGCACTTAGCTCACGAACTTGGGGAGCGAGTCGCGTCCGTGCGTCAGCGAGGCTCTGCGGGTGGAACTTGGGACCACCCCCGCCCACTCGCTCGGCGTCGCGACGTAACTTCTCCCCGCCGGCCAGTAGCGGCCGGTCAGGCTGGATGTGATCCTTTGCGGTCATCGACCTGCTGCTCCCTTGTTTTCGAGCTGGGCCTGGCTCCAACGGCGGGCGAGCTTGCCGACTGTGGGGTGGCTGACGCCGAGCAGTTCGCCAACGGCACGCTGAGAGAGGCCGAGGCGCGTCGTCGCCATCGCGCAGAACGCGGCGCGGCTATCAGTGTCCTCGCCAGCACGGAGTGCGGCGAGCGCAATTTCGGCCAGCACAGTCGAAGGATCGGCGCCGGAAAGTGTCACGCGCCGCGCAGCGGCGGCCACCTCGCGCTCTACATCGGCTCCGCTAGCCCCACCCAGCGCAAGTGCGGATGCAGCGACGACATCCCCACCTACATGAAGTCGGTAGCGTCGCAGCGCTCGCTCGATGATCGTGACGCGCTCAGCTTGACCCGGGAGATCGAGGGTCAACGTGACATCGAAGCGGCGACCGATGGCTGGGTCGAGGAGCTGGGGATGGTTCGTCGCCGCGAGCAGAAGACCCGTCTCTGGCCATCGCTCGAGCTCCAAGAGCAGCACATTGACGAGGCGCTTGAGCTCACCGATGTCCGACTGGTCGTCGCGTCGCTTTGCAACGGCGTCGAACTCGTCCAGCAGCAGCACGCACGGGAAACTACGGGCGTAATCAAGCAGGTGCCGAAGGTTCTGGCCCGTCTGACCCAGGAGGCTCGACATGAGCCCAGCCAGCTCTACCGTCATCAACGGCAAGCCCAACTCACGCGCAAGAAAGCGCGCGGTGAGCGTCTTGCCGACGCCCGGAGGCCCCTGAAGCAACATCGACTTCGGTGGTTCGAGGCCGGCCAGAGCCAAGCGCTCGGCGTGGCGACGCTCCTCGACCAACGTCACGAGAGCCGCCTCTGAGGAAGGATTGAGCACGGGCGGCTCGCCGAGGGGCTCATCGTCGATCTTCGCTAGCGCAAGCTGTCCGTCGCTGACAACCGGAATAGGGGGCCGCGCGCCGCGCAAGACGGCGTCACCTTGACCGACGATTAGGCTGCCGAGCTGCTGGCACAGCTCGGCGCTGAAAGCGTTGGACGCTTGGCCCCGAAGTATGCGTCGGGCGAGTTGCCGGACCGAGCTAGCGTCGCCCTGCAGGCCAACTCGCACGAGATCTGCGATCGCCTGCTCGGAGGGATCCAGGCGGTGCTCATGGTATCGCGTGCGGCCCAAGGTAGCCAGGAGGTTACCAGTGACCTTGTCTACCGGTGTCGTCTTGGAAAGCGGGGGCTTGGTGCAGGTATCCGGCTTACCGCACCTCCGGCCTGGAGCCGCCGATGCGTCGAGAGCCCACCGGCGTCGGACTCCTGGCCCGCCGATACAGGCAGATCGTCGGTCAGAGAGCACGGCGTCTCGGGCTCCTTGCGATTCCGCCGCTGCTTCTTCGCCCTTGCACGCCCCGATGAGCCGCCGGCGGACCGCCCACGACCTCACGCCTCCGCCCACCGGTAACCGCAGTCCGCGCACTCCAGGCGGCCGGGCTTCGGCTCGATCATGTACTTGCGCATTCCGCACTCGGGGCAGCCCTCGCGCCCGTCGAAGGCGCGCGGCGGCCAGTGCGGAACCCGGTCGAGGCCGCGGGGTGGCTTGACGCGGATCCGCGAGGCAGACTCGACCCGTTTGAGCCAGAGGGCGACGCTGAAGCTGGTGGCGCGGTCCGCCGAGGCGATTGAGTAGCCGCCGCGCACGATTCCCGGGACCGTCGCCCGATCCACGCCGGCGGCGTCCATCGCCGACGCCAGCCGCTCGGCGAGCGCCCGCGCCACGAAACCAAGAGTCAGGCCGCCCAGCTCGACCCTCACCGCGTTGGGGTCGTGCGGATTCAGCGGGTCCCTGACGAGGTCGAGATCCCGCGGCGAGTAGTAGCCGGCAGGGCGCTCCTGCCCGAGGGCGAGCACGAACGCCTGGCGATAGTTGCCCTCTCCGGCGACACAGCTGGAGGGTTCCTCCCACCGGCGCCAAGCGCCGCCGGCCGCCCAGGAGGGCTCCATCCTCAAGGACTCCAGGGTCATTCCTGGCTCGATCTCTGAGTTGCCGAGCATCGCCACCATCTGGAGCTCGTCCACGAGCCGCACCGAGCCACCGGCAGCGCGCAACTCGATCGCCTTCTTTTCGGCAGTCGTCTGCCCATCACGCGGCGCGGCCCCCAGCACAAGGACATCCACCTTGCCCGACATGCTGGCCACGAACCGCCCGCCCGCCCCCTCCACCACCGCGCGCAGCTCGTCGCGGTTCTCCCACAGGTCGAGGGAACCCGCGGCGGTGACCGTGAGTCCGCGAACCTGTGATTGCCCCTCGGAACTCGCTGCCACCGGCGACTCTCTGGGAGGTGCTGGCGGGACGTCAGCGCTTGGAGCGTCGCCCGGGATCGAAGCCGGTTCCACCGTTGCGGTCCCGGGTGCCGGCGAACGGCCGGCTCCCGACGGTTCGCGACCTCGACGCAAGCGCTCGAAGATGCCCATGTCAGCACTCCCCTCAGCGGTCCGCGTGCACTGTCCCATGGAGGGGGGCTCTTCGCGGGCGGTGCGTAGACACCCCCGCCGGTGGAGAGCGGCTCGCCTCGCGCCTCAGTTCGGCGGGCCGGGAGCGCCCCGCGGCTCTAAGCCCAGACCATCCGGCGAGACGCCGGTCTTCAGGAAACGTGAATCGCCTCGCGCCACTCGGCGCGCTCGGCGCCGGCGGGCAGGCGATGGCGAGCGCCTGCCGCAACGCCGGCGTGCCGACCTACAGCCCCCACGATCTGCACGGACGGTTCATCAGCCTGATGCTGATCGCGGGTCTTCCGGTCGAGATGGCGGCCCGGGTCGCCGGCCACCGGCGGACCTCGATGACGCTCGACAGCTACTCGCACGTGGTGCTCGATCAGCGCCTCTGGCGGCTCGATGAGCTGCGCCACGCTGTTTCGGTGATGTTCGGAATGGGGGGCAACGAGAAAACCCCCCTCATTTCGCCTGCAAATGAAGGGGGTGATGTGGAGATGGGCAGTACTGGGATCGAACCAGTGACCCCTCGCGTGTGAGGCGAGTGCTCTCCCGCTGAGCTAACTGCCCGGGACGGCGGAGGATACCATCGGCGCGCGGCCCGGATGCGGGGTCCGCCGGGAACCGCCCGATCCCGTCGGCCACCGCGGGGACCTAGCGTTCCGGCATGCCCCTCCACTCACGCACGGCCGGAGCGCTGGCGGCCGCCCTCATGGTGTCCGGCGCAATCATCGCGGCCGGAGCCTCCGCCGCGCCCACCGTCGTGAACGACCGCGCCGGCGACAACCGCTTCCTCGCCGGCGGCCCTGGCGACATCCGCCGCGTCATCACCACGTCCACGCGCACCTATTTCCGCGTCCGGGTCGTCCACGGCGCCCCCACCGAGGCGCGCTCGGTGTTCGTCAACCTGCGCGTCGGCAACGCCCTCTACCAGGTGCGCCGTGGATCGCTGTACCGGGTGCGTACCTTCGATGTGGAGGGCGGACCCGCCCGCCGGGTGGGCCCCGCCCCGGCCCGCGCCTCGGGACGCCTGGTGACCGTCACCGTCCCGCGCCGGCCGCTGGGCACCGCGCGCCTCATCCGCGTCCAGGCCATGGTCCTGCAGGGCCTCGACCCCGTCGACCTGGCGCCGGACCGCGGCCTGGCGCGTCACGTGGCCCCGCCGGCGCGCAGCGTGCGGCCGGACGTGCCGCGCCTGCGGGCGCCCTCCTCGGTGATCCCGGGCCGGCCGTTCCGGCTCGTCCTCTCGGGCTTCGCCCCGCGCACGCGCGTCACGATCCTGCTCACGCCGAGCGAGTTCCGCGGGGGCAACGGCCGCGGCATCTCGCTGCGCCGCATCTTCCGCACCGACGCGCGTGGCGTCGCCGTCCTGCGTCCCACCTGGCCGGCGCGCTTCGCCGCCTGCGCGGGGGCGACCGACTGCACCACCCGGCCCTGGACGCGCGGCCAGCGGGTGGACATCAACGCGTGCACGGTCACCGGTGGCACCTGCCGGCGCGCGGTGACGCGCATCCGCTGATCCGAGGTTGCCCCGCGCGTCGCGCACGGCGATGCGCGGGGTGCACCCGGAGCGGAGAGGGAGGGATTTGAACCCTCGAGGCGGGGATCCCGCCTACACGATTTCCAGTCGTGCTCCTTAGACCGCTCGGACACCTCTCCGGGCCGGCGGATGGTAGTACACCGCGCCCGCCGCCGGCGCGGATCGGCGGTCGGTCCAGGTGGTACCCTCCCGCGCGGAGGGATGGCAGAGCGGTCGAATGCGGCGGTCTCGAAAACCGTTTCGGGCCTTCGGTCCGACGGGGGTTCAAATCCCCCTCCCTCCGCTCGCCGGCCGCGCGGCTCAGAGGCTCGGAGCCGCCGTCGGCAGTCCCGCTCGCTGCGCGGCGTCCAGCATGCGGCGGTCGTAGGTGACCAGGGCCGACAGGTCGTCACCCAGGAGTGCGGCCGAGGCCACGTGGATGGCGTCCAAGCTGCGCAGCCCGGCGTCCGGAAGGGCGCCGGCGTCGTGCAGCACGCCGTCGTCGACCACCAGCAGGTCGAGGTCGCCCAGAATCGCCTCGACCTGGCGCTCGTCCTCGGGAAGCCCGCCGGCGGCCGCCACCGCCCGCCGCAACTCGACGCGGACGAGGGCGCTGGCCACGGGGGTCTCACCGCCGGCCAGGATCAGGTCGACGAGCGCCGGGGTCTCGTCCTCGTGGCGCACCAGCTTCACCAGCGCCGAGGTGTCGAGGTACAGCCGGCGGGCGCTCATCGCTCGTCCGCGCGCAGGGTCTCGAGAACCCGGCTCAGCGGAGGCCGGCCGTGCTCGACGACCGGCCGCGGCGCGGTGAGCCCCTCCAGGTCGCCGCCCCCCACCCTCAGACGACCGGAGGCCGCCAGGCGCTCGCAGGGGCCGCCCCGTGGCGCCGGCACCAGGCGCGCCACCGGCCGGCCGCGGTCGGTCACCTGGATCGTCTGGCCGGCCTCCGCCAGCCGCAGATAGCGGCTGGCGTTCTGGCGTAGTTCACGGACCCCGATGGAGAGCATGCGCTACAAATAGCACATTGCTACGGCGTGCGGAGCGTCACTCCCCGCGCCCGCGTGCCGCGTTGCGCGCCCTGTCGGTGGAGTCGCCACCGGACGTCCCGTCCGCGCCCTCACCGAAGGCCGGCGTCTCGCCGTCGCCCAGGGCCACCGCCTGCTCGGTGCGCATCCAGACCGTGCGCTGCGGGAAGGGGATCTCGATACCCGCCGCATCGAACGCCAGCTTGATGCGCCGGCGCATCTCGCGGGCCACGGCCCACTGACTACCGGGCTGGGTCTTGATGACCAGACGGATGTCGACGCTGTCCGGCCCGAGGTTCTGGACGCCCCACACATCGGGCGTGGCCAGCAACTCGTCGCGGTAGTCGGGGTCCTCCGCCAGGTCGTGCGCCACGCGGTCGATGATGTGCGCCGCGAGGTCGATGTCCGTTCCGTAGGCGACCCCGATGTCCAGCAGGGCGCGGGACCACTGCTGGCTCTTGTTGCCCACGCGCATGATCTCGCCATTGGGGAAGTGCCACAGGGTGCCCTCCACATCGCGCAGGCGGGTGGTGCGCAGGGAGATCCCCTCCACGGTGCCGGTGGCATCGCCCACGTCGATGACGTCGCCCACGCCGAACTGGTCCTCCCCGAGCATGAAGACGCCCGACAGGAAGTCGCGCACGAGCCCCTGCGCGCCGAAGCCCAGGGCGATGCCGAGGATGCCGGCTCCGGCGATCAGCGGCGCCAGGCTGATCCCGAAGGTGGTGCCCAGGATGGTGAGGAACGCGATCACCCAGATGACGGCCTTGGTGACGCTCTCGGCCAGGGCTCCGAGCGCCTGCGTGCGCTGCGCGCGCCGGACCGAGGACACCGCGATGTCGGGATCGCTGAACGACAGGCCGCGGCGCATCCGCGCGGCCGCGCCCTCCTGGGAAACCGGCTGCTGGCGGCGACGGACGGCCCGGCGGATGATCCGCTTGGCCAGCCGCACGGCGATCCAGGCCACCACCACGATGACGAGCGTCTGCACCAGCACGTCGGCCCAGCCGGCCAGCAGCCGTACGGTGGGACCCTCGCCGAGCCAGTCCTCCAGCAGTTCGGTCAGGGGTCGCTGGGGCTCGACACGCTCCACCACCGCCTCGGTGCTGGTCTCCTCCACTGATCCTCCTCATGCGATCGCTCGACAGGCGCCCGGGTGAGTAAACCCGATGAGCGGTCCGACACCGCCGGCCCGGGTCGGAGGGAACGCCGCCCGGCGTCCCGGGTCAACGGCCGGCGCCGTGCAGGTAGGTGATGTCCCGGTCCGGCGGGTTGAGCTCGGCCTGGCGCAGCTCCTCCAGCCGCTGCGCCCACCCCTCGCGCACCACCGGCCAGCGATCGAGCGCGTCCTTGTGGCGCAGGAACCACAGCAACTCGGGCCGGGCGCGGTCGCGCGCGGTGTGGAAACCGCCCTCGCTCATGGCCGGAAATCTGCCAGACGGCCCGGGCGCGACGACCGGGCCGGCGGGCGGGCGACCACCCGCCGGCATCCGCGCCCCTAGTGCGAGAACCTCACCTCCGGGAGGACCCGGGCGACCCAGCGGGGGGTCCACCATGCGGCCGGGCCGGCCAAGCGCAGCAGGACCGGCATCAGGAGCAGCCGCACCAGCACCGCGTCCAGCAGCACGGCGACGCCCAGGATGATCCCCATCTCCTTCGGGGGCAGCGGGCCCGAGATGGCGAAGGTGAAGAACACCGCCACCATCACGGCGGCCGCGGCGATGATCACCCGCCCGGTGTGGGCCATGCCTCCGACGACCGCCTCGCGGGCGTCACCCGAGCCCTCCCAGTGCTCCTTGATGGAGGACATCAGGAACACGGTGTAGTCCATCGAGATCGCGAAGATCATGGCGAAGAAGAACACCGGCCCCCAGGCGTTGAGGAAGCCCTGGGACTCGAAGCCGAGGATCCCCGACAGCCACCCCTCCTGGAAGATCAGGCGGGCGATGCCGAAGGCCGCGGCCGTGGCCAGCAGGCTGGTGAGGACTCCGATCGCCGCCGCCAGCGGAGCGCGGAAGGCGAACAGCATCAGCAGGAATCCCAGCCCCAGGACGACCGCGATGACGATGGGCGTGAACTCGCCCAGCGCGGACTCGAGATCGTGGTTCTCGGCGGAGGACCCGCCGATCAGGACGCCGGCCGGCATGGCCTCGCGCAACCGGTCGATGGTGGCCCCGAGCGCCGGATCCGAGGGATCCACCGTGGGGACCGCCTGCACCAGCGCGAGGTCCGACCCGCCGGGCCGGGGCGGAGTGGCCATGGCGATGCCCGGTTCGGCGGCCGCGACGGCGCGCGCGGTCTCCATCTGGTCGGCGGGACCGACGATCTGCAACTGACCCGGGGCGCCGGGGCCGAACGCGCCGCTCACCAGGTTGTAGCCCTCGCGCGCCTGCGCGCTCTCGGGGACCACCTTGATCGACGGCATCCCGGTCTTCAGGCCGGCGATCGGCGCGGCCAGCACCAGCAGCAGCAGCAGGGCCGGGACGCCGTAGCGCAGGGGATGCGCCCACAGCCGCTCGCCCCAGGCCTGGAAGCGCGGCGAGCGGTGCTCGCCCTGGCGGACCCAGCTCAGGGACAGCCTGTTCACCCGCGGCCCCAGTTTGGCCAGCACCGCCGGCAGCAGCGTGAGCGCCGCGACCAGGACGAAGACCACCGAGAGCATGATGCCGAGCGCCATCGAGCGGAACGCGGGGCTGGGGACCAGCATGACGGCCGAGAGGGCGATGAGCACCGTGACCCCGGAGAACGCGACGGCCTTGCCGGCGGTGTCCATGGTGACCCCGGCCGCCTCGGCCGGCGACATCTTCGCGCCGAACAGCGCGGCGCGGAAGCGGACGACGATGAACAGCGCGTAGTCGATGCCGAGCGCGAGGGCGAACATCAGGGCGAAGTTCATCGCCCAGATCGAGATGTCGAACAGGCCCGACAGCAGGACCAGCGTGCCGGCGGACGCGGCCAGGCTCATGATCGTCAGCAGCAGCGGCAGGCCGGCGGCCACCAGCGCGCCGAAGGCCAGCACCAGGATGGCCAGGGTGACGGGCCAGCTCATGAGCTCGGAGCGGACCATCGCCGAGGTGTTGGCCGCGTTGAAGTCCGACCACAGGCCCGAGGCCCCGGTGACATCGACGGCCATACCCGCGCCGGCGGCGTCGTCGAGATCTCCCTTGAGGCGGTCGGCCGCGGCCACCATGCCGGTGGGGCTCTCGGCCGCACCGCCCATGACGATGGCGACACGCCCGTCCCGGCTGACCGTGCCCGCCTGCGGGTCGGGCGGGGTGACCGAGGAGATGGCCTCGTCGGCCGCCAACACGCCCTGAACCCGGTCGAGCGTCGCCCGGAAGGCGGGCTCACCCACCGTGAGCGCGTCCGAGCTCACGACCACCATCAGGGCCGAGCTGCTGTTGCCGGCGAAGTTCTCCTGCACCAGCGGGCGCGCGGCCACGGAGTCGCTGCGCGAGTCCTCCCAGCCCGCCCCCGACAGAGCGCTGTGGACCTGCGGGGCGAACAGGCCGAGGCCGACCACCACCACGGCCCAGACGCCGGCCACGATCCTCAGGTGGTCCGCGGACCAGCGGCCCAGGCGGCCAAGGGGGCCGAGCGGCTGGATGGGGGCGCTCATCGGTCACCCGCCCGGCGCAGACCGCAGGCCCGCCTCAGGATGAGCGAAGCCGGGCAGTCGCCGGCGGCCACGTACAGCAGCTGGTTGGCGCCCACGAAGGCGGTGAGCAGCAGGAACCACGGGCTCACGAGCGCGGCCAGGGCGGCGCTGACCAGGGCCATGGTGCCCGCGAGCGCGAACAGGGCGCGCTCGAGCGGCCAGCCGCGGCGCAGGCGGTCGGCGGCGCTCATCGGGACGCCTCGCTCGCGGTGCCGTCGATCAGGTGCTGAAGCTCGGCGATCTGCCGCGACACGCCCCCGCACACCAGGTCACACAGGGCGAAGACCGATGCGTCGGCGATGCGGCAGCGCACCGCGGTGCCCTCCTTGCGGCGCTCCACCAGGCCGGCGCTGGCCAGCACGCCGAGGTGCTTGGACACGTTCTGCTGGCTGGTCTCGAGCCGCGCCGCCAGCTCGCCCACGGTCGACTCGCCGTCACGCAGGGAGTCGAGCAGCCGAAGGCGCATCGGCTCGGACAACACGCGGAAGCGCTCGGCGATGACCTGCGCCAGTGGCTCGGGGATGGGGTGTGGCACCGCCACGGTGTCCTCCTTCGGGCGAACGGGATGGCGCCATACAACTCCACAACTGGTCAGTTGTCAAGTTGGGCGCGCCGGCCGGCCCCGGGACGACTCGGGGCGCCCCGAAGGACGCCCCGATGAACCCGCTCACGCCGTGGTGGGCGCTACCTTCTCAACCGCGGGTTGAGCTCCACGCGCAGGGCGCGAGGGATGGGCCGGTTGGCGATCTTCCGGAAGACGGCCCACGCAGGCTTGCGCTTGCCGCTCTCCTCGATCAGGCCCGCCGGCCAGTTGATGTTGTCGGTGAGGTTGAACCACACCACCGCCGCCACGCGCGGACTGCGGACCGTCGGCAGCGTGAACATCTGACGCAGGAACAGGCGCTGCTGCCCGAGCGTCTTGACGGCGGCCGGCCCCTTGCGGAACGGGGTCTCGGCGGTCGTGTAGCCGGCCTCGGTGATGTACAGCTTCATCCCGCGCCGCTTCTTGTTGAGCTGGGCGAAGATGAACGGGATGCTGTTCCAGGTGGGGAACGCCTTGTTGTAGGCCCGGCTGCGGAAGCGCGGGCCCTGCGAGGGGTAGAGGTGCTGCGAGTAGGCGTGGAACTTGACCGAGCGGTCACGGACCAGGCCGAGGAGCCACGGCTTGGCGCCGATGTTGCCGCCGCCGGTGCTGCTGCGGGGGCCGGCGACGCCGGCGATCACGATGGCGCGCTTGTTGGCGCGACGGATCACCGGGAAGCTGGTCTTCACCAGGCGCTTGTAGTGCGGCAGGCTGCTCTTGCCGTTGAGCGAGAAGAAGCCCTTGAGGTTCGGCTCGTTCCAGATCTCGAAGTGGCGCGCCTTGCCGGCGTACCGCTTGGCGACCGCATACATGAAGCGGGCGTACTCACGCGGGCGCGGGGCGTTGGGGTTGTACTGGGTCTCGACGAAGTCGTTGCGCCCCTGCACGGCCCAGCCGGGAGTGCTGTAGACGCTGACGATCGGCGTGATCTTCGAACGGGCGAACCCGTTGATGACGATGTCCGCTCGGGTCCAGTCGTAGGCCGGGTCCCGGTGGTTGGCCGGGTTCCTCGGCTTGGTCTTGGCGACCTCGGACCACAGGATGTCGAAGCGGGCCACCTTGGCCTTGGTGGCACGGACTTCCTTGAGGCGGTCCTGAAGCTCCTCGATGGGGGCCGCGATCGTCATCCGATCGTCCTGGATCGCCGCCACACCGGCCACGCCGGTGCTGGGCATCGCCAGCGCCGCGCCGAGCGTCACTGCCACCGCACATGGGGCGTACCAGCGTCGCCCGCCACTCGCTGCTCTCACCTCTCGCCTCCCTCGTCTGATCGCGCGGCGATGGTACCAGCGAACATCGCGTTCGCTCGCACCCGCCCGGCACTGTTATCGGCGCTCGGCGAAGAAGTCCGCGAGCAGCGCCCCGGCCTCGGTTCCCAGGCAACCTCCCCGGGCCGGGACCCGGCCGATCAGGCGGGGATCGCCCAGCACGTCCACGACGGTGCCGGCGGCGCCCAGTTTGTGGTCGGCGGCCCCGTAGACCACCCGCCCCACGCGCGCCTGGCGGATGGCGCCGGCGCACATCGGGCAGGGCTCGAGGGTGACATAGAGAGTGGTCCCCATCAGCCGCCAGCCGCCGAGGGTCAGGGCCGCGGCGCGCAGGGCCAGGATCTCGGCGTGGGCGGTGGGATCGGGGCGCGCCTCGCGCTCGTTGTGGCCGGCTCCCACCACCCGGTCCTCGCGCACGACCACGCACCCCACGGGAACGTCGCCGTGGCGGGAGGCCTCGCGGGCCTGGTCGAGCGCGAGGCGCATCCAGCGCTCGTCGCCCGGTGCCGCCACCTCGCCGCCTAGGGGGACGTCTGCTCGAGCGCGATCTGCACGATCTCCTCGGGCGAGTCGGACAGTCGGATCAGGTCCATGTCGCGGCGCGAGATGTAGCCGCGCTCCAGCATGTGCGACTGGATCCAGCGCACCAGGCCCGCCCAGTGCTGGCTGCCGCACAGCACCACCGGGAAGCTGAGGGCCTTGCCGGTCTGGATGAGGGTGAGCGACTCGAACAGCTCATCGAGCGTGCCGAAGCCGCCCGGGAACACGATGTAAGCCTCGGAGTACTTCACGAACATCGTCTTGCGCACGAAGAAGTAGCGGAACGAGATGGCCAGGTTGACCCACTCGTTGACGGCCTCCTCGTGCGGCAACTCGATGGTGCAGCCCACCGAGATGCCCTCGGCCTCGGCGGCACCCCGGTTGGCCGCGGCCATGATGCCCGGGCCGCCCCCGGTGATGACCGTGTAATCACGCTCGGCGAGCAGCCGGCCCACCTCGCGCGCCATCTCGTAGTAGGGGTCCTCGGGCTGCGTGCGCGCCGAGCCGAACACCGAGACCGCCGGCCCCACGCGCGCCAGCGCGTCGAAGCCGTCCACGAACTCGCCCAGGATGCGCAGCGCCCGCCACGGGTCGCTGTGGATGAACTCGGGGTTGGCATCGCGGATCAGCAGGCTGGCGTCGGCGTGACCGAGCGCCGTCTGGGCCTCGCCGCGCGCACCCATGCGCCCGTGGCGCGCCAGCTTCACCGGTCCTCCCCCACGTGGCGCACCAGGTCCTCCAGCGGCAGCCGCCGTGCGCCGGCGCTCCAGCCCTCGGGGCTGCGACGGGCCGGGTCGCGCGGCGGGTCCGGGACGCCGAAGGTGATCACCAGGGGCACCCGCTGCCCCTTCTCCAGATCCAGCACGCGGGCGAGCGCCTTGTGGTCGGCCACGCCGTTGGGGCACGAACCGATCCCCTCGTCCCAGGCCGCCAGCATCATGTTCTGCGCCGCGCGCCCGGCATCGACGTCCGACACGCCCCCGAAGGGCGTGATCACCAGGGCCACCACCAGGGCGGCTGTGCGGACGTGCGCGGGCACGTAGACGGTGGCGGCCACCGCCTCGCGCGCCGAGCCGTGGACCACGACGAACCGCCACGGCTGGTTGTTCTGGGCGCTGCCGGCCAGCCGGCCGGCGTCGAGGATGCGCTCGGCGGCCCCCGGAGCGAGGGAGGTGGGGAGGTAGGCCCGTGTCGTGCGATGACTGGCGATCAGGAGGCGGGCGTCCATCGCGGGGCACACTACGCCACGGGGGTCGGCACCGGGCCGACCCGGACGGGGGGCGCCGATGCGGGTTGTGGTCACGGGCGGGGGTATGGCGGGACTCGTGCTGGCGAGGGCGCTGGCCCGTCGCGGCATCCGGGCGACGGTGCTCGAGGGGGCGCCGGCGGCGGTGCAGGTGCCCGGGCCGATCATGCTCCCCTACCAGGCGTACGACGCCCTGAGCGACGTGGGCGTGCTGGACGCCGCGCGCGCGGCCGGGCGCGATGTGCCACCCCACCGGGACGGTCTCCCGATATCCGTCGCGGTGGGGCGACAGGTACTCATCGACCTGCTCCGGGACGACCTGAACGTGGCGTACGAGCACCGGGTGGTGGACCTGCTGCGCGACGGCGACCGCGTGGTCGGCGTGCGGGCGCTCACCCCGGACGGCGAGACGGAGATCCCGGCCGACCTGGTGGTGGGCGCCGACGGCACCCACTCACGGGTACGTGACCTGGCCGGCATACCCGCCGAGCTCACCCTCTGTCACACGGCGCAGTTATCGTTTCGCTCGCCCGCGCCGCTGGCCGAGTCGTTCCATCTCGACTTCCTGGCCGACGGGCGCCAGATCATGGTCCTGGGCTGGCCCGGCGGCACGTCCGGGTCCTGGCAGATCGACCGGCCCGAGGGCGGCGAGGAGGAGGCACTGGCGCCGGGGTTCGACGCCTTCCGCGAGCGCTTCACGACCCTGCTGCCCCAGGCCGCGGAGGCCCTGGCGGCGGCGGATGCGGACGCCCTGCGCTACCGCGAGACCCACGAGGTGCGCTGCGAGCGCTGGTGGGTCCCCGGGGTAGCGCTGATCGGCGAGGCCCTGCACGCCATGAACCCCGAGGCCGGCATCGGCAGCGGGCTGGGGATGGGCGACGCCCTGGCTCTGGGGGTGGCCATCGCGGCCAACCCGGACGACCCGGACGCGGCCTGTGCCGACTACGAGCGCTGGCGCCGGCCGGCGGTGGAGCCCTACCTGGCCATGGGCTCGCAGGCCGTGCGTGTGCACACCGGCCGGCCCGAGCGGCCCGAGGAGCGCTGGCCGCCCCGGGACTGAACGGGCGCCGGCGCACGCCTCAGCGCCGGCAGGGGGCCAGGGACTCGCGCCGCAGGAACTCCACCAGCGCCTCGCCCACCGCGTCGAGGCTGCGCGCGCTGACGGCGTCGAGGTCGTCGGTGATGCGGTGGAAATGCGGGTAGCTGAAGTCGATCAGGTCGATCGCGGGGATGCCGCGCCGGGCGAACGGGGTGTGGTCGTCCAGGATCTCCCCGGTGACCTCGTCGGGGAACACCGCGCCCACGCCCACCCGCTGCGCCGCCGCGCGCAGACGGGCCCACATCCGCTCGTCGGAGCCCATCTCGCGCGGCAGGGTGACGCCGTGGTTGGCGACGAAGTCGACGATCACCACCGAGTGCAGCGCGCGCGCGTGGCGCGCGGCGTACACCTTCGACCCCCGCAGGCCGGTGGCGTAGAAGTCGCGTGAGTCGTCGGGCGACTCCTCGCCGTCGAACAGCACGAAGCGGATCGGCCGCGCGCAGGCCGGGCGCCCGTGGGCCAGGGAGCGCACCAGTTCCACGACCGCCGCGGTGCCGGCGGCGCCGTCGTTCGCGCCGACGAAGCCCGGGATCGCCTTGGTGTCGTAGTGCGCCCCCACCAGGATCGCCTTCCCCCGCCCGGGCAGGAACCCCACGATGTTGCGCATGCCGCGCGGGCGCCCGGGAACGGCCTCGAAGCGACCGCGCGGAAGGCGCGCGCGCAGGTCGAGCGACAGCCGGCGCAGAGCGCGCGAGCCGGCGGGGCGCGGCCCGTAGCGCACCTGGCGGGCCAGCAGGGCGAAGGCCCGCCGGCCGTCGAAGCGGTCCACCCGGGCGCGCCGAGCCACGTCTCGCCCGTGGGAGACGGAGGTGGTGGGGACCGCCCCGCCCTCGGAGGGCGCGCCGGCCTCGGAGTCGCCGGCGGCGCACCCGGCGGCCGTGGCCAGGGCGAGTGCCGCCAGGGCGGCGACGGCAGGAGATCGCACAGCGCTCATGGCTCCCAGCATCGCAGAGACGTGCACAACGGCCTCAAGGGGGTGCCCGGCCCGTCCGATCCCACCCTCATGAGCGAGAACGACATCACCGCCGGCGATCCACCGCTGGAGCAATGGGAGCGCCGCCTGGGCGCCATGAGCGGCGACCGCTTCCTCAACCGCGCCATCGTGCTGCTGCGGCTCGGCCGCTGGCGGGCCGGCGACCTGGAGTCGGCCATCGAGCGTGCCGAGAGGCGCCTCACGACCTCACAGCGGGACGAGTTCTGGGCGGTGCTCACCCGCGACGCCGAACTGGCCGAGCTGGCCGCCGAGGTGGGCCGGTAGGCCGGCGGTCGCGACCCGGGGTCACCCCGGAAGGCCGTGGTCCTCGGCCAGCAGGCTCTGCACGACCATTGCGCCGGCGGTCGAACCGGCGGCCACCGCGACGCTCACCTGTTGCAGGGCGCCGGTCACATCGCCGGCGGCGAACACGCCCGGCACGCTGGTGCGCTGGCGCTCGTCGACGGTGATGGCGCCCGTCGGCCCGTAGCCGCTGTCGGCGGTCGCCACTCCGAGGCGCTCCGCCGGCACCGAGCGCACCCGCATGTCGGTGGCCGCCATCAGGGCATCGCGCGCCAGGGCCCCGCCGTCCGCGAAGACGACCCCGGTGAGCCGCTCGCCCTCGGCCTCCAGGCCCACGACCGGGCGCTGATCGACGCGGACCCCGGCGGCCTCCAGCCGCTCCAGGTCCTCCGGCCCGGGGCCGGCGCCGCCGCCGGTGAGCGCCACCACGTCGTCGCTCCACATCGTCAGGAGCAGCGCCATGTGGGCCAGTCGCGGGCCGGGCCCGAGCGCCGCCAGTGCCCGCTCCCGCACCTCCCAGCCGTGACAGAACGGGCAGTGGAAGACCGCCCCGCCCCACAGGGGCTCCAACCCCGGCAGGTCGGGCGGCGTGTAGTCCATGCCGGCGGCCAGCAGCACGCGCCGGGCGGGGGCGGTGGTGCCGTCTCCCAGGGTCACGACGAAGCCGGTGCCCTCGGCGCGGGCGTCCACCACCTCGCCGGCGTGCACCTCCACCGTGGGGAAGTGACCCAGCTGCCGGTGCCCCGCGGCGTAGAGGTCGGCGGGCGCAACCTCCTCCTGCCACAGCAGCCCGCCCACGACGCCGGCCGCCAGGTTGCTCTGGCGGCCGGCGTCGACCAGCAGCACCCGCCGGCGGGCCCTCCCCAGTACCAGGGCGGCCGACTGGCCGGCGGCCCCACCCCCCACCACGATGCAGTCCCACATGGCGACGTCCTCTCGTCGTGATGAGAACCATTCTTATCATGATCGCGCGGATCCGTCACCCGCTGCGCGCCGGGCTCCGGTCAGCCCGGGGTCGTGGGCGCCGGCACCGCCTTGGTGTCGAGCACGGCCCCGCCGGAGTCCGTCCTGTGCACCGCGGTCACCAGGCCGCCCCGGCGGCCGAAGGCCAGCAACGGGCCCAGGTCCTCGCCCCACCCCAGCGCGCCGACGGTGCCCTCCCGGCCCCAGCGGGCACCCTGCAGGTCGTCGCGCAGGGCGGCGCGCTCCTGCCAGCGATCCAGCAGTCGCTCCCACCGCCCCTCGGCCACGAGGTCCCGCAGGCTGCCGAGCTCGGCCACCAGGGTGTCCAGGGCGACCACGATGTTGCCCGCGTTGTCGCGCAGGATCTCGTCCCACAGCTCGGAGGAGGCCGCCGCCACGCGGGTGCCGTCGCGCAGGGCGCCGCCGGACAGCCGGTAGCGCAGCGCCGGCGCCGAGGCGGCGACCGTGCCGATCAGGGCCGAGGCCGCCAGGTGGGGCATGTGGCTGGTGCAGGCGAGGGCGACGTCGTGCTCGTGGGCGTCGACCACTGCCACGCGCGCGCCGATGGGGCCGGTCACCACCTCCATGACGCGCAGCAGCGCGGCGGGGTCGGTGGCCCCGGGCTGGGGGCACAGGGCCCAGACCGCGCCGGCCAGGATGGCCGGGTCGGCGTTCTCCCACCCGCGCGACTCGCGCCCGGCCAGCGGGTGCCCGGCCACGAAGCGCGCGAGTTGCGCCGGGCCGGCGTCCGCGGCCACGGCCCGGCAGACCGACTCCTTCACCGATGCCGTGTCGGTCACCAGCACCTCGGCGTCGGCGTCCAGCATCGCCAGACAGACCTTCGGCGCCGCCTGGGGAGGGACGGCCGCGAAGGCGACCGCGCTGGCGGCGGCGACCTCGGCCGGCCCGTCCACCACCCGCACGCCGGCCTCCTCCAGCGCCGCCACGGTTGCCGCATCGCGGTCGCACGCGGTCACCTCGGCGCCGGCGCCGACGGCGGCCCGGATGATGGACCCGCCGATCAGCCCGGCCCCCACCACCCCGATGCGCAAGGGAGCCGGCACGGGCGCTCAGACCATGGGGTCGCCCGCGCCACCGGACCCGCCGGCCACGCGGGCCAGCATGCCGTGGTAGGCGCGGTAGGCCTCGCCGTAGTCGCGTGGACGGTCCGAGTCGGGCCGCACCGGGTCCTCGGGGAAGGAGCCGAGGAAGCGGATCGACTCGCCGGCGGTCAGCAGGTCCATCGTGATGGCGCGCAGCGAGTCGTCGGCGATGTGGCCCTCGCACTCGAGGTAGAACCAGTAGTTGCCGAGGGCGTCGCGGGCGGGCCGCGAGGTGATGGCGGTCAGGTTGACCTCGTGCAGCGAGAAGCGCTGGAGGATCTGGGCCAGGCCGCCCGGCCGGTCCTGCGGGGGCTGGATGACGAAGGCGGTGCGGTCGCGGCCGGTCTGCGGCGGGGCGGTGCGCCCCACCTTGACGAAGCGCGTCATCGCGCCGCGCGCGTCCTCGAGCTCGGTCGCCGTCGTCACCAGGCCGTACTCCTCGCCGGCGCCCGGCGCGGCGATGGCGGCGGCACCCGGCTCGGCCCTGTCGGCCACGGACGCGCAGGCGGCCGCGGTGGAGTGGCTGGCCTCGGTGGCGGCGCCCACGTGGCTGATGAAGCGCGCGCACTGGGTGAGCGCCGCGGGGTGGCTCATCACGGTGGTGACCGGGGTCTCGTCGCCCGGCAGTCGATAGAGACTGAAGGTCACGACGGTGATCTGCTCGCCCACGATGAGCAGCTCGGGCGCGGCCTCGGCCAGCGCGTCGAGGCTGGCGGCGATCTCGCCCTCGATGCTGTTCTCGAACGGGACCACGCCGGCGTCGAGGTCGCCGCCGGCGACGGCGGCGATGACGGCCGCCGGGCTGGTGAGGGGCACCAGTTCGTCGGTGGGAGCCAGGGCCTGGGCGGCCCGCTGGGTGAAGGTCCCCGGAGGCCCGAGGTAGGCGGTTCGCGGCATGGCCGGAGCCTAGTGCATCCACGGACGGCCGCCGGGGCCGGATACGACCCGGGCCCGCCGTGGGGGCGGGCCCGGGGAGAGTGCGCCGGACAGGATTCGAACCTGTGACCTTCGGTTTCGTAGACCGACGCTCTATCCGACTGAGCTACCGGCGCGCGGCTGGAGACACTAGCAGCCGCGCGGGGCCGGGCGTGGGGTGCGGCCGCCCGCGTTGACCGGCGCTCCGGAGCCCGGATAGCGTGCTCCGGAATCTGCACGAGGGAGGGGACGAGATGCGCAGGACCGGGATGGTTGCGGCACTCGTGGCGGCCGCGCTCGCGGTGGCCGGATGCGGCGGTGGTGGCGATGGCGGAAGCGAGGGCGCGGACATGGACACCGGGCCCACGCCGGCCTCCGAGGCGCCCTCCACGGGCACGCCGGCGGACCCGCCCGCCGTGGTCCGGGCCTGCCTCGAGGCGGATGGCATGACCGTCCGCGAGGTCGCGGCGGAGGATGAGGGTGCCACCGACCGCCTGATGGCGGAGGACGCCCGGGGCGCGGCGACGGTCATCTGGTTCGTCCACGAGGGGTATGCCTTCGATGCCCACAGCGCGGCCCTGGAGACACAGAAGCCCGACAGCGTGGTCGGACGCAAGTCCGAGGCCGTGTACGTGGTCGAGCTCCTGGCTCCCGATGACGAGGGACTCTCGGAGCTCGGTCGCACCGTGGTGCGGTGCGTCTGAGCTGAGACCGCGGCCACGTGGCGCCCGCGGGCGGGCGCTGCCAGCATTGGCCCCATGTCCGGAGCGCCCGACACGCCGCTCCCGCCGGCCGGCCGGGAGACACCCAAGCAGCGGCGCGACCGCGAGCTGGTGGAACTCCTCAACGAGCTCCGCCTGGCCACTCCGGCCGTGCAACTGGTGTTCGGGTTCCTGCTCATCGTGCCCTTCAACGGCCGCTTCGACGAGCTGAGCGATCTCGGCCGCGGCCTGTACGTGTCGAGCCTGATCCTCACCGCGGTGGCCACCATCCTGCTGGTGGGGGCCTCGGTCCAGCACCGCATCCTCTTTCGGCGCCAGTTCGAGCGCCGGATGCTGGCGACGGCGAACCGGATATCCCTGGTGGGCCTCACCTGTCTGGGCGTGGGGATGGTCTGCGCCTTGCTGTTCGTCACCGAGTTCGTGTTGGGACGCGGGCCGGCGCTGGCGATCGGCGGCGGGGTAGCGCTGTTGCTGGTCGGCGTCTGGTATGTGCTGCCGCTGGCCCGATCGCGGGGACCGGCGCCGCCCGAGGAGTGACTCCCCTGACAGGAACCTGAGCACGACTCGTCGGCGGGCTTGTCGGGCGCCCGGGGTGGCCGTAGATTCACCTCGGACTCCCGAGGACAGACGTGCCCCTGCCGCAGCTCCCGTCGCGCCTGGCCGGTCTCCCGCTCGTGCTGGCGGGACCGTTGCTGCGCCGCGTGGAAGCCACCGCTGTGACGGTCTTCCTAGCGCTGCGGGAGGCGCGCACGGTCACTCTGGCCGTGCACGAGGCCGGCCCCGACGGCGTGCCCGCGGGGGCGACCCGCGCGGAGGGCACCCGGGCCACCATCCCCCTGGGCGCCAACCTGCACGTCGTGGCGGTGACGGCCACGACGACCGCGGGGGCCGCCTTGCGCCCTGGAATCACCCACCTGTACGACGTGCGCCTGGGTGCGCACGGGGCCGGCGACGCCCCGGTAGCCGCGGGCTCCGGCCTCATGGCTCCGGGCATCGTCGCGGCCGACGCGGCGGCGGCGCAGGCGGCCCTCACGTACGGGCCCGCCCCCGCCCCGCAGCTGCCCTCCTTCGCGCTACCGGAGTCGACGGCGAGCCTCCGGGTGCTGCACACCTCCTGCCGCAAACCCCACGGCGGGGGCGAGGACGACGCGCTGGCCACTGCCGACACGATCGTGGCCGAGGCCGTCGGCGCCGCCGCCCCGGGTCGCCGCCCGCACCTGCTGGTGCTGACCGGCGACCAGATCTACGCCGACGACGTGGCCGACCCTCTGCTGGCGGTGTGCACCGATGCCGCCACGGCCCTGCTCGGCGCCGGGCGCGACGAGCTGCTGCCCACCCTCGCAGGACCGCGGGTGGCGAGCGTCCACCTGGCCGGCGACCGCGCGCGGCTGGTGGCCGACGACGCCCGCCTGAGCACCGACGACGGCGACAGCCACCTGCTGAGCTTCGGTGAGTTCTGCGCCATGTACCTGGCCACCCTGGCGCCCACGATCTGGCCCGCATCACTGCCGGAGCCGGCCGACTTCGCCCCCAGCACCCCAGGCCCCTTCGCAGACGGCCGCCGCGCCGATCAGCGCCGGGCCCTGGGCCGCTTCTGGCGCGCCCTTCCGGCCGTGCGCAGAGCGCTGGCGAACATCCCCACGCTGACGATCTTCGACGACCACGAGGTCACCGACGACTGGAACCTGCGCGCCTCCTGGACCCAGCGCGTTCTCGATCCGGGCACCGGCTCGCCGCTTGGCAGGCGGATCGTGCAGAACGGCCTGGCGGCCTATGCCGTGTTCCAGGCCTGGGGCAACACGCCCGAGCGCTTCGCGCGCACCGGAGATGCGGGGGCGGCGGGCCGCGCCCTGCTGGACGCCCTCGCCGCCTGGGACGGGCAGGGCGACTCGGGCCCGGAGATCGCCGCCATCCGCGCGGGCGTGGGCATGCCCACGGGGCTCGACGCCACAGGGGCCGGCACCACCGCGGCCGGCGCGGTGGACTGGCACTACTCGGTGACCGCCCCCACCCACCAACTGGTGGTGCTGGACACGCGCACGCGGAGGTCGAGCCCCGCAGGCCCGCGCGAGCCGGCCGCCCTGATGGGCGCCGCGGGCACCCTTGCCGCGCAACTGTCCGACGTACCGGCACCCGCGGACGACGTGCCGGTGCTGGTGGTGTCGCCGACCCCCGTGTTCGGCAACCCGCTGGTGGAGTGGATCCAGGAGGTGGGCGAGTTCTTCGGCTTCTCCGAGGGCTGGGATGCCGAGAGCTGGTCGATGCAGCCCGGCCATCGCGAGGAGCTGGTGGCGGCGCTGGCCGGCCGCGGGACCCCCGACGGGCGCGGGGTGCGCCGCCAGCGCGTGGTGGTGCTGTGCGGCGATGTGCACTACGGCTTCACGGCCGCCGCCGACTACCGCGCGACGCGCACGCCGACGGGCGCCGAGCGCGCCGTCAGCTCGGCCATCGCCCAGCTGACGGCCAGCCCGGCCCGCAACCGCAGCGGCATGACCGGCTTCCTGCATGGTATCGGCTACGTGCCGGTCACCGACGGGATCCCCGAGTCGCGAGTGGTGGGAGCCGCGAACGGCGGAGGCGGCGAGGTGGTGCTGGGCACCCGGCCGGGCGGCGGCGAGGTGCGCGGGCGCGGCACCCCCGCCCTTGCCGAGCTGCCCCCCGGCGGCGCCCCGGCCACCACCGCCGACTGGCACTACGACCTGCGCTACCTGCTGGCGGACACACCGGAGGAGGCCACGCCACCGGCCACGGTTCCGGCGGCCCCACCCCCGGGCGACCGCGCAGCAGCACTGGCCGCCCACCTGGCCGTCGCCGGCGCGCACGCGCGCGACTACGTGGGCCGCCACGGCGACGGCAAGGAGATCGTGGGCGTGAACACGCTCGGCGAGGTCACCTTCGCGTGGGGTGAGCAGGACGCCGACAAGCGCGTGGTGCACGAGCTGTGGTGGCGCCTACCGCGCCAGATCACCCCGTTCCCGCTGACCCGCTGGTCGGTGGCACTGGGCAACGGCACCGTGGCGGGAGCCGGCCTGCGCCTGATGGTCCGCCCGCCCGGCGGCGGTGATCCCGTACCCCTGGCGAACGCCTGGGTGTACGTGCACACCGGCGATGCGGCCACCACGCTGGTGACCCTGCGCACCGAGGCCGACGGGCGCCTGGTCGAACGCCCCGGCGCGGTGCGCGACGCCCCCTGGGACCACACGCGCCAGTGGGCACCGGCCGCGGGCGCCCAGGCACATATCGCCTTCACCCGCGGGGCCCGCCCGCTGCCCGAGGCGGTGCTGCGCCGCGCGGCCCTCGCCGGGGCCTACCAGCAGTCCGTGATCCCGGCGCTCGACCCGGTGACCATGCGCGCACCGGTGACCGTCGACGACGTGCGCATCGCCATCACGCGCCCGTCCGACCTCGACCTGTGGCCCCTGCCGTGGCAGGACCCGGATGTCCCGATGCCCTGGCTGGTGGCCGGCGCCGGCGGCATCGACGCGGAGGGGCGTACCCACGAGAAGGCCGGCCTGCCCCAGCGCGGCCGGGCCTGGAACAACCCCGGAGTCGACGCCGGCAACCTCACCGTGGCCGACGGCGCGGCGGCCCCGGTGCCGGCCGACGCCGCCCTGCGCCCGCGCGCTCTGCGCGTGGAGGCCACCGTCCCCGCCGACGCCACCGGCGCCCGGGTGGAACTGTTCGACGCCGCGGGCGCGACGGTGCGCACCCGCCCCGACCTCGCCCCCGCCACCGCCGCCCGCGACGACGCGCCCGCCGCGCTGGCCGCGGCCGGCGGCGACACGCGCTCCCTCACGGTGGACCTGGTGATCGACCCCGATGCGGTGGCGCGGGCCCTGGGCCATGTGCAGGTGCTGATCACCTGCACGACGCCCGCGGGCCCGCGCATCGAGGCCTGCGCCCCGCTGCTGGTGGGCGTCCAGACCGCGCTGGTGGAGGATCCGGCGCCGGGCGTGCGCGGACCGGTGGTGGGCGAGGGGGCCGACGTGCTGGTGGTCGACTTCGGCGCCACGGAGAACCCTGACGGCACCTGGGCTCCCGCCTCACCGGCCGGCAACTCGGCCGCCCTCGCCGCTGCCACGCGCGTTCGCCGGATGCGGCGCATCCGGGGGCCGGTGGTGGACCAGGCGCTCGACCCGGCGCTGCCGGTGGCCCTGCCCGCGAACCCCGTCGTACCGAAGCCCCTGATGCCTCGCCTGATGGCCGAGCTGCACCTGGCCGGCCTGGACCGCGACCGGCTGGCGGACCTGATGCGCCGGCGCTGGTTCCGCCGCGAGACGGACCCAGCCACCGAGCGGCCCACCCCGCTGCTCGAGCTGACCGTCGAGGCCGACTGGGAAATGGTCACCACCTGGCAGGGCCCGGATGCGGCGGGCATGGCGCCGCGCGCCCACCTGCGCCACTCCCACCGCACCACCTCCGCCGGCACGTCCCATGTGCTGATGCGCTTCGACGCCGAGGGGCGCCCCTGCGACGCCTCCGGAACCGCCCTCACCGTGCCCGCCGACGGGGTGGTGCCCGGCGCGATGCCCCCGGCGGCGGCCCCCGGCTGGGTGGAGGCCGGCCGGCGGGCGGCCGGCATGACCGTTGCGGCGCAGCGTCCGTGGGGACGCGCGGCCGGCGCCCCGCAGGTCCCCGCGACGGTGATCGAGTGGCTGCCGCTGTTCCCGCGTATGCGCGGCGGCGACGGGCGGCTGGACCTCACCGCCCTGCGCATCGGCCGCGAGCAGGTGGCCCCCGCGGGCATCCACCGCGGACGCGTACCCGGCGCCGCGCCCACCGACCTGGCCGACCCGCCGGCCGGCCGGCCGCTGGTCCGCCTGCCGCGCGTCCGCATCACCGGCACCAACCCCGACGACGCAGAGCGCGACGCCCTGGCCGCCGCCCTCACGGCCAAGCGGCAGGCCGAGCTGCGCGCCGCCGGCAGCGCCGCAGTGGCGATGCTTGCCGACGCCGCTTGGCTGACCACGCTCAACCTGTTCATCGCCCACGAGAGCGGGCCGTTCGGTCACTACGACACGCGCGGGCCTGCCCGCCGCCAGGTCGGCGGTCGCTACTACGTGAGCGAGCGCGACATGCCCACCTTCGGCGGCCCCAACGGCTACGGCCTGCTGCAGTTGGACAACTGGGGCGCCGCACCGGGCACCGGTGCCACCCCGGACATGGTGTGGAGCTTCGTCGACAACATCCGGCAGGGCGTCGAGCTGATGCTGGTGGAGAAGGCCGACGGTGCCCTGGCGGCCCTGAACGCGCACGCCCCGGCGGCGGGGGCGGACGCCGCCGCCCTGCGGCGCTTCCGGGCCACCTTCCAGCGCGAGGTGGTGCGCCGCTACAACGGCGGCACCGAGTTCCGCTGGGACGCCGGCGCCTGGCGCATCCGCCCCTCCCAGGCGATCGCCGGCCCCAACGTCACCTACCCCAACGCGGTGCTGGGCACCGGGGTGGACTACGGCACTTTCCGCGTGCAGCAGCCCAACGCCGCGGGCGTGATGGTGTGGGTGCGGACCGGCGCCGGCGTCGGCCCCATCGACTTCCCGGGGGGCGAGTTCGGCCCCGGCTCCGACCTCGACCCCGCGCCGCCGCCCCCCGGCCCATGAGCGAACGCGACCTGCTGGCCCTCGTCCTGGACGAGGCGCTCAAGCTGGCGGCGCCGGCCGTCGAAGCCGGGCGCAGCGCCCACGACCTACGCCGAGCCTTCGCCGGGGCCGGCTGGGACCTTGACGCCGTCGCCGGCCTGGACGTCGGCCTGCTGGGCGACGCGGTGGGCGAGGTGGTGTCGGTGCTGGAGGGCCTCATCGCCCTCACCGACGGGCGCCCGCTCGACTTCGCCGCCATCGCCGGCCTGCTGGGCGACGTGGCCGACGCAATGCAGGCCGTCGACGCCCTGGCCGAAACCCTGGGCGAGCCGCTGGAGCTCAGCGACGACGACGTGGGCGCGCTGGCGGTGGACATCCTCGACTTCCTGGTGGTGACCTACCTCCAGCGCCACCACCCGCTGGTGCTGCAGGTGCTGGTGATGCTGGCGCTGGCCGACCCACCCGACCTGGCGGGGCCGGCGCGCCTGGAGGCCCGGCCGGGGCGCATCCCCACCCGCCGGCCGCGGCTGGCCCTGCACCGCCTGCCCGACCTGCTGAGCGACCCGGTGGCAGTGCTTCGCGAGCGCTGGTTGCCGGCCGACGCCCAGGGCCGGCGCGGCCTGGAGAGCCAGGAGGCCGCCGACCTGCTGGCCGATCGCCTGTTCCCGCAACTGGCCATCCTGGGCCGGGCCCTGGGCGCACGGGCGGTGTACGGCACGCCGATGGCCGCCGAGGGGGCGTTCGGAGTCTTCGCCTCGGCCCGGATGGCCCACGCCCTCACCGTGCTGGGCACGGTTCCGCTACCAATCGGCCCGGGCGACTCCGCCCCGCTGGCCGACGAGGCGGCGCTGGGCGCCGCGCTGGAGGTGGGCGCCACGGTGCTGCTCAGCGGCCGCGCGGGTGGCGACGGGATGGGTGTAGTGGTGCTGCCCCACGGCGAGGCCCACGTCGACGTGGCGCTGTCGCGCTGGCATCTGTCGCTGGAGCTCGGCACGGCCACCACACCGGGCGAGCCGCCGCTGGGCTTCGCCTTCGATGGCTCGGGGGTGAGCCTGCTGCCGGGAGCATCGCCGGGCTTCCGGGCCGCCCTCGGGGTGCGTCGCATCAGCGAGCCGGGCCGGCCGGCGGTGGTGCTGGGCTCCGAGAGCACCCGCCTGCAGATCGGAGGGGTGGCGGCCGAGGTGGGGGGCCGCTTCGGCGCCGACGGCGTGTCGCCCTGGGTCGAGGCCGACCTGCTGGACGCGCGCATCGTGGTGGTGCCGGGGGACGGCGACACCTTCCTGCGCGCGGTGCTGCCCCCCGAGGGCCTGCAGGTGCCGTTCGAGCTGGGCGCGCGCTGGGCGACCGGCGAGGGCCTCACCTTCCGCGGCGGCGCCTCACTGGAGGTGGCGCTGCCTGTGGGGGTGGACCTCGGCTTCCTGAAGATCCCGGTGGTGAACCTGTCCCTGGGGATCTCCGAGGAGGGGCTCGCCCTGGGGCTGGCGGCCACGGCCGACCTGACCCTCGGGCCGATCGCGGCCTCGATCGAGCGCATGGGCGTCGCGCTGGAGCTGGGTCCCGAGCGGCCCGGGGCGGCCATGGTTGGCCCTGTCGGCGTGCGCCTGCGCTTCCTGCCGCCCAAGGGAATCGGCATGGGCGTCGACGCCGGCCCGGTGAGCGGCGGCGGCTACATCTTCCTCGACCCTGACGCCGGCGAGTACGCCGGCCTCCTGCACCTCGAGATCGGACCGGTCAGCGCCACGGCGGTGGGGCTGCTGCAGACACGGCTGCCCGGCGGGGTGGACGGGTTCTCGCTGGTGACGCTGATCTCGGCCGGCTTCCCGCCCATCCAGCTGGGGTACGGCTTCACGCTCAACGGACTGGGCGGCCTGCTGGGCATCAACCGCGCCGTCGACCTGGACGCCCTTCGCGACGGGGTGCGCAGCGGGGCACTGGGATCGCTGCTGTTCCCCGAGGACCCGGTGCCGCGGGCGCGCCAGATCATCGCCGACGTGGGTGCAATCTTCCCGCCCGCCGAGGGCCAGTTCGTCATCGGCCCGATGGTGAAGCTGGGCTGGGGCACGCCCACGCTGATCTCGGCCACGCTGGCGGTGGTCATACAGTTCCCCACCTTCGTGGTAGCCATTCTCGGCCGCATCCAGGTTGCCCTGCCCGAGGAGGGCGAGTCGGCGGTGCTGCTGCTGCGCATCGACGTGGTGGGCATCGTCGACCCCGGGCGGGGTGAGGTGTCGGTCGACGGCAGCCTCACCGGCTCGCGCGTGGCCGCCTTCGCCATCGAGGGCGACTTCGCGATGCGCCTGCGCGTGGGCCCCGACCCCGTGTTCGCGCTCTCGGTGGGCGGCTTCCACCCGCGCTTCACCCCGCCACCGGGCTTCCCCGCCCTGCGCCGGCTTGCCATCGCCCTGTCGGCCGGGGACAACCCGGTGCTGCGCCTGGAGGCCTACACGGCCATCACGCCGGCCACGCTCCAGTTCGGCGCCCGGGCCTACCTGTACGCCGCGGTCGACCTCGGGCTGGTGGGCTTCTTCGAGCTGGAGGCCGAGCTCGGCTTCGACGTGCTGGTGCGCTTCGCGCCCTTCGGCTTCGAGGCCTCCCTGGGGGCTCACGTCGCGATCCGTCGCAACGGGGCGGTGTTCGCGGGCGTCGACCTGCGCGCCACACTCACCGGGCCGAGCCCCTGGGAGGTCACCGGCCGCGCCACCGTGAAGGTGGCCTTCGTCGAAGCCACCGTGCGCGTGCACCACCGTATCGGCGGCGAGGCGCCCCAGCCACCCCCGCCCGCGGTGCCCCTGGCCGACCTGGCACGCACCGCGCTCGGCGATCCGGGCAACTGGCGGGCGGTGCTGCCCGCCCACGATCCCGGCGTCGGGGTGCGCGAGGCGGCGCCGGGCGAACAGCGGCTGCTGGTGCACCCCTTGGGGGCACTGGAGGTGCGCCAGACGGTGGCCCCGCTGGACATCGCGCTCGAGCGGGCCGGGGAGGGGCGCATCGAGGGACCCACCACCCTCCGCCTGGACGGCGTCACCACGGGCGCGGGCGCCGCCCTGCCCACGACTCCGACCAGCGACATGTTCGCCCCGGGCCAGTTCTTCGCCATGACCGAGGCCGAGCGCCTGACGCGGCCGGCCTTCGAGAGCTTCCGCTCGGGCGCGGTGGTGGGCGTGGACCACATCGAGACCGGCGCCGCGGTGGGGTTCGCGCCCGGTTTCGAGGACATCGTCATCGACGCCCCGGACGCCCCGGCGGTGCGGGTGCAGCGCGCGCCGCTGAGCGCCCTGACCATGTACCACTCCCTGGCGGCCACACCGGCCGCCAGGGGGCGCCAGGCCGCCCTGGCGCGCTTCGACGGCCCCCCGCTGGGCGTGGGCGTGAGGGAGGCTCGCTGGCAGGTGTCGGTGGCGGCCGACGCAGCCACCGTCGCGCCCACCGCGCCCTCCGTGGCGACCTTCGCCACCGCCGCCGAGGCCCGGATCGCGGGCGGAGGGGCGGGCGCCATCATCACCCCCGCGGACGCCGGGAGGGACGCACCGTGAGCATGACGCTGCTGAACCACGTGCGCGACGGGGTGGTGGCCCATCTGCCGGCGGGTACCATGCCCGACGGGCGCCGCGCCGCGCTGACGGTGCGCGCCTCTCTGAACGGAACGGCGGCGGCGGACGTACCGCTGACCTTGCTGGGCCCCGCCGACGCCCGCGACCTGGACCAGCGCGGGGTCATCCGCATGGATCCGCCGCCCGGGGCCCAGGGCACCGAGCCCAACCTGTTCTGCCTGGTCGAGTTCGACCGTCCCGACCTGCCGTGGCTGTTCACTCCCGGCGGACCGGATGCAGCAGGGCGGCTGCAGCCCTGGATCGCCCTGGTGGTGGTTGAGCGGCGAGAGGGTGTGCGCCTGGAGGACCCGCGCGGTGGCCTCCCGGCCCTGCTGCACGTGGACGATCCCGCGGAGTTGCCGCCGCACGACCAGCTGTGGGCGTGGGCGCACGCCCAGGTGAGCGGCCCTGCGGGCTCGCCGGCCGAGCTGGCGGGCACGCTGCGCGGCGCGCCGGCGGCCACCCTGAGCCGCCTGCTGTGTCCGCGGCTGCTGCGCCCCCACACCTCCTACCTGGCGTGCGTGGTGCCCACCTTCGAGAGCGGCCGGCGGGCGGGGGCCGGTCAGCCCGAGCCCGAGGTGGCGGGCACCGCCTGGAGCGCAACCGCCATCAACGGACCGCTGCCGGTGTACCACCACTGGCAGTTCGTCACAGGCCCGCCGGGAGACTTCGAAGCGCTGGTGCGGCGCATACACGCCATCGCGCCCCCCGAGGGCATCGGGACCGTGGACCTGGACATCGGCGACCCGGGCGCGGACGCGCTGCGCGCGCCCGGGGCCAGGCTGCGGTTCCCCGGGGCGCTGCGCCCCAGCGGCCCGGCGTCGACGCCCTGGGACGACCCGGCGGCCCAGGGCGCCCTTGCCGACCTGGTGGACGCTAGCGCCGGCCCCGTGGTGGGCCCGCCGCTGCACGGCGGGGCCGCCGCGGGGGCGCAGACCGTGCCGGCGGGAGCCCCGCCGCGTCCCCATTGGCTGCGTGACCTCAACCTCGACCCGCGACACCGCGGCGCCGCGGCGCTGGGCGCGCGCATCGTGATCGAGAACCAGGAGGAGATGATGGCGGCGGCCTGGCGACAGGCCGGCGCCATCGAGGAGGCCAACCGGCGCCTGCGTGCCGCGCGGCTGGCCCGCCGCGCGGGGCAGGCGGTGGTGCGCCGGCGCCTTGCCCCCCTGGGGGCGGGAGCACTGCTGGGGCTGGGGGCGCCGGCCATGGACCGGCTGGCGCGGGGGGCGGGCGAGCCCTTCCGGATGCGCCTTGCCGCCACGCGCCTGCCGCTGGGGCTCATCGAGCCGGCCTTCCGGCGGCTGACGCGCCCGGGCGGCCATCTGGGGGTGCAGCTGGACGGCCGGGGCGGCGCGCCGGCGGTGGCCGAGGCCATCGACGCGGGCCGGGCCGTGCCGGACCGCGGGCTCAGCGGGCGCCAAGGCGGGCTGGTGACCATTGAGGGGCTCATCGCGCTGACCGAGGCGGCGCGGGCCGGCGGCGGCCGGGGCACCCCGACACCCGTGGTGACGGGTCTGCCGGTCACCGGCCCGGGTGCGCGACCGCCCAGCGTCACCGGCACGCCGGGTGGTGCGCGGGGCACCTTGCGCCTGCGGATCCGCGACACCGATCGCCAGGTGGGCGGCGGCTCGTCGACCATCGACCGGGTCAAGGCCCCCTCCAAGGCCGCCCTCGGGCGCATGCGCGCCGCCCTGCGGGGCGAGCTGTCGTTCCAGAAGCTCCCGGGCACCGGCGTGATCACCGTGGCGGGTGAGGAGCACGTCCTGGACGCGGAGATCCGTGCCGGCCTGGGCGAGGCCCTGCGCCAGCCGGCGGTCACCCCGGCCCCGACCGCCCCCACCGGGCTGCTGGACGGCCTGCGCGACGAGCTCCTGGCGGCTCTCGACCCCGCGGTGGCGGTGCCGGCCGCCCTCGCGCGCGAGGTGGTGGTGGCCCACCTGCGAGAGGCGGGCGAGGACCCCCTGGACGAGGTGCTGGTGGCACCGGTGATCCCGGCCCCGCTGGCCCCCGAGCTCGCCGCCATCTCGGGCGACTTGTTGCTGCCCGGCGCCGACCGCATGCCCGCCGATCGCTGCTGTGCGCTGGTGACCAACCCCGCCTACGTGCAGGCGTTGCTGGTCGGGGCCAACCACGAGATGGGTCGCGAACTACGCTGGCGCGGCTTCCCCACCGACCAGCGCGGGACCGTGCTCCACCACTTCTGGGACACGAGCGGCACAGTGCCTCCGCCGGCCGATCCGCCCGCCGATATCCGCGACATCCACCGCTTCGCCCGCGCCGGCCGGCTGGGCGCGGAGGTGGGAGGCGGGCGCCAGGACGTGGTGCTGCTGGTGCGCGCCGAGGTGTTCCGCCGCTACCCGGGCACCCAGGTGCTGGCCGTGCCGGCGGTGGCGTCGGGCGCCGGCCGGCAGCCCGACTTCGCGGCTCCCGCGCTGCCGCGCTTCCGCGGCGCGATCGGCGCCGACCTGCACTACTTCGGCTTCGCCTTCGACGCCGCCACCGCGTGCGGCACCGGGGGAGCCACCGGGTGGTACGCGGTATTCCAGCAGCCGCCCGGCGCGCCGCGCTTCGGCCTGGACCAAGCGGCCTCCGACACGGATCCGGCCGTCTGGCCGGCCACGCCGGACGGCCTCACCTGGGCCCATGTGCTCCCGGAGGTCGCGGCGGCCGCCGGCGGCGACGCTCCCACCGGCCACATCCGGCTGCCCGAGGCTCCGATCGCCTTCGCCGGCCTGACAGGCGTGCGCTGGGGAGCCGGCGGGGCGGCCCAAGCGCGCGCCACCTGGCAGCAGCAGGTACGGGTGGCCATCCACTTCGACGACCTGCTGAAGGTGGCGCCGTGAACGAGGTCCTGCGAGCCCTGCGCGGCGCCCGTGCCCTGCGGGAGGTGCGCCTGGATGCCGCCGAGGAGGACCTGCGGGCCACCGTCGCGGCCGGCGTCGCCGAGGCGGGCGCCGACCGCCCGCCACGCAAGGAACTGGCCGACCGCGAGCGGCGCCAAGCCGACCGGCTGCGAGATGCGTTGGCCGACGGCCGCGCCCTCGCCGCACTGGTGGCGCGGATGCCCCAGGATCAGGCCCTGCAGTGGCTCGAGCCCAGCGTCCCGCTGGTGCTGCTGCCGGTGCGGCTGGAGACGCGCTACCGCCGCCTGGCGGACGGCGCCCACGACCTCTGGGTGCGCATCTATCCCGAACCGCTGCACATCGATGCCCACGAGCCCGGGCTGAGCCCGGCCGAGCTGGAGGCGGCGCGCGCCTTCTGGACCGGCGGCGGTGCCGACCCTGGCAGCGCCGGCGACGACGCCTGGCGCACGCTCTGCGTCGCGGTGGGCAGCGAGGACCGCGCCGCCTGGGTGCGGCTGGCCGGCGCGCCCGGCGCCGCCGCCCAGGCCGCACGCGCGCCCTGGAGCAGGCCGGCGGTGGCGCGCGCGCTGCCCGATCGCTTCGTCGCCCTGGCCCGCAACGGAGGCGCCACCGTGGCCCGTGCCGAGGGCAGGCCGGTGGTTCAGCCGCTCCCTGTGGGGCCAGACCCGCGGGCCGCCGCGGGCACCGGGCCCGCCGGACTGGACGCGGAGAGCGCCTGGCTGATGGACCTGGGCGCGGCCGAGGCCGCGGGGATGGCGCTGCGCCTGCACTTTCCGGCGGGCACCTCGCCCGAGGTGGAGCGCCTGCTGGTGATGGGCGTGGCCGCATCACTGACGCCGCCCGGAGCGGCGGCCGAGCTGGAGTCGCTGCTGGGCGCGCACCGTTTCGCCACCGGGTTGGACACCGTGCCCGCCGGCACGCCCACCAACGTCCCCCGCGAGGGCCTTCCCCCGGCCCGGGTGGGGCGCCTGCAGCGCGAGCGCACCGCCGGACCCGACCCCGGCACGGCCCCGCCGGAGCGGGAGCCGGGCTCAGACGCCGACCGGCTGGCGGCCGCGCTGGGCGTGACGGGCGCGCACCTGGCCTCCACGTCCGGCGCGCACGTGTGGAGCGAGGCCGACGCCCGGGCGATGCTCACCGCCCTGTGGCCGGGCACCCTGGGCGCGCACCTGCGCGAGCTGATGGCCCGCTCGATCCACCCGCACGAGGCGGATCTGGTGCGCGCCCACGCCCTCGACCACGTGCGCGCGCGCGGCCCCCTGGCCACCCTGCGCGTGGGCCGCCAGCCCTACGGCGTGCTGCCGGTCACCTCGCTCACCCGCTACGCGCCGGCCGCGGGAGCGCCGCCCGAGACGGCCCGCCTGGTGGCCCTGCTGCGCGGGCTGGCCGCCACCTGGCGCCGTTCGCTGGCGGCCGTGCCGCGCATGGGCGGGGGGCGACCGGCCGAAGACGCGCTGGCCGAGATCCTGGCGCTCAGCCCCATCGCCGTGGGCCACGACATCCGCCGTCTCCACCACGTCGGCACCCTGCGCCACCTGGCCCGGTTGGCCGGAATGCGCCCGGACGAGGCCGATGGGATGCTCACCATCCACCAGCACCTGGTGGGGACCGGCGGCAGGGGCCTGGGACGCCTGCGCGCCGGTGACGGCCTGCTGGCCATCATCGCAGCCGACGTCCACCACGCGGCCGAGACGCCGCGCATCCAGGCCGACCCGCTGTCGCATACAGACCCCTTGGAGGAGGACTACCTCACCTTCCTGCGCACGGCACCGAGCGCCGAGGTACTGAAGGCCGAGCGGCGCTTCGGCGCGCCTCTGCTGTACCTGCTGGCCCGGATCGGGGTGCTGGAGCACCTCGCGCAGGCGGTGGAGCCCTCCCGGCCGCCGCCCGAGACGCTGCAGGAATGGCTCGATCGCCACATCGTGCTGGACGACCTGCGGGACCTCCCGGGCCCCACCACGCGCGAGGACCTGCTGGACCTCGTCCGCACACCCGGCGAGCCGGGGCTGCCGCTGGTCGACCTGTTGCTGGACGAGGTGCGCACGGTCGTGCGCGACCGCCCGGGACTGATGCTGCGCGAGGACTTCCGCCCGAGCCTGACGCCGGGGACCGGACCACGCGCCGGCGGGCGGCCCGGCGTGGCGGGCGAGGGGCTCGACCCGCGATTCCCCCGCATCGGCGGCGCCCCGCTGCGCGCCTCCGCCGGCGGCCCCGCCGCAGCGGTCCGAGGGCCGGTCCGGACCGGCACGCTCCGCAGCCGCGATGTGCGGGCCGGCGAGCCGGGGGTCCGGAGCGGCGCGCGCACAGCCATCGCGACGCGCTCGCTCGGCGCGGGCGTTCCGGCCCACGCGGTGGACACCCTGGCCGAGACGCTGGCGGCGCTGGAGCACTTGGCCGGCGTCCCCACGGCCCAGCTGGACCGACTGCTGTGCGAGACGCTCGACCTCGCGGGGCACCGCCTGGACGCCTGGGTGACCTCGCTGGCCACCGAGCGCCTGCGCGCCATGCGGGCCACCGGGTCGCCGGGCCTGCACCTGGGCGCCTACGGCTGGCTGGAGGGGCTGGCCCCGGGCCCGGCCGCCGTCCCCGTGCCCGCGGGCCAGCACCGCGACATCGCCCGCCCGCTGCAGCGCCGCCCGGGCAGCGGCGGCTTCGTGCACGCCCCCTCCCTGCACCACGCGGCCACGGCCGGCGTGCTGCGCAGCGCCCACCTGGGCCACGGGGGCGGCCCCGAGTTCGCCATCGACCTCTCCTCGGCGCGGGTGGACACCGCCCTCTGGCTGCTGGAGGGCATGCGCACCGGCCAGCCGCTGGGGGCGCTCCTGGGGTACCGGCTCGAGCGGACGTTGCACGACGCCGGCCTGGACCACCTGATCGCCGGGCTGCGCGATACCGCGCCCTTGACGCGCACGCGGCTGGCCGCCGCGGACGAACCGGCAGAGGCCGTGGCCGCCAACGAGGTGGTGGACGGCCTGTTGCTGCTGGAGCGACTCGACGCGGGCGCCCTCGACGTAGCCGCACTGGCGCCCGCCGCCGACCAGGCCGCCCTGGCCGCGGCCCTGGCCGCCCTGGACGACGAGGCCGATGCGGTGGCCGACCTGCTCACCGCCGAGGCGGTGCACCAGGTGGTGGGCGGCAATTCCGCCCGCGCCGGCGCGGCGACCGCCGCCCTGGCCGGCGGGCCGCCGCCGGCCGAGCTGGACGTGGCCCGCACCCCGCGCGGCGGCACCGGGGTGGTGCACCGGGTGCTGCTGCTGGCCGAGGGTGCGCCCGCGCACGGGTGGCCGGGGGCGGGCACCTCGCCGCGCGCCGTCGCAGACCCCGCGCTCGAAGCGCTGGCAGCCCACTGGCTGGGCTCCCCCGGCCGCGTGGTGGCCGGCGTGCGCTGGCGCGACGGCGACGGTGCCGTGCTGGGTCCCGACCCCGCCCGGCCGGCGGCACTGGTGCGCGTGCCGGTGGCCGATCTGGGCGTGGCTGCTCTCGATGTGGTCCTCGCCGCCGCCCCGCTGCAGCCCGACGCGCGCGGCGACCTTGAGCGGCGCATCGTGGCCCGCGCCCTGCGCTCTGCGGCCGACGGAGGCCTGCGGCCGGCCGGCGTGCCTGCCGATGCCCGGGTGGAGGTGGTGGCCGACACGGGCAGCGCCAAGGACGTCGACCTCGCCTCGTTGCTGGAGGTGGCCGGCGCCCTGCGCACGCTGCTGGGACGCTCGCGCGCGCTGGCGCCCGCCGACCTTGTGGGCGCGGGCGTGGACGGCAGCGGCGCCGACCTGGCCGACCTGGACGGCCGGGCGGCCGCGGTGCTGGCGGCGGCCCGTACGGCGGCCCAGCGCCTTGCCGGGCTCAGCACAGACGGCGCCGAGCCCGATGCAGCCGCCCTGCAGGAGGCGCTGATGGACGCCGCCGGATTCGCTGTCCCCGGCGCCTGGCCGCTGGAGCCGGGCGGAGCCGACCACGCCGCCGCGCTGGCGCAGCAGGCGCGCTCGGTGGGCGCCGAGCTGGCCGCGCGCATCGCCGCGGCGGCCGCCGCGCTGGCCGCCCTCACTCCGGGTACGGGCACCGCCGCCGACGCCGAGGCCCGCCGCGGGGTGCTGCGCCTGCTGCTGGGCGACGAGCAGCCGGTGCTGACGCGACTCGGCGGCCAGGGGGCCGCCGACCTGCGCGGCGCGCTGCGGGCCGGGGCCGCGATCCCCGGTGCCGCCTCGCGCGCCGACCGGGCCAGCGCGGTGCGCACCCACCTCGACACGATCGCCCGCGTGCGCCCCGACATCGCGTCCCTGGAGGACGCCACGGCGGCCGGCGCGGCGCTGGCGATGCCCGAGCCCGCCCTGCTGTGTGCCCAGCGCGGCGCCGACCCCGCCGCGCCCTGGCTGGGGCTGGTGCGCGGCGCCGCGCCGCCACCCGCCGGCTGCACGTCGTTCGCCGCCGTCGCCACCCGTGCGCCGGTCGCCGGCGGGCCCATCGTGGGTCTGCTGGTTGACGAGTGGACCGAGGTGGTGCCGGCCACCACGGCCGTGACCGGCCTGGCGGTGCACGCCGACCGGCCCGACGCCGAGGCCCCCCAGTCGATCCTCGTGGCCGTCCCGCCACACCCCGGGCTGGCCTGGGACACCGGGGTGCTGGCCGCGGTGCTGGAGGACACCCTCGAACTCGCGGCCATGCGCATGGTCGACCCGCCTGCCCTGGACGACCTGGGCCACCACCTCCCCGCGCTGGCCATGGTGACCACCGCGATCAACCGGAAGATCGGCCTCGACCTCGGCCTGGTCCTCGGCAAGGGGCCGTACCCGTGACAAGGGTGACCTTCACCACCTGGGGCCGTATCGAGCCCCGCCTGTCGGACCCCTCGCTGAGGCCGGGCGTGCGGGCCGAGGTAGCCGACCCGCTGTGGCTACTGGGGCGCCAGTGGCAGCTGGGCGAGTTCCGCGGCGAGGACGCGGGCAGCCCGGCGTACCTGGAGGTCCACGGCGCCAGTGCTCCGCTGGCCGCCCTGCGCCGCGGTGACGCCTCGGCCCCCTGGGAGCCGTACGACCCGGCCGGCGCCCCGTTGGAGGCCATCGTGGAGGCCGAGGCGCCGCCGGGTGTCGACGCGGGCGCCGCCCTCGCCGCCGCGGCCGGGCTGCGCCTGGTTCGCGAGTTGCGAGACCGCGGCGTGGCCGCCGGCACGATCGTCGCCGTGCGCGACGCCTACCCCCTGGCCATCCCCGCCGAGGGGCTCGCGACCGCGAGCGCGCGGCGGCTGCGCCTGGCCGCCCGCGGCGCGCCCGACGGCCTGGCCGCGGCGGCCGCCCTCCAGGGTTCCATGGGCGCGGGCCCGGCGCGCGGTGCCGCCCTGCCCCCGGCGCTTGCGGGCGTACGCACCAGCGCCGCCCTCGTGGACGGCTGCCACGCCTTCCTGGACTGGGTGGAGACCGTCGCGGACCCGGGGGGCCGCGGTCGCGGCGCCCCGCCCCCCGGCTGGGACCCCGCCCACCTCGAACAGGCCTTCGCCGTGGCGGCGGCCACGGCGGGCAAGCCCGTCGCCCTCCGCGCGCCGCGCCACCGCGGCGGTCACCTCGACTGGTGGGCGCTGCGCGCCTCGGGCGAGGCCGCCCCGGCCCCCGGGGACCTTCCGACGCCGACCCCGCTACGCGTGGACATGCTGGCCGGGCCGCTCGGTTTCCCCGGCGCCCCGGCAGCACGCTACTGGGAGGTGGAGGACGGCACGGTGGACCTTTCCGCGGCCACGGCCTCGGCCCATGAGACCGCGGGTCTGGTGGTACTGGAGTACGCCTTCGTCTACGGCGGCGACATGCTGCTGGTGCCCGTCGAGGTGACCGCCGGCAGCCGCACCGACATCCGGGCGGCGGTGGTGGTGGACGTGTTCGGCGACCGCACGCTCAGCGACCCGTCGGCCGTGGCCGACGCCGCGGTGGGCCGCCACCGCTTCGCCGTCTTCGGACCGACCGGCGACGAGCACGCCCTGGTGCTGGTACCCACCCTGACCCACGGCCACGCGGGCGCCCCCGTGGAGGAGGTGGCCCTGCTGCGCGACGAGCTGGCCAACCTGGGCTGGGCGGTGGAGTCGATCGCGGCCGACGCTGCGGGCGCCCCGGTGGACTGGCGCACGCTGCTGCCACCACCCGACCCCTCGCGTCCGCCGGACCTGCCGGCGGCGGCGGCCGACGCGCGCCCGGCGTGGCGCTGGCGGCTGATGCGGCCGGCGCCGGCCCACTGGCACCCCCTCATGCCCGAGGCCGTCGCCGACCGGCTGAGCCACTTCGTGGTGGGGCGCGTGCTGCGCGGCGACGGGACCCTGGACGCGCCCTCGCGCGGGCTGCTGCTGGCAGAGCTGGCCGCGCACCACCTGGCCGAGGAGGAGCTCCCGCGCGAGGGCAGGCGGCTGACGCGCGCGGTGCAGGCGGCCCGCGGCCCGGACGGCGGGCTGCACCTGTGGACGGCTCGGCGCACAGCCCCGGGACGGGGCGAGGGCCACTCCGGCGTGCGATTCGACGAGGTGCTCCCGGAGGACCGCGCGGGGGGGTCGGCGGCGCCCGAGGAGTGACCGCCCACCGGCCGTGGCCGGCCCGGCGGGCTCCACGACGAGGTGCCCGAGCCCTGATGAGAGGGGTCTAATGTGGTGCTCAGGCGCGTCTAATGTGGGCGCGCGAGGGTCCGGTGCATGGATACCGACCCCGCAGATCCCGCCGGCGCCGGCTCATGAGCGATCCGGTGACTCGACCCGGGTGGGGCCTCCGCGCAGGTGAGCCCATCGCCCCGGGGCGCCATGTGGTGTCCCTGCTCGGCGGCGGCGAGCGCCACGAGGCGTACCTCGCATTCGACGACGACATGCACCACCTGGTGGTGGCGAAGGTGCTGCGCCCCGACCGGGCCGCCGACCCGCGGATGCTGGCCGCACTGGCGCTCGAGGGACGGATGCTCGACCGGGTGCGTCACCCGGCGGTGCTGCGCACGTTCGGCACCGTGCTGGGGGGCGGGCGACCGCACCTGCTGCTCGAGTACATCGAGGGCCCGCGGCTGTCGACGCTGGTGCGCCGGTACGGCCTGGCGCTCGAGCAGGCCCTGTCACTGGGCCTCCAGCTGGCGGCCGGCGTGCATCACATGTCGCGGCGCGGGATCGTCCACCTCGACCTGAAGCCGCGCAACATCATCATGGCCGGGCCGGCGCGCATCATCGACATGAGCGTGGCCCACACGCTGGAGGATGCCGCGCGGATCCGCTCGCGGGTGGGCACCGCGCGCTACATGGCCCCCGAGCAGTGCGACCCCGAGGGCCTCGGCCCGGTGGGTCCGGCCGCCGACGTGTGGGGCCTCGGCGTCTGCCTGTACGAGGCGCTGGCCGGCCGGCCGGCCTTCGGTCGCGAGGACGCCGCCGTGGAGCCCGCTCCGCAGTTGCGCCTGGACGCGCCGGCGCTGCCGCGGCGCGCCCGCGTCCCCGAGCCCGTGGTCGAGGTGGTGGGGGCCTGCATGGCCCGCGCCGCGGTCGACCGCCCCACCGCGCAGGAGGTGGCACGCACCCTTGAGGGATTCGTCGACCACCTGCCGCGACCGCGCCTGGGCATGTTCCGCCCGGCGCCGGCCCGTATCGCATGACCCGGGCCACGACCCACACCGACATCGACCACTAGGAGGACGCGATGCTGGGACGAACCGCAGTGACCGGACTGGGCGCCCTCGTGCTGCTTGGAGGTGGCGCCGTGGGAGCGGTGGCCGCCGGCCATGCCGCCGAGGGTGAGACACCACTGGGCACCGTCGACATGCGCAAGACCGACGACGAGCCCCGCCTGATCATGGTGGAGGACGACGACGCCCGTGGGGACGGCGACGGAGACCTCGACCAGCTGACGAACTCGGTGAGCGCGGCCACCGGCAGCGCTCCCAGCGCCACCGCACCGAGCGTCAGCGCCCCCGGCGCCCCGGGCGCCGGCGACACCACCGCCGGCGACACCACCGCCAGCAACGACGGTACCGCCGGCGGGGACACGACCACCGACAACACCTCCACCGGCGGGAACGCGGCCGCGGGCGTCACCCCGCGCGACCTGCTGATCGACCAGCGCATCGCCCAGGCCGCCCTGCGCCGTCTGGCGGTGGTGGAGGCCCTGCGCGCCGGCCGTCCGGCTCCGGCCGCGAGCACGAACCGCAGCGAGGGCCGCCGGGTGAGCGTGAGCGCCGCCCAGCTGAGGATCAACCAGCGCATCTCGGCCGCCGCGGTGCGCCGGGCCAACCGCCTGGCGGGACGGCCCACGCCCGCACCGAGCGGTCAGCCGGCCCCGGTGCGGCTGACCAAGGCGCAGGTGCAGATCAACCAGCGCATCTCGCAGGCCGCCGTGCGGCGCGCCAACGAACTGCTGGCGGCCGAACGGGCCAAGCGGTAGCCCGTGGCCGGACCCGCCGGCCGCCGCCCCCCCCGGCGGCCGGCGCCGGCTATCCCCCGGCGCGCTCGCGCTTGACCGCCCGCTGCTGGGCGATCCGCGGGCCGGCCTCGGCGAAGGCGGCGTGCTCGGCCGGGGTGGGAGCCTCGGGCAGGGCGTGGGCCGCCGGGCCCAGGTGGGGAGTGAGCCAGGCGTCGATGACGTGCGCCGGGCCGCCGCCCGAGCGGGTCGCCACGACCTCGCCGGCGCGTAGCAGGGCCATGGCGGGGACCGAGCTGCGGCTGACGTGGATACCGCGCGGCCACAGAAGCTCCTCGCGCAGCCGCCAGTCGGCCAGGTCGCGGAACTCGCCCATCACCGCGGTGAGGCCCGGGCGCACCCGGACCACCTCCGCCAGCGAGGCCGGCAGCAGCAGACAGGCCCCGCAGCGCGGCATCCCCAGGCCCAGTAGGGCCACCGGGGCGTCCACCGCGGCGGCCAGGGCGTCGGGGACGGGGATGGGCGCCGGCACGCTGGTCATGGGGCGCAGGATAGTCGCGCGCGCCCCGCGGGTTGCACCCGGCGGGGCTATCCTTGTCCCCGGGGGTGAGACTGTGGAGGCGATCACCAGACCGATCGACCCCGGTCCGGCAGTCGCGGACCCGAGGCTCCTCGCGACGCTCGCGCGACTGGCGGGACTGCGCCTGGTGGCGCTGCTGGTGCGCGATGGCGAGGGCCTGGTGCTCCATGCCTCCTGGCCCGCCGACCACGGCCGCCTGGCGCTCCCCGGCGACGACGGGCCCGAGGCCCTCCTGAGTCGCATCGGGGGCGGCACGGGGGACGCGCTGGGGGCCAGCGCCCCCGTGGAGGACGGCGTCGAGCTGACCCTGCTGGCCGAGGCCGGCGTGGAGCGCGGGCCGGGACGAGACACGGCGCTGGAGGGCATGCGTGCGTTCGCGGGCCTGCTGGCGGGCCGGATGGCCCTCGATCGCACCCGGCGGCGGGCCGAGGAGGACCGCGCGCGGCTGACGAGCCTGGTGGACGCCGGCCTTGCGCTGGGGCGCGAGCTGGGCCTGGACGATCTGCTGGGCCGCATCGTCGAGGCCGCCCGGACGGTGCTGGGCGCGCGCTATGCCGCTCTGGGCGTCCTCGACCCCAGCGGCACCGAACTGGCCCGCTTCGTGACGGCCGGCATGAGCGATGCGGAGCGCGAGCGGATCGGCCCGCTGCCGCGCGGCAAGGGGATCCTGGGGGTGCTGATACGCGATGCGCGCCCCCTCAGGCTGGAGCGCCTGGGCGACGACCCGCGCTCCACAGGCTTCCCCGCCGACCACCCGCCGATGGTGTCGTTCCTCGGGGTGCCCATCGCGCTGCGCGGCGAGACGTTCGGCAACCTCTACCTCACCGACAAGGCGGGCGGCCCGTTCACCGCGGAGGACGAGCAACTGGCCATGACGCTGGCCGCCCAGGCCGCGATCGCCATCGACAACGTCCGCCGCTACGAGGACGAGCGCCGGCGCGCCGACGAGATCGGCAGCGTCCTCGAGGTGGCGCGGGCGGTGCTGGAGACGCTCGACCTCGACGCCCTGCTGCCGCTGGTGGCGCGGCGAGCGCGCCGCCTCACCGGCGCCGAGACCATCGGCGTGGCCGTGCGCGAGGGCGGTGAGTTCGTCTTCCGCCACGCTCACGGGGTCGACGCGCCGGGGCTCGAGGGCAGCCGGGTCCCCGCGGACATCGGCGCCCTGACGACCCTCCTGCGTACCTCGCTGGGCGCGCGGGAGGTGGCCGCCTGCGCGCTCGAGGCCCACGAGGAGGTGGCCGGAGCCCTGGTCGCGGTGGGATGGCGACCCTTCGACGCCGCCGCGCTGCGCCTGCTGGAGACCTTCTCCAGTCAGGTGGCGGTTGCGCTGGTGAACGCCCGGGCGGTCGCCCGCGAGCGGGAGCACCTGCTGGCCACCGCCGAGCGCGACGCCGCCGCGATGCGCGCCGGCGCCGAGGCCGAGGCCCTTCGCCGGGCGGCGGAGGCCCAGGAGGCCGAGCGCGCGCGCGTGGCCCGGGAGTTGCACGACGAGTCGGGTCAGTTGCTCACCGCGCTGGCGGTCCACCTGCGGGCGCTCGAGCAGGACGTGGGGCGCGGCGAGGTCCGCGAGCGCCTGACGGAGATGCGCCGCGAGGTGGGCGAGGCCTCCACCAGCCTGCGCGACCTGGCCACCCGGCTGCGGCCGGCGGCCATCGACGCCCACGGGCTGGCGGACGCCATCGAGGAGCAGGCGGCGTCGCTGCGTCGCAGCGGCACCGCCGTGGACGTGCAACTGGCCGGCGTGGACGGCACGCTGTCCGGAGAGGTGGAGGTGGCGCTCTACCGCGTCGTCCAGGAGTCGCTCACCAACATCGCCCGCCACAGCGGGGCCCGTCACGCCAGCGTCGTGCTGAGCATCCACGATGGACGGGTGCGGCTGGTGGTCGAGGACGACGGGAGCGGCTTCGACACATCCGCGCCCAGCCGGCGGCTGGGACTGGCCGGCATCCGCGAGCGCGTGGAGATGCTGGGCGGCGCGCTGCGCATCGAGTCGGCGCCCGGAGACGGGACCGCCGTGGTGGTCGACCTGGAGACGAGATGAGAGAGAACATCAGGGTCCTGCTGGTCGACGACCACGCCGTCCTGCGCGCCGGCCTGCGACTGCTGCTGGACCGCGAGGAGGGCATCGAGGCGGTGGGCGAGGCGGGGACCGCCGAGGAGGCCGTCCGCTCGCTGGCGCGCCTGGGGCCGGACGTGGTCGTGATCGACATCGAGATGCCCGGGGCCGGGGGGATCGAGGGCGCGCGGGCCATCCGGCGGCAGGCGCCCGCGGTGCGGATCCTGTTCCTCTCGATGCACGACCGGGCACGCGACGTGCGCCGTGCCTTCGAGGCCGGGGCCGATGGCTACCTGCTGAAGTCGGCGGCCGACGAGGACCTGGTGCGCGCCATCCGCGCCGTCGCCGCCGGCGAGCGCTATGTGCACCCGTCACTGGGCGCCGCCCTGGCGGCGCCGGCCACCGACGGCCCGCTGGCGGAACTCACCGAGCGCGAGCGCGAGGTTCTGCGGCTGCTCGCGCTGGGGCACACCAACCATGAGATCGCGGACTCCCTGACGGTCAGCGTCCGGACGATCGAGAGCCACCGCGCGCACATCATGGCCAAGCTACGCGTGAACACGCGGGCCGGGCTGGTGCGGGCCGCCCTGAACGCGGGCCTGCTGACCGAGCCGGCTGCGGGAACGCCGCAGCGGCCCCCGGGCCGGCACCCTTGACGCGCCTCGGCCCGGCGTGCAGGTTCGGGGTGTGACCCCACCCCAGCACATCGACCCGGACGCGCCGGCGCGCGCCGAGGTGGCCGAGACGCATATCTCGGTGATCACGATGATCGGCGACCGGGCCTACAAGCTGCTGAAGCCGATCGCCACCGGCTTCCTCGACCACCGCGCCCGCGAGGACCGCCGCGAGGCCTGCCGTCAGGAGACCGAGGCCAACCGCCGCTTCGCGCCCGACGTCTACCTCGGGGTGCTCGACGTCGTCGATCAGGACGGGCAGCCGCTGGAGCATCTGATCGAGATGCGCCGCCTGCCCGCCCACCGCGCACTCGGCACCCTGCTCGACCAGCCCGGCGCGGAGGGGCGGGTGCGGGAGGTCGGGACGGCCGTCGCGGCCCTGCACCGGGACTCCCCGCGATCGCGCGAGATCGACCGCGCCGGCCGGCCGGAGGTGGTCCGGGCGCTGTGGGAGGACGGCCTGGACGAACTCGCCGCCGCGGCACCGGGCGTCGTGCCGGGCGACGAGGTCGAGCGGGCACGGGCGCTGGCGCGCACCTACCTGGACGGGCGGGGCCCCCTGTTCACCCACCGCATCGCCCTGGACCGGGTGCGCGACGGACATGGCGATCTGCTGGCCGACGACATCTACCTGCTGGACGACGGTCCGCGGGTGCTGGACTGCCTGGCCTTCGACGATCGCCTGCGCCACGGCGACGTGCTGCTGGACGTGGCGTCGCTGGCCATGGACCTGGCCACCCGCGACAGGGCCGACCTGGCCCAGGTACTGCTGGACGAGTGGTCGTCGGCGCTCGACGAGGAGCATCCGCGCTCGCTGCGCGACCACTACATGGCCTACCGGGCACACGTGCGCTCGAAGGTCGCCGCCATCCGCAGCGCCCAGGGCGATGCCGCCGCGGGCGACACCGCGCGGTCACTGCACGCCTTCGCCACCGGGATGCTCGACCGCGCACAGGTGCGCCTGGTGCTGGTGGGGGGCGCGCCGGGCACCGGAAAGTCGACGGTCGCCGCCGGCCTGGGCCACGTGACCGGCGCCGGCGTAGTGCGCTCCGACGCGGTGCGCAAGCGCCTCGCGGGCCTGGACCCCGAGGAAGCGGCGCCCGCGCCCTGGCGCGAGGGGCACTACACCCAGGAGGTCACCGAGCGCGTCTACGCCGAGATGCTGCGCCGCGCCGAGTCGCTGCTGGAACACGGCCAGGACGTGGTGCTGGACGCCTCGTGGAGCGCCGCCCCGCATCGGGAGGCCGCCCGCCGGCTGGCGGAGCGGTGTGGCGCCCGCATCGTCGAGTTGCGCTGCGAGGTCGCGCCCGCCGTGGCAGCGGCCCGCATCGAGGAGCGCGGCCGGCGAGGCGGCGACCCGTCGGACGCCACGCCGGACGTGGCCGAGCGCCTGTCGGCGGCGTCCGACCCGTGGCCGTCGTCCATCGCCCTGCCCACCGACGCCGCCCCGGCCGAGGTAGCCGCCGACGCGGCCCGCCACGTGGGAGTCACCCGCTCGCTCGCGTGAAGGCCGCGCTCAGGCCCCCACGCCGCTCGCGTGTGCCCCGCGGCGCTCCAGACGCTCCAGTTCGCGGCCGTAGCGGTGGCGCAGAGCCTGGATCAGCACCTCGTCGCCCGGGAGGGGGCGCTCGCCGCCCCGCATCCGGTTTACCAGGCCCAGCAGGCGACGGACCGTCTCGGCGCTCTCGCGTCCCACCGCCAGCCCCGCCAGCTCGGCGACCTCGCGCAGATCGGCCCCGGTCCGAGATCCGGCGGGCGGCATCACGGGTGCGCACCTGGTCGTGGATGGCGGCCGCCTGCCGATGTGAGGGCCGGCAGTGGCGGCCCGGCGAGCCGGGGCGCCATGACGCGTGCGATGTCGAGCGCCGACAGGATGCCGAGCGGTGCCTCGGCGCCGGGCTCGGCGACCGGGACGTGGGAGACCGCGTGCCGGGCCATGGCCAGCGCCGCGACGGCGAGGCTGTCGTCCGGGTGCAGCACCACGCGGGGGGATGCCGCCACCGCGCCGGCGCCGGCGGACTCGTCGCTCCAGTAGGCGCCCGCCATCAGGTCGAGGTCGCTGAGGATGCTCCAGCGCTCCGCCGGCTCGCCGGGCACCGCCGTGGCCGGCGGCGCCAGCACCACCACGCTGTGGATCAGATTCCCGGCCATCAGGGCGGCCACCTCAGCCAGGGGCGCCTCGGCGGTGCACGTGACGATCTCGCCGGCCATGGCGTCGCGTACGCGCATCCCGCGCAACCCCCCGTCGGTCCCGGCACCGGACATCCGCCCTCCTCGGTCGTGGTGGCGGGCAGATCCTGCGGGCAGCCGACGGGCGGCACATCGGGGCCGGCGCGGGCATGGGACTCGGTAGTCGGCCGCAGCCGGCGCCTCTAACGGACCGCCGGCGCACCCATCCCCGGATCCGTCTCCCCCTGGTCGAGCCGGAAGGGCGGGTAGCGATCGGTCATCAGCGCCGCGTAGGCGGCCACGCGCAGCACCCAGCGGTTGAGGCCCAGCACCAGTTCGTGGATGTCGCGGGGGAAGCGCCCGGTGAACAGGAGTCCCACCGCGCCGATCAACGTGAGCAGCCCGATCAGCCCCATGCCCACCCAGCTGCCGCCCACCAGCACGGCGACGATCAGGAGGTGCGGGAAGGCCAGCAGCCAGCTCTTCACCAGCACCAGGCCACGCGAGAGGTGCTCCGGGTACGCGATGCGGAGGTGCGCCGGGTAGTCGGTCTCGGCGAGGGTGAACGGCGGGTAGCGGTCGGTCCCGTTGGCGCCGAAGCAGTAGTAGCTGACGCGCCAGTTCCAGCGCAGTACGCCCACGTTCAGGTCGAAGATGCCCCGCGGGTAGCGCCCGGTGAACAGGATCGCGACCAGCGCCACCAGGCTGAGCACGACGAACATCAGCCAGAGCCCGATCAGCACCACGTAGTGCGGGATCACGAGGATCCACTTCACGAGCCAGAGCCAGCGCGACAGGTCCTCCTGCACCGTGGCCTCGATCACCACGGGCGAGACATCACCCACTGCGGTGGTCACCATCATCCCCTCCTCGATCGTCCATCGGCGCAGAATAGGGCGAGGCCGCGAGGCGGGCGACCGCGCCGCCACGGTGGGCGGCGGGGACGACTACCGGTCCGTCACCGGATCACCCGCACCGGCGGCGGGCGATCCGGCGCGCGGCGCGGAGACGCGGGGCGCTTGCGGGAAACCCGACCCCCGGATCCGCGCCGGCACCCCTGCGGGCGGGCCGGCGTTCGGGCACCATCGTCACACGCCGATCCCAACGGGCACACGACGAGGATCGGCCGGTTGCCCCACCCCGGCACGGGGTGGCGAGGCACCTCGGGCCGCCGGTACGGACACCCGGCGGCCCGGGTAGTTCCCGGGACGAGGCGGGGCGCTGCCCGCGCGCTCGGGCGCGGCGACGGCGGAACACGACGGGGTTTCGCGGGACCGTGGCGTCGGGCAGGCTTGCGGCGTGAACGAGAGCCGCCCGGACGCCCTCCACCGGGTCGCCATGGTGCTGAACATCGGCGCCAAGCTGACCCTGGCCGCGCTGATCGCCTTCTACCTGCTGCGCCCCGACCTGGACCAGTTCGCGGGCAAGGTGATGCCGCTGCGCACCCTGCTGTATCCGCTGGCGGCGGCGATGGTGCCGGTGGTCTGGTGGCTCACCGGCCGGGGGCGCCCCTACCCGCACCTGATCGATGCCCTGGTGACCCTGCCGACGGTCGTGGACTACGGAGGAAACGCGGCGGGCTTCTACGCGCACGAGGGGTTCGACCACCTCGTGCATCTGGTCAACACGTCGATGCTCACCCTGGCGTTCGGCCTCGCCCTGACCGGCTGGGCGCTCCCGCGCCTGGCGACCGCCGGGCTCACCCTGGGCTTCGGTTCGGTGCTGCACACGGTCTGGGAGATCATCGAGTTCCACCTGGACACGCTGTTCGACGCCGGCCTGGATGTGGCGGCCCAGACCACCATCCGCGACTTCATGGCGGGCATCACGGGCGCGAGCGCGTCGGCGCTCGTGGTGTGGTGGCACCTGCGCGAGCGCGAGGGCGGCCGGCGTGCGCGCGGGGCCGGAGGACCGTCTCAGCCCGGCGCGCGCTGAGCGCAGCATCCGTCGGTGCAGCCGTCCACCCGGTCCGGCGGCGTGGCGCCGGGCGGAGGCGGGGCGAGGGGGGCGCCGGCGCCCCTCATCCGCAGGAGCCTCAGCGCGTTGAGGGTCACCAGCAGGGACATGCCCATGTCGGCCACCACCGCCAGCACCAGCGTGGTCAGCCCCAGCGGGGCCAGGACCACGAAGACGCCCTTCACCAGCAGCGACGCGACGACGTTCTGGCGGATGACGCGGAGGGTCCTGCGGCTATGGGCCAGCGCCTCGGGCAGGCGCCCGAGTTCGTCGCCCATCAGCGCCACATAGGCCGACTCCAGGGCCACATCGCTGCCGGCCGCACCCATGGCGATGCCCACGTCGGCGCCGGCCAGCGCGGGGGCGTCGTTCACGCCGTCGCCCACCATGGCCACCGGGCCGCCGGCCTGCAGGGCCCGGATGGCGGCGAGCTTGTCCTCGGGCAGCAGCCGCGCGCGCCAGTCGTCCACGCCGGTCCGCCCCGCGACGCTGCGGGCGACCCGCTCCGCGTCACCGGTGAGCATGACCAGGCGCTCGATCCCGGCGCGCTCGCGCAGGGCTCGCACCGCGGCGGCGGCCTCGGCCCGCGGCTGGTCGGCCAGTCCGATCACCCCGAGGACGCGGTCGCCCTCGCCCAGGGCCACCGTCGTCTCGCCGCGCTCCTCGGCGGCGGCGACGGCCGCCGGCAGCCCGCCCGCCCTCTCCTCGATCAGGCGGGGGCCACCGGCCCACAGCTCGCGTCCGCCCACCGTGGCCACGGCTCCGCGGCCGGGCAGCGCCGTGAAGGCCTCGGCCTCAGGGACGAGGAGGCCGCGACCGGCGGCCGCGCGCGCGATGGCCCGGCCGAGGGGATGCTCGGAGCGCTGCTCCACCGCCGCCATGAGCGCCAGGGTGGTATCGGGGTCGCCGCCGTCCAGTGCCTCGACGCTCGCGATCCGGGGCACGCCGTCGGTGAGCGTGCCGGTCTTGTCGATGGCCAGCGTGCGCACCCGGGCGAGGGCCTCGAGGGCGCCGCCGCCCTTGATCAGCACGCCGCCGCGCGCCGCGCCCCCGACCGCCGAGACGACGGCGACCGGCACCGAGATGACCAGCGCGCAGGGGCAGGCGACGATCAGCAGCGCCAGGGCCCGGTAGAGCCAGGTTCCCGGGTCGGCGCCCAGCAGGGCGGGCACCACCGCCACCAGCAGCGCGACGACGACGACCAGCGGCGTGTAGATGCGGGCGAAGCGGTCGATGAAGCGCTCGGCCGGCGCGCGGCTGCCCTGGGCCTCTGCCACGAGGCGCGCCACCCGCGCCAGGGTGGTGTCCCCGGCGGCTGCGGTGACCCGGAGGGTCAGGGCGCCGAAGGCGTTCAGCGTCCCGGCGAAGACCTCGTCGCCGGCTTCCTTCTCCACCGGCACCGACTCGCCGGTGAGGGCAGACTCGTCGAGGCTCGACGCGCCCTCGGTGACGACGCCGTCGAGGGGTACCCGCTCGCCCGGTCGCACCACCAGCAGCGCCCCGGTCCCGATCTGGTCCACCAGCACCGTGCGCTCCTGGCCGTCGACCAGCACCTGCGCCTCGTCCGGCGCCAGCTCCATCAGCGCCTCCACCGACCGGCGGCTGCGATCCAGGGCGAAGCTCTCCAGCGTGGTGCCCACCGCGAAGAGCACCAGCACCCATGCGCCCTCGGCGTACTCGCCGATGGCCACGGCGCCGATGGCCGCGAGGGCCATCAGCACGTTCATGTCCAGCGCCCGCCGGCGCAGCGCGGTCGCCGCGGCCAGCGCGACGGGCCATCCGCCCACGGCCATCGACAGCAGGTGGAGCGCGGTCGTCGTGGCGCCCGGAGCGCCGGCGATCCAGGTCGCCGTCGCCGCGACCAGGACGGCGATCGCCAGCGTCGTCGACAGTGTGCGCCGGTCGCGGCGCCAGAAGGCGCGCGCCGGACCCCGGGAGGGTCCGCCGGCCGGCTGTGCCGTGTACCCCGCACCCCGGACCGCGCGCTCGACGCGCTCGGGCGCCACGTCGCCGTCGACCAGCAGCGTGGCCGTGCCGAACGAGACCCGCGCCGCGCGCACCCCGTCCAGCGCGGCGACGGCCCGCTCGACCGTGGTCGCGCACGAACCGCAGTCCATGCCGTCCACGCGGAAGCGCTGCCCAGGGCTGGTGTCGCCCTCGGAGGCGACCCCCCCGACCCCGGGACGCTCCCGCACGGGAGGACGCGCCGGGGCGTTCATCGGACGGCCGCCTCGCCCAGCACGGCGCCGAGCAGCGCCTCGCCGGCGCCGGTCAGTGAGTACATGACCATCTTCCCCGAGCGCCGCGAGCGGACCAGGCCGGCGGCCCGCAGCACGCGGACATGGTGGGAGACCAGCTTCTCGGAACGCTCCGAGATCCAGGAGAGGTCGCACACGCACAACTCGTCGCCGGCAGCCGCGCGCAGCGCGGCGGCGATGCTCAGCCGCGTCGGGTCGCCCAGGGCCTTCGCCCGGGCCGCTGCCGCATCGGCCGCCTCCTCGGGCACACGCGCGCCACGCAGCGCCTCGGCCCGCGGAAGGTCCAGGCAGAGCAGGTCACAGGTGTCGTCCATGGAAACATCCTAACGGACATATGTATGAACGCGCCATAGGGACTCGATGCCGGCGGGCGGGCATCTCGCGCGAAACTTGACAAACGACACCCCTCGGGTGGAGTCTCGTGCCACCTCCTTCCCGGGCTCGGGGATCGCGGGCGAGGTGCTCTTGCACTGACGAGCCGTTCCCACACGAAGCCAGGAGACGAGATGGCCTACGCAGTGATCCACCGGTTCCGGGGAGGCACTCAGGGGCAGTACGAGGCGTCTCTCGCAGCCGTACATCCCGAGGGCGGCGGCCTGCCCGACGGCCAGGTCCACCACATCGCCGGCCCCTCGGACGACGGCTGGACGATCGTCGCCGTGCACGACTCCCGGGAGAGCTGGGAGCGTTTCCGCGACGAGACCCTGGTACCCGCGATGACTGCGGGCGTCGACGGCGGCTTCGACGGCCCCCCTGAGGAGACGACCTTCGACGTCGCGGTCGAGGTGGCCGGCTAGGCGACGACGGACGGGGGCTCGCGTACCGGTATCGCGGCACGGCTGCGCAAACCCCCGGCGTCGTCGGAATCAGTCCACGCAGGATCCGGGTCAGGAGACCTCATGCCCACCGTGATCGCAACACACACTGTGAAGGACACCGCGCACTGGCTTGCCTCACCAAAGCGCGCCGACATCTTCCCGACGATCGGGGTGACCAACATCCGCACGTTCGTCAACCCCCAGCACCGCAACAGGGTCAGCCTGATCATGGACGTCCCGGACATGGACGCCCTGACGGCGCTGCTGGAGTCTGACGAGGGCAAGGCTGCTGAGGACTACGACGGGGTCCTCGCCGAGACCATCGAGATCTACGTCGAGGAGTAGCGGCCGCACCGAGGAGGGGCGTCTCGCGCGCTCCTCCTCGGTATCAGCGGAGGGGGAGGGATTTGAACCCCCGGCCGGGGAAACCGGCAACGGTTTTCAAGACCGCCGCATTAGACCGCTCTGCCACCCCTCCGGGGCACGAGGCGCTATCGTACGCGGCCGCGCGGAGAGGTGGCCGAGTGGTCGAAGGCGCCCGCCTGCTAAGCGAGTAACCGGGTCAACCGGTTCGAGGGTTCGAATCCCTCCCTCTCCGTTCCCGGGCCCCGGGGCGTTGCGATCCGGCGCCGGCCCGTCCGCTCAGCCCGCCCGGGCCCGCGGGGTCCAGCGGAACCCGCGCGCCGCCACCGCCAGGCCCGCGACTCCCCACAGGAGCAGGACGCCCGCGTTGAGGGGATCGAGCCCCGCGCCGGCGGACGGGCCGGCCAGCGAGCGCTGGAGACCCTCGGCGAGGTGCGCCAGCGGGAAGAGCTGGCCAAGGTCGACCGCCCAGCCCGGGAGTTCCTGGGTGGGGATCCACACGCCGGAGACGAATCCCAGCACCACGGTGGCGAAGGGCGTGATGGCCGATGCCGACTCGGCGGTGCGCAGCAGCGCGGTGGCGGCCACGCCCAGGGTGGTGAAGGCCGCGGTCCCCAGCAGGGTGTAGACGGCCACGCCGGCCAGGCCGGCGCCGCTCAGCGGGACGCCGTAGGCCACGACGCCGATCGCCACCAGCAGTGCCACCATCGCGACCACCAGCAGGGCGACCTTGGCCACCTGCCCGGCGATGAACACCCACGGCGGCATCGCCGTCGCGCGGAGCCGCTTGAGCTGGCCGGTCTCCCGCTGGGAGGTCAGCGTGATCGCCAGGGTGGAGAAGGCGGCCATCATGAGCGCGTAGGCGGCCATGCCGGCGGTGAAGTAGCCGTCCAGCGGCACGCGCGCGCCGCGGATCGCCAGCCCCCCCTCGTCGGCGAACACCGCGTTGAACAGGGCCAGCAGCGCCACGGGGAAGATCACCGTGAACACCAGCGTCGAGCGGTCGCGCGCCAGCCCGACCACCCCGAACCGGGCCACCTGTGCCACCAGGCGCAGATCACCCACCGGAGCCCTCCTCGTCGTCCGCTGTGAGCGCCAGGAACGCGTCCTCGAGACTGGGCCGGCCGACGGCGAGGCCGTCCAGCGCGAGCCCCTCCCGCTCGGCCCAGGTGACCAGCCGGTGCAGGAGGCTCTGGACCTCCCCGCGCGGGACGCGCAGCACGGCCTCGCCCGCGGACTCGTCCACGTGGTGGCCCACGGCCCCGGCCACCCGGGCGGCGCTCACGCCGGCCGGCGGCACGAATGAGATCCGGGCCGGCAGCACCTGCCCCAGCCGGGCCGGGGGACCCTCGGCGACGACGCTCCCCCGGTGCAGGATCGCCACCCGGTCGGCCAGGTGCTCGGCCTCGTCCATGTAGTGCGTGGTCAGCAGGACGGTCTTGCCCAGTGCGGCGAGGTCCCTGACCATGCCCCACGCCTCCCGGCGCGCCGCGGGATCGAAACCGGTCGTGGGCTCGTCCAGGAAGACCAGCTCGGGATCGTTGATCAACGCCAGCGCCACATCGACCCGCCGGCGCTGGCCGCCGGACAGGTGCCCGATGCGCACGTCCTCGCGCCCCTCCAGACCGACCAGGGCGATGGTCTGCGCGACATCGCGCGGATGGGCGCTGAGCGCCGCGAACAGCCGCACCGTCTCGCCCACCGTGTGCACCGGGTCGAGCTCGCTCTCCTGGAGGACCAGCCCGATGCGGTCGCGCCACCGGCGGTCGCCATGCTCGGGGTCCCGACCGAGCACGGAGACCTCGCCCCCGCTGCGGCGCCGGTAGCCCTCGAGTATCTCGACGGTCGTGGTCTTGCCGGCGCCGTTGGTGCCGAGCAGCCCGAAGACCTCACCGGGGGCGACCGAGAGGTCGATGCCTCGCACCACCTCGGACGGTCCATACGACTTGCGAAGGCCGCGGACCATGATCGCCTCTCCCGCCATCACGAAGAGGCTAGTGGACGGTCGACCGGTCGCGTCGCCCGGCCGGGGCGGGAGGCGCCTACCCCGCCGGCCGGCCCCGCCCCGCCTTCGCCGCGGCGTTCGCCCCGGCCGCCGCCCGCACCAGGGCCCGGAACGCCTCGGCGTCCACCTCGTCATCCTCGGCGATGTCGATGGCCCGGCGTGCGTTGCCGTCCAGGCTCGCGTTGAACAGGCCTGCCGGGTCATCCAGCGACGCCCCGCGGTGGAAGGTGAGCTTCACCTTGTCCCGGTAGCTCTCGCCGGTGCAGATGATCCCGCCGTGTTCCCACACCGGGACCCCGCGCCACTTCCAGGTCTCCTGCACGTCCGGCAGGGCATCGTGCACCAGCGCACGCATCCGCGCCAGCGCCTCGCCACGCCAGTCACCGAGCTCGGCGATGCGCTCGTCGATCAGCTCGGAGGCCTCCCGGCCCCGGCCCGTGTCCCGCTCGGCAGCTCCCATCGTCTCCTCCTCATCCGGTCGTGATCGCCCCCGCCGGCGCACCCTCGTGCCCCGCCTCGGAGGCGGCCGCCTGCTCCTCGGCCCGCAGGTCGTGGTACAGGTAGGTGAGCGCCAGCGCGGCGACGGGCACGGCGGCCACGTACACCGCCGCCGCGACCAGGTTCACCACCCCGAAGGCCGCGTCGGTGAGGATGAGCGCGAGGGTGCCCACCGCCGGCCCCAGGAACAGGGCGGCCCCGGTGACCCCGACCACCATCACCGCCACCCGCAGCCAGTCGCCCCGCGTCAGCTGGGCGGAACGGCGCAGCGGGCTCACCCCGGTATCGCCCTCGGCGCCCACGACGACCGCCAGCAGCGACCAGCGCACCAGCAGGTAGATGGCCACGGGCAGCAGCACGAGGCTGAACTGCAGCGCCACCTGCAGGACGACGGCGATGGCCAGCGCGCGCACCAGCACGCGCCCGTCCCCCAGCACCGAGCGGTAGGCCCCGAGCGGCGTCACCGGGCGCCCGGCCACCAGCTCGCGCACCGCGCGCGCCACGGCGGCCTGCACCAGGGCCAGCCCCAGGATGGCGAAGAACAAGCCGATGCTCAGCGCCAGGGAGCCCACCACCGCGTTGTCGCCCCCGGCCTCCTCGAGCAACGTCTCCAGTGCCGTCAGCTGGAAGAGCACGAACTGCAGGAACGTGATGAGGAGCCCGAGCGGGATGAACAGGAGGCCGATGCCGAGGAACAGGCGCGGCCGCTCGCGCATCAGGAGCGTCGCGGTGGAGACCTGCTGACCCCAGGCCCGCGGCGCCTCCAGGTCGCGGGTGCCCGTGGGCTGCCAGCGCGTGCGCCGGATTGACCACACCAGCAGCACCACGAGAGCGGCAAGCAGAAGCCCCACCGGCCCCGGGTTCGCCTTGGCCCGGCGAAGCAACTCCGATCCCGCCGCCACGGATCCGCAGAAGAAGTCGGTGGCGCGCGTGCCCGTCAGCCCTCCGGAGGGCACGCTGAAGCTGCGATCGCGCCAGCTCTCCATGGACCACGAGATCGGCTGGGTCCACTGGAACTTCTCGTTCGGACCGGTGGGCCCGTTGAAGACGCCGGACTGCTGCTCGCCCCAGCGCCCGTCGAAGCCGAGCCACGGGTGGGTGACCAGGTAGTCGGCCCGCGCCGTGGGGATGACGTCGATGGCCGGACGCAACTCGCGGTGGTCGCCGCCGGCGTCGTCGCACCCCATGCCCTCGGCCTCGCTGCGCATCAGGTAGATGCGCTCGCCGTAGAAGTTGGCGTGCGAGCCGGCGGCCGGGTGGACCACGGGCCGGGTGCCGTCCACCAACTCGAGCTTGTCGTCGCCCCACTCGGCCCGCTCGGCGCTGGAGTGCTGGCTGTACCCCACCTGCTCGGGCGACACGCCGAGCGCCTCCTGCGCGGAGCCCGCCGGGAAGACGATCTGGATCATCTCCCAGTCGCCCTCGTGGTTGTTGTTCCAGTCGTTGAAGACGTAGTAGAACCAGTACTGGAGGGCGATCCGATCGGGGAATCCGGGCTCGCTGACCACGCGCGCATAGACGGTGGGAGGGGTGCCCGCCGAGATTCGCTCGGCCCATTCCGCGTAGCCGCAGCCGGGGTCGAGCGGGTCGCCCGGGAAGTCGAGGTGATAGCCCCACAGGCCACGCGACAGCCGCTCGGCCGAGGGCCCGATCTGCACCACGTTGGTGCGATCCCACGGACCGCGCAGGGCAACCTCCTCGTTGTCGAAGAGGATGCTCACGTCGACCGGCTCGTACGGCTCGCCCTCGCTGCACCGGCCGTCGACGGGTCGCTCCTGCAGGCGCACCACCGGGGCGTACCGCTGGGCCAGGGTCACCTCGGCCGCGCTCGGCGCGGCGCCGGCGGGCGCATCCTGGGCGCCGGCCGGGGTGGCCGGGATCAGGGCGACGAGCACGCACAGCAGCAGCGCCGCCGCAGCGACGGGGCAGGTCGTCCACCATCGCTGGCGGGGGTGGCGGGCCATCCCGCCCGACCCTATACACCGCCGGAGGTGCATCGCATCCCTCCGCTCGTCGCTGTGATAACTTGACGGCACAATGAAATGCACGCGGCCCGGAGGCGGCCCCGATGGACGAGCACGCACAGACCGCAGCGACCAACCTGCCCGGGCCGGCAACGCGCATCGGCGCGGTGCGCCTGGCGGTGCGCGACCTCGATGCCGCACGCGACTTCTACACCCGGGCCATCGGGCTGGAGCCGGTGGCCGGCGACGGCGCGACGACCGCCCTCGGCATCGACGGCCGCCCGCTCGTGGAGCTGGAGGCCGCCCCCGACGAGCGGCCGGCCCCCCGAGGCGCCTCGGGCCTGTTCCACCTGGCGCTGCTCGTGCCCGAGCGGCCGGCGCTGGCCGCCGCGGTGCGCCGCGTGGTGGACGCCGGCGCGCGCTTCTCGGGCGCCGCCGACCACCTGGTGAGCGAGGCGCTCTACCTGAACGACCCCGAGGGCAACGGCATCGAGATCTACCGCGACCGCCCTCGCGACGAGTGGCCCTCGGTCGACGGCCGGCTGCAGATGGACACCCTCCCCATCGACCTGGACGGCGTGATGGCCGAACGCCCCGACGCTCCCGCCCCGGCAACGATGGAGCCGGGCACGACCATGGGCCACATCCATCTGCGTGTGGACGACCTGGACGCGGCGGGGCGCTTCGCGGTGGGCGTCCTGGGGCTGGACGTGATGGTCGACACCTACCCGGGCGCCCTGTTCGTGGCGGCAGGCGGATACCACCACCACATCGGCATGAACACCTGGGGCAGCCCGCGGCCCGCCCAGCCCGGGTCGCTGGGCCTGCGCCACTACGAGCTGGTGGTGGACGACGCGCGCGCGCTGGCCGCGCTCGCCGCCCGCGCCGAGGGTGCCGGTGCCGGGGCACCGGATGACCGCAACGGCCTGCGGGCCGTCGACCCGGCCGGCAACACCGTGCTGGTGCGCGCGGCGGGATAGCCCGGCCGCCGGCGCGAGGTCAGACCCCGAGCGCCGCCAGGGGGTCGGTGCTCCCCGTGCCCGAGCGCGCGAGCGCCGCCCCCACCGACGCCGCCAGCCGCAGCGCGTCCTCCAGACCCTCGCCGCGCCCCAGGACCACGGCGATGGCCGCACCGATGCCGTCGGCCACCTGCGCCCCCAGCGCCGGCGCACCCGCGGCGCCCCCGTCGCCCCAGCGCTCCTCGGTGCCGTCGGCGCGGCGCAGCCACCCGCCGGCAGGCCCCTGGGCCGTCACGATCGCGCCCGGCGCCACGGGCAGTTCGGTCTCGTCCACGTCGTGGGCGGGATCGCCGCCGTCCACCAGCACCACGTCGGCGGGGATGCAGCTCCCCACAAGGGTCTCCACGGCCCGCGCGCTCACCACCAGGTTCCCGGAGCGGCGCGCGCGCACGAAGAGGTCCGGGTCGTCGGCGCCCGCCACGTAGACCGCCGCGAAGTCGCCCAGGTCACGCGGCCCGTCATCGTCATCGCCGGCCGGCGCGGCGTACTCCCACCAGGCGGCCCCCAGGGCGGTCGCCACCCGGGCCGCGGCACCCTCGCCGGCGCCCGGGCCCACCAGCGCCACGCGCACGTCGCTCACCTGGGCGTGATGGCCGCGGGCGCCCCATGGGCCCGCAGGGCCTCGGGGATGGTGACCGACCCGTCCTCGTTCTGATGGTTCTCCAGGAGCGCGATCAGGGTGCGCCCCACCGCCACCGCCGTGCCGTTGAGCGTGTGCACCGGCACGGTGCCGCGCTCGCGCTTGACCCGGCACTTGAGCCGGCGTGCCTGATAGTCGGTGCAGTTGGAGCACGAGGTGACCTCGCGGAAGCGCTCCTGGGCGGGCATCCAGGCCTCGCAGTCGAACTTGCGCGCCGCGGACGCCCCGAGATCGCCCAGCGCGATGTCCACCACGCGGTAGGGCACCTCGATGGCCCGGAGGATCGCCTCCTGCACGCCCAGGATGCGCAGGTGCTCCTCGTCCGAGTCCTCGGGCAGCACGAACGAGAACATCTCCACCTTGTCGAACTGGTGCACGCGGAAGATGCCCCGGGTGTCCTTGCCGGCCGCCCCGGCCTCGCGCCGGAAACAGGTGGACACGCCGCCGTAGCGCAGCGGCAGGTCGTCCTCCGCCACGATCTGGTCGCCGTGCAGGCCCGCCAGCGGCACCTCCGAGGTGCCCACCAGGTACAGGTCGTCCTCGGCCGTGCGGTAGATCGACGAGCGGTCGGTGGGGAAGAAGCCGGTCCCCCACATGGCCTCCTCGCGCACCAGCACCGGGGGGATGACAGGGGTGAAGCCGGCCTCCTCGACGGCGTCGAGGGCCAGGGAGACCACGGCCATCTGCAGCCGCACCAGCGGCCCCTTGAGGTACGCGAAGCGCGCGCCCGACACCCGGGCGGCGGACTCGAGGTCGAGGACCCCCGCGGCCGTGGCCAGGTCGACGTGATCGCGCGGGTTCGCGAGCGCCGGCAACTCGCCCACCCGGCGCACCTCGCGCGCGTCGTCCTCGCCCCCGGGCGGGGCCTCGGCCTGTGCGATGTTGGGCAGGCCCAGCAGCACGGCGTCGCGCTCGGCCTCCAGTTCGCGCAGCGCCTCCTCGTCGGCGGTCAGCCGCTCGCCCAGCGCTCGGCCCTCGGCCTCCAGGCCGCCGGTGTCCTCGCCGGCGCGCCGGCGGGCGCCGACCTCCTTGCCGATACGGGTGCGCTCGGCGCGGGTGGTCTCCACGTGGCCGCGCACCGCACGGGCCCGCTCGTCGAGTTCCACGAGGGTCGCGAGATCGGCCTCGGCGCCACGCCGGCGCATGGCCTCCTCCACCGCGGGGAGGTCGGACCGGATGAGCTTGAGGTCGAGCAGGGCCTACTCCTCGGGAGGGGCGGCCAGCAGGCCGCGCAGGGCGGGCAGGTCGTCGGCGAAGATGAACGAGCGGCGCAGGCCGGTGATCTCGAACAGGCGCCGGAGGCGCCGGTGGGGACAGATGAGTCCCAGGCGGCCGTTGGCCTCGCGGGCGCGGTTCAACAGGCTCACCAACGCCCCGAGCCCGGAGGAGTCGAGCAGGGTGACGCCGGTCAGGTCCACGGCCAGCGTGCCGCCGGCCACATCGAGCTCGTCGAGGACCCGACGGAACCCGTTGACCGTGTAGATGTCGAGCTCGCCGGTGAGCGTGACCAGCACGATGCCCTCACGGACATCGGTGGTGACATCGAGGCTCATGCGGCCGATGCTACCGCAGCCCCGGAGCGCCGCACGCGCGGGCGCCCCCGGGGCCAGGAGGGTGTTACTGGAGGCTGATGACGTACGCGACGACGTCGGTGAGCTCGTCGCCCGAGACGATCCCGGCCGGCATGGCGTTGAGACCGTTGGTGACCACCTCGGTGACGTACTCCGCGTCGAGGCCCTGGCCGGCGAGCTGCGGCCCGAAGCCGCCGCCGTCCAGGCCGTTGTTCAGGTGGCAGGCCGTGCAGTTCGAGGCGAAGACCGTCTCGCCGGCTGCGGCGTCACCATCCACCTCGAGCGGCGGTTCACCGCCGTCGCCGGGCTCCTCCTCGGCGGGGGGCGGCGCGGCGCCATCGGGAGCCACCGTCGAGCCGTCCTCGTCGGTCTGGAGGGCGCTGTTGACAGCGGTCTGGGCGGACTCCGGCGTCTGGGCCTCGTCCGCGTCGCTGCTGACGCACCCGCTCACCAGCAGTGCGCCGCACAGCAGCGCCATCAAGGATGCGATCACCCAGAGTCTGCGCACCATCCACACTCCCACACGACCTCGACAGAAGGGACCGCTTCGGAGCATATGCGCCGTGCCGCCGAATACAACCGGGCGGCGCCCGGTGGGGTCAACACTCCCTCAAGGCCGGGGCGCTAGCCTCGCACCAGGAGCCCGCGCCGATGCCCGCACACCCGCCACCCGCCCCCGGGGCCGACGACCGCGACCGACTGGCCGGCGCCGTGCGCGCCAGCGTGGTGGGCATGGTGCTGTCCGATGAGGACGACCGGCTGGTGCTGGCGAACCCGGCCGCGGGGCGCCTGCTGGGCGTCGACCTGGGACTCCTGGCCGGGGCGAGGATGGACGACCTGATCGACGAGCCGCTGCGCTGGCGCCTCACCAACCCCGCCGACAGCGCCGCGGCCATGCGCCGGGTGCGCCGGAGCGCCGACCCCGAGGGGAGCATCACCCTGAACGTGGTGGACGGCCCCGCCCTGCGCCACCGCTGCGTGGAGGTGCGCGACGGGGGTGGCCGGCCGCTGGGTCGCCTGGACACCTTCGCCGACATCACCGAGGCGCGCACCGCACTTGCGGCGCTCCGCCGCGAGGTGGCCGAGCGCGAGCGCCTGGCCCGGCGCGAGGAGCTACGCGCGGCCGAGGCTGCCGCGCTGGAGGGCGCCGGCCTGGCGATGGCCGGGGCCCTGGCGCCCGGCGAGGTCCACGCGCGGTTGATCGAGCAGGTGCGGGCGCTGGTACCCCACGCCGACAAGGTCGCCGTGCTGATCGCCGACCGGCGCGGCGCCCTGAGGGTCGCATCCCAGGCCGGCTTCGCCCCGGCCACCACCGCGCACATGGTCTTCGCGCCCGGCGAGGGGGCGGTGGGGCGGGTCATCGCCGGAAAGCGTCCGTTCATCTGCAACGACACCGCCACCGAGCCGCGAACCGCCAGCCGCATCACCCGCCCGGAGGGGATCCGCTCGTTCATGCACATCCCGCTGGTGGTGGCCGGCGTGGCCCATGGCCTCGTGGCGGTGAACAGCCTGCGCCCGCGCGCGTTCGGCGAGCGCGAGGTGCGCGTGGTGGGAGAACTGGCGCTCCACGCCGCGGCGGCGTTGCAGAACGCCCTGCGCTACGAGAGCGAGCGCCACGTCGCGGCCACGCTGCAGCGCGCCCTGGCCCCCGGGCCGCCACCCCGCATCGACGGGCTGGCGGCCGCCACCGTGCACCGGCCGGCGCGCGGGGTACGCGTGGGTGGCGACATCTGCATGGTGTGGGAGGCCGGGGCCGGACGCGCGGCGGCGCTGATCGGCGACGTCGCCGGTCAGGGCATCGAGGCTGCCGGCCTGGCCAGCATGGTGCGCCACATGGCGGTGGCGCTGGCCCGGTCCGACCCGGCACCCGCCCGGCTGGTGGCCGAGTTGGACGCCCTGGTGGGCCCGCGCCTGCCCGACGGGGCGCTGGTCACCCTGGCGTACGTCCTGGCCGATCCGGGGGCGGGGCGACTCACCTGGAGCACCGCCGGCCACCCTGCGCCGGTGCTGCTGCGCGCCGGCGGCGAGGTGGTCACACTCGGCGAGCCGGGCCCGCCCTGCGGCGCCTTCCCGGACACCGTGCGCGAGCAGCACGGTGCGCCCCTCGGCGACGGCGACACGCTGGTGCTCTACACCGACGGGCTCATCGAGGCACGTCGTGGGCGCCGGGAGTTCGGTGACGGCTCGCTGCACGCCCTGCTGGGGTCGCTGGTGCACATGCCCGCCCCGGAGCTCCCGGGCGCTGTGATCGCCGCCGTCGAGCGCTGGGCCGGTGCCCCGCTGGGCGACGACGCGGCCATCGCGGTGCTGCGCCGCCAGGACGCCGGCACCGCGCGAGCCCGCCTCAGGCCTGGGTGATGGCCTCCACCAGGAAGCGCACGTGCGCCTGGACGCTGGCCGCCTGACCCAGGACGTTGACCGCCTCGGCCGAGGCGATGGCGTCCTCCCCGCCGCGCTCGCGCGCCGCCAGCTTGGCCGCGCGGTCCATCGCGAAGATGGTGTCGGCCAGCCGGGTCTGGTTCTCGGCCATCCAGCCGTTGGCGATCTCGGCGACCGGGCTGGCCCACATGCCGGTGGAGTCGAGCTCGTCCAGGAACACCCGCAGCCAGGCGCCCAGGCGCACGCGGCGCTCCACCACGACCCGGTTGGTGGGGTCCTCGCCGGCGTCGTCGCCGAACTGGCGCGCCGTCTCGAAGGCGTGGGCCTCACCCACCAGGGTGAGTTGCCTCTGGAGCGCATCCGGGTCGCGCAACCGCCCCGGCAGGTCGGCCGTGAAGCGGCGGGCCGATTCGCGCGCACCCGGGCCGGCGTGGGCGTCGAGAGCCTCGGCGACGAAACGCAGGTGGGCACGGATGGATGGGTCCCCGACCGGGGTGAGCTCCTCGGGGCTCGCGCCCACGGCCTCCTCGGCCAGGATCGCGTGCAGGCGCTCGGGGTGCTGCTGCATCCACGAGAGCATCGCCCGCGCCCCCGGGTTGTCGGGCGCGGGCGGTGGCGGAGTGGAGGCCATCAGGTGAGGCTGTACTCCGGGCCGGAGCCGCCCTCCGGCGGGGTGAGGCGGCCGCCCTTGGCGGTGATCGCGCCGCACTGCACGCAGTTGGAGGCGTTCACCTTCACCGTGACCTTCCCGTTGGTCGCCGAGCCCTCATCCACCTCGTAGACCTTGGCCGGGCACATCGCCTCCCAGGCGACGGCCAGGTCCTTCGGAACCTCGGTCTCGAGCCGGATGTGGCTGGGCTGGTCGTCGCGTGTGGCGTTGCCCGACAGGAACACCGACGACAGCTTGTCGAAGATGTACTGGCCGTCGGGGGCCGGGTAGTTCTTGCCGGCGTCGCCGATGAAGACCCGCTCGTCGGCGTCGGCCTTGGCGCGGATGCGCTTGCGCGGCAGGCGGCCGAAGCTGGCCGTGGCCATGCCGTGGATCATGCCTCCGTAGATGAAGCCCTTCTGGAAGGCCGGGCGGATGTTGCGCGTCTTCCAGAGGTCCTTCCAGACCTCGGAGTCCTGGATGCCCTTGGTGTAGCCCCACAGGCCGCTGGGCTCGGTGGCCTTGCCGGCCTTCAGCGAGTCGTAGATGGCGTCGCCGGCGATCATCCCCGAGCGGATCGCGTAGTTGACGCCCTTCAGGGCCGCCATGTCCACGAATCCGGCCGAGTCGCCCACCAGCACCGCGCCGGGCACGTGCATGCGGCTGGGAAGGCCCCACAGGCCGCCGCCGGGGATGGTCTTGGCGCCCCAGGCGACGCGCTCGCCGCCGTCCAGGATCTCGCGGATGAACGGGTGGGTCTTGAACTGCTGCATGACGTCGTGGAGCGAGAGCGTGGCGTCGGCGTAGTCCAGGCCGATCACGAACCCGAGCGAGATCATGTCGTCGCCCATCGGGTACAGCCACGAGCCGCCGTACTCGCGGTACTTGGTGCGGAAGCGCAGCGGCCACCCCAGGGTGTGGATGAGGCTCTTGAGCGGCTTCGGGACCTTCCAGACCTCCTTGACCCCGAGCTCCCAGGTGCGGGTGCTGTCGCGGTCGAGGTCGTAGTAGTGGCGCGCCACCGAGGCCAGGTGGCCGGGGGTGCCCTCGGCCAGGACGGTGACCTGCGCGTGCACCTCGGCGCCCGGCTCGAAGGCGCCCAGCTGCTCGCCCTCCTTGCCGCGACCCTTGTCGCCGGTGACGATCCCCTTCACGCAGTTGCGCTCGAGGAGCAGCTTCTGGGCGTCGGTCTCGGGGAGCATGAAGGCCCCGAGCTCCTCGGCCTGCTCGCTCATCCAGCGCGCGAGCTGGCTGACCGAGATCACCCAGTTGCCGTGGTTCATCATCTGCGGCGGCGGGGGGATGCGGATCTTGCCCTTGGGCCGCATGAGGTACACGGCCTCCTTCTCGACCTCCCAGTAGTGCGGGATGTCCGAGGGGGCGACCTCCGGGAAGAGCTCCTTGATGGGGCCGGGCTTCATCACGGCGCCCGAGAGCAGGTGCGAACCGGGGTTCTTGCCCTTGTCGGCGACGGCGATCGGCACCTCGCCCAGCTGCTCGGCCAGGGCCGGGTCCTCGGCCAGGCGCTGGCCCAGGCGGACCGCGGTGGCGAGGCCGGCCGGCCCGGCGCCCACGATCAGTACGCCCACATCGATGCGCTCGTCCTCGGCGGCCGCGGGCGGCGTGATGTGGTCGGAGGGCTCGAAGGGCGGCGGATAGTCAGCCGGGAGTGTGCTCATGCGGAGGCTCGCTGGGCTCGGTGGTCACGTCTCGACTGATTAGCCTACCGGGCGCCACGGGGAACGGTCACACGCCGGGGCGGGGCCGAAGGACCCCGAAGGCGAGCGGCCTCGGCGCAGGTCGAGTGACCCCGCAACCCGAGGAGGAGCCCATGCCCACATCCCCCCCGCGCGCCAGCCGCTGGTTCCTGCCCGAGCCGGTGCCCGACGAGCACGTCGACGCGATCCTGGAGGCCGCGCGGTGGACCGGCTCGGCCCGCAACCGTCAGCCGTGGCGCTTCGCGGTGGTCACCGACGCCGCGCTGCGCGCGGACCTGGCCCGCTTGGGCGGCTACGCCCAGCACCTGGCCGGCGCCCCGCTGGTGATCGGGATCGCGGTGGACGAGCGCAGCGGGGACGACGCCCACTTCGACGCCGGCCGAGCCGCCCAGGTGCTGATGGGCGCCGCCGCCGAGCTGGGCTACGGCACCTGCCCGGCCACCCTCTTCCCCACCGCCAACGCCGACGAGGCGGCGGCGCTGGCGGGACTCGCCACGCCGTGGCGGATGCGCTGGGCGCTGTCGGTGGGGCGGCCGGCGCCGGCGCCGGCCGGGAGCGCCGGCCGGCCGAGCGCGATCCCTACAGGGCGCCTCCCGCTGGAGGAGATCGTGGTGCGCCCGTAGCGACGCGGGGCGCTGGGGACGCCCTCGCGGGCCAGCATCGCCAGCGCCCCCACCACCAGCAGGCCCCCCAGCGCGCGCGCGGGCCCCAGCGGCTCGGCGAACAGCAGCACGCCGCCGAGCGCCGTGGCCAGCGGCTCGGCCGTCATGAGCATGCTGGCGCGGGCCGGGCCGACCTGGCGCGTGCCGGCCACGAACGCCGACAGCGGGACGACCGTGCCGGCCACCACCAGCAGGGCCATCAGCGCCCAGGCGCCACCCGAGCCCGGGGCGCCCAGCCCGCCGGTGGCTGCGCCGGCCAGCGCCACGGCGCCCGCGCACCCCGCGGCCACCAGCGCGGCCACGCCCACCGGATCCTCGCCGCGCGCCACCAGCGCCGAGGCCAGCACGAAGCCGGCCAGGCAGACCGCGGCCGATCCGGCCAACGCTGCGCCGGCGGCGTCCACGGCGCCGGCGCCACCCGCCAGCAGGACCAGGGCCAGGCCGCCGAGGGCGGCGAGCCCCGCCGCCGAGCGCCGCGGGGTGAGGCGCTCCATCCCGAGCGCCGCCGCCACGATCAGCACCACCAGCGGGTAGGCGTAGGCCAGGAGCGAGGCCATGCCGGCGTCCAGGCGCGTGAGCGAGGAGAAGTACAGACCGGTGGCCGGGGCGTAGAAGAGGGCTCCGAGCGCGAGACCCGCCAGCACGGTGCGGGCCGAGGGCCGGCCGGCGCCGCGCACCGCGGCGAGCGCGGCCAGCACCACCGCCGCCAGGCCGAAGCGCGTGGCCAGCGTGCCCGCGACGCCGAGACCCCCGTCCAGGAGCTCCTTGGCCACCAGCGAGGCGCCGGCGTAGCCGAGGGCCGCCACCAGCACCAGCAGCGCCCCGATCCGGCGCGCGCGCAGGTCTCGCCACCGCTCCACCCCGACCCCCGTCCTCGCGCTGCCCGCGCCCCGGGGCGCGGCCGAGCCGCCGACGCTACGCCGCCCCCTGGCATCGCGCCATCCTGGGTTGACTTGCCATCCCATAGGCTGCGGCTATGACCATCCAGCAACTGCGCTACGTGCTCGCCGCGCTCGAGCACGGATCGATCTCGGCCGCCGCACAGGCGCTGCGCCTGGCCCAGCCCTCGCTGAGCGAGCAGATCCGGGCGCTGGAGGGCGAGCTGGGCGTCGCGCTGTTCGCGCGCACCTCCCGCGGACTGGTGGCCACGGAGGCGATGAGGGCGATGCGGCCCCACGCCGAGCGGGTGCTGGCCGAGGTGGACGCCCTGCGCGACAGCGTGGCCGCGGTGCGCGAGGTGCGCGGCGGGACGGTCTCGTTCGGCACCTTCGGCTTCGCCGGCGACTACCTGCTGGGCGACCTGGTGGCCGAGATGCGCGCGCGCCACCCGGAGGTGCGCGTGCGGCTGGTGGGACGCAACTCGGCCGACGTGGCCGATGGGGTGCGCTCCGGCGCGCTGGAGGCCGGCCTGGTGGTGCTCCCGGTGGACGACAGTGGCCTGGACGTGCGCCCGGTGTTCCGCGAGGAGGTGCTCTATGCCAGCGCCGACCCCAGCCGCGTCGCGCGGCCGGTAACCATGGCCGACCTCGCGGTGGCGCCGCTGATCCTCTGTGACGCCGGCTATGCCAACCGCGACCCGCTGCGCCTGCAGGTGGCCGCCCGGGCCCAGGAGGCCGGCATCATGCTGACGCCGGTCATCGAGGTGGAGGAACTGTGGACGGCGCTCGACCTGGCCGCGCGCGGCCTGGGGGACACCATCGTGGGCGCCGCGGTCACCCTGCGCCGGGGCTTCCCCCGCCGGCTGGGGACGGTGGGCTTCGCCGAGCCGCTGCAGGACGTGATCGCGGTGGTCGGCCGGCGGGGCGCGCCGCTCTCGCCGGCCACGCGGGCCCTGGTGGGCCTGGCCGAGCGGCGGCTGGAGGAACTGGCCGGCCGGATGCGGGGCGCGTGACGGCGCGATCGTCCGTGGGGTCGCTGGCCCAGTGGGGCATGCAAAAAGCCCCGCAAATGCAGGGCTTTCACGAGGTGGAGCATAGCGGATTCGAACCGCTGACCTCCTGGGTGCGATCCAGGCGCTCTCCCAACTGAGCTAATGCCCCGGGGCGCAGAACCATACCGCGCCGGCGCGGAGCGCGTCGAGGGCGCCGAGGGCGCGTGGCGACGCCGCCATCGCCGCCGCGGGCGCGCCCGGCGGCGATACGCTGCCGGTCGATGATCGACCTCCACACCCACCTGCTCCCCGACATCGACGACGGGCCCGACTGGCTGCCCGAGTCGCTGGCCATGGCCCGCGCCGCCCACGCGGGCGGGACGCGCACCATGGTCTGCACGCCGCACATGATCGAGCACTACCCCACCGAGCCCGCCGCGGTGCACGAGACGGTGGTGAGCGTGCAGGCGGCCCTGACCGAGGCCGGTCTCGACATGACGCTGGTGCCGGGGGGCGAGATCGACATCGCCCATCTGGCGACCATGAGCGACGAGGACCTGCGGCTCGCCAGCATCGGCGGCCGCAGGCGCTGGCTGCTGCTGGAGATGCCCTACCGGGGCTGGCCGGTGGACTTCGGCGGCCTGCTGGACCGCCTGGAGATCCGCGGGTACGGGGTGATCCTGGCCCACCCCGAGCGCGCCGACGCCGTGCAGCGCCACCCGGACCGCATGCGCGAGTTGCTGGGGCGGGGCGCGCTGGTGCAGCTCACCGCCGGCTCGTTCCTGGGCGAGTACGGGCCGCAGGCCCGACGGATGGCCCGGACGCTGCTGTCGGGCGGGATGGCCCACTTCCTGGCCAGCGACGCCCACGGCCCCGGGCCCAGGCGCGGCCCGGGGCTGCGCGAGGGCCTCGAGGCCGCCGCGGAGGCCGTGCGGGCGGAGGTCGCGGAGCTGGAGTGGATGGTGCAGGACGGACCGGCCGCGGTGCTGGCCGGCGGCGAGGTGCGGCCACCGCGCATCGGCCGCGCCCGGCGGATCACGCCCGACCCGGAGCGCCCGCCGCCCCGGAGTGCCACCGACCACCCCCCGGGGGGGCGCCGCCGTGGCGGGCCAGGTTCCACTCCCAGGCGGCCCACGCGCTCCTGACCATCGCGTCCAGATCGTGCCGCGCGGTCCAGCCCAGCTCCGCCCGGATGCGATCGACCGCCCCCACGATGCGGGCCGGGTCGCCAGCGCGGCGGGGGCCCTCCACCGGGGCCAGGGCGATGCCGGTCTCGCGCGCGATGGCGTCGAGCACCTGGCGCACCGACGAGCCCACGCCGCGGCCGACGTTGTAGGCCGGCGCCAGCGCGCTGCCGGCATCCAGCGCGCGCGCGGCGGCCACGTGGGCGTCGGCCAGGTCCACCACGTGGATGTAGTCGCGCACGCAGGTGCCGTCCGGGGTGGGGTAGTCGGTACCGTTGATGGTCGGCGCCTCGCCGGCGCTGAGCATGCGGAACACCCGCGGAAAGAGGTTGTGCGGGCTGTGGTCGGCGATCTCAGGCGGCCCCGATCCGCACACGTTGAAGTACCGCAGGCTGGTGTGGCGCAGGGCCGGGCGGGTGCGGGCGACATCGCGCAGCAGCCACTCGCTGATGACCTTGCTCTGCCCATAGGGGCTCTCGGGCGCCGGCGGGGTGTCCTCGTCCACCAGCTCCCGCTGCGGCGTGCCGTACCACGAGGCCGACGAGGAGAACAGCACGCGGTCGATCCCTCGCCGGGCGACGGCCTCCATCAGCACCTGCATGCCCGTGACGTTCGCGTGGAAGAACTCCAGCGGGCGCTGCACCGAGACGCCGGCGTACTTCAGGCCGGCCAGATGGAGCACCCCGGTCGCTCCCCGGTCGAGCGCCGCGTCGACGGCCGCCGGGTCGGCGACCGAGCCCTCCACCAGTGGCACATCGTCGGGGACGTACTCGCGGTAGCCGGTGCTGAGGTCGTCCAGGACGACCACGGGGGTCCCGGCCGCGCGCAGGGCGCGCGCGATGTGGGCTCCGATGTAGCCGGCGCCTCCGGTGAGAAGCCAGGTCAGGGGGTCTCCCGCGGTCGGTGTGGGAACGCCGGCCCGCACGGCCGGCGCTGGTACCGTTGGCGCATGCTACGGCTGCGCGCCAGACCGGGAGGACCGGGCCGATGAGGACCCACGGCGAGGGCCGCGCCCAGCCGAGCGTCCTGGCCCGGCTGGCCGCCGAGAACCAGGGGCGCGTCGCCCCGCTCACGCCTCCCCGGGGCACCCGCCTGGTGGGCTGGATCCTCTGCGTGGGGCTGGCGGTGGGGACCGTGGTGGCCGCCGTCCGCGTCCCCCTATGAGGGCCACGGGCCGCTTCATCAGCTTCGAGGGGGTGGACGGCAGCGGCAAGAGCACGCAGGCCGCCCTGCTGGCCCAGGCGCTCGAGGAGCGGGGCGAGCGCGTGGTGCGCACCCGCGAGCCCGGCGGCACGCCGCTGGGTGAGGCCCTGCGGGGGGTGCTCCTGGCCACGGACGCGGCCTCCATCGGGCCGCTCGCCGAGATGCACCTGTTCGCGGCGGCCCGCGCGCAACTGGTGAGCGAGGTGATCGGCCCGGCCCTGGCCGGCGGCGCGTGGGTGGTGGCCGACCGGTTCGTCGACTCCTCACTGGCCTATCAGGGGGTGGCACGGAGCCTGGGGGTCACCGAGGTGTTGGCGGCCAACATGGCCGCCGTCGACCATCACCTGCCGGCGCTGACGGTGGTCCTGACCATGGGTACCGAGGAGGCCGCCGGGCGTCGCGGGGGCCAGCCGGCCGACCGGATCGAGAACGAGGGCGAGTTGCTTCAGCGGCGCGTGGCCGAGGGCTACCGCGAGTTGCTGGACCGCTTCCCCGTGCGACTGCGCGGCGTCGACGCCTCGGGCACGCCCACCGATGTCCACGCGCGGGTCTGGGCCGCGGTACGGGCGCTGCCAGAGGGGGCCGGCCTGTGATCTCGCTGCCCGAGCAGCCCCTGGCCGAGCGCATCCTGCGCGCCGGCCTGACGCGCGCCACCCCTCCGCAGCAGCTGTTGCTGTTCGGCCTGCCCGGCACCGGCAAGGGCGCGGCGGCGCACGAGCTCGCCTGGGCGCTCATGGATCCCGACGGCACGCACGAGCGCACCGAGGAGGCGCTGGACCTGTTCGTGGTGGAGGCCACCGGGAACGACATCCTCCTGGCGGACCTCGACCCGGGCCTGATGCACGTCGCGGCCCGCCCCATGGTGATGCGCCGGCGCGTGCTGATCATCCCCAGCGCGGAGCGGCTCTCGGTGGCCAACGGGGCCGACCGCATCCTCAAGACGCTGGAGGAGCCGCCGCCGCTGGCCACCGTCATCCTCGTTACGGACAGGGCCGATCACCTGATCCCCACCATCCGCTCGCGCTGCCTGCCGGTACCGTTCCGCTCGCCGGGCTGGAGCGCCATCGCCGCCCGCCTGGTGGCCCAGGGCGAGGAGCCGGCGGTGGCCGGGTCGCGGGCGCGCGCCGAGGGACCCCGTGCCGTGGAGGCGACCCCCACCCAGCGGGCGATGCGGCGCATCGGCGTGGAGCTGGGGCTGACGGCCCTCGCGGGCGACGGGGAGGCGCCCGGCGCCCGGGTGGCCGCGGTCCAGAAGCAGATGGAGGCCGCCGCCGCCGAGAACCCCTCCGATCAGCTGCGGCGCCTGCGCGACGAGGCGGCCGCCCTGGACGGCAAGCGCGGCGGGCGCACCGCGGCCAAGCGCGCCGAGGACCAGGAGAAGCGCGAGCGGAGGCGTCTGGTGACCGACGGCTGGCGGGACGTCTTCGCCTCGGCCGCCGGCGTGGCCGCCGACGCCCTGGCGCTCTCGGTGGGCGCCGAGCGGGCGGTGCGCCACACCGACCGCCTGGACGACCTGCGCGCCGCGGCGGCGCCCGAGCACCAGGAGTTCCTCATCCGCACGATCGAGGAACTCCAGCTCGCGGTGGCGAACCTGCCCCTGAACCCGCGCGAGGACGTCAACGCCGAGGCGACACTCATCCGGATCGAGCTGGCGCGCCACGGGCAGATGGGGCCGCTGGTGCCGCACGGGCGACCTCCGGCCTGACCGGCGCGCCCGCGGCGGGCGCGCCGGCGCGGATCATCAGCGGCGCTCGAGCACCAGCACCGGGATCACGCGGTCCGTGCTGGCCTCGTACTCGGCGAACTGCGGGTACAGCTTGGCCTGCGCGGCGTACAGCTCGTCGCGCTCGGGGCCCTCGTCGTGCACGGTGGCCCGCATCGGGATCGTCTCGGTGCCGATCTCCACGGCCACGTCGGGGTTGGCGCGCACGTTGTAGTACCAGTCGGGGTTGCGCGGGGCGCCGGCCATCGACGCGAACAGCACCGCCCCATCGCCCTTGGGCAGATACATCAGCGGGTTGATGCGCGGCTCGCCGCTTTTCGCGCCGACCGTGTGCAGGAGCAGGAGGGGAGCACCCTCGAACTGGCCGCCCACCTTGCCGGCGTTGGCCCGGAACTCCTCGATGATCTGGGCGTTCCACGCCTTGAAGTCCATGCTCATGTTCGTGTCTCCGCGTCTGGTCGTGAGTGCTCAATCATCATAGAGGGCGCCGGCGCCACGGGGACCCCCCGATGCAGGGGTCGTCCGCTATCCTTCCCCGTCGCGGCTCCCGCCGGGGAGCCCCGGGCCGACGTAGCTCAGTTGGTAGAGCACTTCACTCGTAATGAAGGGGTCAGCGGTTCGAATCCGCTCGTCGGCTCTTCGAATCCCGGTGGGCAAGCGGTTCCGTGACTCCTCCGACGCGCCGCCGGGGTGGATGCGGAGATCAGGACCGCGTCGGAGGGGGCTCCACGGGACCGTTCCTGAGGAAGATCCACTCGCCCACGAAGATCACGGCGATCCCGATCGCGGCGACCACCACGACGAGAAGATCACCGGTCGCCTTCAACCAGACCAGTCCGCCGAGCGCGGCGAGGTCGAGCACGATGGCGGCGGCCACGATCGCCCGGTTCGCCGGCACCTCGTCACGCAGCCGGCTCAGGATTCCCCATTGGATGAGGACGTCCATGACGAGGTAGAAGATCGCGCCGAGCGCCGCGATCCGGCCCAGGTCGAAGAACGCGGCAAGGAGCGCCGCCAGCACGACCGTGTAGACCAGCGTGTGCCGCTGGATGCGCCCGGACATCCCGAAGTGGCGATGGGGGATGATTCCCATCTCGGAGACCATGGCGAGCATCCGCGAGACGGCGAACACGCTCGCGATGATGCCGGTGACGGTGGCGACGATCGCGATCGCGACGGTGAAGATCGTGCCGGCTCCCCCCAGAGCGGGCCGCGCGGCCTCCGCCAGCGAGAAGTCGCGCGCCGCGGTGATCTGATCGACGGTCAGGCTCGAGCCGACGGCGAGCGCGACGAGCAGATAGACGATCACGCAGATGCCGAGGGAGATGACTATCGCCCGGCCGACGTTCCGCTCCGGCTCGACCAGTTCGGCACCGCTGTTGGTGATCGTGGTGAAGCCCTTGTACGCGAGAACCCCCAGCGCCACCGCCGCGAGGAGGTTGGCCGGCGAGTCCGTCGTCCCGCTGCTCGATGACTCGTAGGAGAGCCCGGCAGCCCACAGCGCCAGGAGCGCGAAGACGACGATGCCGCCGATCTTGATCAGGGCGGTGATCTCGGACACCGCCTGGATGAGGTCGTTTCCCGAGATGTTGACGACGAACGCGACGCCGATGAGGCCGACCGCAAGGATGGGGACGAGCGCATCCGCGGCGCCGACGTCGAACGGCCTGACCAGATACGTCCCGAACGTGCGCGCGACCAAGCTCTCGTTGATGACCATCGAGAAGGCCATGAGCAACGCGCTGCCGCCGGCCACCGCCCCCGGCCCGTAGGCCTTCGTGAGGAACATCGCGATGCCGCCCGCCGACGGATAGGCATTCGCCATGCGCACGTACCCGTATGCGCTGACGCCGGCGACGATCGCGGCGGCCATGAAGATGAGCGGGAAGATGGATCCGGACAGCTCGGCGATCTGACCGGTGAGGGCGAAGATGCCCGCCCCGATCATCACGCCCGTCCCCATCGCGACGGCACCCCTCAGGGTGATCGAGCCCTCGTCGTAGTCGCCGTCGCCGGTCGCGTGCCCGTGCTTTGTACCGCCCTTCGTCATGGCGACGACGCTCCTCCCCTTCTGGCCGTGATCCCATTCGACACCCGCACCGGACCGTCGCGGGGCGTGCGGCGGCCGTCGCCCGCGCACGATGGAACCGTCCATCGTCGGCCCTTGGCCTCAGCCGCCTCGTCGACGCCATCACCACGTGGTCGACACACCCGATCGTAGGCGCACGCCGGGCCCCCCTCCGCCGCCGCATGGCATGAGGCGACCGAACACGTGCCGTCGCCGGCGTCGGGCCGGCCATCTCGATCCGGCGCAGCCGCCCTCCGAGGGCTACCCGGCCGGCCCCGACGACCCGACCCTCGACAACGAGAGCGCTGCCGAAGAGGCGGGGGAGGCCCCCGGGATGGGCGCCTCGTCGTAAGCGGGCCGGTCAGCATCCACGACACACCGACGGCGCACCCGACGGCACCCCCGAACCACCGCCCGGTGTGCCGGTCGACCGCTCGGGCGATACCCCCTTTCGGGCGAGGTCCTCGTCGCGGAGGAGCCCCTAGGCTAGCCGGGTTGCCCGGTACGCCCCGCCACCCGCCACAGCGCGTCACGGCCCAGGACGGGGATCATGACGGTACCGTCGCACACGACCCCACGGCCTGGGGCCGGCGGCGCGTCGAGGCGCTGCGGCGCGGCGAGGGAGTCGTCGCCTTCCTGGCGGCGGCGGTGTGCCTGGTGGTGGCGGTGCGCCTGGGCGCGGTGCTGGCCGTCGACCACCCGGTCTTCTTCGGCGACGACATCGGCTACCTGCTGAACGCCCGCTACCTCGCCGGTGAGGGCGCTCCCCCGCACCACCTCCTCGTGCCCTTCTATTACATCGGCTACTCGCTGCTGCTGGTGCCGGTGTTCCTGGTCTCGAGCGATCCGCAGACCATCTTCGCGACGGTGCAGGCCATCAACGCGGTGGTCGGCGCGATGATCGTGGTGCCGCTGTACCTGCTGGGGCGTGACCTGCTGCGGCTCTCGCGCCCGGCCGCGCTCGGTGCGGCGGTCGTCGCCGGCGTCTTCACAGGTCTCGTGCTCCAGGCGCCGATCGCGTGGGTCGAGAGTGTCCTGCCCGTCCTCGGGGCGCTGCTGCTGTGGCTCCTCTACCGCTTCCTGGTCGGTCCTGGCACAGCCACGGCGCTGGCCGTGGCGGGATGCGCCGGCGCCCTCTATCTCGTACACCCGCGGTTCCTGCCGGTCGCCATCCTCGTAGCGGTCGTGGTCGGCATCGCCGCGGTCCGCGGCTTCGTCCCCAAGCCGTCGGCGGGCGTGCTGGTCGCCGCACTGGCCGTGGCGGGTGCGGTGTCGTGGTGGGCCAACGAGGCGGTCCGCCGGGCCGTGTACACCGCCCCGGGTGTCGACAACCCCTTCGGCGCGAACTTCGCCGCACGCGGGCTGACGAGCCCCGACCGGTGGCCCTTCGCGGCCGGTGCCGCGGCGGGGCAGTGGTGGTACCTGGGCACCGCGACCCTGGGCGTCGGCCTGGTGGGCGCGCTGGCGCTGGGTCGCATCGTGGCCCGCCGCGACGGACGCGGCGCCGATCGCGCCACTGTCGCCCGCAGGATCGCCGCGGCGGTCGCGCTGCTCTCGTTCGCCGGCATCCTCGCCGCCGGCAGCCTCCAGCTCGGCACCTTCGATCTGCCGGTGCTGCGCGCCGATCACCTGTTCTACGGGCGCTACATCGACTCGCTCACGCCGGTGATGATCCTCGCCGGCCTCGCCGGCCTCCTGCGACGGCTGGGTCCGCTTCGGCCGCTGATTGCGGGCGCGGCGGCCTCCTACGCGGCCGCGCTGGCGGTGGTGCTTCTCCTGGGCCCCGGCCGCGACGCGCTCGACGAAGGGTTCTTCATCCCGGTGACCGCGCCCGGTGTCGCCGCGCTCCTGGCGTTGGGCGACCGCGGGGTACAGGGCGTCGAGGTACTGCACATGACCGCGGTCGGCGCGGGCCTCACGGCGGCGGTGGCCCTGCTCTGGCGGTGGCGGCCCCCGGCGGCCCTCGCCGCCGCCGGCACCTGCTTCGTCGTCCTGTCGCTGGTGGCCGCACCACTCGTGGTGGGTGAGTTCGCCGACCGCCAGGCGGCGCGCACCACTCTGGATCACGCGCTGGAGCGCACCGCCGGCGATGAGGACGTCTCGTACGACCTGGCCGCGTTCTCGCCGGCCGGCCTCGGGCCGCTGCAGTTCCTGGTGCCCGACCGGGAGTTCCGCGTCTACAACAGTCTGCTGGGCGAGCCCCCTCCGACCGCGCTGATCATCGCCTCCGCCGACCGCCCGCCCACCGGCCCGGGCGACCGACTGCTGGCGCGCGAGGATGCCGGCGATCAGGCCCTCTGGCGCCGGGCTCCGGGCTAGGTGCTCGCGTGGCGCCGGCCGCCTGGTTCGTGGATGCGTCCAACGTCGTCGGCTCGCGCCCGGACGGGTGGTGGCGCGACCGGGACGGGGCCTCCCGGCGCCTGCACCGCGCGCTGAGCCAGTTCGCACGGGAACGTGACGAGGCGGTCGTGATGGTGCTCGACGGCCCCGTCGGCGGCCTTGAGCCCGGTACCACCGGCGGGCTCAGTATCGCCGTGGCCCCCGCGGCGCGCCGGGACGCGGCCGACGACGAGATCGTCGGGCTCCTCGCCGCCACGCCGGAGCCCGGACGGGTGTGCGTGGTCACCTCCGACGCGGCGCTGGCCTCCCGCGCCCGGGCGCTCGGGGCCTCGGTGGAGGGGGCCCGGGCGTTCCGCCGCCGGCTCGCCATGTGAACTACACGTGCTCCCCGGGCAGCCGGGCGGCCTGCGCGATCCACGAGCGCAGGAGCGGCTCGTCAACCTCGTCGTCCTCGTGGATGTCCAGGTAGCGCACCTCGGGGTGCTTGGAGGCCTTGGGCGGCACCGGGTCGAGCTCGGCACCGCGGAAGAACGCCAGCTGCATGTAGCGCGTGAAGCAGCGGAACGAGACGAACCAGCCGTCGCCCTCGTTGCCGTAGAAGGGCTGGTTCCACTTGACGGCCTTGTGCACGCCGGGGACCACCTCGGCGATCAGCCGGTCCAGACGCCGGCCCAGATCGCTCTTCCAGCCCGGCATGGCGGCGATGTAGTCCTGCACCGGCCCGTCGCCGTCGCCCTTCGGGATCTGCGGATTGCCGCCGGCCAGCAGCCGCGGCCCGTCTCCCGCGCCGGCGCCCCCCGCCGGCCCTGTCCGCCGCTCGCTCATCGGCCCTCCTCCTCGTCGCGCCGGGGCATCATCCCGCCTGGGAATCGACCACCTGCAGCGCGGCCATCGTGGCGAACTCCCCCAGCGCCGCGGCGGCGCCGCCCACCACGGGGTCGCCGTGGGCGAGCAGCAGGTGGTCGAAGTCGAGCTCGGCCAGCCGGACGTAGGAACCGGCCAGCCCGGCCTTGGTGCGCTGGGGGTCGCCCATGAGCGCGTCCGGGACGAAGCCCAGCGGGCCGTCGTGCGGGATGCGCACCACCCCGTCAGCCACCGCGAGGGCCCGGTGCGCGCGCAGATGCAGCGCCGTCTCATCCGGGCAGATGGCCCCGACCGGGTGCGCCACCACCCCGCCCGGCAGCTCGTCCCCGGCATCGAAGAACTCGACCCCGTCGCCGTCGCCGAACTCCATCGCGCCCAGGCGGTTGCAGAGCACCCGCGCCCCGAACGCCTCGCGGAACGCGCCGGCGTCGCGCAGGTGGTGGCGATTGCTCAGCAGGACCGCCGACGGCGGCGTGCGGTGGCGGAACCAGTCGAGCCCTTCGGCCGGGACCATCGGGTCGATCACCACGCCGCTGTCGGCGCAGTAGTACGAGCTGATGCGGATGCCGTGGCGCGGATGGGTGCTGGGCCAGAACCACAGCCCGGGTGCGATCTCCTCCATGGGGGGAGTGTGACACCCGCGGACATCCGCGGCCGGTGCGCGCGATCCGGGGACCCCGCCGGCGCGTACCCCCAGCAGAGACCCCGACCGGCCCGGCACCGTGCCGGAGAGGACCCCCACGCCGTGACCGAGCCGACCGTGACCGAATACACCAACGAGAACGTCGATCTCGTCTCGCCCAAGTCGTTCGATCAGACCGTGCGCGACCTGCGCGCCGAGCTGGGATCGGCATCCACCGAGACGCTCATGGAGCGGCTCTCGTCCAGCGCCACCTGGTCCGAGTACGAGATCGAATGCGGCGAGATCGCCGGCCCCAGCAACCTCATCGAGGTGGCCCACCTCAACTGGGGAGGCGTCCTCAGCCTGGCCGGGGTGCCCATGAAGGCGCGCTGTTTCGTGATCGGCAACCCGATGACGGCCCGCAAGCTGATCGAGGCCGGCGGACCCTCCGTGGGCCTCTACCTCCCCACCAAGATGCTGGTCTTCGAGGACGCCGACGGGGCGGTCCACGTGAACTACGACCGCTTCGGCCCGGTGATGGCCCGGCGCGGCCTGCCGGCCCTGGATGCGGTGGCCGCGGTCATCGACGGCGTCCTCGCCCGACTGGCCGGCGCGGCGGTGGCGCCGGCCTGATCGCGCCGGCGCGGGCGGCCCGGACGGGCCACCGGGCACCGCGCGTTGACATCATCGCGGAGTCGGTCGCCCAAGCGGCGCGGGAGGAGCGCGGATGCGGATCGCGGTGGTGGGTGCGGGGCTGGCGGGGATCGCGGCGGCGCGCACGGCGGCGGCCGCGGGCCACGAGGTGGTGGTGTTCGAGAAGAGCCGCGGCATCGGCGGGCGCGTGGCCTCCCGGCGCGTCGAGGGCACGGTGGTCGACCACGGCAGCCCGGCCATCTGGGTGGAGCCGGGGTCCGCGCTGGCGGAGCACCTGGCCTCGGTGGAGGTGGACGGCGTCCACCGCGTCCCCGAGGGCATCGCCACGCCGGCCGGCGCCTCGGCCCCGCTGAAGGCGCTCGCCGCCGGGCTGGACATCCGCCTCGGCGTGCGCCTGCACGCACTGCGACCCACCCGCTCGGGGTACGAGTTGGCCGACGAGCAGGGCAACAGCCACGGCAGCGCCGACGCGGTCGTGGTCACCGCCCCCGGACCGCAGGCGGCGGACCTGCTGGCCGGGAGCGGCGAGCCGGACGGCCGGGTGGCGGCGATCCGCGCCCTCGGCTACCTGCCGGCCGTGATGGTGCTGGCCGGCGTCCGCTGCGCCGTGCCCGAGGGGCCCGTCGACCCCGCCGAGGACGGCCCGCTGGCGCAGGTACGCGGCGAGGGCGACAAGGGCCGGCCGGCCATCGACGGCGTGCATCCACTGGTGGCCCGCCTGGCCGACCAGCACGCCGGCACACTGCTGGACTGCTCCGACGAGGAGGTGCTGGCGGTGGCGATGCCCGCACTGGCGCGCCTGCTGGGCGACGGCGCCGCCGACCCGGCGTGGGCCCAGGTGAAGCGCTGGCGCTTCGCGGTGCCGCGCGGCACGCTGACGGCCGCGGTCGCGGCCCCGAGCGGAACACGCATCGTGCTGGCCGGCGAGGTGGTGGCCGGGGCGAGCTTCGGTGGCCGTCACCACAGCGACACCTACGCGAGCGGTATCGCCGCCGCCCGCACGGTCATGGAGGCCGGCTAGTCCCGCGTGCCGTTCCAAGGCAGCGCCGGCCCCGTGCCGCCGGGCCGGTAGACGCCGCGCCAGCACGCCGAGGCGCCCGCCGCGCGGCAGACGTCCGGGGCCGGCTGCACGATGCGGATGGTCCCCCGCGAGCCGTTGCGCCCCAGCCACGCACCGATGAGGGTGCGCCCACGCGCGCAGGCCGCCAGGATGCCGCGCTCGCTGTAGAAGTACGCGCCCTCGATGAGCGTCCGCCTGCCGCAGGCGCGTCGCAGCGCCGGTGTCATGGCACCGGCGCGCAGGATCACCCGGCGCTGCTCGCGCCCGAAGACCAGCGTGCCGAAACGGGGCGCATCCAGGCTCGGATCGAACGCGACGCTCCAGCGACCGGTCCAGGGCGCCACCGGTCCGGCTCCCGGCGCGGACGGTCCCGCGCCTGCGCCGGCACCCTGGTTGTTCACGACCACGGGCTCGGGGGGATCCACCTCGGAATCGCCGAGGGGGACGACGCTCACCCGGGCCGCGAGGCCGGCCCTGGCCTGCACCAGCGGGATGGGCACCCGGAGCCAGAGCCGCGCCGAGCGCTGCCCATCGGAGGCCGGCCCCAGCTGGAGGTTGCGCGCGCGGTACTCGCGGGCGGTGCGGCGGATGACCGGCAGGGTGCGATCGGGGGCGGGAAGGCGCCTGCCGGCGTACAGGCCGCGCGTCCCGCGGCCCTGATTCGCCGGTGTCGCGAAGATGACCCGCATGAAGTGCGCGGGGCGGATGGTGCGCGAGAAGCGCACCCGCACCTCGAAGGAGTCGCGCGCGATGTCCGTGCCACCGGCGTTCTCGATCTCGACCCGCAGCAGCTGATGCGAGTAGCGCACCCCCCTGGCCACGGACACAGGGCGGGGCATGTCCGCCATGTCCACGGTGACGGCGAGGTCCGAGGAGCTCGCGCCGGCGGTGGTGGCGGCGGCGGGAGCCGTGGCCACAAGGAGCAGTGGGAGCGCGATGAGCGCGATGCGGGTCCGGTTCATGGGCACACGCTCTGGCGAACGCACGAGGGCGGTCAACGGGTGGCGTTCGATCGGAACATCGCGACGCGCGCCGGCGGGCGACGGTGACGAGGCATCGCCGCCTCACCGGACCCGCGCGCCTCGCGATCGGCGTGGCGACGGCCGTGGCCGGTCTCGCCCTGCTGGCCGCCGGCCTATGGGTGCTCGCCGACGACCGCCGCGATGTGGAGAGCTCGATCGTGGCGCGAGCCGACGCGGTGGGCGGGCGGCCTGTGGGCATGAGGATCCCCGCGGACGGAGCGGCGTTGCGCGTAGCCCTCCGCTTCGGCCGCGACGCGGACGAGCCGGCGGCCTACGCGGAGGTCGTCGGCACCCGGTGCAGCGGGATCCTGTCCGACGGGAGACGCCTCGTGCTCGTGGGTGCGCGCCAGTCGGAGGCCACCTTCGCCGGCGGCCTCAAGGCTGTCGGCCGGATCCCGGCGGACGGAGGGCCGTTCACCCTCACCTGCCGGCGGCCCGCCCGCACCGCCGGCGTGCGCGAGGTGGTCGCCTTCCCGGACCCCGGACCCGGCGTCTCGCCCTGGGGCCTCGCGCTCACCCTGCTGGGGGCCGCGGGCCTGGTGGCCGGGCCACTCCTGATGCGCCGAGGCCCCTGACGGGCCCCGATCCGCACCGTGCATGCGGCCGGCGGCACCACTAGGATCCTCGGCGAGACCGGACTGGAGTGGGGATGCTGGCCCGAACCGCATGCGAGGACGCCGTGCTCGACGCCCAGGCGGCCGCCCACGACTGGGCGCGCGCACTCCACCGCGGCGAGACCCTCGATGCGGCCGCCGGGCAGAGTCTGAGCGCCGCGGCCGGGCGCTGGTCCACCTGGACCGCTCGCGCCGTCGGGCTGGGCGAGGACGAGCCGGTCGACGGCCCGCTCGCCGCCATGATGGGCCGGGCTGCGGCGATCGCGCTCCACACCGCCTGCCACGCCGCCTACGACGCCGGCGATGGAACCGCGGGGGAGGCCGGAGCCCTGGTGATGGCCGCCGAGCGCGCGCATGTCGAGTCGCTGGCCCGGCTGCGCGCCGCGGCGATCGCCGGAACCGCCACGCCGGCTCTGACCGCCGTCTGGCGCGGGCTGACCGATCCGGACACGCACCCCCTGCGCGCGATGTGCGCCGCCGTGGGGGCGCTGGACCCCGGCGATCGGGCGCGCGGGGCGCTCGGGGTACGCGCCTCCATGGCCGCGCGGCGCGGCGCAATGCTGGCCGCTGGATGCGCACATCTGCACCGGCGCCTCGGCACGACCCGCCTGCGACGCGGGCTGCCGGGCATCGCCGGCCGGCGCGAGACGCTGTGGCGCGGCCGGCCGCGAGCCCACGCCGCGCGCACCCGCACCGCCGGGATGGCCGAGTGGGACCGGGTGGAGTTCACGGGGATCGTCACCGGCACCGGCTGGGTCGACCGCCCCGAGGTGCCCTATTCGTACGCCACCACCGACTTCTGCGAGGTGCGCGTGCACCGGCGCGACCTCCTCACCACGGGGGTCGCGGTCGGCTCGGCACTGTGGGTGCGCGGCAAGTTCGAGCCCGACGACGGTTCGCCGGTCCTGGTGGCCGAGTTCGAGGGCCCGGGCACACATGCCGGCACCGTCTGGGAGGACTGGCTGGCCGACCAGGTACGCCACACCTACGACCTGTACCCGCTGGTGATCGACATGGTGGCCGAGTTCGCACGGCTGGGGGTCCCGGGCGCCCGCGCCGAGCTGGCGGCCCGCACGGGCGCGGGGGTGCCAGATGACTGATACGCCGGACTGCGACGCCCTCGACCAGGAGGCCGCGCGGCTGGAGGGCATCGCGGCCGAGCGTCAGGCGACGGCCGACCAGACGCGCGAGGACGCCGCCCGGCTGGACGCCGAGCTGCTCGCGCTGGCGCACTCCTGGGCCGGTGACCGGTTCACCGGGGACGACTGGCGCGACTACGACCAGCAGTTGCTCGAGGAGGAGCGCGCGGCCGGGAGCGCCCTCGATGAGATCGAGAGGGAGGAGCCCGGGCGCAGTCCCGCCGAGATCGAGGCCGATCTCGACGATGCGTGGGAGGAGATCGGGCGCCTCTCGGACGAATACCTGGACGTGCACGCCGACTGGGAGCGGGCGATGGCCCAGATCAGCGGCGACGAGGGCCGGGACATGTCGCAGCCACTGGGCGACCTGATGGACCACGCGTCCGACCTGCGCGACCAGCTGGACGGCCTGGACCGCCAGATCCAGGACCTCTTCGCCAGCATCACGGCCCTCAACGACGAGCTGGCCACCACGGAGGCCGACGGCGCCGCGCGCGAGGCCGCCGAGGCGAGATGGGAGGCGGCCCAGGAGGCGTCACTCCAGTGGGATCAGGCGTCCAAGGACGTCAAGGCGGAGCGCGGCGATCTGCACCCCGAGGTGGCGGCGCGCGCCGCGGACGCGGCCGCCGCGGACGCCCGGACCGCCGACGCCACCTGGGAACGCAAGTGCGCCGAGGGCTTCTGAGGACGCGGGGGGCCGCCTCACGGACCACCCGGTCAGGCGGTCAGGCGAGGGTGTCGAGGATGTGCGCCGCCGCCGCCAGGCCCAGGCGGGTGGCCCTGGTCCGCTGGGCCTGCAGGGCGTCCAGGTGGCCCCGCCCCCACGCGGCGCGGTCGCGCGAGGGTACCTCGGCACAGAGTGTGTCCAGCATCCAGTGGTTGTGCGCGGTCCGCGCGCGCGTCTGGACCGCGGTGGCCGAGCCGCGCGCGGTGGCGAACGCGGGCAGGTGACGGCCCAGCGGCTCCTCCGGGTCGAGGTCCTCCACCGCCGGGTCGGGCCGGCCGGCGTCCTCCCACCATGACCGCGCGGCCTCCGGGTCGTGGCCGAACCGCCCGCGGACGTAGTCGCAGAAGGGGCACGAGAACGACCACTCCCCGCCGCCCAGCACCCTCCGCGCGGCGCCGGTGATGTGCAGCCGGTCGCCCCACGCGGTGTCGTCGTAGTACACGCGGTCCCGCACCGAGTCGTGCAGGGGGCTGGTGGCGTCGGTGCTGATGTGGGTCCACCAGTCGAAGGCGCCGGCCAGCAGAGGGAACTGCGAGGAGGCGCCGCAGCCGAGCGCATGGAAGGCCAGAAGGCGGACCCCGGCGTCGCGGTAGCCGTCGCGCAGCCCGCAGAGGATCTCGGCCATGCGCACGTACCGCCGGGGCGCCGCTCCCGGCAGCACCCGGCCGGGGCCGGCCATGTACCGCTCGGCGAAGGTGCTGTCGGAGTTCAGGCCGGCGAAGCCGAGGGCCACCCGGCGCACGCCGGCCTGGGCCGCCATGCGCCCCACTGCGAGGGCGGTGTTGTAGTCGACGGCCGAGAGCGTGGCGAAGACGTCGATGTCGCGGGTGCGGGGATCGTCGACGACCTCTCGCCAGAACCCGAGCGTGATGCGGTTGCGCCGGCGGAACCAGTCGACGTCGAGGCGGGTGATCTCGCGCTCGAGCCCCAAGGCCAGCATCGTGGCCACGGCGTAGTCCTCGCGCGCGATCAGGTGCGTCGGACCCATCCGCAGCTGGTCGGCCAGCAATGCCTCCCCCGAGAACATGTCGTGGTCGCGGTCGACGTCATCGAGGAGTGCGCCCACCGCCTCCCGCGCCCGGCGCGTCAGCGACGCGGGAACCTCGGAGGCCACGGGGATGCGCCTCCCGGGTCCCAGCCCGCGACGCAGTGCGCGGATCTCGCGGCTCAACTCCACAACCCCGGGCCGGTGGCGATCCTCCAGCGCCTCGATGCGCGGATGGGTGCCGTTGTCGGCGAACAGGTCGGCCCCCTCCTCACGCACCCAGCCGGCCAGGCGCTCGGTCTCGCGGTCCAGCCGGTGCGACGACAGCAGCCAGGCCGGCGGTGCGTAGCCGCTACGCTCGAACGACGCCACGGTCTGCGGCCGCAGGTTGGTGACGAACGTGAACGTGGTAATCGCGAGGCCTCCCCGTGGGTGCCGCCAGGCTACCGGCGCCGGTCCACGCCACCGTGTCCGTCACCTCGTTCCGGACGCGTGCATGTTCCGAGGGACCGTAATCGCTGAATATCCGGGATTGGATGTGCCCGCGGGCGCAATCTCGTGCACCGCGACTGAACCAAACCCCCACGGGCGCCGTAGCAATGGGTGTCCGACCCAGACACACGAGGTTCAACCAACACATGAAGCGCATCGCATCCACCCTCGCGGCGCTCGTTCTCGCCGCACTCCTCGCCTTCGGGCTTGTCGCCTGTGGCGACGACGACGACGAGGCCGACGCCCCCGCCACGACGGCCGCCATGGAGGCGGACGCTCCGGCTCCCACCGCTGCCACCCCGGCCGCCGACCTCCGCGTCACCCTCGACCGCCTGCTGGGCGAGCACGCCGTTCTGGCGATGAACGCCATGCAGAAGGGCCACGACGGTGCCGAGGACTTCGACCCGGCCGTCGCCGCTGTGCTCGCCAACTCTGACGACCTCGCCGCCGCTGTCGGCTCGGTCTACGGCGAGGAGGCCGGTTCGGCCTTCCTCGAGCTGTGGAACTCGCACATCAACTTCTTCGTGGACTACACGGTCGCCACCGCCGGTGACGACGAGGCCGGCCGTGAGGCCGCTCAGGAGGATCTCGCCGGCTACCGCAGCGGCTTCGCCGCCTTCCTGGCGGGCGCCAACCCGAACCTGCCCGAGGAGACCGTCGACCAGGTCGTCGGCATCCACGTGGGTCACCTGTCCGACTGGATGACCGCGTACAACGCTGGTGACCACGAGACCGCCGCGGACCTGTACCGCGAGGCCTACGCTCACATGTTCGTCATCGGTGACGCGCTGTCCGGCGCCATCGTCGCCCAGTTCCCGGAGAACTTCCAGGGCTGAGCACCACGGTAGGAACACGGGCTCCCCGGAGCGCGTGAGGCTGACGGGCCGCGGATCTCCGCGGCCCGTCGTCGTTGTGGGGAGGTACGCGACGATGGGGATCATGCCCCGCGGGCACCGCGCCGATGGTGGTGCATGGGCCGCCCCCGTCCACGACGCCGCCCGCCGGTCATCGGCCGCCTTCGCGGCGCGCTCACCGGCCTGGGCGCATTGCTGGCCCTGCTGCCCACCGTGGCCCACGGCGCCGACGAGGCCCGCCTGATCGTCACCTTCGAGCCGGGGACCCGGGCCGCACAGGGCGCCGACGCCCTCCGGCGCGCGGGCGCGTCGCCCGGCGCCGTGCTGCCCGGCATCGGTGCCCGTGTGGTGAGCGTCCCAGCCGACGACGCCGGGTCCGCACTGCGGACGCTGCGCGTCCACCCGGCCGTGTCCGGTGCCGAGCGCGATGCCACCGTGCGCCGGCACGACTTCGTCCCGGGCGACCCGCTGTGGTCGTACCAGTGGGGCACGCGCCTCATCGGCGCCCCGGTCGCCTGGGCGGCCGTGGGCGTGGGCGACCCCTCCACGGTGATCGCGGTGGTGGACACCGGGGTGGACGCCACCGCCCCGGATCTGGCGGGCGCACTGGTAGCCGGATACGACTCGATCGCCGCGAGCCCCGGCGGGGACGACGACCCGAACGGGCACGGCACCTCCTCGGCCGGCGTGTCGGCCTCGCGTGCCGGGGACGGCCACGGGGTGGCCGGCATCTGCGCGTCGTGTCGCGTCATGCCCATCCGCGCGCTGGGCGCGGATGGCTCGGGATTCGTGTCGGACATCGCCCTGGGGATCGTGTGGGCGGTCGCCAACGGCGCCGACGTCATCAATCTGAGCCTCGGCACCTCCGCCGACACCACGACCCTTGCCGACGCGGTGGCCCTGGCGGCCGCGAACGACGTGGTGGTGGTGGCGTCGGCGGGCAACGAGGGCTCCACGACGCCCGCCTACCCGGCCGCGCACCCCGGGGCGCTCGCGGTGGCGGCGACCGACCACGCCGATGTGCTCTACGAGTGGTCCAACCGCGGGCCGTGGATCCACGTCGCCGCACCCGGGTGCAACCCGGCACCGTCCCTCGCGGGCGACCACGTGATCTTCTGCGGCACCTCCTCCGCGGCCCCGGTGGTGGCCGGCGCGGCCGGTCTGCTGCGCTCGGCGCGCCCCGAGGCGAGCGCGGAGCAGGTGGTCGCCGCGCTGCGCTCCGGCGCGGTGGACGCCGGCGAGGGGACCGGGAGCGGCCGCATCGAGCTCGCCGCGTCCCTGGCCTCGCTGGACGCGGCCCTGGCGCCGGCGGGGGACGATGGACCGGCCACCGACCCGCCGACGGAACCGCCCGCCGATCCCGCGCCGGAGCCGGAGCCCGCCCCCGTGCCTGCACCTGCACCGACGCCCGCCCCTGCCCCTGCCCCTGCTCCGGCACCAGCACCAGCCCCAGCCCCCGCGCTCCACTCCGACCCGGTCGCGCCGGCGCCGGCGCCCGCCTCCACCCAGCCCGCCCCGGCACCGGGTCGCGTCACCGCGCCGCGCCTGCTGCGCGCGCCCCGGATTCTGGGCGTCCCCATGCCCGGTCGCATCCTCCGTGCCTTCCGGGGCAGATGGGACCGCCCGGCCGCCGTGCGTGTCGTCTGGGAGCGCTGCAACAGCCGGGGTCGCTGCCGCGCGATCCCCCGCGGCCGGCGGACACGCCACCGGGTGGTGCGCGCGGACCTCGGGATGCGCCTGCGCGTGCGGGTGACCGCGGTGCGGACCGGCACGGCCAAGACGGTCCGCTCGCCGGCCACGCGCCCGGTGATGACCCGGACGATGCTGGTGAACGCCCGCCGGGCCGCCGGACTCGCTCGCCTCGCCCGCAGGTAACGTTCGCTCCATGAATCCGCGCCCAACGCCCGGCCCACCGGTCCGGCCATGAGGCCGCGCACCGCCGCCGCACTGCGCGGAGTCGCCTCGGTCCTGGCGGGCGTCGTGGCCTACGACGTCACCCAGCGCCGGCACGCCATCCTGCGCAACTTCCCGGTGGTCGGCCATCTCCGGTATCTCATCGAGGCCGTGGGCCCCGAGTTGCGCCAGTACATCGTCACGGGCAACGACGAGGAGCGGCCCTTCTCGCGCAACGAGCGCCGCTGGGTCTACTCCACCGCCAAGCGCCAGGACCCGCACTTCGGCTTCGGCTCGGACGTGGAGTGGTCCACCACCCCCGGGCACGTGCTGGTGAAGCACGCCGCCTTCCCCCACCCCTCGACCCTGGCCGGCGACACCCACGGCTCGCCGCTACCGTGCGCCAAGGTGATGGGCGCCGCGCACGGGCGGGCGAAGGCGTTCCGGCCCCCCTCGGCGGTGAACGTCTCGGGGATGAGCTTCGGCTCGCTCGGCTCGCACGCCACCGAGGCCGTCAACCGTGGGGCCGCCGCCGCCGGCTGCCTGCACAACACCGGCGAGGGCGGCCTCAGCCGCCACCACCGGCACGGCGCCGACCTGGTGTTCCAGGTGGGCACGGCCTACTTCGGCTGTCGCGACGAGAACGGGCGCTTCAGCCTCCCCGAACTGCTGGAACGGGTGGAGAGCGCGCCGGTGCGCGCCATCGAGATCAAGCTCAGCCAGGGCGCCAAGCCCGGGGTGGGCGCGCTGCTGCCCGCGGCGAAGGTCACCGCCGAGATCGCCGAGGCCCGCGGGGTGACCGAGGGCGTCGACTGCCGCAGCCCCGGCGCCCACACCGCCTTCCACGACGTGCCCAGCCTGATCGATTTCATCGAGCGCATCGCCGAGGCCACGGGGCTCCCGGTGGGGATCAAGTCGGCGGTGGGCCAACTGGACCTGTGGGATCAGATCGCACAGCGGATGGCCCGCGAGAACGTGGGCCCGGACTTCATCACCATCGACGGCGGGGAGGGCGGCACCGGCGCCGGCCCGCTGGTGTTCACCGATCACGTGGCGCTGCCCTTCCGCCTGGGTATCGGGCGCGTCTACCCCATCTTCGCCCGCGCCGGCGTCGCCGACCGGGTGGTGTTCCAGGGCTCGGGCAAGCTCGGCCTGCCCGAGAACGCACTGCTGGCGTTCGCGCTGGGCTGCGACATGGTGGCCGTGGGCCGTGAGGCGATGATGGCCATCGGCTGCATCCAGGCCCAGCGCTGCCACACCGGCCGCTGCCCCACCGGGGTGGCCACCCAGTCGGCGTGGCTGCAACGCGGCCTGATCCCCGAGCGGGCCGGCGAGCGGCTGGGCAACTACGTCACCGGGCTGCGGGGCGAGCTCCTGCGCCTCGCGCGCACCTGCGGGGCGCCCCATCCGGCCCTGGTGCCCGCCGCCCAGCTGGACCTGCTGGACGGCGAGCACACCACCAGCGCCGCCGAGCTGTTCGGCTACGAACCCGCATGGGGGGTGCCGGACGCCGACTCACGCGGCGACCTGATGGCGCTGATGGAGACCCTGCACCGGGTGCGCCCGGAGTCCGAGGCCGCGGATGTCCCCACGGGGCCCGGCGGTGTCCCCAACCTGCCCTGAGTCACCGCTGGCCGGCGTCAGCCCGCCGGCGCGCCGCCCAGATGGGGCCAGACCTCCCAGGGGCGCTCGAGAGCCTCGCGTGCGGTGGCCAGCAGCGCGGCGATCTGGGCGCCGTCCGCGATGCGGTGGTCGAACGAGAGCCCCAGCTGGGCCACCCGGCGCGGGACCACGTCGCCGTCCAGCACCCAGGGGCGCTCGGCCACGGCGCCCACCACCACGACCATCCCGAGATCGGCGAAGGGGATCAGGGGCGGCAGCGCCAGGTGCACGCCCCACGCCGCCACGGAGCTGACCATGACCGAGCCGAACGGGTGGGCGGGGAGGCGCAGCAGCGGCACCCGGCGGCCGAGGCCGCCCGCGATGAAGCCGCTCAGACGCATCCCCAGCCCGAGCAGTGGCTGGGGGATGGCGCGCGCCAGCGCGCGGGCGCGGCCGAAGTCGGCGTCGCGGCCGCGGCGCAGGGAGCGGGCTGCGGCGAAGACCTGGCGGGCGTGCTGTCGCGGGTCGTGGAGATCGGCGCCGCGAACGACCGCACACCCCATGTCGGCCCCCCGGCCGATGTCGACGACGTAGCCGACGTCGACGGCCTCGCGCAGCCGCACGCGGCCGAAGCGCACGTGGGCGTTCACATCCGGGGCGACCCGCAGGCCGCGCGCCAGCGCGGCACCCACGACGTGCACCACGCCCACCCCCGCCTGGGCGGCGCACCAGCGCTCCAGATCGGTGACATCCAGCTCCAGCGTGCCGTGGGTCACCCCGTCGCGCGGGCGACCCCAGGTGCCGGCGGCCGCCGCGCGCCGGGTGGCCCGCCGCACGGCCACCGGGCGCGAGCGCCGCAGTCCCGCCCGGGATCCGGTCACGCGGCGCCTTCGCCCAGTCGCAGCAGCTCGTGTCCACGCAGGACGCCGAGCGCGCCCACGGTGCGGCCGGTAGCGCCGGCGCGCAGAGCATCCGCGGTCCCGTGGATCGTGGTGTCGTCGATCGCGGTCAGCACATCGCCCTCACGCACACCGATACGCCCCGCGGGGCCATCCGGTTGAACGCCGCGCACCAGCAGGCCCGGCGCCTCGCTCAGGCCCACCGCCGCGCGCATCGCCGCGGTCAGGTGTGCGGGGGTGAGCGCCATCCCCAGCACCTCGACCCCGCCGTCCTCCCCCTCGAGGTCGATCAGCAGGTCGCGCAGCAGGTCGGCCAGTGCCGCACGCCGGACCGGGGCGAGGGCGCTCACCAACCGGCGCTCCGTGGCCAGGTGCGCCGGCGCGGCCGCATCGAAGCGCTGGCGCCCGAGGCCGGTCAGGCGCACCCGGCTGACCCGGCCGTCGTCCGGGTCGGTCGCGCGCTCGGCCAGGCCGTCGGCCACCAGGCGATCGATGCGCACGCTCACCGTGCCCGAGGTGAGGCGCAGGTCGCGCATCAGGCGCGAGGGGGTCGCGCCCGCCTCGTCGTCGATCCGGGCGATGGCCGCCAGAGCGCTGAAGCTGGCCGCGCTCAGACCGAAGCGCGCGAAGTTCTCCTCGGTGGCCCTCTCCACCGCGGCGCGGACGCGCGCCACGCGGAGCATCACCTGGATCGGGGCCACGTCCAGCTCGGGGCGGCTCCGCGACCACCCGGAAACGATGGCGTCGACGGCATCACGGACGGGCGAGGGGTGGTCCATCGACCAAGGCTACCGCGCGATCGATCGGGCAAATATCTTGAGGTCAAGATATAGTGGCCTCACCCCGGCAACCCCCCCCCAGGAGAGACCATGGCCCGCACCCTCGATGTCCTCGCCGCCGACCGCCCGAAGCGCATCCAGATGGTGGCCGCCAACCCGGCCGTCTCCCCGATCACCGGATGGCCGATCGGCTTCTGGTGGGCCGAGCTCACCCACCCGTACCTGACCTTCACCGAGGCCGGCTACGAGGTGGCGATCGCCAGCCCTGCCGGCGGCCCGCTGGTGGCCGACTCGTTCAGCGACCCGCTCGATGAATCGGGTTACTCGGCCGAGGACATCATCAGCCTGGGCTTCGCCACCAGCCCGCGACACCGAGCACTGGTCGAGGACACGCCGGCGCTGGCCGACGCCGACCTCGACGCCGCGGACGCCCTGTTCCTGGTCGGTGGGCAGTCGCCGATGGTCACCTTCGCCCAGGACCGGGCGCTGCACGACGCGGTGGGCACGTTCGCGGCCTCAGGCCGCCCGACGGCGGTGGTGTGCCACGCCACCTGCGTGCTACTGGAGGCCCGCACGCCGGCGGGCGATCTGGTGGTGGCCGGCCGCACCTGGACCGGCTTCGCCGACGCCGAGGAGGAGTACGCCGACACCATCGTGGGCCGGCGGTTGCAGCCCTTCCGCATCGAGGAGCGCGCCCGCGCGATGGACGGGACCAACTTCATCACCGGCGGCCCGTTCCGCAGCCACGCGGTGCGCGACGGCAATCTGATCACCGGCCAGCAGCAGTACTCGGGCGCGGCGGCCGCGCGCCTCGTGGTGGAGGCCCTCGGTGTCTGAGGCCCGCACCGTCGCCGTGATCGGCGCCGGCAAGGTGGGCACGGCCCTTGCCGGCGCCCTGTCGGGGGCCGGTCACCGGGTGGTGCTGGCCGCTCCCGACCGCCCCTCGGAGGGCATCGCCCGGGCGCTGGCGGCCCACCCCGGCCTGACCGCCGCTCCGGCGCCCGATGCGGTGGGCGCGGCCGATGCGGTGCTGCTCTGCACCCCGTTCGCCGCCAACGCCGACGCGCTGGCGCCGGTGGCGGGCGCCCTGGCTGGCCGCGTGCTGGTGGACTGCACCAACCCGGTGGGGCCCGGCCTGCGCCACGGGCTCGACAGCGTGCGCGCCGGAGCCGAGCAGGTGGCCGGCCTGGCGGCGGGCGCCCGCGTGGTCAAGGCCTTCAGCGTCTACGGCGTCGAGGTGCTGGCCGGCCCCCGGGCCCTCGGCACCGCGCCGGCGCCGATGATGCCCCTTGCGGGCGACGATCCCGACGCCGTGGCCCTTGTGGCCGGACTCGCAGCAGACATGGGCTGGGATCCGCTGCCCGTTGGTCCCCTCGCCCAGGCCCTGCACCTCGAGCACATGACCCTGCTGTGGGTGCGGATGGTCCGCGCGGGCGGCCACCCCCCGCTGTTGGCCTGGGCGGCGCTGGGCGGCTGAGCGCCGGCGCGGGCGGCCGCGTCGCGGTGCTTCGTAGGCTGTGCGGCAGATGGTCGGCCCCCCGCCCCCCGCTCCGCGCGTGCGCGCCTTCCACCACGACCGCTGGTCGTACCCGCTCCCGGACGGCCACCGGTTCCCGCTGGGCCGCTACCGCATGCTCCGGGAGGCCGTGGCGCGCGAGCTGGGGGCGCTGGTGGCGCTGCAGGAGGCCCCGGCGGCGTCCGACGCCGAACTGGCACGGGCGCACACGCCGGAGTACCTGGCCCGAGCCCTCGCCGGCGGGCTGTCCGCACGTGAGCAGGCCTCCCTGGGCCTGCCGTGGACACCCGTGCTGGTGGAGCGCGCCCGGCGCTCGACCGGGGCCACCGTGGCGGCGGCCCGGCTGGCGCTGGTCGACGGGGTCGCCATCAACCTCGGGGGCGGCACGCATCACGCGGCGCCCGACGCGGGGCGGGGGTTCTGCATGTTCAACGACGTCGTCTGCGCCATCCGCGCCCTGCGCGCCGAGGGGCGCCTGGGGCGGGTCCTGGTGATGGACTGCGACGTGCACCAGGGCGACGGCACGCATGCGGCGCTGGCCGGGGACCCGCTCAGCACCACCGCCTCGGTCAACGGCGGGCGCAACTACCCCACGCGGCGCGTGCCCGGCGACGTGGAGGCCGACCTGCCGGACGGCGCCGGCGACGACACCTACCTGGCGGCGGTGGCCGACGTGCTGGGGCGGGCGCTCGGGGCCGGCCGGCCGGAGCTCTGCTTCTACCTGGCCGGCGCCGACCCGTACGAGGGCGACCGGCTGGGGCGCCTCGCCGTCAGCCGCGCGGGACTGGCGGCCCGCGACCGCCACGTGCGCGACACCCTGGTCGCCGCCGGCGTCCCCGTGGTGGTCCTGATGGCCGGCGGCTACGGGGAGCCGATCACCGACACCGTGGCGATCAACCTGGCCACCGTGCGGGTGATGTGCGGCGTCGCGGGCCGCGCCGGGGGCGCCGGGGCGCTCAGCGCAACCGGCTGAGGAGCAGGGGCACCAGGCGCGCGCCGGACCGCTGCCCGGACCGGGCGCGGACCCGCATCGGTACGCCGGCGCGGGAGCGCAACAGCGTGCGGGCGCGGGCGGTGAGCGGCACGCGGACGATCCCCGCCCGCCCCGCCGCCATCCGCAGCGGCGCGCGGCCGAGCGGGACGGTGCGGACCCCCGCTCCGCGTGCGGCGGGCCGGAGCATCCGCAGCCCGCGCATGCGCACCTCCAGCCGCACCGCACCACGGCACCGCGCGGGCGGCTCGGCGCGACAGCGCACGCGCACGGCGACCCGCCCACGTGCGTCAGAGCGCAGCCGGCCCGGGATGACCAGGGGGACGGGCCGGGGGGCGGGCGGCACGATGACCGGCTGCGGCGCCACGGGGGCGGGCGCGACCGGCGACGGAGGGTCGGCCGGCGGCGGGGGCGCGGGCGCGGGGACCGGGTCGACGTGACCCAGAGCGGCGGCGGCGTCGGGGATGCCGCCGGTGGCGGTGACGGGCGACAGGCCCGGGAGGGACCGCACGGTGCCCAGCAGGCGCGAGCGGAGCGCGCCGGGGGTGGCCCCAGGGTCCTGGGAGGCCAGAAGGGCCAGCACGCCTGCCACGTGGGGGGCGGCCATCGAGGTGCCGCTGAGGGTGCGGTACGGGGGGTCGGTGCGCGCGTCGACCGCACACGTGACCACCGGTTCGGCGATGCGGAAGGCCGCGTCGGTCGCGCTCGACCCCGCGCCCAGGAAGCGGTAGCGCAGATGCACCGCCGCCGCTCCGTCGGCCGCGGACAGATCGGCCACGCGCGTCCCGGGCGTCGACTCGGGCGCCGGGTCGACATCGCTGGGCGCGGTCACCCACGCCCCGTCGCCCACCCGCGTCTGCACCTGCAGGCGGCGCCCATCGAGGACGCCGGTCACGGCGATCCTGTGCTGCAGCCGGCACGCACGCAGCCCGGCGAAGGAGAGCGGGGCGTCCCGGCTCAGGGTGGCCTCCGCCGGCGCGCCCACCGCCTCGACGGCGGGCCCGGGGCCCGACGGGACGTCGCTCCAGGCCCCGGCGGGCGTCGCGGTCCAGCCGGCACCGATCACCGGGTCGCCCACCGGGACGGCGGCCATCACCAGCCCGGCGCTCAGGATGCCCACCCCCGGGGCCAGCAGATCCACGCTCTGACGCCCAAGGTTCCCGAAGTCCGCCGGTGCCCCCGCGCGGTCGAGCGCCCCGACGCAGATCAGGTTGGCCGCCGGGATGCGGCACATCGCGTGGCGTCCGGACGACGAGAGGTCGAGATCGATGCCCCCACCCACGCGGTTGCCCGAGGCCACCACGTACAGGGTCCCCGGGTGCGCCTCGATGGCCGCACGCACAGACGGCCCCACGTCTCCCGCCAGGCTCACGTTGGCCACGCGCGCACCCATCGCGCCGGCCGCATCGATGCCGGCGACCAGATCGTCCTCCTGGCATGCAAGCCCCGCCCCCGCTCCGTCGCCGCACACCCGGAGGGCTACCAGTCCGGTCCGCCAGGCCAGACCGGGCACGCCCAGTCCGTCGCCCCCACGCGCGGCCAGCGTGGCGGCCACGTGCGTCCCGTGGCCGTTGCGGTCGCCCCAGGCGAGGGGGTCGACCGAACCGTCCGGACCGGCGACGAAGTTCCGCGAGAGGTCGGGCCGCAGGTTGGGCGCGAGGTCGGGGTGCGTGGGGTCGATCCCCGTGTCGAGCACCGCCACCAGCACGTCCGGCGAGCCGGTCGTGATCCCCCAGGCCAGCGGGGCGCGCAGGTCGATGCCCTCCACCGGGTTGTCGAGGCCCCAGAGGTGCGGGAACAGGGGGTCGTCGGGGACCAGTGGGGCCGCCCCGGCGGTGCCGGGGCCGGCCACGAGGGTGGCGGCGAGGACCGCCAGGGCCGTGCGCAGTGTCGGGCGGCGCCGCATGGGACCCGCATCATGCCCGCCGCGGGCCGTCGCGCCCAGGCGTCCCGGGTCCGGCCCTCAGGCCGCCACGGGATGCGTGCCGCAGATGCGGTTGCGCCCGCGCCGCTTGGCGTCGTACAGCGCCGCGTCGGCCGCGCGATAGAGGGCGGCGGCCGTGCGGACGCCCACCAGGTCGGCGACACCGCCCGAGAGCGTGATGCCGGGCAGATCGTCCAGATCCATGCCCCCCACGGCCCGCCGCACCCGTTCGGCCACCGCCATCGCCTCGGACAGGCCCGCCTCGGGCAGGATGAGGCCGAACTCCTCGCCGCCCACGCGCCCGGCGATGTCGCCCGGGCGGACGACCGAGGCCACGGCGGCCGCCACCCGGGCCAGCACCCGGTCGCCCGCCGGATGCCCGGCCCGGTCGTTGATGTCCTTGAAGTGATCGACATCGAAGAGGGCCAGCGCCAGCGGCCGGCCCTCGGACCGCGCGGCGGCGAACCGCTGGGCAAGGCGCGAATGGAACTCGCCGTGGTTGTAGAGCCCGGTGAGGGAGTCGGTGGTCGCCCGGCGCGCCAACTCGCGCAGCGCCGCCATCCGCCCGATACCGAGCGAGACCAAGTCGGCGAAGCGCTCGAGCCGGTCCTCGGCGCCCTGCGGGAGCGGGCGCGAGGAGGTGGTGGCCGCCAGCACCGCACCCCAGAGGCCCCCGTCGACGGTGACGGGAGCGGCGACCCCGGACACGTACCCTTGCGGCTGCACGCGCGAGGTGGTGGTGTCGTCGTCGCCCAGGTCCGCGTACACGGCGCGCGCCGGCCGGCCCGACTCGAAGACGCGCACCGCGGCCCCTCCCCCTTCCAGCGGGAAGGTGGTGCCCACGCTCGACCGGTGGGCGCCGTAGGAGCCCACCACCTCCGAGTGCTCGCCCTCGAAGCGCATCACCAGGCCGGCTTCGACGCCCAGCACCATCGCCGACTCGCGCGCCACCAGGTCGAACACGCGGTCCGGCGCAGCCCCGGCGGCCACGACGCGCGCCACCCGCGCCAGCGCCGCCTGCTCGGACACCAGGCGCGTCAGGCGCCCCGGCCCGGACGCGCCGGCCGACGGGGTGACGCCCACCAGCCACACCGGATCGCCCCCACCGGTACCGACCGGAGCCGAGGAGCAGACGACATCGAGCGCCTGCCCGTCGGGGGCGATGACCCGCGCGGGGATCTCAGCGGGGGCGGACGTGAGGGCGGACACGTCGGGGGTCCACCAGGTGTGGGGTGGCGCCGTGCCGACCACCTCGTCGCGCGAGCGACCGACCAGCTCGCACAGGGGGCGGTTGACCGCCAGCACCACGCCGGCGCCGTCCAGCAGCACGGCGGGATGCCCGATGGCGTTGACCACCGAGCGCCCCTCCACCAACGTGGTCCGGCCGCGCCGGTCCTCACCCTCCAACCCGACCTCCGGGCAGCGGGCGGATGGTCCGCCCTGTTATCCGAGCGCACTCCTCGTCTGCATACAAAGTAAACCGCACGCCCGGACGCGGGGCCCTCCCCCGGCCGAGGGAGCCCGCGGCGATGTCGCCGCGCACCCCGGACCGGGTGCGCGGCGGACCCTCATGCGCGGGCGGGGCGGGAATCAGGCGGCCGGCACCGGCTCGGCCGGCGGATCCGGGCAGATCCGTGGCCGCACCGGGCCACGGTCGGCGGCGGCGCGCCACGCGCCGAAGGCGTCCCACTGCATCACGGGCTGCCCCTTGGGGGTGCGAGACACGCGCGTGCCCAGGGTGACGACGTCGCCGCGGTCCAGGTCGTCGAAGGTGCCGAGGCGGGGCAGCCGGACCCGGGTGCCGTCCTGCCGGCGGGCCGCCCCCACCAGGCGTATGGAGGTGCCGTCGAGCACGGCGGTGAACTCCGTGCCGCGCCGCAGACCCGCGCGGCGGGCGTGGGCGTTGGCGGCGAGCACCCTCAGGCCGGCGCTCGTCACGAGGTCCTCCGCCCGGCCGGCCTGCGCGGCGTCGGCGATGACGCACGCGCGGACGCGGACGTTCACGCCGGCACGGCGGGCGGCGCGGCGCTCGGCGCGGGCGGCGCGGCGCTCGGCGGCCAGCGCCGCGCGCTCGGCGGCCGCGGCCTTCGCCGCCGCGTGCGCGGGCGGGCGCTCTGCGGCGGAGCGATCCGGACCCGCGAGAGCGGCGGGAGCGGCGACCCCCAGGGCGACGGCGGCGGCAAGACCTGTGAGCAGGGTGGGGCGACGCGGCATGGGGGACCTCGGAGGGGTGGTGGGCGTGCGGGAGTGCGGGCAATGTGCCCCCGCCGGCGACGCCGGGGAAGGACTCATCACCAAAACCTCACAGTCCTCGTACGCCGCGCGGCGTGTGCGAGCAACTCGTGAGCGGGCCCGGCCGAGCGGGTGGGGCTTAGGATCGCCGCACCCCACGACGGAGGCATCGAGTGATCCCAGAGAACGTCGCCCGCTTCATCGACGCCCAAGCAGCCGGAGCGCCTGGCGACCACAGCGATCTGCGGGCCGTCTTCCTCAACGGAACCCTCAAGCCGTCGCCCGAGGCCAGCAACACCGAGGCGCTGATCGAGGTTTCGGCACGGGTCATGCGGGCGCGCGGCACGCGGGTGGACATCATCCGCCCCGTCGACCACGTGATCCCGCCGGGGGTCTACCCGGACATGACCGAGAACGGCTTCCCGCGCGACGACTGGCCCGGGCTCTACCGCGAGTACATCGCGCCGGCCGACATCCTGGTGCTGGCCGGCCCCATCTGGCTGGGCGACCAGAGCTCCGTGACTCGGGCGGTGATCGAGCGGCTCTACTCCCAGTCTGGCGAGGTCAACGAGCACGGCCAGTGGGCGTACTACGGCAAGGTCGGCGGGGTGGTCATCACCGGCAACGAGGACGGCGGCAAGCACTGCGCGGCCCAGATGCTCTACGCCCTGCAGCACATCGGCTGCACGGTGCCCCCGCAGTCCGACACCTACTGGAACGGCGAGGCCGGGCCGGGGCCGTCATACATCGAGGAGGGCTCCGGCGGGCCCGAGAACGTCTGGACCCTGCGCAACACGGTCTTCATGACCTGGAACCTCCTGCATCTGGCCCGGATGCTGAAGGACGCCGGCGGGGTGCCGGCGGTGGGCAACATCACCGCCGACTGGGACCTGTCGAACCCCGCGAACCCGAACCCCGAGTACCGCTGATCCGCCCCGCCGGACGGCGCCCCGGCGCCGTTCGGCGGGAACCCCCCCGGGGGGTATCCTCCGCGCCATGATCCCCCTGCGCGCCCTGATCTCCGCGGCCGGCACCGCACTCGTGGCCACGCTCCTGTGGGCCGCGCCGGCCGGCGCGCAGGTGGGTGCGCCGGGCCCGGCCGCCCTCGCGCCCGACGGCGCGGCGCGCCTGGGGCCGCTGTGCCGGGCCGACACGCCGAACTTCCGCTTCTGGTGGACCGAGCGATCCGGCCGCTCCGTGGCCATCGAGGGCTCCGACGGCAACTGCCGCACCGTGCCCCCCGTGGTGGCCGACCTGATGTCGGCGGCCGAGCCGGTTCGGCGCCGCGCCGTGAGCGCGGGCTTCGCACCCATCGTGGGCGACGGTCCGCCGGCCACCCTGCGCGATGTCGCCTTCACGAGGCAGTTGCTGCGCGTGCCCGCCTCGGTCCGGGTGCAGGCTCTGCGCCAGCAGCGGACCGACCTGCGCCGGGCCTACCTGGCCGGGCTCAACGTGCGCCAGTTCGCCGTGATGACCCGGGGCATGTCGGGCGCCGCCAGGCGGGTGTTCGGTCGCGAGCGCACCCTCGGCCTGCGGGGCCGCCCACGCGACTTCGTGGGCGGCGACCGGAGGGTGGACGTGGTGCTCGACGTCGCCGGCGCGACGGGCTACGTGCGCACCGGCCAGACGGGCCTCGCGGTGTGCCGCACACGCGGCGACGGCGGCCGGCGCAGCTTCGTCGCCTCGTGGCTCTACCTGCTGATGCAGCCCGGCGACACCTCGGTGCGGGCCACGCTGGCCCACGAGGCGTTCCACGTCGTGCAGTGCGTCATGAACACGCGCGGCGACGCGCCGCAGCTGCTCAGGGAGGGCAGCGCCGAGTGGTTCTCGGTGCTCAGCGAGCCGGCCTCGTTCCCCGGGGCGGTCGGACTGGACGGGGCCATCACCGCGGGCAATGCGCGCGCGGCCTCGTTCTGCAACGAGTTCGACCCGCGCAACCTCGCGGGGCTCGACGTCTACTCGGCCTGGGCCGTCTGGGAGGCCCTCGACCCCGCCACCCGGCGCGCGTCGCTGGTGCCCCGCCTGCTGCGGGTCTACCGGCGGGCGACCGGCGACGGGGACGGCGTCATCCGCCGGGTGGGTGAGGCGCGCTGGAGCCAGGCGCTCCTGACCGCGGCGCGCACCGTGTGCGGCACCCTGACCTCCCCCTCGGGGAGGGTGACCTTCGCGCCCCAGGTGCGCGGGTTCCTGGGTTCGCGCAACCAGCCGGCCGAGGTGGGCCGGCCGGCCACCATCACGCTGCCGCCGGGCGGCCTCGTCACCGTGGGCGCGGTCTGGGGCCGGCGCGCCGTAGGCGCGGCCTCGGTGTCGGTGGGCTCCCCCGCGGTCGCCCCGGACGTGCTGGCCCAGCAGATCGTGGTGAGCACCGCGCTCACCCCGCTGACCCCGGGCGTGCGCGACGGCCAGGCCGCGGTGGACATCCCGGCCGAATCGCTGAACGAGGGCTATGTCCCCGTGACGATCGCCAACCCCTCGGCGTCCTCGCCCGTGCAGGTGACCGTGCAGGTGACGACGCTGCCGCCGGCGCCCCCGCCGGCCTGATCGCGCTCGGGCGATGAGTCCGGAGGCCGGGGGCCGTCCATCCAGTGATGGCCCCGACCGAAGGAGTCCCCGTGCCGCAGATCATCCCCAACCTCTGGTTCGACACCGAGGCGCTCGATGCCGCCGAGTTCTACTGCTCGGTGTTCCCCGGCTCGTCCATCGATGTCGTGTCGCACTACCCCGATGACACCATCCGCGAGGCCGGCATGGTGCTGACCGTCGACTTCACGTTGGACGGGCAGCGCTTCACCGCCATCAACGGCGGGCCGCAGTTCCCCTTCACCGAGGCCGTGTCACTGCTGGTGGACTGCGCCGACCAGGCCGAGATCGACCACTACTGGGCCGCCCTGTCGGCCGGCGGGCGCGAGGGGCAGTGCGGCTGGCTGACCGATCGCTACGGCGTGTCGTGGCAGATCTGCCCGGCAGACATGGCCGGCCTGATGAGCGGCGACCGGGCGCGGACCGCGCGTGTCTTCGCGGCCATGATGCCCATGCGCAAGCTGGACCTGGCGACGCTGCGGGGGGCCGCCGACGGGTGACGCGCCCGGTCGCGGCAGTCCGCGGGCGACGTGCGGAGCGCGCCCCGGTGATCCGTCGCCGGCATACGCGCGTAAACCGCTCGAGCCCCCCGGACGGGGGCCTCAAACGACTGCGGGGGAAGACATGAGTGCACCGGTGCTGCTGGTCCATGGTGCGTGGGGCGGCGCGTGGGCCTGGGGCTTCGTCCAGGCCGAGCTCGAGAAACTGGGCGTTCGGAGCACGGCGATCGACATGCCGACGCGCAGTGACGCCTCGGCCCGCCTGGCGGACGACGCTACGGCCGTCCGCACGGCACTGGAGCAGTTCGACGAGCCGGCCGTCGTGGTGGGCCACTCGTGGGCCGGCGTCACCATCACCGAGGCCTCGGCGGGCGACGACCGGGTGAAGCACCTCGTCTACACCTGCGCGATCCTCCCCGAAGACGGGATGTCGACCGGCGCCTACATGGCCGAGGACCCCACCCCCTCGAAGATCGGCGAGATCATCCGGGCCACCGACGACGGGATGTCGACGGTCGACCCCGAGGGCGCCCGCGAGGTGCTGTTCAACGACGTCCCCGCCGAGACCTCGGCGCCGATCATCGACGCCCTCGGCCCGCACGTGCTGGCGGTGTTCGGCGAGGCCCCGACGGCACTCGGATGGAAGGACCACCCCTCCACCTACATCCTGACCACCCAGGACCGGGTGTTCTCACCGGAACTGCAGCGCCGGATGGCCGCCAACGCCACGACCGTGGTCGAGGTCGACGCCGGCCACATCCCGGTACTCTCACGCGCCGCGGAGGTGGCCAAGGCCATCGCCGGGGCCGCTGCGGCCTGACGCAGGGACCCGGGCGGGGTTTACGTGACCGGGACCCGGGGAATGGATACAGATCGTGGAACACTGGCCCGGGGCGACGACGCCCCTCGGCGCGTCCTTCGACGGCGCCGGCACCAACTTCGCGGTCTTCTCGGACGCGGCCGAGGCAGTGGAGTTGTGCCTGGCCGATCCGGCCTCCGGTGAGGAGGAGCGCCTCGGGCTGACCGAGTGCGACGCCGGCGTGTGGCATGCCTATCTGCCGCGCGTCGGCCCCGGGCAGCGCTACGGCTACCGGGTCCACGGCCCCTGGGATCCGGCGCGCGGCCTGCGCTGCAACCCGGCCAAGCTGCTGCTGGACCCCTACGCGCTCGGGATCGAGGGCGGACTGGACTGGCACCCGTCGGTGATGGGCCACGACCCGGACGACCCCGGGCGGATGAACGACGCCGACTCGGCCGGCCACGTGATGTGGTCGAGCGTGGTCAACCCGTTCTTCGACTGGCAGGACGACCGCCCGCCGCGCCGGCCCTACCACGAGACCATCCTCTACGAGGCCCACGTGAAGGGCCTCACCATGACCCACCCCGGCGTGCCCGAGGAGTTGCGGGGCACCTACGCCGGCCTCGGCCACCCCGCGGTGCTGGAGCACCTGCTGGGACTCGGCGTGACCGCCGTCGAGTTGATGCCGGTCCACCAGTTCGTGCACGACGGCCACCTGCTGGAGCGCGGGCTGCGCAACTACTGGGGCTACAACACCATCGGCTTCTTCGCCCCGCACGACGAGTACGCCGCGGCGCGCGGCGCCGGCGAGCAGGTGCAGGAGTTCAAGGCGATGGTGCGCGCCCTGCATCAGGCGGGCATCGAGGTGATCCTCGACGTGGTCTACAACCACACCGCCGAGGGCAACGAACGGGGGCCCACGCTCTCGTTCCGGGGCCTCGACAACGCGGCCTACTACCGCCTGGTGGACGACGACCCGCGGCACTACTACGACACCACCGGCACCGGGAACACGCTGCTGATGCGCCACCCCGCGGTGCTGCAGATGGTGATGGACTCGCTGCGGTACTGGGTGGAGGAGATGCACGTCGACGGGTTCCGGTTCGACCTGGCCGCGAGCCTGGCGCGCCAGTTCCACGAGGTCGACCGCCTGTCGGCCTTCTTCGACCTGGTGCACCAGGACCCGGTGGTGAACCGCGTCAAGCTGATCGCCGAGCCGTGGGACCTGGGACCGGGCGGCTACCAGGTGGGCAACTTCCCGCCGCTGTGGACCGAGTGGAACGGTCAGTACCGCGACGTGATGCGCGACTTCTGGCGGGGCGACCCGGCCACTTTGGGCGACTTCGCCGCGCGTCTGGCGGGGTCCAGCGACCTCTACCAGACCGACGGGCGACACCCCTCGGCCTCGATCAACTTCATCACCGCCCACGACGGCTTCACGCTGCGCGACCTGGTGTCGTACGACCACAAGCACAACGAGGCCAACGGCGAGGACGGCGCCGATGGCGAGTCGCACAACCGCTCGTGGAACCACGGCGCCGAGGGCGAGACCGACGACGCGGGCATCGTGTCCCTGCGCGACCGTCAGCGGCGCAACATGCTGGTGACGCTGTTGCTGTCCCAGGGGGTGCCCATGCTGCTGCACGGCGACGAGCTGGGCCGCACCCAGCGGGGGAACAACAACGGCTACTGCCAGGACAACGAGCTGTCCTGGATCGACTGGGCGGCCGCCGACGACGACCTGGTGGCCTTCACGGGTGCCCTCTGCGCGCTGCGGGCGGCCCACCCGGTGTTCCGCCGCCGGCGCTTCGTGCGCGGCGACGACCGCTCCGCCGACGGCCGGCCGGGCATCGGGTGGTACCGGCCGGACGGGACGCCCATGTCCACCGACGACTGGGGGACCGACGCCACCTGCGCCCTGGCGGTGTTCCTGAACGGTGAGGCCATCCACGAGCCCGGTCCGCGCGGCGAGCGCATCGAGGACGACTCGTTCCTGATCGCCTTCAACGCGCACCACGAGCCGGCGCGGTTCAGGCTGGGAGGCGACGCCGGCTGGGAGGTGGTGGTCGACACCGCCGCCGGGATGGCGCGTGCGCCGCGGGCGGAGGGCGCAGACGACACCATCCCGGCCGGCGCGAGCCTGGACGTGGAGGGGCGCGCGGTGGTGGTCCTGGTCGAGCGGTCCTGATGCCCGCCGCCGACGCCGGCTCCGCCCGCGCGCCGATCGCCGCCACCTACCGGCTGCAGTTGCGCGCGGAGTTCGACTTCGACGCGGCCGCCGCGGCGGCGCCGCGGATCGCCGCGCTGGGGGCCACCCACCTGTACCTGTCGCCGATACTGCAGGCCGGGCCGGGAAGCGCACACGGGTACGACGTGGTGGACCACTCGCGTGTCTCGGCCGACCTCGGCGGCCCCGAGGGCTTCGCGCGCCTGGCCCGCGCGGCACGGGCGGAGGGTCTCGGCATCGTGGTGGACGTGGTGCCCAACCACATCGCCATCCCCACGCCCGCATGGCACAACCCGGTGCTGTGGTCGGTGCTCCGCGACGGCCCCGGCGCGCCCGAGGCGCGCTGGTTCGACGTCGACTGGACCGCCGGCGACCGCGCGCTGCTGATGCCCGTCCTGGGCGGCCCCGTGGGCCGCTGCCTGCGCGACGGCGAGATCACCCTGGACCGCGACGGCACGGAACCGCTGGTGCGCTACCACGAGCACGCCTTCCCGGTGCGCCCGGGCACGGAGGACCTGCCGCTCCCGGCGCTGCTGGACCGCCAGTGGTACCGCCTGGCGCACTGGCGGGTGGCGGACGAGGAACTCAACTACCGCCGCTTCTTCGACGTCGACACCCTGGCCGGCGTGCGCGTCGAGTTGCCGGCGGTCTTCGCCGCCACCCACCGGGTGCTGCTGGACCTGCACGCGCGCGGCGACATCGACGGCTTCCGCATCGACCACCCCGACGGCCTGGCCGACCCCCGCGGCTACCTGCGCCGGCTGGCCGAGAGCACCGGGGGCGCGTGGGTGGTGGTGGAGAAGATCCTGGAGGGCGACGAACCCCTGCCCGGGGACTGGCCCTGTGAGGGCACCACCGGCTACGACGCGCTCAACCGCGTCATGGGGGTGCTGGTGGACCCCGCGGGCGCCGAGGCGCTCACCGCCACCTGGACCGACATGGGAGGTGCACCGCCGACGTTCGCCGAAGCCGCCGAGGCCGCGAAGCGCCAGGTGCTGGACGGGCCGCTGCGCGCCGAGGTGAACCGCCTGGTGGGGATCGCCGCGGCGATCTGCCACGCCGACATCATGCTGCGCGACCACACCCGCCGGGCGCTGGAGGAGGCGCTGGTCGAGCTGCTTGTGGCCTTCCCCGTGTACCGGGCCTACGTGGTGCCGGGCGAGGACCCGGCGCCGGCGTCGCGGGCGCACCTGCGCGAGGCGTCCGCGCTGGCGTGCGACCGGGTCCCCGAGCGCGCCGACGAGGTCGACCTGCTCACGGAGCTCGCGCTGGCCCGGGGGCACCGCGACGCGCTGCGCGACGAGTTCTGTGTCCGCTTCCAGCAGACCTGCGGGCCGGTGATGGCCAAGGGGGTGGAGGACACCGCCTTCTACCGCCACATGCGCCTGAGCGCCCTGAACGAGGTGGGCGGCGACCCGGGGGCCTTCGGCATCGACCCGGACCGTCTGCACGCCTGGGCCCACGCCCGCCAGGCGCGGCACCCGGTGGGCATGACGAGCCTGACCACCCACGACACCAAGCGCACCGAGGACGTCCGCGCGCGGCTGGTGGTGCTGTCGGAGATCGCGCAGGAGTGGCGCGAGCAGGTGCTGGCGTGGCATGCCGCCGCCGCTCCGCTGCGCCAGGGCGACGGGCCGCACCCGGCCGACGAGTACCTGATGTGGCAGACGCTGGTGGGCGCGTGGCCCATCGGCCCCGAGCGCCTCTGGCCGTACCTCGAGAAGGCGGTGCGCGAGGCCAAGCTGCGCACCGCCTGGACCGCGCCCGACCATGAATACGAGGCATCGCTGCGGACCCTGGCCGAGGGGGTCCTGGCGGATCCCGCGCTCTCGGGCGAGGTGGCCTCGTTCGTGGCGCGCCTGGCGCCGGCCACCCGCGCCAACGTCCTCTCGCAGAAGCTGCTGCAGCTCGCCCTGCCCGGGGTGGTGGACGTCTACCAGGGCACCGAACTCGTCAGCCTGTCGCTGGTGGACCCCGACAACCGCCGCCCGGTGGACCACGAGGACCGGCGGGTGCGCATGGAGCGCCTGGACGCGGGTGCGGCCCCGGCCGACCTGGACGACGAGAAGCTGCTGGTCACGATGCGCGCGCTGCGCCTGCGACGGGCGCACCCCGACTGGTTCGCCGGTGCGGACGCCAGCTACGAGGCGCTGCCTTCGGGCAGCGTCCACGCCGTGGGGATGCTGCGGGCGGGGCGCGTCGCGGCCGTGACGACCCGCCTCCCGGTGGGCCTGGAGCGCGGCGGCGGATGGGGCACGGCCGGGCTCGCGCTGCCCGAGGGCGACTGGCGCGATGTCCTCACCGGCCGGTCCGTGGCCGGGGGCGTCGTGCCGGTCGAGCGGGTGCTCGACCGGATGCCCGTGGCCCTGCTGGTACGCGAGGAGGACGCCTGATGGACTTCGCCGTGTGGGCTCCGACCGCCGGCGAGGTCGCCGTTCACGTGGACGGGGACGAGCGCCCGATGACCCGCGACGGCGACGGCTGGTGGAGGGCGCCGGCCGGCGGGCCGGCGCACGGCACGCGCTACGCCTTCTCGGTGGACGGCGCCGGGCCGTGCCCGGACCCGCGGAGCCTGTGGCAGCCCGACGGCGTGCACGCCCGGAGCGCCGTCTACGACCACGCCCGCCACGCCTGGGGCGACGCCGGCTGGGCCGGGCGCCCGCTGGCCGGCGCGGTGATCTACGAGTTGCACGTGGGCACCTTCACGCCCGCCGGCACGCTGGCCGGCGCCGCCGAGCGCCTGGACCACCTGGTGGACCTCGGCATCACCCATGTCGAGTTGATGCCGCTGGCCGCGTTCGACGGGACCCACGGCTGGGGCTACGACGGGGTGCACCTGTGGGCCGTGCACGAGCCCTACGGCGGCCCCGACGCGCTGAAGGCCTTCGTCGACGCGTGTCACGCCCGCGGGCTCGCGGTGGTGCTGGATGTCGTCTACAACCACCTCGGCCCCAGCGGCAACCGACTGCCGCAGATCGCCCCGTACTTCGCCGGGCACCACCACACCCCGTGGGGCGCGGCGGTGAACCTCGACGGGCCGCACTCGGACGGGGTGCGCGAGTGGATCATCGGCAACGCGCGCTCGTGGCTGGTGGACTTCCACCTGGACGGGCTGCGCCTGGACGCCGTCCACGCACTGCGCGACGACCGCGCGCTGCACATCCTGGAGGAGCTCTCGGCCGAGGTGGACGCCTGGTCGGCGGCGCTCGGCCGGCCGCTGTCGCTCATCGCCGAGTCCGACCGCAACGACCCGGCCACCGTCACCCCGCGCGCCGCCGGCGGGCGCGGGATACACGCCCAGTGGAACGACGACCTGCACCACGCCCTGCACGCCCTGCTCACGGGGGAGCGCCACGGCTACTACGGCGACTTCGGCGACCCGGCCACCCTTGCCCACGCCCTCACGCGCATGTTCGTGCACGACGGCGGCCACTCGGCCTTCCGCGGGCGCCGGCACGGCCGGCCGGTGGACACCGCGACCACGCCGGGCTGGCGTTTCGTCTGCTCGCTGCAGACCCACGACCAGGTGGGCAACCGGGCGCGGGGCGACCGCCTGTCGCCCGCGCTCGACCCGCGCCTGCTGCGGATCGGCGCCGGCCTGCTGCTGAGCGCGCCCTCCACCCCGATGCTGTTCATGGGCGAGGAGTGGGCCGCGGGCACCCCGTGGTGCTACTTCACCTCGTTCCCGGACCCGGAACTGGGACGAGCGGTCTCGGAGGGCCGACGCGGCGAGTTCGCCGGGCACGGCTGGGACACCGAGGACGTGCCCGACCCGCAGGACCCCGCCACCTTCACCGGCTCGCGGCTGGACTGGGGCGAGCGCGAGCGAGAGCCGCATGCCGGCATGCTGGCCTGGTACCGCGCGCTGATCGCGCTGCGCCGCACCCAGCCGGACATCGCCGACCCGCGCCTGGACCGGGTGCGGTGCGCGGTCGACGATGACGCCGGCACCATCGTCGTGCACCGCGGTGGGTTCCGCGTGGTGGCCAACCTGGCCGAGGAGCGGCGGACCGTCGGCCTGGACGCGCCGGTGCGGGCCTGCGCCCTGGCCTCGGAGGACTGGGGCCCCGAGGAGGGCACGGTGGCCCCCGCCCTGCCGGCGCGCTCCCTGGCCGTGCTGGCCGTGGGGGACGCGCCGGCCTGACCCCCGGCGGGCCTACACCGGCACGGCCGTCACCACGACGTTGTCCAGGTAGCTCCCGCTGGCCCGGTCGAAGGGGCCGCCGCAGGTCACCAGCACCAGCCGCTCGCGCCCCCTGAGGCTGTAGATGTTGTCCGGCAGCCTGTCCTTCAGCACCCGCCGCACCGACACGATGCGGTACGTGCGCGTGCGCCGGTCGGCGCTCGTGACCTGAACGCGCTGACCGGGCCGGGCGCGCCGCGTGAGGGCGAAGAACGCCCCCGGGCCGCGCCGGGCCGAGTCCACGTGGCCGGCGATCAGCGTGGCGCCGGTCCGGTCGCCCGGGCTGGCCCCGTCGCGCCACCAGCCGGCGCGGCGGATGTCCACCGGCACGGCGAGCTCACCGCGGGCCAGGTTGATCGTCGCCGGCAGCACCCGCGTGTCGATGCCCAGCTGGGGACTGCGCACCCGCACCGGCCGGTCGCCCGGGTCGGCCTGGGTGGCCCGCTGGACACCGGGCGAGCCGAGGCGCTCGTCGGCGCGGCCGGTGTTGATCACCGGCGCGGCCAGGGCCGTCTCGGCCACCAGGCCGCACTCGCCCTGGAAGCCACCCACCAGGCCGTCCTCCACCAGGCGCTCGCGGTAGCTGTAGATGCCGACGCGCTCCACCCGCACCGGCCGGGTGCGGTAGGTGCCGTCACCCGGCACGCGCACGGTCCCCTCCCACACCGGGCTGGTGTCGCAGCGGATCGCGGCGCGGCTGGAGAAGGGGCCGAACAGCTGCACCTCGACCGTGGCCGGGGTGCGGCCGAGCCCCCGGACCCTGAGGCGGTCGAACAGCGCGCCGCCCGGCTTCAGCACCTCGCGCGAGGCGAGGGTGGTCACGGTCGGGCTCGCGGTGGTCTCGGTGGTCTCGGCCGGCTCCCCGCAGGGGGTCACGACAGGGTCGAAGGCCTCCGTGCCCTCGATGGTCATGCGGTACGTGTAGTACCCCGCGGCGGGCAGGCGCACCGGAGCGGTGGTCGTGCGGCCGTCGCCCTCAGCGGCGAAGCTGCCGGTCCACTGCGGGCTGCCCTCGCAGTCCATGGCCTCGCGCGTGGGGTAGGGGCCCCACAGCTCGGCGGTGACCGTCGCCCGCAGGGCGCCCAGGCCGCTGATGTCCACGAGGTCGGTGACGCGATCGCCGGGCTCGGTCCGCTGGTCGCTGATGCGGGTGCTCACGACCGGCGTGCCGCGGGCGACGGTGGTCTCGGTCGCCAGACCGCACGCGCTCTGCTGGGCGCGCACGAAGCCCTGGGTGCCGATCGACTCGGTGTAGGTGTAGTAGCCGGCGGTGTCCAGGGTCACCGGCGCGGTCTGGTAGACGCCGTCACCGGTCGCCGTGATCCGGCCGGCCCAGTACGGCTCACCGTCGCAGGCCATCGCCTCCCGGGTGGGGAACGGCCCGTACAGGCGCACGTCCACATCCGCCGTCTCGCCGGCCAGGCCGGAGACGTTCACGCTGTCGAAGATCTGCGCCCCCGGGGCCGTCGACTGCTGGCTGACCTGGGTGACCACCCCCGGCTGGGTCTCCACCACGAAGGTCTCGGCAGGGATGCCGCAGGCCGTCGACACCGGATTGAGGTCCTGGTCGCCGGCGATCTCGACGCGGTAGGTGTAGAAGCCCACCGAGGCGGGGACGTACGCCGGGCTCTCGACCGTGCCGGAGCTGTCCACGCTCACGCTCGCGCGCGCCACCGGCTCCCCCGTGCAGACGATCGCCTCGCGACTACGGAACGGGCCGTACAGCAGCGAGGTGACCTCGATGCCGCGACCCTCCGGGACGCCAATGAGGCGGATCTCGTCGCGGCTGCCCTCACCCAGCAGCAGCACGTCGGGCAGCGCGGTGGTGGAGACGCGGATGGTGGCCTTCCGGGCATCCACGGCACCGGCCGCGGTCACCGACTGACTCGCCGGCGCCGCCAGGCGCTGGCCGTTGCGCCGGGCGGCGGCGGTGGTGGGCCGGAAGTAGTCGGGGAGGTCCGCGGCCAACTCGTCCGCGGTCGCCCGGATGAGCACCCGCCCGGCGCCGCTCGGCACGAAGCGCACCCGGGCCAGACCGCGCGCGTTGGTGCGCACCCGGGCCGGCACGCGCGCGTTGTCGGCGTCCAGCGAGATGACCGCGTTGCGCACCGGCGTGCCGCGCGAGGTGGCCAGGCGGACGATGGCCGCCGCCGGCGCGCCCGCGACCGCCCTGCGCGGCATCCGCACGCGCAGGGAGTACGGGCCGTGCAGGCGCGTGGCCTCGCGGTCGATGCGGTTGAACTGCCTCACCACGGCCGGGCCGAGGACCGAGGGGTCCACCTCACCCGGGCGCCCGTCGCCCATCATCTCGTGCACGTACAGCATCACCGCGGCCTGCCGGCCGGGGTTGTCGCTGCGCCCGTAGGTCCACAGCGCATAGCTCATCTTGCGCTGGTTGATCACCGGTACCACCCGGCCGTCGCGATTGCGCAGGCCGGCGGCGCGCAGCGGGGCGAAGCGCGAAGCGGGGCGCGGGTACCAGAAGCGCAGGTCGATGCAGAACGTCGGGAGGTCGACCTCGGGCACCGCGCCGCGGAAGTCGCCGAACCAGCGGATGCCGTAGCGGTAGGTCTCGTAGCGACCCACCCCGTTGGTGTCGCAGATGTTGCGCCCGCCCTCGGAACAGGGGTCGTTGCGGTTCGGAGGCGCGGCGGCCTCCGAGGGCGGAGCGCCGGCCAGGAGCGCCAGCAGGGCGAGCAGCGCGACCGCCATCGCCGGCCGCACGGCGGTGAACGGGACACGACGACGAGCGGCACTCATGTGGACTCCACGGGGCAAGGGCGGGCGCGCTGCCTTTCTACCAGTGCCGGCGCGTCCAGGTCGCCTCATGCGAGTGGTCCGCGCGCGATCGCGGCCGGCCGCGACGGCCCGCGCACGCCGCGCCGGTCTGCCAACCTGAGGTGATCAGCAGCCGACCTGGGATGTCACCGATGGCCGACGAGACCCCCGAGCGTCTTCCCTACCGCGTCCTCACCGGACCCGACGACCGCAGCTTCTGCGAGCGGGTCTCGGCCGCGCTGGACGAGGGGTACATGCTCCACGGGGGCCCGGCCCTGACCTTCGACGGGCAGCGCGTCATCGTGGCCCAGGCCGTGATCCTGCCCGGCGCGGGCGGCGTCGCATGAGCGGCGAGGAGCCGATCGACCCGGCCACCGGCCGCCGTCTGCGCCCCGACACGATCGCGGTCCGCGGCGGCCTCCATCGCACCGGATTCGACGAGACCGCCGAGGCCCTGTTCCTCACCCAGGGGTACGTCTACCCCTCCGCGGCCGCGGCCGAGGCCGCCTTCGCCGGCGAGCTCGATCACTACGTCTACTCGCGCTACGGGAACCCCACCGTCTCGTCCTTCGAGGAGCGCCTTGCGCTGCTGGAGGGCGCCGAGGCCTGCTTCGCAACGGCCAGCGGCATGGCGGCGGTGTTCAACTCACTCGCCGGGATCCTCGAGTCGGGCGACCGCGTGGTGGCCTCGCGCGCGCTGTTCGGCTCGTGCTTCATCATCCTGGCCGACCTGCTGCCGCGCTGGGGCATCCACACGGACTTCGTGGACGGGCACGACCTGGAGCAGTGGGAGCGGGCCCTCGCCACGCCGGCCCAGGCCGTGTTCTTCGAGTCGCCCTCCAACCCCATGCAGGACCTCATCGACATCGCGGCGGTGTGCGACCTGGCCCACGCGGCCGGCGCCCGCGTGGTGATCGACAACGTGTTCGCCACCCCGCTGCTGCAGAAGCCGCTCGAGCTGGGCGCCGATGTGGTGGTCTACTCGGCCACCAAACACATCGACGGCCAGGGGCGCGTGCTGGGCGGGGCGATCCTGGGCAAGGAGGGCTACATCCGCGGCAGCGTCGAGCCGCTGATGCGCCACACCGGGCCGTCGATGAGCCCGTTCAACGCCTGGGTGCTGGTGAAGAGCATCGAGACCATGCGGCTGCGGGTGGAGCATCAGTGCGCGTCGGCGCTCGCGATCGCCCGCCACCTGGAGGAACACCGGTCCGTCGCCGGGGTGCGGTACCCCTACATCGAGAGCCACCCGCAGCACGCGCTGGCGAGGGCGCAGATGAGCGCGGGCGGCACCGTGGTGACCTTCACCGTCGACGCGCCGCCCGAGCGGGCCAAGGAGCGGGCCTTCGCGGTGCTCGACGCCCTGCGCGTCGTCGACATCTCCAACAACCTCGGCGACGCCAAGTCGCTCACCACCCACCCGGCCACCACCACCCACCGGCGCCTCAGCCCCGAGGCGCGTGCGGCGGCCGGCATCACCGACGGGGTCATCCGCCTGTCGGTGGGGCTGGAGGACGTGGACGACCTGATCGAGGACCTGGACGGCGCCCTGGCCTGAGCGGCGCCGGCGGGCGCCCGATGGGGTTGCCAAGCCCGGTCCGATGCGGGAGGGTTGTCCCGGCAAGTTCGTCACATATCGCACGAGGGGGCAACGATGGCCGACGGAAGTGTCTACATCGTCACGGAGCTGGTGGGCACCAGCACCGAGTCGTGGGAGGACGCCGCCCTGGTGGCGTTGCGTACCGCGTCCAAGACGCTGCGCGACCTCCGCGTCGCCGAGGTCCTCAAGCAGGACATCCTGATCGACGACGACGGCTCGGTGGCCCGCTTCCGCACCCGGATCAGCGTGTCGTTCCGGTACGACAAGGACTGAGGCGGCCCGTCCGCCGCCGGGCCGCGCCCCGCGATCCGGGCGCGGCCCGCGCCACCGGTGGTACAAACCGGATCTGACGGCGTGCGGCCACCAGGCTCAGGTCCGGCACCGGTAGGCCCGATGGACAGGCCACGGGGTCGCACATATGGTCCGCGGCCCGAAGGTACGGCCCACGGAACCTGTAAAGGTGCTCCCATGGCAGCCCTCGTGATGGAAGACATGATCCCCGTCCGCTACGAATCGTGGCGCGAATGGCGGACGCAGAAGATCGCGGACGCCGCCGAGCGCGATCACCGGCCGCTTGTGGAACCACACACCGTGCCGTGCGGCAACTGCTGGGGCCAGCGGCGCATCTTCCGCCAGGCGGGCAACGGCGAGGGGCTCATCCCCACGCTCTGCGAGCCGTGCTCCGGCACCGGGCGGATGCTCGAGGCCTGACCGGTCCGGGGCGGCCCGTGCGGCGCGCCCCGCTATAAGAGGGTGTCCCCCACGAAAGGCACCCGTGCTCGCACTGCTCGTTCTGTTCGTGATCCTCGCGCTGATCTTCGGCATCGGCGGGGCGGTCGAGATCAGCCTCTGGTTCCTGCTGCTCGTGGCCATCGCCGCCATCGTGGGGGCCGTCGTGGCCGGCCGGTTCCTGCGCGGGACGTTCTCCAAGCGCGACTGACGCCGGGCGGGTGGCGCGCCGCTTCCCCCTCAGGTCAGCGGCGGGCCACCCGCCGGCCGAAGGCGTGCACGTAGGTGCCCGAGGCTCCGCTCCGGCCGCCGGCCTGCGGCACGCCCGGCACGAACCCCACGCCGATGTCGCGGAACGTGCGGTTGAGGATGTTGGCGCGGTGCCCGGGCGAGCGCATCCACGACTCGACGATCGCCGCCGGCGTCGAGTAGGAGCCCTGACCCCAGGCCAGATTCTCGCCCATCGCCATGCGCCGCGCGGCGCGGGCGTAGGTGCTGGCCCGGGCGCGCTGGGAGAACGTGGGACCGCCGGGTACGTCGTGGTCGAAGAACCGCTGGCGCACCATCCGGCGCGCGAATCCCTGGGCGAAGGCGTCCAGGCTGCGTTGCGGGCGCAGCCGCGGCAGCCGGCGCTGGACGCGGATGCGGTTCACCAGGCACACCGTCGTCGCGGCCAGCGCGCGGGGGGACGCGGTGCGCGGCTCGGCCTCGGCCCCGGGACAGGCCCGTACCACCGAGGGTGCCAGCGCGGCTCCGGCGGGAGCCGCGGTGGTCGCGCCGGCGAGGGCGACGCCCGCCAGCAGCGCCACGGCCGTGGCCCGGCGCAACGCGCGACCGGACATCGCGATGTGCTCGGCCATCCGTGTCCTGCCTCTCCGGCCATCCGTGACCATCGTGGGCGCCGGCCATGGGACCGGCCTCGGTCGCCCGTGAGAGTCCGCTCACGGGCCTCGTGCCCATGACATCGGCGCCGACCGCCGGAGGCGGCGTGCGAGGAGAGATCCCTCTATGCCCGCACCCGGAGGCGCGGCGCGATCAGGCGGGGAGGGTCCGCCCGGTGCGCTCGGCCAGTTCGCGCACGAGCGCCATCAGCTCGCCGGCCTGGCGGCCCGGCAGTCGACGGCCGATGATGACGGCCACCGAGTGCAGGTACCACACCGAATCGGTCTCCGGGGAGAAGCGCTCCCAGAGGGTGTCGCCCACCTCGGCGTAGTCGGCCACGATGGCGCGCGCGTTGTGGAGCTTGTCCGCCAGCGAGACGCGCAGGACGCTCTCGTCGTGGTGCTCGAGGCCGGCGAGGTACGCCTCGTTGCGCTCCCGCCACGGCGGCCGCGCGGCCGCGTCCTCGGTCAGCGAGTCGCTGCACGCCTCGACGATGCGGGCCACCTCGGGGCCGAAGCGCTCGCGCACGTCCGCCAACCGGGGCTCGCCGCCGTGGTCCTCGGCCACGTCGTGCAGGAGCGCCGCGATGGCGAGGTCCTCGGTCAGCGCGCCGGACCGCGCGGCGTCCTCGATCACCAGCGCGCACACGGCGAGCAGATGCGCCACGTACGGGATCGGCCCTCCCTTGCGCCGCTGCTCGCGGTGGGCGTCGGCGGCGTACGCCAGCGCGTCGGCGAAGCGGGGGCCCAGCGTCGGACCGCTCATGGGAGGGAGCCTGCCACACGCCCCGGACCTGCCGGGCCGGGCGCTGCGATGATCCCGCCCATCGCGACCGCCGCCCCTGCAACGACCAGGACCGCCCCCACCGACACGGCGCCCCTGGTGCGCCTGTGGCGCTACATGAGCCGCCACCGGACGCGCACCGTATGGGCCGTCGTCCTGTCCGTGCTCAACAAGCTGTTCGACGTCGTGCCCGAGATCCTCATCGGCATCGCCATCGACGTGGTGGTCAACAGCGAGCGCTCGCTGGTGGCCGACATCACCGGCGTGGAGGGGCGCTGGGGGCAACTGCTGATCCTGGCCGTGGCCAACGCGGTGGCCTGGATCGCCGAGTCGGCCAGCGAGTGGGGCTACCAGTTGCTGTGGCGGAACCTGGCCCAGACCGTGGAGCACGAGGCGCGCATGGACGCCTACCGTCACGTGCAGGACCTCGATCTCGCCTACTTCGAGGACCAGAGCACAGGCGGCCTGATGTCGGTGCTCAACGACGATGTCAACCAGCTCGAGCGCTTCCTCGATGTCGGCGCCAACGCCATCATCCTCACGGTCACCAACGTGGTCGTGGTGGGCCTGGTGTTCGTGGTGGCCTCGCCCTGGCTGGCGCTGCTGGCCTTCCTCCCGATCCCGGTCATCGTCTACGGCTCGTTCCTGTACCAGCGCCGGCTGGAGCCGCGATACCGCGACATGCGCGAGTCGGTGGGGCGCTTGTCGGGCACCCTGGCCAACAACCTCGGCGGTATCGCCACCATCAAGGCCTTCACGGCCGAGGAGCGCGAGGCGGGGCGGGTGGAGGCCGACTCGCTTGTGTACCGCGAGACCAACCGGCGGGCGATCATGCTCTCGTCCGCGTTCGTCCCGCTGATCCGGATGGCCATCCTGGCCGGCTTCACAATGACGCTGCTGGTGGGCGGCGCGATGGTGATCGACGGCACCCTGGCCGTCGGCTTCTTCTCGGTGCTGGTCTTCATGACCCAGCGCCTTCTGTGGCCGCTCACGCGCCTGGGCGAGACGTTCGACCTCTACCAGCGCGCCATGGCCTCCACCCGGCGCATCCTCGACCTGCTGGCCGTCGAGCGGACCATCGCCCCCGGCGGGCGGTCGCTGGCGGCCCCGGTGGCGGGCGAGGTGCGCTTCGAGGACGTCCACTTCTCCTACGGCGCCGGCGCGCCCGTGCTGCGGGGACTGGACCTCGCGGTTCCGGCCGGCGAGACGCACGCCGTGGTCGGTGTGACCGGCGCCGGCAAGAGCACCCTGGTGAAGTTGCTGCTGCGCCTCTACGAGCCCACCGGCGGGCGGATCGCGCTGGACGGCATCGACGTGCGCGATCTCGACTTCGGCTCCCTGCGCGGGGCCATCGGCATGGTCAGCCAGGACGTGTTCCTGTTCGCCGACACGGTGCGCGAGAACATCGCCTACGGCAAGCCCGGGGCGGACGCGGCGGAGGTGGAGCGCGCGGCCCGGCTGGCCGAGGCCCACGATTTCGTCTCCGCCCTGCCCCAGGGGTACGAGACGATCGTGGGCGAGCGCGGCCAGAAGCTCTCGGGCGGGCAGCGCCAGCGCCTTTCCCTCGCGCGGGCGATCGTGCGCGACCCCGCGGTCCTGGTGCTCGACGAGGCCACCTCGGCGGTGGACAACGAGACCGAGGCCGCCATCCAGCGCTCCCTGGCGGCCGTCTCGAAGGGGCGCACCACCCTGGTGATCGCGCACCGCCTCTCCACGGTGCGGAGCGCCCACCGCATCCACGTGCTGGAGGCCGGACGGGTGGCCGAGGCGGGCACCCACGAGGAACTGCTGCAGGCCGGCGGCCTGTACGCGGCCCTCTGGCGCGTGCAGAGCGGCGAGCGGGCCGCCGACCCCGTGGCCTGAGCGCCGCGCCGGCCCGCGGCGCTCAGCCGGCGGCGACCCCGATGATCAGTCGCCGCGCGGTGGCGGCATCGCCCACGCCAAGGGTGCGATCGGTCACCACATCGAGCCCGGCGGCGGCCACCAGGTCCGGGCCCACCTCGCCGTGGTCGCCCTGACGCCCGCCGGGATGGCCCTCGGCCGGCGCCCGCTCGAGCAGGCACAGCAGGCCGGACGGCTCCAGCAGGCGCCGGGCGGCGACCAGGGTCGCGCCGGGGTCCCGCGCGTGGTGGAGCGACATCGCGGCCCACACCAGGTCACAGCGGCCGAGGGCGTCCAGGTCGCCGTCGAGGTCCACTCGGCGGGTGTACACCCGGGAGCCGATGCCGGCCTCCGCGGCGCGCGCAGCCACCCGGGCGAGCATGGCGGGCGACGCGTCGGCGGCCACCAGCGCGGCGCCGGGGAAGGCGTCCCCCAGCGCGGCCAGTGCTCCACCGGGCCCGCAGCCCAGGTCCAGCAGCCGCCGTACGGGCCGGCCGTCCGCGAGCGCGGCCAGCGCCGCGACGGCCTCGTCCACAACCCCCGCGAGCGCGCGCTCCTCGTCCTCCAGGCGGCGGACCGCGGCGGGGGAGCCGAAGTGGCCGGCGTCGTGGCCGCGTGCATGCGTCGCTCGTCGCGTCATCGCGTGCCCGTGCCGACCGGGCCCGGAGCCGGCCTAGCCCGTGGCGACCGACGAGGAGCTCGATGCCGGGGCCACCAGCAGTCCGGCCGTCTCGTCGATGCGACCGCCCACGACCAGCATCCCCATCGCGACGTCCAGGTCGCGCTCGGCGATGGCGTCCTGCTCCACGTCCAGGTGTGCCGCCAGCGCGGGCATCAGCTCCGCCGGAGGCATCCCGCCGGGGCGGGCGGCCACGCACGACTCGACCGCGGCCATCAGCGTCGGCCCATCGACCGCTGCGGCGGGGCGCACCACGTGCAGGCGCGGACGGTCGTTGCCGGGGGGCGTGCTCATCCGGGGGAAACCTAGCGACCCCGGACCCTGCTGGCGAGGGCCGGCCCCATCACGCAACACCGCGTGCAACCGCGACGGATCAGTCGTCCCGGTGCCGCGTGACCACGATGCACGAGTTGTGGCCCCCGAAACCGAAGGAATTGGAGAGCACGGCATCCACGTGGGCCGGCCGCGCGCCCTCGATCAGGTCGAGCGCCACGGCGTCCTCCGGATGCTCCAGGTTGAGGTTGCCCGGCAGCAGGTCGCGCGAGAAGGCCATCAGCAGGGCGGCCAGCTCGATGCCGCCCGCCGCTCCCAGTCCGTGCCCGTGGGCCGACTTGGTCGACGACACCGGCACGCCCCCGAGGCCCGCACGGGCGATGGCCCGCATCTCGGCCACGTCCCCGGCCGGGGTCGAGGTGGCGTGCGCGTTGACATAGCCGATGTCGCCCGGCGCGACGCCGGCGTCGGCGAGGGCGGCGGCGATGGCCCGGGCCGCGCCCTCGCCCGCCGGATCGGGGTCGGTGGGATGCCCGGCGTCACAGCTCGCCCCGTAGCCGGCGAGCTCGGCCAGGATCGTCGCCCCACGGGCGAGGGCGTGCCCGCGCTCTTCCAGCACCACCACCCCCGCCGCCTCGCCCATCACGAAACCGTCGCGGCCGCGGTCGAAGGGGCGCGAGGCATAGCGCGGGTCACCCTCGCCCCGGCTCAGGGCACCCATCTTCAGGTAGCCCGCCGCCACCACCGGCGAAAGGGGCGCCTCGGCTCCGCCCACCAGGGCCGCGTCGGCCCTGCCGAGGCGGATCATGTCCAGCCCGAAGCCCACAGCGTCGGTTCCTGCGGCGCAGGCCGTGGTGATGACGGTGCTGGGCCCGCGCAGGCCGAGCACGCGCGCCGCCGCCGCGCCGGCGCCGTTCGTCAGCGAGAGCGGCACCGACAGCGGGCTCACCCGGTCCGCACCGCGCTCGATGAGCGCACGATGGGCGTCGTAGGCGGTGGCGGCACCACCGTGCACGCACCCCAGGGCGATGCCGATGCGCTCGGAGGGCACGCCCATGTCGCCCGCGTCGTCCAGCGCCATCCCCCCGGCCACGGCCGCCATCTGGCCCACCCGGTCCATGCGGCGGATGTCGCGCCGGCCGAACCGCTCCTCGGCGGCCTCCTCCAGGCCGTCCACCGCGAAGGCCACCATCGGGCCGAGGCCGTCGAGCTCCATCCGCCGGGCACCCGAGCGACCCACGGCCAGCGCGTCCCACAGCGCGCGGGTACCGAGCCCCACCGAACTGACGGCCCCGACACCCGTGATGACGACCCTGCGACGGTCGGTTGCCATGCGTGCTCACTCCCCGGCTGGACGATCGACCCTGAACCGTAGCCGCCGGGCCCGACGTCCGGGCGGCACCCCATGGAGCCGAGGGCCGACGGGCGGTCGCCTACAGGCCCCGGGCGCGGCGGACCTGGGTCAGGTCCACCACCGGTGCAGGCCCCGCCGCCGTGGGGGCACCATCGGCGGCGGGGCGCACCGGGAGGCGCCGGGGGAGCGAGCGCAGCACGAGCAGGGCACCCGCCAGCTCGGCCTCGGTGAACCCGCGTGCCTCCTCGGGGGAGGCCGCGACGCCCCATTCCACCACCAGGGCCTCGCCCAGGGAGCGCAGACGGTACTCGCGCCCCCCGGAGATCCCCAGCAACCCCACGGTGTCGTCGGCGGCCAGGGCGGCCGCCATGGTGAGGTAGGCCCGCTCGAACCCGGGCGCCGGGGTCAGCACCGCACGCCCGGCGGCGGGCGGACCCTCCGTGGAAGCGTCCGCGCAGCCGGTGATGTGCGCCTGGGCCGCGGAGGGCCACCCTTCCGGCCCGCCACCCGGGCTGGCGACCTCCACGGGGAGCCCGCCCACATGGATACGCGCCGACCACGGCGATGCGACGACTGCCATGCCTCTGACTGTAGAAGGGGCCGCGGACGGAACCGCCGGCCGGCCCGGGTCAGCGCCCGAGCGCCCGCCCGGCCTTCGACGGTCGCGGGGCCTTGACCAGCGGCGTCAGCGGCAGTTCCCAGATGGCGTCGTCGCCCAGGTCGAGGCCGGTCAGCCGCGAGGCGAGCTCGGCCAGCGCCCCCTCGGGGTCCTCGACGAAGGGCAGACCGGCCTCCTCGGGCAGCGCCTCGCCGGCGTCGATCATCCACTCGCCGCCCGAGCGGAAGGCGCTGCGGTACACCGCGCCGTCGTGGTGGGCGCCGAAGCCGTGGCTGCCGCTGGCCGCCTGCCACAGGAAGGCATGGCCATTGCGCCCGCGCGTGGCCCGGTGGACGACCTCGGCCTGGTCGGGCACCGCGAAGAGAGTGTCGATCAGAATGGTCCAGCCGTCCATCTCACCCACCGCCGGCCGCGCCCGGCGGCGGGCCGAGATCAGCTCGGACAGCGTCGTCGGCCCCTCCTCGGGCGCCTCGCGCAGTCCGGGGATGGCCGCCATCAGGTCGGCGCGCCCGTCGCGATCCAGCGCCAGGAGGGTCAGGTCGAGGGGGCTGTGGCGGATCATGTGGCCTTCGGCCTCCGGAACATCGGGCTTCAGTCGCGGCCTGGCGATGCCGACGCTCGGGTACATGGCGGACCCCGGGGCCCGAGGCGGCAGCGTCATCCGGTCCCAGTTGGCCAAACGTACAAGGCATGGATCGACACGGTGTGCAAACCTGCACCATCACGTCACCGGCAACCGCCGCCGTGGGTACCACCTAGGCAGAGAGGACTTGACATGAGCGCAAGCGTGATCCTCGAGCCGGCCGCCGAGCTGGAGCGGGCGACCAGCGACTACCTCGCCGTCTCGCGCAACGCCCAGATGTACGCGACGACGCACGACTACGAGGTGGCCGAGGCCAAGGCCTGGGACCGTGTCATCGCCGCGCGCGAGACCCTCGCGGCGCTGGACGGTGAGTCGGTACCCGCCGGCGAGTGAGGCGGCGCGGCCGCTTCCCGGCCGGATGAGCAGCACCGACGGGCGCCCGCACGGCGCCCGTCGGCGTGTTCGGGACCTTCTGCGGCACCTGCGGATCCCGATCCGGCCTCGGCCGGCGCAGCGTGTCAAGATCGGTGACATGGATCACCTCACCTGGACCGAGCGACCCGACGACCTGCGCGACCCGATCATGCTCGTGGCCTTCCGCGGCTGGAACGACGCCGCCGCCTCCGCCTCGACGGCCCTGGCCACCATGGGCGAGGCCCTCGGAGCCCACCGGGTCGGCGTGATCGACCCGGACGAGTTCTTCGACTTCCAGACCACGCGCCCGATGATCGACACCACCGTCAACGGGCCCTCCGCGGTCACCTGGCCGGATGTGGAGATCTACGTCGCGCGGGTCCCCGACGGCGAGCACGACCTGGTGCTGATCACCGGCTCGGAGCCGTCGATGCGCTGGCGGTCGTTCACACGCACCCTGCTGGGAGCCGGATCGGCGCTGGGCGTGGGGCGGATGATCCTCCTGGGCTCTCTGCTGGCCGACGTGGTCCACACCTCGCCGGTGCACCTGACCGGCCTGTCGCCCGACCCGGACGTGGCCAGCGAGCTGGGGCTGCGCGCGCCCAGCTACGAGGGCCCCACGGGCATCATCGGCGTGCTCCAGCACTCGGCCGCCGAGCACGGGATCCAGGCCCTGTCGCTCTGGGCCCCCGTGTCGCACTACGCCGCGGGCATCACCAACACCAAGGCGAGCCTCGCGCTGGTGCGGGCCCTCCCGCCCCTGACCGGCGTGTCCATCGAGTCGTCCGAGCTCGAGCGGGCCTCGGAGGAGTTCGAGAGCCAGGTGTCCCAGGCCGTCGGGGCCGACCCGCGCCTGCGCCAACTGGTCGAACGGATCCAGGAGGCCGCCGCCGAGCGGGCGCAGACCGAGGTGGACGAGGCGGACCTCCCGAGCGGGGACGAGCTGGCCGCCGAGCTGGAGCGCTACCTGCGCGAGCGCAGCGAGGGCGGCGAGGACTGAACCCCTCGGGGTTGCCGGCGGCCGCCGCCGGTCACTCGGGCGGGGGCGCCACGTAGCTCCAGCTGTAGCTCTCGTCGCGCTTGAGCTCGTCGCCGGCGTAGACCTCGCGCGTGTAGCTGGCCGTGAAGGCCTGACCGGCCGATGCCTCCGCGGGGTCCGCGCCGGTGGTCTCGACCCGGCGGTCGAACGAGGTCGAATAGAGCTGGACGGTCATCCCGTCGTCGCGGGCCGAGGCCTTCACCAGTACCGCCGCCGGCCAGTCGTTGCGGATGATCAGCTCGGGGCCGCCCCACGAGACGGTGGCCTCGCGGCCGGGCGGATAGCGGGTGATCCAGAACTCGTGCGGGGTATGGCTCACCAACTCGAGGCCGCCGAAGAAGGCGGCGTTGAACATGGTGGTCGCGATCTGCGAGACGCCGCCGCCCACGGCGTCCTCCAGTTCACCGGCGTTGATCTGTGGTGCGGGCACGAAGCCGCGGGCCTCGGTGCGCTCACCCATGGCGTCGTTCAACGAGAAGGTCCCGCCCGCCGGGATGATGGTGCCGTCCAGGGCCTCCACCCCGCGCCTGATGTTGGTCACGCGGGGCGGGCAGCAGGTGTAGGGCGTGCTGAACTCGGCGATGCGCTCGCGGATGCCCATCTCGCGCGCGGCGGCCGTGGTGAGGGCGGGTTCGGTGCGCTGCAACCTGACGCGCACATCGCGCGCGCCGCGCCCGAGCCGCAGGGCCCGGGTTGTCGTCTCGATGTCCACCCGGCGGCCGTCCGCCCCGGCGGCCACGCGGACGCGCGCTCCCTCGACGACGAAGCGCGCCGAGCGCGGCTCGCGCTCCAGCGGGGCGAAGGTGTCGCCCACCATCTCCTCGACGGCGTCCTGATCGAGGTCCACCGCGATGGCCGGCGCGCGCGGGATGAAGCGAAGGGCCCGGGTCAGGGGCCGTGTGGGCAGTACGACGCTGCGCCCGCCGGGACCCACCACCCGCACCGGCCCCTGCACCATGCGCCGGGCCCGCTCCCGGGCGCTGCGCGCGGCCGCATCGTCGATGGCGGGGGATACCGGGGCGACGGGCACCTCGATGCGGCGCGGAAGGCGCGTGAGCGCTTCGCGGAGGGGATCCTGGAGCACCCGGCGCCCGTCGCGCGCCGAGACCAGGCGCAGCGTGCTCTCGTCGATCACCACGCGGGCGTTGCGGGCCGGGCGGTTGAGGCGCTCGCGGAGCTGGGACACCAACGCGTTCAGCGGCCTGCCGGCCACGCGGTAGTCGATGGCGATGTCGCGGTCCTGGCCCAGGCCCAGCTCGCGCAGGATGCGGTCGCCCAGCGAGCGGCGCTGCATCGCCTCGTCCACGGCGATCCGCGCACGGGGGATGGGTGCCAGCCGGGCGATGGCCACCCGGATGGGGAACCCCTCCGCCCCTGGGAAGTCGATCACCACGGCACCCGTGGCCGGACCCGCCCGGTTCGACACCGCGCGCTCGGCCTGCTCGCGGGTCATGCCGCCCACGGGGACCCCGTCGATGCTGACCCCGGCCGGGATGCGGTCGTCCGGTGCGGTGGCCACGCGGGCGCCGACGACGCCCGCGCTGAGCAGGAGGATGGCGAGCGCGACCACCAGCAGCAGGATCGAGCCGGGGCGCTGAGGGACGAGACGACGCACGACCTCTCAGGATGCCACGCCCCGGCCCTGGCGCCGAACCGTCGGGCCAGCGTGCAACGCGGCGTGCAGGCGCCCGCAACTCGTCACGACCTGCGCGCCATCCGGCACGAACCGGCGCCCGTGGCGTGCGCCGATGCCCGCAAGCATCCCCGGCAGACGCCACGCCAACCCGGAGTGACCATGCCGAGCGACATCAATCGTGTCATCCTCGTGGGACGCCTGACGCGGGACCCCGAGATGCGCCGCACCGCATCGGACGAGGCGGTGGCCAGCCTGCGCCTCGCCTTCACCAGCCGCGCCCGGGAACCATCGGGCGAGTGGGGCGACCGCAGCAACTACATCGACATCACCCTGTTCGGCGCTCGCGCCGAGTTGGCCGGGCGTCACCTGCACAAGGGGCGGCGCGTGGGCGTCGACGGGCGGCTGGCCTGGAGCGAGTGGGAGGCCGCCGACGGGGGCCGGCGCCAAGGGGTCGAGGTCGTGGCCGGCGATGTCTTCTTCCTCGACGCACCCCGCGCCGAGGAGGCCGCGGCGGCCTGAGCAGCCGCCGGTGTCCGGTCAGGGCACCTCGTAGGTGGGACGAGGACCGAGTTGGAGGTTGTAGAGGCGCCATTCCATGGCCGGGATCGAGACCCGGAACAGGCCGGCCAGGTGGTGCACCAGCTCGGCCGGATCGTCGCCGGCCTCGCGCGCCAACGATGCGTGGGCGTCGGCCACCGCGTCGGCGGGCATCAGGAGGGTGGCCGCGAACATGTTCGCCTCCCGCTCCACCCCGTCCCCGTCGGCGGGCATGGCGTCGAACAGGCACAGCTGCTGACGGCCGTCGCGGTGGCACTCCCAGTGGCCGATCTCGTGGGCGATCGTGAACCGGCGCCGGTCGTCGGGCTCGGCCGCCGCCACCCACAGCAGCCGCTGGCCCACGTCCAGAACCCCCGAGACGCTCCACCCGTCCTTGCGCCCCAGGTCGCCGGCCACCACCCGCAGGCCCAGAAGGTCCTCGGCGATTCCCTCGACGGGCACCGGCACGGGGCACTCGCCGTACACGGCGCCGAAGCGCGCGCGCAGAAGATCGGCGGCTCCGTGATCGGGGCGTCGCTCCCCGGAGGGCTCCGCGCCGGCACCGGCCATCCTCACCGGCCGGCCGGCCCCAGCGCATCCTCGGCCGATGCCGGATCGGCTCCGAACAACCGGTCGACGGTGCCGTCGGGCGCGTCGGGCAGCACGTCGTCCAGCAGCTCGGACGACGGCGTCCACCCCTCGGGCGCGCGCGCGAACACCGGACCGTCGAGGAGGCTGCGGGTACCCACCAGGCTCTCCTCCGCCACCCGCAGCACGCGGGCGAGCGCCGAGCGCAGGGCCGGCGCCACGCCGGCCATCGGCAGACGGCCGCCCTCGAGGTCCTGGTACCGCACGCGCAACCTGGCGGCGTGGCCGGCGTCGAGCGACAGCTCCCGCCGCAGCCCGTCGACGACGTCGTCCAGGCTCAGGCGATCGCGGTGGCGCAGCGCCAGCAAGGCCGGCTCGGAGGGCTCGGCCAGCTCGGCGTCCGCCATCGCCTGCAGGCGGGCCACCAGAACCGGGTCGGGGGCCGGATCGGGGGGCGCCATCTCGAGGAACGCGTCGAAGAGCTCGGCCAGCCGGTCGGCGTCCCGGCCGGCGCGATCGAGGTAATCGACCACGTCCGGCCGCTCGCCGCGGGCCATGCGGGCGGCGTAGTCCTCCAGCATCAGCATCAGGCGGTCCTCAGTGCTCATTCAGTCCCTCCCTGCGAAGGCGCGTGCGGACGCGTGAGGTGGCCTGATGGACGGCGTTCGGCGCCATGCCGAGCTCCCCTGCGATCTCGTCGACCCTGCGGCCCTCCAGCCACACCGCCCGCGCGATGACCCCGTCCCGGCCGGGCCAGCGGTCCAGCAACTGCACCAGCGTGATGTGCCCGGCAGAGGGGACGCCGTCGATACCCACGCGCTCGTGCATCTCGGCCAGGTCCACCCGCCGGCCCCAGCGGGCCTCCTCGCGACGCCCGCGCGCCAGGAGGTCCTGGATGGCCCAGCCGAGGTACCGGTGCAGGCAGGCGCGCGCCGGCATGCCCACGGGCAGGCCGACGGCCAGCTGGCGGACCAGTCGCACCTGGGCCTCCTGGACGACGTCGTCGGCCTCGGCCGTGCGTCCGTACCGGTGCAGCGCGCCGCGGGCCCGCTGGACGAGGTTGGCGTGGTGGCGCGCGAGCACCCCTCCCACCTCGCCCCGGTCCAGCAGCGCCTGATCCTCGCGGTCCTCATCGGTCATCTCCGTCGGGCCCATGCGGGGCCCATGTTAGATGCGTACCGGGTACCGAACAGGTGTTCGTCGCCCCGTCGACGTAAGGAAACACCACGCCCCGGATGACTCATCCGTGAGACCCCGCGACGGGAGGGCGGCATGGACATCGGAGACATGCGGTGGGTGTGGGCCGACGAGGTGTACGGACTGGTGCGCCGGCGCATGCACGCCGAGGACATCTCGGCCGGCGAGCTGGCCCGCCGGGCGGCCGAGCGGCTGAAGGTGCGCCCCGAGTCGTTCGAGCGCCAGCTGCGTGCGGGGGCCGCCGCCGACGGGGTGATGCGGGTGCACACGGCCGACGAGCTGCTGGTGCTGGTCGACTGCCACCTGACCGACCTGCCCTGCTACCGGGCCGCCCTGCGCGGCGAACTGGGCGCCGAGGGCTGGCCCACCCGGGGCAGGCGCCGCCCGGCAGCCGAGGACGGCGGCGGCGGGGCCGACTGGCACCGGCCCCGGGCGGGAGGTCCCCCCGGCCCCCGCTGATCCCATCGGCACTACGGCACGACCGCGAAGTCGTCCACCAGCCAGACCCCCTCGCGCCGTACCAACCGGACCGCGAGGGTGGTGCCCGGATCGGCCTCGGTGGTGTATTCGGCCCGCGCGCGGGCCGGGCCGCGGGAGAGCAGAGCGAAGCCGCGCAGATCCTCCCCGGGGGTCTGCTCCCCCTCGCAGCCGGCCCGCCCGTCGGCGTAGAAGAACTCCAGCAACCGATCCGTGGAGGCCGCGCACCGATCGAGCGGGTCGCCCTCGACGAAGCGCCGCATCGTGGCGAGGATCTGCGCCTCGTGGTCACCCGCGGCCCCCGCGGGCGTCGCGCCGTGGTCCGTCCCGGCACCGCCGGCGCCCTCGCGGATGCCCCCGCAACCGGCGACCAGCAGGCAGAGCAGCGCCAGGGCCGCCACGGATGCGCCGGCACGCCGGACACCACCCGCCCCCCTGCACTCGTACCGCATGCGCGCCATCGCCTCGCCGGTCACGCTGGCAACCTAGCCCGGGGGGGCGGCGCCCGGCCACCCCCGCGGCCCGGTCAGACCACCATGCGCGCGATCTCGTCCACGGTCGTCATCCCCTGCAGCACCTTCTGCAGGCCGTCCTCGACCATCGTGACCATCCCCTCGCGCCGGGCCAGGCGCCGGACCTCGGCCGCCGGCGCCTGCCTGGCGGCGAGGCTCTCGATCTCCTCGCTCATGATCAGCATCTCGTGGATACCCACCCGGCCGCGATAGCCGGTGCCGCGGCACTCGGCGCATCCGGCCGCCTCGAAGACCGGGGCCGGATCGGGCACGCCACGGGGCAGCGCGGTGGTCTCGGCCAGCTCGGCGAGGCGGGCCAGGGGGACCTTGGCCGGACGGCGGCAGCTCCCGCAGAGCCGGCGCACCAGGCGCTGGGCCAGCACGCCCACCACGCCGCTGGCGGTGAGGAACGGTTCCACGCCCATGTCGTTCAGGCGCGTGAGCGCCGCGGCGGAGTCGTTGGTGTGGATGGTGGCCAGCACCAGGTGGCCCGTGAGCGCGGCCTCCATCGCGATACGCGCGGTCTCATGGTCGCGCACCTCCCCGATCATCAGCGTATCCGGGTCGCAGCGCAGCAGCGAGCGCAGGCCCGCGGCGAACGTGAGACCGGCCTTGGTGTTGACCTGCACCTGATTGATGCCCGGCAGGCGGTACTCCACCGGGTCCTCGACGGTGATGATCTTGCGGTCGTCGGTGTTGAGCTGGTTCAGGGCCGCATAGAGGGTGGTGGACTTGCCCGAACCCGTGGGCCCGCTGACCAAGAGGGCGCCGTAGGGACGCCGGTAGCAGCGCGCGAAGCGCTCGAGGGTGTGCGGCGAGAGGCCGAGATCGGCCAATTGCAGCATCACGTTGGACTTGTCCAGGATGCGGATGACCACGCTCTCGCCGTGCACCGTGGGGACCGACACCACGCGCAGGTCCAGCTGGTGACCGGACACGTTCATGCTGACGCGCCCGTCCTGGGGGAGGCGGCGCTCGGCGATGTCCATGTCGCCCATGATCTTGATGCGGCTCACCACCTCGCGGGCCAGCGCCGCGGGCACCGAGGCGACGGTGCGCAGCACGCCGTCCACCCGGTAGCGCACCAGGAGCTCACCGGATTGGGGCTCGAGGTGCACGTCCGAGGCGCCCTCGTCGACCGCCCGCGTGAGGATGGTGCCCACCATGCGTACCACGGGGGCGGCATCCGGGTCGCCGCCGTCCACGTCGACCTGGGTCACGCTGAGGCCGTCGGCGGAGGGGGACGCCTCGCGCACCAGGCCCGAGAGGAAGTTGTGGTTCTGCGGGTCGGTGCTGCCGAGGAACGCGGCGATCTCCGCGGACGTGGCCAGCGCCGGCCGCACCTCGCGCTCCAGGAGCAGGCGCAGATCGTCCATCAGCATGATGTCCGTGGGGTCCACGGTTGCCACCACCACGGCGCCCTCGCTGTCCAGCCCGACGGGCACCACGCCGTAGCGGCGCTGGACCGCCGGTTCGATCAGCCCGGCGACCGCCGGGTCGACCTGGCCGTCCAGGCGGGCGCGGGGGACGCCGAGGACCTTGGCGCTGGCGTCGGTGAGCACCTCGCGGTTGACGACGCCGGCGGCCACCAGGATGTCGCCCACGCGCCGGTGCTCCACCTGGGCGATGGAGTGGGCACGGGCCAGGTCGGCGGAGGTGATGGCACCCATCTCCATCAGAGCCTCGCCCACACCCGTGCGATCGACGCGACGCGCCCCGCTGGCACTCGCAGTACTGATGTCGCCCCCCTGGTACCGGTCCACTGACGGAATCGGCCCTAGGGTGGCGGTTCTTAGCCGCCCGTCAGGCGGCGGTCACCGGCGAACCGCCACAACCGCCGGCACCACACCCCTCGGGTGACTCAGTAGAGCGCCTGGGCCAGGCGGCGGCGGTAACGCACGGCCAGCGGGTGGTGCTGACCCAGCTCGTCGAAGACGCCGAGCATCGTCGCCCGCAGATCGTCGCGCAGCGCCGGCTGGGTGCGCACGGCGTCCAGCAGGTGGCCCAGCCCCTGCTCCATCAGGCCGGCGTCGAGTGCCGCGAAGCCGGCGGACACGTCGGGCTGGTCCACGCCGGCGAGCCGGGCGCGGGCCATCAGGCGCTCCGCGGCGGCGTCGTAGGCCACCGGATCCAGCACCTCCATCACCTCCGCGCCGCGCCCCTCCTTGAAGAGAAGGCGCGCAAGGGCCACACGGGCCCCCACGTGGACCGGGTCGCCCTCCACCGCGGCGCGCAGCGACAGCTCATCGCCCTGGGCGATCAGGCGGTCCGCCTCGGACGGGACGATCTTGTCCAGGAACGACTCGATGGCCGGCAGCGGCTGCATGCCGACGAACTCGCTCACCGCCTCGCCATCCACGAACGCCTTGACGAAGGGGATGCTCTGCACGCGGTGGTCCTGGGCCAGGCCCGGGTTGGTGTCGATGTCGACCTTGGCCAGCAGCACCTGGCCGTCGCGGCGCGCGACCGCCCCCTCGAGCAGCGGTGCCAGCTGCTTGCACGGGCCGCACCAGGCCGCCCAGAAGTCGACCACCACGGGCAGCTCGTGCGATCGCGCGAGCACGTCGGTCTCGAAGGTCGCCTCGGTCACATCCACGTCGTCAGGCCTCCGCCGCTGCGCGGCATCCGTCGATCATCCCGGCTGACCGTAGCGGACCGCCGGCCGGCGGCGCCGGGGCGCCCCGGGGTCGGTTGCTAGGTTGCGGAGCATGGCCGACCAGTACCAGTTCACCATGTACCGCCTCAGTCGGACGCACCCGCCCGACAAGACGGTCCTCAAGGACATCTCCCTCTCGTTCCTGCCGGGCGCCAAGATCGGCGTGCTCGGCGCGAACGGCGCGGGAAAGTCGACGCTCCTGCGCATCATGGCCGGGCGTGACACCGAGTTCACCGGCGAGGCCCAGCTCGCGCCCGGCGCCACGGTGGGGCTGCTCGAGCAGGAACCGCAGCTCGACCCCGCCAAGGACGTGCGCGGCAACATCGAGGAGGGCGTGTCCGAAACGGCGGCCCTGCTGCGCCGGTTCGAGGAGATCGGCGTGCAGCTGGGGTCGGCCGACCCGGACGAGATGGAGAAGCTGCTGGAGGAGTACCAGCAGGTGCAGGACGAGATCGAGCGGCGAAACGCGTGGGACCTCGACCGGACGCTGGACGTGGCCATGGACGCCCTGCGCGTGCCGCCCGGCGACCAGGACGTCACCACGCTGTCCGGCGGCGAGCGCCGGCGCGTGGCCCTGTGCCGCCTGCTGCTGTCCTCGCCGGACCTGCTGCTGCTGGACGAGCCCACCAACCACCTCGACGCCGAGTCGGTGGCCTGGCTGGAACTGTTCCTCGAGGAGTACGCCGGCACCGTCGTGGCCGTCACCCATGACCGCTACTTCCTGGACAACGTCGCCGGCTGGATCCTGGAGCTCGACCGGGGCCGCGGCATCCCCTACAAGGGCAACTACTCCGAGTGGCTCGAGCAGAAGCAGCTGCGCCTGGCCCAGGAGGAGAAGTCCGAGTCGAACCGTCAGAAGGCCCTGGCGCGCGAGCTGGAGTGGGTGCGCAGCAGCCCCAAGGCCCGCCAGTCCAAGAGCAAGGCGCGCCTGTCCAACTACGAGCGCCTGCTGGCCGAGGAGAGCGAGCGTGGCCAGGGAGCGGTGGAGATCCGTATCCCCGCGCCGCCGCGGCTGGGCAACCTCGTCCTCGAGGCCACCAACCTCACCAAGGGCTTCGGCGACAAGCTCCTGATCGACGACCTGTCGTTCACGGTGCCGCCGGGCGGCATCGTGGGCGTCATCGGCCCCAACGGGGCGGGCAAGACCACGTTCTTCCGGATGATCGCCGGCGAGGAGTCCCCGGACTCGGGCACCCTGCGCCTGGGCGACACGGTGCAGCTGGGCTACGTCGACCAGTCGCGTGACGCACTCGCCTCGGACAGGACCGTGTGGGAGGAGATCTCGGGCGGCCTCGACATCATCCAGCTTGGCGGCCGCGAGGAGATCCCCTCCCGGGCCTACGTCGGCTCGTTCAACTTCAAGGGCTCCGACCAGCAGAAGCCGGTGGGCCAGCTCTCGGGCGGCGAGCGCAACCGCGTCCACCTGGCCAAGATGCTGGCGGGCGGCGGCAACCTCATCCTGCTGGACGAGCCCACCAACGACCTCGACGTGGACACCCTGCGCGCGCTGGAGGAGTCGCTGGTGGCCTGGTCGGGCTCGGCGATGGTCACTTCGCACGACCGCTGGTTCCTCGACCGCATCGCCACCCACATCCTGGCCTTCGAGGGCGACTCGCAGGTGACCTGGTTCGAGGGCAACTTCCAGGAGTACGAGGAGCACCGCCGGCGCACCCTGGGCGAGGATGCCGCGCGACCCAAGCGCATCACCTACCGGCGGCTCACCGCCCCGGGCTGAGGTCCACGGGCGTCGGCGTCATGCCGTCGTCCCCGTCTCGCGCCGGCCCATCCGCGCTCCGGTACCCTTGGCAGCCGACTGCCGAACGCACCAGGAGCGCCACGTGACCCCCCTACCGGATCCGTTTTCCGCCCGCGACACACTCACCGTGGGCGGGACCGACCACGTCATCTTCCGCATCGATGCGGTCCGCGACGATCTGAAGCGCGTGCCGTACACGGTGAAGGTGCTGCTGGAGAACGTGCTGCGCAACTGCGGCCGCGGATTCGTGACCGAGGGTGACGTCCGCTACCTCGGCGAGTGGAAGCCGAACTCGGGCCTCACCGAGGAGGTCCCCTTCCTGCCGGCGCGCGTCGTGATGCAGGACTTCACCGGCGTCCCCTGCGTGGTCGACCTGGCGGCCATGCGCGACGCCATGGCGGCCCTCGGCGGCGATCCCAGCCTGATCAACCCTCTGGTGCCGGCCGATCTCGTGATCGACCACTCGGTCCAGGTGGACCGCTTCGGCGACCACGCGGCGTTCGGCGACAACGTCGAGCGCGAGTACGAGCGCAACCGTGAGCGCTACATGCTCCTGCGGTGGGCCCAGCAGGCCTTCCGCGACTTCCGCGCCGTCCCGCCGGGCACCGGCATCGTGCACCAGGTGAACCTGGAGTACCTGTCACCCGTGGTGCAGGCACGCGAGGTCGACGGCGAACTGCTCGCCTTCCCCGACACGCTGGTGGGCACCGACTCGCACACCACGATGATCAACGGCGTGGGCGTGCTGGGCTTCGGCGTCGGCGGCATCGAGGCGGAGGCCGTCCTTCTGGGCCAGCCCCTCTCGCAGCCGACCCCGGCCATCGTCGGCCTGAAGCTGACGGGCGCGCTCGGCCCTGGCACCACCGCAACCGACCTGGTGCTGACGGTCACCGAGATGCTCCGCAACCACGGGGTCGTCGGCAAGTTCGTCGAGTTGTTCGGCGACGGCCTGTCCGGCCTCTCGCTGGCGGACCGGGCCACGATCTCCAACATGTCGCCCGAGTTCGGCCCCACCGCGACGATGTTCCCCATCGACGCCGAGACGATCCGCTACATGGAGACCACCGGCCGCCCGGCCGAGGTGATCGCGCTCACCGAGGCCTACGCCAAGGCCCAGGGCATGTGGCGCGAGGACGGGGACCCCGACCCCTCGTTCGACGAGGTGCTGGAGCTCGACCTGGGCACCATCGTCCCGAGCCTGGCAGGCCCGCGCCGGCCGCAGGACCGCGTGAAGCTGGGCGACGTGGCCGACGAGTTCCGCGGCCACTTCACCGACGGCCTGGAGTCCAACGGGGCCGGCCCGCACTACTCGGCCGTCGACGTCACGGTGGAGGGCGAGACCTTCCCGATGGCCTCCGGCTCGGTGGCCATCGCCGCGATCACCTCCTGCACCAACACCTCGAACCCCTCGGTGATGGTGGGCGCGGGGCTCCTGGCCAAGAAGGCGGTCGAGAGGGGCCTCACCACCCCGCCGTGGGTCAAGACCTCCCTGGCCCCCGGGTCGCGCGCGGTGACCGGCTACCTGGACCGCGCCGGCCTGACGCCGTACCTGGAGCAGCTCCGGTTCGACCTGGTGGGTTACGGCTGCACCACCTGCATCGGCAACTCGGGCCCCCTGGCGGGCCCCATCGACGAGGCCATCGAGCAGAACGGCCTGGTCGCCGCCGCGGTGCTCTCGGGCAACCGCAACTTCGAGGGCCGCATCCACCCGAACGTCCGGGCCAGCTACCTGGCCTCGCCGCCTCTGGTGGTGGCCTACGCCCTGGCCGGACGCGTGGACATCGACCTCACCACAGAGCCCCTGGGGCAGGACGCCTCGGGCGCCGACGTCTTCCTGGCCGACATCTGGCCCTCCCAGGAGGAGGTCGCAACGCTCCTGGGCGAGGCGGTCGACCGCAAGCTGTTCGAGGAGAGCTACGCCACGGTGTTCGAGGGCGACGAGCGCTGGCGCGCACTGCCGGTGCCCGACGGCCAGACCTACGACTGGGACCCCGAGTCGACCTACGTCCAGCTCCCACCGTTCTTCTCCAGCATCACGCCGGAGCCGCCGCCGATCACCGACATCGTCGGCGCGCGGGCGCTCGCGGTGCTGGGCGACTCGATCACGACCGACCACATCTCGCCGGCCGGCGTGATCCCCGCCAGCTCCCCGGCGGGCACCTACCTGCAGGACAAGGGCGTCAGCCCGCGCGACTTCAACAGCTTCGGCTCCCGCCGCGGCAACCACGAGGTCATGATGCGCGGCACCTTCGGCAACATCCGCCTGCGCAACCTCATGGCCGCCGGCAAGGAGGGTAACTGGACCGAGTACCTGCCGACGGGCGAGATCACCTCGATCTACGACGCCTCGATGGCCTACCAGGCCTCGGGCACCCCGCTGGTGGTGCTGGCCGGCGCCCTCTACGGCAACGGCTCCAGCCGCGACTGGGCCGCGAAGGGCACCCTGCTTCTGGGCGTCCGGGCGGTCATCGCCAAGTCCTTCGAGCGCATCCACCGGGGCAACCTGGTGGGCATGGGCGTCCTCCCGCTGCAGTTCCGCGAGGGTGAGGGCCACGAGGAGCTCGGGCTGACCGGCCGCGAGACCTTCGCCCTCAAGGGCCTGGCCGGCCTCCAGCCGCGCCAGGTGGTCACGGTGGAGTACACCCGCGAGGACGGCAGCACCGGCTCGTTCCAGGCGCTCGCCCGTGTCGACGGCCCCACCGAACTGAACTACATCCACAACGGCGGCATCCTGCCGACCGTGCTGCGGCGCCTCTACAAGGAGAGCGCCGGCAAGTAGTCCCGCCAGGCACCACCCACCGCCCCGGTCCGCGCGACCGGGGCGGTGATGCGGCCTACTCGGCCTGGGCGCGCTCCACCAGCACCAGGCTGGCGATGGGGTAGCGCATCAGCTGCCTGCTGCCCGTGCGGCTGCGGTAGGCCACCTGGTAGATGCCGGCGCCGTCGGCGGTGGCCCCGTGGTACTTCACCACGGTCCCGATGGGTCCGTCCTCGCCCACGTCGCGGTGGCGCACCTTGTCGCCCGCCGCCAGCTTGGTCAGTTGTTCCTCAGCCATCGCGCCCCCAGATCCGATCATTCCTGATGAGCGCAGGATACGGGCCGGGGCCCGCGATCAGCCGAAGCGGCCGGTGACGTACGCCTCGGTGCGCTCGTCCTTGGGACGGGAGAAGATCGTCTCGGTCTCGTCGTACTCGACCACGGCACCCGTGCGGACATCGTGCTCGTCCACCTCGACCGTCAGGAACGCGGTCATGTCCGACACGCGGGCCGCCTGCTGCATGTTGTGGGTGACGATCACGATCGAGTAGTCCTTGCGCAACTCGAACATCAGATCCTCGACCGAGTTGGTCGAGATCGGGTCGAGGGCGGAGCACGGCTCGTCCATCAGCAGGACGTCGGGGTTGGTGGCCAGGGCGCGGGCGATGCACAGCCGCTGCTGCTGACCGCCGGACATCCCGAGGGCGTTCCCCTTCAGACGGTCCTTGACCTCGTCCCACAGGGCGGCCTGGCGCAGCGCCTGCTCCACGGTCTCGTCCATGTTGACCTTCATCCCCAGCACCCGGGGACCGAAGGCCACGTTGTCGTAGATCGACTTGGGGAACGGGTTGGGCTTCTGGAAGACCATCCCGATGCGCTTGCGCACCTCCACAGGGTCGATCTTCGACCCGTAGAGGTCCTGGCCGTGGTAGGTGACGCGACCCTCGACCTTCGCGCCCGGCACCAGGTCGTTCATGCGGTTGAGACAGCGCAGCAGAGTGCTCTTCCCGCAGCCCGAGGGACCGATGAAGGCAGTGATGCGGTTCTTCAGGATCTCCAGCGAGATTCCCGCCACCGCCGGCACACCGCCGTAGTAGACCGCCACGTCGTCCATCGCCATCACCGCCGAGGAATCGGCGAAGGTGGCCTTCTCGCGATCGGGGCGCTGGTGGATCGTCTGCTTCACGGTGCCGCCTGCGGTCGCGGTGGCCGGGTCCTGCGTGATGAGGAGATCGTCGGACACGTGTGGGGCTCCTAGTGCGCTTGCTTCTTGTACCAGCGGTTACGGATGTAGATCGCGCTCGCGTTCACGAGGAGCAGCATCCCGAGGAGGACCACGATGCCCGCGGCGGAGAGTATCCGGAAGTCGTCCGAGGGGCGCGTGACCCAGTTGTAGACCTGGACCGGGATGACCGTGTACCCCTCCGCGAACAGCCCGTCCGGGTTGAACGTGACGAAGACGGTGGCGCCCACCAGCAGCAGCGGGGCGGTCTCGCCGATGGCGCGGGCCACGGCCAGGATGGTGCCGGTCATGATCCCCGGGATGGCCTGGGGGAGCACGTGGTGACGGATCGTCTGCAGCTTGGTCGCCCCCAGGGCCAGGGACGCCTGGCGGTGGGAGCTCGGCACCGCGCGGATGGCCTCGCGCGAGGCGAGGATGACGGTGGGCAACACCAGCAGCGACAGCGTCAGCGCCCCCGCGTAGGCCACCGGGCCCAGCGACAGGCCGCCGCGCACGATCAACCCGAGGCCCAGGATGCCGAACACGATCGACGGCACCGCAGCCAGGTTCTGCACGTTGAGCTCGATGAACCGGTTGTACCAACGGTCGCGGTTCGCGTACTCCTCGAGGTAGAGGGCCGCGCCCACGCCCAGCGGGACCACGGTGATGACCAGGCCGAACATCACCCAGAGCGTGCCGAAGATGGCCGCCTGGAGACCCGCGATCTCCGCGTTGCTGCTGGCGAAGTTCGTCAGCAGATCGAGGTCCAGGCGCGCCCAGCCGTCGATGACGGCGTCCAGAATCAGCGTGATCAGCGTGCCGAAGGCGATCAGCAGGCTCAGGATCAGGAGGCCCACGAACAGGCCGCTCTTGAGGGCCTCCCGCCGGCCCGACGCGCCCGACTGCAGGGCCGCCGCGGTGACCGCGCCGGCGTCGTCGACGGTGCGCCGCACCGACGGGCGCACCGGCATGCCGCCACCGGGGTTCGAGGTCGCCATTACTCGTAGGTCTCCCGGTACTTGCGGACCAGACGCGCGCTGAGCATGTTCATCACGAAGGTGATGATGAACAGCAGCGAGCCCACCGCGAAGATGGTCTGATACTTGAGCGTGCCCACGCCGATGTCGCCCGTGGCGGTGTTGGCGATGAACGCGGTCATGGTCTGGATGGCGCTGGAGGGGTCGAGCGTCAGGTTCGGAGTGTTGCCGGCCGCGATCAGCACCACCATCGTCTCGCCGATGGCGCGCGAGATCCCCAGCACGAACGCGGCCACGATGCCCGACAGCGCCGCGGGCACCACCACGCGGGTCGCGACCATGCGCTTGCTGGAGCCCAGGGCATAGGCGCCCTCGCGCAGGCTGCGCGGAACGGCGTGCATGGCGTCCTCGGAGATCGAGGCGACCGTCGGGATGATCATCACCCCCAGCACCACGCCGGCGGCGCCGGCGCTGAAGATCCCGGGCTGGTCGCCCAGGAAGCCCGGCCAGTTGTCGCGGATCAGCGGCGTGATGAACGTGAGGGCGAAGAAGCCGTAGGCCACCGTGGGGATGCCCTCGAGCACCTCCAGGATCGGCTTCAGCCGGCGTCGCGTGCCGGGACTGGCGTACTCACTCAGGTAGATCGCCGCCCCGAGGCCGCAGGGGATGGCGATCAGCAGGGCCCAGAAGGTGACGTTCAGGGTGCCCACCACCACGGGCCACACGCCGAAGCTGGCCGGGGTGAAGGTGGGCGCCCACTCGGCGCCCGAGAAGAACTCCAGGATCGAGACGTTCCGGAAGAAGTCGATCGTCGGGCTGGCCAGCGCGAGGATGATCCCGACCGTCGTGATCACCGAGACGAGCGCGCAGGCGAAGAGGAGCCCCTTGACGATGGCCTCGCCCGGGCGGATGCGCCGGTCGCCGATCGGCGGCGGTGCACCCCCCTGCGGGGGCATCGTTGCGGGGTTCGTCGCCATGCGCGCTCGTCTCCTGGTGGTCCGCTAGCGGTCGGTGGTCGCCGCTACTGGGTCAGCGCCGCGACCTGGTCGAGGGCGGCGGTCTTCTGCTCCTCGGTGAGGGGCACGAAGAGCGCGGCGTCCGCGATCGTGTCGCTCTCGTTGATGAAGTACTCGACGAAGGCCTGGACCTCGGGGCGCTCCAGGGCGGAGCCGCTCGGGTAGATGAACAGCTGGCGGCCCAGCGGGGAGTAGCTGCCGTCGGAGACCGTCTCGGTCCGGGGCTCGACGCAGCCCTCGCCGCCGTCGACGCCGATCGCCTTCACGGCGTCGCTGTTCTCCTCCACGAAGGACAGCGGGATGAAGGCCATGCCGCCCCGCGAGCCGCTCACGCCCGTGATGGCAGCGTTGTCGTCCTCACCGATGTTGTTGTAGTCGGTGCGGATGTTGCCCTCCTCACCGTTGATGGCGTCGGTGAAGTAGTCGAACGTGCCCGAGTCGGTGCCGGGACCGTACAGCGACAGCGACTCGTCCGGGAAGCTCGGGTCGACCTCGTTCCAGTTCGAGACCTCCGAGTCGCGGTCCCAGATCGAGTTGAGCTGATCGACGGTGAGACAGGAGGCCCAGTCGTTGTCGACGTTCACCGCGACGGCGATGCCGTCGTTGGCGACGCCGATCTGCTCGAACGTGATGCCGGCGTCCCCGCAGGCGGCGATCTCGTCCTCCGCGATCGGCCTCGAGGCCTCGGCGATGTCGATCTCGCCGCGGCAGAACTTCTCGAAGCCACCGCCCGTGCCGGAGGTGCCCACGGTCACGCGGACCCCGCTGTTCTCGTTCTGGAAGAACTCGGCGGCCGCCTCGCCCAGCGGGGCGACGGTGCTCGATCCGTCGACCACCACGGTGCCGGACAGCGAGGCCGAGCCACCCTCGGCCGTGGCGCCGTTGGTCGCCTCGTCGTCGTCGTCGCCACAGCCGGCGGCGGCGAGCGAGCCGAGCGCCAGGGCTGTTGCGGCGACGGCCGCAAGACCCCGGTTCCTCAGGGTGAAGCGGTTCTTGAGCATGCGTGTGACTCCTTGGTGTGCGGAACGGACGGACCTGCCGCCGTCGGACACGAGGAACCTAGGAGCGCGCCCCGCGGCTCGGGTGACTTTGTTGTGAAGACGCTGCTACCGGGTGGTGACCACGAGCCCGGCGATGTCCGGCTCGCCGCGGCAGCTGCTTGAATCGCGGGCCGCCGACCCGAGGGAGAACCCGATCACCGCATCCGAATACCGCCGCCGCTGCCTGCCGGTCCGCATCGCTCTGGCGCTGGCCGCGCTCGCCGCCGTGCTGGGCCTGGCCGGCGGAACCATGGACGTGGTGAGCGGCATGGCGCGCGGCGGCGGCGACCCGACCGGGGTCGGCGCGCCCGGGGAACTGCTCGTCGCCCTCGTCGTGGGGGGTGCCCTCGCGGCCGCAGCCGCGGCCGTGCCACGCCTGTGGGCCCACCTGGTGGGCCTGCTCGGCGCGACGGCGGTGAGCTTCGCCACGGCGGGCGCCGTGGTGGGCGCCCGCTCGTCGGAGCGGCTGGTGGCCGAGGTGAACCCGGCCATCGAGCGTGGCGGCGCACTGCTGATCGCCGCCTTCGCCCTCGGCACCGTGACCTTGCTGGCCGCGCTTGCCGCCCTCCGGCGCATCGCCCAGGACCCGGAGGAGGGGACCGGGGGGGACCGACCGGAGCCGGGCATCGCCACCAAGGCGACGGTAGCCCTGGCCCTCGGGGTGCTGAGCCTGATCATCCCCCCGCTCGCCGGGCTGGCGATCGCCATGGGCACCCTGGCCCACGGCGACATCCGCCGCTCGCACAACCAGCTCGAGGGCCTGGGGCGGGCGCTGGCGGGATCGATCCTCGGCACCTTCGTGCTGGTCCTCGTCATCCTCGCGGGCATCGCCGGGGTCGCCATCGTGCGCCCGAGCGGCTGACCGGGCACGAGGCCGGTCATACTCCCGGGCATGGACGCGATCATCCCCACGCTGCTGACCCCGGGCCGCCGGATCACGATGGTGGGCGCCTCGCCCCGCCCGGACCGCCCCAGTCACGGCGTCATGGCTCGCCTGATGCGGGCGGGCTTCCACGTGACGCCCGTCAACCCGCAGGCGGACGAGGTGCTGGGCGTGGAGTGCGCGCCCGACCTCCCGACCGCTGCCGCCCGCGGCCCCCTGGGCCTGGTGGACATCTTCCGCCGGCCGGCGGACGTGCCCCCGGTGGTGGAGGAGGCCCTCGCGCTGGGTGCCGAGGGGATCTGGCTGCAACTGGGGATCTCCTCGGCGCCGGCGCGCGCGGCCGCCGAGGCCGCCGGCGTCCCCTATGTGGAGGACCGCTGCATCGCGGTGGAACTGGGGCGCCTGGGGCGCTGATCCCCGGGGCCGGCCCTGCCGCGCCCTCAGCGCACCTCGGTGGTGATCTCCACGCCGGCCAGCAGCAGGAGCCCGGCCACCAGGACCAGCAGCACCGGCTGGTGCAGCAGGTAGACCGGCAGGGCGTGTCGGCCGGGGGCGCCCAGGCGCACGGCCCATGGCCCGCCCTCGGGCCAGCGGGCCGCCCAGCGGCCGCGCTCACCCCCCGGGTAGAGCACACGGCCCAGCCAGAGCCCCACCAGGAAGGGCGCGAACCACGGCAGGACCGGGTACCAGTCCACCCCGGCACCACCCTGCAGCGGCACCCCGAGCGGCAGCAACCACGGCGTGGAGACCGGATCGCGCTCGGCCACCCAGAAGCCGGCCCACAGCACGGCGCCGGCCAGCGGCAGCAGCCACACCCCCGCCCGCACCAGCAGCGGCCCGACGAACATCGCCGCTGCGATGCAGTGGAGGATGCCGAAGCGCACGTGGTCGTCGCCCAGCGCCACCAGGGTCACCAGGCTCACCAGCAGCGCCGCTCCGGCCACCTCGAGCGCCCGCCGGGCGTGGCGGCGGTAGAGGGTCCAGCCGTCCATGCCGCGACGACGGGCGCGCGCGTTCATCACCGCCAGGGTGGCACCGGTGATGGCCAGGAAACTCGACCCGCAGGCCACCTGAAGCGCGCGCCAGCCCCCCGAGAACGGGTCCACCAGGGCGTCGGCCGCCAGGGCGTCCACGTCCCACGCCGCGTGGTAGGCCACCATCATGAGGATCGCCACGGTGCGGGCGACGTCGACCTCCCACAGGCGTGCGGCGCGGGGGGGCGTGGCGGCCGGGGCGGCCGCCGTGGCCTCAGCCACCGCGCACCAGATCCTCGAGGGCCTCGGCCAGGGACGCGGGCGCCGCGAGGGTGCACGGACCCACCCCGCCGGGTGACGCGGGCAACTCGCGTACCACCCCTCCGGCCTCGGCCACGATCAGCGCCCCCGCCGCGCGGTCCCACGGCTGCAGGCCGGTCTCGAAGTACCCGTCCACCCGGCCCGCCGCCACCCACGCCAGGTCGAGCGCCGCCGCACCCATGCGCCGGATGTCCCGCACGGCCGGGATCACCCCCGGCATGCGGCCGGCCTGGCGCTCGCGCTCGCCGCGGTCGTAGTTGAACCCGGTGGCGATCAGGGCCTCGGCAAGGGGCGGCCCGTCTCCCAGGCGCAGCACCGCGCCGTCCAGGTCCGCCCCGTCGCCCCGCGCGGCACCGAACAACTCGCCGCGACAGGGGTCGAACACGACGCCGGCGAGTGGCCCGTCCTGGTCCTCCACCGCGATGCTCACCGCCCACTGCGGGATGCCCCACAGGAAGTTGGTGGTCCCGTCCAGCGGGTCGATGACCCATCGCAGCCCGCTGGTCCCGCGCGACCCGGCCCCCTCCTCGCCCAGCAGTCCGTCGCCGGGCCGGGCGGCCCGGAGCGCGGAGACGATGAGCTCCTCGGCATCGCGGTCCGCGTCGCTCACCAGATCGGTGCGGCTCGACTTGGCCTCCACCCCGCGGGCCGGGGTGCCGAAGCGCTCCAGCAGCAGGGCGCCGGCCCGGCGGGCCACGGCGCCCGCAAGCACACGCAGCGCCGCCGGCTCCGCGCCGCTCACCACGCCCCCGCCCGCGACCACGTGCGCAGGGCGGCGTCCACTGCAGCCGCCGTCCCCGACGGGTCCTCCAGGTGGGGGAAGTGCCCCACCTTGGCCAGCACCACCTGGCGCATCTGGGGCAGTGCCCCCGCCAGCAGGGACCGGTGGTGAGCGGGCACCAGGCGGTCTCGGTCACCGGCGATCGAGAGCACCGGGGCCACCACCCGCGGACAGTCGACCAGCCCGCCCCGGCGCAGCCCCTCGGACGCCCAGCCGGCGAGCACCCGCACATCGGTGTGCGCGAGGCGCCGCGCGGCCTCCTCCACCAGCAGCGCCTCGGGCGATCCGGCGCTCAGGCGCTCCGGGCGGGCGACGGCCGCGAGGAAGGCCCGGCGGCGGCGGGCGGGGCTGCGGCGCACCAGGGCGATGGCCGGCGCGGTCAGCACCGGCCCCACGCCAGGCAGCAGCGCCAAGTCGCGTAGCGACCGCGGGAGCACCCGCACCGGACGAGGCACCACGTAGGGGCCCAGCAGCACCAGGCCGCGCACCAAGCGCGGGGCGCGTGCCGCGCAGGACAGCACGGTCTGCGCGCCCAGGGAGTGGCCCACCAGCACCCCCGGACCGGTGCGCTCCAGAAGATCGAGCACCCCGTCGACGTGGCTGCGGGTGGGTGGCCCCGGGTGTGGCGGCGCCTCGCCGAACCCCGGCAGGTCGACTGCCAGCGCGCGGCGCCCGCCGCCGACGATGGCCTCGGGCAGGCGGCCCCACCCCTCCTTGAAGCCGCCCAGACCATGGACCAGGACGACGGGGACGCCCGTCCCGGCGTCGGTGTTCGGCAGTCGCGGCACCACTGCTAGCCTAGACCGGATGAGTGATCGGCTTGAACTGGTCGCCCCGCGCGGGTACTGCGCCGGCGTCGACCGTGCCATCGAGACCGTCGAGCGCGTGCTCGACGAGCAGGGCGCCCCGGTCTACGTGCGCGGCGAGATCGTGCACAACACCCACGTGGTCTCCTCCCTGCGCGCCAAGGGCGCGATCTTCGTCGACTCCGAGGCCGATGTGCCCGAGGGCGCAACCATCATCCTGTCCGCGCACGGCGTTGCGCCCGAGGTGCACCGGGTCTGTGCCGAGCGCCGCCTGCGGGTGATCGACGCCACCTGCCCGCTGGTGAGCAAGGTGCACGCCGAGGTCCGCCGCTACGCCGCGCGGGAGCTCACGGTGCTGCTGGTGGGCCACGCCGACCACGACGAGGTCATCGGCACCCGGGGCGAGGCCCCGGCCAACGTGGTGGTGGTCGAGGACCTCGAGGACGCGCTCACCGTGGAGGTGCCCGACCCCGAGCGGGTGGCGCTCACCACCCAGACGACGCTCTCCATCGACGACACGGCGGCCATCGTCGCCACGCTCGAGCGACGCTTCCCGGCCCTTTACAAGCCGGCCTCCAGCGACATCTGCTACGCCACCCAGGGCCGACAGGACGCCGTGCGCGACGCCGTCACGGCGGGCGCCGACCTGGTGCTGGTGGTGGGCTCGCGCAACTCGTCCAACTCGAACCGGATGGTCGAGGTGGCCGAGGCCGCCGGCGCCGAGGGGCACCTGATCGACAACGTCGGCGAGCTGCGGCCCGAGTGGCTGGAGGGCAAGCGCAGCGTCGCCCTCACCGCCGGCGCCAGCGCGCCCGAGGTGCTGGTGCAGGAGGTGGCCGCCCACCTGGCAGACGCCGGCTACTCCCGCGGCGGCTCCGAGGCCGCCAGCGCCGAGGGCGTGTTCTTCTCGCTGCCCCGGGAGCTCAGGAACTAGGTCGGCCCGCGAGACCCCGGTCAGGCGGCGGGGGTCTGCTCGCCGGCGGCACCGGGCGCGAGCACGGTGGGCCCGTCGATGGACAGGTCCTCGTCCAGGGCCCCGGCCAGTTGCTCGGGGTCCAGGGCCAGGCGCGGGTCGATCTCCAGGTCCACGGGCTCGCCGTCGCCGTCGCGCAGCACCGCCACGCCGGCGCTCTCCAGCCACGCCGCGTTGCGCCGGTTCAGCGCCGCGCGCGCGGTATGGGGCGAGTCGCCCCCCGTGCCGTTCTTCACCGGGGCGAACTCCTCACCGCGCTCGGCCTCCATGGCCATGGTCCGCTCGGCGTAGGCCAGCGCGTCGAACAGGAAGGTCTCGAACTTGACGGCGTTGGGCCCCTCCGGGCTCACCGCCCGGTCGTCGTCGTCCACGTGGGGCACCACCTTCAGCGCCCGGTGGAACGGAAGCCGCAGGTCGTCGCCGGTGAGGGCCTCGGCGAACGAACGGTCGATGCAGTGCACCGCAATCGAGCCCGCCCAGAAGACCAGCTCCCCCTCGGCGTCCCTCTGTTCGGCGAGGCGGTCGGGCAGGTCGCTGTACTCCACCACGCCGGGGCGCCCGTCGATGCGCGCGATCACGCCCATCCGCTCGCCGGGGCCCAGCTTCCGCACCACCACCGACGACATCTGCGAGCGGGTCAGTTCGTGGTGCCCCAGGAACTCGGGCCGGCAGGCGCGCACCAGGGGGTTGTCCACCTGGTAGGTGAACAGGGAGTCGATGCCCTGTGCGGCCATCTCGTCCAGGGCGCCGTGCCGGCGCAGCGCCATCAGCAGCCCGCCGTGACCATCCGGCGACAGCGCCAGGCGGTCGGGTTCCTCGCGCAGCAGCAGCCCGGTGCGCGCGTCGACGGCCGGCATCGTGCCCTGCACCACGAAGTGGACCGTCGACGGGTCGAGGCCGTAGTGGTCGTTGGCCGCGAACTCCCGGCGCGTCTGGTCGTCGTTGGTCGGCGAGGTGAGGATGTACACCGGCAGCGGCGCGCCGTAGCGCTCGCGCACCGCGCCGACCGTGCTCATGTGGTGCCAGAAGAGGGTGCGCCCCGTGACGGGCGCGAACGGGAATGCGCCCTTGGGACCGTCGAAGCCCAGGCGGCTGCCCTGCCCGCCGGCCAGCAGCACCGCGGCCACCCGCCCGTCGCGCAGCATCTGCTCGCCCACCGCACGGGCCTCGCGGTCGCGCTCGATGTCGGCCTCGCCGTCCGGGAGGCGGATGAAGTCGGCCGGGTCGGCGGCCGACACTTCACCGCCCAGCTCGGGCTCGTCCACCAGCACCAGATCCCGCACCAGCTCGGCGATCTGGTCGAGGTCCACGGCCTCCAGCTGGGCGGTCAGGCGGCGCGCCGCGTCGGCGGGCAGGCGTTCGAGGGCCGCCCGCAGGTGCCCCTGGCCGGTGCGCTCCAGTTCCTCCAGCAAGCTCATCCGTTCGGTCGGAGCGCCACCTTGGTCACGCCCTCGGTTCGTTCGGCCATCATCCGGTAGCCCTCCGGCGCCTCCTCGAGACCGATCTCGTGGGAGATCATCGGCGACGGGTCGATGACCCCGGCCGCTGCCAGGTCCAGCAGCTCGGCGAAGTAGTGGCGTCCCGGCACCAGGCCACCGGTCACCGAGATGTTGCGCAGGAACTGGTCGCGCCAGTTGAACTCGGGCATCTTGCCCGTGAAGTGGTCCATGCCCAGGCAGGCGATCACGCCGCCGGGCCGGACGCAGGCGTGCGCGGCCTCCATCGAGGAGGTGCCCGAGATGGTGTCCACCACCGTGTGCGCACCGTCGCCGCCGGTGGCCTCGTTCACCAGGGTGGTGATCTCCTCGGTGTCGCGCGAGTCGATCACGGCGGTGGCGCCCAGCGCGGTGGCGGTGGCCAGCCGGTCGGGGTGGTGACCCAGGCAGACCACGTTGGACGCGCCCTTGGCCATGGCGCCATGCACGGCGGCGAGGCCCACGGCGCCGTCGCCGATCACCACCACGTTCTGCCCCTCGCGCACGCCGGCGCGCACCAGACCGTGCCACCCGGTGGACATGACGTCCACGATCGGCAGCAGGGTGGTGCCGCGCGCGGGGTCCTCGAGCGCCTCGGGCACCTTGCACAGCGTGGTGTCGGCCAGCGGCACGCGCACGAACTGTGACTGCCCGCCCTCGGGGGCGCCCCCGTGCTGCCACGTGCGGGGCGCCCAGCCGAACAGCGACCAGCGGACACACGACGAGAGGATCCCCTCGCGGCACGGCGTGCACTCGCCGCATGCCACCGACGCCGAGGACAGGACGCGATCGCCCGGCGAGAAGCCCGTCACCGACGCGCCCACCTCCTCGACCACCCCGATGTACTCGTGCCCCAGGCGCGAGCCGGGGTTGAAACCGAACGCCTCACCCAGGTGGTAGATGTGCAGGTCCGACCCGCAGATGGCGGCAAGCTCCACGCGCACCACCGCGTCGGTGGGCTCCTGTACGGCGGAATCGGGTACCTCGTCGACCCGCACATCGCCGGCGGCGTGGAACGTCAGACCTCGCATCAGCACTCCCTTGTGATCCCCGGGGACGGCACAAGGGTAGACGCTCGAACGACCCGAAGGGCTCCGACCCGGGTCAGATGGCCGCGGCCAGCTCCAGGCCGGCCCGCTTCAGAGCGGCGGGCGGATCCATCAGCAGGCCCACCCAGAACGGCCCGAACTCACCGAACCTCGCGGTCACCTCGTCGAAGCGCATCTCGTAGACGATCTCCTTGACCGCCACGGGGTCGTCCGCCAGCAGCGTGACGCCCCATTCCCAGTCGTCCAGGCCGGTGGACCCCGTGATGAGCTGGAGGATGCGCCCGGCGTAGCGGCGCCCCACGGTGGCGTGCCCGGCCATCATCCGCCGGCGTTCGGCGAAGGGCAGCGAGTACCAGTTGTCGTCGCCCTGGCGGCGCTTGGACATGGGGTAGAAGGCGATCACGCGGCGCGGGGGCAGGCGTGGGTGCAACCGCGAATCGAGGTACTGCTCCATGCGCGTGCGCCACGTGGCCAGGTCGCCCTCGATGTCCGCGCTGCCGGCGGCGACCAGGCGGGCCCGCTCATCCTCCTCGGTGGAGGTGTACTCGCTGCCCTCGGTGAGCGACACGAACGAGTGCGCCACCTCCACCGGCCCGCGGGTGATCGCCTTGGTCAGCAGGTCCAGCCGGTCGAGGTCCGGCGAGAGCGCCATCACGCCGAGGTCCGCACCGCCCCCGAGAACGGAGAAGGCGAGCACCTGATTGGGCTCGTCGGCGGTGAACTCCCGGATGGCGGCCAGGATCCCGTCGCCGTCGGCCCCCGGGCGGGTGTGCAGCAGCAGGTGCACCACGCCCCACCCCACGGACGGGACCACCGGGTCGCCGGGTGTCGGTGGGGCGCTCAGCGGCCCACGAAGCGGTAGAGCGCCCCGTCGGCGACCAGGTACAGGTTCCCCGAGCGATCCTCGCCGAACGACGTCACCCGCGACACGCTCCGGCCCAGCAGGGCGGTGATCTCACGCACGTCGCCCGGCCGCGGGCCGGCACGCATCGCCCAGACCTTGCCGGTGCAGAAGTCCGCGTAGACGTACCGGCCCCGCAGCACGGGAACACCCCTGCCGCGGTAGACGTAGCCGCCCGTGATGGAGCATCCGTCGCCCGAGGAGTGGGTGTACTCCGAGACCGGGCGCACCGGCCTGCGGCCGCGCACGGGACCGCCCCCCTCGTAGCGGACGCTGCCCTCGAAGGCGTTCCAGCCGAAATTGGCGCCCCGGCCGGTGCCGCGAGGGCGGAAGTTCACCTCCTCGCGGTCGTTCTGGCCGACGTCGCCGATCCAGAGATCGCCGGTGCGGCGGTCGAACGAGAATCGCCAGGGGTTGCGCAGCCCGTAGGCGTAGATCTCGCGGCGCTGCCCGCGTCCGCGGAACGGGTTGCCCGGCGGGATGCCGTACGGCCGCCCGCCGGGACGCCGGTCCACGTCGATGCGCAGCAACTTGCCGAGGAGGGTGTCCACCCGCTGGCCGGCGCGCTGCGGGTCCCCTGCGCCCCCGCCGTCGCCGGTGGCGATGTAGAGCAAGCGGTCGGGACCGAACGCCAGGTGACCGCCGTTGTGGTTCGCCTGCGGCTGACGGATGGTCAGCAGCACGCGGCCGGTGGAGACGTTCGCGCGGTTGCGGTTGGCCCTGCGGAACTCGGCGACGCGCGTGTTGCCGCGGCGGTCGGTGTAGTTCACGAAGAACCGGCCGTTGGCGGCGTAGCGCGGGTGGAAGGCCAGCCCCAGCAGGCCGCGCTCCCCGCCCGAGCTGACGAGCCGTCCGATGTCGAGGAACGGCCGCGGCAGGGTCCGGCCGCGATCGAGGATCAGCACCCGGCCGCTCTGCTGGACCACGAACAGCCGCCGGTCGCCGGGCGGCTGGGTGACATACAGCGCGTCCCCCAGGTCCCCACGCACCCGGCCGAGGCGCACCCGCCGCAGCTGGTCGGCGCTCTGGCCGCGGGTCTGGGTGGCCGCGGGCTCGTCTGCCACCGCCGCGCTGGTGGCGGTCTCCTCCGCTCCACCGCAACCCGCCACGAGGGCGCAGACCAGCGCCGCCGACGCCACGGACCCGAGGCGCCGGTTCCAGATCGCCACTGCTCTAGCCGGCGGCCGTGACCGGCTCGATGACCGGTTGCACCGCCCGGCTGACGGTGACCGGCAGGAGACGGACGAAGGCGTTGAGCTCGGCCGGCTTGGCGCCGCCGACGATGCCCTTCGCCAGACGATCGAGCACGGCCAGCTCGCGGGGACCGAGCTCGCCGGCGACAGGGGTGAGGGCCTCGATGAGGTTCTTCCTCAGGTCCTCATCCAGGATGCCGAACGTCTCGAGGAGCTCTGCGGGGATCTCAGACATGATCGGCATTATCGCACAGCCGGGGGATTCACCAGTCCGGGAGGGATGACCGGTGCGCCGCCGAACCGATCCACACGAGGATCGGCGAGGAGGCTGGTGTGGTGTGGTCGACGGTGGGGGCGCTGGTTGTCGCCGCCCTGGTGTGGTCGGCGTGGGACGCCGGCCGGCCCGGGAACGCGACGGGCGCTGCCCTGCTGGTGATGCGCACCGTCGGCGGGCTGGGGCTGCTGGTGATGGCCGCCCACGCGATCGATGCGGGGGCCCGGGGCGCCGCCGCGCTGGCCGGCGCCGCCGCGCTGCCCCTGATCCTGGGCCTGATCAGGCTGCGCAGCACCGCCGGCGAGCGGCGGCTCGAGGCGATCCGCGCCGCGCGGGCCGCACGCGCGGCGCGGGCGGGGCACACCGCCCAGGAGGCCGCCCCGGAGCGGCTCCCGCCCGCCGAGAGGGAGGCCGCATAGGCCACCCCGCGGGGCGCCTGGACGGGTGGTCAGCCCGCGATGCCGCGGGGCAGCAGGATCTGGCGACGGATCCGCGCGAGCACGGGCTGGTGGCGCTCGGAGGGCAGCTCCCAGCCCAGCGCGGCGGTCCGGCGCAGGCCCCCGTCGATCTGCCCCACCGCGACGCCGACGGGGATCGCCGGGCACCGCAGGCCCATCTCCTCCATGGGGCGCAGTAGCTCGCGATGGATGCGCTCCTCCACCATGTCCGGGAGGAAGAAGGCGTCCTTGACCGCGCCGTCCATGTCGTCGAGATCGATCAGCACCACGAGCGGCGCCAGCCGGCCAGACTCCTTGCCCACGCCGACGATGAGCTGCCGCTGGTCCGCGGCGTCCTCCCAGAGGGTCGACCAGGCCATCGCGGGGTGCGCGTCGAGCAGCGCCGACAGCACCGGAGGCGCCGGGCGACGGTCGGGGCCCGCGGCCGCGCGTGCACGGCGGCCGGAGGCGCCGGCGAGCACGCGGCCGAGAGCAGCGCACAGATCGCGGCCGGCATCGCCGAGGTCCGCCGCCGCATCGATCAGGGCGCGCAACTCGTCGGGTCCCAGGAGCCGTCCGACCTCCTCGAGGAGCACCTCCACCAGATACGACCGCGGGATGCGGGCCACGGCGGCCGCCAGCCACCCGGCGCCGTCAGCATCGGCCTCGATGCCCTCGAGCGGCACCCGGGCCCTCAGGAAGGCCGCCTGGGCGTCGAGGTCGCCGGCCAGGTCATCCAGGCAGCGGGCGACGGCCGCGTGCTCGTCGTCCCCGGGCCGCAGCCGGGCCAGGCCCGACTCCGCCCACCGGCGCGCCCGGATCTCGTCGCCCCGGCGAGACGCGATCACCGTGGCCTCGTACCAGTCCTCGGGATCGTCGGTCTCGTTGCCCACCAGCGCGGCGAGGGCGTCCTCCGGGCGCCCCGCGCGGGCCAGCGCGCGGGCGAGGCGCCGGCGCGCCACCGGGACGCGCCCGGGGAGATGCCGTCGCAACACGTCCAGCAGGCGCTCCTGCAGGGCGGCCGCCTCGGCGGGCCGCTCCGCCACCAGCAGGCGACCCACCTCGTCCTCGAGGGCCTCCACCTCGTCGGAGGTCATGTCCATCCAGTCGGTGCCCGGCTCCCCCACCCACGCCAGGTGTGCCTCGAAACCACCGTCCGACAAGACCTCGCGCAACGGGCGGCCGGGGTGGCGCAGCAGGTCCGAGCGGTCCGCCGCGAGCGTGGCCACGACCGCGCCGAGGTGGGCGACCACGGGCACCGCCCATCCGTCGTCCCCGGGCAATGCCACGAGGGCGGCGCCGACGGCATCGAGCAGCGCGGCCTCGTCATGCGGACGAGCCTCGACGGGGGTGACGGCCCGCACCGTCAGCGCCCCCTCTGCGGGCACGTCGATGCGCACGGCGACGGTCTCGCCGGCGCGGACCCCCGCGGGCAGGTCGAGTGCGGGGCCCAGCCCCAGCAGCGCCAGAGGGGCCAGATCCGGCTCGATGTCGACCCGCCGCTCGACGGCCGCGCGCCCGTCGACGACCACCGTCAGCTCCAGACCGGCCAGCGCCTGGTCGAGGCTGGCCAGGCGGCCGTCCGGCAGGTCGAGCACGCGCGGATCGTCGCGCAGCGCCCGCCGGAGGGCCGCGATCGGGTCTCGCGCCCGGGTGGTGCCCTCGTCCTGGAGTTGCCGCGCGAGCATCTCCACCGGGGCCGGCCCGTCGGACAGGAGGCGGAGGGCGGCGTCGGCGATGCGACCCATGGGCGCAGGATAGCGGCGCCCGGCGCCCGGGGATCGGGGCGCGGTCCTGTCATCATCCCCGGCGTGAACGCCCGACACCGCCTGCCGAGGGCAGTCCCCTGACCCACCTCTTCGCGCTGGCGGCCGCGGCGTCGCTGTTCGATGACTTCACCGGATGGGCACACGACGCCGCCACCTACGGCTACTGGGCCATCGCGCTCATCGTCGCCGGGGACGGTGTCTTTCCCATCCTCCCCGGCGAGACCGTCATCGTCGGCGCCGCGGTGCTGGCGGCCGAGGGCGCCCTGTCTCTGCCGCTGGTGATCGTGGCGGGCGCGGCCGGGGCCGTGGTGGGCGATTCGGCCGCATTCTGGATCGGGCGCGCGGGATCGGGGCCGCTGAGACGGATGATCGGCCGCTTCGCGGGACCCGACCGCTTGATGGCGGCCGAGCGGATGGTGCAGCGCCAGGGGCCCGCGCTCGTGTTCACCGGCCGCTTCCTCCCCGGCATCCGCATCGCCATCAACCTCTCCTGCGGCGCGGGACAGATGTCGTACCCGCGCTTCCTCCTGTTCGACGTCCTGGGCGGGAGCGTCTGGGCCGCCCAGGCGGCCCTGCTGGGCTACTTCGCGGGGCGCGCGTTCGCCGATCAGACCTGGGTCGCGTTCCTGGTCGCGTTCTCGGTGACGGCCGCCGTCGCGACCGTGGTGGCGGTGCGCGAGCGGCGCCACGTGCGCCGCGAGAAGGCCGAGGCGGCGGCCGAGGCGCGCCGGAACCCGGTGCCGGCGCGCCTCGGCCGGGGCGGCGACGAGCCGGCCGGGTAGGGCCGGGCGGGGTCCTCTCGGCGGCCGGCGGAGGGTGCGACCCGGCCGAAATTGCGTAAATCTCCAAACAAGTCGCTTTGTCCATACTCCCCAACGGGTTGCATTCCACCGATCCCCTGCCGAATATCACCCTCATGATCCCCCCGACCGACCGCCGTCGCGGCCGCGCCCCGGAGAGCCCGCGTGAGTGAGGCCGTCGCCGAGACCGGGACGCCCCAGCTCCTGTCGGTGTCGGCCGCGTCGCGCATGCTGGGGGTGAGCCCGTCGTCCCTTCGCGCCTGGGCCGCCGCGGGCGAGGTCCCCCACGTGCGCACCCAGGGGGGCCACCGGCGCTTCGACATGGACGAGCTGGTCGAGTGGCTGGCCGAGCGCGGAGGCGCCCCGCCGGCGGCGGCGGCCCGCCCGCCGGAACTTGTGCCGACGCGCGTCGAGGCGTCCCTCGAACTGGCGGAGGTCCTGCGCGGCGCATCGGCCGCGGTGGCAGACGCGTTCGCGTCGGAGATCGTCCGGGGCAGGGCCGTGGCGGCGCGCTCGGTCGCCCTACGGACCGCCCGGGCACGGGCGGCGCTCGACTCGCTGGCAGAGGGCCTCGCCGTCGGGGACCTGGGCGAGTGCTACCGCGATGCCGAGTGGGAGGGCTTCCGCCAGGGCGCCGCGGGCATGCCCGGGGACGCGGTGATCACGGATGCGCTGGCCCTGAGACGCGCCGCCGACCGGGCTCTCGACGGCGTGCTGGGACAGCGGCCCGGCCTGCGCCGCTCCGTGGAGCGCACGCTCGATCGCATGACCGTGCGCGTGGCGGCGGGCTATGCCGACGGTGTGCGCTGCCGCCTGCGATCGGCCGCCGAATGACGTCCACCATGCAGCAGGCCACGGTCCGTCGCTCGGACGGAGGCTGGCTGTCGGTCTCGGCGGCCGCGCGCGCCCTCGGGGTGTCGTCGAGCACGCTGCGCCTCTGGGCCTCGGAGGGGCGCGTCCCCCACGTCCGCACGGCGGGTGGCCACCGGCGGTTCGACCCCGAGGTGCTGCGCCAGTGGCTCGCCCGTCAGCCGGCGCGGGGCGCGCGGCCGACGCGGCGCGGCGCGATGCAGATCACGACCTCGGCCGAGCTGGCGGACATCGTGAGCGCCTGCGCCGACCGCGCCGCCGAGATCGTGGAGACGCTGGTCGAGGGGCCCGCCGAGGCGGCATACCGGCGACTATCGGCGGCCGAGCGCCGCAACGTGGTGCGCTCGTGGATCGACCTGCTGGCCGAGGCGTTCCGCAGCGGGAACCTGGCCGAGGCGCTGGAGCGCTCCGAGACCTACGGGCGCGGCCACGGCCTGGCCGGCTCGTCGGCCGAGGTCACCCTCGGCGGCAGCCTGGCGCTCGAGCGCGCCATGGAGCGCGCCCTGGCCGAGGGCCCCTCCGCCGCCACGTCCGAGCAGCGCGCCCAAGCCGGCGCGGCCATGAGCCTGCTCACCGCGCGGGTGGCCACCGCGTGGGCCGCCGCCGTCGCCAGCCGGGGAGCGCGGACCCCCTCCTGAGCCGAGTCCGCCGGGCCGGCGGCCCGAGGGGGCCCGACGCGGCCGTTCGGGCCCTGGTTCCGCTCGATCGTCGCCAAGCGCGCCCTCTCGATGCTGGACCAGCGCGTACGCCGCGCGGGGTACCCGCTGGAGCATGCCCGCCACGCGAGCGCCGCCCCCCACCGCGAGCCGGCGGAGGCGGTGCCGGAGATCATCCGTGACCTGCCGATCGCCCAGCAGCGCGCCCTCGTACTCCATGATGTCCACGGCTTCTCAACCGGTGAGATCGCTCGGTCGCTGGGCATGCCTCCCGGCACGGTGCGCTCACACTTGGCCCGGGCGCGCCGGCGGATCGCCGGCCGCTCCCACGAGGATCGAGATCCCGGATAGGCGATCGCAGTGCCGCGCGAGCGGGGCGAAGTGCGACCGCTTGGCGAATTTCCCGAGCGGATGCAGCGGATCGGTCCCATCTACAGGTGCACATGGCGGAGCCCCACGCGTAACCGACTCGGTTCTCGACCCCATGGAGACACACGAGCGAGCAGTTGTCGTTGCTGGGGTGGGAGAGGAAGCAAGGAAAGGACCAAGCACAGGTGTCACCCAGACGAGAGCGGCACAAGGGTGTCACGTCGTCAGCAACTGCACTGAGCGGGAATGCGACATGCGAAAGATTCACGCCGACTCCGCGCGCGGACTCTCGGCGCCTTGCTGGCAGTGGCGGCGATCTGCGCGGGGGTGCTCGCCGCGATTTCCGGCGCCGAACAACCAGCCACGGAATCGACCGCTGTTGAGCCACCGGCCTGGTTTCCCAAGGAGGCGGCGAGCATCTTGGAGGCCACCGACCCCTCGACCGCCCGTGACCTCGGTTCCACCGACGCCGGCGAGCGAGTGATCACGGTCTCCAGGCCCGGGGGTGATCGTTGCCTGAGCGTCGTCGACGCCGACCTGACAGGCCCCGCGGCAGGCTCGTCCATGGCGTGCTACCCGCCCGGAGGCACCGAGCAGGACCCCATGACGATCTGGCGCCAGAACGCGGATCGCTCGCTGACGTTCTGGGCCGTCCCCCCTGAAGGGACTCAGACTCTGCAGATGGGAACCGAGACCTCGACCGTCACGCAGACGTTCGTCAGTGGCGTCATCGAGGAGGCCGGTGACCGCGTCGTACTGGTGACCGAGGGTGATCGGATCACCCTCCCGACCCCGCCGATCCGTTGAGGCGGGGCACGTCCACGGTGCCGACGGGCGACTCTCGGGCGCGGCGAACGGGGTGCCCGCCCTGGCGGCGGCGCTCGTCCTCGCGGGCTCGCTCACCGGCTGCGGCGGCGACGCCGATGGCGGCGACGGGGCGACGACCGGAGCGGACGCCCCGCGCGGTGCGGAGGAGGTGGTGACCGCCTACTTCGACCGGTTCACCGACGACCGGCCGGACGAGGCCACCGCACTCATGTCCCGGCTCATCGTCCGTGAGTGCGGAGGGTCCGAGGGGATGCTCGAGGCGATCGCCGAGGCGCGCGCCGAGGACGAGGCGGACTACCGGATCACGGAGGCCGTGCTGGAGGAGGACGGCGATCCGCCGCGCGTGATGGCGCGCCTGGAGGTCCAGGGCCCCGGCTCGTCGCCCGGGACGACCCGGATCCCCATCGGCGTCCTCCGTGAGGACGGGGGCTGGCGCCTGGCCGAGCTCCACCCGGCCGGCGTGGCCCTCGCCTGCCGCACCTGAGCCGCGCGCCCGTCCCGCCCGCAACGGCGAGGCGGGGCGGGGCGGCCCGGGTGGCCGCCGGCCAGCCTCAGGGCAGGGCCAGCAGCGCCCGGTCCAGCACCTCGCCCTCCGGGGTCAGCGCCTCGGAGAACAGCCAGTCCGCCCAGGCGGTGACGATGAGCGCATGGTGCCGGGGGCGGCACGAGCGCAGCCCCTCGGGACGGCGCAGGCAGGGGAAGACCGGAGCACCGCCGCCCCCCGTGGTGAGGTGGGTGATGCCGTCGGCGACGATGCGCTCGTAGGCGTGGTTGTGCCCCTGGAGCACCACGCGCACGCCGGCGGCGCGCAGGCGGGGCACCCAGAGCGCGCGCTGATCGGGATCGGGCGAGTGGTAGCCCGCCGAGGCCAGCGGCTGGTGCATGACGGGCACGGGGACCTCGCCGGCCGAGCGCGCCGCGGCCAACTCGGCGTCCAAGAAGGCCAGCTGGGCCGGGTCGGCCGGGGAGTTGGCATCGAGCACCACCAGCCGCAGGGGCCCCACGGGGGTCGCGTAGTACCGCCCGGGGGCCCCGAGCGCGATGGCCGTTGCGTCGCCGGCCAGGTCGTTGTTGCCCCAGGCGGCGATGTAGGGCACGCCGGCGCGCCGTAGGCAGGCCTCGGGCCGGGTGAAGTTGGCAGGGGTGGCGACCCCCTCGGGCCGCGAGAAGTTGTCGCCCGTCGTCACGACCGCGGCCAGCGGGGCGCGCCGGTGCTCGGCGCAGATGCGACGGGTCACCGCGGCCTGGGCCGCCGTGCCGTGCCCCCAGTCCCCCTTGACCGCCAGGCGCACCGCGTCCGGATCGCCCGCGCCGGGGACCGCGGGGGCGGCACCGGCCAGCAGGCTCGCGCCGAGGGCGGCCGCGATCAGCCCGCCGACGGCCCGTCCTCAGCGCGGCGCTCGGCGGCGCGGCGCAGGCGCTCGCGGGCCGCGTCGATGGCCGCGCCCGGATCGCCGGCGTCCTGGGCCACCGGCGCGGGCGGGGGCGGGCCGGCGGCGGGGCCGGGGGCCGGAGCGCCGGCGCGCCGGCGCCGCTCGCGCCAGGCAGCCAGGCCGGCACCCGCCCCGATCGAGGTCAGCACCGACACCACCATCCGCTTCCCGCGCGCCACGGTCACCTCCGCCAGCCGGTCTCATCGGGCATGGTACGCCCGGACGCCACGCCCTCATCGCCCGCCCGGGCACCTCGATCCATGGCGCCGGGCCCTTGGTATACTCCCGCGCCTGCCGGGACCCGGTCGTCCCGTAGCGCTCGCGTGCCGCACAACCATTCGGAGGCCCAGGATCACCGCTTACGAGATCATGATCATCCTCAACCCGGACTCCGAGGAGGAGCAGCGGCAGGAGATCCTGGACAGGGTCCAGCAACTCATCCGCGACGGCGGCGGCACCATCGAGCACGTGAACGACTGGGGCCGGAAGAAGATCACCTTCCCCATGGAGAAGCGCCCCGACGGCCAGTACGTGGTCATCACCTGCCACGGCGAGCCGGACTCGCTGGCCGAGGTGGAGAGGATCCTCTCCATCAACAAGGCCGTCGTGCTGCGGGCCCTCTTCATCCGCCTCAACCGACGCCAGGCCGAGCGGGCGGTCTCCGTCGGCGCGCCCCTGCCGGTGGACACGAACCCCGAGGGCGAGAGCCGTGCCCCGCGCGGCCGCGGGCCGGGTGGCCGCGGCGGCGGCGGACGCCGTCCCCGCTAGACCCGGAGGCTCCTGATGCCCGCCGATCTCAACCGCGTCACCCTCGTCGGCCGCCTCACCCGCGACCCCGAGATGCGCCAGACCGCCGGCGGCACGTCGGTGTGCTCCATCCGTCTGGCCGTGACCTCGAGGACCAACCGCGGCGGCGAGTGGAGCGACCAGAGCAACTACTTCGACGTGACCGCCTTCGGCCGCCAGGCCGAGACCGCCGGCCAGTACCTGGCCAAGGGGCGGCGCATCGGGGTGGACGGCCGGCTGAGCTGGCGCGAGTGGCAGACCCAGGACGGCAGCAAGCGCCAGGCCGTCGAGATCATCGCCAACGACCTCTTCTTCCTCGATTCCCGTGGTGAGGGCGGCGGTGGCGGCGGCGACTACGGCGGCGGTGAGCGCGGCTGGAAGGACGCCCCGCAGACCGGCGGTGGTGGCGGCGGAGGTGACGACATGCCGGTGGATCGCACCGACATGGGGCCCTCCAGCACGAACGACGACGACGACATTCCCTTCTAGGTAGCTGGAGACACGATGCAGGCGATCCTTCTGGACGAGGTCGAGGGCCTGGGTACTCCCGGGACCGTGGTGAACGTGGCCCGCGGCTACATGCGCAACTACCTCCAGCCACGCGGCCTGGCCGAGGCCGCCACCCCGGCGCGCATCGCCGAGGTCCGCCGGCGTGAGGCCGACCGGGTCGAGGCCGAGCGCAAGGCCGTCGAGCAGGCACGGGAGCTGTCCGATCTGCTGGGCCGCACCATCCTCACCCTGAAGGCGAAGGCCGGGGACGACGGGCGCCTGTTCGGCTCGATCACCGCCGGCGACGTGGCGTCGGCCATCGAGGAGGCGCGCGGCGTCAAGATCGACCGCCGCTCCATCACGGTCGAGCCCGCCATCCGCGCGCTGGGCACGTACTCGGTCCCGGTCGATCTGGGCCCCGGTCTGGCGACCGAGGTCAAGACGATCGTCAGCCCGCTGATCGACTAGGGGGACCCCGGTCCCCCAGACCCCCGCGCGGGTCCGCCCGACCATGCCCGAGAGCGCCACGCCGCCACAGAACGTCGAGGCGGAGGCCATGCTGCTGGCCAGCGTGATGGCCGCCGACGGCTACGCGGCCGACGTGCTCTCGATGGTCGACGAACTCGACCTCTACCGCGAGGGTCACCGCGCGGTGTACCGGGCGATCTCGGCGCTGTTCAACAGCGGTGAGCCCATCGAGCCGATCACGGTGATCGAGACGCTGACCAAGGCCGGCGAGCTGGACGCGGCCGGCGGCCGCCTGGGCGTGCTCGAGCTCATGGAGACGCCGTTCATCGCGGCGAGCTACAAGACCTACGCCGGGATGGTGCGCGACACCGCCACGCAGCGGCGCCTGCTGCGGGTGGGGCAGGAGATCGAGAAGATGGTCGTCCAGCGCGAGGGCGAGACATCGCAGATGGTCCAGGGCGCCGAGACGCTGGTGTACGAGCTCTCCCAGAAGGGCGTACGCGGCGACTTCACGCGCGCCAAGGAACTGGTGATCGGCGGGCTGGAGCGCCTCACGCGGGCGGCCGAGGGCCCCGACGGCGTGCTGGGCGTGCCGACCGGCTTCATCGACATCGACGGCGTCATCGGGGGCCTGCAGCCGGGCAACCTGATCGTCATCGCGGCGCGCCCCTCCATGGGGAAGACCGCGCTCGCGCTGTGCATGGCCGAGCACGCCGCGCTCAACGACGACCGCAGCGTCGCCCTGTTCAGCCTGGAGATGAGCGGCGACGAACTGATCCAGCGCATGCTGTCGTCCACCGCCGTGGTCGACGCCGGCCGCATCCGCTCCGGCCGCCTGGCCCCGGAGGACTGGTCGCGCATCGGCCGCGCCGCGGACCGCCTGTCGGCGGCGCGCCTGTTCATCGACGACTCCGAGGGCGTCAGCCTGGGCGAGATGCGCACCAAGTGCCGCCGCCTCAAGAGCCGCGACGGCCTGGACCTGCTGATCGTCGACTACATCCAGCTGATGGAGGGCGGCACCGGCCGGCGCGAGGAGAGCCGCGTGCAGGAGATCTCCGCGATCTCGCGCGGGCTCAAGATGCTGGCGCGCGATCTCGAGGTGCCGCTGATCGTGCTCTCCCAGCTGAACCGCTCCCCCGACGCACGGAACGACAAGCGGCCGATGCTGTCCGACCTGCGCGAGTCGGGCGCCATCGAGCAGGACGCAGACCTGGTCCTGATGATCTACCGCGACGAGTACTACAACCCCGAGTCCGAGGACACCGGGGTGGCGGAGGTCATCGTGGCCAAGAACCGCCACGGGCCCACCGACCGCGTGAAGCTCACGTTCCGCGGCAGCTATGCCAAGTTCGACAACCTGATGCGAGAGGAATAGCCGGTGCCGGCAACCGTGGTGATCGGGGCCCAGTGGGGCGACGAGGGCAAGGGCAAGGTGGTGGACCTCCTGGCCGAGCGCAGCGACGTGGTGGTGCGTTTCCAGGGCGGCAACAACGCCGGCCACACGATCGTCGCCGGCGACGAGGTCTACAAGCTGCACCTCGTGCCCTCGGGCATCCTCTTCCCGGGGACGCTCTGCGTCATCGGCAACGGCACGGTGGTCGACCCGTGGGTGCTCTGCGAGGAGCTCGAGGGGCTCGAACCGCGCGGGATCTCGCTGGAGACGCTGCGGATCTCGGGCAACGCCCACCTGATCATGCCCTGGCACATCCTGCTGGACGGCGCGGCCGAGATGCGCCTGGGCAAGTTCAGCATCGGCACCACCCGCCGCGGCATCGGCCCCTGCTACGAGGACAAGGCCGCGCGCGTGGGGATCCGCGTCCAGGACCTCCTGGACCCCAAGATCCTGCTGCGCAAGATCGAGGTGGCCCTGGAGAGCAAGAACGAGATCCTGGAGAAGCTGTACGGGATCGAGCGCCTCGACCCCGCGAAGGTGGCCGCCGACCTGGCGCCGGCGGCCGAGCGCCTCCGGCCGTTCATCGCCGACACCGCCCTGCTGATCGACCGGCAGCTGCGCGACGACAAGCGGGTCCTGTTCGAGGGCGCCCAGGGCACCATGCTCGACATCGACCACGGCACCTACCCGTTCGTGACCTCCTCCAACCCGATCGCCGGAGCGGCCTGCACCGGCGCCGGCGTGGGGCCGACGCGCATCGACTCGGTGATCGGGGTGAGCAAGGCCTATGTCACCCGCGTGGGCGAGGGCCCGTTCCCCACCGAGCTGGACGACGACGCCGGCCGCCACATGATGGAGAAGGGCCAGGAGTTCGGCACCACCACCGGGCGCCAGCGCCGCTGCGGCTGGCTGGATCTGGTGGCGCTGCGTTACGCGGTGCGCCTGTCGGGCATCACCCAGCTGGCGCTGACCAAGCTCGATGTGCTGTCGGGCCTGGCGAGCGTGAAGATGGCGGTGGCCTACGAGTTGCGCGACGGCACCCGCACCACCGAGCTCCCCTACCACCAGAGCGACTTCCACAGCTGCCGGCCGGTGTACGAGGAGATGGCCGGCTGGGACGAGGACATCACCGAATGCCGCGAGGAGGACGCCCTGCCGGCGGCCGCCCAGGCATACGTCGATGCCATCGCCGAGGCGGTGGAGGTGCCGATCACCCTCATCGGCATCGGCCAGGGCCGCCACCAGGTCATCGACCGCGTCGAGATCTGATCCGCGGACGGGTGCTGCGCGGCCGGCGTGAACGGCGGGTCCGCGAGCGGGGGCGCCCCGCGCCGGCCACCGTCATGTCCGCGAGCGCCCGGGACGACGGGTGGCGGGCCCGCGTCAGGGTCGAGCCCGCCGAGGGCGAGCCCTTCGAGACCGACCTGGCCTTCGAGTCGACCGACCTGGGCGAGCCGCAGGCCGGCGACCTGGTGGAGGTGATCCACGCCGGCCGGCGTGCCATCCCGCTCACCGACCCGCTCCAGGTGCGCCGGCCCGACCCGCCCGCCGCCGCGCCGGCGGCGGGCGAGGACGACCCGCCCGCCGCCCATGAGGTGATCGCCCAGGTCATGCGCCACCTGACCGACGGCTCGCTGGCCGGCGGCGGGCCCGCGATCATCGTGGACGACCCCGACGCTCCCGACGAGCGTCCGGTGGGCATGGTGGCGGGCACCGACCCCGAGCTGGACGGCGCCACCCTCGCCGACCTGATCGCCCTGGCCGGAAGCGACCCCGCCCGGGTGGGCGACGAGGTGCTGCGGCGCATCACCTCCGGGCGGACGAGCTTCGACCTGGTCATCGAGGAGGCGCGTGCCACGGGCCCCGCCGGCCACGCGGCCGTCGACTCCGTGCTGGACGACCTGAGTGCCCGCGGGCTGCTGACCCAGCGCATGCTGACGGTGCTGAAGAGCCGGGCGGGCTGACCCGGCGGGCCGGCGCTGAGCCCGGGCCTAATCCTCGACGGTGACCTCGACGGCGCCGCCGCTCTCGAGGTCGAGGATGGCGCCGCGGACGTTGTCGGTGTGCAGCAGGAACGGGTAGGAGCGCACGGCACGCACCGCCTCCCGCACGCTGGCCTCCAGTTCCGGGAAGCCCCTGCCGCGCCACGCCGGAGCCTCGCCCGCGTGGTCCACCAGGCGCGCCTCGAGCGCGTCGTCGTCCAGGCCGAGCACCCCGCAACCGGTGTGCTGGACGATGAGGACCCCGGTGGTGCCCAGCAGGTGCTGGGAGATGGTCAGCGAGCGCAGCACGCCGTCGTCGATGACCCCGCCGGCGTTGCGGATGATGTTGGCATCGCCCGGGTCGAGCCCGAAGACCACGGGCGGGTCGATGCGCGAGTCCATGCAGGTGACGATGGCGACCCGGGTGGCCGGCGGCGCGGGGGCACGCGCGCCGCCGAACAGGGCCGCGTAGGCGAGTTGGCGATCGATGCTCATGCCCGGATGCTCTCAGATGGCCGTGGCCGGGGGCTCAGGTGGTGAAGAGGGCCGCCAGGGCCAGGGCCCAGATGCCGATGATGACCGCCGCCACCGGCCACCCGCCGCTGAAGGCGATGGCCACGCTCAGGGTCGCGACCACCGCGCCGCCGATGACGATCCACTTCACCCAGTGCAGGTTGTCCTGCTCGCGGTGCCCGTAGTCGGTCACGGGAGCCTCGCGCGGGGCGACATCGGAGCCGCCGCTGGCCTCGATGTAGGAGTCCAGCGCGCGCATCACCTCGCGCGCCGAGCGCTGGGGGTCCGGGGACCCGGCGAGGTCCATGATGGCGTCCTCCAGCAGTGCCCGCTGGGCCTCGCGCTCCTCGCGCGACATGGGACGGTCGGACTGGCTCACGTGCGAATCGTAGCGTCCGCATGCCCGATGCCAAGTGTGAGAAGGTGGCGGGGTGAAGGCACCGCAGTGCTCCCCGGCCACCTCGTGCCCCGTGGGCCCGATGAGGAGTACCCGCACATGGGCGTGAGCGTGCTGGTCGTGGGCGCCGGCGGGCGCGAGCACGCGCTGGTGCGTGCCCTGCAGCGCTCCCCCCAGTCGCCGACGGTGATCTGCGCCCCCGGCAACGCCGGCATCGCGCGCGACGCCGAGGTGGTCGACGTGGGCGCCACCGACACCGCGGCCCTGGTGGCCCTCGCCCGGGAGCGGAGCGTCGACCTGGTGGTGGTGGGCCCCGAGGCGCCGCTGGTGGCGGGCCTCTGCGACGCCATGCGCGCCGCGGGCATCCGCGCCTTCGGCCCGTCGGCGGAGGCGGCCCGCCTGGAGGGCAGCAAGGCCTTCGCGAAGGAGATCATGGCCGCGGCCGGCGTGCCGACCGCCCGCTCGCACACGGTGAGCACCCTGGACGACGGGCTGGCCGCGGTCGCCGAGTTCGGGGTCCCCGTGGCCGTCAAGGCCGACGGCCTGGCCGCCGGCAAGGGCGTGGTCGTGGCCCACACCGAGGCCGAGGCGCGTGAGGCGCTCGAGGCCTGCCTCGTGGAGGGCGCCTTCGGCGACGCCGGCGCCGCGGTGGTCGTGGAGGAGGGCATGTCCGGCCCGGAGGTGTCCCTGCTGGGCATCTGCGACGGCCGCCGCGTGGCGCGCTTCCCCGCCGCCCGGGACTACAAGCCGATCGGCGACGGCAACACCGGCCCGAACACCGGCGGCATGGGCTCGGTGTCCCCCGTGGCCGACATCCCCGACGCCCTCGCCGACGAACTGGTCGACCGGGTGCACCGCCCGGTGGTGGCCGAGATGGCCCGCCGCGGGACGCCCTTCACCGGGGTGCTCTACGCGGGGATCATGATGACCCCCGACGGCCCGCGCGTGCTGGAGTTCAACGCCCGCTTCGGCGATCCCGAGACCCAGGCTCTGCTGCCGCGCATCGACGAGGACCTGGTGGCCCTGCTGTCGGCCGCCGCCGACGGGGCGATCGAGGACCGACCGGTGCGCGTGGGCGCCGGCGCCGCCGTGGCCGTGGTGCTGGCGGCCGCCGACTACCCGGCCGTACCTCGCACCGGCGACCCCATCACCGGCCTGGAGGAGGCCGCCGCCGCGGGTGCCGAGGTGTACCACGCGGGCACGGCGGCGGGCGACGGTGGCACCATTGTGACGGCCGGTGGTCGCGTGCTGGCGGTGAGCGCCGGCGGCGACACCGTGGCCCAGGCGCGCGCCGCCGCGTACGCGGCCGCCGAGCGGGTCCGGTTCGACGGGCGCCAGATGCGCAGCGACATCGCCGCCGGCCTCTGAGCCGGACCGCAGCCCCCTGAGCCGCCGCACCGCCCACACCCCCGGCCCCGAGGTCCCTCGCCCGTGATCCCCCGTTATTCGCGCCCCGCCATGTCGGCCGTCTGGACCGAGGAGGCCAAGCTGGGGCGCTGGCTGGAGGTGGAGCTGGCGGTGTGCCGCGCCTGGACGGCGCGCGGGGTGATCCCCGCCGAGGACCTGGCCGAGATCGAGGCCAAGGCCGGCTTCTCGGTGGAGCGCACGCTGGAGCTGGAGAAGACCACCAACCACGACGTGGTGGCCTTCCTCACCGACGTCAACGAGCGCATCGGCCCGGCCTCGCGCTGGATCCACTACGGCATGACCTCCTCGGATGTGCTCGACACCGCGACGGGCCTGGCCATCGCGCGCGCCGGCGAACTGCTGCTGGCCGGGCAGGCGGCCCTGACGGCCACCCTGAAGCGGCTCGCGATCGAGCACCGCGACACGCTGTGCGTGGGCCGCACCCACGGCGTGCACGGGGAGGTGACCACCTTCGGCCTGAAGCTCGCCAACCACGCGATGGAGAGCCGGCGCAACGAGGAGCGCCTGGCCGCCGCCATCCGGGGCGCGAGCGTGGGGACGCTGTCGGGCGCCGTGGGCACCTACGCCATGCTCGACCCCGACTTGGAGGCACAGGTCCTGGACGAGCTGGGCCTGGCGCCCGAGCCCATCCCCACCCAGGTGGTGGCGCGCGACCGCCACGCCCAGGTGATCGCCACCATGGCCGTGGCCGCGAGCTCGCTGGAGCGCCTGGCCGTGGAGATGCGCCACCTGCAGCGCACCGAGCTGCGCGAGGCCGAGGAGGCCTTCGGCGTGGGCCAGAAGGGCAGCTCGGCGATGCCGCACAAGCGCAACCCGATCACCGCCGAGCGCATCACCGGCATGTCGCGGCTGCTGCGCGGCAACGCGATCGTGGCGATGGAGAACGTGGCCCTGTGGCACGAGCGCGACATCTCGCACTCCTCGGCCGAGCGGGTGATCCTGCCCGACGCCTTCCTGGCGCTCGACTACATGCTGGCCAAGTCACGCCAGCTGATGGAGGGCATGGTGGTCCACCAGGAGCGGATGGCCGAGGTGGTGGCCTCCTCGCACGGGCTGGTCTACTCGCAGCGCGTGCTGCTGGGGCTGGTGGAGCGCGGGCTCACCCGCGAAGCGGCGTACGCCCTGGTGCAGCGCAACGCCATGCGCGCCTGGGACACGGCCACCCCGCTGCAGGAGCTCCTGGCGGCCGACCCCGAGGTGACCGCCGTCATCGACGCGGCCGGCCTGGACTCGCTGTTCGACCCGGCCTGGTACACGCGCCATGTCGACGCCCTGATGGCCCGCGTGGAGGCGCTCTAGGCCATGGCGCCCGAGCCGATCCTGCGCGGGAAGGTGCGCGAGGTCTACGCCGCCGGCGAGGGGCACCTGGCGATGGTGGCCAGCGACCGCATCTCGGCGTACGACGTCATCCTCCCCACGCCGATCCCCGACAAGGGCCGGGTGCTCACCGGCCTGTCGGCACACTGGTTCGCGCGCACCTCGGACATCGTCCCCAACCACCTGCTGTCCACGCGCCTCGACGACCTGCCGGCCGGCCTGCGCGACCCGCACTTCGCGGGGCGCACCATGCTGGTGCGGACGCTCCAGATGCTGCCCATCGAGTGCGTGGCGCGCGGTTACCTGGTGGGGTCCGGCTGGCGCGACTACCTGGAGACCGGCGCCGTGTGCGGGCACCCGCTGCCCGCGGGGCTGGAGCAGGCCGCCCGCCTGCCGGAGCCCATCTTCACCCCCGCCACCAAGGCCCAGAGCGGGCACGACGAGAACATCACCCGCGAGCAGGCCGCCGACCTGGTGGGGGCCGCGGTGCTGGCGGAGGCCGAGCGCATCACCCTGGCCCTCTACACCCGGGCCGCCGCCGCGTGCCAGGCGGCCGGGATCATCCTGGCCGACACCAAGTTCGAGCTGGGGCACGACCCGGCCACCGGAGAGATCACGCTCGGCGACGAGGCGGTGACCCCGGACTCGTCGCGGCTGTGGCCGGCCGACGGGTGGCGCACCGGCGCCTCGCCGCCCAGCTTCGACAAGCAGTACGTGCGTGACTGGCTGGACGCGTCGGGATGGGACCACGCGCCGCCCGGTCCGGACCTCCCGCATGATGTGGTGGAGGGGACCCGGGACCGGTACGTGGATGCGTACGAGCGGATCACCGGCGGATCGTTCGCCGACTACCTGCGGGAGAATCGATGAGCCAAGTGGTGGTCACCGTCATGCCGCGCAAGGGCGTGCTCGACCCACAGGGTCAGGCGGTGCGCGGCGCGCTGACCCAACTCGGGTTCGACGGGCTGGGCGAGGTGCGCATCGGCAAGCGCATCGAGCTCGACATCGCCGGCGATGACCCGGTGGGCACCGCCCGCGACATGTGCGAGCGCCTGCTGGCGAACGCCCTGATCGAGGACTACACGGTGGAGCCCGCGTGACCCGGGTGGCGATCGTGCGCTTCCCCGGCTCGCTGGACCACGACAGCGCCGCGCGGGCCGTGGCGGGCATGGGCGGCACCGCCGTCGAGGCGTGGCACGGCGAGCCCGAGCTGCCCGCGGGCACCGAGGCCGTGCTGATCCCGGGCGGATTCTCGTACGGGGACCACCTGCGCTGCGGGGCCATCGCCAGCCGCTCCCCGGTGATGGGGGCCGTCGGTCGCCACGCCGCCGCGGGCGGACGGGTGCTCGGCATCTGCAACGGCTTCCAGGTGCTGTGCGAGGCCGGCCTGCTGCCCGGCGCCCTGCGCCGCAACGCCACGCTGTCCTTCGTCTGCCGGCAGATGGACCTGGAGGTGGCCGACGCGGACACCCCGTGGACCGGCGGCCGGCCCCGGGGCGCGGTGCTGTCGATCCCGGTGAAGAACAACGAGGGCGCCTGGTACGGCGACCCGGCCTCCGCCCGGCCCGTCCTGCGCTACCACGGGGAGGACCCGCTGGGCTCGGTGGACCACATCGCCGGCATCGCCAACGAGGCGGGGAACGTCATGGGCCTGATGCCGCACCCCGAGGAGGCCTGCGACGCGCTACTCGGGTCCATGGACGGCGAGTTGGTCATCGGGGGACTGCTGCGATGAGCACCGACACGCCGCTCCATCGCCGCCTGGGACTCACCGACGACGAGAACGCCCTCATCCCCGAGCTGGTCGGGCGGGAGGTGACCGTCCCCGAGCTGTTCATGTTCAGCCTGATGTGGTCGGAGCACTGTTCCTACAAGCACTCCAAGCCCCTGCTGCGCGGCTTCCCCACCACGGGCGAGCGCGTCCTGCTGGGCCCGGGCGAGAACGCGGGCATCATCGATGTGGGCGACGGCCTGGCCGTGGCGCTGAAGATCGAGAGCCACAACCACCCCTCGGCCGTGGAGCCCTTCGAGGGCGCGGCCACCGGGGTCGGCGGGATCGTGCGCGACATCATGGCCATGGGGGCACGGCCGATCGCCCTGCTGGACTCGCTGCGCTTCGGTGAGCTCACCAGCGCCCGCAGCCGCCACCTGTTCACCCGCGCGGTGGCAGGGATCGGCCACTACGGCAACTGCATCGGCGTGCCCACGGTGGGCGGTGAGGTGGCCTTCGACGACCGCTACGAGGAGTCGTGCCTGGTCAACGCCATGTGCGTGGGCGTGCTGCCGGCCGACCGGGTGCTGCGCGCCGCGGCGGCGGGGCCGGGCAACGCGGTGATCCTGTTCGGGAACCGCACCGGCCGCGACGGCATCGGCGGCGCCTCGGTGCTGGCCTCCGCCGAGCTGGACGACGACGAGGACAAGCGCCCGTCGGTGCAGGTGGGCGACCCCTTCACCGAGCGCAAGCTCATGGACTGCTGCCTGGAGCTGGCCGACCGGGGGGCCTTTGTGGCCCTGCAGGACCTGGGCGCGGCCGGCCTGACGAGCTCGGCCAGCGAGATGGCCAGCCGGGGCGGCGTGGGCCTCGAGATCGATCTGGACCTCGTGCCGCTGCGCGAGGAGCTCGCGCCGGCCGAGATCCTGGTGTCCGAGAGCCAGGAGCGCATGCTGTGCGTGGTGGAGCCGGACCGCGTGGACGAGGTGCTGGCCGCCTGCACCCGCTGGGACCTGCCGGCCACGGTCATCGGCCGGGTCACCGAGGGCGACCGCCTGGTGGCGCGCCACGGGGGCGAGGTGGTGGTGGACCTGCCGGCCCGCCTGCTGGCCGACGACGCGCCCGTGTACGGCGTGCCCCAGGACCCGGCGCCGGCGCCGGTCGCGGTGGACCTGGACGACGTCCCGCTGCCGGACGACCTGGGCGCCGCCTGGCTGGAGTTGCTGGCGCGCCCGAACATCGCCTCGCGGCGCTGGATCTTCGAGCGCTACGACCACCTGGTGGGGGCGAACACGGTGCGCCGGCCCGGGGGGGACGCGGCCGTGGTGCGGCTTCCCGGATCCCAGCGCGCCATCGCGCTGGCCACCGACTGCGCCGAACGCTGGTGCGAACTGGACCCGCGCATCGGCGGACGCGCCTCGGTGCTGGAGGCCGCGCGCAACGTCGCCGCCGTGGGCGCACGCCCGGTCGCGGCCACCGACTGCCTCAACTTCCCGAACCCCGAGAAGGGCCACACGGGCTGGCGCCTGGCCGAGGCCATCGGCGGGATGTCCGACGCGTTGCGGTCCCTGGAGGTCCCGGTCGTGTCGGGCAACGTATCGCTCTACAATGAGAGTGCCCAACGGGCCATCCTCCCGACCCCGGTGGTGGGGATGATGGGCCTGATCGAGCGTGCCGACAGAAGTGTGGGACAGGCCTTTGTGGCTGACGAAGACGTCGTGATCCTCATCGGCGACGAGGGGCGGCTGGACGCCTCGGAATACCTGGGCCGCGTCGCGGGCGCGCCCGCGCTGGACCTGGAGCGCGAGGTCGAGGCCATCGCGATGGTCATCGAGGCGGCCGAGGCCGGGCTGCTGCGCTCCGCGCACGATGTCTCGGGCGGGGGCCTCGGGGTCGCGCTGGCCGAGTCGGCCCTGGCCGGCGGGCGCGGCGCGCGCCTGGTGCTGGACCCCGGCCGGCGTGCCGACGAGGCCCTGTTCGGCGAGGGCGGCGGCCGCTTCGTGGTCAGCGTGCGACCCGACGACGCACGGGCCCTGCACGAGCTGGCACGCTCGGGCGGGCGCTCGGTGACCGTGAGCACGCTCGGGACCGTGGGCGGCGACACCCTGCGGGTGAGCCTGGGCGAGCGCAGCGTCGCGCTGGACCTGGATGCCGCGCGGGCCGTCTACGAGGGCGCGCTGCCGGAGGCGCTGGCATGAGCGCACCTCCCGACCGCTCCCCCCTGGCCGGCGACTGGGTGGACGACGACCACCCCAACGAGGAGTGCGGGGTCTTCGGCGTCATCGCCCCGGAGCGCGACGTGTCGCGCCTGGCCTTCTACGCCCTGCACGCGCTGCAGCACCGCGGCCAGGAGAGCGCGGGCATCGCCGTGCGCGACCAGCGCAACGTGGTCATCCAGCGTGATCTGGGCCTGGTGAGCACCATCTTCGACGAGCCCTCGCTGCGCAGCCTCACCGGCGATGCGGCCATCGGGCACGTGCGCTACTCCACCACCGGCGCAAACAAGTGGGACAACGCCCAGCCCGTCGCCCACACGCGCGGCGACGACATCGTCGCGCTCGGCCACAACGGCAACCTCACCAACACCGGCAGCCTGCGGGTGGAGATGGAGGGCACGGGCGCCCACCTGCGCGCCAGCACCGACTCGGAGATCATCACCGCGATGCTGGCCGGCGAGGAGGGCTCGCTGCTGGCGGCGGTGTCGGCCGTCATGCCGCGCCTGGTGGGCGCCTACTCGATCGTGACGCTCTCGGGCGAGGAACTGGTGGCCTTCCGGGACCCGCACGGCGTGCGCCCGCTGGTGCTGGGCCGCCTGGACGACGACGGGTGGTGCGTGGCCTCGGAGACCTGCGCGCTCGACCAGATCGGCGCCGAGTACGTGCGCGACGTGCGCCCGGGCGAGGCCGTGCGCCTCACCCTCAAGGGGCTCGAGAGCCGCCAGGTGCTGGTGGGCGACCAGCCCAAGCGGTGCGTCTTCGAGCACATCTACTTCGCCCGACCGGACAGCCAGATGGACGGCCAGAGCGTGTGGGAGAGCCGGCATGCGATGGGCGGCGAGCTGGCGCGCGAGGCGCCCGTCGAGGCGGACCTGGTGGTGGGGCTGCCCGACAGCGGCACCCCGCCGGCCATCGGCTTCGCGGCCGCCTCGGGCATCCCGTTCGCCGAGGCCGTGGTGCGCAACCGCTACGTGGGGCGCAGCTTCATCCAGCCCGATCAGGCCATGCGCCAGGTGGGGATCCGGCTGAAGTTCAACCCCCTGCCCTCGGTGATCCGCGGCAAGCGCCTGATCGTGGTGGACGACTCGATCGTGCGCGGCAACACCACGCGCAAGATCGTGGAGATGCTGATGGACGCCGGCGCGGCCGAGGTGCACATGCGCATCTGCTCGCCGCCGATCATGTGGCCCTGCTTCTACGGCATCGACATGGCCGATCGCTCGGAACTGGTGGCCGCCCAGAATTCGGTGGACGAGATCGCGGCGCTCACGGGAGCCGACTCGCTGGCCTACCTGTCGCTGGATGGCCTGCAGCGGGCCATCGGCCACCCGGCCGAGCAGTACTGCCGGGCATGCTTCACGGGCGAGTACCCCATCGCCGTCCCCGACTCGTCGGTGAAGCTGCGCTTCGAGCACGCCGCGGCGGTCTGACCCCCGACGGCCATGGGGCGTCTGAGAGACTGCCCGCCGTGACCGACCCGCTCTCGTACCGCGACGCCGGCGTCGACCTCGATGCCGCCCAGCAGCACACCACCGCCATCGCAGGCCTGATCGCCGGGGGCCAGACCGGCTTCGCCGCGGCGCACCCGCTGCCCACCATCGGGATGAGCGAGCCGATGCTGGTGACCTGCACCGACGGGGTGGGGACCAAGGTGCTGCTGGCACAGGCGCTGGGGCGCACCGAGGGGCTGGGGCAGGACCTGGTGGCCATGTGCGTGAACGACCTGGTGTGCACCGGGGCGCGGCCGCTGGTGTTCCTCGACTACCTGGCCGTGGGCACCCTGGAGCCGGCGCTGGCCGGCGGGCTGGTGCGCGCCATCGCGGCCGCGTGCGAGGAGGTGGGCTGCGCTCTGGCCGGCGGGGAGACCGCCGAGATGCCCGGGCTCTACGCCCCTGGGCACTTCGACCTGGCGGGGTTCGCCTGCGGGGTGGTGGACCGGCCGCGGATGCTGGGTCCCCATCGGGTGGGCACCGGGGACGCCATCGTGGGGATCCCCTCCTCGGGCGTGCACTCCAACGGCTTCTCGCTGGTGCGGGCGCTGGTGGACGCGGGGGGCCTGGCCCCCGATGCGGACCTGCTGCTGGCGCCCACCCGGCTGTACGTGAACCAGATGGACGCCCTGCGCGAGGCCGGTGTGCCGGTGAACGCCGCCGCGCACATCACCGGTGGCGGCCTGCCCGAGAACCTGCCGCGCGCCCTCCCCGAGGGCTGCGGCGCGGTGCTCGACGCCGGCACCTGGGAGCGCGGGCCGGCCTTCGATGCCATCCTGGCGACCGGCCGCGTGGCCGACGACGACGCCTGGCGCACCTTCAACATGGGCATCGGCATGTGCCTGATCGTGCCCGCCGGCCGGGCCGCGGAGGTGGCGGGCGTGGTGGACGACGCGCGCGTGATCGGGCACATAGAGACCGGCCTGGATGGGGTGCGCATCGATGGCCGCTGAGGCCGGCGGGGAGGACCCGTTCCGGGTGGTGGTGCTGGTGTCGGGCTCGGGGAGCAACCTGCAGGCCCTCATCGACACCGTCCACCGCGGGCCCGAGGGCACCGAGATCGCGCGCGTGGTCAGCTCGAAGGACGGCGTGGTGGCGCTCGAGCGCGCGGCGCGGGCCGGCATCCCCAGCACCGTCGTGCGCCTGGACGGCGAGAGCCGCGAGGAGCGCGATGCGCGCCTGGTGGCGGTGGTGGACGCCGAGGAGCCCGGTCTGGTGGTCCTGGCCGGCTGGATGAGCATCCTCACCGGCGTCTTCCTCCACCACTTCCGCGACCGGGTGATCAACCTTCACCCCTCGATGCTGCCGGCCTTCCCGGGGCTCCAGGCCATCGAGCAGGCCCTGGCGTGGGGCGTGAAGTGCACGGGCGTGACGGTGCACTACGCCGAGGAGCAGGTCGACGCGGGGCCGGCGGTGTTGCAGCGGCCCGTGCCGGTGCACCACGACGACACGGCCGACACGCTGGCCCGGCGGATACACGCCGTGGAACATGAGATTCTGCCCGAGGCCGTGCGGCTGTTCGCCGCCGGGCGGGTGCACCGCGATCCCGCCGACCGGCGCCGGGTCGTGGTGGAGAGCGACGACCGGAGGGTCACATGAAGGTGGCGCGCGCGCTGATTTCCGTCTCCGACAAGACGGGTCTGGTGGACTTCGCCCGCGGGCTCGCCGACCGGGGGGTGAGCATCATCTCCACCGGCGGCACCGCGTCGGCACTGCGCGAGGCCGGCATCCCGGTGAGCGGCGTCAGCGATGTCACCGGCCACCCCGAGATCCTGGGCGGGCGGGTGAAGACCCTGCATCCGCGCATCCACGGCGGCATCCTGGGCCGGCTGGACGTGCCGAGCGACGTGCAGGAGATGGAGACCGCCCAGATCGAAGCGATCGACCTGGTGGTGGTCAACCTCTACCCGTTCGAGCGCTGGGTGCAGCGGCGCGACGCCTCGCGCGAGGACCTGGTGGAGCAGATCGACATCGGCGGGCCGGCGATGGTGCGCGCCGCCGCGAAGAACCACGCCCGCGTGGGCGTGGTGACCTCGCCCGACCAGTACGGCGAGGTGCTGGAGGAGCTGGAGGCCGGCGGGGGCGAGCTGTCCGAGCGCCTGCGCCGCCAGCTGGCGGCCGCCGCCTACTCCCACACCGCCCGCTACGACGCGGCCATCGCCGACTGGATGGGCTCCGAGTTCGGCGACTTCCCCGAGACGCTCCTGGTGGCAGCCGACAAGCAGTTCGACGTCAGCTACGGCGAGAACCCGCACCAGCGGGGCGCGTTCTACGCCGAGCGCAACGCGCGGATGGACCTGCTGTCGCGCGTGGGCAAGCTGCACGGCAAGGATCTCTCCTTCAACAACCTCTACGACCTCGACGCCGCCCGGATGTTGCTGCGCGAGTTCGAGCTGCCGGCGTGCGTGATCGTGAAGCACAACAACCCCTGCGGGGTGGCCGTCGCCGAGGACGTGCGCACGGCCTACGAGCGGGCGCGCGACTGCGACCCGGTGTCGGCCTACGGCGGGGTCATCGTGGTGAACCGCCCCGTGGACGCCGCGCTGGGCGAGTTGCTCGCCGGGACCTTCGTCGAGGTCCTGCTGGCGCCGGGCTACGACGAGGAGGCGCTGACCGCCCTCACGCGGAAGCCCAACACGCGGATCATGCTCAACGAGGAGCGCCGGCGGGGCAACCCGGGCGAGCGCGACTTCCGGCGGGTGGCCGGCGGCTTCCTGGTGCAGGACCGCGACGCCGAGTCCGAGGACCGCGACGCGATGAGCGTCGTCACCAAGCGGCCCCCCACGGATGCCGAGTGGGGCGACCTGCTGTTCGCGTGGCGCGTGGCCAAGCACGTCAAGAGCAACGCGATCGTGCTGGCGCGCGACCTGTGCAGCGTGGGGATCGGCGCCGGCCAGATGAGCCGGGTCGACTCGGTCCACCTGTCGCTGGAGAAGGCCCAGAGCCCGGTGGCCGGGACGGTCCTCGCCAGCGACGCCTTCTTCCCCTTCGCCGACGGCCCCGAGGCGGCCGTGAAGGCGGGTGTCACGGCGATCATCCAGCCGGGTGGCTCCATCCGCGATGACGAGGTGTTCGCGGCCGCCGACGCGGCCGGCGTGGCGATGGTGGTCACGGGCCGGCGGCACTTCCGGCACTGAGCGGGTGGGCTCGCCGCGGGGACCGCGCCGCGGTGGGCGCGGGCCCTGCGGCGCGGTCTACCCTGACCGGGTGCCCGTCCGTCGCCTGCTCCTGGGTCTGCTGTGCGCTCTCGTCGCGCCGCTGGGGCTGGGCGCGGCGGGCGCCCTCGGAGCCGGCGAGGATCTGGCCGGCGACCCGCTCTCCCGCGGTGCCACCGTCGCGCTGCCGTCGGTCTACCGCGTCGATGTGACCCTGCGGATCCCGCGCGTGCGCACGGCGCGCGGCCAGGTGCTCGATGTACCCCACGGCGACGCGATCGCCGAGCGCGGCACCGCCACCGCCGTCGCCCCCGACGGGGTCCTGGTGAGCGCGGCCCACCTGGTGGACCCCTCGCCCACCGCGATGGCCCGCATCGGGTACCAGCGGTGGCAGGCCGGCCAGGGCGTCACGGTGAGCGACATCGAGGCGCGCGAGTGGGTGGCCGAGGCCTCCGCGGTCTCGGTGGGCGGCCGGGTGCTGGCCATCCGGGTCACCCAGGCCGACCCCGGCACCGGCCTGCCCGACCCGCGGCGCTGGACCGGCAGGCTGGTGCGCACCGCCTCGTACGCCGACCTCAGCCTGCTGCGGATCGACGCCCCCGGCGCGCCGGCCCTGGAGCTCACCGACGTGGTGAGCCTGGGCACCCCGATCGTCACCATCGGGTACGGGCGCGGAGAGGAGGCCGGTGAGGCCGACCGGCCCAGCGGGCGACCCGCGCTGCGGCGGGGCCGACTGGAGCAGACCGGCCTGCTGGCCGATCCGCGCCGCACCGCGACGGTGGTGAGCACCGCCACCCAGCGGGGCGACTCGGGCGGGCCGGCGGTGGACGGCGACGGCACGGTGCGCGGCATCGTGGTGCTCCGCGGGGAGGGCGGCGGCATCATCGAGCAGGTCGGCCCGGTGCGACGCCTGCTGGAGGAGTCCGGTATCGAGGCCGGCGAGGGCGAGACCGGCCGGCTCTGGCGCGCCGCATTGCGGCACCTGTGGTCGCTCGACCTCGACACGGCCCGCTCCGACCTGGCCGCGGTGCAGAGCGCCTTCCCCGACCACACGCTCGCCCGCGCCCAGACCCTGCGCGCCGCGGGCCTCGCCGGCGCGGACTACCGGCTGGCCGGCGAAGGGCGCTGGCGTTCGCTGGCGTTCGGCATCGGCATCCTGTCGCTCATCCTCGCGCTGGCCTGCGCCGCCCGGCTCTCGTGGCTGTCGTCGCCCGGCCGGGGCGGGCGGCGCTGACCCACCGGCCCCGTCGATCCGGCGGCGGGTTCTAGACTGGCCCGAGCGACGGGAGGACAGGGGTGAGGATCGGGGTTCCGGCCGAGGTCAAGCAGGACGAGTACCGGGTGGCCCTCACGCCGGCCGGGGCCTACGAGCTGGTGCAGCACGGCCACGAGGTCGTGGTGGAGGCCGGCGCCGGGGAGGGCGCCGGCTGCCCCGACGAGCAGTACGTGAGCGTCGGCGCCGCTATCGGCGACGCCGCGGCCGCGTGGGCCGGCGACCTGGTGGTGAAGGTCAAGGAGCCCCAGCCGCAGGAGTTCGGCTTCCTGCACGACGACCTGACGCTGTTCACGTACCTGCACCTGGCCGCCGACGCCGGGGTGGCCGACGCCCTGCGCCGCTCGGGCTCGACGGCCCTGGCGTACGAGACCATCGAGGACCGTTACGGCCGCCTCCCCCTGCTGGCGCCGATGAGCGAGATCGCCGGCCGGCTGGCCGTCCAGGCCGGCGCGCGCTTCCTCGAGCGCCCCCTCGGGGGAAGCGGCGTGCTGCTGGGCGGGGTGGCCGGGGTGGCGCCGGGGTCGGTGGTGATCATCGGTGCCGGCGTGGTGGGCGTGAACGCCGCGATGGTCGCGACGGGGGTGCAGGCCCACACCGCCGTGCTCGACGTCGACCTGGAGCGGCTGCGCCAGCTGGAGGGGATCCTGGCCGGGCGCGTCACGCTGCTGCACTCCACGCGGCTGGCCCTGGAGGAGTTGCTGCCCACCGCCGATCTCGTGGTGGGCGCGGTGCTGCGCCCGGGCGCACGGGCGCCGCACCTGATCACGCGGGCCTCACTGGGCCTGATGAGGCCCGGGAGCGTGATCGTCGATGTCGCCGTCGACCAGGGCGGCTGCATCGAGACCTCGCGGCCCACGACCCACTCGGACCCGGTGTTCACCGTGGATGGCATCACCCACTACTGCGTGGCCAACATGCCCGGCGCGGTGCCGGTCACGGCCACGCGGGCCCTCTGCAACGCCACGCTTCCCTACATCCAGATGATCGCCGACGAGGGACTGGCGGGGGCCATGCGCCGCAACGAGGCGCTGCGCGGAGCCCTGAACGTCCAGGCCGGCAAGATCATGAACGCCGCCGTGGCCGAGGCCCTTTCCGCCTGAGTACCACTCCTCACAGCCCGCAGCGAGGGACCTCCACCGGCCTCACCCAGGCCGAGGCCGAGCGTCGCCGCGCGATGCGCGGCGAGATCGACATGTCCACGACGCGCTCGTGGGCCAGCATCCTGCGCGCCAACCTCCTCACGGTCTTCAACATCGTGCTGGTGGTCTTCGGCGTGGTCACCCTGCTGTTCGGCGACTGGCGCGACGCGCTGTTCCTGGCGATCCTGATCCTCAACGCCGGCATCGGCATCCTCCAGGAGGCCCGCGCCAAGGCCAGCCTGGACCGCCTGGCCGCGCTGGTGGCACCCACCGCGACGGTCGTCCGCGACGGGCAGCCGCGCCAGGTGAGCGTCGACCAGGTGGTGGTGGGCGACCTGGTGCGGATCGCCGCCGGCGACCAGCTGGTGGCCGACGGCCGCCTGGTGGAGGCCGAGAGCCTTGGCCTGGACGAATCGATCCTCACCGGGGAGGCCGAGGCGATCGTGCGCGGGCGCGACGAGCAGGTGCGCGCCGGGTCGTTCGCGGTGGAGGGCTCCGGGGCGTACGTGGCCGAGGCCGTGGGGCCCGACACCTACGCCGAGCGGCTGGTGGGCGAGGCCAAGGAGTTCCGCCAGCCGCGCTCCCCGCTCGAGCAGGCGATGGACCGTCTCATCATCGCCCTGACCGTGGCGATGGTCCCGCTGGGGCTGCTCCTGGGCTGGTCGCTGTTCCAGCAGGAGGTGCCGTTCCGGGACGCCGTGGGCACGGCGGTGGCCGGCGTGGTGACCATCGTGCCCGAGGGGCTCGTGCTGCTGGCCGCCGTGACCTATGCCGCGGCCACCCTGCGGATGAGCCGGCGGGGTGCGCTCTCACAACAACTCAACGCCGTGGAGTCGCTGGCCTCGGCCGACGCGATCTGCCTGGACAAGACCGGGACCCTCACCGAGGAGTCGCTGCGGCTGGTGCGCCAGGTCCCGGCGTCCGGGATCGAGGAGGGCGAGTTCGCCACGATCCTGGGCACCTTCGCCGCGTCCAGCCCCAGCGCCAACGCCACCCTGGGTGCCATCGGCAGTGCCGTCCCCGGCACGCTCGAGACGCCCGACGACTCGGTCCCCTTCTCGTCCAAGCGCCGCTGGAGCGGCCTGCGCCTGGGCGGGACCACGATCGTGATGGGCGCTCCCGAGCACTTCGCGCTGCCCGAGCCCCTGGCCGCGGTGGTGCAGGAGGAGTCCGCGGCCGGCCGGCGCGTGCTGGCGTTCGCCCGAGGGGCCACCCCGCTGGCGCTCCCGCGCGCCGACGCCCCCCCGCCGGAGGGCCTGGAGCCGCTGGGGCTGGTGGTGCTGGCCGAGGAGTTGCGCGGCGACGCGCGCGAGACCGTGGCCTACCTGCTGGCCGAGGGCATCGAGCTGCGCGTGATCTCCGGCGACTCCCCGGCCACCGTGGCGGCGATCGCCCGCGATGCGGGCATCCCCGAGCTCGGGCCGCCCCTGGACGGACGCCGGCTGCCCGACTCGGACGCCGAGTTGCGCCGCCTGGTGCACACCACGTCGGTCGTGGGTCGCATCTCGCCCGACGGCAAGCGGCGCTTCGTGGAGGCCCTGGCCGCCGAGGGCCGCTACGTGGCCATGGTGGGCGACGGGGTCAACGACGTGCCCGCACTGAAGGCCGCCCGCCTGGGGGTGGCCCAGGGCAGCGGCTCGCAGATGGCCCGCAGCATCTCCGACCTGATCCTGGTGAAGGACGGCTTCTCCTCCATCCCCCACATGGTGCGCGAGGGGCGCAAGGTGCTGCGCAACCTGCAGCGCGTGGCCAAGCTGTTCGTGGTGAAGTCGGCCCTGGCCGCCTTCCTCATCCTGACCATCGGCCTCTCGTCCGAGAGCTACCCGTTCCTGCCGCGCCACCTCACCCTGGCCTCGCTGGTGACCATCGGCATCCCGGCATTCGTCCTGGCCCTGGCGCCCAGCAGCGGCACATGGCGACCGCGGGGCTTCCTGCGCGAGACGGCGAGCTTCGCGATACCCGCCGGCACCGCGGCCGGACTGGGCGTGGTGGCGTCCTACCTGCTCGCGTCGAACCTGGTCGAGATGAGCGAAATACGTGCGCGCACGGTGGCCACGACCGTGCTTGTGGCGCTGGGCCTCTTCCTGATCTTCGTCCTGGAGGCCTCGTCAAGACGCCGCAACTGGTGGGTGGGCGGCATGTGCGGCGGACTGTTCGCGATGTACCTGTCCATCCTGTCGTGGCCGGCGGGACGGGAGTTCTTCGAGCTGGCCATCCCCGATCTGGGGATCTTCACGTGCTCGATCATCGGCGCCGGCCTGGCGGTGGCCGGCCTGATGCTGTCCGACGAGCGCTTCATCCCGGGCCAGTCGCCCCACCGGCCGGGCGAGGAGCCGCCGGCCCCCGTGGTCGCGGTGCCAGGTGAGCCCGACCCGGGGGCCGCGTCGCTCCGGGCGGAGGACGCGCCGGCCGCGCCGGTGAGCGGGACGCCGACGGCCGTCGCCCCCCCCGAGGCGGAGCCCGAGGCCGCCCGGGACGAGCCGGGGCCCGGCCTCCCCGAGATCGAGGGACCCCCGACCGCGATCCAGCCGCCCGAGTACGTCCTCCCGCCGCGCACGCGCCCGCCCCTGGGCGAGGACGACGATCCGGGCGACGGGGACGAACCGCCCGAGGACGGGCCCGACGCGCCGACGCTGTTCAGGACCTGAGCGGCTCCGGGTCGTCGCCGGGACCGTCGCCATCGGCCCGGTGGCCCACGACGACGCGGGCCACCGCGATCAGGGCCGCGATGGTCACCAGCACGGCGCTGGTGACGCACCAGGCGCACCAGGCCTCGATGATGAACGCCTCCACGTAGGTCAGCCACCCCGAGAAGGCGACCGCCACGACGCCGTTGAAGAGCCCCAGCGCCCGGCCGGGCGGGCCCGGAAGGGCGGCGGCCAGCAGGAAGCCGGCGTATCCGAGGATGCCGAGCACGGGGACCGGGATCCCCAGCAGCGTGGCGTACTCGCTGTTCTGGACCACCTCGCAACCGCCGCCCACCACGCAGGCAAGGTCACCGCCGCTGAAGCGGATCACCGTGAGGTAGACGGCCAGCGCCAGCCCCAGCAGCGACACGACGGCGAGGGCCGCCCGCAGGCGCCCCTCGCCGTCCCACGTCAGCTTCATGAGGGTGTGGAGACCTGCTCGACCGCCTGGACGATCGTGGCCGCCGGGACGGCGCCCTCGATGCGCTCGGTCCCGCCGGGGCCGGTGACGACGAAGGTCGGGGTGGACTGCACGCCGGCCGAGGTCACGGCGTCACGGCTCTCGATGAAGCGCTGCTCGATGTCGGCGCTCTGGTAGGCCTCGCGCCAGGTGTCCACGTCCAGGCCGAGCTGCTCGACGATGCCCTCCATGTCCTCGTCGCTCAGCCAGTCGGTGGACGCGCTGCCCTGGATGTGGAAGATGGCCTCGGCGAACGGCCACGCGGCGTCCATCTCGGCGGCTGCCAGCACGCCGAGGGCACCACGCTCGGACGACGCGCTGATGAAGGCTGTCGGGGCGTACTCGAGCTTGGCCTGCCCGGTGCGCACGAGCTGGCTCACCACGTCGGGGATCGACTCGATGGCGGCGGTCCTGCAGTGGATGCAGGCCACGTCCGAGTACTCGGTGATGGTCACCGGCGCGTCGGGGTCGCCGAGCACGAGGCCCTCGGCGGGGATGCCCTCGGTGTTCTCCTGGATGGCCGTGATGGTGGCCTCGTCGACCGCCTTGTCGGTGCCGTCGCCGCCCGCGAGGCTGACCGCGATGAGCGCCCCGGCGACGACCAGCGCCACGACCGCGCCGACGATGTAGTAGAGGTTGTTGTTGCCCTTCTTCTTCTTGGGGCTGCGCGTGCTCACCTGAGGTGCCTCTCCGTGGGAACGGGGGATGTCGTGATCCGCGCCCGATCCGGGCGCACCGGGCGACATTAGCGTGGCGGGTCGCCGCCGATCCACCCGCGCGCGCGTGAGGAGGGCTTCCTTAACGGCCCCACCACATGCCGCGCGCCGTCCGGCCACCGGCGTAACCTCGGGATGATGAGCGAGCCGTCCCACAGCCCGTTCGTCGAGGTCGGCGACCCGGGCTACGGCGCCGGCGTCGATCCGGCCGACCAGAGCGTCGCCGCGGTGGACACCGCGGTGGAGGGGATCGCCTGGGCGCCCCTCGACCCGGCGCCGGCGCCGGGCGGTCCCATCGCGTTCGTGGACGGCGTCCAGCAGGTGGAGGCGTGGCTGACCGTGGCGGTCCCCGGCGAGCCCGGCGTCGTCCCGGGGCTGGCCTGCGCGGTGGCCACGGGCGCGGTGCTGACCGAGCCCGGGCACCCCGCGCGCATCGAGCACCTCGCGGTGCGGCGGCTGGTGCTGCTGGCGGGCCACCGCCTGCTGCACCTGCCCGGCCGCGGGGGGCACGAGTGGGAGCCGCTGGCGGGCGCCGGGCTCGAGCCGGCGGCGCTCCAGCGCAGCGTGGGCGCGGCCCGCCAGCGCCTGGAGCTGGCGCTTGCCGAGGACCTGGCCGGGGCCGAGCGGGTGGTGGTGCTCGACGGGCCGCTGTCCCACCTGCGCGAGGGCGCCGGAGCGGTGATCGGCGCTGTCAAGAGCCACCACCGCATGTACCTGGAGGGGGCGGAGCTGGAGGTGGTGGGCGCGTTGGCGGTGGGTCAGCGCACGCCGCTGTTCGCCGTAGGCGAGGACCGCTACTCGTGGTACCAGCGCCTCCCCGTGCCCGAGGCGCGGGGCTGGGCGGGCATCCTGCGCGGCGAGGTGGCGCGCCACCACGGGGCCGCCCGCGCCGCCGCGCTGGCCGACCGGGCCACCGCGTCGCTGCCCGCGTTCGCCGGCCGGCCCCACCGCGATCCCCGGGCGCCCCAGAACCTGTCGCCCATCGGCGGGCTGGAGCAGCGCCTGCGCCACCGCCTGGGCGACCGCCGCCTGGCCCTGCGGGCGGTGCGCCGCGCGGCGGCCGCGGCCCGCCTGTCGGGGGACGCCGCGGCGGTGTCGGTGAGCGAGCCGCCCGAGGAGCTCGCAGCGTGAGTGACGGCGAGCGCGAGGGGGTCGGCGTGGTCATGGGCCACGAGGCCGCCACCAGCCAGGCCTTCAGCGTGGTGCTCCACGAGGACCGGTCGCTGGCGGTCGACGACATCGTCGCCGTCACCACGCCCGATCCGGAGGGCGACGTGGTGGCCTACGGCGTGGTGGCCGAAGCCCGGGCGCAGCTGGAGGGAGCCTCCCTGCCCTCGGACACGCAGGTGATCGCCGCCGGCCAGATGCCGGGCGAGATCTCGCGCACGGCCGAGGTCCAGGTGGTGCGGGTCGACCCCGAGCGCTGGGTGGCACCGTACCCGGGTCGCCCCGTGCGCCTGGCGCGTGACGAGGAGCGCCGGCGGGCGCTGTACGAGGACACCATGACCCGCCGGCTGGCCGTGGGCCTCGCGCGCGACGGGGAGCCCATCAACCTGGATCTCGACTTCGTGGACGGCACCAAGGGCGGCCACGTGTCGATCTCGGGTATCAGCGGAGTGGCCACCAAGACCAGCACCGCCCTGGCGCTGGTACGCCTGCTGCTGGAGCACGCCGAGATGCGCCGGCGCACCCGGGTGCTGATCTTCAACGTCAAGGGCGAGGATCTGCTGCACCTCGACCGGCCGAACTCCACCTACGCGGCCCGGCCCGACCGCGACGACCTGGATGCCCGCTGGCGGGCGCTCGGTCTGGCCGAGCCGGGTCCGTTCCCCTCCATCGGCACCTGGGCGCCGCCGCGGGCCGACGATCCGAGCCTGCCGGACGTGGGCGGAGCCATGCGTCCGGAGATGCGCGTGTACGGCTGGACGCCTCTGGAGTTCGCCGCCCAGGGGCTGCTGCGCTTCTGCTTCACCGACGCGTCCGACATGCGCGGCAACCTGTCGTTCGCCGTCGAGCAGATGGAGCGCGAGCTGGCGCGCCAGGCCCAGCCCGATCCCGCGTACCCCGGGCACCTGTGCCTGAAGGACCACCCCGGCCTGCGCTTCGCCGATCTGGACGAGTTCGTCGACTGGATCGGGGAACTGCTGGACGACGACGACTGGGCGACCTCGGCCGAGGGCCGGCGCTGGGTGGGCCGGGCCGCCGCCGGCACCCTCATGGCCCTCCAGCGCCGGCTGCACGCGGCGGCCAGCCGCCTGCGCGGGCTGATCCGTGCCGATGCCACGGCCATCCCCCGTGGCGAGGCCGCCCGGGACGAGCCGGCGGTCTCGGTGGTGCACCTCACGCCGCTGCACGAGTTCGCCCAGCGCTTCGTGGTGGGCACCCTGCTGGCCCAGACCTTCGCAGCCAAGGAGCGCGGCACCCGCGACCCCCTGGAGTTCATCGTCCTGGACGAGCTGAACAAGTACGCGCCGCGCGAGGGCTTCTCGCCCATCAAGGAGACGCTGATCGACATCGCTCAGCGCGGGCGGTCGCTGGGCGTGATCCTGATCGGCGCCCAGCAGCAGGCATCGCTGGTGGCGCCCGAGATCACCCAGAACGCCGCCGTGCGCATCTCGGGACGCCTGGACGCCGCCGAGGCCGAGCGCCCGGAGTACGGCTGGCTGACGCCGGCCGCGCGGGCCCGGGCGCGCCTGCTGATGCAGGGGCGGATGCTCGTGAGCCAGCCCAGCGTCCCCACGGCGCTGGCCGTGGAGGTGCCCTTCCCGCCGTGGGCCACCCGCGAGGGCGAAGTGTCGGCCGCCGCGGGCGCCGAGCGCGCCGTGGGGGTCTTCGGCCGCACGTGAGGCTGCTCCACACCGGCGACTGGCACATCGGCAAGGCCCTGTACGGCATCACGCGCCACGACGAGTGCCGCGCGGTCCTGGAGGAGGTGGCCGGGCTCGCCCGCGACGAGCGGGTCGATGCGATCCTGGTGGCCGGCGACCTGCTGGACCGGCGGCTGGTGGACCCCACTTCCCTCGGGATCGCCCTGGAAACCCTCTCCCGGCTGGCGGAGGTCGCCCCGGTGGTGGCGGTGCCGGGGAACCACGACGACCCCGACATCTGGCGTCACCTGAGCGCCCTGCTGGCCCCGCGCGGCGTGGTCGTGGTGGACGCGATCCTGCCGGCCGAGCGGGCGGTCATCGACGTGGAGACGGCCGGCGGGCGACTGCATGTGGCCGCGCTGCCCTGGCCGGAGCCGCACCGGCTACCGATGGCCGTGGGGGCCGAGCGCGGAGCGGCGCGCACCGGATACGCCCAGCTGGTGGCGGATCTCGTGCGCAGCTACGCCGGGGAACTGCGCGACCGGCGGCGGGCCGACGGCGCTCCCGCCGTGCTGCTGGGCCATCTGATGGTCGACGGCTCGCAGACCGGCGCCGGCGAGCGAACGCTCACGATGGCGCTCACCTACTGCCTGCCCACGGCCACCATCCCGACCGACCTGGACTACATCGCCCTGGGGCACATCCACCGCCCCCAGCCCCTGCCGGGGGTGTCGGCGCCCGGGCGCTACTGCGGCAGCCCGCTGGCCCTGGACTTCTCCGAGGACAACCACGCCAAGACCGTCACGGTGGTCGACCTGGGCGAGCCGCCGCGCGAGATCCCGTTGAGGGCCGGGCGCCGGCTGGTGCGCGTGCGCGGCAGCCTGGACGACCTCCCCGGCCTCGCCGCCGCCCACGGCGACGCCTGGCTGCGGTGCGAGGTGCTGCTGGAGCAGCCCGTCCCCGAGCTCGCGCGCGAGGTGCGCGCCCTGGTGCCGAACGCCCTGCGCATCGACCCGGTCTACCCGCTCGCCCCCGGGGACGGACGCGCCGCCGAGGCGGCCGCGGGCGACGACGCCGACCGCGGGCTCGCCGACCTCAGCGGCCACTACGACGACTGGTACGCGGGCGCGGGGCGCCGGCTCGACCCCGGGGTGGCCGCCGCGTTCGCGGCCGCCGTGGATGCCGCCGGCGGCGACGAGCACGGGGGCGGGGGCGGCGAGCGCGGGGAGGCCGGATGAGGCCGCTGCAGCTCGATCTGGTCGCCTTCCGCTCGTACGAGGCAGAAACCGTGGACTGGCGCCCGCACGATCTGGTGGTCATCGCCGGCGACACCGGCGCCGGGAAGAGCAGCCTGCTGGACGGCATCTGCTTCGCCCTCTATGGCCGCACCCCCGAGACCACCCGCAGCGGCGAGTTGCTGACCCTCGGGCGCGAGCACGGCGAGGTGCGCCTCACCTTCGCCCGCGACGACCAGGTGTGGCGGGTGACGCGGCGGTTCGGCCCGCGCGCGCCCGAGCCCGCGCACATCCTGGAGCACCTGGACGGGGACGGGGGACCGCCGATCGAGAGCGTCGCGGGCGAGGTGGTGAACGAGCGCGTCCAGGCCCTGGTGGGCCTGGGCTTCGGCGCCTTCACCAGCGCGGTGGTCCTGGCCCAGGGGCGCTTCGCCCAGTTCCTGCAGGCGAAGGCGGCCGACCGCGACGCCATCCTGCGCGAGCTGTTCGGCATCGCGTCGCTGGAGGGAGCCCGCCAGGCGGCCGTCGCGGCCCAGGGCGCCCAGGAGGCCCGGGCGGAGGTGCTGGAGGACGAGCGGCGCCGCCTGCCCGAGCACGGGCCCACGGACCTGGTGGCCGCCGCCCGGCGCGCGCGCTCGGCCGCCCACCGGCGTTCCGCACTGGGCCTGCTGGCGCCGCTGGCCGCCGCGGTGCGCACCGCCCATGCCCAGGCCGAGCGCGCACAGGAGCGGGTGGGCGAGCTGAGCGCGGCGGCGGCCAGGCTCCCCGGAGCGGCGGCGCTCGACGACCTCGGGGGCCGCCTGCGGTCCGCGGTGACCGCCCTTGCTGCCGCCGAGGACCAACGGCGCGCGGCCGAGGCGGTGGCCGGGCGTGCTGCGGCGGATCTGGACCTCGCCCGCGAGCGCGCCGGGGGCGGGGCGGCCGAGCTGGCGGCGCTGGTCGCCGCGGCCGAGCGCGACGAGGAGGCCGCGGCCCGGGTGCCGGCGGTCCGGGCAGAGATCGCCACCGCCCGGGGTGAGCTGGAGCGCGCCGACGCGGCCCTGACCGGTCGCCCGGCGCTGCAGCGCCGGGCGCGCGCACACGCCGAGTGCGACAGGGCGCGGGGGGCGCTCCGCGCGGCCGAGGCGAGGGCGTCCGCGGCGGCAGCAGAGGAGGAGCGCTCGGCCGCGGGCGCTGCGGCTGCGCGCGCCGGCCTCGATCGGGCACGGGCACTGCTCGAGGATGCCCGGCTGGCCGACCGAGCCGCCGCGGTCCGGGTCGGCCTGGCCGAGGGGGACCCCTGCCCGGTGTGCGGCTCCACGGTTGGGCATCTCGAACCCGGTGAGCCGCATCTGGCCGAGGCCGAAGAGGCCCACCGCCGCGCCGCGAGCGCCGCCGACGAGGCCGAGGGCGTGCGCTCGCGGGCCGCTGGGGCGGCCGCCGCCGCGCGGGCCGCCCGCGACGAGGCCGCTGCCGCGCTCGCGGTCGCGGACGCCGAACTGGCCGGCGGCGGCGGGGATCCGGACGATGACCTCGCCGCGCTGGCCGCCGAGGTGGAGCGGCTGGAGGGCCTGGCCGCGGCGCGGGAACGGCTCGCCGAGCGCGTGGACGGCCTGGAGCGTGAACTCGCGCGCATCGAGCGCGAGCGGACGACGCTGGCCGAGCGCCTCGGCCGCTGGGCGGGGCAGCCCTCGGCGGCGGTGGCCCTGCGCGCGGCGCTGGCCGAGGTGACCGCGCGGGAGGAGGAACTGGCCCGGGCGACCGGTGGCGTGAAGGCGGCGGGCGCGGGTGCCGAGCGGGCCCGCGAGGCGCTCGCCACCCTGGAGCGGGGAGAGCTCGCCGTGCTCCGCCAGGCGGCGGGCCTGGTGGCGCACCTCGTGGGGGCGCCGGCGCCCGATCCCGCCGCCGGCCCCGAGGAGGTCATGGATGCGGCGGGCGCCCTCGCGGGACGGGCCGCCCGCGCGGTGGCCGAGGCCGAGGCCGCGGCGGCCGATGCGCGCGAGCACGCCGACCGGTGCCGCGCCGACCTCGCCGAGCGCGCTCGGCCGCTGGGGATCGAGAGCCTGAACGCGCTCGACCCGGCGCGCAGCGCTGCCGCAACGGAGGTGGCCGAGGCGCGCTCCCGCCTGGGCGCCCTCACCGCGGCGGCCGCGCGCGACCGGGCACTCGCGGACCTGGCCGAGGCCGCCCGCCGCGCCGCGGGCCATCACCGCCAGGTGGCGGCCGACCTGCGCGTGGACCGCTTCCCACGCCACCTGCTGCAGCGCTACCTCACCCGCCTCGCCACCGGCGCATCGGCCCGTCTGGAGACGCTCTCGGGCGGCGCGTTCCGCTTCGCCCACGGCCAGCGCGACCCGCTGGCCATCGTCGACATCCGTCGGGGCGAGCGGCAGCGACCCACGGCCACGCTGTCGGGGGGCGAGCGCTTCCTGGCCAGCCTGGCCCTGGCCCTGGGCCTGGCCGACATCGCCGCCGAGTCGGGCGGGCGGCTGGAGTGCCTGTTCCTGGACGAGGGCTTCTCCGCGCTCGACGCCGAGTCGCTGGAGCAGGCGATGGAGGGGGTGGAGCGCCTGGCCGGCGACGGCCGCCTGGTGGGCGTCATCACCCACCTCCCCGGCGTGGTGGAGCGCCTCGGCGCCGCCATCCACATCCGGAAGGGTCCCGACGGCGTCAGCCGTGTCGCCCCGGCGGCGGGCATCGCCGCCGCCCGACCGGCGCGCGGGAATCCCCACCGGAGCGCGACGAGAGCCGCCGCGGACATTAGGCTCCGATGATCTGACCCCCGAGGAGGGCGCGATGCGGGTGCAGCTTGGGACCGGCGGGCGGCGGCGCGGCCTGGTGGCCGGCGTGGCGATCGCCCTGGTGGCGCTCGCGGGCGCGTGCGGAGGCGGGGGCGAGAGCGAGGACGCGGAGCCCGCCACACGGCAGGACCCCGCGACGACGGTCGCCCAGGCGCCGCCGCAGACCGACCGCCTGGAGCCGCTGCCCACCCCCGACGACTACGCCGCCTCGATCGCGGTGCCGATGGATGGTCTGGCCGCCTCGGCCGCCACCGTCGCGACGACCCTTGCGGGCGCGGGCAGCGCGGGCGACACCGGGTCGCTGAACACCGTCTTCACGCGCGAGGGCGCCACGGTGCAGGCACTGCGGGCCGACCTCGCCGCGGTACGCCCCGGCACGGTCGCCGCCGCCGGCGCGCACGACCGGTTGCTCACCGCCGCCGGCCTCCACCGCCGCTACCTCACCCTGCTGGCGCGCGCGACGGGCGGGACGCCCACCCGGGCGCGCCTGGCGGTGCTCGCCCGCGCGCGGGGGGAGGCCGCCGCCGCGCTCGCCGCCTACCGGCGCTTCTTCGCCGCAGTGCCGATCCCCGACCGCATCACGACCGTTGGCCTGGGGAACACAGCGCCCCTGAACGCTGCCCTGACGGCCGCGGTGGAGGCCGCCGAGGCGCCGCCGCCCGACGAGGGCCGCGGGGACATCATCCCCGACGACCTCGACGGCTTCAGCAGCCCCACGGGCAATCTGCGGTGCGAGTACCGCGGCACCGAGCTGCTGTGCTCGTCGGCCAACGACAACTTCGCCGTGGTGCTGGGAGAGACCGGCGGGCCCGTGAACGCGAGCGGGACCGTCGAGGGCGGGCCCGTCCTGCCCTACGGAGCCGTCTGGACGCGTGGGGCCTTCTCCTGCCAGTCGCAGACCAACGGGATCACCTGCGAGAACTCCACCGGAAACGGCTTCTTCCTCAGCCGCGAGTCGTACTTCGCGTTCTGATCCGGCGGGCGGGCCGGGGCGGATGACCCGCCCGCCGCGGACGTTCCTCCGGCCCGGTCGCGCAGAAATTCACACGAGACAGACCTCCAGCGTCCATAATCAGACCTGCGCCATGGTATCTGTTCTCACCATGTGAGAATCGTGGTGCAGAGTAAGACGAATACTCCCCGGCGGCGCGCGAATGTGGCCCCGTCGAGGGCGCTGCGGCGTGCAAGCGTTGCAACACTCGCCGGGGTCAGATAGACAACCTCGCCCCCGTCAGACGACTCCGGGAACGTCGATTGCCTAACTCCGCCTCTCCCCCTTCCGGCGACGGGTCGATGCCCAGCATCGGCGTCGTTCGCGAAACGCGCGCGCACGAGAAGCGCGTCGCCATCACCCCGGCCGTGGTGACCCAGTACACCAAGATGGGCCTGCGGGTGGTCGTCGAATCCGGCGCGGGCATCGCGGCCGGCTTTCCCGACTCGGACTACGAGTCGAAGGGCGCCACGCTCGGCAGCCGCGCCGACGCCCTGGGCGCCGACATCCTGGCCGCCGTCCAGGTGGCCGACGGCGATCCGTCGCACGCCGACCTGCAGGCCTTCCGGCCCGGCCAGGTCGTGGTGGGCACGGCACAGCCGTTCGCCAACCTCGAACTGACCACGGCCGTTAACGGCCGCGGGGCGACGCTGTTCGCGCTCGAGCTGCTTCCGCGCACCACGCGCGCCCAGGCGATGGACATCCTCAGTTCCCAGGCGAACATCAGCGGCTACAAGGCCGTCCTGATGGCCGCCGGAGCCCTGCAGAAGGTGTTCCCGCTGCTCACGACCGCGGCCGGCACGCTGGCGCCTGCCCGCGTCTTCGTCATCGGCGTCGGCGTGGCGGGCCTCTCGGCCATCGCCACCGCGCGCCGGCTGGGCGCCGTGGTGGAAGCGTACGACGTGCGCACCGCGGTGAAGGAGGAGGTGCTCAGCCTGGGCGCCCGCTTCGTCGAGCTCGACCTCGAGACCGGCCAGGAGGGCGAGGGCTCCGGTGCCTACGCCAAGGAGATGGACGCGGACACCATCAAGCGCCAGCAGGAGCTGATGGCCAAGGTCATCGCCGGCGCCGACGTGGTCATCACCACGGCCCAGGTGCAGGGGGCCAAGGCTCCCACGCTGGTGACCCAGGCGATGGTCGAGGGCATGCGCCCCGGCTCGGTCATCGTCGACCTCGCCGCCGAGCAGGGCGGCAACGTGGAGCCCAGCCAGTCCGGTGAGACCGTTGACGTCAACGGCGTCCAGGTGATCGGCCCGGTCAACGTGCCGTCCACCGTCGCGCAGCACGCCAGCCTGGTGTACGCGAAGAACCTGGCCAACTTCGTGGCCCTGATGGTCAAGGACGGCGCGCTGGTCCCGACCGTCGACGACGACCTGGTCAAGGAGAGCACGGTCTGCGCCGGCGGCGAGTTGCGCCACGGCCGCGTGCGCGAGATGCACGGGCTGCAGCCGCTCCCATCCGCCCAATCCGAGCCCGCCGAGGCTCCCGAGTCCACCGAGGGGGTGAGCGCGTGAAAACAACCCTGGAGGCTCTGTTCCCCTCGGTGACCGCCGCGCAGACGATCACCAGCCTGTTCATCCTGTCGCTCGCGGGTTTCGTGGGCTTCGAGGTGATCCGGCGCATCCCGAAGCTGCTCCACACGCCGCTGATGGCGCTCACCAACGCGATCGCCGCGATCGTGCTGGTGGCGTCGATGCTGGTGCTGGGACGCGCGGATGAGCTGTACCTGCAGGTGATGGGATTCATCGCGGTCGTCGCGTCGACCCTCAACGCCGTCGGTGGGTTCATCATCACCGACCGCATGCTGCGCATGTTCAAGAGCCGTGAGAGGGGTGCCAGCCGATGAACCGCGTCGACTACATCAACATCGCGTACCTCGTCGCGGCCCTCGGGTTCGCGATGTCCCTGAAGTGGATGTCCCAGGCACCGACCGCCCGTCGCGGGGTCTTCGCCGGCGAGATCGGCTTCGTCATCGCCGTGGTCGCCACCCTCTTCCAGCCCGGCATGACCGACGAGGGCTACATCCTCATCGGCGTCGCCGTGGTCGTGGGGTCGATCATCGGCGTGCCTCTCGGTCTGCTGGTCCCCATGACCTCTATGCCCGAGCGGATCGCGCTCTCGCACGCCTTCGGTGGCCTGGCCGCCGGTCTGGTCGGCGTCTCGTTCTTCTTCATCAAGCAGGACTTCGTCAGCGAGTTCAACATGGCCGTGATCGGCGGCGAGGTGATCCTCGGGTTCCTCGTCTTCACGGGCTCCCTGATGGCCGCCGGCAAGCTGATCGGCTGGCTCCCACAGCGGCCCATCGTCTACCCGGGTCAGAACATCGCGAACTTCCTGGTGCTCGGCGCCGCGGTGGCCGCGGTGATCTGGCTGATCGTCGACCCGTCGAACTCGTACCTCATCCCGGTCGTCGCCGGCCTCGGTGCCGTGTTCGGCATCCTGCTGATCGTCCCGATCGGCGGCGCCGACATGCCCACGGTCATCGCCCTCCTGAACTCCTACGGCGGCCTGTCCGCGGCCATGCTCGGCGTGGTCCTCGACAACAAGCTGCTGATCGTGGCCGGCGCCCTCGACGGTGCCTCCGGCCTGATCCTCTCGATCATCATGTGCCGCGCCATGAACCGCTCGTTCACCAACGTGCTCTTCGGTGCATTCGGTGCGGTCGACGAGGTGGCCGCCGCCGACGGCCCGCAGGGCGCGGTGCGCTCGGCATCCACCGACGAGGCGGCAGACCTGCTGAAGACCGCCCGCTCGGTCGTGGTGGTCCCCGGCTACGGCATGGCCGTCGCCCAGGCCCAGCACAAGGTGCGTGAGCTCTCGGATGCCCTCGACAAGGAGGGGGTGGACGTCCGGTTCGCCATCCATCCGGTGGCCGGCCGCATGCCGGGGCACATGAACGTGCTCCTGGCCGAGGCGAACGTCCCGTACGAGCAGCTCATCGACATGGACGACATCAACGACGATTTCGGCCAGGTGGATGTGGTGCTGGTGCTCGGCGCCAACGACGTGGTGAACCCCGCCGCGCGCCACAACGAGAGCAGCCCGATCTACGGCATGCCGATCCTGAACGTCGATCAGGCCGGTTGCATCATGGTCGTCAAGCGCGGGATGAGCGCCGGCTTCGCCGGCATCGAGAACGAGCTCTTCTTCAACGAGAAGACCCTCATGGTCTTCGGCGACGCCAAGGGCGTCGTCGGCGAGCTCGTCTCGGAGGTCTCCGGCAACCGCGACGCGATCTCCATCTAGCCGGGCGCGGGCAGGCTGCAAACCTTCGCAGGGCGGAGTCCTCGGGGAGGGCCGTGCTACTCGCACTGTCCCTCCCCTGCGTCCGCCGCCCTGCTCGGTTTTCGCGGCCCGCCCCCGTACGGCTCGTCTCGGTGGGACCTGCGTGAGCAGATAGGCACGCTTCGGGGGCGCTGATCGCGCCCCCTTCGCTTTGGTGGGACGGGTGGCCGTGGGGGACGTCTCGATCGCTCGGGCACCTTCGGTGCCCCGTCGCTTCTTGTGGACGCCATGTCCGCTCGGGCACCTTCGGTGCCCCGTCGCTTCCTCGGGACGCCGCTCGGGCGCCTTCGGCGCCCTGTCGCTTTCGTCGTCGTGGACGGATAGGCGGTCGAACGGTTGGACGCTTGGACGTCGATCCGGACCGGACGCGGTCACCGCGGCGTGAGCGCCGGCCGCTCCACCGCGCGGTTCCGCCGGCCGCGGAACGGCAGGTCCAGCAGCCAGAAGAGGGCCGGCGCCACGAGCGCCGCGGCGCCCAGGTACCACGGCCAGGGACCCATGAGGTCGAGCAGGCTCCCCTCGAACGGGGGCTCGCGCGCGAACATGTAGTTGCCGCCGGTCACGAGCGACGCCGTCGCGGCCACGGCGAAGACGCCCCAGCCGGCGAACCAGGCGCGCCACACCGCGCCCGCGCGCGGGGTGAGCCCGCAGCCGAAGGCGAGGAACACCACCCCGGCCAGCACCGGGGCGTGGACGGCCATGAACTGCCAGTAGCGCACGTCGGGGAAGTCGTGGCTCAGCGAGGGGGTCACCATCGCCTGGGTCACAGCCGCGCCGGCCCAGAACCAGGCCAGCTCGAAGGCCCAGGTACGGGCACTCCAGAGCGCGATGACGCACATCAGCCAGGCCCAGTGGGTGAGGTGCAGGGGCAGGTTGAAGGCCGGGCGCACCCCGTCGAGGGCGTATACCGCGGCGAGCAGGCCGACCTCGCTCACCAGCATCGCCAGCGCCAGGCCACGTCGCGCCCGGCGCAGGCCGGGGTCCCCCGCGGAGCGACCGCGCACGAGTGCGACCAAGAGGGCCGCCGCGCCCGCCGTGACCGCCAGGGCCGCCAGATGCGACGGGCCGAACCGTTCCACGGCTCAGGGGCCCGTCATTGACAGCTCCGCCGCTCCCGCCATATGAAACGGGGGACAGGTCCGTGCCACCCGGGAGCGACAGATGGGCACCCCCGCCGACCGCGAATCCTCGCCCGCCACGCCGCAGTACTGCGCCAGCCCGCAGCCGGCGCCGGCGGCCCTGCCTGCCGGGCTGCTGCCGGCCCGCGAACGCGCGATCGTGGTGGGCTCCAAGAAGTGGGTCAACGGCACCGTGCTGCACTATCACTTCTTCGACCGCTCCACCGACGGTTCCCAGGTGCGCGTTGCCGGCGGCGGGACGCGCTTCGTGAGCTGGGTGGGCTCCGACGCCCAGCGCGACCGTGTGCGGGAGGCCTTCGCCGCCTGGGAGCGGACGGGCATCGGGCTGCGCCTGGTGGAGGTGGACGACCGGAGCGAGGCCGAGATCCGGATCGGCTTCATGGAGGGCGACGGCTCGTGGTCCTACCTCGGCCGCGACGTGCTGGGGATCGCCGACGACCAGCGCACCATGAACTTCGGCTGGGACCTGCGGCCCCACCACGAACTGGCCACCGCCCTGCATGAGGTCGGCCACACGCTGGGGATGCCGCACGAACACCAGAACCCCAACGCCGGCATCGTCTGGGACGAGGACGCCGTCTACGCGAGCCTGGCCGCGCCACCCAACCGCTGGACCCGGGAGACGACTTACCACAACATCCTGCGCAAGCTCCCGCCCGGCGAGGTGGAGGGCTCGGACTGGGACCCGGACTCGATCATGCACTACCCCTTCGCGGGGCGGCTGATCGAGGCCCCGCCACCGTACGACACGACCGGCGTCTCGCCTCCGGGCACGCTGTCGGCGGCGGACACCACGTGGGCCCGCACCTGGTACCCGCCCACCGAGGGCGATCCGCCGGCGCTGGCCCCGCTCACCGCGGCCCCGCTGCAACTGGCCCCGTTCGAGCAGGCCGACTTCCTGTTGGTCCCCCCGGCCACGCGTGGATACACGATCCAGACCCTCGGCCACGCGGACACGGTGCTGACCCTGTTCGAAGAGGTGGCCGGCGAGCCCCGATTCGTCGCCGGCGACGACGACGGCGGCCACGACCGGAACGCCCAGATCGAGGCCAAGCTGTTCGCCGGCCGGCGCTACATCGTCCGCAGCCGGCTGTACTACGCGTCGGCGTCCGGGGGCACCACCGTCATCTACTGGTGATCGGGGCCGCCCGCGGCGGCCACCTCGTCGAGTGCCCGGGCCAGGCGCTCGTCCACCTCCCGGGCGACCTCATCGAGGGCCGCGTTGCCCACCACCCCGAGCATGGCCGCGGCCGAGACGGCGCTGACGGTGGTGGCCCCCCGGTCCTGGTGGACGACCACGTTGCACGGCAGCAGCGCGCCCAGCAGCGGTTCCATCTCGAGCGCACGGTGCGCGTAGGCGGGATTGCACGCACCCAGGATCATGTAGGGCGCGCGGTCGACCCCGAGCTTGGCCTTGAGGGTCGCCGCCACGTCGATCCGGGTGAGCACCCCGAAGCCCTCGCCGGCCAGCGCGGCCTCCGTGCGGGCGATCGCCTCCTCATGGCCGAGGGCGGTGGTGATGCTGCGGGCGTAGCCGGTCGTGGCGGTATCCATGGCGGGAGCTCCCGTGGTCGATGCCGATATCCGCCACTATACAACTGATCAGTTGTTCATCACAGCCGCTACGCCACCCGGCTGCGCAGCGGCGCCAGCACCGCCCAGCCCACCAGCGGGCAGCACGCCGCCACCGCGAACGCGCCGCCCCATCCCAGCGGCCCCACCAGCGCCCCGAAGGCCGGCGGCGCGACCACGACGGCCACGAACAGAACGGTGTTCTGGAGCCCCAGGGCGGTCCCCACGCGACGTGGCCCCACCATCTCCGAGGCCGCCGCGAACGAGACGCCGTTGCCGGCCATGGCCACCACCCCCGCCACGACCAGCAGCACTGGACCGAGCGGACCGGACAGGGGCAGCGTCACCACGGCGGCGGCCAGCACGACCCCGGCGCCGAGGGCGATGCTGCGCAGCGGCACCAGGCGACTGTGCGAGCGGTCCGACCACGCGCCGGCCGCCACGCGCGAGATCGCGCCCGCGACCTGCACCACCGCAAGCGCGGCGGCCGCGGCACCCAGGCTCCACCCACGCTCGTCATGCAGGTAGAGCGCGATGAAGCTCAGGATCGAGAGCTGGCACAGCACCACCGCCGCGGTTCCCAGGGAGAGGCGCCAGATGGCCCCGTCGCGCAGGACCTGCGGGTCGCGTGGGACGGGCACCCCGGCCACCGGCTCGGGCGCGGTGTCGGCCGCCGGCGCGCGTATGAGCCACACGGCCACGAGAGCACCCGCCGCGCAGGCACCCGCCAGGGCACCCATCGCCGCGGCCAGGCCGCCGGCGGCGGCGGCCAGGGGCAGGCCGACCGACGCGATGGCTCCGCCCATCGGGGTCGACATGTGCCGCCAGCCCAGGGCGAACCCACGCTGGGAGGCCGGGAACCAGGCCACCACGGCACGGCCGCTCGCGGCGTTGGCGGCCGCACCCAGGGCCCCGGCGGCGACCAGGCATGCGCCCACGGCCCAGGCCCCGCCGACCAGGCCGGCGGCCACCAGCGCCACGGCCGCGCCGCTCAGCCCGATCCCGATCACCCGTCGCTCGCCGATCCGGTCGGCCAGTGCGCCCCAGGCCAGAAGGGTGAGGATGATCCCCAGGCTGGGCGCGGCCAGGAGCGCCCCCACCCCGGGCAGCGACAGGCCCAGCTCGGCACGCATCCGCGGCGCGATGGCGGGCAGCCCGAGCTGGACGGCGCTGATGCCCGCCTGGGCCGCCATGCCGGCTCCCAGCACCACCCAGCGATAGGGATCGGCCGGCGCGGGTGTGCGCGCCGCGCCGGCGACCGGCCCCCGGCTCACCCCTCCGACCGGCCGCCGAGATGGCGGGCGAGGAACCTCTCCACCGCGCGATAGGCGTCCATGCGGTTCTCGGGCCGCACGAAGCCGTGGCCCTCGTCGTCCTTGACCATGTACTCCACCTCGACCCCGCGCGCGCCGAGGGCGGCCACGATCTGGTCCGACTCGGCCTTGGTGACGCGGGGATCGTTGGCGCCCTGGATCACCAGCAGCGGCGCCACGATGTCCTCGACGCGATTGAGCGGGGATCGCGCCTCCAGATCGGCCAGCTGATCGGGGTCGTCCGGGTCCCCCACGTAGCGGAACCACGAGCCGGCCAGCAGCGGTCGCCAGTACGCCGGGAACGAGCGGATGAGCGTCACCAGGCTCGACGGACCCACCACGCTGATGGCCGCCGCGAACACTTCCGGGGTGAAGCTGGCGCCCACCAGGGCGGCGTAGCCCCCGTAGGAGCCGCCGTAGATCGCGATCCGCCCGCGGTCGGCGATCCCCTCGGCCACCAGCCACTCCACGCCGTCGATCAGGTCGTCGTGCATCCGGCCGGCGAACTCGCGCTCGGCCGCGTGCGTGAAGGCCTTCCCGAAGCCGGTGGAGCCGCGGTAGTTCACCTGCAGCACCGCGTACCCGCGGTTGGCCAGGAACTGGGCCTCGGAGTGGAAGCCCCACGCGTCGCGCGACCATGGCCCGCCGTGGACCAGCAGCACGGCGGGCAGGTCGTGCGGCTCCGCCCCCAGCGGCAGGGTCAGGTAGCTGCGCAGGGTCAGGCCGTCGCGCGATGAGATGCGCACGGGCCGCATGGGCGCGAGGGTCTCCGGGTCCAGGCGGGGGCGCGGCCGGAACAGGAACTGCGCCGTGCGGGATGTGCGGTCATAGAGGAAGGTGGCACCGGGATCACGGTCATCGTTGAAACCGACCACCATGCGGGTCTCGGCGTCGTCCTGGGAGCCGATGTGCGGGTCGCCCGGATGCAGCGCCCGGATGGCCTCCCAGTCGGCGGCCAGCCGGTCGTCGAACAGGTTCATCCGCAACCGGTCGCGCAGGTACGCGGCCCCCAGCAGTTCCCCGGTGCGCCCGCTGATCAGCGCCCCGGCCAGGTCGGCCTCGTCGTCGGCGTCGATCACCCGCTCCGAGCCGTCGGCCGGATCGAGTTCCACCAGGCGCACCAGGTCCGAGTCCCGCGCGCTGCCCACCCACAGGCGAGACCCATCGGGGGTGAACGCGTACGGGTGGCCCGCGTCCTCGTTGGCGTACTCGGCCACGGTGCGGAAGGGTGCGCCCTCGGAGTCGCGCACCAGGATGGTGTGGTCGCCAGCCGGCGTCTGGGTCATGGCGGCGCGGATCCGGCCCTCCCGGTCCTCCTGCCAGCCCAGCACGTCTCCAGGGTTGCGGCCCACCAGCTCAAGCCGGCCGGTGGCGAGCGTGATGCGATAGGCGTCGAACAGGGAGCGGTCGCGCAGGTTCATGGACACCAGCACGTGCCGGGGGGTGGCCCGCGGGGCGGCGATCAGGCCGGCGCGGACGCCCGGGTACGGGGTGAGGTCACGCGCGGGCCGGCTCCCGTCGCGATCCACCGCGAACAGGTGGGTGTTCTCGTCGCCGCCGGCGTCCTGCAGGTAGAGCAGGCGCGAGGAGTCGCGCGCCCAGAGGTAGGCCCGGACCCCGCGGTGGCGGTCGCGGGTCACCGGCCACGGATCGCCGCCGGCCGCGGCACGCACCCACACGTTGAGCACGCCCTCCAGCGGCGCCAGCCAGGAAAGGAACCGCCCGTCGGGGGAGATGCGCGCGGCGGCCCGCTCGGGGTTGTCGAACAGGTGGCGCAGTGGGATCAGCGGGACCATCGGCACTCCGGCTCGGGGCGGGCGCCACAGGATGGCACGCGGCCCCGGCGGCGGACCCGGCCCCAATGGCGATCCAATAGTCTGCGCGCCATGAGCGAGATGATCGGCCGCGAACTCGAGGGCTACCGCATCGAGGCCGAACTGGGACGGGGTGGCCAGGCCATCGTGTACCGGGCGACCCAGCTCTCGCTCCAGCGCACGGTGGCGCTCAAGGTCGTCTCGCCGCAGCTCTCCTCGGATGACAACTTCAAGGAGCGGTTCACGCGGGAGGGCATCGCCGCCGCCAACCTGGACCACCCGCACGTGATCCAGGTCTTCGAGGCCGGCGAGGCCGGAGGCCTGGCCTTCCTGTCGATGAAGTTCGTGGACGGACCGTCCTTCGACGCCGTCGTGCACGCGCCCGGGGGCGTGACGCCCCGGCGGACGCTGTCGATCCTGCGCCAGGTGGCAGAGGCCCTGGACTACATGGCCCAGCGGGGCATGGTGCACCGCGACGTGAAGCCGGCCAACGTGCTGCTGGGGCCGGGCGACCACGCGTACCTCTCGGACTTCGGCCTGATCAAGGCGATCTCCGAGGCGCGGCTCACGTCCTCGGGCGTGTGGATGGGGACCCTCGAGTACGTGGCCCCCGAGCAGATCCGTGGCGGGGAGATCACGCCGGCCGCAGACCGCTACGCGCTCGCCGCGATGGCCTTCGAGGCGCTCACGGGGCGCACCCTGTTCCCGCGCGAGGACCGCACGGCCACCCTGTTCGCCCACGTCAACGACGAGCCGCCAGCGGCCAGCGGGCTCAACCCGCACCTCGGACCCCCGGTGGACGCCGTCCTGGCGAGGGGTCTCGCCAAACAACCCGAGGACCGCTTCCTCACCGCGGTGGCCTTCGCGGACGAGCTGGCCGCGGCGGTGGCCGCCACGCCGGGTGCGGCCGACGCGCCGCCCCCGCTGGCCCGCTCGGCCGCCACGCCGCCCCCGCCTCCGCCGCCGCCCACGGGCGACCCGGCGCCCGCGGGCGCCACGGTCACCGGCGATGGCGCCCCGCCCACGATCACCGGCGACCGCGAACGCCCCCTGCCCGATCGACGGCGGCTGGCCATCATGGGCGGCGCGGTCCTGGCAGCCGGCATCGCGATCGTCCTGGCGATCATGTTCGCGACGGGCGCGATCGGCGGCGAGGGCCGCACCACCACCGTGTTCGTGCCGCCCACCACCAGCGCCTCGGTGCCGACGCCCCCCGAGACCCTCACCGGCCCGGAGGGCGAGACGGTGGGCGCCGCCCTGACCACCAGCATCCCCGGATGGGAGATCATCCCCGCGGGCCCCGAGATCGGGAACCTCACCGTGCCCTCAGAGGGCACCGTCGAGTCGGCGCAGGTGAGCGACGGTGGCCGCATCGCGCTGGTCGCGGCACTGCGGATGCCCGACGAGGCGGCCGCGCGGGCCGCCTTCCTGGAGTTGGGCGGCGACGTGGTGGGCCCGGACGCCGGCGCGCCCGACCTGGGCCTCCCGACCGGTGACGCCTGGCTGCGCGATGTCCGCGACGGCGCCGCGCTCGGCTTCGTACAGGGCGGCTCGGTGCACCTGGTGCTGGCCGCCGACGGCCCCACGGCGCAGGAACTCGGCCGGGCCCTCGCGGCGGGATGAGCGCGGCGGGAGGCGTGCCGTGTTGGCGCCATCGGCCCAGGCGCTCTATCATCCCTCGACGCGCGTCCATCGCGCGTCCCGTTCCGCGAGGAGCCGGCCCGTGATCATCGACACCCGGCGCGGATGCGCCATCGAGGTCCTCCACTGATCGCACTCCTCTTCCCCGGTCAAGGCGCACAGCAGGTCGGAATGGGCAAGGCCCTCGCCGAGGCGTACCCGGTGGCGCGCGAGACGTTCGCCGAAGCCAACGACGTGCTGGGCTTCGACCTGGCGCGCCTGTGCTTCGAGGGACCGCACGACGAGCTGATGTCCACGCGCGTCTGCCAGCCGGCGGTGCTCACCACCTCGGTGGCCGCGTGGCGGGTGGCCCGCGAGCACGGGCTGCACGCGGAGATGGCCCTGGGCCACAGCCTGGGCGAGTACGCGGCCCTCGTCGCCGCCGAGAGCCTCTCCTTCGAGACCGCGCTGCGGCTGGTCCAGGCGCGGGGGGCCGCCACCACGGAGGTGGTCAACCAGAGCCCCGGATCGATGGCCGCCGTCCTGGGCGCCAGCGACGAGGACGTCGAGGCCCTGTGTCTCGAGGCCGGCGAGGTCTGGCCGGCCAACTACAACTGCCCCGGCCAGGTGGTGGCCTCGGGCCTGCGCGCGGGCGTGGAACGCCTGCTGGTGCTGGCGAAGCTGCGCGGGTTCAAGGCGAGGCTGCTCGACATCGACGGCGCCTTCCACTCGGCCGTGATGGCGCCGGCCACCGACAAGCTGCGCGAGGCGCTCTCCACGGTGATGATCTCAGCACCGTCGCTGCTGTTCCTGTCGGCGACCACCGCGGCCTTCGAGAGGCGCGGAGAGCAGGTGCGCCAGATCCTGGCCCAGCAGCTCACGGCGCCGGTGCGCTTCACCCAGAGCGTGAGGATGGCCCTCGATCACGGGATCGACGGCTTCGTGGAGTTGGGACCCCGCCGCGTGTTGGTGGGCCTGGTGCGGCGCATCCGCCCCGGGACCGAGGCGATCCACCTCGGCTCCCCGGCGGACCTCCCGCCGCTGCTCGCGTTGGCTGCGCGGGGGTAGTCGGGTCCGGGCGGAGGTGATCGCGTGCCGGTCGCGTTGGTGACCGGGGCGAGCAAGGGCATCGGCGCCGCCTGCGCCGAGCGCCTGGCCGCGGACGGCTTTGACGTCGCCGTGGCCTACGCCACCGACCACGAGGGTGCCGAGCGCACCGCCGCGGCCATCCGCGGGACGGGGCGGCGGGCCTGGACCACGGCCTCCGATGCGGCCGACGCGGCCGACGCCGCACGCGTCGTGGCCGGCGCCGAGCGGGAACTGGGCCCCCTGGATGCGGTGGTGGCCAACGCGGGGCTGACCCTCGACGGCCCGGCCGTGCGCATGGGCCGGTCCTCCTGGCTCCCGCCGATCGACGTCAACCTCGGCGGCACCTTCTGGATGCTGAGGGCGGCGCTGGCGGGGATGGCGCAGCGAGGCACGGGGCGCGCCGTGGCGATGTCCTCGGTGGTCGGGCTGCAGGGGAACGCCGGCCAGGCCAACTACGCGGCATCGAAGGGCGGCATCCTCGGCTTGGTGCGTACGCTTGCACGGGAGATGGGCCCCCACGGGGTGACGGTCAATGCCGTCGCGCCGGGATTCATCACGACGCGCCTCACGGACGTGCTGTCGGACGACCACCGTGAGACGCTGCTGCAGAACACGGCGCTGGCGCGCCTCGGCGACCCGCAGGACATCGCCGGGCCCGTGGCGTACCTCTGCTCACCGGGGGCGTCGTACATCACGGGTAGCGTGCTGTGCGTGGACGGCGGGCTGCAGATCTGAGCCGCGGGGCGGACATGGGGGCGAGCGGGAGCATGGGGGCATCGTGAGCGCACGAAGGCGCGTGGTCGTCACCGGGCTGGGGATCGTCAGTCCGCTGGGCATCGGCTGGGAGGAGACCTGGGAGGCAGCGCTGGCCGGCCGCTCCGGCGGCGGGCCCATCACCCGCTTCGACGCCTCCAGGCACGCCTGCCGCATCGCGTGCGAGGTGCGGGACTTCGAGCCGGAGCGCTGGATCGACCGGCGCGCGCTGAGGCGCATGGACCCGGTGAGCCGCTTCGCGGTGGCCGCGAGCCATCTGGCGTTCGAGGACGCCGGCCTGGACGCGGCCCCCGACCCCGACCGTGCCGGAGCGGTGATCTCCACCGGCAACGGCTCGTCGCTGTTCTTCGAGCAGTTCGACGATTCGATGATCGAGCGCGGGCCCGGGCGGGCCTCGCCGCTGCAGGTACCCGTGGTGATCGTGAACATGTCGGCGGGCCACACGGCCATCCAGTTGGGACTGCGCGGGCCCAGTTCGTGTCTCGTGACGGCCTGTGCCTCGGGCAACCACGGCATCGGTGAGGCGGCGGCCATGATCCGGCGCGGCGCCGCCGACATCATGGTGGCCGGCGGCACCGAGGCCGGCATCACGCCCTACTCGATGGGCGGGCTCGACGCGACGCGCGCCCTCTCGCGCAGCAACGACGACCCAACGGGTGCCAGCCGGCCCTTCGACGTCGGCCGCGACGGCTTCGTGGCGGCGGAGGGTGCCGGGGTGCTGGTGCTGGAGGACCTCGGCCACGCCCGGGCGCGCGGGGCGCGCATCTACTGCGAGCTGGCCGGCTACGGCGCCAGCTCGGACGCCCACCACCTCACCGAGCCCGACCCGTCCGGGCGCTGGCAGGTGGCGGCCATGGAGGCCGCGCTGCGCTCCGGCGGGCTCGGTCCCGAGCACGTGGACTACGTGAACGCCCACGGCACCTCGACGCCGGCCGGCGACCCGGTGGAGATCGGCGCGGTGCGCAGCCTCCTGGGCGAGCGCGCCGAGGAGGTCGCGGTGTCGTCCACCAAGTCGATGCACGGTCACGGCATGGGGGCGGCCGGCGGCTTCGAGGCGGTCCTCTCCGCGCTCGCGGTGCATCGCGGGGAGATCCCGCCGACCATCAACGTGCGCGACCTGGACCCGGCCTGCGAGGGTGTCGACCACGTGCTGGGCACCGCTCGCACCGCACCGGTGCGCGTGGCGATCTCGAACTCGTTCGGCTTCGGGGGCCACAACGCCGTGCTGGCGTTCGCCCGGATGGAGGACTGAGGATGGCGCACCGCCCCGACGACGAGCGCGTGGTGATCACCGGGATCGGCGTGGTGTCCCCGGTGGGTACCGGCCGCGAGGAGATGTGGCGCACCGTGCTGGCCGGCCGCACCGGCGCCGGTCCGCTGACCCTGTTCGGTACCGCCGGCTTCGATGTGGACATGGCCTGCGAGGTGCCCGACTTCGACCCGACGGCCTTCATGGACCGGCGCAACGCGCGGCGGATGGACCGCTATGCGCAACTGGCGGTGGCGGCGGCCCGCCTGGCCCTGGAGGACAGCGGCCTGCCGGTCGACCGCGACGGCGAGGGCATCGGCGCACTCATCGGCAACGGCGGGTCGGGGACCATCTCGCGCGAGGAGCAGTACCGCGTCATGGTCGAGCGGGGGGTGGACCGCCTCTCGCCGTTCACCATCCCGCTCTCGGTGGCCAACATGGGCGCCGGGCAGGTGTCGATCGAGCTGGGTCTGCGCGGCCCGGTCATGGCGGTGTGCACCGCGTGCGCCAGCGGCACCGACGCCATCGGCCAGGCCGCCGACACCATCCGCCGCGGCGACGCCCGCGCGATGCTGGCCGGCGGCGCCGACTGCCTCATCTCGCCGTACTTCGTCGCCGGGTTCGACGCCATGGGCGTCCTGTCGCACCGCACGGACGACCCGGCTGGCGCGGCCCGGCCGTTCGATGTCGACCGCGACGGTTTCCTGGTGGGCGAGGCCGGCGCGGTGGTCGTGCTCGAGCCGCTCGTGGCCGCGCGCGCCCGCGGGGCGCAGATCCTCTGCGAGGTCGCCGGCTACGGCGCCAGCAACGACGCCCACCACATCGCGGAGCCCGCGCCCGAGAGCGGCCCCCAGATGGCCGCGGTGCGCGCCGCGATGGCCGACGCCGGCCTGGGCCCCGAGGACGTCGACCACGTCAACGCCCACGGCGGCGCCAGCGGTCCCGGCGACCGCTCGGAGGTGCGCGTGCTGCGCGCTGTGCTGGGCGACGAGCAGGCCGCGCGCGTCAGCGTCACCGCCACGAAGGCGATGCACGGGCACTGCATGGGCGCCACCGGCGCCCTGGAGGCGGCCATCGCCGCCCTGACGGTCCTGGAGGGCGCCGCGCCGCCCAACCGCAATCTCACCCACGTCGACCCGGAGTGCGCCGGCGTCGACCACATCGTGGGGGAGGCGCGTCACGCACCCGTGCGCGCCGCCCTTTCCACGTCCTACGGCCTGGGCGGGCACAATGGTGTCCTGGCCCTGACCCGCGTGGACGGGGTATGACAGTGGCACGCACGATGAGCCCACGTACGGAGAAGACCATCCGCCTGGTCGGCGTATGCGCCTTCTCATCGATCTTCGGCATCACCGCCGTGGTGCGCGACAGCGAGACGCTGGGATGGATCGCGATCTCGCTGATGCTGGCCGGCATCCTCGTCGGTCCGCTGAGCGCGCGCCTGCTCACCCGGAGGGACGACTCTTGACCACCTCAGCCGCCGACACCCGTAGCCGCCTGGATGCACTGCTCGAGCAGCGCATCCTGATCATGGACGGCGCGACCGGAACGATGATCCAGCGCCACACGCTCACGGAGGAGGACTTCCGCGGCGAGCGGTTCGCAGATCACCCGACGGCGCTGAGAGGCAACAACGACCTCCTGGTCCTGACGCGGCCGGACATCGTCTCCTCCGTGCACGACGACTTCCTGTCGGCCGGCGCGGACATCATCGAGACCAACACGTTCAGCGGCACCCGGATCGCCCAGGCCGACTACGCCATGGAGGACCTGGTCCACGAGCTCAACCGGGAGGGCGCGCGGCTGGCCCGCGAGGCCGCCGACCGGTGGACCGCCGAGACCCCGGACAAGCCGCGGTTCGTGGCCGGCGCCATCGGCCCGACCAACCGGATGCTGTCCATCTCGCCCGACGTGGAGGATCCGGCCGCGCGATCGATCACCTTCGAGGAGCTGCGCGCCGCCTTCCGCGAGCAGGTGCGCGGCCTGATCGACGGCGGGGTCGACCTGCTGCTGATCGAGACGATCATCGACACGCTGAACGCCAAGGCCGCCATCGCGGCCATCGAGGACGAGACCGAGGCCACGGGCGTGCGTCTGCCGCTGATGGTCTCGGCCACGATCACCGACCGCTCCGGCCGCATCCTGTCCGGGCAGACGATCGAGGCCTTCTGGATCTCGATCGCCCACGCCCAGCCGTTCTCGGTGGGGATCAACTGCGCCCTCGGCGCCGCGGAGATGCGCCCGTACATGGCCGACCTGGCCCGCGTGGCAACCTGCTGGACCAGTTGCTACCCCAACGCCGGCCTGCCGAACGCCTTCGGCGAGTACGACGAGGGGCCCGGCGAGACCGCCGACCAGTTGCGCGAGTTCGCCGATTCGGGGCTCGTGAACGTCATGGGCGGTTGCTGCGGCACCACCCCGGACCACATCCGGGCCATCGCCGGGGCCGCGGACGGGAAGGCGCCGCGGACGCGCCCGTACGAGACCCAGGCGCTCACCCGCCTGTCCGGCCTCGAGCCGCTGGTGATGCGCCCCGAGGACAACTTCCTGATGGTGGGCGAGCGCACCAACGTCACCGGCTCCAAGCGCTTCGCCCGGCTGATCGTCGACGGCGACTACACGACCGCCCTCGAGGTGGCCGTCGAGCAGGTGCGCAACGGCGCCAACATCATCGACGTGAACATGGACGAGGCCATGCTCGACTCCGAGCAGGCCATGACGACGTTCCTCAACATGGTCGCCACCGAGCCGGACATCGCGCGGGTCCCGATCATGGTCGACTCGTCGAAGTGGTCGGTCATCGAGGCCGGTCTGCGATGCGTGCAGGGCAAGGGCATCGTGAACTCGATCTCCCTCAAGGAGGGCGAGCAGGAGTTCCTGGAGCGCGCCCGCACCGCCCACCGCTTCGGCGCGGCCATGGTGGTGATGGCCTTCGACGAGGAGGGCCAGGCCGACACCGCCGAGCGCAAGGTGGCCATCTGCGAGCGCGCCTACGGGATGCTGGTGGCCGAGGGCATCCCGCCCGAGGACATCATCTTCGACCCGAACGTCTTCGCCGTCGCCACGGGCATCGAGGAGCACAACAACTACGCGCTGGACTTCATCGAGGCGACGCGCGCCATCAAGGAACGCTGCCCGGGCGCCAAGATCAGCGGCGGGGTCAGCAACCTGTCGTTCTCGTTCCGGGGCAACGACGTGGTGCGCGAGGCCATGCACAGCGCGTTCCTGCTGCGGGCCACCCAGGCCGGCATGGACATGGGCATCGTCAACGCCGGCCAGCTGGTGGTGTACGAGCAGATCGCCGAGCCGCTGCTGGAGGCCGTCGAGGACGTGCTCTGGAACCGCCGGCCCGACGCCACCGAGCGGCTGGTGGACCTGGCCGAGAGCGTCCGGGGCGAGGGCACCGCGCGCGTGGTCGACACCGCCTGGCGCGAGGCCTCGGTGGAGGAGCGGCTCTCGCACGCCCTCGTGAACGGCATCACCGACCACATCGAGGACGACACCGAGGAGGCCCGCGACAAGTACGGCAGCCCGCTCGAAGTGATCGAGGGCCCGCTCATGTCCGGCATGGGCGTGGTGGGCGACCTGTTCGGCGCCGGCAAGATGTTCCTCCCGCAGGTGGTCAAGAGCGCGCGGGTGATGAAGCGCTCGGTGGCCTACCTCGAGCCGTTCATGGAGGCCGAGAAGGAGGCCCACCGGGCCGCCGGCCGCTCCGTGGAGCCCCAGGGCACGGTGGTGATGGCCACCGTCAAGGGCGACGTCCACGACATCGGCAAGAACATCGTCGGCGTGGTGCTGGGCTGCAACAACTACCGCGTGGTCGACCTGGGCGTCATGGTGCCCGCCGAGCGCATCCTGGAGGCCGCCGACGAGGAGAAGGCCGACATGGTGGGCCTGTCCGGCCTCATCACGCCGTCGCTGGACGAGATGGTGGGCGTGGCCGGCGAGATGCAGCGGCGCGGTATGAAGATGCCCCTGCTGATCGGCGGGGCCACCACGTCCAAGCAGCACACCGCGGTGAAGATCGCGCCGGCCTACGGGAACTCGGTCACCCACGTCCTCGACGCCTCGCGCGCGGTGGGCGTGGTGTCCAGCCTGCTCGACCCCCAGCGCCGGCCGGCCTTCGAGGAGAAGACGCGCCAGGAGCAGGACAAGCTGCGCACCCAGTACGGCGAGCGGGCCTCGAAGCCGCTGCACCCGCTGGCCGAGTCGCGGCGGAGGGCGCCGGCCATCGAGTGGCGCGAGGAGGACGTCCCGGCGCCGGCGTTCACCGGCCGGCGCGTGCTGGAGGACGTGCCGCTGTCCGAGATCGTCCCGTTCATCGACTGGACCTTCTTCTTCCACGCCTGGGAGCTGCGGGGCAAGTTCCCCGAGATCCTGGACCACCCCGAGCAGGGCTCGGCGGCGCGTGAGTTGTACGACAACGCGCTCACGTTGCTCGACCAGATGGTCAACGGCGGCCGCGTGCACGCCTCGGGGGTCTACGGCTTCTGGCCGGCGGTCAGCGACGGCGACGACATCGTCCTGTACACCGAGAGCGACCTCGCCGAGGAGGTCGCCCGCTTCCCGATGCTGCGCCAGCAGCGCGTGAAGGCCGAGGGCAAGCCGCAGTACTCGCTGGCCGACTTCGTGGCCCCGCGCGATTCGGGCCTGGTGGACCACGTGGGGGCGTTCGCCGTCACGACGGGCCTCGGCGTGGACGACCTGGCCGGCGAGTTCGAGACCGCCAACGACGACTACTCGGCCATCATCGTCAAGGCCCTGGCGGACCGCCTGGCCGAGGCGTTCGCCGAGATGCTGCACCAGCGCGCCCGCCGCGACTGGGGCTACGGCGCCGACGAGGACCTGAGCGCCGACGACCTGATCGCCGAGCGCTACCGGGGCATCCGGCCGGCCTTCGGGTACCCGGCGTGCCCGGACCACCAGCCCAAGCTGCGGTTGTTCGACCTGCTGGATGCGCCGTCGATCGGGATCGACCTGTCCGAGAGCCTGGCCATGATGCCGGCGTCCTCGGTCAGCGGCATCTACCTGCAGCACCCCGAGGCCCGCTACTTCGCCATCGGCCGGCTGGGGCGCGACCAGGTGGAGGACTACGCCGCGCGCATGGGGACCGACCGCGAGACCGCCGAGAAGTGGCTGTCGCCGAACCTGGGCTACGACCCGGTGTGAGCCGGCGGGGCCCCGGCGTTCCCTCCATCTAGGGCAGCGGCACCTGGCCGTCGTCGGGACTCCCCGGCGGCGGCGGCTGCGCCCCGCCCGAGGTGGTGGTCGCCGGCGCCGGCGGCTGGGTGCTGGGCCGCGGCGGCGCCGCGCCGCCGGGCGCGCGCGTCACCGTCGGAGTCGCCTCGGGTGCGGGCTCGGGCTCCGGGGCAGGCTCGGGCTCGGGTGCGGGCTCCGGCTCGGGCTCCGGGGCCGGTTCGCCCGCGCCTCCGTCCGAGCCCCCATCGGAGCCGGGGTCGGCCGACCCGTCGCCGGGGCCGGTGCCGTCGGTGGAGACCGTCGACACCACGCTGGTGCGCGTGTCCGTGCCGCTGCCATCGGTATCGGTGGGCACGTCGGTGAAGACGTCGTCGGTGAAGACCCCGGTGGTGGCCGGGGCCACCGGATCGCCGTCGCCGCCGCCCGAGCGCATGGCCACCGCGATGGCCGCCGCCAGCAGCAAGGGCACCAGCAGCAGGGCCAGCCCCACGGCCGGGGTGATGCGCACGCCGGCGATCACGGGAGCCTCGCCGCGCAGGCCCGGCAGCGCGGCCACCAGCCCGCGCCGGCCGCCCTCTTCCAGGATGTCGGGCGCCATGGGATCGGCCTGCTCGGCCGGCCACAGCCCGTAGACGCGCGCGGCCTCCCGCTCCACCAGGCCGGCGTCGCGGCCGCGGATGCCCAGCCCCGTCGCGAGGGCCAGCCGCGAGGCGGTCAGCAACTCGCCCGCCTCGGATGCGCTCGCGCCGAGGATCGCCCCGATCAGGGGCAGCTCGACCCGGAGCAGATCGCCCAGCGCCAGAGCGGCCCGCTGGCGCACCGGCAGCGCCATGGTCGCCGCCGAGACGGCCTCCACGGCGCGGTCGCCCGTGGGCAACTCGTCGGTCCGCGGCTTGCGGCTGCGCGCCAGCGCCCAGACGCCGTGGAGCAGGGGCTCGCGGATGGTGCCCTCGCGGCCGGCGACACTGGCGGGATGCTCCAGCAGGCGCAGGAAGACCTCGCTGACGATCTCCCACGACACACCCGAATCGCCGGTGATGCGGAAGGCGAGGTTGAGCATCTCGTCCTGGTGGGTCTCCACCAGACGGGTCAGCGAGTCCGGATCCCCGGCGAGGGCCCGCTCCACCACCTCGACGCTCAGCGCTCCAGCCACCCCGTCACCTCGGTCGTCCTCCGGCCCGCGACCGGCCCGCGGATGTGGAGAAGGTGGCACACATCCGGGACCGATGCCACATCCGACGCGCCACCCGCACGCGGCTCACGACCTCCTGATTCGACCTGCGGAGCCCCTTCACCTTCATCGCGACCGCCGGCGGTGCACCCGCGCCGGCGGTCGCGGCGGCGGGAGCGCCTACGGGGTGACGGTCACCTTCACCACGCCGTCCTCTTGGTTGGAGAACAGGCTGTAGGCCTCCTCGATGTCGTCCAGGGCGAAGCGGTGGGTGATGAGCTGCTTGAGATCCAGCCGCCCGCCCTTGACCAGGTTCATGAGGGCGGTCAGGCGCTGCTTGCCGCCCGGGCACAGGGTGCTGCGGATGTCGATGTCGCCGATGCCGTAGACGAACGGCTCCAGCGGAACGGTGACCTTGTCGCCGTACACCCCGAGGGATGAGACGATCCCCGCGGGCCGCACGGCCTTGAGGCAGTTCTCGAAGGTCTCCTGGATCCCGAGGGCCTCCACCGTCACGTCGGCGCCGCGTCCGCCCGTGAGGGCCTTGATCTTGGCGATCGGGTCCTCCTGGGTGTAGTCGATCACGACGTCGGCCCCCATCTTCATCGCCATCTCCAGGCGCACGGGGTTGGAGTCCACCGCGATGATGAGCCCGGCACCGCGCAGCCGGGCGCCGGCGGTGGCACACAGGCCGATCGGTCCCTGGGCGAACACCGCCACGGAGTCCCCGAGCTGGACGTTGGCGGTCTCGATGGCGGATATCCCCGTGGTCGCGATGTCGGTGACGAAGACCACCTCCTCGTCGGACAGGCCCTCGGGGATGTGCGCCAGGTTGGCCTGCGCATAGGGCACGCGGAAGAACTCGGCCTGCACGCCGTCCATGGAGTTGCCGAGGCGCCAGCCGCCGATCATCCCCCACTCGTCCTCATACCCGGCGCACTGCGACAGGTCGCCACGCTGGCAGAAGTAGCAGGTGCCGCACGGGGTGATGGCGCCCACCACCACGCGGTCGCCCACCTCATAGCCGCGCACCGCCTCGCCGAGCTCATGGATGACCCCGACCGGCTCGTGGCCGACGACCCGGCCCGGGGCGACCGGGTACTCGCCGCGCCAGATGTGCGAGTCGGTACCGCAGATCGTGGTGGTGGTCACGCGCACGATGGCATCCGTGGGCCCGCACGCCGGCACCGGCACCTCCTCGATGTGGATGTCGCGCACATCCTTGAAGACCGCCGCCCGCATCGTCGCCGCCATCACTGTCCTCCCGATTCGGATCCGCGTCGCCGCCGGGCGGCCCTCACCGAGGGGCGCGCCGCCGACCGTTCCCGCCCACCGTCGCCCAGCGGTGGGCGCCCGGCCACCCCGTGCGCGGCCCGCCTGCCGCCGTCGCCGCCCGAGAAGCCACTGCCGATCGGGGAAGAGCCCATGCCGGCCCCGGACACCCGAACGGGTGGTCACGTCACCCGTTCGGGTGGTCCGAGCCGGAATACCCGTGCCGAAGGGTTGCGATCCGGACCCCGGCGCGTGACTCTTGTCACATGCCCCACGCCGATCCGGGTGCCGCCTCCGTCGCGCCGGCCGCGCCGATCGCCGGCCTCAGTCCCGCAGAGGTGAACCTGCTGCGCCGCGCCGACGCGGCCGGCCAGCGGCTGTTCCGCGAACTGGTCACCAGCCGCATCGCCTGGGCCACGGTCCGCGAGGTGAGCCGCCTGGTGGCCCTGGATGTCGTGGGCGTCTCGCTGCGCGCCCACACCTGCGACCACCCCTCCCCGTGCCTGCTCGAGACATGCGAGGCGGCGCTGGAGATGCGCGCCGTGGTCGGCAACCGGACCCCCCGCCTTCCAGGCCTGCGCCTGGCCTCGGGCGCCGGGCTGGCCGGCCGGGTGCTCGACACGGGGCGGGTCGCGTCGGTGGCCGACTACCAGCGCGCCGCTCCCGGCGAGGCGGAACTGGTGGCGCTGACGGCGGGGGAGGAGGGCATCCGCGCCCTCGCGTGCGTACCGCTGTCGTTCGCCGGGGTCGTGCGCGGGGTGCTCCACGTGGGGCGCCGGCGCAGCGGCGAGCTGCCCGAGGCCACCCTGGAGGCCTTCGGGCGGATCGCCACCTACGCCGGCGCAGCGCTGGCGGCCGCCGGCGACCGGGCCCGGGTGGAGGAGGTCGCCGCCGCCCGCGAGCGCAGGCGCCTCACCCGCATCCTCCACGACGACCTCGCGCAGCGGCTCTTCTCGGCCGGCGTCAGCGCCCGGGTGGCCCGCGAGCGCGCGGCCACCGGGCATCCGGACCTCATGGGCCAGCTGATGCGCGTCGAGCAGGAGGTCGCCCGCACCGGCGCGGCGCTGCGCGCGCTGATGCGCGGGCTGGACAACGCGGACACGCCGGCAAGCACCCTGGCGGTGACCCTGAGCGAGGACATCGCCGGCTTCCAGCGGCGCACGGACGTGACCGCGCACCTGATCGTCCTGGGCGAGGGGCCCCCGGTGGAGGCCGGTCGCACCCAGGTGCTGGTACAGGCGGTGCGCGAGGGACTGCGCAACGTGGAGCGCCACGCGCAGGCGGGCGAGGTGGTGGTGAGCCTGTGCGTCGATGCCACCGGTGCCGAGGTGGCCGTGCAGGACGACGGCGTGGGCCCCGGCACCGGACCCGCGGCGGGCGACGGCACGGGGCTGGGACTGAGCGGCCTGCGCGAGGAGCTGGCCCGCCTGGGGGGCGGACTGCGCCTGTCGCGCAACGACGACCTCGGAACGACCCTGCGCGTGTGGATCCCGCCGGCGTGAGCGGACGCCCGGCCCGGGCGATGCGCACCGTCGTCGTGGCCGACGACCACCCCATCGTGCTCTCGGGGATGCGCCTGCTGCTGTCGGGCAGCCGCTTCTTCGAGATGGTCGGGGAGGCCACGACGGGCGCCGAGGCGGTGCTGCGCTGCGAGCAGCACCAGCCGGACGTTCTGCTGCTGGACCTGCGCCTGCCGGACCTGCCGGCGCCGACCATCGTCCAGCGCGTGAAGGACCGCCGGCCCGACACCGCCGTCGTGATCCTCACCGCGCACGCCGAGGAGATGGCCCTGCGCGGCTGCGTCAAGGCCGGCGCCTCGGGCTGCCTGTTCAAGGACGTCAGCGAGCAGAACCTGCTGGCCGCCCTGATGCAGGTGGTCCACGGCCGCACCGTGGTGGACCCCCGCGTGGCCGGCGCCATGCTCGGCCGGCGGGCCCGCGACAACGGCACCGCGCTGAGCGACCGCGAGCACGAGGTGCTCCTGATGCTCGCACGCGGCCTCACCACCCAGGAGGTCGGCGACCGGCTCGAGCTGTCGCCCAACACCGTCAAGAGCCACACCCGCAGCCTCTTCGCCAAGCTCGAGGCCCACAACCGCGTGCAGGCGCTCGCCGTGGCCCGCGAGCGGGGGATCCTCTGAACGGACCCGCCGCCCCTCCGGCCTTCAGTCGACGATGACGCCGTAGTTCACGGTGCCCGCTCCGCGGTTGTCGACCTGGCCGGTCACGAGGCCCGCGATCGAGATCGTGAAGACGTGCACGCTGGTGTCGTTGTATTGCCACCACCCCCAGACCGATCCGGTGGATGGCCGGTGGAGCTGGAAGCGGTAGGGCGTGCCGCCGGCGGCGTTGGCCTGGACGGCGTGGACCACCGGGTCGTTGTCGCTCACGCAGTTCGCGAAGCCCCCGGAGGCGGCGACCGGGCAGATGCCCGACGCGCCCCAGGCCATGGCCGCGCCGACCGCGATCCCCGCCAGGAGCACGCCGGCTGCGCGCAGCCACCTCACGGGCACGCCGGCCGGTCGTCCGGGGTGCCGACGGCGATCTGACACGGCTCGAGCCGGGGCACGTCCACGGCGACCCCGCGCGGCAGCGGTGAGCCCGGGACGGCGAGTCCCCGCAGCCGGGCGGTGGCGCCCCGGAGGCTGACGGCGGCGGGAAGGCGGAGACTGGCAGGCCGGATGAGCCGCGTGTCCGGGGTCCAGCCGAAGGGCGCCAGCAGCGACACCCGCAGCCCCTCGCGCGGGGAGGCGGGGCGCACGATGACGACCTCGGGCGGCAGCGGGCCGGCGGGCGTCGCGGCCGCCGGCACGCGCCCGTCCTGCCGGGCCGACTGGACGATCAGCCGCAGCGCCGGCGCGTAGCCGACCCCCGGGGGGAAGACGAGGGACTGCGTCGGGGGCGCCGTGTCGAGGGCCGGCGATCCGCCCTCCTGGAGAGCCCACGGGGCCGCGCGCAGATCGAGCGGGGCGCCGCGCAGATCGGGGGCGGCGGCCGGCGGCTCCGGCGGCGGCCCGTCGTCGGCCCACGGGCGCAGCACCAGCAACGCGCCGATGGCGATGCCGGCCAGGATCACGGGTGCCCACCAGTACCGTCTGATCCGCGCCCCCCATCGTCTCGTGCAACGGACCGTCGACTACGGTACCCCGCTGGAGGGCTCTCCGTTCCCGCACGCCCGTGGGTAGCCCGGGCGGACGGCGGCGGTAGGGTGGTGGCGTGGCACGCGCCTCCGACCAGATGCTCGTCCGCCGCGCGATCGAGGGGGACGCCGACGCCGCCGGCGAGTTGTTCCAGCGCCACTGGAAGCGGGCGTGGAAGGCCGCCTACCGCGTGCTGGGCGATCGGGAACTGGCCGAGGACGCCCTGCAGGAGGGCTTCATCCGCGTGATCAACAGCCTGCCGAGCTTCCGTACGGACGGCGACTTCGGCGCCTGGGCGGCGACGATCACGGCCAACCGGGCCCGGACCATCGTCGAGACGCGCGCCCAGCGGCCGACGGTGCCGCTGGACGAACGGATGCCCGCGGGCGACAGCGTGGAGCGCTCCCTGGATGAGTCCGCGGTGGTCGACGCCATCCGGGACCTGCCCGAGGACCAGGGGCGCACGGTGATGCTGCGTGAGGTGGGCGGCTACTCCACCGCCGAGACCGCCGAGATCACCGGGGTGAGCGAGGGGACGATCAAGTCGCGGCTGGCCCGGGCGGGAGCACGGATGCGCGCGCGGCTCGGGGACGACGATGGCGCGTAGGAGGCGGCTGCCGCGGTTCGGAGCCGCGCGACCCGATCCCGCCGTCCTGCGGCGCATCGAGGCGAGCGTGCGCGCCGAGACCCATCGTCTGTACGGCGACCACGACGCCCCGCCGGCGACCACGGCGGCGCGTCCCGCGCGTCGGCGGCGTCCCCTGGCGGTCGCCACCGGGGCCGCCGCCCTGGCGCTCGGCGGCGTCGCCGGGGCCGCGATCATCCTGAACTCGGGCGATGGGACGGTGCGGGTCGACCCGGCGGCCGTGCCGGCCATCCGCGAGACCGCGGACCTGCGCCAGGCGCCCTGGCTCTTCCAGCAAGGGGGGTCGCCCCACATCGCGACGGTCGCCCCCGCGGGCTCGCTGCAGTTCCCGCCCGGCACCGGCTATCCCCGGGCGGTGGAGCAACTCGTGCGCTCGGCCCTCACCCGGGGAACGCTGCCCGCGGGCTCCTCCCCGGGGCCCCCGCTGCCCGAGGGCGTGGTGTGGCGACCCGGTGGCCCCGGGGAGGAGCCGCGGCTGAGCCTGATCGCCCCCCTCGGCTACACCGTCCCCGAGGGTCGCGTCCGCGCACCCTCGTTCAGCTTCGATCCGGACATCACCTTCCGCCAGGCCGAGGCGATCCTGGCGCGCCTGCGGCGCGGAGCGCTGATCGGTGCGGGCGCCGCGCGGGGGCTCTCGGTGGATGTCCCCCGCCTTCCCCAGTGCCAGATCCAGCCGCCGGACGTGGTGGTCGCGCCCTGCCGCATCGACCCACCGCCCGCGGCAGGGGAGCCCGGGGCGTGACCGGGTCGCATCGTTCCGGCCCGATGGAACCGCCGCGCTCGCGCGCGGGTACCAAGGGTGGGACAGGATGTCCCGAACGGGCGCGCACGCGCTACCACGGGAGGACAGGATGACCGACCACGAACCACAGCGCGATGCCCCCGCGGACCCCGGCGGCACCGGGCGGCGACCCGAGGACCGCATCCACCGGTGGGCCCCGGTGCTGAGCCGGCCGCGACGCGAGACGCTGCGGCGTATCGAGGGCCGGGTGCGGCAGGAGGCCCATCGCCGCTACGGCGCAGGAGGCCACTCCGGGACCGTGGCGCTCCAGCGACGCCCCCTGCGCCTGCTGGTGGCGAGCGGCGTCGTCGTCTGCGGGCTCGGAGGCGCCGCGGGCGCGGCGATGCTGTTCCAGTCCGGCGACGGCTCGGTCCCGGTCGACCGCGGCGCCGAGCGCGCAATCCGCGAGTCGTCGGACCTACGCCGGGCGCCGTGGCTCTTCCAGCCGGCCGGTTCGCCCCACATCGCCACGGTGCCCGCGCGGCGCTCGCTGCTGTTCCCCCGCGGCACCACCTACCGTCAGGCTCTGACGCAACTGTCGCGCTGGGTGGTGGCGCGCGGCCGGATCCCGGCCCGCACCCGCCCGGTGGCGCCCCTGCCGCGCGGGGTCGTGTGGCAGCCCGGCACGCGCACCCGCGGGCCGCGCCTGAGCCTGGTGGCCCCGTTCGGCTACACCATCCCGGAGGGCGCGGTGCGCACCCCGTCGTACCGCTTCCGTCCCGGGGTGGACATCCGGCAGGCCGCGGCGATCCTGCGGCGCCTGCGCGGCGGCGGGCTCATCGGGGCCCAGCGCGCCCGCGGCCTCGGTGTGGATACGCCCCGCCTGGCCCGTTGCCAGATCAACCCGCCCGGCCGCACTCCGCTGCGCTGCCGCATCGAGCAGCCCCGGAAGGATCCGGCGCCCCGAACCTGACCGCGGCGCGGCGGGCGGCGGCCGGCCCGGCATCGCCACGGGCCGGCCGCCGAGCGGTGCTCACACGCCGGCGCCCGTCCAGGGTCCCAGCATGATCAGCGCCCCGATGGCGACGCCGACGAGCACCATCACGAACACCCACCGCAGGTCGCTCTTTTCTCCATCACTCATCCGGTCCACCTCCTCGCCCTCTGTACCCGGGAGGCCGGCGATCCGTTCCACGATGGCGCCGGATCGCACGTCGGGCGCCCCGGGTGGGTGGATCTCGCACCCGAGGGAACCGATCGGGTCCCGCCCGGGTACACACGGTGGGACATGACGTCCCACCGGTGCGCCGTCGAGGACACCGGGGACCGGTCGCAGGAGAGGGCGGCCGGCCCCGCGACGGCGACGGAGCCATCGGGTGCGGACTCCGCCCCGCACCCGTGGCCCCGCCGGCTCCAGCTAGGTGTCGAACTGCTCCTTGGCCAGGTAGAGGCGGGCCTGGCGGGCCCCCTCGACCATGACGGCGAGCTTGGCCTCCACCACCTCGACGGGCAGAGCCTCCAGCCCCGGCCCTGCGGCCACCCACAGCGCCGAGGGGATCCCGGCCTGGGCCGCCGTGAGCACCGCGCGGGCCACATCCATGACGGCCTCTACCGCAGGCTCGGAGACCCCGACGGGGCGGACGATCACATCGTCGGGACCGATGCCGTACAAGGGCGCGTCGGCGCCGGCCGGCCCCTCGATGATCGCCGCGCCGGCTGCCGCCAGGCCGGCGGAGTCGAAGCCGCGCGCCAGCAGGGGGCGCACCGGGACGGCGGCGCGGGCGAAGGCGACCGCCTCGGGTCCGTCCTCGGCGAGCCCGGTGGACAGGACATCCAGGCCGATGCGCATCAGGTTCTCCGGCCAGGAGACGCCCGGGGGCAGGGGGCCGAGGGCGATGGTGGGCAGCACGGGCAACTGCACCCCGCGCGCCGAGAGCTCGTCGCGTCGCATGGCGGCACGGTACCCGCGGGCGCGGGGCCCCGCCCGCCGCCGGCCCACCCGCACTACAGTCGTCCCTCGTGAGACAGGTACTCGGCCGCGTGGGCCCCTGGGTGGGCCTCTCCACCAGCCCGGTCGCGCTCGTGGCCGGCGGGGGCGTGGCCGAGGGCCTGCGCGGCTGGTCCCTGGTCGTGGCCCTGGTGGTGGGCTCGCTTCTGCTGGCCACGCTGGCCGGCGCCCAGGGCGTGGTGGGCCAGCGCACCGGACGCCCGCTGGCGTCCATCACCGCCGACACCCTGGGCACGGCGGGCAGCCGCTGGGTGGGATCGGTGGTGATGCTGGCGATGATGCTCGGCTGGTTCGGCGTCAACGCCGGGCTGGCCGGCGTGGCGACCGGCCGGCTGGTCGGCCTCCCCGACCCCGCAGGCATCGCGCTGTTCGCGGCCGTCCTGCTGGCGGTGGCCCTGCGGGGGTTGGGCGTGTTGTCCTGGGCCGGCCTCGCGGCCGGCGTGGCCGCCACCGCGCTCGCGGCGTACGGGATGGCGCTGGTACTGGACGGGGAGGAGCTGACCCTCAGCGGTGGCCTGACCGCCTCGCAGCCGATGTCGCTGGCCGCCGGGATCACGCTCATGGTGGGCTACGGGGCCGCGTTCTCGCTGCGCACGCCGGACTTCACCCACGACCTGGCCCGCGCCTCGCAGGTGGTGGCGTGCGCCCTGTGGGGCCTCGGCGTGCCGCTGATCGGCTTCGCCACCGCCGGCGCGCTCCTGTACGCCGCGACGGGCGAGTGGGACCTGGCCGAGGCCCTTCGCGCGCTGGGCAGCGCGGACCTGGCCTACCTGTTCGTGGCCGTGGGGTTCACCGGCTCGGTGCTCACCAACATCTGGTCGGGAGGCCTGGCGCTGCGGGATGTCGCCCCCGCGGTGGGCCGGATCACGGCCATGGTCGCCGTGACCGCGCTCGGCGCGGCGGCCGCCGCCGCGGGGCTCGCCGACCGGGCTCTCGACTGGCTGACGCTCATGGCGCTGGCGGCCCCCGGGCTGGTGGTGCTGTGCGTCCTCGCCAGAGACACGACAGATGGCCCCCGTCCCGCATGGAGGATGATCCCACTCTCGGCGTGGGCGATGGGTATCGTTTGCGCGATCGGCCTGCAGATCGCGGGCTCGAGCTTCGCCCTTCCCGCTGCTGCCCTCATCCCGGCCGCCGCGTTCCTGCTGCTGATGCGGCTCACTGGGCGACACGATGACCCCACCCCGGAGAAGATCGATGAGCACGACTGAGGCGCAGGCGCAGCGAGGCGGAGCCGTCGGGCTGGATGCACATGGCATCACCCCCAGCGGCAACGTGTGGTGGAACCTCCCGCCCGCGGCCCTGTATGAGCACACCCTCGCCGCCGGCACCGGCCGGCTGGCGGAGGGCGGCGCGCTCGTCGTGTCGACCGGGGCACACACCGGCCGCCAGCCCAAGGACAAGTTCGTCGTCGAGGAGCCGGGCTCGAAGGACCGCATCTGGTGGGGTGATGTCAACCAGCCCATCTCCGAGGCGCACACCGACGGCCTGCGCAACAAGCTCCGGGACCACCTGAGCGCGCAGTCCGACCTCTATGTGATCGACGCCTACGCCGGCGCCGACCCGGCCACCCGCATCGCGGTGCGCGTGGTCAGCGAGAGCGCCTGGCACTCGCTGTTCGCCCAGACGATGTTCATCCGCCCGGACGACTCAGAGCTGGCCGGCATGCGCCCCGAGGCCGTCATCCTGCACGCGCCCAGCTGCACCGCCGACCCCGAGGCCGATGGCACGCGCAAGGGCAACTTCGTGGTGCTGCACCCCACCAATCAGGAGATCCTGATCGGTGGCACCTACTACGCCGGCGAGATCAAGAAGTCGATCTTCACGCTGATGAACGACCTGCTGCCCAACAAGGGCATCCTGTCGATGCACTGCTCGGCGAACGTGGGCGCCGACGGCAACGTGGCCGTCTTCTTCGGCCTGTCGGGCACCGGCAAGACGACGCTCTCCACCGACTCCGAGCGCCCGCTGATCGGCGACGACGAGCACGGCTGGAGCGACGAGGGCGTGTTCAACATCGAGGGCGGCTGCTACGCGAAGGTGATCCGCCTGTCGCCCACCGCCGAGCCCGAGATCTACACCACCACCCGCACCTTCGGCACGGTGCTCGAGAACGTGGCGATGGACGACGCGACGCGGCAACTCGACCTGGACGACGACGGCCTCACCGAGAACACCCGCGCGGCGTACCCGCTCACCTCGATCCCCAACGCGATCCCCGAGAAGCGCGCCGGCCACCCCACCGCGATGGTGATGCTCACGGCAGACGCCTTCGGCGTGCTGCCCCCGGTGGCCAAGCTGACCCCCGAGGAGGCCATGACCTGGTTCCTCGCCGGCTACACCGCCAAGGTGGCGGGCACCGAGGTGGGCGTCGTGGAGCCGCAGGCCACCTTCAGCTCCTGCTTCGGCGCGGCCTTCCTGCCCCAGCCCCCGGCCGTCTACGCCGAGTTGCTGGGCGAGCGCCTGGCCAAGTACGGCGTGCAGGCCTGGCTGGTGAACACCGGCTGGACCGGGGGCGCGTACGGCACCGGCTCGCGCATGCCGATCTCGGCCACACGCGCCATCGTGCGCGCGGCCGTGTCGGGCGAGCTCAAGGACGCCGAGACGCGCACCGACCCGATCTTCGGCTTCCAGGTTCCGGTCGCCATCGCCGGCGTCGACACCGGGCTGCTCGACCCGCGCGGCACCTGGGCCGACGGGGCCGCCTACGACGCCTCGGCCGCCGACCTGGCCGGGCGCGTCACCGAGCACGCCGCCAAGATGCGCGGCTGAGAGGTACCGCATCCGGGCCGCCCCAGGGGACGGCCCGGATGCACGGGGCCCGGCCCCTCAGCCGGGCCCGCCGGTCGGACCCGGCGGGGGCAGCGCCACGTGCGGCACCTCGGCACGGCGCCCGCGCCCCAGCGAGAGCGCCGCGCCGATCAGTGCGATGGTGGCGGCCACCGCCATCGCCGCGCGGTAGCCGTCGAGGTACTCCTCCGCCCCGGTGCCCGGCGCGCCGGCGCCCACCAGGACGTCGGCGCCGGCCGGGCCAAGCGAGGCGGCCGCGATGCTGCCGAGGACGGCCAGCGAGAACGACTGGCCCAGCGTGCGCATCAGCGCCAGCACGGCCGAGGCCACGCCGTAGTCGTCGCGGGGCGCCGCGCCCATGACCGCCGCCGTGTTGGGTGAGCTGAACAGACCCATCCCGGCGCCCACCAGCACCAGGCCGGCCAGCAGGTGGGCGAGCGGCACCCCTGCCGGCAGGAGGGCCAGCACGATCAGGCCGGCCGCGATCACCACCATCCCGCCGCTGGCCAGTGCCCGCGAGCCGATGGTGTCCGACAGGCGCCCCGCCAGCGGGGCCACCACCGCCATCACCCCCGCCTGGCCCACCAGGACGAGGCCGGTCTCGATGGGCCGGTACCCGGCGACGACCTCGCACAGGACGGCGGTGAGGGCGATGCACCCGAAGGCCGCCGTGTAGTTCAGGAGCGCGGCCAGGTTCCCCAGGGCGTACAGGCGGCTGCGCCGGAACAGGCCGAGGTCCAGAAGAGGTGCCCGGCCACGGCTCTGGGTGACCACGAACAGGGCGGCGGCCACCGCCCCGCCCGCCAGCAGCGCGGTCACCCGCGACGACGACCACCCCCACAGCGGCCCGAAGCTGACGCCCACCAGCAGGCCCACCAGCGCGCCGCCCAGGGTGATCGTGCCGGGTGGGTCGAGCGACGGCCGGCCGGCCCGTGGGCGCGGCTCGTGCAGCGGTGCCGCCACCAGCAGGGCCACCGCCGCCACGGGCAGGTTCACGAGGAAGATCGCGCGCCAGTCGGCCACCTCGATCAGCAGGCCGCCCACCAGGGGGCCCACCGACAGGCCCAGGTAGATCGCCATGATCGTCAGGCCCAGGGCCTGCCCGCGGCGCTGGGGCGGATAGGCCGCGCTGACCAGTGCGGCCGCGGTGGCCGCCAGCATCCCGCCGCCGACGCCCTGGACCAGGCGCGAGACGATGAGCACCTCGGGGCCGGTGGCCAGGCCGGCGCCCAGCGATCCGAGCGCGAACACCAGCACCCCGAGCCGCCACACTCTCAGGCGCCCCCACTGGTCGGCCAGACGCCCCACCGGTATCAGGGCGAGCGCGTAGCTGAGGAGGTAGCCGGCCTGCACCCAGAGGGCGCCGCTGAAGCTGAGCCCGAGGGCGTCGCCCAGGGCCGGGAGGGCCACGGCGACCACGGTGACGTCGATGGGGCCCATGAACGCCCCGAGTCCGGCGATCAGCAGCACCCGCCCACGGCGGACGGCCAGCGGATTGGCGGGGTGGCTCAGGGGGCGGAGTCGCGGATGCGATGCGCGGGAGGACGTCCCTCGGAGAAGGCCCGCAGTCCCTCGGCCAGGTCGGGGCCGGCGAAGGCGCGCTCGCGCCAGGTCTGTGCGACCTCCTCGGCCTGCGGGTCCGCGGTCTCCAGCGCCCGGATGATCGCGCGGGTACCCTCCACGGCGGTGGGCGACATCGCCGCGAGGTCGTCGGCGGCACGGTCGACGGCCTCCGCCAGCGCGTCACGCGGCACCACCTGGTCCACCAGTCCCAGCGCCAGGGCCTCGTCGGCCATGACCGGCCGGCCGGTGAGGAAGAGGCGCCGCGTGCGGGCCGGGCCCATCAGCGCCAGCGCCCGGCGCAGGCCGGCGGGCGAGTAGACCACCCCCAGGCGCGCGGCCGGCATGGCTAGGCGCGCCTCGGCGGCCGCGATGCGCCAGTCGCACGCCATCGCCAACTCCAGGCCCCCGCCCACAGCCGAGCCGCCGACGGCGGCGACCACCGGGCGCCGGCACCGCACCACGGCCTCCGAGACGGCGAACAGCAGGTCCTCGCCCGCACGCAGGTGGGCCACGAGGTCATCCGCCGCCACGCCGGCCAGGTCCAGACCCGCGCAGAAGTGGCGATCGCCGGCCCCGGTGAGCACCACCGAGGCCCCGGAGGCCGCCTCGGGGCTCTCGAGTAGGCTCGTCAGGTCGCGCAACATCTCGTGCGTGAGGGCGTTGGCCCGGGCCGGGTTGGAGAGCACCACCCGCAGGCTCGCGCCGGCGCGATGGTGATCTATGCGGGGGATGTCGGCGGATGGGCTCACGGGTGCAGGTGGTCGGGGCCGGGGCGGTCGGTTCGTACTACGGCGCGCTGCTGGCGCGCGACGGGGCGGAGTTGACCCTGGTGGCGCGGGGGGCGCACCTGGACGCCCTCCGCGCCCAGGGGGCGGTGCACGTGCGCGAGCCGGACGGCTCGCGCTGGAGCGTACCGGCGAGGGCGCTGCACCAACCGGACGCCGGCGCCGACCTGGTGATCGTGGCGACCAAGTCGCATCACACAAGCGAGGCGGCCAGGGCACTGGAGCCGGTGCTAGGGCCCCGGACGCCGGTCGTGTCGCTCCAGAACGGGGTCGAGAACCTCGGCCGGCTGGCCGGCGTGCTGGGCGCCGCGCGCGTGCTGGGCGGGATCGCGTTCGTCGGGCTGCGCATCACCGAGCCCGGGACGGTGGACCACCAGGCCCAGGGGTGGGTGCGCTACGGGCACCCCGGCGGCCCGACCGCGGTGGCCGAGCGGGCGCGGGCCCTGATCGGCGCCTCGTGGGATGCCGTGCTCTCGGAGGACATCGTCCACGACCAGTGGCACAAGCTGCTGTGGAACGCCGGCTTCAACGCCGTGTGTGCCATCACGGGCGCCACGGCCGGTCGCGCGGTCGCCACCGAGGAGCCGCGCGCCCTGGTGCGGGCGGCGATGCTGGAGGTGGTGGCCGTGGCCGCGCACCACGGCATCGAGCTCACCGGCGCCGAGGTGGACGGCATGGCGGCCCACGACCCGCAGCTCCACGACTACCGGCCCTCCACCGCCCAGGATGTCGACGCCGGCAAGCGCCTGGAGCGCGATGCGCTGTGTGGGTTCATCGCGCGGGAGGGCGCGCGGCTGGGCATCCCGACCCCCGTGAACGACACGCTCGAGGCCCTCCTGACGCTGCGCGATATCGACGCCGGGGAGTGAGCCCTTTCACCGGTGATGATGGGCAGATCAGGACTGGTGAGCGTGGTGTGAGATCGGGACCGCGGGCGGCGCCGGATGGCCTACGGTCCCCGCTCGCATCCGAACGAAGGAGCAGCACATGCGCACAGGACGACGGAACACGCGCGCCTGGCTCGCCGTCGGCGCGGGCCTGATGATCGGGATGGGGGGCTCGGTGGTGGCCGGCCAGCTCACCGGCCAGGCGGCGGCCCAGACCCCGCCCCCGGCAGTGGGTGGTGGCTTCACCCTCTCGGTCGAGCAGCTGCGCATCAACCAGCGCATCTCGCAGGCCGCGGTGCGGCGCTCCAACGAGTCCCTGGGTCTTCTGGATCCCGTCCGCCCCGTCTCCGAACAGCCCGAGAAGGTGCTCGGCTGGCGCAGCAGCGACATCCGAGACGCCGCCATCACCACCTCCAAGGTGCTGGACAAGGCGATCACCTCGGTGAAGATCGCCGACAACGCGGTCACGCCGTCCCAGCTCTCGGAGGGCCTGCGCGAGGGCCAGCCGCGCTGGGCGCGCGTCGCGGCCACCGGCGCCGCGAACGGCCAGAAGGGAGTCGAGTCGGCCTCCCGCACAGGCCTCGGCGCCTACCAGGTCAAGTTCGATCGCAACGTCTCGACCTGCGCGGTGCAGGCGAGCGTGACGAGCATCGACACCGCCGAGCCGCCCAAGGGCCACACGATCAGGGTGTGGACGAACCCCGGCGACCCCACGATCGTCAACGTCGGCACGGTCAACGCCGGCGGGAACGACGCGGACACGCCGTTCCACGTCAGCGCGCTCTGCTGATCGGCTGACGTGCCCCGGGCGCCCGCCGAGGATGACCGGCGGTGGGCGCCCGGCCGGCGTGGACGGGTCACGGAGCGGCGCACCGCCGCGTGGGCGATGTGCCGCGTGATGACCACCTGCGCGCGGGAAGCCGCGGCGCCGGCCTGGGCCTCGGCAGCACCGACTGCTGACGGCGGCCGGCCATGCCGGAGGCGCCCCTAGTCCCCCAGCGCCGCGTCGGCCAGGATCCGCTCCACCACGCCGTCGAAGCCGAGCCCGCTGGCCTCCGCGGCCATGGGCAGCAGGCTGGTGTCGGTCATGCCGGGGATGGCGTTGACCTCGATCACCCACAGGGCGCCGGCGCCGTCCAGGATCATGTCCGCCCGGCTGACTCCACGGCAGCCCAGCGCGCGGTAGCAGGCGATGGCCAGGCGGGCGGCCTCCTGGGAGGTCGCCTCATCGATGTCGGCCGGGGCCACGAAGTCGGTCAGTCCCGGGGTGTAGCGCGCCTCGAAGTCGTAGAAGTCGCGCCCGCGCGGGATGGCCTCGACCACGGGCAGCGCCCAGGGGTCGTCGCTCCCCACCACCGAGACCGCCAGCTCGCGACCGGCGACGTGGGTCTCCATCAGCACCCGGTCGTCGTACGACATCGCGGTCATCAGCGCGCCGGCGAGCTCACCGGCCTCGTGGACCATGCTGATGCCGAGCGACGAGCCCTGCTTGGCCGGCTTGACCACCAGCGGCAGGCCGAGGCTGTCGCGGATGTCCCCCAGCGCCTCGCCGGCGCCCAGTTCGCGGAAGGCGTCCTGGCTGAAGGCGTAGGCCGGCGGCGTGGGCACGCCGGCGGCGGCGAAGTGCGCCTTGGCCACCACCTTGTCCCAGCTGCGCTGGCACGCCAGCACCCCCGGCCCGGTGTAGGGGACGCCCAGGATCTCGAGCAGCTCCTGGACGCTGCCGTCCTCGCCGCCCTTGCCGTGCAGCGCGATGAAGGCGGCGTCGGGGCGCTCGGCGCGCAGGGTGGCAACCAGCTCCGGCCCCACGTCGATCGGCAGCACGTCGTGGCCCAGACGACGCAGCGCCGCCTCGGCGTTCTGCCCCGAGCGCAGGCTGACCTCGCGCTCCAGCGAGCGCCCGCCCTTGAGCACGGCGACGCGGCTCACAGCGCCCCCCCGCCCAGCGCCCTGCGCAAGTCGATGGTCTCGGCCACCGCGGCGCCCAGCCGGCGGACGCCCTCGCTGACGGTGGCCTCCGGCAGGCCCGAGAAGTTCAGCCGCATCGAGTTCTCGCCCCGCCCGTCCAGGAAGGCCGCCCGGCCGGGGACGAACGCCACCTGGTGCCGGTCGGTGGCCATCGCCAGCAGGTCGCTGGTGTCGATCCCCGGCAGGGTGGCCCACACGAACAGCCCGCCGCGTGGCCGGGTCCATTCGGCCTCGGGGGGCATCTCCTCCTCCATGGCGTGCAGCAGCGCATCGCGCCGGGCGCGGTAGATGTCCGACAGGCGGGCCACGTAGTCACGCCAGTCGTGGCGACGCAGGTACTCCACGATGAAGCGCTGCGCGATGGTGGACGAGCACAGGTCGGCGGCCTGCTTGCCGAGGTTCATCTTGCGCAGCACCGGTGCGGGCGCCGCCACCCAGCCCGTGCGCAGCCCGGGGGCGAGGATCTTCGAGAACGTGGACAGGTAGATCACCCAGCCGGCGCCGCCGTCCAGCTCCCAGAGGGTGGGGAGCGCGTCGCCCTCGAAGCGGATCTGCCCGTAGGGGTTGTCCTCCACGATCAGCAACTCGTGCTCATGCGCGAAGCGCACCAGGCGCTCGCGGCGGTCCAGCGACATGGTGACGCCGGCCGGGTTGTGGAAGTTCGGGATGGTGTAGACCAGCTTGGGCCGGCGGCCCTCGCGATCCAGCGCCGCGAAGCGTTCCTCCAGCAGGTCCACCCGCAGGCCGTCGTCGTCCATCGGGACGTGCTCGACGCGCGCCTCGTAGGTGGTGAAGCTGGGCACGGCCCCCGGATAGGTGGGGCCCTCGGCGAGGATCGTGTCCCCGGGATCGACGAAGGTGCGGATCGAGAGGTCGATGGCCTGCTGCCCGCCGGTGGTGACGATGATGTCCTCGGCGTTCGCCGCGGCGCCCTCGTGGGCCATGACCTCGACGATGCGCACGCGCAACTCGTTCAGGCCCTCGGTGGGCCCGTACTGCAGCGCCGAGGCCAGGAAGTCGCGGGCGATGACATCGCTGACCTCGGTGAAGATCTCGACGTCGAAGGCCTCGGTGTCGGGGAGCCCGGTGGCCATCGAGATGATGTCCGGGCGCTCCGAGAGGGCCATCATGTCGCGCATGGCCGAGGAGACGATGCCCGAGGCGCGCGAGGCGAACCGCGCGTCGTAGCGGGCGGCGTCCGCCGGGGTGAGCGCGGACTCGGCCGGACGCGAGCGCGAGGGCGGGACGAAGGCGGGCGCGGTGTTCTCCTTGTCGGGGGTGGCCATGGACCGTACGATCTTAGTCCCCAGTTGGCTTCGGGACGAAGAACCCCTTGTTAGAGTCGGCGGTCGTGTCCACGCGGCAGGAACCCCTCGACCCGACCCCCGCGACGCCCATCTTCCGGCGGCCGCGGGTCCGTGGCCACGCGCGGGACGAGTGGAACCAGCTCATGCGCTTCTGCACGGTCGGCGCCAGCGGGTACGTCGTCAACCTTGCGGTGTTCTGGACCCTGATCCAGTTCGCCGGCGCGCACCACCTGCTCGCGGCCGCGGGCGCGTTCCTGGTGGCGTGGACGAACAACTTCGTCCTGAACAAGTTCTGGACCTTCCGCCGACACGAGCTGTCGGCCGCCGCCCAGGGCGCGCGGAACATGCTCGTGAGCCTCGCGGCGCTCTCGCTGAACCTGGTGCTGCTCGAGACCCTGGTGCGCGGAGGGTCGCCGGAGCTACCTGCGCAGGCGCTCGCCATCGCCCTCGTGACCCCGGTCAACTTCCTGCTGAACCGACGCTGGTCGTTCCGGTAGCGGCATGAGGTGGTTCACCGCGCCGGTCGCCGCGGTGCTCGTGGGCCTGCTGATGGCGCTCGCGGGTCCGGCGCTGGCGCAGCCCGCCACCCAACCCCCCGCTCGGGCGGTGGCGCCCGATGCGACTGTGGCGGGAGCCGTGGTCGCCGACCTCGCCGAGGAGGCCGCCGAGGAGTCCCGGCGCATCCGGCGCACCGTGGAGCGCGCGGCGCGGGCGGGGGCCGCCGGGGCGGCGGGCGACGAGGAGGCCGAGGTGCCCCCGGCGCTCACCGACGGCGAGGTGACGGCCATCGCCGAGACCTCGGGGGAGATCCAGGACTGGATCGCCGACCACCCGATCGCCCGGACGGCGGCCGAGTTCGACGACGAGGAGCGTCGCTGGACGGTCTTCTTCGTCTCGCGCGACGACGACGGCGCCGAGAGCACCGAGGCCCAGGCGCTGATCTCCGACGAGACCGGCGAGATCACCGAGGTGCGCGTCGGCCCCCAGGTGGCCTGGATGATGGCCCGCGGCTACCCGGGGGCGTTCGGCCGGGCCGTCAACCGGCCGGAGGTCTGGCTGCCGCTCTGCGCCCTGTTCCTGCTGCCGCTGCTGCCGGTCACCCGCCTCCGTCGGCTGGTGTCATGGCGGACGCTGGACCTGCTGGCCCTGCTGTCGTTCTCGTTGTCGCTGATCTGGTTCAACCGCGGCGAGATCTTCACCTCGGTGCCCCTCACCTACCCGCCGATGATCTACCTCGGTCTGCGCATGGCCTGGATCGGGATCTCCCGCGGGCGGGCGATGAACCGCGTCGCCGAGCCCGACGAGCCCGAGCCACGCGGCCCGCGCCGGCCGGGGGTGGTGGGCTGGGCGCCGACGTGGCTGCTGGCCACCCTCCTGATCGTGGCGATGGCCCTGCGCCTGGGGCTCAACGCCTTCGACTCGAACGTCATCGACGTGGGCTACGCCGGCGTGATCGGCGCCGATCGGATCGGCAACGGGATCACCCCCTACGGCACCACGCCCGAGGACTGCGGCTCGTGCGACACCTACGGCCCGCTCAACTACCTGGCATACGTCCCGTTCGAGTCCCTCCAGCCGTGGACCGGGACCTGGGACGACCTGCCCGCGGCGCACGGTGCGGCGTCGATGTTCGATCTGCTGTGCCTGGCCGGGATGATCTTCATCGGCTGGCGGCTGGCGAGCCTGCGCCTGGGGTTGACTCTGGGGCTGGCGTGGGCCGCCTTTCCCTTCACCGCCTACACCCTGCTCACCAACTCCAACGACGCGCTGGTGGCGGCCGGGCTGATCTGGGGGGTCGCGCTGCTGCACCGGCCCATGGGCCGCGGTGTGATGCTGGGGCTGGCGCTGGCCACCAAGTTCGCGCCGGGCATCCTCCTTGCGCTCTGGTCCCGCCGGCCGTTCCCCCGTCCCACCGGGCGGCGCCAGTTCCTGCCCTATGCGGGCGGCCTGGCGCTGGCCGGCGCGGGGGTGGGCTGGGTACTGCTGCTGGACGGCCTCGACGGAGTACGCGCCTTCTGGTCGCGCACCATCGCCTACCAGTTCGGCCGCGAGTCGCCGTTCTCGCTCTGGGGACAGTATCCCGCCCTGCGACCGCTACAACTGGTGCTGATGGCCGTCGTCGTCCTGGGCGCGCTGGCGCTGCTGCGCTGGCCGCGGCGACTCGACATGGTGGCCGTCTGCGCCTTCTCGGCCGCCCTGCTCATCGGAGCCCAGCTGACCCTGACGCACTGGTTCTACCTCTACATCCCCTGGTTCCTGCCGCTGGTGCTGATCGCGATCGTCCCCGCGTGGCCCGCGCCGCGACCGCGGCCGGCGCCGGAGCCGGCCGAGGCGGGGCCCGACGAGCGGGAGGCCCCGGGACCGGGCACGGGCACGTCCGGGGCGGGCGGCTCAGGCGAGCGCGACGCGCCCGTACCGGTGGGCGCATGAACCGCGCCTTCGAGCGCTGGGCCCCGTGGGCCGTCGCGATCCTCGCGGTGATCGTATGGGTCGGACCCCTCCAGACGGGCTTTTACCTGGACGGGCAACTCACCGACATCCCGGTCTACCGCGGCATCCACGACGCGATCGCCGACGGGCAGGTGCCCTATCGCGACTTCCTCTTGGAGTACCCGCCGCTGGCCGGCGTCCTCTTCTGGCTGGCCGGCGTCATACCCGGCGCCTACTCGCTGGGCTTCTCGACCCTCATGCTGGCCTGCCTCATCGGAACCGCGCTGGCGGTGATGGCCACCGCACGGGCCCTGGACACCACCCCGCTGCGCCGCGCCGGTGCCGGCGCGATCGTGGCCGTCAGCCCGCTGCTGCTGGGCGCGATGGTGCAGACCCGGTACGACCTGCTGATGACCGTCGTGCTGGGGTGGTGCCTGTGGGCGGCGGTCACCCGCCGCTTCACGTGGATGTGGGTGCTGCTGGCGGTGGCGGTGCTGGTGAAGATCGTCCCGCTCGCGCTGGTTCCTGTGCTGTTCGTGTGGCACCGCCACCACCGGGGCACGCGCGAGGCTCTGCTGGGCGGCGCGGGCGCGGCGGGGGTGGTGGCGGTGGCGATGCTCCCCTTCGTGGCCATGGCGCCGGGCGGCACCTGGGACCTTGTGGGCTATCACCTCGACCGGCCGCTGCAGATCGAGTCCACCGGCGCGTCGTACCTGCTGGGACTGCACGCGCTGGCGGACATCCCGCTGACCGTCGAGAGCTCGTTCGGCAGCCAGGGGCTGACCGGCCGCGGGCCGGCGCTCATCGCCGGGCTCGCGACCGCCGCGCTGCTCGGGCTGCTGATCGCGGTGGTCTGGTGCCTGATCGTGGGGTTGCGGCGCTCGCGCCCGCCCGGCGACGCGCGACTGTTCATGGCGGCGGCGTGCGCCACCGTGGTCGCGCTGATGGTGGCCGGCAAGGTGCTCTCGCCGCAGTTCCTGATCTGGCTGCTGCCGGTGGCGCTGCTGGTGACGGGCCGCTTCGGGCGGGCCACCGCCGGCCTCGCGATCGCCGCGATGCTGGTGACCCTGGCGTACTTCCCGCGCCACTACTGGGACGTGGTGGCGCTGGAGCCGGGGCCCATCGCCCTGCTGGTGCTGCGGAACCTCCTGCTGCTGGCCCTGCTGGCCGCCTGCTGGCCCCGGCCGTCCATCGCCCGCCATCCGCGCGGGTGGATGCTGCGCGGCGGGTCGGTGGATCGCACCCCCGGCGAGCGGGCCGTGGCGGCGCGCTACCTGACCGAGTAGCCGGCGACGAGCGCCGTTCGGAACCCGTCGGGCCTCATCCGGCCTCGGGCTCCCGGCTGAACGTGCTGATGGCCGTGGCGCGACCGTCCGCGCCGGCGTCGATGACCGCGCCCTGCACCAGCAGGCCGCCGCTCGCCACCTCGAAGCGGCCCGGTGCGCCGGTGAGGAAGCGGTTGAGGATGATCTCGGCCTGCACGCCGATCACCGAGTCGTGCGGGCCGGTCATCCCCAGGTCGGTCACGTAGGCGGTGCCGCCGGCCAGCAGGCGCGCGTCGGCGGTCTGGACGTGGGTGTGCGTGCCCACCACGGCCGTCGCCCGCCCGTCCAGGTGGCGCCCCAGGGCGACCTTCTCGGAGGTGGCCTCGGCATGCATGTCCACCAGCACCCAGTCGGCGGCCGCGCGGGCGCGCTGCAGCAGGTCGTCGATCACCTGGAAGGGGCTCTGGGCCACGTCCAGGAACACCCCTCCCATGACGTTGACGACGCTCACGGGGCCGGCCGGCGTCTCGACCGTGGCCAGCCCTCCGCCCGGTGCCCGCACGGCCATGTTCGCCGGGCGCAGCAGGCGCGGCTGGGAGGCGAACAGCGGCAGGGTCTCGCTGCGGCGCAGGCTGTGGTTGCCACCGGTGAGGACGTCCACGCCGGCGTCGAGCAGGTCCTCCACCTGACGCGGGGAGGTGCCGCTGCCGGCCGCCGCGTTCTCGCAGTTGACCACCACGATGTCCGGCCGGTACTCCTCACGCAACGCGGGCAGGGTGTCCAGGAAGGCGCGCAGACCCACCCCGCCCACGATGTCGCCCACCATCAGGGCGCGCACCGCCTCAGCCCCTCCGCCGGGCCACGGGTGGGGCGCGGTGGATCAGAGGAACAGGTCCGCCTGGGTGCGGATCAACTCGATGTGGACGTGGTTGCCTGCATCCGAGGTGAACTGCGCCAGTTCCTGGCGTCCCACCGCCGTGAAGTCGCGCACGCGTCCCACGAGGGTCTCGCCGGCCTGCACCCCCTGCCCCACCCGCAGGCGCCCGCCGCGCTCGGGGTCGTCCAGGTGGGTCATGCGCACCACCACGCCGCGCGAGGCCACGTCGGGCGCGATGGAGATCTCGAAGCCCTCGATGCGCCCGTTGATCTTGTAGTCGGCGACGCTCACCACGACGCCGTCCACCGGCGCGTAGACCGAGGTGCCGACCGGAGCGCCGATGTCCAGGCCGGCGGTGCCGGGCCCCTGGCGGCCGTCGCGCTCCACCTGCTCGATCGGGATGGCGCCGGTCGGCTCCATCGCCACCGCTGTCGGGTCGCCGATGGGGTGGAAGGCCGCCGCCGTGACGACCGCCGGGTCCACGGGCAGGTTGACCGAGACGCCCTCGCCGCGCGCGATGGTGAGGTCGGGTGGGCGGGCGGATGACAGCGGGGTCGACGAGAGCGGGGCGGCGAGCGGCCGTCCGGTCTCGCCGCCGCGCGCGCCCAGCAGGGCGAACATGACGATCAGGAGGACGGCCGCCAGCACGGGGGCCCCGAGGCCGATCAGGAGGCGACGCTGGCGTTGGCGGCGTTGGCGGGTGGTCACCGAGCGCCGGTACGCGAGCTGCTCCCGGGTGAGAGGCGGCATAGGCGGGCAGGGTACCGCGGCCGGGAGTCGGTTGCCACATGTCGGGGCCGCCTGCGGGACCGGGATCGGCCCCAGCACTGTGGACGGCACTAACATCGCGGCTGTGACCCGGGCCACCACAGCGGGAGTCGCGCTCCGGGCCCGAGGCGTGGGGCGCAGCCATGGAGCCGTGCGGGCGCTGGCCGGCGTCGACCTGGACCTCCGCGAGGGGGAGGCGCTCGCCCTCCTGGGACCGAACGGCGCCGGCAAGACCACGCTGCTCGAACTGCTGGCCGGCGTCGCCCCCTGCCCGGAGGGCGTCATCACGCCCCCCGGGGGCGGCCGCCGGGCGATCGGCTGGGTCCCGCAGCGCCCGGCCGTGTACCCCCGGCTGACCGCGCGCGAGAACCTGGCGCTCTTCGCCCGCCTCGAGGGCGCTCCCGCCGGACGTGTGGACGACCTGCTCAGAAGCGCCGACCTGGCGGGTTTCGCCGACCGGCCCGCCGCGGCGCTCTCCACCGGGATCCTCCAGCGCCTGAACCTGGCCGTAGCGCTGGCCGGCGACCCGGCGGTGCTGCTGCTGGACGAGCCCACGGCGACCATCAGCCCGGACCAGCGCCTGGCGATGTGGCACTGGATCGAGGGTCTGCGGGAACGCGGCATGGGGCTGCTCTTCTCCACCCAGTCCGTGCGCGAGGCGGCCGAGCACGCCGACCGCACGCTGGTGCTCGTGGGCGGGCGGGCAGTCTTCGCGGGCACCGTCCCGGCGCTGGTCGCCGAGCACGGCCGCCCGGACGACCGCGGGGACCTGGGCGATGCCGCGTTCCTGCGCCTGGTGGGGAGCGCGGGGAGCGTGAACCCGCGATGAGGCGCCCCGGGGCACTGCGCACCGGCGGGCTGCTGCTGGGCAAGGACCTGCGCATGCTGATCCGCTCGCCCGGCCTCCTGTTGGCGCTGCTGGCGTACCCGCTTCTTGTGAGCCTGCTGGTGGCCGCCGCCCTCCAGGAGAGCGACCGGCGCCCCACCATCGCCCTGGTCAACCTCGACACCACCGGCCGCACGGTGGAGGTGGCCGGCGAGCGGCGCTCGGTGGCCGACTACATCGCCCGCATCGCCGAGGAGACCGAGGTGCGGGCGCTGGGCCCCGAGGAGGCCGCGCGGGCCCTGGACGACGGGCGCGTCAGCGCGGTGCTGACCATCCCCGAGGGGTTCGTCAGCGACCTGCAGTCCGGCCTGCGCTCGCCGGAGGTGGGACTCACCACGGCCCGCCGCTCACCCATCGAGGCCCAGGCGCTGACGCGCACCCTCGAATCGGCGGTCTTCGCCTTCAACCGCGACCTGGCCGAGGGCTACGTGGACCAGGTCGTCGCCCTGGTGGACCTGGTCGTCAACGGGGGGACCATCGGCGCCTTCGGCCGCAGCGGCGAGGCGCTGGGGCTCATCCGCAGCCGCGAGCTGGTGCTCGAACTGCAGGCCGACCTGCGCGCGCGGGGCGACACGGCCACCGCGGAGGCCCTCCAGCCGCTGGTGGCGTTCATCGACACCACCCGCGCCAACCTCGACCTGGCCGCGCCGGCGGCCGAGGCCATCCGCTCGCCCATCGAGCTGGCCGTGACCGAGTCCGGCGACGGGCGCGAGCCGCTGACCGCGTTCGGCGTGGCGGCCGCGCTGCTGATCAGCCTCGGGCTGGCCGGGCTGCTGCTGGGGGCGGCGGGACTCGCCTCGGAGCGCGACGACGACGTCCTGGCCCGGCTGGTGCGCGGACCGGTGCGGGCGTGGGCGCTGGTGGCCGAGAAGGTCGTCTTCGGGGCGGTCATCGCCGGCGCGCTGGGCGGGGTGCTTCTGGGGGCGCTGATGCTCGGCGCCGGCCTGGCCCCGGGGCGCTTCGGCTGGTGGGCGGCGGCGCTGCTCGCCGCCGGGCTCGCCGTGGCGGCCCTCGGCGTGCTGGCGGGCGCCCTGGCGCGCGATACGCGATCCGCCCTTCTGGTGGCACTCATGGGCGGGGTCCCGCTGCTGGCGCTGGCGGTGGTCCCGGCGGGAGGCCTCGCGGGCGTGGCGGCCGGCCTCACGCCGTTCGGCCCGGCGCTCGACCTGTTCCAGGGCCTCCTGGTGGACCCGGCGCTGGACACGGGGCGCCTGGGCGCCGACCTGCTGCGCCTCGCCGCGATGGCCGTCGTGCTGGGGGCGCTGGCCACCGTGGCCACCGCACGCGCGGCGCGGCGCTGACCCCGCGCGGAGACGGCTCCCACAGGGAGTGACACGGGCGCGCCGGCGCGCCATGCTGTGCACGACATCGGGACGCGGAGGTCCGGGGTGCACGGCGAGGGTCGTCGATGACGTGGGGCATGGAGGATCCCTCCGGTCGCGCGCGCGAGCAGCTCAGTGTCCAGGACGAGGCCCAGTGGGGAGGGCCGCCGAGGCGCCGGCGCTCGCGGGAGAGCCTGTGGGTGCTGCTGTTCATCGTGCTGTCGCTCGGGGCCATCTGGATCACCCTGCAGCGCGAGGACCAGGCGGCCGCGGACGACCCGCGCCTGGCGGTGCAACGCGGCGAGGTGGTCGGCCTGGCCGGGCTGTCGATGGCGCGGCCGCAGAACCTGCGGCCGGCCCTGGCGCGGATGGATGCGATGACGCCGGCCCGCGATCGCGTGCTGTCGATGCGCGTCTCGCCGGCGCTGGCCCAGGTCACCCTGGTGACCCCGGCGGGGCAGGAGTACTTCCTCGAGGCCCGGGCGGGCGACGACGAGGTGCGCCGGCGCGAGTTCGCCGAGACCAGCCGCACCGCCACCGCACGCATCGCCGACATCGCACCGGCCGACGTGCGCCGGGCGGTTGCCACGGTGGCGAGCCGCTCGGGCCTGGGTCCCGCGGCCTTCGAGTACCTGGTCCTGAGCGACCCGGGGCCCGATCAGGCCTGGTTCGTCCGCTTCGAAGCACCCACCGTGGCGCAACGCGACTGGACCGGACGGGGCCGCGGCGGGCAGATGCAGCCCACCAACGCACCGCCCCGCAGCCCGGCCAGGCCGAGCGCGCCCAGCGCGCCGGCCTCGGGCAACCCGTCCGTGCGCGAGCAACTGAGGATCCTGGAGTGCGTGCAGGAGGCCGAGGGGGACATCGACGCCATCCAGAGGTGCGTGGGATGAGGTACATCATCAGCGCCGTGCTCGGCATCGCCGTCGCGGTGGGATCGCTCGTGCTGCTGACCCAGGGGATGTTCGCGGTCACCCAGGCCGGGACATGCGCCAGCGGCGGACCCTTCGTGGTCGCCAACCCGTGCCCTGAGGGCCTGGGCGTCGACATCATGAAGGTGATGGGGGGCATCGTCGGGATGCTCGTCGGGGCGGGCATCTTCGGGGCGCGCGGGCGCGCCGCATCGTCCACCGCATCGATCTCGGGCCAGGGGCCGCTGGCGGGCGCGGGACCGAGCGCCGGACTGGGCGCCGCCGCGTGGTCGATGATGTGGATCGCCATCGCGGGCGCGATGTGGATGACCCAGCACGGCGAGGGCGCCGTCTCCACCGACGACAGCACCGTCGTGAACATCCTGGTCATCGTCTTCGGGGCGCTCGGGGTGCTCCCGCTGCTGCTGATCCTCCTGGGCGTCATCATCGGCCGGCGCGCCATGTCCACCCGACCGCTCATCGGTAGCGTGGGCGAGGGTGCGGGAGGGCTTGGGGCCGGCGGGCGCGTGGACCTGAAGGAACTGGTCCGCCAGGCCCAGGAACTGGCGCGCCAGCAGCGTGCGCAGGGCGGCGGCGAGGGCGGCGGTACCCTCTCGGCCGACGACGACCGACGACAGACACCGGGGACCTGACATGGGATGGGACGACTCGCCGGAGATGCCCGAGGGGCACAGGGTCGAGGGCACGGACGGCGGCGGTGCGCCGGCGGCCGAGGGCGGCCGCCCGCGCACCCGGATCCCGCGCGCCTTCTGGATCGCCATGGCGATCGCCGACATCGCGATCATCGCGGTCGTGATCCTCATCGTCGCGCGGGCCTGAGGCGGCCGGGCGCATGGGCTGGTCACGCGGGCCGGAGTTGCCGGAGGAGTTCCGCCACGACGCCGCGGGCGAGGTGCGCCGGCAGGCCGCGGCCGATGCCGGCTCGGTGGACGCCGAGGCGGACGCGGCCGAGGCCCCGCCCACCGAGGGCCGGCGCCGGGCCACGCGGGGCACGATCATCCTGGTGGGGATCGTGGTGTGGTTCATCATCTCGACCCTGGTCAGCATGATCGGCCGCCTGTAGCACTCACCCCCGCCGGGCGTGCACGGCATCCTCCAGTCGCAGGCGGTACTCCTCGGGGCTGATGCCGTGGGCCCCGAAGCGCGCGGTGTGGTCCGAGAGGGCCTGGATGTCCCACAGCCGGAAGCCGAGGCGCGCCAGCAGGCCCGCCGTGCCCACCAGGGCCGCGTTGCCCGCCCCGTCCTCGCGGTGGAACATGGTCTCGGAGGTGAACAGGCCGCCGATGGCGACCCCGAACAGGCCGCCGCACAGGCGTCGGTCACGCCAGGCCTCGACGCTGTGGGCCCAGCCGGCCTCGTGGAGGCGGATGTAGGCGTCCACCAGCCGGGGGGTCAGCCACTCGCCGTCGCGTTCGCCCCCGCAGGCACGCGCCACCTCCGCGAAGGCCGTGTCCATGCGGATGTCGTAGGGCTCGCGTCGCATGGCCCGGGCCACCGAGCGCGGCACGCGGAAGTCCTCGATGGGCATCACCACGCGCGGGTCGCACTCGTAGAAGGTCATCGGCCCGGTGGCGCCGGGCACATCCATGGGGAACCAGCCCCGCAGATAGGCCCCCAGCATCGTCTGCACATCCAGGGACGGATCCCAGGGCGAGGGGGTCAGGGCACCCACCGCTCGCCCGCGGGCGTCAGGCACAGCTCGTGGGTCCAGCCGCGCGGGCTCTGGCCGACGAGGAAATCCACGGCGCCGGCCACGTCGTCGGCGCTGAGCGACTCCTCCGGGGGGCGGTCCTCCATCGGGGCGCGCTCGGTCTGGATGATGCCGTCGGCCACCAGCAGGGCGACGTGGACCCCGTGGGGGCGCAGTTCCTGGGCCAGGCCCAGCGCCAGGGCACGGGCGGCGTGCTGGGCGGCGCCCCACATCGCCCGGCCCGGGATGGCGCGCCGGGCCGACCCGCCGGCCACCTGCACCAGGGTGCCCTCGCCGCGCGCCGACAGCGCCGCGCCGCCGCTGCGCAGGATGGCCCAGGCGGCGGGGACGAAGCCGGCCAGCCAGGCATCGAGCCGGTCGGGGGCCGCCTCGGTGATCGGGCCGCCGCCGAACGCCTGGTCGCGCGGCGGAGCGGTGATGGCGTTGACCACCAGGTCCAGGCCGCCCAGCTCGCGCTCGGCCCGGCTGAGCGCCTCGGCCACCACGGCGTGCTGGGTGGCGTCGCCGTGCATCGTCAGCACCCCGGGGTGCTCCGCCCGCAGGGCGTCGAGGGTCTCGGCGGTGCGGGCCACCGCCAGCACGCGGCCGCCGGCGGCCAGCCGGCGCGCGGTCACGGCACGACCGACGTTGCGCGCGCCGAACACGACCGTGACGGGTGGTCTAGGCATGGGGTGCAGTCTGCCACCGGCCCGCCCGGGGGGACCGGGCTACACTCCGGCCAGTCGTGAGCAGCGGGGGAGCACCCACCAGATGAACCGCGGAGCGTTCCCGCAGGTGCGCATGCGCCGGCTGCGCGAGCCCGCCGGCGTGCGCCGCATGGTGCGCGAGACGCGCCTGTCGGCCGCACAGCTGATCATGCCGGTGTTCGCCCTGCCCGGCGAGGGCGCCGACGTGCCCATCGAGTCGCTTCCCGGCCAGGCCCGCCAGAGCCCCGACGTGCTCGCCCGGACCGCGCGGCGCGCCTTCGATCTGGGCATCCCGGCCATGCTGGTGTTCGGGGTGACCGACCACAAGGACCCGGTGGGCTCCTCGGCATACGACCCGGCCGGCGTCACGCAGACCGCCGTCGCGGCCATCAAGGCCGCGGTCCCCGAGATGGTGGTCGTCACCGACGTCTGCCTGTGCGGCTTCACCGACCACGGCCACTGCGGCCTGATCGTCGACGGCCGGGTGGACAACGACGCCAGCCTGGACCTGATCGCCCGCACCGCGGTCACCCACGCCGAGGCCGGCGCCGACATCGTGGCCCCCAGCGACATGATGGACGGGCGGGTGGGCGCCATCCGCGCCGCGCTGGACGGCGCCGGCCACAGCACCGTCTCGATCATGGCCTACGCCAGCAAGTACGCCTCGGCCTTCTACGGCCCCTTCCGCGACGCCGCCGGCTCGGCGCCGGGCTTCGGCGACCGCACCGGATACCAGATGGATCCCGCCAACGGCCGCGAGGCCGTGCGCGAGGCCCTGCTGGACGCCGACGAGGGCGCCGACATGCTCATGGTGAAGCCGGCCGCCACCTATCTGGATGTCATCCACCGCGTCCGCCAGGCGTCCGACCTGCCGCTGGCCGCCTACCACGTCAGCGGCGAGTTCGCGATGCTCAAGGCATCGGCCGAGCGCGGCTGGCTGGACGAGCGCACCGCCGCCATGGAGACCCTCACCGCCATCGCGCGCGCCGGCGCCGACCTGATCATCACCTACTACGCCGAGGATGCCGCCCGCTGGCTCGGCGAGGAGTCCGCATGACCACCGCCGCGCCCACGCGCACCCACCACAAGCCCGACGACACCGACCGCGAGCTGCTGAACGCGCTCCAGTCGGGCATCGCTCTCATCCCGGAGCCCTACCGCGAGATCGGCGAGCGCATCGGGCTCACCGAGGACGAGGTCCTGCGCCGGCTGCGGGTGCTGAAGGACGCGGCCATCGTGCGCCAGATCTCGGCCATCTTCGACACGCGCGCCCTCGGCTACGAGAGCACCCTGATCGCCGCGAAGTACCCGGCCGAGCGCCTGTTCGAGGCCGCGGCCATCATCGGCGGCCACCCGGGCGTCAGCCACAACTACCGGCGCACCCACGACTTCAACCTGTGGTTCACGCTGGCCGTGGAGCAGGGCTCGCGGATCGGCCTCGAGGAGACCATGGACCGCCTGGCCGAGGCTACGGGCGCCGAGTCCATGCGGCTGCTGCCGACGCTGAAGCTCTACAAGATCAACGTTCAGCTGGACATGACCGGCAAGGTGGCCAGCGACGAGAAGGACGCGGCCCCCAAGCCCCCGCCCACGCGCGGCGACGGCGTGCTGCCCACCGAGGCCGACAAGCGCTCCATCGACATCCTGCAGCGCGATCTGCCGCTCGTCTCGCGCCCGTTCGAGGTCTGGGCCGAGGGCGCCGGCATCACCGTGGACGAGCTGCTGGCCCAGGCCGAGAAGTTCCTGGAGCGCTCCTACATGCGCCGCTTCGCGGCGGTGCTGAACCACCGGCGCGCCGGCTTCGGCGCCAACGGCATGGCCGTGTGGAAGGTGCCCGAGGAGGAACTCGAGGCCATCGGCCCGCAGATGGCGTCCTTCCGCGCCGTGTCGCACTGCTACCGCCGGCCCACCTACCCGGACTGGCCGTACTCCATCTTCACGATGGTGCACCAGCGCTCCAAGGAGGCCTGCGAGGAGGCCATCGAGGCCATCGCCCAGGAGACCGGGATCACCGATCCGTCCCGGCGCGCGGTCCTCTACTCCAGCTACGAGTTCAAGAAGATCCGCCTGATGTACTTCACCAAGGAGTACGCCGAGTGGGAGGAACTGGCCCTCGCCGGCAAGCCCCTGCCGCGCTGGACCGGCCCGGGTTCGGAGTGAGCTCGCCCGCGCTGCCCGAGCACGCCACCCCGACCAGCGACGCCCTGGCCGAGCGGGCGCGGCGGGTGCTGGTGGGCGGGGTCAACTCGCCGGTGCGGGCCATGGGCTCCATCGGGCGCGAGCCGATCTTCATCACCAGGGCGGCAGGGGCCCACGTGTGGGACGCCGATGGCAACCGCTACGTCGACCTGCTGTCCACCTGGGGACCCGCGATCCTGGGCCACACCCCGGACGAGGTGACGCGGGCCATCGAGGCCGCGCTGCCGCTGGGCACCTCCTACGGCGCGCCCACCGAGCGCGAGATCGTCTTCGCCGAGACCGTCGCCGAGTTGGTGCCCTCGGTGGAGCGCCTGCGCATGACCTCCTCGGGCAGCGAGGCCGTCACGGGCGCCCTGCGCCTGGCGCGCGCGGCCACCGGGCGCGAGACGATCGTGAAGGTGGCCGGCGGCTACCACGGGGCCATCGACGGCCTGCTGGCCGAGGCCGGCAGCGGCCTCACCACCATGGGCGTGCCCGCGTCGGCCGGCGTCACCACGGCCGCCACCGCCGCCACCCGCATCGTGCCCTACAACGACCCCGCGGCCGCCGCGGCGGCCCTGGAGGGCGCGGCCGCGATGATCGTGGAGCCCGTGGCCGGGAACATGGGCGTGGTGCCGCCGGCCCCGGGGTACCTGGAGGCCCTGCGCGAGGCGTGCGACCGCGCCGGCGCCCTGCTGATCCTGGACGAGGTGATCACCGGCTTCCGCGTGGCCCGCGGCGGGGCGCAGGAGCGCTACGGCGTGCCGGCCGACATCACCTGCTTCGGCAAGATCATCGGCGGCGGCCTGCCCGTGGGCGCCTTCGGCGGCCGGGCCGACGTGATGGCCGAGCTGGCCCCCGAGGGCCCCTGCTACCAGGCGGGCACCCTGTCGGGGAACCCGCTCGCCACGGCGGCCGGCCTGGCGGTGCTCGACGCCCTCGGGCGGCCCGGCACCTACGAGCGCCTGGAGCAGGCCGGCGCCGCGCTGGAGGAGGCCATCGCCGCCTCGGGCGCCCCGGTTCGGATCAACCGCGTGGGCTCGATGCAGACGCCGTTCTTCGCCCCGGGGCCCGTGACCGACCACCCCGGGGCCACCGCCTCGGACACGGCCGCCTACGGACGCTTCGCACGGGCGCTGCTGGCGTGCGGCATCTACCCGCCGCCCTCGCAGTTCGAGGCCTGGTTCGTGTCGCTGGCCCACGGCGAGGACGAGTTGCGCACCCTGCGCGAGGGGTTGGCCCGCGCGGCCGACGCGCTCGGCTGAGGGTGCGGGGCCTCTTCACGCCCGAGCCGGCCCTGGCCGCCGCGCTCATCCACCCGCCGGCCGCGCCGCTGCTGGCCCCGCTGGTGGAGGGCGCGCTGGCGCCGGACCAGGCCGAGGGCCTCGACCTCATCCTGGAGGGCTTCCTCCTGCACCACGGCCGGCCGCGCCACCTGGACGCGCCGGCCCACGGAGCGGGACTGCTGGCCGGCGACTACTGCTACGCCACCGGCCTTGTGCGGGTGGCCGGCGCGGGCGATCTGGCCGTCATCAGGGCCCTGGCCGACCTGATCGCCACGGGTGCCGCTCTGGCCGCGACCGGCCGGCATGCCGCGCTCGTACCCCTGTGGCGGGGGACGGTGGCCGCCATCACGCGGCGCCACGACCCGCAGGCCCTGGCGGCGCACGGACGCGCCGTGGAGCATCTGCGCGCCGGCCGCACCGACGAGGCGCAGGTGGTGCTCACGGTACTGGCCGCCGACCTGCCCCCCACACCCGCCCTGGCCGCCGCCCTCGAACACCCGCAGGAGAGCCCCGCATGAAGTCCCTCCGCGATTGGATCACGACGCTCGAGAAGGCAGGCGAATTGGTGCGCGTCACCGCCCCGGTGGACCCGCATCTCGAGATAACCGAGATCTGCGACCGCGTGGTCAAGAAACAGGGGCCGGCGCTGCTGTTCACCAACGTGGTCGGCTCCACCCTGCCGGTGCTGATCAACCAGTTCGGCACCCGCCGGCGGATGGAGATGGCGCTCGGCACCGACAGCCTGGACGCGGTGGGCGAGCGCATCGACACCCTGCTCGACCTGCAGCCGCCCCAGGGGGTGGTGGCCAAGATGAAGGCGCTGGGCAAGCTGAAGGAACTGGCCACCACCAGCACCAAGATGGTCAAGGACGCGCCCTGCCAGGAGATCTGGCTGGACGCGCCCAACCTGGACCTGCTCCCCATCCTCACCTGCTGGCCCGAGGACGGCGGGCCCTTCGTCACGCTGCCGATGGTCTTCTCGCGCGATCCGGTCAGCGGCGCGCGCAACTGCGGCATGTACCGCATCCAGAAGCTGGATGCGACCACGGCGATGATGCACTGGCAGATCCACAAGGACGGCGCGGCCCACCTGCGCGACTCGCGGGGGCGCGTGCCGGTGGCCGTGGCCATCGGCAGCCACCCGGCCACCACCTACGCGGCCACCGCCCCGCTGCCGCCGGGGCTGGACGAGATGATGCTGGCCGGCTTCCTGCGCGAGAAGTCGGTGGAGATGGTCAGGTGCCGGACGGTGGACCTCGAGGTGCCGGCCGAGTCGGAGATCGTCCTCGAGGGCTACGTCGATGCCACCGACCTGCGCCCCGAGGGCCCCTTCGGCGACCACACCGGCTTCTACACGCCGCAGGACCTGTACCCGACCTTCCACATCACGGGCATGTCCATGCGCCGCGACGCGGTCTACTCCACCACCGTGGTGGGGCCGCCGCCGATGGAGGACCTGTGGCTGGGCAAGGCCACCGAGCGCATCTTCCGGCCGCTCATCAAGACGATGCTCCCGGACCTGGAGGACTACAACCTCCCGCTGGAGGGGGTCTTCCACAACTGCGCGCTGGTGTCGGTGAAGAAGCGCTACCCCGGCCACGCCAAGAAGCTGATGAGCGCCATCTGGGGGCTCGGGATGCTGTCGCTGACCCGGTGCATCGTGGTGGTGGACCACGACGTGGACGTGCAGGACGTCTCGCAGGTGGCCTTCCGGGCCTTCTCCAACGTGGACCCCGGGCGCGACGTGCTGATCGTGGACGGCCCGGTGGACGCCCTGGACCACGCGGCGCCCTACTTCGCCTACGGCTCCAAGATCGGCTTCGACGCCACCCGCAAGTGGGAGGGCGAGGGCGTGGTGCGCCCGTGGCCCGACCTGGCGGTGATGAGCGACGAGGTCAAGCAGCGGGTGGACGCCCGCTGGGGCGAGCTGGGCCTGGGCGGGCTGTAGGCCGCCGAAGGGGCCCGCCGGCGCCCCCCGCGCCCCCGTCGAGACGCCCTTACAGACCCCTTCGGACGGTTCGGCGGCCACGAAGGGACACCCGGCCCGCGACCCGTCGTTGAAACCCCCCCTTCCGTCAGAAAGACTACGGGGAGCCTACGGGCGATCCGGGGGCCGAGCGTCGCGCACAAGAGCGCAGGAGGTAGGGGTTGGCAGACAGCCACGAGGAGCACGGGAGCGGGGTGAGCGGCGGCCAGTACCTGGGCCCCACAGCGCACACCTCCGAGCCCGTCGCCGATCCTCACGACGATCCGGCATACGTCACGCGCACGAAGTTCCTGAGCGGCGTCGCCGTTCTCACCGGCGCGGTCATGGGTGCCGCCATTCTGGTGCCGGTCGTCGGCTTCGCCGTCGCCGACACCGTCAAGGAGGAGGACTGGCGCTGGGTCGACATCGGCCCGCTGTCCGACTTCCCGGAGGGCGTCACCTCGGTCGCGGTGTCGGGGCCCTTCCCCGAGTCCGACCGGCGCGCGTTCATCCGTCACCAGGACAACAGCATCATCGCCATCTGGAACCGGTGCGCTCACCTCGGGTGCCCGTCCAGCTACTCGCAGGGCAGCGACAGCTACACCTGCCCGTGCCACGGTGGCTCCTACGACTCGCTGGGCCGCGTCATCGCCGGCCCGCCCCCCCGGCCGCTCGACCGCTTCGACGTGAAGCTCGTCACCCCGGCGGGCCAGGACGTCGCCAAGACGACCTCCCCGGCCGAGGGCGTCTCCACCCGCGGGGCCGCGCCCGACTCCCGCGTCCTCGTGGGCATCGCCTTCTCGATCGACGAGGACCAGAACCCGTACCGACTGCACGGCCCGGGTGAAGAGGTCACCGGCGTGCTGGCCAACCTCTACCCGTTCTAGAGAGGCGGACGATGGCTACCAAAGACATCGGCCCGAAGAGCCCGCTCACCAAGACCGGGGAGGCCGCCGTCGGCTACGTCGACGAGCGCTCCGGGGTCACGACGGGTGCCAAGTGGTTCCTCTTCCGGAACATCCCGAAGGAGACGAGCTGGTTCCAGACGCTCGGCTTCACGGCCATGGTGCTGTTCGCGCTCCAGGCCATCACCGGGGTGATCCTCGCCATGTACTACCGCCCCGACACCAACGGGGCCTTCCAGAGCATCGACCACATCACCAACGAGGTGACCTGGGGCTGGCTCGTGCGCGGCATGCACAAGTGGGGCGCCAGCGCGATGATCATCGTCGTGTTCCTGCACCTCGGCCGCGTCTTCATCTTCGGCTCGTACAAGTACCCGCGCGAGCTCACCTGGGTGACCGGAGCCCTGCTGCTGGTCATGACCATGTTCATGGGCCTCACCGGCTACCTGCTGGTGTGGGACCAGAAGGCCTACTGGGCCACAGTGGTCGCCGTGAACATCACCGCCAGCGCCCCGATCCTCGGCCCGTACGTGGCCGACGTCCTCCGCGCCGGCCCGGAATTCGGACCGGACACGCTATCCCGGTTCTATTCCATCCATATGCTCGTGATACCAGGGGGTATGGCCACCTTCATCGGCCTCCACCTGTTCTTCGTGAGCAAGCTCGGCATCACTGAGCCGCCGTACTCCAAGCGGCGCATGAAGGTCGAGCGCCAGGAGGCCGAGGCCCGCGCGGCCGCGGAGGCCGAACGCCTGCCCTACGGGCGCCGTCAGGTCACCGCCGCTCCGGGCGCGACCCCGTCGACCCCGGCCCGCGAGGAGGTCCGCTCGTGAACCGCGGCCAGCAGGAGTACTACAAGCGGGACTACGCGCAGGCGAAGGCCGAGGGCAAGCCCTTCTTCCCCTACGCGATCTACAAGGACCACGTCGTCGCGCTGCTGGCCGTGGTCGGCGTCATCGCCATGGCCATCTGGCAGCGGGTGGAGGTGGGGGAGCCGGTGAACCCGGCCACCACCGACTTCATCCCGCGGCCGGAGTGGTACTTCCTGTTCCTGTTCGAGCTCCTCAAGATCTTCGAGGGCCAGAACGTCTTCATGCCGGTCATCATGGCGACGTTCATCGTCCCCAACATCCTGATGGTGCTGCTCATCGCCCTGCCGTTCATCGACAGGGGTCCCGAGCGCCGCATCCACAAGCGGCCCATCGCGATGGTGACCGCCGTCCTGGTGGTCTTCAGCCTGGCGTACCTCACCACCCTGGGCGCCGAGACCAGCACCGAGGTGCCGAGCGCGGTCGAGCTGACCAACCTCACCCCGGAGGCGGAGGCCGGCTTGGAGCTGTACCTGTCCAGCGGGTGCGCCAGCTGCCACATGCTCAAGGGGCAGGGAGCGGCCGGGCCGGGGCCGGACCTGACCAACGTGGGGTCGAGAGGGGTCGTCACCCCGGAGAACTCGAAGGAGTTCTTCAACAACCCGCCGGCGGGGATGATCGCCTTCTCGAACTTCACCGACGAGCAGTACCAGCAGCTGGGCGAGCTGATGGGCGGCCTGGGGACCGAGTTCCAGTAGGCCTCCGCCGCCATCGCCGCAGTGCCCACCGCCCGCGCCCACAGCGCGGGCGGTGTCGTTCGCGGGCCGGCGCCCGTCGGTCGGGTCACCCCGCCGCCCCCAGGGCCCCCTTTGCCACCGGTGCCCTCCGGGGGTGGTCCACTACCATGAAGACCAGATGCGGATCTTCCTCGGAGTGAGCGGCGCCAGCGGCGCCATCTACGCCGGCCACGCCCTTCGCGCACTCACCTCCGCGGGCTGCGAGGTGGGTCTGTGCGTCAGCGAGGCCGGGGCGCACGTGATCTCGCACGAGATCCTGGGCCGCGGCCCGCAGCCCCCGGCCGACCGGCACGAGGTGGTGGAGCGCTTCGTGGAGCGCCACGCCGCCGGCCCCGGCACCGTGACGGTGCTGGGCCTGCACGACCTGGCCGGTCCGTTCGCCTCGGGGTCTTCGGGGGCGCGCGCGGCGATCATCGCGCCGTGCTCATCGGCCACTCTCGGCACCGTGGCGCACGGCACCGCCCGCAACCTCATCCACCGCTGCGCGGACGTGATGCTCAAGGAGCGCCGCCCCCTGGTGCTGATGACGCGCGAGGCGCCCCTCAGCCTGATCCACATCGAGAACATGGCCACCGTGACCCGGGCCGGCGCCGTGGTGCTCCCGTGCTCACCCGGCTTCTACGGCATGCCCGCGGGCATCGAGGACCTGGTGGACATGATCGTGGCCCGTGCCCTGGACCTGGTGGGCATCGACAACGCCCTGAGCGTGCGCTGGGGCGATGGCGCCCCCGTCCCCACGGAGACCTCATGACCGAGACCCCGGGGCGCCTGCCCGCGTCCGAGGTGCAGGCGATGTTCGACCGCATCGCACCGCGCTACGACCTGCTGAACCGCACCATGACGATGGGCATCGACGGCCGCTGGCGCAGGGTGGCCGCCCAGGTGGCCGACGTGGCCGCCGGCGAGCGGGCGCTGGACTGCTGCACCGGCACGGGCGACCTGGCCTTCGAGCTGGCCGCGCGGGTGACCGGTTCCGGTTCGGTCGTGGGCATCGACTTCTCCGAGGCCATGATCGGCCAGGCCCGGGAGAAGGCCGCCGAGCGCGGAAGCGCCATCGACTTCCTGGTGGGCGACGCGATGGAGTTGCCGTTCGCCGACGATCACTTCGACGCGGCCACCGTGGCCTTCGGCATCCGCAACGTGGCCGACCTGGACCGCGCCCTGGCCGAGATGACCCGCGTCGTGCGCCCCGGCGGCAAGGTCGTGATCCTCGAGATCACCACCCCGTCGCGCCTCCGGGCCTTCTACCGCCTGTGGTTCGACCGCATCGTCCCTCAGCTGGGGCGCCTGCTGGGCAAGGACGGGGCCGCCTACTCGTACCTACCGGCCTCGGTGCGCCGCTTCCCCGAGCCCCCCGCGCTCGCCGCGCGCATGAGCGACGCCGGCCTCACCGACATCCGCTGGCGCCTGTTCGCCGCCGGCATCGTGGCCCTGCACCACGCCCGGGTACCCGGGTGAGCAGCGCGACCCCCGTCCCCGCGGTGCAGCACCGCTACGGCGCCCTGCTGGAGTCGTGCGAGCAGCGCCTGCGCGAGGCCGCACAGGACAGCGCGGCCGCCGTGGCCGAGCCGGCCCTGTCCACGCTGCGCGCCGGCGGCAAGCGCGTTCGCCCGCTGCTGGTGTTCTGCTGCGCCCCATCCGGGGCCCTGGAGGACGAGGAGACCCGCGAGCGCCTGCTGGACGCCGCGGCCGCCGTGGAACTGGTGCACATGGCGACCCTGGTGCACGACGACCTGCTGGACGGGGCCACCCTGCGCCGCGGCCGGCCCACCGTCTCGGCGCAGCGGGGGCCCGCGGCGGCGGTGCAGACCGGAGACTTCCTGTTCGCGCGCGCCTTCTCGGTGCTGACCCGGGCCGGATCGCCGCAGGCGGTGGCCCACCTGGCCGGCGCCGCGCTCGACCTCTCCCAGGGCGAGCTGGACCAGCAGCGCTCGGCGTTCGACCTTGATCTGGCCGAGGCCGGGTACCTGGCCCGCTGCCGCCGCAAGACCGCGGCACTGTTCGCGGTGGCGTGCCGCCTGGGCGCCGAACTGGGCGGCGCGGGACCCGAGGCCGCGGCGCGCCTGGCCGGCTTCGGCGAGGGCGTGGGCATGGCCTTCCAGATCTTCGACGACATCCTGGACCTGGCGGGCGACCCCGCCTCCACCGGCAAGCGGCGCGGCACCGACCTGCGCGACGGCACCACCACCCTGCCGCTGATCCTGGCGATGGCCGCCGAGCCCGCGTTGCGGGCCCGCATCGCCGCCGCCGCGGGCGAGGACGCCCCCCGGGACGCCGTCGAGGCCCTGTGCGACGACCTGGCGGCCCACGCGGGCAGCCGCGACGCCCGTGCCCGGGCCCTGGCCTACGTGGCGACGGCCCGCGCCGGCGCCCTCGAGGGCCCGGTGGACGGCGCCGATGTGGACGCGCTGACCGAGATCGCCGACGGCGTGGTGGACAGGTACTCATGAGCACCTCGGACACCCACGAGCTGCGCCGCATGCTGGGTGCGCACGCGCCCGTGGCCGCGGCGCGGGCCCTCGGGGACGACCCCGGCCGGCCGGTGCTGGTGCTGCGCGGGGACGTGCCCGCCGGCTGGTCCGCCGACGGGCACGCCGAGCGCCCGCTGGAGGCCCACCGCGCGGCCCATGCCGCCGGGACCCCGTCCCAGGCGGCGCTGGTGTACGGCCACGGCGTCACCGAGGAGGCCCTGGCCGAGCGGCTTGCCGGGCTGGCCGCCCTGGCCGCCGAGACGGGCCTGCTGCGGGAGGTGTGGACCGTCCCGGCCGACGGCACCCCGGAGCGACCGGGGTCGTGGGGCGTGGAGGACCTGACGGTCGTGGCGACCTCCCGCACGGCCCTGCCGGCCGAGGTGGCCGTCCTCCCCAGCTGGCACCACCTGGGCCACGCCGCCTGTCAGGTCGCCATCGCCTTCGGCGCGACGGGCTGGCGCGTCCCCGCCGACGAGGACCGCGACCTGGTCCACCTGGCGGCGGGCATCGGGCGCGCGGTCCGGGAGGGCGGATCCGGCGCGGAGGGGCCGGCATGAACCGCCTGCGCGTGGGGCGCATCTCGGCGCTGAACATGTACCCCCTGTTCCACGGCCTCGAGCGCGCCGCCGACCCCGAGCTGGCGTTCACCGACGGCCTGCCCACCACGCTCAACGAGATGGTGCTGGACGGCCGCCTGGACATCTCGGCGATGTCGAGCATCGCCTACGCCCGCAACGCCGAGCGCCTGCACCTGCTGCCGGTGGCCTCGGTGACCGCGGCAGGCGCGGTCGACTCGATCCAGGTGTTCTCGCGGGTGCCCTTCGAGCGCGTGCGCACCGTGGCCGTCACGCCGCACAGCGCCACCTCGGTGGCGCTGCTGCGCGTGCTGCTGGGCCCGGAGGCGCCCGCCTTCACCGTGCTGGACGGACCCGCCGAGGCGGCGCTCGCCACCCACGACGGGGTGCTGCTGATCGCCGACGAGGCGCTGGGCGCCCTGGGGCGCGGCATCGCCCCGCACCACACCGACCTGGCCGCCGTGTGGCACCGCCGGACCGGCCTGCCCATGGTCTTCGCCGTCTGGGCGGCCCGCGCGCAGACCGCCACCGAGCGCCCCGCCGCGCTGCGGGCGCTGGCCGACCACCTGGTCCGGGCCCGCGAGGCCTACCTGGCAGAGCCCGAGGCGGTGGTGCGGGCCGCGGCCGCGCGCTTCCCCTTCCCCGAGGACTTCATCCGGCCCTACCTCGCGCGCCTGACCTACGACTTCGGCGCGTCCGAGCAAGCCGGCCTGTCCGAGTTCCTGCGCCAGGCCGCCGCGGCGGGCGAGCTGGCGTCCGCCCCCGTCCTCGCCGCGTAGGATCGTGTGATGGCCACGCTCGCACCCGCACCCGCCCGCTCCCACGTGGAGGACATCCTCGCCCGCACGCTGGACGGCCGGCGCCTGGCCGACGAGGACGCCCTCACGCTCCTCGCCTCGCGCGATCTGGTGAGCGTCGGCGCGGCCGCGCACGAACTGCGCAACCGGGCGTCCGACCCCGGTGTGGTGACGTTCAACATCGACCGCAACATCAACTACACCAACACCTGCATCACCGACTGCGACTTCTGCGCCTTCTACCGGCGCCCGATGGACCCCGAGGGCTACGTCCTCCCCAAGTCGGTGATCTTCCGCAAGATCGAGGAGACGCTGGAGCTGGGCGGCACCGCGCTGCTGCTGCAGGGCGGGCACCACCCCAACCTGCGGATCGAGTGGTACGAGGACCTGTTCACCGACATCAAGCGCCGCTACCCGATCCACCTGCACGCGCTCTCGCCGTCGGAGATCCTCCACATCAGCAACGTCTCCCGGCTCGATCTGGTGGAGACGATGCGCCGGCTGCGCGAGGCGGGCCACGACTCGCTGCCGGGCGGCGGCGCGGAGATCCTGGTCGACCGGGTGCGCGATGTGATCGCCCCGCGAAAGACCAAGAGCGACGAGTGGCTGGGCGTGATGCGCGCGGCCCACCAGGTGGGCATGTCCACCTCGGCCACGATGATGTACGGCACGGTGGACACCGTGGAGGAGCGCATCGTCCACCTGCGCCGGCTGCGCGAGCTGCAGGACGAGGGGCACGACGGCGGCTTCCGGGCCTTCGTGTGCTGGAGCTACCAGTCGGGCGGCGGTAGCCGGCGCGGCGACGAGCACGCGCACACCACCGCCGCGGACTACCTGATGATGCTGGCGGTCAGCCGCCTGTACCTGGACAACTTCCCGCACTTCCAGTCGTCGTGGGTCACCCAGGGGCTGCGCATCGGCCAGCTGGCGCTGGAGTTCGGCTGTGACGACATGGGCTCGATCATGATCGAGGAGAACGTCGTCCGCGCGGCGGGCACCGCCTTCCGGCTGGATCGAGAGCGCATGGTGCGCGCCATCGAGGCCACCGGCCGGCGGGCCGTGCAGCGCGACACGCTCTACCGCGCCGTCGCCACCTTCTAGCCGGACCGAGGAGCCACAGTTGCCCGACCTGACCGTCCACGAGGCCCACAAGGCGCTGGCCGCCGGCGAGATCGCCGTGATCGACTGCCGCGAGCCCCCCGAGCACCAGGCCCAGCACGTGCCCGGCACCATCCTGCTGCCCATGAGCGAGTTGATGGCCCGCATCGACGAGTTGCCGGCCGACATGCCCCTGGCCGTCCTGTGCCGCAGCGGCAACCGTTCGGGCCGCGTGGCCGACCACCTGAACGCCGAAGGCGAGTGGGGCGAGGTGGCCAACATCGAGGGCGGCATCATCGCCTGGGCCGCCGAGGGCCTGCCCTACGAGGGCTCGGTGCCCACCTGAGGCGGGCCCGAGCCCGTCCGGGCTCCTAGAAGTCCATCGGCTGGATCAGCCCGCGGCGCAGGGCGTGGACCAGGCGCTCGACGTCGTCCTCCATGTTGAGTCGCGCCATGGTGTGCAGGGCGGTGAGCAACTCCTCGGTACCCTCGTCCAGCGCGTCGTGGAAGTGCTCCACCTGCTCCTGGTCGAAGACGCCCTCATCCTCCCAGTCGCACGCCGGGCACCAGCGCTCGATGGCCCAGGCGCCGTCGCCGTCGTCGTGCATGGTCCGCGGGTGCACCAGGTCGCTGCCGCACCCGGGGCACATCCACAGCTCGGGCAACGGGTCGTCCAGGGCCGAGAGCGCCGCGGCGAGCATGATGTCCTCGGCGTCGGGTTCGGCGGCCGCGGCGGCGGCCTCGCCGATGTAGACGATCTCGATCTCGCGTCCACCGGGGAGGTGGATCTTCCTGCTGCGATAGTCGCTCATCCCGGTCCCTCTCACCGCCTCGACGCTGCCGTACCGCGCGTATCGGCGCGGGGGCGTGGGGCTTGAGAGCGCGAGGCGGCGCCTGGACAGGACGCCCATGCGGCGGCCGGCGGCCGCCCGGGGATCAGACCGTGATCAGCGCGTGGTCGGCGACGCGATCGGCCTCGAAGGACGAGCGCACCAGGGCCCCCGCCTCCACGTGGACGATGCCGGCGGCGCGGCCCGCGGCCGCGATGGCCGGGTACTCGGACGGGGCGTAGAAGCGCGCCACGGGCAGGTGGGCCGGGGAGGGCTGCAGGTACTGACCCACCGTCACCAGCTCGCAGCCGGTGCCGGCGATGTCGGCCATGACCGCGTCGATCTCGTCCAGGCTCTCGCCCAGGCCGACCATGATCCCGGTCTTGGTGGGGAGGCCGGCGGCCGACGAGCGCGCCAGGAGCTCGAGCGTGCGCTCGTAGCGCGCCCCCGGGCGGACCCGGTTGTAGAGCCGCGGCACGGTCTCGGTGTTGTGGTTCAGCACGTCGGGACGGGCCTCGATGATCACATCCAGCGCCCCCCAGCCCCCGCGCAGGTCCGGGATGAGTACCTCCACGCGGCAGTCCGGCACGCGGTCGCGGACAGCCTGGATGCACGCGGCGAAGTGAGCGGCGCCCCCGTCGGGCAGGTCGTCGCGGGCCACGGCGGTGATCACCACGAAGCGCAGGCCCATCTGGGCGGCGGCCTCGGCGATGCGGGCGGGCTCCTCGGGGTCCGGCGGGCCGGCCGGGCGACCGGTCGCGACGTTGCAGAAACGGCAGCCCCGGGTGCACTGGCTTCCCGAGATCATGAAGGTGGCCGTCCCGCGCGCCCAGCACTTGCCGATGTTCGGGCAGGCCGCCTCCTCGCACACCGTCACGAGGTCCTTGTCGCGCATGAGGGCCTTGGTCTCCACGAAGCCCCCGCCGAGCGGGTTCTTCGCGATCACCCAGCGCGGCAGGCGCCGGCGGTCGGCCAGCTGGGCCACCTCGGCGGCGGTGACATCCACCGCCTCGAGGAGGGAGACCGGGGTCTGCCCGATGTGATCGTCGCCCACCAGCAGGTCGGGCACCCACCCCTGGGAACAGGCCTCCACCAGTGAGGGGCGGTCGGGGAGCTCGGGGCCGGGCTCCACCCGGAAGGCGCGTGCGCGGTTCACCCGGTCAGGGTAGCGAAGGACGCGGGCGCGGGACGGTAGGCTTGCGCAGCCGTGGTGCTCTCCGACAGATCGATCCGCGAGGCGGTGGCCTCGGGCCACCTGACGATCGACCCGTTCGACCCCTCGCTGGTGCAGCCCTCCTCGGTGGACGTGCGCGTCGCCGGCGCTTTCCGCGTGTTCCACAACAGCCGCCGCCCGCTGATCGACGTGCGTGAGCCCACCTCGGACCTCACGGAGTTGGTGGACGTGGAGGACGGCGGGCGGTTCATCCTCCACCCGGGCGAGTTCGTCCTCGGCTCCACCGTGGAGCGGGTCGTCATCCCGCCGGACCTGGTGGCCCGCCTGGAGGGCAAGTCCAGCCTGGGACGCCTGGGGCTCCTGATCCACAGCACCGCCGGCTACATCGACCCCGGGTTCGACGGCACCATCACGCTCGAGCTCTCCAACGTGGCGCGGTTGCCCATCGCCATCTACCCGGGGATGCCGATCGGCCAGATCTCGTTCCAGCAGATGACCACGCCGGTCGAGAGTCCCTACAGCGGCAAGTACGGCGGTCAGAGCGGGCCCACCGCCAGCCGCTACCACGAGAACACCGGCTACTGAGGGCGCCCCCGGGCGCAGCCGGTCAGCGCCGCCGCCCTCCCGGAGGGGCGAGCCACCGGTTGGCGAGCACGGCACCGATCAGCGCGAAGGCCAGCGAGGCCCCGAGGGCCCTCAGCCAGGCGGACCCGCCGCCGGCGAGGAGCGCGGGCGCCACGGGGCCGCCGAACATGTCGATGACGTTCGCCAGCGCGATGAACGCCGCGTGGATGGCGTAGGCCACGGCGAAGGCGGCGAACCCGTGGGCGATCCGCCGGCCCATCGCGCGCACGCCGGCCAGGAAGCCGGCCAGGCCGAAGGCGATGGCCAGGGCCAGGAGGCGCGCGGGCCAGTCGCGGCCGGCTCCGACCATGAGGCCGATCGCACCGGCCAGACCACCCCATGTGGCCGCGATGGGGTCGATCTTCGCGGCCGCCGCCGATCGTGGACTGAAGGGCACGACGGCCATGCTAGCGTCCGTATTTGGACGACCGTCATGGACGGTCCCACCACCGGGAGGCCTGGGCCATCGGACCCACCGAGATCATCATCGTCCTCGTGATCGTGCTGCTCCTGTTCGGAGCCAAACGGATCCCCGAGATCGCCCGCAGCCTCGGCTCCGGTGCGCGGGAGTTCAAGGAGGGCGTCCAGGGCAAGGATGCGCCCGAGGACTCCATCGACGAACACATCCAGGACTCCGACGAGCGCGACCGCAAGTGACCTGACCCGGCCGTCGCTGCTGCACGCCGGGTGGGTGCTCCCGGTGGCGGCGGAGCCGATCGCCGATGGTGCGGTGGTCATCCGCGGGGGCCGGATCGTGGCCGTGGGGCCGGCCGATGAGGTGGCCGCCCTCCACCCGGACGCCGCCGTCGACGATCTGGGCGCGAGCGCGCTGATCGTCCCGGGGTTCGTCGACGCGCACTGCCATCTGGAGTGGAGCGCGTTCGACGGTGTCATCGGGCCGCGTCCGTTCGGGGCATGGCTGGCCGACTTCTTCCCCCGCCGCCGCCGCATGGACGAGGCCGACCACCTGGTGGCCGCGATCGAGGGTGCCCGGGCGGCGGCCGTGGCCGGGACCACGCTGGTGGCCGACTCCGGTCCCACGGGCGCCGGCGTCGAGGCCCTGGCCCGGGCCGGGCTGCGCGGGGTGGTGCACCTGGAGACCTTCGGGGCGCCCGCGCGCGACGATGAGGCGCGGGCGCTTGCCGATGCGGTCGCCCGGCGGGTGGTGGCCGCCGAGGAGCGGGCGGTGCGGATCGGTGCCGGGCGCGTGAGGGCTGGTCTGTCGCCACACGCGCCGTACTCGGTGGGCCCGTCGCTGTGGCGCGCACTGGCCGCGGACCCGCGCACCGCAGGCCTCTCCTGGGCCACGCACGTCGCCGAGTCGGCCGACGAGGAGCGCCTGCTGGCCGAGGGCACCGGCCCCCTGGCCGACCTGTTCGCCGCGGCCGGGGTCACCCCCGGCCACTGGCCGCATCCTCAGGAGGGCGCACGGGTGGTGGCGCGGCTGTCCCACCACGGCGCGCTGCGGGCCGGTCTGGTGGCGGCGCACTGCGTGCGCCTGGAGGACGACGACGCGGCGGTGCTGGCGGCGGCCGGCGTGGCCGTTGCCCACTGCCCGCGGTCCAACCGTCACCTGCAGTGCGGCACGGCGCCGCTGGGCGCGCTGCGCGCCGCCGGCGTGGAGGTGGCGCTCGGCACCGACTCGCCGGCAAGCGGAGGCGACTACGACCTGCGCGCCGAGGCCAGGGCCTGCATGGCCGCCCACGGCCCAGCCGGCCCCGGAGCCGCCGAGGGCCTGCGCCTGATCACCGCCGGGGGCGCCGCAGCCCTTGGGATGGGAGCGGTGGCGGGGGCGCTGTCGCCGGGCCGGCCGGCGGACCTGGTGGTGCTCGAGGCCCCCGGGCCGGTGGCGGGCCACCCCGCCGCGGCAGCGCTCGGCCAGGCCACCCGGGTGCGCCGCGTGCTGGTCGCCGGCGCCCCCGTGGCCACCGACGGTGCCACCACGGCACTCGACGACGAACGCGTACGTGCCGAGGCGCTCACCCTGAACGCGCGCCTCCGCTAGCATCCCGCCCCGTGTTGCTCGACGAAAAGCGCACCAAGCGCATCGTCCAGGTCGTCGCGATCCTCACCTCGATCGCGTTCGTCGGGACGATCTTCGTGGTCCTGGCCATCGTCCTGTTCGGCGGAGGGGCCTCCCCCGAGCGCGATCAGGTGAACGAGATCCAGTCCTTGGTGGAGGACGCGCCCGAGAACGCCGACCTGTGGCAGCAGCTCGCCTCGGCGCACATCGCCGCCGGCGACCAGCAGGAGGCCGTGGATGCGGCGCAGCGCTCGGTGGACCTGGCGCCGGACTCTTTCCGCAACGTCTCCACCCTGGCGCTGGCGCTGCAGCAGGCCGGGGACGACGAGGGCGCCGTGGACGCGCTCCAGGAGTTCACCAACCGCAACCGCCAGAACGCGGAGGCCTTCCTGCAACTGGGCCAGGCCGCGCAGGGGGTGGGCCGCACGGCGGTGGCCCGTCTGGCGTACCAGCGGTTCCTCGATCTGGAGCCCGAGAGCGCGCGTGCCGAGGCGGTGCGCGAGCTCCTGGCGCAGCTCACGGGCCAGGCCCTGCCGGACGGGGTCGTGCCGGAGCCAGAGGGCGCGCCGGCGGGCTGACCGAGTGCCCGTCGCGGCCGGCCGGGGCTCTGGTAATGTCCTCCGCCGCGGGCCGTTAGCTTAGTTGGTAGAGCAGGGGACTCTTAATCCCAAGGTCGAAGGTTCGAATCCTTCACGGCCCATCCGGAAGCCGCTCACCGAGCGGCTTCCGTCGTTCTCGGGAGCCGCGCTTCAGCCGGCGTCCGCCGCCTCGGCCAGCCGCCTGATGCGCCCCGCCGCCACCCGGCAGACCGCCAGGTAGGGGGCCGCCGGCCACGGCACGCCGAAGCCCAGCCGGCAGCGCTCCGCGCCGAGCGCCTGGACCACGTGCTCGGTGGCCCCCACGCCGGCGACCTCCCAGGCCCAGCGCCGGCCCTCCTCGAACGCGGTCACGCGGAACGGGGCGCCCGGGCCCGCCGGGCCCCAGACGCGCCCGGTGGCCCCCGGTCCGAGGCGGGTGGCCCCGCCGTCGAGTTCGGCGCACCGCACCGAGGGACCCCAGCGCGGCCACCAGCGGACATCGACGAGCAGGTCCCACACCCGCTCCGGCCGGGCGGCGACGGTCATGTGGGTCCAGAGCATGCGCACCGCACGACGCTACGCCCGGCGACCCCGCTGCGCCCCGCGTCAACCCGCCGCTTTGGCCACCGCGGCCTTGACCACCTCGCCCATCGTGGGGTGGATGTGGTCGGCGCCGGTGATCAGGTCGGTCGCGCTCGTCCCGGCCCTCATCGCCACTGCCACCGGGTGGATCAGCTCGGCGGCGTGATGGGCCAGGACATGGGCGCCCAGGATGAGCCCCGAGTCGGCATCCACCACCACCCGGGCCGAGCCGTGCTCCTCGCCCAGCGCCCGCGCCCTGCCGCCCGAGAAGCGGTCGGTCCCCACGCGCACGTCGTGCCCGGCGTCGCGCGCGGCCGCCTCGGTGAGGCCGATGGTGACCAACTCGGGGTCGGTGAAGATGGCGGCGGGACCGATGTCCTGGCGCGCCGGTCCGGGCTCGTGGCCCAGGATCTCGTGGGCGACGTGGACGCCCTGGCGGCGGGCGACGTGCGTGAACTGGCCGCGGTCGGGGCCCAGCACGTCGCCGGCGGCGAAGACCCCTTCCACCGCGGTGCGCAGGCGCTCGTCGGCGGGCACGCCGCGGTGGCCCCCGTCGAGACCCGCCGCGGCCAGGTCGAGCGCCTCCACGTCCGCCCAGCGCCCCGTGGCCAGCAGCAGGGCGTCGGCCTCGACGCGCAGCGGGGTGCCGTCGCCGGCGGCGCCGATCAGCAGGACGCCCGCGCCGTCGGGCTCCACCCGGGTGATCTGGGCCGCGGTGTGGATGATCAGCCCCTCCTGCTCGAGGATGGCGCGCAGGGCGTCGGCCAGCTCGGGCTCGGCCCCGGGCAACAGGCGCGGTGCGACCTCGACCATGGTCACCTCCGACCCGAGGCGCCCGAAGGCCTGGCCGAACTCGAGGGCCACCGGGCCCGCGCCGACGATGGCGAGCCGCTCCGGGAGGGCCGTGAGGTTCCAGATGTCATCGCTCACCATGTGCGGGGTCACATCCAGCCCCGGGATCGGGACGTCCGCCGGCCGCGCGCCGGTGGCGATCAGGATGCGTGGCGCGGTGAGGGTGCGGGCGCCCACCCGGACCGTCCGCTCGTCCACCAGGGCGCCCTCGCCCATGATCAACTCCAGCCCGGGCAGCGACTCGAGCCACCCGCGCGCGCCGGCGGCCCCCCGGTCGATGACCCCGCGCACGCGGTCCATGACCGCCGCGAAGTCGACGCTCACCTCGCCGGTACGGACGCCGAACTCGCCCGCGCGTCGCGCCAGGTGGGCCACCTCGGCACTGCGGATGAGGGTCTTGGAGGGGATGCAGCCGCGCAGCGGGCAGGTCCCGCCCACGCGCTGTCGCTCGATCACCGCCACCCGCAGCCCGGCGTCGCTGGCGAGCGCGGCGGCGTTCATCCCGGCCATGCCCGCCCCGATGATGATCAGGTCCACGGCGTCGGTCATCTCGCTCACTCCCGGGTCGGCGTGGCGGGCCGGCGTCGCGGTCCGCCCAGGGTCAAGTGTGCCGGATCCCGGCCGCCCGTCGCCGGTCGCCGATCGCCGGGCCGCCGGCTACCTCCCGCGGGGCACCACCCGCACGATGCGGGCGGACGCGAGGGTGCCGCCCTGGCGCGAGATCGTGACGTAGGCGGCTCCGGGGCCGGCTGCGGTGGCGTCCATCATGTTGAGCGTGGGGGCCGGCGCGGACGCGGGGCATCCGCTTGCGGAGGTGCCCACCAGCGTGCGGCCCGGCTCGCGCCCTGCGTCGCGCACGGCCGAGGAACCCAGCCGCAGCAGGGTGAGGCCACGGCCGGGGCGCCCCAGGGGCTCCAGGCGCAGTTGCTGTTGGCAGTAGCCCGCGGCCACGAACAGCATGTTGCCGGCGGCGTCGAGGGACGGGTCGCGGAACTGGGTGAGGGTGATGGAGTCGCGGATCACGCCCGAGCGGCCGGTGGCCAGGTTGTGCAGCACGATGCGCGAGCGCCGCGTCTGGTTGACCGCGAAGACCACGCGCCCGTCTCGCACCTTCGGGCGCCCGAGTTCGCCGGGAACGCGACTGGCGATCAGGGTGCGGGCGCCGGAGAGATCGGGCAGGCGGGCCGCCGAGATGATGTCGCCGCCGCCGGGGCGGTCGCGGCGCCAGACGACCCACTCCCCGGAGGCCGACAGCGCGCTGACCCCCGGCATCCGTCGCACCGCCACCGGCGCCGGCCCCTCCCGTCCGGGGGTGGTGCGGTCGATGCGCGTGGGCAGGCCGGTCCGGTCGTGGACGAGGAGCCCACGGCCGCTGGGGATGGTGCCCTCGCTGACCACCAGGCCGCCCGTCACGGCGACCGCGCGCGCGCCGACCAGCCGGGTGGGCCCGGACGGCTGGTCGACCAGCGCCCCCGCGCCGTCCACCCAGGCCAGGCTCGTGCCCTCGACCGAGGGGTCGAGCGCGCCGCGAGCCACGGGCTCGGCGGCCCCGGCCGTGACGGCACCGATGCTGAGCGCCAGCACCGCCAGCAGAGCCGCGTCGACGCGGCGCAGGCGCCCGAGGAGACGGGGGCGCTCGGCCATGGCCATCAGCATCCGCTCGCCGGCGCCCTCCATCCGGGGCGCCATGGCCACCACCGGGATCGCCCGCCCCAGGCCGAAGCCAAGCCCGATCGCGAGACCGATCGCCGGCGAGCCGAGAGCGATGCTCACCCCCGCCAGCGCCCAGACCGCGAAGGTGAGCACGAAGGTGGTGAACCCGAGGCCCAGCAGCACGCCGTACAGCCCGGCGGCCACGGGCAGGGGCATCGTCCAGCGCCAGTGCTGGGGCACCTGCCGGCGGATCTGCGGCGCGATGCGCCAGCCCATCACCTCGGCCACCGCGGCCACGCCGGCCACTGCGGCGGCGGCGATCAGCGCCAGAGTGGCGTCGGCCCCGTGGAGGCTGGCACCGATGAGGGCGAGACCGCCGAAGGTCAGGACCCCGCCCACCACGGCACCGAGGGCGAAGGTGGCGCACGCCACGGCCATGGTGCGCCGGCCGCGATCGCCGGCGGCCGAGCCCAGAGTGTCGACCATGGAGAAGCCGCAGGGCGACCAGGCGCCGGTGATGCCGGCGGCGGCCGCGGTCAGGGCGGCGGCGGTGAGCAGCACGATCTCCATCAGCACGGCACCTTGGTGTCGAGGTAGTAGACGCAGTAGACGGTGCGCTTGCGATAGCAGTACCCGCGCACCGCGCGGTCGCCGTTGATGCGACGCGGATGCGTGGAGCAGCAGTCGATCAGCTTGCGCACCCGGCCCCCGCAGCAGCGGAACCAGGCCCCGTCCACGCGGACGGGGATGCGGTAGCGGGCCGGCACGGCATCGAGGCAGATGTGGCTACGCGGTGCGGGTGCCAGGGGGCGCCCGCGGACGTCGCGCAGCGGCCGGCCGGCGCGGTCGACCGGGCGGCCGCGGTCGTCGACCGGGCGACCGAGATCGTCCACCGGCACTCCGTCCTTGGCCCGCAGCGGGTAGCCGCGCGGGTCGACGCGCGGGATGCCCGTGGGGTGCGGGCAGGAGCCCGTGTCGGCGATGTGGCCGCAGAAGTGGTGCCCGTCCGCGCGCTCGGCGCGCACCGCCGCGTCGGTGGCCACGCCGGCCAGGGTGGCGCCGGCCATCAGGCGCCCCACCCGTGCCAGGAAGCCGCGGCGCGAAGTCGACTCCGCCACCGCCTCGCTCAGGCGCCCGCCACCCGCTCCTCGATCATCGGCCACCGGCACCGACCTCCTCGCCACGTCGTTCGGCCGTCGCAAGCATGCCCTGCAGTTGGGCGAAGCTGTTGAAGGTCCCCTTCGCCAGAACAATCCCGTCGAGCGAGAGCACCACGGCGTACGGGCTCCCGGGGATGTCGTGCTCGCGCCAGACCTCGGCGTCGTGATGCTCGTCGAACCCTCGCACGCCCACCAGCGGATCCCGGGCCAGTTCCTCCACGGCCGGCTCGAGCGCCCGGCACATGTGGCACCCCTCGGAGGTGAAGACGGCGGTGGCGAGGACGGCCCGCGGACCGGGGGCCACGAGGTCGGTCAGGCCCGTGGCCGCGCCGATGGGCGGCCCCTCGTCGTCCAACTCCAGGGCCATCTGAGGGCCCATCGCCAGGCGCAGGTCGGCCACCTCGCGCGCCAGGGCCAGGACCATGACGGCGAGGACCAGTACCGCCGCCAGCGCGAGGATCAGGCCGATGGCGACCCACTCCTCACCGGTGGGATCGCGGCGCGGTCCCAGCGCCACGGCCACGAACCCGGCGGCCAGCAGGAGGTTGCGGGCCAGGCCCCAGCGACCGACGCGCGAGCGCGGGCCCAGGCATGCGCAGGGACGGCCGGCCCGGCCCGAGGCCAGGGCGGCGGCCAGGGCGGCGGCGAAGGCCAGCATCAGGGCGGCGGCGGCCCAGGCCGCGGGGCGCCAGCCGGCGGCCACGGCGACCCCGAGGGCGGCCTCGACGGCGACGAGCGCCCACAGGAGGACGCGCGCCTGGACCGGCCGGCGGATGCCGAAGGTGGCGAGCGCGTCCGCCGAGCGCACCGGCGCCGCGGCCTTGAGCGCTGCCGAACCCAGCAGGAGCGCACCGAGGGCGAGGGCGAGCACGAGGGCGATCACGGGGAGGACCGCTCGCCCGGGCTTGCGCTTCGTCGTGCGGCGGTCCGTGCATGGTTCGTCGCGGTCGCGTGCGCCTCCGCGACACGGCCGTCACCCATCGGCGGCCGGCGCCGCGCCATGCTCCTCCCGATGACCGAACACACGTTCCCTTACGGCCTCCTGAGGGGCAGCGCGGACGACCTGCTCTGCGCCGCGATTCTGCACCATCTGCTCGAGCGCGCGCCTGACGGGTGTACCAGGCAGGACATGGCGACCGGGCCCATCGGCCGGCCGGTGAGCGGGGGCGCGTCGCCCCCGCCCGCGACCGGGCCGCGCCAGCGCCGCTCAGGCCAGCGAGACCGCCGGGTCCAGGTAGACGTCCTGGATGGCGTTGAGCAGCGACACGCCGTCGGCCATCGGTCGCTGGAACGCCTTGCGGCCCGAGATCAGGCCGGCGCCGCCGGCGCGCTTGTTGATGACCGCCGTGCGCACCGCCTCGGCCAGGTCGCTCTCGCCCGAGGACGCGCCGCCCGAGTTGATCAGCGGGATGCGGCCCATGTAGCAACCGGCCAGCTGGTAGCGGGTCTGGTCGATCGGGTTGTCCGACATCAGGTCCGAGTAGACCCTGGGGTCGGTCTTCCCGAACTTCACGTTCGTGAAGCCCGGCGCCGCGGTCTCGGGAAGCTTCTGCTTGATGATGTCCGCCTGGATGGTCACGCCCAGGTGGTTGGCCTGACTGGTGAGGTCGGCGGCCACGTGATGGTCGGGCCCCCCGTCCTTGGCGCCGAACGCCGGGTTGCGCAGGTAGCACCAGAGCACCGTGCCCATGCCCAGCTCGTGCGCGGCGGCGAAGGCCTCGGCCACCTCCTGGATCTGGCGCTTGCTCTCGGGGGAGCCGAAGTAGATCGTCGCACCGACCGCCACCGCGCCCAGGTCGCGGGCCTGCTTGACCGACGCGAACATGATCTGGTCGTAGGCGTTCGGGTACGAGAGGAACTCGTTGTGGTTGATCTTGACCAGGAACGGGATCCGGTGTGCGTACCTGCGGCTGGCCAGACCGAGGACGCCGAGCGTCGAGGCCACGGCGTTGCAGCCGCCCTCCACCGCGAGCTCCACGATCTTCAGCGCGTCGAAGTAGTCGGGGTTCGGCGCGAAGGAGGCGCCGGCCGAGTGCTCGATGCCCTGATCCACCGGCAGGATCGAGAGGTACCCGGTCCCTCCCAGCCGGCCATTGTCGAACAGGCTCTGGAGCGAGCGCAGCACGGGCACCGGCCGATCGGAACTGACCATGACCCGGTCGACCCAGTCGGGACCCGGGGTGGTCAGGCGCTCGACGGGGATGGTGCGGCAGGTGTGGCCGAGCAGCGACTCGGCCTCGTCTCCCAGGATCTGCTCGATCGGCGTGCTGGTGGCCATGTGGGGGTCTCCTCGCGGGCTGGACGCGGCGGTTCTCTACACGACCAGACCCTAGTGGCACCCCGGGCGGGGCGCGGAGCGACCACGGTGGCCGGGGTACGTCCGCATCCGCACGACGTGCCGGCGGGTCCACGCGCGGACGATCGGCCCTCGGCCGCGGGACCCGAGGCGGCTAGCATCGCTCCCGATGGAGGTGTCCCTGGTCACCTACGCGGTCGCGTTCACGGCGGGTTTCGTCTCGTTCGCGTCGCCGTGCGTGCTCGCGCTGGTGCCCGGCTACCTCTCGTTCATCTCGGGGGTCTCCTTCGACGAGCTGGGCACCCGGAACCGCGACGTGATGCTGCCCACCGCCGCTTTCGTCGCCGGCTTCGCCGTGGTGTTCACGCTGTTCGGCGTGTCGGCGGGACTCATCGGTCACTCGCTGGCCGGCCAGCAGGGGCTGCTCAGCGTGATCGCGGGCGTCGCCCTGATCATCATGGGGATCGCGATGGTCGCGCTGCCGCGCCTCAACCTGCTCCAGGGCACTCACCGGATCGCCTCGGCCCGCCGGCCGACCACGATGGTCGGTGCCTCGCTGGTGGGCGCGGCCTTCGCCGTGGGCTGGACGCCGTGCATCGGGCCGTTCCTGGCGAGCGTCTACACGCTGGCCCTGCCCAGCGGCTCCCCCGGGCTGGGGGCCACGCTGTTCCTGGTCTACTCGCTCGGCCTCGGCATACCGTTCCTGCTGGCGGGCCTGTTCATCACCCGTACGATGTCGACCTTCCGCTGGCTCCGGGACCGCTGGACGATCGTCAACGCCACCGCGGCGGGCGTGGTGGTCGTGATCGGTGTGCTGATCGCGACCGGCCGCTTCGAGATCATCACCCAGCGCCTGGCCGGGGTGGGCTTCCAGGGCATCTAGGTCCCCCACGGGGGATCGCGAGGGGGACGGGCGCGCATGAAGGTGGTCTCGGTGGTCGGCAACCGGCCGCAGTTCGTCAAGGCGGCACCGCTCTCGCGGGCGCTCCGGGCGCGCGTGACCGAGGTGCTGGTGCACAGCGGCCAGCACTACGACCCGGAGCTGGCCGACCTGATCTTCGACGAGCTCGGGGTGCCACAGCCCGACCATGCCCTCGCCGTCGGCGCGGGATCGCCGGTGACCCAGCTCGCGGTGATGCTGGAGCGGCTGGAGCCGCTCCTGGCCGCCGAGCGCCCGGACATGGTGCTGGTCTACGGCGACACCACCACGACGCTCGCCGGCGCCCTGGCGGCCGCCAAGACGGGCGTGCCCCTGGCCCACGTCGAGGCCGGCCTGCGCTCGTTCGACCGCACGATGCCCGAGGAGCAGAACCGGGTGGTCACCGACCACCTGTCCGATCTGCTGTTCGTCCCCACCCGGACGGCGGTGCAGAACCTGTCGCGCGAGGGCATCGCGGACGGGGTGCACCTGGTGGGCGACGTCATGCTGGATGCGGGCCTGATGTTCGCGCCCGCCGCGCGCGCCCGGCCGGGGGCGGAGGCGCTCGGCCTGGAGGACGACGGCTACCTGCTGGTGACCGTGCACCGCGCGGCCGCCACCGACACGCCGGAGGCCCTGCGCTCCCTGGTGGCGGTGCTGACCGCGATCGCCGAGCCCATGGTGTTCCCGGTGCATCCGCGCACGCGCCACAAGCTGACGGCGGCCGGCCTGTGGGACGAGTTGTCGGCGCACCCGCCGCTGCACCTGGCCCCGGCGGTGGGCTATCTGGACTTCACGGCGCTGCTGCTGGGGGCCCGTGCGGTGGTGACCGACTCGGGCGGGGTGCAGAAGGAGGCCTACTTCCACGGGATCCCCTGCATCACGCTGCGCGACACGACCGAGTGGGTGGAGACCGTCGAGGGCGGCTTCAACCGGCTCACGGGCATGGACGCGGCGGCGGTCACCGCGGCGCTGCGGGACCTCTCGATGCCCGCCGAGCGCCCGCCCTACTACGGCGCCGGCGACGCGGCCGAGCGGATCGCGGAGGTCGTCGTGGCCCACGCCACCGCCCCCGGGTGACGGCGGCGGGTGCGGCTCACGGCAGGTCGCCGGCGTCGAGGGGCATCTCGATGGGCCCGCCCGAGCCCGAGTCGGGCGCCTGGAACACGTCCTCCGGGGACAGGGCCGGTGTGAGGGCGCGGGGGCGCACCAGAACGAACAGCCGGACCGCGCGGGTGCGCTCCTCATGGCGCCACAGGCGCGACTCGAGCAGGTCCACGATCCCGGTGGCCAGCATCAGCCCGGCCACCAGCCCGGCCATCATCCCGCCCCCGCCGGTGAAGCGGTCGAACACCAGCAGCAGGATGATCCCGAACAGCACCACCGTGGCCAGGCGCATGCGCCGGTCGCGGGCGTGGGCGACGGTCTCGTGCACCACCCCCCGCGGGGTCGGCAGCGCAACCGCGAGGGTGTTCGCCACCCGCCGCCGGCTGGCCAGGCCGGCCACCAGGAGGGTCGGCGCGGCCACCGCCATGAACCCGACCGGGGTGCGCACCCGCTCGACGGGTTCCCCCAGGAGCCAGGTGAGGCTCCAGAAGATGGCGAGGACGATGGCCGTGCCCAGCGCGGCCTGGCCGCGCCAGCGCGTCTCGTCGGCCACGCGGACCACCCGGGGCAGCGCGGCGAGGACGGTGTCCGGTGTCGGGGCCATGGTCCTTTCGATCGGGCGCGCCGATCACTAGGTTACCCGCCTGATGGGTATCCTGGCCGTCCACCCCGCACGCCGCTGACCGCGCTAGCCCCCCGCGTGGGGATCGTGGGGATGGGCTACGTGGGTCTGCCCCTGGCGGCGACCTTCGCAGAGGGCGGCGTCCCCGTTCTGGGCCTGGACGCGGTCCAGCAGAAGGTCGACCAGGTCAACGCCGGCTCGTCGTACATCGAGGATGTCCCCGACGAGCGCCTGGGGCCCCTGGTCGAGCGCGGGCTGATCCGCGCCACCACCTCCTGGGACGAGCTGCGCGGCGTCGACTCGGTGATCATCTGCCTGCCGACGCCCCTGACCGAGCACCGCGAGCCGGATCTGTCGGCCGTGCTCGGCGCCGCCGAGAGCATGGCACCGCGGCTGCGCGCGGGCCATCTGGTGGTGCTGGAGAGCACCACCTACCCGGGCACCACCCGCGACGAGGTCGCGCCGGTGCTGGAGCGCTCGGGCCTGACCGCCGGCCGCGACTTCCACCTGGCCTTCTCGCCGGAGCGCGTCGATCCGGGTCGCGAGGACTGGACCACGGCCACCACGCCGAAGGTGATCGGCGGCCTCACCCCCGAGTGCACGCGTCGCGCCATGGACCTCTACGGCCAGGCCTGCACGACGCTGGTGCCGGTGGGCAGCCCCGAGGTGGCCGAGCTCACCAAGCTGCTGGAGAACATCTTCCGGAGCGTCAACATCGCGCTGGTCAACGAGCTGGCGATGCTCTGCGACCGCATGAACATCGACGTGTGGGAGGTCATCGAGGCTGCGGCCACCAAGCCCTTCGGCTTCATGCCCTTCCAGCCCGGCCCGGGCCTGGGCGGCCACTGCATCCCCATCGACCCCTTCTACCTCACGTGGAAGGCGCGCGAATACGAGATGCACACCGAGTTCATCGAGCTCGCGGGCAAGGTCAACTCGCACATGCCGGCCTTCTGCGTCACCAAGGTGGCGCGGGCGCTCAACAGCCGGCGCAAGGCACTGAACGGCAGCCGGGTGCTGGTGATCGGCGTGGCCTACAAGCCCAACGTGAACGACATGCGTGAGAGCCCGGCGTTGCGCGTCATCCAGTTGCTGCGCGACGACGGAGCCGTGGTGGAGTACCACGACCCGCACGTGCCCTCGCTCGCCAAACTGGGCCTGGAGAGCCGCCCCCTCACCGAGGACGTCCTGGCCGAGCAGGACATCGTGGTGGTCGTCACCGACCACCGTGCGGTGGACTGGGACCTGGTGGCGCGCTGCTCTCCCATGGTCATGGATCTGCGTAATGTCGTCCCCGAGGGCGGGGGCACGGTCTGGAGGCTCTGATGGCCCAAGCTCACGGCGGGGATGCGCAGCCGGTGAACATCGGCGTGGTGGGCATGAACTACTGGGGGCCCAACCTCGCGAGGAACTTCGACCGGCTGCCCGGCGCCCGGCTGACGTGGATCTGCGACCTCGATCCTGCGGTGCTCGACCGCCACCGGGAGACCTACGCGGCCACCTCGTTCACCACCAGCCTCTACGAGATGCTGGCCGACCCGGACCTGGACGCCGTGGTGGTGGCGACGCCGGTCCCCACGCACGCACCCCTGGCCAGGATGGCCCTGGACGCCGGCAAGGACTGCTTCGTGGAGAAGCCGCTGGCGCTCACCGCCGCCGACGCGGACGAGCTGGTGCAGATCGCGGACGCCGGCGAGCGCGTCCTGATGGTGGACCACCTGCTGGTGTACCACCCCGCCGTGCGGGCGATGCGTGCCCTGATCGAGGACGGCACCCTCGGCCAGACCTTCTACCTGTACGGCAACCGACTCAACCTGGGGATCGTGCGCGAGGAGGAGAACGCGCTCTGGAGCCTCGGCCCGCACGACATCTCGGTGATGCTGCACCTGGTGGGCGAGAGCCCGGCCGAGGTGTCGGCCACGGGCGAGAGTTACCTGCGCCGGGGCGTGGAGGATGTCGTGTTCGGGCGCATCACCTTCCCCTCGGGGATCATCGGCCACCTGCACCTGAGCTGGCTCGACCCGCACAAGACGCGCAAGATGACCGTGATCGGCTCGAAGAAGATGGTCGTCTTCGACGACATGGAGACCGAGCGCAAGATCACGATCTACGACAAGGGCGCCGATCCCGTGCCGCGCACCGAGACCTACGGCGAGTACATCCAGGTCCGCGCGGGCGACATCCACATCCCCCGCATCCCGGCCACCGAGCCCCTGCGCGTGGTGTGCGAGCGCTTCGTCGAGGCGGTGCGCGACCGCCGGCCGACCCCCTCCGACGGCGCCGCCGGCGCCGAGGTGGTGGCCGTGCTCGAGGCCATGACCACCTCGCTGCGCGAGGGCGGGCGCCCGGTGTCGCTGGCGCCCACCTCCGCATGAACCACCGCACCGCCCCCACCATCCCCACCCGCCGGAGGCCCTGATGGCCCGCGAGAACCTCGTGCTGGGAGACGACGTCGTCATCGGCGACGACGTCGAGATCGGCGCCAACGTGGTCATCCACGACGGAACGCGCATCGGCGCCGGCTGCGTGATCCAGGACAACGTGGTGCTGGGCAAGCAGCCCAAGCTGTCCTCGCGCTCGACCAGCGGCAAGAAGGCCCCGCTGGCCCCGCTGGAGTTGGGAGCCGGCGCCGCGGTATGCAGCGGCGCGTTGGTCTACGCGGGAACCACGGTGGGGCCGGGCGCCATCATCGGCGACCTCGCCACGGTGCGCGAGCGGTGCACCATCGGCGAGGGCGTGGTCATCGGACGGGGCGTCTGCGTGGAGAACGACGTCCCGATCGGGGCCTTCACCAAGATCCAGTCGAACTCGTACATCACCGCCTACTCCGAGCTCGAGGAGCACGTCTTCATCGCACCCTGCGTGACGACGACCAACGACAACTTCATGGGCCGCACCGAGGCGCGCCACGCCCTGATCAAGGGCGCCATCATCAGGCGCGGCGCGCGCGTGGGCGGCGCGGCGGTGATCCTTCCGGGGGTGGAGATCGGCGCGGAGGCCTTCGTGGCCGCCGGGGCGCTGGTGACCAAGGATGTGCCGGCCATGAAGCTGGTCGCGGGCCTGCCCGCCCAGATCTGGCGCGATGTCAATCCCGAGGAGTTGCTCTCGGCCGACGGGCACTGAGGCCGGCGCCATGTCGCGCCGGCTGGTCATCGAGATGATCGGTGGCGCGCTGGCCGTGCACGACCGCGAGCGGCCCGGAGCGGCCATGGTGACGCTGGACCTGGAGGACGGGCGGCGGATCGCCCTGGCGCGCCACCTGTGCGGCTGGCTCCCCGACGCCGACGCCGACCCGGTGTGGCCCGACCAGGCCGCCGCCCGGGCCGCCTTCGCCGACGAGGGCGACGGCTGGGCCGCGGTGCTGGCCGCCGGCGCGGCCCTGGCGCCCCCGCCATCGGGCGACCTGGGCATCACCGCCGCGGCGCGGATCGCGGAACTCGCCGCCCGGCACCCCGGGGCGTGGATCGACGGCCCCCACCCCCGCCCGGACGGCACCTGGTACATGGTGCTGGCGGGGCCCGGCGTGCCGAGCGCGGTGATGGGCGAGGGGCCCGACCCGGACGCCGCGGCGGTCGACCTGGTGGCCCGCGCCCGCTGATGCCCCTCGACGGCGACGGCGCGCGGCCCTAGGCTGGCATCCCGCCCGAAGGAACAGCCGATGCCCGAGACCGAGGACGCCGGCACCGCCGTCGCCGAGCGCCTGTTCGCCGCCGCCCAGGGGATGATGGACACCCTCTGTGTCTACCTCGGCGACCGCCTCGGCCTGTACCGCACGCTCCAGCGCGACGGGCCCGCCACCGCCGGCGAGCTCGCCGCCCGGGCCGGCATACATCCACGCTACGCGCGCGAGTGGCTGGAGCAGCAGACCGTCAGCGGGTACCTCGAGTGCGAGGACCCCTCACTGGGCGACGACGAGCGCCGCTTCATGCTGCCCGAGGAGCACGTGCCGGCCCTGGCCGACGAGGGCCACCTCGAATTCATGACCCCCATGGCACAGCTCGCAGTGGGCTGCGCCCGCCCCATCGAGGCGCTCGCGACCGCCTTCCGCACCGGCGACGGGGTGCCGTTCGCCGACTACGGCGAGGACCTGCACCGCGGGCAGGCGCGCTTCTCGCGCATCCAGTTCGACACCTTCCTGACCGCCGAGTGGCTCCCGGCGATCCCCGCCCTGCACGAGAGCCTCCAGCGGCCTGGGGCGCGGGTGGCCGACCTGGCCTGTGGCCTCGGGTACTCCAGCCTGGCCATGGCCCGCGACTACCCCGGCATCACGGTGGACGGGATCGATCTCGACGCGGCGTCCATCGCGGCCGCCGGGTCCGCGCGCGCGGCGGCGGAGCCCGAGGTGGCCGCACGCGTGCGCTTCACCTGCACCGATGCCGCCGATGCCGAGCCGGCCGGCGCGTTCGACCTGGTGACGATCTTCGAGGCGCTGCACGACATGTCCCGCCCGGTCGAGGCCCTGGCGGCGGCCCGCCGACTGCTGGCGCCCGGCGGTGCCGTGCTGGTGGCCGACGAGCGGGTGGGCGACCACTTCTCGCCGGCGGCCGGCGAGGTGGAGCGCCTCTACTACGGCTTCTCGGTGCTGCACTGCCTGCCCGTGGGGATGGTGGGCCAGGACCCCGCCGGCACGGGCACCGTGATGCGCGCCGGCACGGTGGAGCGCTACGCCCGTGAGGCGGGCCTCGGCCGTGTGGAGATCGCTCCGGTGGAGAACGACTTCTGGCGCTTCTACGTGCTGCGACCCTGACCCGCCGCCCTCACCGCCCGGCCACGCGGACCCGCGCGGAGATGCGCGGGCCGAAGATGACGTAGGGCATCGCCCGGACCTGCCCCTCGCCACCGGCCTGCCCCGGTCCGAGGATCCGGACGGCGTCGTTGCGACCGCCCAGGGAGGCGGCGAGCGCCCCGATCACGCGCACCGTGCGCGGGCCGGGCAGGCCGGTGGCCCGCCGCTCCATCGCATCCACGTCGGCGCGGGTGGCCAGCGTGCCCGAGACTCCCAGCAACTCCTCGAAGGGGACCGGATTCGCGTCGAAGCCGGCGCCGGTGTTGGGCGCGATGCGGAGCGTCCGCGCACCCGGGCGCATGCCCACGGGTATGCGGACGCGCAGGCGCAGCGTCCGGACGCTCTCGCGCCACGGCTGGACGCGCACGAGGAGGGTGGCCCGCTGCCCCGGGCGCACCACGCGCGGCACGGTGCGGGCCGAGACCAGCCGGGCGGCACGCACGCGGCTCTCGACGACCTGCTCCACGCGGATGCCCGACACTGGGATGGAGCGGATGCCGTTCTGGCCCAGCAGGGCGACCGCCCGATTCAGCTCGGACAGCCCGGGCACCAGGATATCGCCGTAGGCGGCGAACAGGTTGCGGTAGACGATCGGCCCGGGGAGCACCGGGCTGGTGATGCGGAACGTCAGGCGCACCGTCCCGCCCTGGATCCCGTCGCGGACGCGCGCCAGCGGCTCGTTCTGCAGCACGGCGGCCACCACGGGCAGGGTGCGCTCGTCCGGCGCCAGCACGGCCCGCACCGAGACCCGCGTGCCGCGGGTGGTGTCGATGGCCACCGACCGGGCGGGGATGCCCCCGGAAGGACCCCGGACCCCCGTGACGCCGTCGGTGCGGTCGCCGATGACCGCTCCCTGGATGGTGCCGGGCTCGGCGAGCTTGTACGACTGCCCCGTGATGGGGGCGGCGATGGTCCGGTAGACGTATCCGTCGCCCAGCAGCAGGCGCGCGCGGCCGCTGCCGAGGAAGGGGTGGCCGAAGCCCAGCACGCGGTCGCCGTCGACGTACGTGGTGGTCCCCACCGCGCCCACGGTGATGTCGCCGCCGGCCAGCAGCGCGGTCATGGTGGCCCCCGGCACCAGTTCCTGGGGCGGACGCGGCGTGCGCGGTCCGATGCCGGTGGTCTGGAGGCCGCGCGCGTCCAGGTCGGCCCCCAGCAGCCGGGCCAGCGGCCGCGAGACGCCGGCCACCGCCACGCGCCCCAGCGGGTGCAGGCCGATGCGCCCCGGGTCGCGGCGCTGGAGCGCACGGGCGGCGGCGCGCGAGGGGACGCGCACGGCCTCGCGCGCCGCGCGGACGGACCTCACCTCGAAGGCGCGCGACCCCGCGGAGGAGCGCAGCATCTGCTCGATGGGCGTGATGCCCACGATGACCCCGGCCTCGTCGCCGGCGCCGTAGGCGACGGCCCCGATCACCCGGGCCACGCCGTCCTCGCCCGTGACGTACACGGGGCTGCCGCTCATCCCCTGCGCCACACCGCCCGAGGCGTCGATCACCGGGCCCTCGGCCCGGCCCAGGATCAGTGCGCCGCCCGGACCGTCGCCCACCTGCTGGCGGTCGAACACGCGGACCGTGAAGGTGACGATCTCGGTCCCCTGCACGACGGTGCGGGCCTCGCCCACCATCCCCGGGCGGACGTCGGCGAACGGGAGGACGGGGTCGCCGGCGAGCGCCTGGGCGGGCGGACCCGCGGCGGCGAGGGCGAGCGTGAGGAGCGTGAGCCCGCGGGGGGCGCGCGTGCTCACCCGGCGCGCCTGACCGCGAACCAGCTGTCGCGCAGCCCCAGGCGCCCGCGCAGGTCCGATCCGCTCACGATGGTGGTCCGTCCCCCGGCGACCGTGACCCGCGCGGCCACCACGCGGGGCGAGGCGCCACGGCGGACGATCTCGAAGCCGGTCACGGGACCGCCCAGACCCAGGAGTTCCCCGAGTCGCCCGGGGCTGAAGCGGGGGCGGTCGGGCCAGCGGTGGACCGGCGAGATGCGGTCGAACGGGTCGGGCACGCTCACCAGGTACGGCGTCGGCTGGGAGCCCGGGAACGCGTTGACCACGTCCTCGGTGCGCCCGCCCGAGGTGGAGAAGAAGAAGGTCTGCGCCGGCTCGCCCCGGAAGGTGACGATGCGGTTCGCGGTGGAGCGCACCGCTCGATCGGTGCGGGGGTCCTCGATCGCAACCCCTTCGTACACCTGGCTGCGGGTGTCGGCGTAGTGGTTGAAGTCGCCGCCGCGCCGCAACGTCGCCAGCGCGTAGGTGCGCGCGGCGATGGCCTGCGCGCGCAGCGCCGCCGGGCTGTCATCGCCCCACGAGGCCGGCATCTCGGCGGGCACCACCCCTCGCAGGTAGTCCTCCATGAAGACGTAGTTCACCAGCCGCAGGCCACCCTCCTCGCCTCGGGTGAAGCGCAGCGATCCGCGGAAGCGCGCGTCCCGCGAGGGCCGGCGCTCGCCCCAGGAGACCACCCCGGCCCGCGCCAGGGTCTCCACGCGCACGGCCCCCTCGTAGAGCACCGGCCGCGCGCCGGAGCGCCGGGCTTCGATACCCCCCGCAACGGGCACCAGGCGCACCAGGGTGCCGGCGGGCACGGCGCGGGCACGCGGGCCGGCGGTCGCCCGGCCCACCAGGCGGAAGGGGCGCGGGCTGGTCACCGCGGGGGCGCGCAACTCGTCGGCCAGCAGGATCTTCATACGCAGGTGGCGCGTGGGCGACAGGGTCGTGCCGCGGTAGTAGTGGCGCAGGATGCGCTGGTGGCTCCAGCCGGCCAGGGCGCGCCCGCGCGCTCCGTACTGGGACATCCCCACCCCGTGGCCGAAGCCCCGCCCCACGAACTCGAAGGCGGCTCCCGTGGCCTGGTGGGAGCGGGCGGTGGGGCGCTCGGCCGCCGAGGTCGTGGCGAGCGTGCCGCCAAGGATCAGCGGTCCCAGCGCGGCGGTGAGCGAGATGAGGATGGTGCGTCGCGGCACAGGGGCGTCCATTTCCGGGTGCGGACCGCTGCGCACGTTAGCGTGGGGAACGGCGATCGAGGAGGAGACCATGGCCGAGTGGGACGCGGACACCTATCAGCGCATCTCGGCCCCCCAGGTGGAATGGGGCCTCGCCGTGCTGGACGGGGTGTCCCTGCGGGGAGATGAAAGGGCCGTCGACGCCGGCTGCGGCACCGGCCGGGTGACGCGCCTGCTGGCCGGACGACTGCCGCGCGGGAGCGTGCTGGGGGTCGATGCCTCGGAGAACATGGTGGCCGAGGCATCGACCCGGCTGGCCGACCTGGCGCCGCGGGTGCGCGTGGAGCGCCAGGACCTGCTGGAGTTGGCCGTCCCCGAACCGGTGGACCTGATTTTCTCCACCGCCACGCTGCACTGGATCCTCGACCACGAGCGCCTGTTCGCCCGGCTGTTCGCGGCTCTCGCCCCCGGCGGGCGACTGGTGGTCCAGTGCGGGGGCGCCGGCAACATCGCATCGGCGCACGCCGCGGCCGACCAGGTGGCCGCCCGCGCCCCGTACGCGGAGCACTTCCCCGAGGTGGTCCGGGACGTCAACTTCGCCGATGCGACGATCACCGCCGACCGCCTGCGCGCGGCCGGGTTCGACGAGGTCCGGACCTGGCTCCACGCCGTGCCGGCGGACGTGGGGCCGGTGGAGGACGGCGCCCTCTACCTGGCCTCGATCGCCCTGCGGCCCCACATCGCGCGGCTGCCCGAGGAGCTGCGCGGCCCGTTCGCCCGCGAGGTGGCGGAGATCATGCTGGGCGCCGACGGCCACGTCGTGGTGGACTACGTGCGGCTGGAGATCCGTGCCCACCGTCCGCCGGCCCAGGGGGGAGAGCCGGCGGACGGTGGCTGAGATGGCCTCCCGGGTGGCACTCCCTGGTGGCCGGCACGGGTGTCTGTGATGTCCTGTGTGTCGGCCGCGGGAAGCGCGGCTTGAGCCCGATCGACCCATCGACCGGAGGTTTCCCGTGATCCCGCTGTCCCAACGCCGCATCGCCCTGCTGATGGCGGCCATCACCTGGTGGTGGGTGTCGCTCACCGTTCGCCGCACCGACCGCATGGCCGAGAAGCTGGAGACCACGCCCGCGGAGGTGCGCGCACTCGGTGCCCGCGACATCGTCTCGGCGCTCGCCCTCACCGTGATGCTGCGCGACCCGCGGCCGGCGCTGGCGGCGCGCGCCATCCTGGACCTGCACGACACGTACCGCTTCGGCCAGGGGAAGTCGGACCTCGCCGCGATGACCCTCGGTTCGGCGGGCATCGCCGTTGTGGGGCTGCTGTCGCGCCGCTAAGGGTGCCCACGGGGGCGGACGGGCCCGGCGCTCCCGCGTCCGGCTATCGTCCCGCCCCGTGACCCAGGCGATCGAGACCACGCAGACCACGCTGCCCTCGGGGGCGGAGATGCGCACCCACGGCCCCGGCGGGGCGCGGCCCGTCGTCTGCGTCAACGGCGGCCAGGGCGGCGACGTGCCGGGCGACTGGAGCCCGTCGTTCCGCTGGCTGATCGCACAGATCGCCCCGGAGCGGCCGGATCTGACGTTCCACCTGGTGCGCTACCGACTGAAGTCGTGGAACCGGTTGCAGATGTGCATCGACGACGCGCTCGATGCCATCGAGGCCGTGGCGCACGCCGGCCCGGTGACCCTGCTGGGCTTCTCGATGGGCGGCGCCGTGTCGGTGGCCGCCTCGGCGCACCCTGCGGTGGAGAGGGTGATCGGGCTGGCGCCCTGGCTGCCGGCCGAACTGGACCCCTCGGGCCTGCGCGGGAAGGGCCTCACCATCGTCCACGGCTCGCTGGACGCCTACCTGCCCGGCATCCCCGGGGTGGCCGCCGTGGAGTCCAAGCGCGCTGCGTCGCGCCTGCGCGCAATGGGCATCGCGGTGGACCGCACCGTCATCCACGGCGCCGTTCACCCGGTGGCCATCGGCACCCCCTGGGGCGGCGTGATCCCCGCCCCGCGCGCCGGCACCTGGCGCCGCCTCACGGAAGAGGCGCTGGACGCCTCGCGCGTCCCGGCCGCCGAGGCGGCCTGAGGGTCCGGCTAGGCGGCGCCCTCGCCGGCCTGGGCCCGGCGGGCGATGCGCTCGGGCGTGGGGACCTTCACGCTCCACACCAGGCCCACCTTCTCCATGGCCTTGATGGTCCACCAGGAGACGTCGACCTGGTGCCGGCCCAGGCCGTGGACGGCCGAGCCCGGGAAGGCGTGGTGGTTGTTGTGCCAGCCCTCGCCGAAGGTGGTGAGCGCGATGACCCAGTTGTTGCGGCTCTTGTCGCCCGTGTCGAAGTGGCGGCGGCCGAACATGTGGCAGATGGAGTTGACGGCCCAGGTCATGTGGTGGAACAGGAACACCCGCACCAGTCCGCCCCAGACGAAGCCCATCAGCCCGCCCTGCCAGGTGGGGGTCACGGCGAAGCCGATCAGGAACGGGATACCCAGCGACAGCACCACCCAGATGAAGTACATCTGGTCGATGCGCCGGATCAGCGGCTCCTCGTAGAGGTCCTTGCCATAGAGGCGCCCGCGCTCCATGCCCTTGGTGCTGAACAGCCAGCCCATGTGGGCGTGGCCCATCCCGCGCAGCCCGGCGAAGACGCCGTCGCCGTGGGTGTGGGGCGAGTGCGGGTCGCCGTCCTTGTCGGAGAAGGCGTGGTGGCGGCGGTGGTCGGTGACCCACTGGGTCAGCGGCCCCTGGATGGCCATGCACCCGAGGATGGCCCACATGGCGCGCACGGCGGTGCCCGACTGGAAGCTCTTGTGCGAGAAGAGCCGGTGGAAGCCCACCGTGATCCCGAGCCCGCACAGGACATACATGGTGACCAGCAGGGCCACGTCGACCGGCCGCACGGCGCGGTCCCAGAGGTAGCCGATGGCCGCGAAGATGCCGAAGGGTGGCACCAGCACGGCGATGAGCGTGATGAACTGGCTGAAGCGGCTGGTGCGCTGGCGCACCGTCGCGATCGGCTGCGCCTGACGCTGCGGGGCGGCGGATGTGCTCACGGGTCTCCCGATAAACCGGATAATGCTGCTGCGGGCCGGTCGGGACGATAGCCGCTCGCCGGGGACGGGGGCCCGAACAGCGGGACTTCGGGATCCCGCGGTCGGGAGACACCCGGCCCGGGCCGCCCGCTGATCCGCGGGCGGCCCGGCAGCGTAGGTCGTCAAGTGGACACACACGCGGGGAGCGCTGCATGAGGGTCGCGGTTGTGGGATCCGGGATCGCCGGCCTCGGGGCGGCGCTGGCGCTCGGGCGCGTCCATGAGGTGGAGGTGTTCGAAGCCGACGATCGCGCCGGCGGGCACGCCAACACCGTGAAGGTTCCGCGCCTGGGCGGAGGGGAACTGGACCTGGACACCGGCTTCCTGGTGCACAATCACGCCAACTACCCGCTGCTGACGCGCTTCTTCGGGGAACTGGGCGTGCTGACCCAGGAGTCGGACATGTCGTTCTCGGTCAGTTGCCGGCGCTGCGACATCGAGTACTCCGGGCGCGCCTGGCGCCAGCCGGGCACGCTGGTGCGCCCGGGCATGGCGCGCCTGATGGCCGAGATCGCCCGCTTCCTGCGCACCGGCACCCGCGCCCTCGAGCAGCGCCATTCGCGAAGCACCCTGGGGGAGTTCGTGGCCGCCGAGGGCTACTCGCGCAGCTTCCGGGACCACTTCATCGTGCCCTTCGCCGCCGCCCTGTGGTCGACGGCCCCGGGGCCGACGCTGGACTTCCCGGCGCCCTACGCGGTGCGGTTCTTCCAGAATCACGGCCTCGTGGGCTTCCGCCGCAACATGTGGCGCACCGTCACCGGCGGCAGCCGGCGCTACGTGGAGGCCGTGCAGCGCCGGCTGGGCGAGCGGCTGCACCTGTCCACCCCGGTCACGGGCCTGGTGCGCCACCCCGACGGGGTGACCCTGCGCACCGGCGCCGGCGACGAGCACCGGTTCGACCACGTGCTGCTGGCCACCCACGCACCCCAGGCCCTGGCCATCCTCGGCGACGGCGCCGACGCCGTCGAGCGGGATGTGCTGGGACCGCTCGGCACCACCGTCAACCGGACCCTGCTGCACACCGACACGACCCTGATGCCGCGCCGGCGCAGCGCCTGGGGCTCATGGAACTACCTGATCGAGGACTGCACCTCCCCCGGCGCGATGCCCACGGTGACCTACCACCTCAACCGGCTCCACTCCCTCGACGAGCCCGAGGACTACTGCGTGACGCTGAACCGCCAGGACTCGATCTCCCCCGCACGCACCCTGGCGGCGTTCGACTACGCCCACCCGCTCTACACGTTCGCCGCGCTGGACGCGCGCGAGCGCATCCCCGAGATCCAGGGGCGCAACCGCACCTGGTTCGCCGGGGCCTGGCAGGGCAACGGCTTCCACGAGGACGGGCTGGCCTCGGGCCTGCGCGTGGCCGCCGCCCTGGGGGCGCCCTGGTGAGGCCGCGCGCCGCGACACGCACGCCGGTTCGCTCGGCGCTCTACGAGGGCACCGTGCTGCACCGGCGCTCACAGCCCGCCGAGCACGTGCTGTCTCACCGGGTGTGCTTCTACGCCATCGACCTGGACGAGGTCGCCGTGCTGGCCCGGCGCCTGCGCCTCTTCGGCCACAACCGCCGCGCCCCCTTCTCCCTCCACGACGAGGACCACGCCGGCCGCACCGACCGGCCCATCAAGGAGAACGTGCTGGCCTTGCTGGCCGGGCACGGCATCGACACGGGCGGCGGTCGGGTGGTGATGGTCACCAACCTGCGCACCTTCGGCTACGTGTTCAACCCGGTGTCGTTCTTCTTCTGCCACGACGCCGCCGGCCCCCTGGCCGCCGTGGTGGCCGAGGTCGCCAACACCTACGGCGAGCGCCACCTGTACGTGCTGCCCGCCGCCGAGGCCCGCGCGGGCCGGGGCGGCAAGCTCACCTGGGAGCGCGACAAGCGCATGCATGTGTCGCCGTTCTTCGGCCTGGACCAGCGCTACCGCTTCATCCTCACCGAGCCCGGGGACACCATCCGCCTGGCCGTGGGGGTGGACGAGGGCGAGGACCACGTCCTGTGGGCCGAGCAGACCGGCACCGCTCGCCCCCTGAGCGACGCCGCACTGGTGCGCGCCCTGGTGCGCCACCCCCTGATGGCCCAGCGCGTGATGGGCCTGATCCACTGGCACGCCCTGCGCCTCTGGCTGAAGCGCGTGCCGTTCCACCGCCTCCCGCGATTCCGACCTGGGGAAGGTTCCTTGCACGAGCCCACCGACACCGAGAGCATCCGGCCGGCCGCGCCCGGCGCGCGCCGGCGCACCCTGCGGGATCTGCCGCCCGCCGGCCGCTCACCCCTGAGTCCCGCGGCGCGGCGCCTCTCGGAGTGGGTGCTGACCCACCCGGCGGTGGGCCGCATCACCCTGGAGATGCCCGACGGAACCGCGCGCCGCTCCGGCGACCCGGCCACGGGGCCGGACGTGACGGTGACCATCGCCTCGAAGGACACCTGGCGGCGCATCGCGCGGCGCGGGCGGATCGGCCTGGGCGAGGGCTACACGGCCGGCGACTGGTACGCCGACGACCTGGTGGGCCTGCTGGAGATCCTCACCGAGACCGGCGAGGCCGTGCGCAACTCCCGGCCGGGGCGGGCCCTGATGGAGGTCCAGCGCCGGCGGCCCCACCTGCCCGCACGCGCCGACCTGCCGGGCGCCAGGCGCGACATCCAGTACCACTACGACCTCGGCAACGACCTCTACGAGTTGTTCCTGGACCCCTCGTGGACCTACTCCTGCGCCGTGTTCGAGCACCCGGGCATGACGCTGCAGGAGGCCCAGGAGGCCAAGTACCGGCGCATCGGCTCGCGGCTGAACCTGGGGCCCGACAGCCACGTGCTGGAGATCGGCTGCGGCTGGGGCGGGTTCGCCATCCACGCGGCGGCCGAGTACGGCTGCCGGGTGACGGGGCTCACGCTCTCCGACGAGCAGGCCGCCCTGGCGCGCCGGCGCATCGCCGCCGCAGGCCTCTCGGATCGCATCGACATCCAGTTGCAGGACTACCGCACCATGCGGGGGCGCTTCGACGCCATCGCCTCCATCGAGATGATCGAGGCGATCGGCCACCAGCAGCTGCCCACCTACTTCCGCTCGGTCGACCGGCTCCTCGCCCCGGGCGGAGCGGCCTGCATCCAGGTGATCTCCTGCCCCGACCAGCGCTACGAGCGGTACCGGCGCCACCACGACTGGATCCGCGAGTACATCTTCCCGGGCTCCTTGCTGCCCTCGCTGGGCGCCATGACCGCCGCGATGACCAGGTCCAGCGAGCTGATCGTGGAGCAGGTGGACAACATCGGCGACCATTACGCCGAGACCCTGCGCCAGTGGCGCGAGAGGTTCATGATGAACCGCGACCGGGTGATCGCCCTGGGCTACGACGAGCGCTTCATCCGCACCTGGGAGTACTACCTGGCCTCGTGCGAGGCGGCGTTCCGGACCCGCCTGATCCACGACTACCAGCTCGTTCTCACCCGGCCGTTCAACCGTAATCTGGCCCCCGGGGCCCTGCAGGAGGTGGCGAGCAGATGAACCTCGACGGCGCGGTGGTGTGGCTGACGGGAGCGTCCGCCGGGATCGGGCGCGAGCTGGCGGGCGAGCTGGCCCGTCGCGGGGCGCGGGTGGCGGTGAGCGCGCGCAGCGAGGAGAAGCTGGCCGAGCTGGCCGGCGCCCACCCCGGGATGCTGGCCGTCCCGGCCGACATCACCGACCCGGCGAGCGTGGCCGCCGCCGCCGAGCGCGTGCGCGCCGAGTTGGGGTCCATCGACCTGGCGATCTTCAACGCCGGCACCTACGGCCACGTGAGCCCGGCCGACTTCGGGGTGGAGATCTTCCGCGGCCAGCTCGAGGTGAACATCATGGGCACCGTGGCCTGCATCGAGGCGGTGCTGCCGGGGATGCGCGCGCGCCGGTCCGGCCGAATCGCGGTGGTGGCCAGCGTCACCGGGTACGCCGGCCTGCCGATGGCATCGGCCTACGGGGCCAGCAAGGCGTTCCTGATCAGCATGTGCGACAGCCTGAGGGCCGACCTGGCGGGCGAGTCGAGCGGGGTCGACGTGACGGTCGTGGCGCCGGGCTTCGTGCGCACCGATCTGACGGCCGACAACGACTTCCCCATGCCGTTCATGATCGAGGCCGATGAGGCGGCCCGGATCATCGCCGACGGCCTTCAGGACGACGACGACGAGATCGCGTTCCCCCGGCGCATGAGCCTGGCCATGAAGTTCGTCGGGCGCATCCTGCCGGGGCCGCTGCGCCGGCGCTACGTGGCCGGCATCGCACGCCGGCGCCACCGCGACCGGGCGCGCGGCGGGCGCTGACCCGCCGCGGTCGAGCGGCTACCGGTTGCCGTACTGGGTCTCGTAGTACGCCCGGTACTCGCCGCTCTTGATGGGCTCCCACCAGGTGCGGTTGTCGGCGTACCAGGCCACGGTGGCGGCGAGCGCCTCGTCGAAGCCGTGGCGCGGCGCCCACCCCAGGCCGCGCAGCTTGTCGGTGGCGAGCGCGTAGCGGCGGTCGTGCCCCAGCCGGTCGCCCACGTGGCGGATCAGGTCCTCGCCGGCGCCGGTGGCCGCCAGGATGCGCCGCGTGATCTCGATGTTCGGGACCTCGTTGCCGCCGCCCACGTTGTAGACCTCGCCCGCGACCCCGGCCTCCATGGCCGTCCAGATCCCCTCGCAGTGGTCCTCCACGTGGATCCAGTCGCGGACCTGCATGCCGTCGCCGTAGACGGGCAGGCTCTCGCCGTCGAGGGCGTTGGTGACGAAGAGCGGGATCAGCTTCTCGGGGTACTGGCGGGCACCGAAGGTGTTGGAGCCGCGGGTGATGACCGCGTCGATGCCGAACGTCCGGTGCCAGGCCAGGACCTGGAGGTCGCCGCCGGCCTTGCTGGCCGAGTACGGGCTCGACGGCTGGATGGGGTCGGTCTCGCGGAAGGCCCCCTCCTGGATCGAGCCGTACACCTCGTCGGTGGACACCTGCACGAACCGGCGTACCCCGGCGGTGCGCGCCGCGTCCAGCAGGACGGCGGTGCCGACGACGTCGGTGTGGATGAACTCGCCCGGCGTGAGGATGGAGCGGTCCACGTGGCTCTCGGCGGCGAAGTTGACCACCACCTCGACGCCCGCCATCGCGCCGGCCATGGCCTCGGCGTCGGCGATGTCGGCGTGCACGAAGCGGTAGCCGGGGTCGCCGGCCACGTCGGCCACGTTCGCCGGGTTGCCGGCGTAGGTGAGCTTGTCGACGTTGACCACCTCGTGGCCGCGACCGACCGCCAGGCGCACGAACTGCGAGCCGATGAAGCCGCAGCCGCCGGTGATCAGGATCCTCACGGGCACTCCTTGGTGGTCGGCGGGAGGGGGTGGTGGACCGTGGGCTCCATCATGCCGTGGCCGCGACGTAATCGCGCAGAGCCTCGCGCCAGTGACGCAGGCGGGGGGCGCCGGCGCGGGTGACGGCCAGCGGCGAGTACTCGGGTCGCGGGGCCGGCCGGGCGAACTCGGCGGTCGTGGTGGGGACCACCCGGCACGCCAGTCCGGCCTCGGCGAAGACGGCCTCGGCGAAGCCGGCCCACGACACCTCTCCGCCGCCGGCCGTGTGGTAGATCCCCGGCGGGCACCCCACCAGGTACTCCAGGGCCGGCGCCAGGTCGCGCGTCCAGGTGGGACAGCCGGTCTGGTCGGCCACCACGGTCACCTCGTCGCGCTCGGCGCCCAGGCGGCGCATGGTGTCGACGAAGTTGCGCCCGTGCGCCCCGTACAGCCAGGCGGTGCGCGCCACGCGCACGCCGCTGGGGTGCGCCTCGATGGCCCGCACCTCGCCGGCCAGCTTGGTGCGCCCGTAGGCGCCCAGCGGCGAGGTGGGGTCGTCCTCGGTGTAGGCGCGCCCCAGGTCGCCGGCGAACACGTAGTCCGTGGAGGGGAGGACCATGGCCGCACCCACCGCGGCGGCCGCGGCGGCCACGTTGGCCGAGCCGTCGGCGTTCACCGCGTGCGCCGCCTCCTCGCGCTCCTCCGCGCCGTCGACGTCGGTCCAGGCCGCCAGGTGGAAGATCGCCTCCGGCCGCACCCGCTCCACGCAGGCGCGCACCGCATCCGGATCGGTGACATCGACGTCCATGTCCACGCCGGTCACCTCGTGGCGCGCCGACAGGTGGGCCACCATGTCGCGCCCCAGCATCCCGGCCGCGCCGGTCACCAGCACCCTCATCAGCGCCCCCTCAGATCAGGCCGACCGACGACGAGTCGCCGATCATGAACCGGTAGGCCCGCGGCTTGGCATCCGTGCGGGCGATGGTGACCCCGCGGCCGATGAGGCTGCTCTCCACGCGCGCGTCGAGGTCCTCCACGCGGCTGTCGGCCAGCAGGATGCTGTGCTCCACCTCGGCGGTGCGCACGACCACGCGGTCCGATATTGCCGTATAGGGGCCGATGTAGGCGTTCTCGATGACGGCGCCGGCGCCGATCACCGCCGGTCCGCGCACCGCGGAGTTCACCAGCCGCGCGCCCGCCTCGATCACCACCCGCCCCTCGACGGTGGTGTCGATCAGATCGCCCTCGATGCGCGGCTCCACCACGTCGAGGATCAGCCGGTTGGCCTCCAGCATGTCCTCGATGCGCCCGGTGTCCTTCCACCAGCCGGACACCTCGTGCCACTCCACGCGCAGGTCGCGGTCGATCATGTGCTGGATGGCGTCGGTGATCTCCAACTCGCCGCGACCGGACGGGGAGATGGCCTTGGCCGAATCCATGATGGCCGGCGTGAAGAGGTAGACCCCCACCAGCGCCATGTCCGACTTGGGCTCGGGCGGCTTCTCGACCAGGCGCACCACCCGACCGCCCTCGAGCTCGGCCACGCCGTAGGCCCGGGGGTTGGGCACCCTCTGGAGCAGGATCGTCGCGTCGGCGCCGCCGGCGCGGAAGTTGTCCACCAGGTCGGTGATGCCGTCGCGCAGCAGGTTGTCGCCCAGGTACATCACGAAGGGCGAGCCGTCCAGGAACTCCTCGGCCGTCAGGACCGCGTGGGCCAGGCCGAGCGGCGCCTCCTGGCGGATGTAGGTGGCGCGGATGCCGAGAGCGGATCCGTCGCCGACCGCGGCCTCGATCTCGGCGTGCGTGTCGCCGACGATGATCCCGACGTCGGTGACGCCGGCCTCGCGCAGGGCCTCGAGCCCGTAGAAGAGGACCGGGCGGTTGGCCACCGGTACCAGCTGCTTGGCGCTGGTGTGGGTGATCGGGCGCAGGCGCGTTCCGGAACCGCCGGACAGCACCAGGCCCTTGATGGGGGCACTCATGGGGCCGGAACCTACCGATCGGCCCGCGGCGCGTCACTCGCGCCGGGGCACCGCGCGGTTACCGGGGCCGGCCGGTGCACCCCAACCGCGCGGCCCGCCCACGCGTAGTTCTGGATGAGCGCCGGCCGGCCGCGCGCCGGCGCCACCCCCCCACCCCCACCGGGAGGCCACGCTGTCCACCACCGCGCCCACCCCGCCGGCCGGCACGACGACCCCGGAGGCCCTCGACAGGGCGCCCGCCGACCCGGGGTTGTCTAGAGTCGTCCAGGTGGACCCCGGGCACTGGCTCACCGATCGCACCTACCGCGGGGCCGACTACGACCCGGCCGAGCTGGCGGCCATCGCCGCCGCCCGCGGCACGCGCATCACGGTCTGCCTGCCGATGCTCGACGTGGCGGACACCGTGGGCCCGATCGTCGAGGGCGTCCGCCGCGAGCTGATGGAGCGCGTCCCCCTGGTGTCCGAGCTGATGGTGGTGGATACCGGCAGCGAGGACGCCAGCTGCGCGCGGGCCGCCGAGGCCGGCGCCCGCGTGTGGCGCGCCGGGGAGATCCTGCCGACGCTGCCGCCGCAGCGCGGCAAGGGCGATGCGCTGTGGAAGAGCCTGGCGGTGGCCGAGGGCGAGCTGATCGTGTGGCTCGACTCGGATGTGACCGACCCCGACCCGGCATTCGTCCCGGGGTTGCTGGGCCCGCTGCTCGCCGACCCCGAGGTCGACTATGTCAAGGCCGTCTACACCCGGGCGCTGGGCGACGACCCGGAGGGCGGCGGGCGCGTGACCGAGATCTGCGCGCGGCCGCTCCTGAACATGTTCTACCCCGAGCTGACCGGCCTGGCCCAACCGCTGTCGGGCGAGGCCGCGGGCCGCCGTGAGGTGCTGATGGGCATCCCGTTCTTCAGCGGCTACGCGGTGGAGACCGGCCTCCTGATCGACCTGCTCGGCGCCCGCGGGCTGGGCGCGCTGGCCCAGGTGGATCTGGGCGCCCGCCGGCACACCAACCAGGCCACCACGACCCTGGGCGCGATGGCGTCGAGCATCGCCCAGGCGGTGCTGCTACGCGTGGCGGAGGAGGGGCGGGCGCCCGCCGACCTGGCCGGCGACGGGCGCTACGTGCGCCCGGTGCGCGTCGGCGGCGAGTGGGTGATGCACGACATCGAGACGCGGCCCGCCCAGCGCCCCGCGATGCGTGGCGTTCTGGCGGCCGTCGGCGCGTGAGCGCGGGGCGGGCGGCCTACATCGACCTGGACGGCACCCTCCTGGGGGCCGGCGGGTCGCTACTACGCGACGGCGCGGGAGCGTTCTCGCGCGACGGCGTGGAGGCCCTGGCGGCTCTGCACGACGCGGCGGTCCCGGTGATCCTGACCTCGGGTCGCAGCCGCCCCCGCCTGGAGGCGACGCGGGCGGCGCTGGGCGCCGACGGGCTGCTGGCCGAGATGGGCGCGCTGGATGCCGACTACCCCACCGCACCCGGCCAGAGCGTGTTCGAGGCCATCGCCGCCACGGGCATCCCCGCCGCCCTGCTGGAGCGCGAGACCGGACTGCGCATCCACCCCGCCGCACAATGGGGCCGCGAGGGCGGGCACGTGTTCGCCGGGCGGGCGGGACCCGATGCACCGGCCTGGGTGCACGACGCCTCAGGCGGGACCCTCCGCCTGGCCGACAATGGCCGCATCGGCGAGGGCATCCACACCTTCCACCTGTTGCCGGCCCGGGCGAGCAAGCGGGCAGCCGTGGCGCGCGATGTGGACGCGCGGGGCCTGGACGCCGCCGAGTGCCTCGCGGTCGGCGACAGCCGGCAGGACCTCGACATGGGCCGCGCCGTCGGCACCGTGGCGATCGTGGCCAACGGGGCCGCCGCCGATCCGGAGCTGGCTGCGGATGCCCCCTGGGTGACGCGGGAGGGCAACGGGGCGGGCGTACGCGAGGCGGTGGAGCAGTGGCTCGCCGGCCGACGCGGGGGCGGGCCGGCCGGCCCCTGAGCCGAGGGTCAGCCCAGCCACACCCGCGGGCCGTTGAACGGCTTGGAGCACACGCGCTCCACAGAGCGCCACTTGATGACGGCGGCCTTGGCCCGCTTGACACGCGGCCGCACGGCCGGGGTGCGCTTGGCGATCGTCAGCAGACGGTGGGCCGGGCGGGCCGTCTGGCAGCGGCCCCACACCTGGGACATCTCCGCCGCCCGGGCCAGCGGCGCCGCGGCCGGGTCCTTGGCCGGCTTGAGGGGTGCCGCGGCGGCGGTCGTCGCGGCGGTGGCGGGCACCACGGCGGCGGCGGCGACCAGGAGGGTGAGTGCGAGGCGAGGTGTCGTCATGCGATGCAGGATCGCCCCGATCCCCGGCACCACCACCGCGAGAACGTCCAGTCCCGGCCTCCCCGATCGGCTAGGTGGCCGCCGCGCCCCAGAGGCGCCCGAGGGACGCGGCCGCGCGCGCCAGGTCCGACTCCGCGGCCGCCAGGGCGTCCGGCAGCCTGCGCGGCACCTGCCCGATCGGGAAGGCCGCCGTGAAGCCGGCCTCGGCCAGCGCCCGGGGACCCAGGCCGATGGCCCCGCACAACGCCACGCAGGGGATGCCCCGCTCGGCGCACATCGCGGCCACCGCCGCCGGCGCCTTCCCGCTCAGGCTGGTGGCATCGAGGGACCCCTCGCCGGTGACGCACAGGGTCGCCCCGTCCAGGTGGCCGGCCATCCCGAGGGCCTCCAGCACCAACGGCGCCCCGGGGACGAGCTCGGCCCCGAACAGCGCGGCCAGCGCACCCGCCGCGCCGCCCGCCGCGCCCGAGCCGGGGAGCGCCTGCACGTCGACGCCGGTCGCCCCGGCCAAGACGTCCGCCAGGCGCTCGAGTCCGGCATCCAGCCGGGCCACCGCCGCGGGATCGGCACCCTTCTGCGGGCCGAAGACGTGGGCGGCCCCGTCCGGGCCGTGGAAGGGGTTCGCCACATCGCAGGCCACACGGATGGTGACGCCGGCGAGCCGCGGGTCGAGCGCCGCAGGATCGAGACGGGCCACCCGGCCCATGTCGGCGCCCACGCCCTCGAGCGGGGTGCCCTCGGCGTCGAGCGCCCGCACCCCCAGCGCGATCGCGAGCCCGAGGCCGCCATCGGTGGTGGCGCTGCCGCCCAGGCCGACGAGGATCGTGGTGGCGCCCAGGTCGAGGGCGGCCCGGATGAGCAGCCCGGTGCCGAAGGTGCCGGCTCGCTCGGGGTCGCGCTCACCGTCGGCCAGGCGCTCGTACCCCGACGCCTGGGCCAGTTCCACCACGGCGGTGTGGCCGGGCAACTCGCCCAGCGTGGCCCTGATGGGTCGTCCCAGCGGGTCGAGGGCGTCCACCATGCGGCGCCGGCCGCCCGCCGAGGCCACCAGCGCATCGGCCGTGCCCTCGCCCCCGTCGGCCACGGGCACCGCCCGCACCTCGGCGCCGGGCAGCACCAGCCGCAGGCCCGCCGCGATGGCCCGGGCGGCCTCGGCGGGCGACAGGGCGCCCTTGAAGGCGCCCGGCGCGACCACGATCACCGCCAGTCGAGCCCCAGGAAGTCGGCCTGCAGCGCCTCCCAGGCCCGCTGGTCGGTGCCGGCGCGCTGCCGTCGCTGCACGAGATCCCAGGCGTCGTCACCCACGGGCATCTGGAAGGTGGGCCCGTCGGCGGTCGCCGCCTCCCAGACCCGCTCGGCCACGTACTGGGCCGACACCGAGTACCGCTCGCGCCACCTGCCGAAGCTCTCGCGCAACTGGCCCAGCAGCGGCGCGTAGGGGCCCTCCCCGGACGAGGCCGCGCCGGTGCGCCGGGTGGCCATGGGGAAGTCGGTGTCGATCATGCCGGGCTCGATGGAGCTCACCCGGATGCCGAACGGCCGCAACTCGAACGACAGCGCCTCGCTGACGGCCAGCAGCGCGTACTTGCTTGCGTGGTACATGCTCACCAGCGGGCTCACCACGCGGGCGCCGACGGAGTTGACGACCACGATCGAGCCGCGGCCGGCCTCCCGCATGGCCGGCACGGCGGCCTGCAACACCTGCGCAGCGCCGAAGAAGTTGGTCTCGAACATCGACCGGACCTGGTCGAGATCCGCCTCCTCCACGGCGCCCATCAGTGCGTAGCCGGCGTTGGAGACGACGCAGGTGAGGGCGCCTCCGGCCAGCCGCTGCGCCTCGGCGACGCCGGCCGCGATGGACACCGGATCCTCGACGTCCAGGTGCACCAGGTGGACGCCCAGCGCCGGGTCGTAGTCTGCGCGGGCCCGCTCGAGGTCGCGGACGCCGGCGACGGCGCGCCAGCCGTTGACCGCGAACAACTCGGCGGTGGCGCGGCCCACTCCGCGGCCGGCGCCGGTGACCAGGACGGTGGGGGTCGCATGATCGCTCATGCGCCGCAGGCTACGCGACCGGCGGCGGAGGAGGGGGGGTCGCCTGGGAGCCCTCTGCCGGGGGCAGCAGTCCCTCGGGGATGCGCTGCTCCACGGTGACGGCGCTCCCGCTCACCAGGGGGAGCGCCACCGTGAGGGTCGTCCCCGCGCCCACCGCCGACTCGACCGTGATGGCGCCCCGGTGGGCCGCCACGAGGCCGCGCGCGATGGCCAGGCCCAGTCCCGCGCTGCGCCCCTCGCGGGAGGGGTCGCCCCGGTAGAAGCGGTCGAAGATGAAGGGCAGGTCCTCCTCGGGGATCCCCTCACCGGTGTCGCGCACCCGCAGGAGGGCCTCGCGGTCGTCCGGGGACCGCTCGACGACCACCTCCACCCGCCCGCCGGCCGGGGTGTGGCGCGTGGCGTTGTCCAGCAGGATCAGGAGGACCTGCTCGATGCGGGCCGCATCCGCCAGCACGGTGGGGCCGGAACCGGCGAGTGCCCGCACGTCCAGACGCAGCCCCTCCCGCTCGGCCAGGGGGATGCGCGAATCGACCGCGGCCCTGGCCAGCTCGCCCAGCTCAACGTCCCCCAGGTCCAGCGGGAGGGCGCCCGCGTCCAGGCGCGCCAGCTGCAACTGCTCCTCCACCAGGCGCTCCAGGCGCGCGGTCTCCTGGCTCATGGCGAGCATGAACTCCCGCCGGTCCGCGGCGCCGACCCGGTCGTCCTCCAGGAGTTCCAGGAAGCCCTTCAGGGCCGCGATCGGGGTCTTGAGCTCGTGCGAGACGTTGGCCACCAGGTCGCGGCGCGCGCGCTCCAGGCGGCGCTCGTCGGTGACATCGCGCAGGGTCACCACGGTCCCGCCCTCGTCGCGGCCCGCCATGGGTGCCACGTGCACCTCCAACTCGAGCCCGCCGGGCAGGGCCACCTCGCTCTCGCCCACCTCGCGGCCGGCCCGCGATGAGCGCACGGCGTCCATGAGGGCGGGCGGCAGCGATTCGAGCCTGCCCCGCTCGGCCCCCTCGGGGAGACCGAGCATGCGGTTGGCGGCGTCGTTGGCGACCATCACCGTGTCGTCGGGGGCCACGGTCACGACGCCCTCGGCCAGCGAGCCCACCATGGCGCGGTCGCGGTCGCGCTCGTCGGTGATCGCGCCCACGAACGACTGCAGCCGCGAGGCCATGCCATCCAGGCTGTCGCGCAGGACCACGAGCTCGGTGGGCACCAGTCCCAGCTCCGGGCTGCGGGCGCCCAGGTCGCCGCCCGCCAGGGTCGCCGCGGTGCGCGACAGTTCGCGCATGTGCCCTCCCAGCCGGCGCGCCAGCAGCACCCCCATCAGCGAGGCCAGGCTCAGCACCAGCACCATCGCGACGATCACGCGCCGGCGCACGATGGCCAGCTCGGGCGCGATCCCCGACAACGTCTGGGCGCCGCGCACCAGCAGCACGGCGCCGCTGGACTGCGAGGTGAGGCGCACCAGCGGGGCCGCCAGACGGCCGTCCGCCGAGTATCCGCGCGACAGGCCCGACGCCTGGTCCAGCAGCTCGCCGGCGGCCTCGTTGGGCGGCCACTGAACCGTGGTCTCCACCCGCACGAAGGCGTCCCCCGGCCGGTAGGTGAGGCGGATGTCGGCGCCCGTGGCCGCGCGCAGGTCCTGCGCCAGCGTGCGCAGCTCCTCCACGCCCACCGGGTCCCGCAGCAGACGGCTCTCCAGCTCGCCGCGCAGCAGCGCCCCCAGGCGGTCGGACTCGCGCTTGGCGCGGTCCTCACGGACGCTCGACTCCAGGGTCGGCAGCACCACCACCACGATCGTGAGGCTCGCGATCACCCCCACCAGGAGGAAGGCGGCGGCCAGCCAGCCCTGCAGACCCAGCGCCAGCGACGCGCGGCGGGCCCTCACGCGCTCACGACCCGTTGTCGTCGGCGCCGAAGGCGTAGCCCACCCCGCGGACGGTGCGGATCAGGACGGGGTTGGCGGGGTCGTCCTCGACCTTCTGGCGCAGGTGGCGGACGTGGACATCCACGCTGCGCAGGTCGCCGAAGAAATTGCCGTCCCAGAGGTGGTTCATCAACTCCTCGCGGGTGAAGACCCGGCGGGGCGTCGATGCCAGCTTGTGGAGGATCTCGAACTCGGAGAACGTGACCGGCACCTCCTTGCCGGCGCGCGTGACGGTGCGGGCGGTGGCGTCGATCTCGAGGTCGCCGATGCGGACGGGCGCGCTGCGGTCGGGCTCGAGGCGGGCGCGGCGCAGGTTCGCCTTCACGCGCGACACCAGTTCCCGGGGGGAGAACGGCTTGGTGACGTAGTCGTCGGCGCCCAGTTCGAGCCCCAGCACCTTGTCGAGCTCCTCACTGCGGGCCGAGAGCATGATGATCGGGGTCGAGTCGGCGGCGCGGATGCGCTTGCACACCTCCAGCCCGTCGAGTCCGGGCAGCATGATGTCGAGGATCACGAGGTCGATCCCGCCGCGCCCGAAGATCTCCAGGGCGGCGTCGCCCCGGGCCGCGGACGACACCTGGAACCCGGCGTCCTTGAGGGCGTACTCGACGATGGTGCGGATTGACTGTTCGTCCTCGACGACCAGGATGCGGTCGGACACGGGCGGCCTCCGGATCTTTTCTCCCACCTGATGGTAGACGGCCCCGGCGGTATGGCTCGGCGGTGCGTCGGCGGGCCGCTACTCTCAGGCGCGTGCCACGAACCGGACCGCCGCCAGAGAGCCCCTACCCCGGTCCGGCCCCCCAGCGCGGCCGGGCGACCGCCGAGGCCGGCGGCCGCAACGCAGCCGGCGCGGCGCCGGGCAGGACGAGCGGCCGCCTGCGCGCGGGCGCGGTGGCGCTGGTGGCGGGACTGGCCGGCGGCCTGCTGGCCCTGGGCGGCGCGGGGCTGAGCGGCAACCTGGGCGGGGAGGGCGACACGGTCATCGTCCGCGACGCCCTGCCGCTGCAGGACCGGGTGGCCGCGCGCGACGGCGGGCGACCGTTCGTCGCGCCGCCGGCAGGCGGGGGCCCCTCGCCCGATGCGGACGGCGGATCCGTCCCCCCGATCCAGGACGTCGTGGCGCGAACGGCGCCGGCGGTGGTCAAGGTGATCACGGGGCCCCCGGGGGCCGATCCCGACGGGCGCCTGGGGTCCGGATTCGTCATCTCGGCCGACGGCCTGGTGCTGAGCAACGCCCACGTGATCGAGGACGCGAGCCGCGTGAGCGTGACCTTCGACGACGGCACCGAGATGGAGGGCGAGGTCCTGGGCCGCGACGCGAGCACCGACCTCGCGGTCATCCGCGTGGGCGGGCTCCCCGCCGGCGTGCGCCCGCTGGACCTCGGCAGCACCGACGGGCTGGTGGTGGGCGACGGGGTCATCGCGATCGGCAACCCGTTCGGACTCGAGCGGACGGCCACCGCGGGGATCATCTCTGCGCTCAAGCGCATCATCCGCGCGCCGAACGGCTTCGAGATCCAGAACGTCATCCAGACCGACGCCGCCATCAACCGGGGCAACTCCGGCGGCCCGCTCCTGGACGGGGCGGGGCGGGTGATCGGCATCAACTCACAGATCGCAACCGGGAGCGGCGGCAACGACGGCATCAGTTTCGCGGTCCCCATCGACACCGTGCGCCCGGTGGTCAACGCGATCGTTCGCAGCGGCGAGGCAGAGCACGCCTGGCTGGGCGTGACCGGGCGGCAGGTGACGCCGGCCATCGCCGACGCGCTGGGACTGGGCGACACCCGCGGTGTGGCCGTGGTGGCGGTGGACGAGCGCGGGCCGGCGGGCGACGCGGGGCTGACCCCGGCCGGCACCCCGCTCGAGGCGGACGTCCCGCTCGGCGGCGACATCATCGTCCGGGTGGAGGGCCTGCCGGCGAACGACATGGCCGATGTCAGCCGCGAGGTGTCCTCCCGGGCCGTCGGCGACCCCCTCACCCTGACCGTGCTGCGCGACGGGGTGCGCCGGACGCTGACGATCACGCTGGCCGACCGGCCGGGTGATGTCGGACTCGCCCCAGGGGCCCGGCCCTAACCGACGCGCGGCGACTTGACCGACCTCCTCATCCGCCCCGCCGGCCCGGACGACGCCGGGGCCATCGGGCGCATCTACGACCAGGGCATCGCGGCGGGCATCGCCACCTTCGCGGTGGGCCCCCACGACGCGCAGGAGCGCCGGGCGTGGCTGGCCTCCCGGCCCGACCGGGCCCCGGTGTGGGTGGGCGAGGGCGCCGCCGGAGTGGTGGCCTGGTCGGCCCTGGCGCCCTTCTCGCACCGGCCCTGGTACGACGGGGTGGCCGAGTACACCGCCTACGTGGCCGAGGGCATGGGCGGGCGCGGGATCGGCGCCCGGATGCTCGCCTCACTCGTCGAGGAGGCGCCCGCGTTCGGGTACTGGAAGCTGGTGGGGATGATCCTGGCCGACAACGCCGCCGGCCTGGCCCTGGCGCGGCGGGCGGGCTTCCGGGTGGTGGGTACCCACCAGGCGCACGGCCGCCAGGGCGGGCGCTGGCGGGATGTCACGGTGGTCGAGCGCCACCTGGTGCACGCGCCGGAGGGGGAGCCGGCGCCGTGAGCGTGCTGGCACCGGGGCGTGAGGCGATCGTGGTGCGGACGTCGCGCATGGACTACCGCGCCGCGTGGGAGGTCCAGCGCTCGCTGGTGGCCCGTCGCGGGGCCGGGGAGATCCCCGACGTGCTCTGGCTGCTGGAGCATCCGCCGACCTTCACCACGGGCCGCCACGGGGACAGAGGGGATCTGCTGCTGGACGACGCCGCCCTGGCCGAGCGCGGGGGCGCATTCGTCCGCTCGGACCGCGGCGGGCAGATGACCTGGCACGGGCCGGGCCAGATGACGGCCTACGTCATCGCCGACCTGCGTCCCGGCGGGCGGGTGCGGGCGTTCGTGGATGCGCTGGTCGAGGCGATGCGGGCCGCCGCAGGGGTGGCCGACGCGCACGGCGACGGGCGGGCCGTTGGCCTCTACGTGGACGGCCGCAAGCTGGGCAGCGTCGGGATCCGCGTGAGCGAGGGCATCAGCCACCACGGCGTCGCGCTGAACCGCGACCCGGACCTGGAGTGGCCGCGGGCCATGGTGGGCTGCGGCGACCCCGGAGTGCCGCCCACCTCGATCGCCGCCGAGGGTGGCGATCCGGATCGCGACCGGGTTGAGGACGCTTTCGTGTCCGCGCTCGGCGAGGGGCTCGGGTGGGCGCGCCTGGACGCCGGCGACCCCGACGGGCTCGGCATCGGCGCGGCGCCCGTCCGGCAGCCGGGCGCCGCGCCGTAGTACGGTTCCGGCGGTGAGATATCGACAATGCCCGTCCGGCCGTACCAGCGCGGACGACGCCTCGCCGGAGGACGCCGCGGCGGACACGCACGAACCCCGATGGCCGGGGCCACCCTGCGCGGTGGCTGACGACGGCGTCCCGGGGCACCGGGGCCGATGAGCTGGATCCTGCTGCTCCTGCTCGGCCTGCTGATCGTGCTGGCGATCACGGCCGCCACGGGCTACTTCGTGGCGCAGGAGTTCTCCTACATGGCGGTGGACCGCTCGCGCCTGAAGGCCCGGGCCGCCGAGGGCGACCCCGGGGCCGCGCGTGCGCTCAACGTGACCCGGCGCACCTCGTTCATGCTGTCGGGCGCGCAACTGGGCATCACCGTGACGGCCCTGCTCGTGGGCTTCGTGGCCGAGCCGTTCATCGGGCAGGCGGTGGGCGAGGGACTCGGCGGCGCCGGCGTGCCGACGTCCGTTGGCGTGGGGCTCGGGACCGGCCTCGCGCTGGTCTTCTCGACCATCGTCCAGATGATCTTCGGCGAGCTCTTCCCGAAGAACCTCGCCATCGCCCGCCCGGAGCCCCTGGCCGTGGGCCTGGCCCGCTCGACCAACGTCTACCTCGCGGCCTTCGGCTGGCTCATCCACGTGTTCGACAAGGCGTCCAACACGCTTCTGCGCGCGCTGCGCATCGAGCCGGTGCACGATGTGGAGCACTCGGCCACCATGCGCGATCTCGAGCACATCGTGGCGGACTCGCGCGAGAGCGGCGACCTCCCCGAGGAGCTCTCGGTGCTGCTGGACCGCATCCTCGACTTCCCGGAGCGGGATGTGGAGCACGCGATGATCCCCCGGGCCTACGTCGACGTGGTGCGCCCCGACGACGCGCTCGCCGAGGTCCGCTCCCTGATGGGCGACGGCCACTCGCGCTACCCGGTGATCGATGACGACGAGGCCATCGCCGGCGTGGTCCACCTCCAGGACATCCTCGAGGGGAACCACCCCGACGATACGCCGGCGGGCGTCGTGGCCCGCGAGGCTGCCCTGGTGCCGACCTCGATGGTGCTGCCCGACGCCCTGCGGCTGCTGGCCCGCACGCACAACCAGCTCGCCTGCGTCGTGGACGAGTACGGAGGATTCGCCGGCATCGTCACCCTCGAGGACCTGGCCGAGGAACTGGTGGGGGAGATCGCCGACGAGCACGACGAGCCCGAGGGCGCGCCCGAGCCCGAGGAGGAGGAAGACGGGGTCTGGCTGATGGCCGGGGGGGTCCACATCGACGAGGTCGAACGCGCCGTGGGCGCGGACCTTCCCCGTGGCGACTACGAGACGATCGCCGGCCTGCTCATCGCCGAGCACGGCCAGCTCCCGGAGGTCGGTGCACGGGTGGCCGTGCAGTTGCCCATCGACCCCGGCGACCTGGCGCTGAGCGAGCCGCCCGAGGCGCCGGTGATGCACATGGAGGTCCTCTCGGTGGAGCGGCATGTGCCGGCCATGGTCCGGGTCACCCTGGAGCAACCCGGGGGCGGTGAGTACGACCCGGTTGAGGCGGTCCGGGAGCCGTGAACAACCCGGCCATCATCCTCGCGGTCACCGCAGCGCTGATCATGCTGAGCGCGTTCTTCGTGGCCGCCGAGTTCGCCCTGCTGGCGGCCCGGCCGCACCGCTTCGAGGACCGCGCCGCCACCTCGCGCTCGGCGCGGGCCGCGCTGCGCTCCTCGTCCGAGCTCACCGTGCTGCTGGCCGGCTCCCAGCTGGGGATCACGGCCTGCGCCCTCGGGCTGGGCGCGGTGACCAAGCCCGCCGTACACCACTGGCTGACCCCGCTCCTCGATGGCTGGGGCGCTCCGCTGTGGCTCGCCGACGTCGCCGGTTTCGCCCTGGCGCTCATCTTCGTGACGTTCCTGCACCTGGTGGTGGGCGAGATGGCGCCGAAGTCGTGGGCGATCTCCCACCCCGAGACCTCCGCCATCCTGCTGGCCATCCCGATGCGCGGCTTCATGGCGATCACCCGGCCCTTCCTGCAGGCCCTCAACGAGGCGGCCAACTGGTGCCTGAGGAGGGTCGGGGTCGAGCCGACCAACGTGGTGGCCACGGGCCAGAGCCCCGACGACCTCCGCCACCTGGTGGAGCACTCGGCCAACGTGGGCGCGCTGGACGCCGGCTTCTCCGCGCAGCTCTCCGGGGCGCTGGACCTCCAGAGCCTGACGGTGCGCGACCTCATGCGGCCCGGCAAGCGCCCCACCGCCGTCGGGCCGCGGGCGACCATGGCCGATGTCCGCCGCGCGACCCGCGAGTCGGGCCACCTGCGGATCCTGGTGGGCGAGCGGGACCGGCTGAACGCCGTCATCCATGTGCGCGACACGATCGACGAGCCCGCGGGGCGCCAGGCGCGCGACCTGGCCCGCCCGGTGCTGACCCTCGACGCGGGCGTCCCGGTCTACTCGGCGCTGGCGACGATGCGCGAGTCGCGCAACCACCTGGCGGTGGTCACCGCCGGCGGGCGGACCGTCGGGGTCGTGACGCTGGCCGACGTGCTGCGCAAGCTCTTCCCCCGCGGCACCGCAGAGGGCGCCGAGGCCGGGTTCACCCCGTGACCGCGGTCCGCCGGGCCGGCCCCTAGAGGAGCCCCTCCCAGGCCACCAGGGCCTCGCTCATCAGGCGGTCGTCGGCGGGGTCGGCTCCGAGTCGGCGCACCTCGTCGGCCAGGTCCTCCCAGGGCACGGCGAACGGATCGGCGTCGGGGAAGGCCGCGCGCAGCGCGTGGGCGAGCTCGTCGGGGCTCAGAAGAGGTTCACCGCCGCCGCGGCGGCCAGGACCATGATCATCGCGCCGTAGCCGAGGTAGCCGGTCGCGAACAGCAGGACGGTCAGGGCCAGCAGGAGGGCCGTGAGGATGCCCCAGCCCACCTTGGTGAGCCCCCCGGCCCCGAGCTCCCACCCGGAGTCGTGCGGGCGCCCGTCGCGGCGGGGCTTTCGGTCCTCGGTCGCCATCCGGCGCACGTTATCGCGCACCGGGCGCGGCGGGGCGCCGCCCGGCTAGCCTCTCGCCGACCATGGACCCGGCGGAGGTGGACGATGGCGGTCGAGATCGGCGCGATGGCACCGGACTTCACACTTCAGGACCCGACGGGCACGCCGGTGTCGCTGTCGTCGTTCCGCGGGCGGCGCAACGTGGTGCTCATCTTCTACCCGGGCGCGTTCAGCGAGTTCTGCACCAGCCAGTTCCGTGACCTGAGCGCCATCGAGGAGCGCTACGCCCTGGACGGGGACGCGCAGGTGATCGGGGTCTCGGTGGACAGCCGTTACACCCAGGGGCGCTTCGCCGGGGATCTCGGCCTGACCGACACCATCATGCTGGCCGACTTCTTCCCCAAGGGTGAGGTGGCACGCGCCTACGGGGTGTTCAGCCCCGACTACGACACGGCCGGACGGGCCACGTTCATCATCGACACCGGGGGCGTGGTGCGGGGGCGGATGCTCACCGAGACACCGCTGACGATCCCCGACCAGGACGAGTACTTCGCGACGCTGGCGGCCTGCCGGACCTGACCGGGCGACCGCCGGGCCGGCCACGGCTGCCCGCGGTCAGCCGCCTGCGGCCAGCTGGCCGCAGGCGGCCGCCACGTCGGCGCCCTTGGAGCGGCGCACCGAGGCCTCCAGGCCGGCGTCCGCCAGGGTGCGCAGGAAGATCTCGCGCCGGGTCTGAGGGCTGGCCTCGTAGGGCCCCGAGGTGGGGTTGTACTCGATCACGTTCACGTGGAAGCGCCCGTCGCGCAGCAGGTGGGCCAGGCGCTTGGCATCGGCCGCCGAGTCGTTCACCTCGTCCAGGAGCAGGTACTCGATGAACACCCGCCGGCCCGTCGTGTCGCAGTAGCGGCGGCACTCGGCCAGCAGGTTCGCGATCGGGTAGCGCTGGTTGATCGGCATCAGCGCGGTGCGGGTGGCGTCATCGGCGGCGTGCAGCGAGACGGCCAGACGTACCGGCAGCGGGTGGCGGGCCAGCTCCTGGATGCCCGGCACCCAGCCGACCGTCGAGATGGCGATGCGCCGCGCCGACAGGCCCAGCCCGTCCTCGGCGTTCATCAGACCGCATGCGGGCAGCACCGCGCCGAGGTTCTGCATGGGCTCGCCCATACCCATGAAGACGACGTTGGCCAGGCGGGCGCCCTGCGACGAGGCCTCGCGCGCGGCCAGGACGGCCTGGTCGAAGATCTCCGCCGCGGTGAGGTCGCGGCCCGGGCCCATCGCGCCGGTCGCGCAGAAGCGGCACCCCAGGGCGCAGCCGGCCTGACTGGACACGCAGACCGTCCGCCGGCCGCCCCCGTGGGCGATCAGGACCGTCTCGACCGCCACCCCGTCCGCCGCGCGCAGGCGCCACTTGACGGTGCCGTCGGCCGACTCGGAGCGCACGTCGGGGGTGAGGGCCCAGAAGGGGAGCACCTCGGCCAGGCGGGCGCGCAGGTCCTTGGGGAGGGTGGCGACCTCGTCCCAGTCGCCGGCGCCGGCCATCTGGGCCTGGGCGGCCTGGCGGGCGCGGTAGGCGGGCTGCCCCCAGCCGGCCAGGATCGAGTGCAGAGCGGTGCGGTCCATCCGGCGAGAGTAGCCGAAACCCATCCGGCCCAGGCCGGGCGCCCGGTCGGATGATCGACTCGACCGCTACCGTCCGTCCTCGACCATGACGCCACCTCCGCCAGCGGATGAGCGCCGCCGGGCGCGCCGCCGACGCCTGATCGGCGCCGTCACCGCCGCCATCGTCGCGCTGATCCTCGCCGGCGCGTGGGCGGTCATGGGGCCGGGCGGCTCCGGCGACGGCCCGGAGAGTTCTCCGGAGCGCGTGGATGCCGGGACGACGGACACCGGGCCCGGGGCCACCACGCGCCCGCGGGCCCGGATCATCCGCTCCCGTACCGAGGGATCCCCGCCCGCCGAGACCGACCCCACCACCACGTCCGCGACCATCGCCGGGCCGGCCGGCGCTCCTGCGGAGCCCCGGACCCGCACCCGGCGACCCGTGGTGTGGGTGCAGGCGGGACACGCCGAGCCGCGGGAGCCCGGCTATCGCGCGCAGACCGGCGCCGGCTCCGGGCCCTTCGGCTCGGAGGTGCCGTTCACGACCGAACTGACCGAGAAGGTCGTGGCCCTCCTCACCCGGGCCGGGGTGGACGCGCGGCCGGTCGCGGGGCAGGTCGATCCCCTCGGTGCCGAGGGCGCGGCGTTCGTGTCCCTTCACCACGACTCGCCGGGCGGCGCCGCCGCGTTCGGGCACGCGATCACCGGGGCCGGCGAGAACTACTACCGCGGTGAGGGGACCGGCGGCCCCAGCCCGACCCCGTACCCGGACTCCGCAGCCCACAGGCCGGCGACCGCCGTGACCGGTCCGGTGGAGAGGGACTCACGGGCGCTGGCCGAGGCCCTCGACGCCGCCTACCGCCCGATCTACACCGGACGCAACGGGGCCGGGGGGCGCTACGGGGGAGTCCAGACCAGGGAGGGCAACCCGCGGATGATGAGGTACTACGGCTTCTACCGCACCAGCGCACGCGCCCGGGTGCTCGTGGAGGCCGGCGCGGCCGGGGCCGACGACGCCTTCCTGGCCAGGACCGACCTCATCGCCGCCGCCGTGACCGAGGGCATCGTGGCCCACCTGCGCCGCACCGGCCGCCTGGACTGATCCGGTCGCGGGCCCGCGCAGGGCCCGGTGGCGCCGCGGGCGACTACCCCAGCAGGGCGCCGGCCAGCCGGCGCAGGCCGTCGGGCACGTCGCCTCCGGGCTGGACGCACAACTCATCCACGCCGTCGGCCGCCAGCCCCTGCGCCCGCTCGCGCAGGGCCGCGGCCGGTGCGGTGAACGAGAAGCGCGCGATGTTGGCGGCGCTCATCAGGGGAGCGTCCTCCGGCAGCACCACCTCGCTGAGGTGCCCGAGGTGCAGATGCTGGTGGCGGCGGTCGGCCGGGTACGCCGCCTCCACGGCGGCGATGTACCCCTGGGCCTGGAGCCGCAGGTCCGGATCGAGCCCGTCGAGCCGCCACGGCTGTTCGGCGAAGGCGTGGAAGGCCACGCCCACCACCGGCCCCACCGCCTCCCGCAGCCGCGGGCTGTCCAGCGGCTCGTCGTCGCCGGCCACGGCGCCCACGGCGTGGACCACCAGGGGCAGGTCCGGCCCGATCCCCTCGCGCAACAGCCCGAGGCCACCCGGGTAGAAGATCCCGGTCATGGCCCCGTCGCCCAGCCGGCGCGCCAGGGCCTGTGCGCGCGGCCCGCGACACGAGACGTACACCGGCACCGCCCCGCCCCCTTCGGCTCCGCGCACCGGGATCAGCCGCACGGGGCGTCCCCCCTCGGGGTGCGCCACCTCCTCGCCGGCCAGCAGCGCCCGCACATCACGCACCTCGCTCTCCAGCGCCGCCAGCGGGACGGGGCCGAGCCCGAGGGTGAACCTGGCCGTGAACCCGGCGCCCGCGGCCACCCGCACGCGGCCCGGCGCCAAGGCCGCCACCGAGGCGAGCGCCGACGCGGTGGCCACGGGCGCCCGCAGCCGCGGCACCACAACCCCCACGCCCAGGCCGATCCGCCGCGTCCGCTCCGCCGCGCGGGCCAGGGTGGCGAAGGCGTCGTGGTAGAGCAGCGGCGAGTCGTAGACCCACGCCGATGCGAAACCGAGCTCCTCGGCCAGGGCGATGTGCCGCGGGGTCTCGCGGGTGGGGGCAAGGAACACCCCGATCTGCGGCATCGGGCTCATGTGGTGCGCAATCGTGGCATGCGGGCGGCGCAGACCGCGGCGACCGCCAGGAACGCCACCGCGGCGATCATGGCGGCGCGGAAGCCGTCCGCCACCAGCAGCCGTCCGGCGGCGTCGGCACGCCCGGCCCCGCTCTCCACCTCCCCGGTCAGGTTCGCGTGGAGGATCGTCCCGAGCACCGCGGTGCCGAGCGCCCCTCCGGTGTAGCGCGCGATGTTGAGGATGGCCGAGGCCACGCCCAGCCGGTGCGGCGGCGCCTCGGATATGGCCGTGGTGCTGACGGCGGCGGTCGACATCGCCATCCCCACCCCGAAGGCGCAGAGCCCCGGCAGCAGGACCGTGTAGTCCTGCTCGGCCGCCGCAAGACCCATCCACAGGGCTCCCGCCGCCGCCAGCACGAAGCCGCCGGCCGCCAGCCGATCCGAGCCCACGCGCCCCATCACCCGGCCGGCCAGGGGTGCGATGAGGACGTAGGCGGCGGCGATGGGCATGGTGGCGAAGGCCAGCCCCACCGGCCCGAAGCCGAACAGGGCCGTGAACGCGAAGGGCAGGGCGACGAGCACGCCGAACAGGGCGGCGGCCGAGATGCCCCCGGCCATGTTGGCCAGCCGTGCGCTGCGCGCGCCGGCCAGTTCCAGGTCGACCATGGGATCGGGCGCGCGGCGCTCGTGCAGCGCGAACAGGACCAGGGCGACCACGCCGATCGCGGCGCTCACCGCGGTGACCGGCGACCCCCATCCCCAGTCCTCCCCCCGTGAGACGGCCAGCAGGATGCCGAACAGGCCCACGGCCGCCAGCAGGGCGCCGGCCAGATCGAAGGTGCGGGCCCGCTCCTCGTGCCGGATCTCCACCATCAGCAGGGCCGCCCCGGCCAGGACGACGACGCCGACGATGGGCGAGATCCAGAACACGCTGCGCCAGCCGAACCCCGCGACCAGGACGCCCGCGAGGCCCAGCGCCACGACCGGCGCCAGGCCCAGTACGCCGCCCATGATCCCCAGCGCCTGCCCGCGCTCGCGGGCCGCGAACAACTCGGCCGCGTACGAGTAGGCCGTGGGCGCCATGGCGCAGGAGCCGACGGCCTGGAGGATGCGGAAGGTGATCAGCGAGCCGGCGTTCCACGACAGGGCGCAGAGGATCGACGCCACGCACAGCACGATGACGCCGGCCACGAACACGCGGCGGCGCCCGTAGATGTCCCCGGCGCGTCCCGCCAGCGCCAGCAGGGTCGCCTGGGTCACCAGGAAGCCGGTCACCACCCACGAGATGGCCGACACGTCGACGCCGAGACCCACCGCCATCGCGGGCAGGGCGATGTTGACGATGCTGACGTTGACGACCGCCAGCATCATCCCGCCCGCGACCACCATCAGCGCCATCCACCGCCAGCGCGGGTGGGACAGCAGACGGCCGCGCAGGGCGGCGAGGGACGCCGGGCTCACGCCGTCGCCCCCGGCCGGCCGGCCGGCGGACGAGGCGCTACCCTCCCGCCGATGGCGACGAGCGGCGACAGGCTGTGGCGGTACTCCGGCGTGGCCCGCGTGTGGGCGTGGTCGCTCATCGGCGTCGCGCTGGCGCTGATGGCGCTGGCCGCGGCGATCCAGGCGGGGGGCGAGGACGGGCTGGGCGGCTCCTGGCTGGCCGCGGCGCTGGGCGTCGCGGCCGGCACGGGCCTCGTCGGCATCCCGGTGCTGCGGTTCTGGCTGGGGCGGGGCTCGTTGCCGTCGGTGCGCCTGCCCGACGCGGTCCGCGTGTCCGGGCGCTCGCGCCCGCGCGAGGCCAGCCCGCGCGACTGGCGGCGCTGGACCATCACCTCGGCGGTGCTGCTGTTCATCGGGACGGCGGCGATGCTGCTGTTCCTGATCGCGATCCTGGGCGGGGGCGGTGTGGCGGAGGGTGTCACGGCGGGCGTCCTCGCCGCCTGGGGGGCCGTCACCCTCGAGGATGTGCGGCGCATCCGCCGCGCCGAGGACGCCGAGGGGCGCCGCTACTACGCGGCCTGCCGCCGGCCGACCGGCGCAGGCAACCACCTGGTCTGGCTGCGGACCTCGGACACCTGACCGCCCGGGCGGGCACGGGCGGCGGTGCTAGGATACCCCCATGGGTATCAGCGATGAACGAGGGGCCGTGCCAGACGACGTCCACGATCTGATCATCATCGGCGGCGGGCCGGCCGGGTACACCGCGGCGATCTACGCCGCGCGGGCCGGCCTGAAGCCGCTGATGGCCGAGGGCTACGGGGCGGGAGGCCAGCTGATGCTGACCACCGAGGTGGAGAACTTCCCCGGCTTCCCCGAGGCCGTCCAGGGGCCCGAGCTGATGCAGCAGATGCGCGCCCAAGCCGAGCGCTTCGGCGCCCGCATCGAGACGGTCGACGTGGAGCGCGTGGACCTGTCCGAGCGCCCGTTCCACGTCTGGATCGAGGGCGCCGAGCACCGGGCCCAGTCGGTCATCATCGCCACCGGCGCCACGGCGCGGTGGCTGGACCTGCCCAGCGAGACCGCGCTGCGCGGCTTCGGCGTCTCCACCTGCGCCACCTGCGACGGCTTCTTCTTCAAGGACAAGCCGATGGTCGTGGTGGGCGGTGGCGACTCGGCCATGGAGGAGGCGGTCTACCTGGCGAGGATGGCCGAGAGCGTCACGATCGTGCACCGCCGCGACAGCTTCCGCGCCTCCGAGATCATGGCCCGGCGCGCCCTGGACCACGAGAGGATCCACGTGCGCTGGAACGCCGAGGTGGAGGAGGTGCTGGGCGACGGCAAGGTGGAGGGCGTGCGCGTGCGCGACACCGTGACCGGCGAGATGCAGGACATCCCCACCGCGGCGATGTTCGTGGCCATCGGCCACGACCCCGCCACGGGCCTGTTCCGGGGCCAGATCGCCCTGGACGACGAGGGCTACGTCATCACCGACGGCACGCGCACCGACGTCGAGGGCGTGTTCGCCTGCGGCGACGTGCAGGACACCGTCTACCGGCAGGCCATCACGGCGGCCGCCAGCGGCTGCATGGCCGCGATGGACGCCGAGCGCTGGCTGGAGAGTGTGGACCACAGCGAGGTGCCGCCCGAGGCCGCCCTCACCCACGGAAAGGACGCATGACGATGGCCGATGTGATCGAGATCACCACCGACAACTTCCAGGGCACCGTGCTCGAGAGCGAGCTGCCGGTGCTGGTGGACTTCTGGGCCGAGTGGTGCGGCCCGTGCCGGATGGTCGCGCCCGTGGTGGCGCAGCTGGCCGAGGACTACGAGGGCAAGCTCGTGGTGGGCAAGCTGAACGTGGACACCAGCCCGGAGATCGCCCAGCGCTACAACGTGGCGGGCATCCCGTTCCTCGGCCTGTTCGAGCACGGCGCGCTGGCGCGCCACGCGGTGGGCGCCATGCCGAAGGCCCAGATCGAGAAGCAGTTGGGCATCGGGGCCGCCTGATGCCCTCCTACGACATGGCCTGCGATTCCTGCGGGCACCACTTCGAGGTCTTCCGCCAGGGATTCCTGCGCGAGGACGATCGCGGCTGCCCGCAGTGCGGCGTCGTGGGTGCGCGCCAGCTCTTCACCGGCTTCGTCACCGCCAAGCCCTCGAAGGGCGACGGCGGGCCGGCGAGCGTGGTGGGCTTCGGCGGTGCCGGCGGCTGCTGCGGGGGTTCCTGTGGGTGCGGTCACTGAGGGGGGCGCCGGCGGCGCCCCGGTGCTGACCGAGACCGGTCCGGAGGGCGGGACCGCCCTTCGCGCACGCCTGCGCCGCGCCGAGGGGCAGTTGCGCGGCGTCCAGCGGATGCTCGACGAGGGAGCCGACTCGCAGCAGATCCTCACCCAGCTCGCGGCCGTCAAGGCGGCCGTCGATCAGGTGGGCCTGCAACTCATGTCCGACCGGCTCCGCTCCTGCGTTGCCGACGGCGAGTCCGGGTGCACGCAGGAGTTCGAGGACGCGATGGCCACCTTCCTGCGCTTCGCGGGCATGGCCCGCTAGGAGCGCCGGGGGGGATCAGGCGCGCCGCGGCCAGTGCTCGCGCGGCAGCACGCCGTCCACCGCGTCGCGGTAGCAGGGCAGGTCGCGCAGGTGGCAGTCCAGCAGCACCAGATAGCGATCGGCGGTGTGGACGTTCATCACCCCCTCCGATGTGCGGGCCGCGCGCACCCGCCGCTCGACGGTCTCGGCGGCCAACCCGTGCCGTTCGCCGACCCGGCGGGCGAACTCGCTGAGCGACATGTCCTCGGCGGCAAGCCTGCGGTCGATGAGTCGCACCACCTCATTCACCCAGACCCACTCCGGTCCGACCCCGCCGACCCTCGTCGCCACCGCACCCTCCCGCGGAGAAGTCCGGTCGCCTCGCCGACCGGGATTTGGTCACCACGACCACCCGCCGGATGGGTCGGCCGGCTCCGCCACCGGCGACCCTCGGCCCGGACGGGGGCCACTCACATGTGCGAGATGTTACCCGTGCCGGGGGGGTGATTTCACCGCCGGGCGGCCGACTTCGAGCAGTTCTGTGAGACATGAGATGTGCATGAGTCCGGTGGGCGCTCGTGTCTCATCCACGCCGGGACCGGCGCCGCGGTCGATCAGGATCGCGCGCAGGCCCGCGGCACGGGCGCCCTCACCGTCGAGCAGCGGGTCGTCGCCCACGTGGACCGCTCGGCCGGGGGTCACCCCCAGGCGATCCAGCGCATGGGCGTAGATCGCCGGATCGGGCTTGGCCAGGCCACACACAGCGCTGATGACCACGGTCTCGAAGAGCCCGGCGATCCCGAGGTCCACCAGGATGTCCCCTAACGCCATGTCCCAGTTGGAGACCAGCGCCAGGCGCAGCCCCCGCGCGCGCAGGCCCTCCAACGCCGGGAGGGCGTCGGGGTACAGGTGGAAGCGCAGCCCGTCCAGAAGGATCCCTGCCACGGCCGAAACCGGCGGAGCACCCGGGCCGAGCCGGCGAGCCATCACCTGCGCGCACTCGAGTCGCAGGGCCGCCAGGCCGTCCGGGGTGCCCGCGCGCAGGTGGTGCTCCCGATAGTGGGACACCTCGGCGACGAAGGCCGCGGCCACGTCGGCCTCGTCGTGGGGGTGGCCGGCGGCCGCCAGGGCGGCGCGCAGGCGGGGAACCGGCGGCTCCAGGCCGATCAGGGTGCCGTAGGCATCGATCAGCACCACCTCGGTGCCGTCCGGGATCACCGCGGGCTTCTGGGAAGTGCACATCACGGTCTATAGTCCACCAGGTTGTGCGGCGACGGCGTTTCGGAGTGCGATGGGCGAGCCGGCGGCCGGCGGTCGTGGCGATGGCGGTGCTCCTGGGGGCCGTCCTGCTGTGGGCACCCGCGTTCGTCGCCCATCATCACGCCGATTCACCGGGAGGGGTGGAGGTCAACCGTGCGCGGATCGATCAGGGCTGGCAGTTCATCATCGACGCGGTGCGCGAATCGCGCGATGCCCGTCTGGGGGATGATGCCCTGGCGCTCGAGTACGCGCAGCGGCTGTGGGCCCGTCCGTCCGGGCGCGCCGAGCGGGTCGAGCTCACATGGCTCGACGGCCCCTTCACGGTGCCGGTTCCGTCCGACGGCGCCCGCCCCGCCGCCGAGCGACGCCGCGCCGAGCCCCCATCGCCGTTCGGCTGGGTGGTCTGGGGAATGGTCCGCGGGGGTGAGCGGCAGATGATCGGCCTGCTCGACTACCGCTCAGGCGAGGTCGTCTGGGACATCAGGCCGCGCCTGCGCGCCGCGACCGCGGCGGTGCGTCCGTGACCAAGCGCCGCCGCCGCAACGCGCGCCGCCGGGACGTCCGCCGGCGCCGCATCAACATCCTCGTGATCGTGGCCGCGCTGGTGCTGACCTCGGTGGGCGCGACGGTCATCGTGGCCGGCTACGCGGTCCACGAGGTGGCCGAGGACCTGCGCGGGCTCGAGCTCAAGGAGATCGAGCAGGGCCAGAACACGCGCATCTTCGACAAGAACGGCCGCCAGCTCGGCATCGTCGCCGGCACCACCAACCGGACCGAGGTGCCCTCGCGCCTGATCCCGAAGGTCCTGAAGCAGGCCACGGTCGCCATCGAGGACAAGCGCTTCTACGACCACGACGGTGTGGACTACACGCGCCTGGTCGGCGCCGCCGTCTACGACATCCAGGCCGGTTCGGCCCGCCAGGGCGCCAGCACCATCACGATGCAGTTGATGAAGAACCTCTACAACCCGGATGGGGGTTCGCGCCAGGCCGACATCGGCCTGAAGGTGCAGGAGGCCTACCTGGCCTTCCAGTACGAGAAGGAATTCACCAAGGACCAGATCCTCACGAAGTACCTGAACGGCGTGTTCTACGGCCAGAACGCCGTCGGGGTCCAGGCCGCCTCGCTCACGTACTTCAACCGCGGCGTCCGCGACCTCACCCTGCCCCAGGCGGCGCTGCTGGCGGGCATGCCGCAGGCGCCGAGCGCCTACAACCCGTTCAGCAACCCGGATGCGGCCAAGGAGCGCCGGAACCAGGCGATCCAGGCGATGGCCGATCAGGGGATGATCTCCCAGCCCGTGGCCGACCGCGCCAAGCTCTCCGGGCTGGCGCTCGATCGGGGAACCGCCTACACGCGCAAGCGCGAGGAGTACTTCTTCGAGTATGTGCGCCAGGTGCTGATCGAGCGCTACGGCGAGCGTGCGGTGCAGCGCGGCGGCTTCCGCGTCCACACCACCATCGACCCGGTGCTGCAGGCGCGCGCCCGCGAGGCGATCGAGGGGCGCCTGTTCTACGACGACGACCCGGCCTCGGCCGTGGTCACGGTCGACTCGCGCACCGGCTTCATCCGGGCGATGGCCTCGAGCCAGTCCTTCCAGGAGGACACCCAGTTCAACTTCGCAACCCAGGCGCTGCGCCAGCCCGGGTCGACCTTCAAGACCTTCGTGCTGGCCGAGGCCATCCGCCGCGGGATCAACCCGAACACGACCATCTACAACAGCCGCCGCCTGGACTTCGACGACCCGCGCTGGGGGGCCATCGACGTCTCCACCTATTCCAACAGCTACTCGGGTCCGGTGTCGATCGCCCGGGCGACGCTCAGCTCGGACAACTCGGTCTACACCCAGATGACCTTGGACCTGGACCCCAACGCCGTGGTGGACCTCGCCCAGGAACTCGGGGTCCCCGAGGAGCGAAACCTGCCGCGCGTCCCCTCGGTGGGTCTGGGCGCCGGTGAGGTGACCCCGCTGGACATGGCCACGGCGTATGCGGCGTTCTCCAACGGGGGCCTCCGCGTCCTTCCCTACGGGATCTCGAAGATCGTCCGTCCCGACGGCAGTGAGGAGGTCTTCCGGCCGGGACGCAAGCGGGTGCTCACCGACGGACAGGCCTACGAGGTGACGAAGATCCTCCAGGCCAACATGACCAGCGGAACCGGGACCGCGGCCCAGATCGGGGTCGACGCCGCCGGCAAGACCGGCACGACGGACAACTTCGTGGACGCGTGGTTCGTGGGCTACACCCCCCACTACTCCACCGCGGTGTGGGTGGGATATCCCAACGACGACGGCGTGAAGCGCTCGATGTTCAGCGTGCACGGCCGCTCGGTGGCGGGCGGATCCTTCCCGGCCGAGATCTGGGGCGACTTCATGCGCGAGCTGGTGGAGCACACCGGCGACCGCTCGGAGTTCCCGTTGCCCACCCAGCCGGCCGAGTGGTCGTCGTTCTCGAGCGACTTCACCAAGGCCGGCGCGCGGGCGCGCTCGACCGAGAGCGAGGAGTCGGAATCCGAGCGCTCCGAGAGCACGGCCGACACCGAGACCGAGCCGCGCACGCGGCCGCGGCCGACCACCCGCGCCCGGCCCACGCCGCCGGCCCCGCAGCCGCAGCCCCGGCCCGAGCCGCAGCCGGCTCCGCAACCCCAGCCGCAGCCGCAACCCCAGCCACAGCCGCAGCCGCAGCCGCAGCCGCAACCCCACCCACAGCCGCAGCCGCAGCCGCAGCCGGCCCCGCCTCCGCCGACACCGGCTCCGCCGCCGCCCGCGCCGACCACGCAGGCCCCGCCACCCCCTCCACCCACCACTCCGGCCTCCACCTCACCCTGACCGGTACATGGGCGCGCCGGTGATCCCCCCCGGGCTCCGGGTCCGGGCCGCCCGGGCGACGCAGGCGGTGGCACACCCCCTGGGGGCCGGGCTGCTGGCCGGCACGCTGGCGCTGGCGCTGATGCTGTTCGGGCCCCCGGGCGGCGACGAGGCCGCCCATCTGTACCTCACCCAGACCTGGCGCGAGCACGGCTGGCAGCTGTGGGACAACTACTGGTACTCGGGCCGCTACGCGCAGGTCAACTACAGCCTGATCTTCTACCCCCTGGCGGCCGCCATCGGGCTCGCCGGCGCCGTGGCCGCCTCTGTGGCCGGCGCCTCCGCCGCCTTTGCGGCCCTGGTGCGTCGCCGCTGGCCCGCCCTCGCGGTCGGGCCGGCCACCGCGTTCGCGGTGCTGCTGCCCCTGGGCGCCATCGCGGGCACGTACCCCTTCCTGATGGGCCTCGCCCTCGCCCTGGGCTCGCTGGTGGCGATGGCGCACCGGCGGGCCGGGTGGGCGGTGGCCGGGGTGCTGGTGACCGGGCTGGCCCACCCGCTGGCGCTGGCGTTCCTGGTGGTGACGCTGGCCGCCGTGGCCTCGATCAGCCCCGGATGGTGGCGCCAGCCGCGCAACGTGGCGGTGGGAGTGGCCGTGGGCGTGACCTGCACCGTCCACCTGGTCCTGCTGCTCGGGTTCTCGGGAGGTGGGTCGCACTACCCGTTCCGTCCCATCGATGCCGCGGCCATCGCCGGCTTCTGCGTCGCCGGCCTGCTCCTGACCCGCGGCGTGGCCGACCAGCGCCAACTGCGGGCGGTGTTCATCGGCTACGGCGTGCTGAGCGCGGTGGCGTTTCTCGTCTCCTCGCCCCTGGGCGGCAACGCGGTGCGGCTGATGCTGCTGATGGGCGCGCCGCTGCTGCTGCTGCCCCTGGCCGCCCGCGGGTTCCGCCCGCGCGGGGTGGCGGTGACGCTCGTGGCCGGCGTGGTGCTATGGCAGGCGCTGCCCGCGGTGGCCGGCTGGCAGAGGAGCGTCGAATCGCGCGCCCAGAACGAAGACTTCTGGTACCCGGTGATGGCCTTCGTCGACCAGAACCACCGGCCCGGCGAGCGCGTGCAGGTGGTGGCCACGGCCGACAACTGGGAGGCCTACTGGATGGCGCGGCGAGGCGTGCCGCTGGCGCGCGGCTGGTTCCGCCAGGACGACTTCCCGGCGAACGCGGCCCTCTACGCCGACCTCACCCCGCAGCGGTACCGGAACTGGCTGCGGCGCACGGCCGTGCGCTACGTCTTCCTGCCCGATGACCCGCTGGACTACAGCGCCGAGGCCGAGGCGGAGTTGCTGCGCTCGGGCGAGTCGGGTCTGGAGGTGGTGGCCCAGATGGGCTCGTGGACCGTGTACGAGTTCCCCGAGGCACGGCCGATCGCCACACCCGAACAGGACATCACCGTGCTCCAGCTGACCGGCAACGATGTGACCCTGCGCGTGCGCCGGCCCGGGGTGTACCGGCTGCGGATGCACTACACGCCCTACTGGCACGCCGAGGGGGTACCCGCCTGCGCCGCACCGGCGAGCCCGTGGGGGACCCGGCTGCGCGTGGGACGGGCCGGCCTGGTGAAGCTGACCTTCGACGTGCGCCTGGGCACCTTCGTGGGAGCCGTGCTGGGGGGGCGTGGCGGTTGCTCGGTGCCGCTGGGTCCGCCGGCGCCGGGGGCTCCCGGGGCCTGAGCGGCCGGGCCCCGCCGATCTCCGGGCGACCCAGAGGGTGCCCGGGCACGGCGGCATCGTCCCGCCTTGCGCGAGCGGTGGCCAGGCGGGACTCTGGGCACATGCTGATCAGGGTCCTGACGTGGAACCTCTTCCACGCCCGCGACGGGCACCCCGCGGCGCGCGCCGACCTGCGCTCCACCCTGCTCGGCACGCCCGTGTTCGGCGACGGTCACCTGCACCTGAATCGCAAGCTCCACCTGCCGATGGCGCGCGCGCTCGCCGCGCTGGGCCCGCACGTGGCCGCGCTGCAGGAGGTGCCGACCGCCGCCATCGACACCATCGTGAGCGTCACAGGGATGGACGCGATCTGGGTCCGCACCGGGCCGTTGATCGGGCCACGCCGGCTGCGCGACCGCCTGGCCCGTGCGAATCCGGACCTGTGGCGCAGCCACGAGGGCAACGCCAACGTCCTGCTGGTCGACCCCCGCGTGGGAGGCTTCGCGCGGCCGGCGCGCCGGCTGATCCTGAACGACGGCGAGATGATGTGGACGGTGGGCATGGACGCCCGCGTACCCGCGGTCGACATGTGGCACTGGGTGGCCCAGCGGCGCGGGGTGGTGGCCGCGCGACTGGTGATCCCGGGGGCCCGCGATGTCGCCGTGGCGTGCGTGCACCTGCACAACGGGCGCGTCCGGGCGATGGCCACCGCCGAGGCCCAGCGGGCCCTGGCGGTGATGCGTGGGCTGGAGGCCCCCGGCGGGGCGATCCTGGCCGGCGACCTCAACGCCGTCGTCGGCCACCCCGCCCAGGCGGCGCTGGTGGACGGAGGCCTGGACGACCGCGGGCCGGCGGCGGCGATCGATCGCATCCTGAGGCGGACGCTCGTCTGCACCGAGCCACCGGCCGCGCTCCCCGACTCCGCGCGCACGGTGCGCGTGCCGCACCGGGGCCGGTGGACCCCGGTCCTGCTGTCCGATCACGCGCCGGTGATGGGGACCTGGCGCCTCCCGGCGGCGTAGGGGCTCTCAGACCCCCGCCGCGTCCAGGCAGGCCGTCAACGCGTTGACGCGGCGCACCGCCGCCTGGGCGATGCGCTGGTTGGTCAGCAACTGGGCGGCGCTGAGCGTGAGGCGTCCCGGGGCGCCCTCGGCCGGCGCCGGCGCCGGCAGCCCCTGCACCCGGTTCGACAGCGCGTTCACCCGGCGCAACGCGGCCTGGGAGATGCGCTGATTGATGCGCAGCTGGGCCACCGTGAGGGTGACGCGCCCGGGCTCACCGCGCGGCGGATCCTCCGGGACAGGCAACCCGTCCGTCCGCGCCTGGAGGGCGGCCACGCGGCGCACCGCGGCCTGTGAGATGCGCTGGTTGATGCGCAACTGCGAGGCGGTGAGGGTGACCCGTCCGGAGCCGGGGCCGATGGCGGGCGGCGCGGGCGGGGCGCACACCAGCAGGGCCGGGACCGCCGGGCCCGTGGGCTGCGGCTCGTCCGGCGGCGGAGCCGGCGCGACGCTGACCGTGGTGGTGGCGGTGCTCTGGCGGCCCAGGGCGTCGGTGGCGGTGACCGTGGCGGTGAAGTCGCCGGCCTGCGCATACGTCGGGGAGACGCTCGCGCCGCCGGCGAACGCGGGCGAGCCGTCCCCGGCGCTCCACTGGTAGGTGATCGGCTGCGAGCGATCGAGGGCGGTGGCCGCCAGCGGTGCCGGTTGCCCCGCCACCGCGGGACCGGCCGGAGCGAGCGACAGCACCGGGCCCTCGATGTCGAACTGCGCGCTGCGCACCTGGGTGTGGCCGCTGCCGTCGTCGCGCAACCACACGGCGTTGACGCTGCCGGCCGCGGTGAGCGCGAGCTCTGGGTACTCCGAGTCCGGCGGGTCGATCGCCGCCTGGGCGATCAGCGCACCCGCCGCGTCGAACCTACGGACCTCGATCGTGGCATCGGTGAGCACCGGCGCGTTGTTGAAGGCCAGCGTGAAGACGCCGTCCGCACCGGCCGCCAAGTCGAAGCCCGCCGCCGGGCTGAGACCGGCGCCCGGGGGAAGAGGGGCGAGCGCGGGACCCGGCACCGGCACGCCGGCCGACGAGATCAGGCGCCCGCTCAGGGCGCCACTCAGCGACGGCACGCTGTGCAGGATCATGCCGGCGCCCGAGGGAAGGGTGGCGATGTCGACGACGTTCTGCGCGTCGCCGTCGGGCGCGATGAGGGTGGACCCGAGCGGCATGCCCGACGATGCCACGGGGGCGAAACGCACCTCCCAGTTGGGCGCGGCGGGTCCCGCGATCCGCTCGGGCCAGACGATGCGGAAACCGCCGATCCCGATGGGTGGGCCGGGCGCGACGGCCGGCTCGCCGGCGTTGCGGTTGATGTCGGAGACGCCGCGGGCCGGCGTGTGCGGTCCGATGGGAGGGATAAGCGCCACGCGCACCTGATAGCGCGAGAGCGCGGCATCGGACTCGATGCGGTGGCGCCAGACCGCGGCCACCGTGCCATCGGCGCCCAGGGACAGGCGCATGTCGGAGACCGGCGCCGGGGTCAGCGGGTTGGGCGCGCTGAGAGTGAACGCCGGCGAAGGCGGCGCCCCGGCCGACAGCCGGACGTATTCGATCCGGGTGCCGGCGCCGTCGGAGCGCAGGAACACCACCGTCGCGCGCCCCGACGGGTCCACCACGACGCGCGGCCCCCCCGAGCCGGCGCCGGCCACCTCCTGGACGGGTCCGACGGAGCCGTCGGGGGCGACCATGACCGCGCGTACCCCCGCCACCCCGGCCGCCCAGACCACGACGCGGGTGCCGTCCGCGCCGGCGGCGACGTCCGCGTTCGGGATCAGACCGTCGGGGCCCAGCGGGACGGGAGCGTCGATGCCACCGGCGTCGAAGGTGCTGAGCAGCAGGCGGTGCAGCGGCGGGCCGATCGTGGGCAGCGCCTCACGCCAGACGATGGCCCCGCGACCGTCCCCGGCCGCGGCGACATCCAGCAAGGCCTGCACGCCGTCCAGGTTCGTCTGGCCGACGGTCACGGGCGGCAGCCATGCGGCGGCAGCCGGAGAGGGGGCGAGCGCCAAGGCGCAGGCGACCGCGAGGACCCACCGCCGGAGCGCGAGGAAGCTCATCGGGGAGCAGCCTCGTGGCCCGGGGCGTCTCCCGTCAAGTGGGGGTGTCCGCCGCCACGGGCAAGATGGAGGCCCACGTCGCCCGCCGGCGACCCGCCGAGGAGCCCGATTGTCCGCAGGTCCCACACGCCACATCCTGAGGGTCGGCGACGCCCGCGACCTCACCGAGGTGCCCACGGGCTCGGTGCACCTGGTGGTCACCAGCCCGCCCTACGCGGACCTGAAGGAGTACCGGGCGGTGGAGGGGCAGCTGGGCGACATCGATGACTACGACGGGTTCCTGGACGAGCTGGACCACGTGTGGCGCGAGTGCCTGCGGGTGCTCATCCCCGGCGGCCGCGTGGCCTGTGTGGTGGGCGATGTCTGCATCTCGCGCCGGAAGGCCGGCCGCCACTTCGTGCTGCCGCTGTCGGCGGACCTGCAGGTGCGCGCGCGGCGGGTGGGCTTCGACAACCTCACGCCGATCCGGTGGCTGAAGGTGGCCAACATCACCCTCGAGGCCTCGCGCTCGAGCCGCTTCCTCGGCAAGCCGAACCTGCCGAATGGGATCGTGAAGAACGACCTCGAGCACATCCTGTTCTTCCGCAAGCCCGGCGGGTACCGCAAGCCCACCGCCGAGCAGCAGGCGTTGTCGCGGATCGAGAACGAGGACTACGCGCGCTGGTTCGCCCCGATCTGGACCGACGTCACCGGCCAGGTGCGCAGCATGGGTCACCCGGCGCCCTATCCGGTCGAGGTGTCGCGCCGGCTGATCCGCATGTTCAGCTTCGTGGGCGACACGGTGCTCGACCCGTTCGCCGGCACCGGCACCACGACGCTCACGGCGATCGAGTCGGGCCGCAACTCGATCGCCTACGACATCGTGCCCGAGTACGTCGAGATGGCCGCCGCGCGCCTCGAGAGGGCGGGCTTCGGAGGGCAGGTGAGCCTGGAGCGCGACGGGACGCCGCCGGCGCCGGCCTCCGACGCCCGGGCCGGCTGAGGTGGGCGGGCCGGCCACCCCGAGCGGCATCCGCTCGGTGGACATGCTCGGCGGCTTGGCGCGCCCCGTGCTGGCCGACTACGCGCGGGCGGCGGCCCACTACATCCGCGCGGTCAACCACCTCAGCGAGTCGTCCAAGAAGGCCGCCCAGATCCGCCTCAGCAACGGCCTGGGGGAGATCCTGCTGCACGACCTGCGCGACCGCCTGGGCGCCGATGCTCTGCCCGGGGCGGTGACCGGCGAAACCGAGGTGGGGGGCGGCCTGCGCCCGGCGATGTCCGACGTGACCGACTTCGACCGCCGCGACGGCGTCCGCCTGGCCGTGGAACTGAAGCCCATCCACCTCGCGGTGGGGCGGGCGATCTGGAACCGCCTGGGGGACATCCGGGTGTTCGCTGTCAACCTGCACCTGAAGTTCCCGTACGCGGTGGTGGCCGGCGTGCTGACGGTGCCCACCGAGGAGCGCTCGCGCTCGCGCGACGACTCGCAGTGGAAGCCCACCGTCCACCTGGTGGAGAAGCTGTGCACGCGCATGCGCGGCGCGGCCAGCCGCGACATCGAGAGCGGGCCGCCCCACCTGCTGGAGGCGGCCGCGGTGGTGGTGTTCGACCGCCGCACCGGCGTGCTGGACCCCGCCCTCCCGGAACCCGGCTGGGGCCTGCGCTGGGACGAGTGCGTCGACCGCCTCGCCGACACCTACGCGGTGCGTTTCGAGTGAGTTACGGGCGTGGGGCCACCCTCGCCTCGAGTTCCGCGGGCAATGGGTCGATACTCGGCTGGAGGACACCCCGAGACGACAAAGGATCCGCGGTGACCAAGCACATCTTCGATCTCTCCGAGAACGCAACCCGCGCGCAGGCCGCCCGGCAGTTGCACGCGCTGGCCGACCAGATCGCCGAAGGCCGGCTGGACCTGGCCTACGACGACTACGGCATCACGACGCCCGTCGCCGACAATCTCGACATCGTGGTCGACCTCACGCGCCACCGTCACCACTTCGAGCTGCAGCTGCACGCCCGCTGGCCGGAGTCCGCGCCGGCGCCCGTCGCCTGATCAGGGCGCGCGCAGGCGCAACTGCGCCACCAGCAGGGCGATGAGGACCACCGCCACCGCCGCCGCCCAGCGGCGGCGGGCGGGCGGGCCCGCGTCCAGCCACTCCGCCAGCGGCCACATCAGCGGGAAGGCCAGGGTCCCGAAGCGCGCCATCGAGGCGAACGAGCCCGTGGACAGCGGGATGGCCAGCGCCGCCGCCGAGTAGCCCACCCAGGGTGAGCGCCAGCCGCCCTCGCGCCGCCAGAGGGCGACGAACAGCACCAGATAGAGCGCGGTGAAGGCGACGTCGCGCGGGGCCGAGAGCCAGTTGCCGTCGGGGCGCAGATGGATGATCTCATCGAACGCCGCGGCCCACTCGGCCGGCAGTGCGGTGACGAGACCGAGCCCCACCTGCCCGCGGTCCCACGCTCCCTGGGCCGCCAGCGGCAGGGCCGGTGATCCGCGGGCCGCCCACATCCAGGCCGCGAACGCCCCGAGCGCGGCGACGGCCGGAGCCAGCGCCAGGGCCGCCCGTCGCGGGCGCCTGCCGCGCCCGTCGGCCAGGACGATCAGCAGCACGAGCCCGGCCACGATGATGCCCGGCGGGCGGCTGAGCGCCGCCGCCGCCGCCAGCGCCCCGGCCGCCGCGACGTTGCCGCGGCAGGCCAGCAGGGCCGCCCCCAGCGCGCAGGCCAGCACCAGGCCCTCCGTGTAGGCCATCGACGCGAAGGCCAGCGGCGGCAGCAGGGCGAATGCCCAGGTGGTGCGCGCCGCCAGGCGCGGGTCGTTCCACCGGCGCAGCGTGAGCGCGTGCAGGCCCCACAGCGCCGCCAGCAGCGCCAGGTTGGCCACGGCCAACATCCCGATGAACGGGTTGATGCCGAGCGCGAGGAAGGCCGCCATCACGCCCGGTACCAGCGGGAAGAACGCCAGGTTGCTGTCCACCAGGCCCACCTGCCCGGCGTCGAGCGCGTAGCCGTGGCGGGCGATGTCCAGGTACCAGGTGACATCCCAGTCGCCCAGCACCACCAGGGCCGCCGGCACGGCGGGGTCGATCTGGCGCGGCCGCTCCAGGACGAACTGGTCGGCCACGCCGGGATCCGGGCCGCGAGGGGCGACCCCGATGGTGAGGCTCACCGCCAGCGCGAGGGCGAACACCAGCGCCCGCGAGGTGGCCCACGCGCGCAGCGGCACGGGCAGCGCGGCCCAGCGCGCCGCCAGCGCCGCGGCGGCCCCGGTCAGGGACGCCACGCCGAGATGCTCACCGCCAGCCCGATGGTCGCCGCCACCATCGCCAGCGCCGGCGTGATCCAGGATGCGGCCTCGCGCACCACGGAGACCGCCACCGCACCCTCGATCCCGTCGCCTGACACCGTCAGCGCCACGCCCGGTTCGACCGCGGCCCAGAGGGCCGCGCCCAGGATCAGGAGCGCGCCGATGAAAGCCGTGGGGCCCGCCCAGCGGCCCACCGCGGCACGACGATCTGACCCGGCCGCCGCGAGCGCCGCGCCGGCGACGCCGACCGCCAGGCCCAGCACGGGCGCCAGCCACAGGACCCCGGACACCGACAGCCCCGAGGCGCTCACCCGGCCCGAGGGGGTCGCCGCCGAGTACCAGTCCATCGCCGGGAGGCCCACCATCAGGCCGGCCAGCACCACCAGCGCGGATCCGGCGAGCCGCCCCGCGCTCATCCGGGCCCCTCCGCTCGGCGCAGCACGACCACCCCGTCCTCCTCGGACACCACCCGCCATGCCGCGTCGGCGCGCAGGGCCGTCAGGCGGGTCTCGTGGGCCACGGGGGCGAGTGAGCCGTACATGAACGGGCGCTGGCGGTCGACCACGATCCACTCCGCATCGTCGATCTGGGGGAAGAACAGGATGCGCCGCCGGGCCGACAGGTGCGCCCCGATGAGGTTACCCGCGGACACCTCCGCCCCGTCCGGGACCAGCGCCACCGCGCGCGCCAGCGCCCGGGCGTGGTCGCCGGGCCGGAACTGCTCGGTGCGTTCATCCGAGCCCAGGGGGACCGCGCCCCACCACGGCAGCGGGCCCATGACCACGCCGGCCAGCGCCACCCACACCACCACCGCGCCGCCCAGGCGCCGTGCGCCGAGCCGGCGCAGGCGCGGCACCCGCTCGCGCAGCCGGGCCAGGCCCAGGAAGCCGGCCGCCACGAGGAACGGGGTGATCACCGCGACGTAGTGGTACCGGAACGACTGCTGGGGGTACCAGTCGGCGAGCATGTTCAGCAGCAGGTCGGGCATCGCGCCGGCCGCCAGCAGGGGCGCCCCGAGCGGCAGGAACAGCAGCGGCCCCAGCAGGGCGAGGACGTACAACAGCCGACCGGGCTCCAGCAGCAGCGCGCTGACCTCCCAGGGCCGGGTCAACCCCGCAAGCACGATGCCGGCGGGTCCGTCGCCCAGGTGCTCGTAGCGCGACACGAAGGCCGATCCGTCGCCCCGGTTGAAAGCCGGGATGATCACCGTGACGCACAGCAGGCTCCACGCCACCCCGGCGCCGGCCAGCCACGCGCCCGCGCGACGCGCCCCGCGCCAGGCCATCCAGAGCCCGAGCATGGCCAGGGCCAGGCCCACCTGCTCCTTGGTGAGGGCGGCCCCCGCCGCGGCGATCGCCAGCAGGCCGTAGCGGCGCTCCTCGGCGGCCCAGATGCAGGCCATCAGCAGGGGGGCGGCCAGGGTGACCGGGTGGAACTCGGCCAGCGTGGCCCACTGCAGAGGCGGGTACAGCAGGTACATCGCGGCGGCAGCCACGCCCCAGCCCTCGCCGCCCAGCCACCGCCGGCCGAGGGCGTAGGCCGGCAGCGCGCCCAGCGCCACGATGACGGCCTGGGCGATGACGAGCGCCTCGGGCAGGTGCCCGGTCCAGGCCAGCGGCGCGAACAGGGCGAGGATCGGATCGACGTGCGCCCCGAGGCGCACGAACTGCTGCCCCATGACGTCGGTCGACTCCAGCGGGCGGCCCTGGGCCGTGCTCCAGACGGCCTGAACCATGTTCCCCATGTCGAACCGGCCGGTCCAGAAGCTGTTGTGCCGCTGGACCGACAGGTAGGAGAACAGGGCCGCGTAGGCGGCCGCCATGGCCCAGACCGCCACGAGCGGGCGCCGGATCGTCACCTCCGGACACCCGCGCGGCGCAGGACGATCACGCCGTCGCGCTCGAAGTCGAGCACCCAGGTCGGATCGTCCAGGAGCGACCGTACGCGGAACTCGTGCCCCGCCGGGTCGCGCCGGTCGCCCAGGTAGGGGCGCCGGCGGTCCACCACCACCCAGCGGGCGTCGGCGATGGTGGGGAACATGTGGATGCGCCGGCGGGCGCTCAGGTGGGCGCCGAGGGTGTTGCCGGCCGATACGGGTACCCCCTCGGGCACGCGATCGACGGCGGCGCGGGCGGCGGCGGCGTGCTCGCCCACCGCGTACGAGCTCGCCCGCTCCTGCGACCCCAGAGGGACGTGACGCCACCATGGACCCGGCCCCTGCACCACGCCGGCGACCGCGACCGACCCGACCCACACGGCCATCACGGCACCGGCCGCCGGCGCGCGCCACCCGCGGCGCTCCACCAGCGCCCTGAGGCGGGCCAGCCCCAGGATGGAGGCGGCGACGAGGAACGGCGCGATCACCGCCGAGTAGTGGAAGGTGATGCTGTGCTGGCTCTCGAGGCCCGAGAGCAGGTTGATGCCCAGATCCGGCAGCGCGCCGGCCGCCAGCAGCGGCGCGGCCAGGGGAAGCAGTAGCAGCGGCAGCAGCAGGGCCGCCAGGTACCCGAGCCGGTCGGCGCTCGCCACCACCTCGGCCACCTCCCAGGGGCGGGTGAGGATGGTGCCGAGAACCTCCAGCTCGCTGTCGCCCAGGTCGCCGTACCGGCTGACGAAGGCCGAGCCGCCCTCGGCCGGGTTGAAGTGCGGGATCACCACGAAGACCGCGAACAGCGACCAGCCGATGCCGCCCGCCGCCAGCAGCGCGCCGGCCCGCCGCGCCCCGCGCGCGGCCACCCACAGGCCGAGCATGGCCAGCGCGAGGCCCACCTGCTCCTTGCTGAGGGCCGCCAGCGGGGCGCAGATGCCCAGCACCCCCCACCGGCGCTCCTCGGCCCCCCAGATGCAGGCCATCAGCAGGGGGGCGGCCAGGGTGACCGCGTGCATGTCGGTCACGGTCGCCCAGTGGAGGGTGGGGTACAGCAGGTAGACCCCGGCGGCGGCGAGCCCCCAGCCGCGGGTGCCCAGCCAGCGCCGGCCCAGCGCGAACGCCGGCAGGGCGCCCAGGGACACGATGACCGCCTGGGACACCATCAGGGCCTCGGGCAGTGCGCCGGTCCAGGCGAGCGGCGTGAACAGGACCAGCAGGGGGTCCACATGGGCTCCCAGGCGCACGAACTGCTCGCCGGTGAGGCTGGTCGTCTCCAGCGGGCGCCCCTGGGCGGTGCTCCACACCGCCTGGACCATGTTCCCCAGGTCGAAGCGGCCCGCCCAGAAGGCGTGGTGGCGGGCGATCCCGAGGGTGGCGTTGACCGCCACGAACACGCCGCACATGCCGGCCAGCCACAGCCACGTGGGCGTCTGGCGCAGCGCCCGGGCCGCGGCGGCCCTCACCGGCGGCGGCCGGCCAGAGCGACCACGGCCACGAAGGCCACCTCCACGAGGGTCAGGATCAAGCGGGCCCCGACCGCGAGCGCCACCGCCACCCCCTCGGGCACGTTCTGGGCCAGGGCCAGGGCGAAGGCGCCCTCGCGCACCCCGAGGCCCGACGGGACGATCACGGCGGCCATCGAGACGGCGTAGCTCATCAGGAAGGCGCTGCCGATGAACACCGGGCCGCCGGCGCCGGCCCCGGCGGCGCCCACCACCAGCAGCCACATCCCCAGGCCCAGCAACGCGGCGATCACGCCGAACCACGCGCCCAGCAGCAGCAGGTCGCGGCCGCCGATCAGGCGCGGCAGCGGCTCGCGGCCGGCCTTGCGCAGGGCGAATGCGCTGACGGGGCCGAAGATGCGCGGGTGCAGGACCGCCAGGCCGAGAGGCAGGGCCGCGACCACCCACACCGCCGGCCCGCCGAGGCCGTAGACCACCACGAACAGCACTGCCGCCGCGGCCGCGACGCCCACCGAGAGGACCAGTTCGTAGACCATCGCGGCGGCCGTGGCGCGGCGCGGCACCCCGCGCTCGTGGCTGAGGACGACCCTGCCGACCACCATCACCACGCTGCCGGGCACATAGCGCCCCAGCAGGGAGCGCGCCCAGATGGAGAGCATCGCCAGCCGCGGCGGCGCGGGGCGCTGCAACCGCTCGAGGATCAGCAGATAGCCGAGCCCGCTGGCCAGGTAGAAGACCACCAGCACCGCCGTGCCCGCGGCGAACGGGGCCGTCCGGATGTCCCAGTCGTAGGCGCGCACGCCCTCCCAGCCGCGTACGAGCGCCCACCCCAGGAAGACGCACACGACCAGCCCGGCCGCCAGGCCGAGCCGCCTGCGCAGCGGGCTCCGTTGGCCGGCGGGGCCCGCCCGCTCAGGCGGGGTGGTCGCCACGTCGCGCGACCGCGATGAGGCCGTGGTATCCGGGGCGCCGGCCGATGAAGGGCGTGTCCAGCTCCAGGACCGCGCGGACGACGCGCGACGCGAGCCTGGGCGGCGCCCCGCCCAGCGACTGGGCGCCGTTCCCCTCACGCGAGCGCATCCGGCGGCGCAGCAGCGGCCGGTAGATGTGGCGGTGGAAGAAGCCCGTCAGCGGGAATCCCCAGCCACGCACGTCGACCGACACCAGGCCGGCGTCCTCCAGCTTCAGCCGCAGGCCGTCGTCGGTGTAGCGCCGCCGGTGACCGGCCCACTGGTCGGTCCAGTCGTAGCGGTACGGGTTGGCCGGGACGGTCACGATCAGCAGGCCGCCCGGGGCCAGCAGGCCGGCCAGCTCGGCCAGGGCGGCGCGGTCGTCGTCCAGGTGCTCCAGGACCTCGGCGCAGACGATGGTGTCGAACGAGCCGGCGGGCAGGTCCAGCACCCCCTCGCCCAGCTCGGCGCGCAGCACCGGGTGCTCATGCGCGTCCGGGCGGCCGGAGAGCGCGACGCCGACCCACTCGCAGAACGACTCGCTGGCATCCACCGAGGTCACCCGGAAGCCGGCGTCCACCAGCTTGAGGGTGAGGCTGCCGGCGCCGCAGCCGGCGTTGAGGGCACGCGGGCCGGCGCCCTCGGCGGCCAGCCGGCGCATCACCAGCGACTCGCGGTAGTCGTGGCGGGGCCCGTAGAGCTCGGGGGCATCGCCCCACCGGTGGGTGGTCACGTCGGCGGTGCTCATCGAGGCGGGAGGGTAGCGGACGCCGTCGCGGATCCGGCCGGCCGCGCTACCGCCGGCGCCCGGTCCGCCGTCCGGCCACGGCGGCCAGCAGGGCCTCGTGCAGCGGGGCGGCGGCGGCGGCCGGCGCCCCCTGGCGCTCGTAGGCCTCCCGGGCGCCGGCGCCCAGGCGCGCCCGGAGGTCGGCGTCGCCTCCCAGCAGCCGAAGCGCGCCGGCCAGCGCGCGCGCGTCGCCCGGGGGCACCAACAGCGCGCTCTCGCCCTGGACCAGCACCTCGCGCACCCCGGGCGTGTCGGCCGTGACGACCGGACGACCCACCGCCATGGCCTGCCAGACCTTGTTGGGCACGACGCGGGCGGCCTTCTGACTGCGCCCGAACACGCCCAGGCACACCGCGGCCCCGGCGATGCGCCCCGCCAACCGGGGGTAGGGCACCCACCGCTCCCACTCCAGCCCCGGGGGACGGTCGTCGGCGATCTGCTGCGCCAGCCACGGCCCCATCTGGCCGTCCCCCACGATGTGGACCGGGGGCACCCCGGGCACCCGCGCGGCCTCCAGCACGGTTTCCAGACCATGCAGCGGCGAGAGCTTGCCGTAGAACAGGACGTGCGGCGGGTCGGCGACCTCCGCGCGCGGCACCGCCGGGAACAGGGAGGGCTCGGCGCCCACCGCGGCCACCACCAGCCGGGCCCTCGGGACGCTGAAGCGCCGGTGGAAGAACTCGGCATCGGCCCGGGTGTCGCACAGCACGAGGTCGGCCAGGCGGAGGGCGGTGCGGTCGACGCCGGCCAGCAGCCGCGCCAGTCGCCGTCCCGCCACGGCGCGGTCGCCGCCCAGCGTGTCGGCCAGCGAGATCATCATGTCCGCCACGAAGACCGCCCGGCGGGCGCGCGCCACCATCCAGCCAGGCACCGCGTCGGGCTGGGCCGGGTACCCCGCCACCACCACGTCCACCGGACCGGCGCGGGCCACCTCGCCGGCCAGGCCGGCCCACCCGGCGCCGGCGCGCCCGGCCATGCCGGCCAGCGCGCGCGGGCCCAGGCGGCTCTTGTGCTCGGTGCCCTCCCACACCGGGCGGTGGTGCTCGCGCACCACGACACCCCGCGCGCGCAGCCCCTCGATCAGCACGCGGTTGCGCGGGTAGGCGCGCTCGTACGTGCCCACCCAGGCGACGCGCAGCGCGGTCAGCGCCGCACCCTCACCACCCGCTGGCGGGCCTCCTCGTCCTGAGGCCGCACGTGGTAGCGCTGCAGCATCTCGCTGACCAGGCCGATCGTGAACAACTGGACGCCCACCACGATCATCAGCACCCCGAGCAGCAGCAGCGGCCGGCCGCCGATGCCCTCGCCCAGCAGGCGGATCACCGACAGGTAGGCGCAGATGACGAACCCCACGCCCATCAGGAGCGCGCCGATACCGCCGAACAGGTGCATCGGGCGATGCCGGTAGCGACCGACGAACGTGATCGTCATCAGATCGAGGAAGCCGCGCAGGTAGCGCTCCAGGCCGTACTTGCTGTGCCCGAAACTGCGCTGGCGGTGGTTGACCGGCACCTCGGTGACCCGGAACCCCTCGTGCTGTGCCAGCACGGGGATGTAGCGATACTGGTCGCCCGTGAGTGCGAGGCTGCGCACCACCTCTGCCCGGTACGCCTTGAAACCGCAGTTGAGGTCGTGGAGAGCGCTGCCGGTGACCTTCGCGGTGACGCCGTTGAAGACCTTGGACGCGGCGCGACGGCTCCACGGGTCCTGGCGGTCCCGCTTCCAGCCGCTCACCAGATCGGCGCCGGCGTCCAGCTCGGCCAGCAGGGTGGGGATCTCGGTGGGATCGTCCTGGAGGTCGCCGTCGATGGTGATGACCACCTCGCCGCGCGCCTCGCGGAACCCCGCCATCAGGGCGGTCGCCTTGCCGAAGTTGCGCCGCAGGGTCACCACCCCCACCCGCTCGTGCTCGTCGGCGAGCGCGGAGAGCTCGGCCGGCGTGCCGTCGGTGGACCCGTCGTCGACGAACAGGATCTCGCCGGGCCGGTCGAGCGTGTCGAGGGTCGCCAGCAGCTCGTCCACGAGCGGGCGCACCGAGCGCTCCTCGTTGAAGACGGGGATGACGACCGAGATCAGATCGGCGGGAGGGGCGTCGAGCATCGGCGCACCATACCGTCGCGGCCCGGGCTACCGGCGGCGGCGACCCACCGGGACGCGCTCGACGCTCAGGCGCAGCCGCGGGCGACGCCGGCGGCGCGGGGCACCGCCGGCCAAGGCGATCTCGCGGGCCCGCTCGAGGGCATGGGCCAGCATCGCCCACAGACATGCTCCGATCGCGACCGCGAACAGCGGACCCACGGCCCCGCGGGCCCCGGAGGTGGTCGTCTCGAGCAGGTACCACGTGGCGAAGAACGGGTCGGAGTCGATGGCCGACCCGATGCTGCGGATCATCAGGAGCAGGGGCACGGTGCCCACGGCTGCCAGGGCGCCCACCTGCCACACCCGCTCGGCGGCCGACGCCAGCAGCAGGGCGTGGGCCGCGGGCAGGGCCAGCAGCAGGGCGTACGGGCTGGCGAGCCACAGGACCGCCATGAGCAGCGCCAGCAGCACCAGCCCGCCCGCGCCCTCGGTCGGATCCGGCTCGTCGTCCTCGGTGCGTCGCGGTCGCGAGCGGGTGAGCCGTGCCACGAGGAAGGTCAGCGCGGCCAGCCCCAGCAGGCCGGCGAGCGCGGGCAGCCCGAAGCCGACGTCGGCCGGCTGGGGAGGCGCGCCGGCTGCGGTGCCCGGCCACACCCCCAGCAGCACCAGGACATAGCCCCCGACGAGGACCGTAGCGATCGGCGCGGCGCGGCGCGCAACCGCGGCCGCCCCCCGCCCCAGCCGGATCCGGAGACGGCGCGCCCGCGCCGCGACGTCCACGGCGAGGACGATCAGCGGCAGCGTCAGCAGGAGGAGGGCCAGCCGCGCCACGGTGGGTCTCACATCGCGGCCGGCGAGGGCGAGCCGTCCGTCCGGGGCCATGATGGTGTCCGGCTGATCGAGCACCGTCAGCAGGTCGTAGGCCGCGTTGGCGGCCAGCTCGAGCCGCTCGGCGGTGGGGGCCGGCCCGTCGCGAAGCGGTGAGTCCTCGCGCCCCGAGAGCGTGACCGCGGGGAAACCGGCCGAGACCGCGGGGCCCTGATCCCCGGCGGTCTGCGGCACGGCGAGCCGGGCCAGCTGGTTCCCCAGGCCCGGGATCGCCTCCGGCCGCCCGCCCACGCGGGTGATCGAGTCCTCGGCCAGCCGCGCCATGTGCAGGGCCTGGCTCGAGTCGGTGCCGCGGGACCACACGTGGATGCGATCGCCCTCCGCATCGCCGAGTCCGTCGAGCACCATCACCGACGAGATCGGGAACGACGAGAAGCGCTCGAGGAACCAGCGGATCCCCGCGTGCCCGAGGGTCGACCCGTCGGTGGAGACGAACAGGTGCGGGCGCAGGTGGCGGGTGGTCACCGACAGGCGCGCCAGGCGGAGCATGACGGCCGTGCTGCTGGCGCCGGCGGAGACCCCGCGGGGGGTGTCGCGCGGGGCCACGACCACCACGCCGTCCCGCGCGCTCCCGCCCGAGGTCCCCGGCACGGAGATGTAGACGTTCTGCATCCCCACCCGCCGGCCGTCGACGCGCGCCTCGAACTCCTGCACCTGGACCCTGCCGCCCATCCCGGGGAGCTGGGAGAACTGGTTCTGCACCACGCGCGCCGCCACCAGATCGGCCTCCGAGCCGGCCGGCCGCTCGGGCGCCACGGCCTGCAGGGTGCCGGTCAACTCGAGCGTGCTCTGTCCGTCCACCGAGGCGGGCAGCGCGGGCTGGGGACCTCGGTTCGGACTCTCGAGCGTCAGAAGCGCGACGACGAGCGCCACCCCCGCGACCAACCAGCAGGTGCGGTAGAGACGGGCGTTCAGCACAACTCGGGGCGCGGCGGTGGGCCGCGAGGCGGCAAGGATAGAGTGTTTGCCACCACCCGTCCGGGTATGCCGGACACCGCATGGGAGGAGCCCCGTGGCAAGCGCGCCCCCGACGCCGGTCATCCTGGTGTCCAATCGAGGCCCGATCACCTTCCAGCCCGGCGAGGACGGCGGATTCCTCCACGAGCGCGGGGGCGGCGGCCTGGTGACGGCGCTGAAGGGCCTGGTGGAGCACACGCCGGCGCTGTGGATCTCGGCGGCCATCTCCGACTCGGACCGCGCGCTGGCCGATGAGCACGAGGGCAGCTTCCCGCTGCCGGAACTGGGCCTCGACACGCGGCTGCGCTTCGTGCGCATCGAGCCCGAGGTGTACCACCGGTACTACAACGTCATCGCCAACCCGATGCTCTGGTTCATCCAGCACTACCTCTGGGACCTCAGCAACGCGCCGGACATCCGCACCCAGGAACTGGACGCCTGGGAGAACGGCTACCAGGCGGCGAACCGCGCCTTCGCGGATGCCGTCAACGCGGAGCTGGAGGACGATCCCGAGCGCGTGGTGATGATCCACGACTACCACCTGTACACCGCGCCGGAGACCATCCGGCGGCGGCACCCCGGGGCGTTCCTGCACTACTTCATCCACATCCCGTGGACCCAGCCGGACTACTGGCGGGTGCTGCCCCCCCACATGCGCGAATCGATCCTGCGGGGCCTGCTGGCCAACGACATCGTGGCCTTCCACACCTGGCGCTACGCGCGCAACTTCCTGCTGTGCTGCGAGGAGTTGCTGGATGTGCGCGTGGACTACGAGCGCCGGCTGGTGCGGTGGGAGGGGCGCGAGGTGTGGGTGCGCTCGTACCCGATCTCGGTGAACGCGCCGGCCTTCGAGGCGGCCGCGCAGACCCCCGAGGTGCGGGCCGAGGAGGCCCAGCTGCTGCGCCGGCGCCGGGCCCACCTGGTGGTGCGGGTGGACCGGACCGACCTGTCCAAGAACACCCTGCGCGGCTTCAAGGCGTTCGACGCCTTCCTGGACCGCCACCCCGGGTTCAAGGAGGACATCACCTTCCTGGCGCTGCTGCAGCCCTCGCGCCAGGACGTGGACGAGTACGTGGAGTACCTCCAGCGGATCCGCGACGTGGTGAGCCACATCAACACCAAGCACGGCACCACCGACTGGATGCCCATCGACCTCAAGATCGCCAACAACATGCCCCGGGCCATGGCGGCCTACAAGCACTTCGACGTGCTGATCGTGAACCCGATCTTCGACGGCATGAACCTGGTGGCCAAGGAGGCCCCGCTGGTGAACGAGCGCAACGGGGTCATGATCCTGAGCGAGAACGCCGGCGCGCACGAGGAACTGGGCTCCTTCGCCCTCAGCATCAACCCGTTCGACATCGAGGGGCAGGCCGACGCCCTGCACCGGGCCCTGACCATGCCGTTCCAGGAGCGCTCGGACCGCCTGAACGAGATCAAGCGCATCGTGCGCGAGAACCACGTGGGCAAGTGGCTGGCCGCGCAGACCGACGACATCGCCCGCAAACGCGACGCCGACCGGGTCGCGCGGTGACCCGTCCCGCCGGCCGCGACGAGCGGCCGGCGACGCTGCAGGACGCGGTGCGACGGGGGGCCGGCGCCCTGGCGGCGCGGCCGCTGTTCATCGCGCGGACCATGGGCGCGTTGGGAGTGGTGGCGCTCGCCTGCTTCGCGTGGGGCGGGTCGTCGGGGACGGTGCGCGGCGTCCTGGAGGTGTCGCTCCCGGGGGGCTGGGTGTCTCAGGAGGAGGGCGAGGCGGGCAACCCGTTCGCGGTGATGCTCGTGGTGCTGGCGGCCACCGCGCTGGTGACGGCGGCGCTGGTGGCGCTGCGGCGCGCAGCGCAGAGCGCGTGGGACGAGAGGCGCATCGGCCGGCGGGTGCTGTCGGTGGGCGAGGCGCTGCCGGCGGCAGTGAGCCTGTTCGGGATCGCCCTGGCCATCGTGGCGGCCATGGTGGCGCTGGGCGCGGACCGCGACGGGGTGGGGGTGTTCGCCGTCCGGTCGTCGGCCGGCGTCGCCGCCGGGCTGCTGGGCCTGCTGCTGGTGTGGGTCTACGGCTGGCTGCGGACTCTGCTGCTGCCGAGGGTGCCGGGAAGCCGGGCGGCGGCGAGGACGGGCGCGCAGGGGGACGACCGCTGATCGCGCGCGCCGCCCCCGACCCGGCGGCGTTGGGGCGCCGCGAGGCATGCCGGTAGGGTCCGCCCGTGATCGGCGCCCACCCTGTCGAGACGGTCCGGACCGGCCCCGTGCGAGCGGTGGCGGCGCTGGCCGGCGTGGCCCTGGTGCTGGCCGCCGGCCAGCCGGACGCGCTCGGCGCCTCGCGGACGGTCACCCTCAGCGGCTGGGCGGCCCAGAGCCTGGCCCTGTCGGACGAGCGGCTGATCGTGCACGAGGCCGCACCCGTCCTGGTGGACCCGCGCCGGATCCCGGGAGCGCCGGCGGGAGCGAGCCGCTTCGTCTACTACCGCGCCGAGGCCAAGGCCGCGCCGCTCACCCGCTCGCGTCTGCTGTTCGACGGCGCCCCCGAGACCGTGACATCGGTGCGCACCAGCATCGGCGCCATGCGCCCAGGCGTCCTGCAGGCGGCCGGCGGGGGCGACTTCGTGATGGCCCCGACCGCGGTAGGCCTGCGCTTCCCCACGCCGGTGATCTGGTGCTGCACGGACGGGGTCGAGGTCGTGGTCGAGAGCGACAGCCGCGACGGCGCCGGCCGGGCCATGGCCGCGGCGGCCGATCACACCGACCGGGTACGCATGCTGCTGATCGACCCGGCCGGCGCCGCGAGCCTGGTGGGCGTGGATCCCGTGGGCCTGGGCGAGAACCGCACGGGCGTGCCCGTGGCGGTGGCCACCCGGCCGGGGCTCGTCGCGATGACCGCCACCCGGCTGGTGTGGGTGGACCCGGCCGCGCCTGAGGTGCTCCAGCGCGCGACGGTGTCCGATGCCGGCATCGGACCGGTCACTCCCGTGGGCCTCCCCGGGCCGGCCGTGCGCGTGAGCGCCGGCCCCGGGACGGCGGTGGCCGTGGTGCGCCTGCCCGGCGGCCGCTACCGCGCGGTGCGCGTGGACGACGGCGCCGGCCGCGCGCGCTCGGTGTGGAACGGACGAGGCGTGCCGCGCGTGGCCGCCGGTGCCGGCACAGTGGTCATCGCCGACCGGCGGCGCATCGTCACCCAGCGCGGCACCGGGCGCCCACGGCGCCTGGCGACGGCTGCCGGCCGGGTGACCGCGGTCGCCGCCGACGGCACGCGCGCGGCCTGGTTGCAGCGCGGCACGCGGCGGGGCCAGCGGGTGACCGTGGCGCGCCTGGTGGCGGTGCCCCGATGAGGCGCGCGCCGGCGTGGCGCCGCGTCGCGTGCCTGATCGGCGCCGCGCTGGCCCTGGCCGCGGGTGCGGCCGGCGCGGGGGCGGCGCCGCTGGTGGGGCTGCAGGACGACAACCTGGTGAACGTGCGCGGCGCCGAGCTGGAGGCGCGCCTGGACGCCATCGCCGCCACGGGGGCGAAGGTGACCCGGGTCGACATCCTGTGGAGCGAGGTGGCCCGCACCCGTCCGGCCGACGCGCGCGACCCGGCCGACGCGGCGTACGACTGGAGACGCTACGACCAGATCGTCCGCGGCCTGCGCGCGCGGGGGATCGCCCTGATCCTCGACTTCTACCGCACCCCGCCGTGGGCCTCGCGCACGGGCGCCCCGACCGCGGCGCCGCGTCCGGCCGACGCGGCCCGCTTCGCCGGCGCCATCGCGCGCCGCTACTCCGGCTCCTTCGTCCCCGCCCCCGGGGAGGAACCGCTGCCCGAGGTGCGGCGCATCGAGGTGTGGAACGAGCCGAACATGCCGGCCTTCTGGCGCCCGCAGTGCCGCCAGGCACGCGGGAGATCGGTGCCGGTGGCGCCGCGCATCTACGCCCACCTGCTGTCGCTGGCGTACCGGCAGATCCGCGCGGCAAACCCGCGCGCGATCGTCATCGGCGGGGTAGTGGGGCCGGCGGGACGCACCTCCAACGTCTGCGCGCGGGGCGGGGCGTCGGCCACGGGGGCGCAGGACTTCACCCGCCTGGTGGCCCGCGAGCGCCCGCCCATCGACGCGTGGAGCCTCCACCTGTACCCCATCGGCTCGCCGTTGCGCGCCTTCTTCAACCCCTCGGTGGCCACCGTCGCACGGGTGCTTCCCCATGTCGATAGGCTCCGCCGCGGGGCCCCGATCTACATCACCGAGACCGGGTACCACACCTCGTACAGCCGCTTCCACAGCTACTTCGTCAGCGAGGCGCAGCAGGCGGCGTGGGTGGACGAGTTGGTGGTCGCGGCGGGCCGGGTCCCCCGGATCGAGCTGATCACGTGGTTCAACTTCCAGGACAACCCCCTGTGGACAGGGGGGCTGTTGCGCGGGGACGGATCCCGCAAACCCTCGTACGACCGATTCGTGGCCAACACGGGCACGACCCCACTGCCGGAGGACTGGCTCCCTTGAGCGATGAGACGCGGCTGGACCAGGTCCAGGCCTACTACGACCAACTGGCCCCCCGGCTGGTCGCGGTGGAGAAGCGTAACTGGCACCTGCAGAGCCGGATGTCGATCATCCTCGAGGTGATCGACCAGCACGCCCTGCGCGGTGGCCGGGTGCTGGATGTGGGCTGCGGCACGGGCTTCCTGCTCGAGCGGCTCGCGCAGCGCGGGTTCTCGGGGGTGGGCATCGACCTGTCGCCCGAGTCCATCGCGCACTCCAAGCAGCGGCTGGAGGCCCTCGGCGCCGCCGACCGCCTGAGCGCCGAGGTGGGCTCGGCGTACGAGCCGCCGGCCGGACCCTTCGACCTGATCACCCTCACCGACGTGCTGGAGCACCTGGAGGACCCGCGGGCCTGCCTGGCCGCGCTGCGGCCCCAGCTGGCCCCGGGCGGGCTCCTCTTGATCAACACGCCCAACCGGCGCAGCCTCCCCGGCGCACGTCGCTGGCTCTCCGAGCACGGCATGTCGTTCATCAAGGTCAGCCTGGCGCCGGTGGACAACTGGCAGACCTGGACCGACCTGGAGGGGCACGCGGCCGCGGTGGGCATGGCCCCGGTGGCGCGCCGCGGGATCCACTTCCGCCCCAGCGGGAAGGTCGGCTCGCAGATCGGGCGCCTCTACCGCTTCTCCGGGCCTCGCAAGGCCGAGGTACTGCTCTCGCGCACGCCGGTGGGCCGGTTCGGGTTCTACATCTGCATGGGGTTCCGGGCGATCTCGTGAGCCGCACGGGGGATCGCTAGGCCGTGGACGGGACCGGGCGCTCGCCCCGGCGCGAGCGCATCGTGGGCGGGGCCATCCTGGCCACCATGCTGGGGCTGTTCGCCTACGCCCTGTTCATCTTCGTGCTGCCGTTCGCGTTCCCCACGCCGCCGCCGATCATCACGCGCTTCCAGTCGACGGTGGTCTTCTCGCCCAACGACGACGGCCGGCGCGACGTGGCGCTCATCAACATCCGCGTCAACGAGCCGGGCCAGGTGCTGCTGGACATCGTGAGCGGCGGCGAGACCGTGACCACGCTGACCGGCGACCAGCGGCGACCGCGCGGCTGGCTGCGGGTGCGGTGGGACGGGCGCGACGACGCCGGCGAGGTGGTCGCCGACGGCGAGTACGGCATCCGCCTGCGCGCGCGCTCGGGCGACAAGCGCTTCAACACCTCGCGCAAGATCACGATCGACACCACCGCGCCGTCGATCGCGCGCCTGCGCGTGGTCTCGGCCACACTCGACGACCCCGGCCGGGGCGAGTGCCGGGTCACCGCCACCGCGGCCGACCCGGGGTCGCTGCTGCTGAGGGTGCTGCGGCCCGGCGGCACCGAAGTGCTGGCCCATCGCGGCCCCTCGCCGGCGGCCGCGGGGCGGGCGGTGCGCTGGCGCTGGGACGGACGCGGCGACGACGGCCGCCCGGTGGCGGCGGGGCTACACGTGGTGCAGGCCACGCTGCGCGATGCCGCGGGCAACCGCTCGGGGCGCGAGGCCACCTGCTGGGTCGGGCGGATCGCGGGCGAGGCCCGCCCCGCGGGCAGCGGTCCGCGGGCAGCGCTGGCTGTGACCCTGCGGCTCACCTCTGGAGCGGCCCTGGCGCCGGACACCCCGGTGGCGCTGGAGTTCCGCCGGCGCCTGACCACGCCGGGCGCCGGGGAGGGGACCCCCCTGGGTCCGCGGGTGGGCGGGCGCTACCGGGGGCCGCTGAGCAGGGCTCGGATCCTCCCGCCGGCGCGCATCGCGCGCGATGACCTGTGGCTGGTGGCGCGCACCGCGCAGGGGACCGCGTTGATCGCCCCCGGCGGCACCCCGTGAGCGTCCTGCGCGAGGTCGCCGCGGTGATCGCGGCGCTCGGCCTGCTGGCGCTCCTGCTGGCGCCGGCCGGCATGCGCCGCTCCGAGGCGTTCCGGGGCGCGGGCCTGGCGGCGGCCGTGCTGGGCGCGGTGCTCATCCTGGTGTCCCTGATACCGGGCGACGACCTGCGCGCCGGGCTGGAGCGACTGGGCTCGCCGGCGGCCGGCGGGGCGGCGGCGGTGGGCCTCGCCGCGCTGGTGGCCGCGATGGTCGTGGGCGTCCGCGTCGTGGTGGCGCGGCCGGTGGTGTGGTTCGTCCTGCTGGCCCTCGCCCTGCCGATCCGCGTCCCGGTGAGCCTGGGCTCCCAGGACGCCAACCTCCTGCTTCCCCTCTACCTGGTCATCGCGCTGGGGGTGTTCGCGTGGCTGTGGGCCCGCGTCTCGGGCCGGGTCCCCGCCGCCGGCACCGGGCCGCGAGCGCTGGCCTGGCCGCTGGCGGCCTTCGTGGCGCTCACCGTGGTGTCGGCCGTGTGGTCGAGCGACCCGGAGGAGGCCGGGATCAAGCTGGCCTGCTTCTACATCCCGTTCGCGATCCTCTACGCCCTGGTGCTGGCGTGGTGGCCGCACGCGCAGGCCCTGCGGGCGCTGGTGATCGTCACCCTGGCCGGCGGGGTGGTGGCCGCCACGATGGCGCTGTGGCAGTTCTACTCGGGCGACCTGTGGTGGAACGCCACCCTGCAGCAGGCCAACGTCTACAGCCGCTTCTTCCGGGTCAACGGCTTCTTCTTCGACCCCAACATCCTGGGCCGCTACCTGGCGCTGGGGATCCTGGTGGCGGTGGCGGTGGCCTGGGTGCGCCGCGGGAACCGCGACCTGGCCCTGCTGGGCGGCGCCGCGGCGATCATGGCCGCCGGCCTCTTCGTCACCTACTCCCGTTCGAGCACGCTGATGCTGATGCTCGGACTGGCGCTCCTTGGCGCACGGGCCGTGGGCGCGCGGCGGGCCCTGGGGGTCGCCGCCGCACTCCTGATCGTGATCGGCGGCATCACGCTGGCCGCCAGCGGCAACGTGCGCGAGGCGGCGACCGACCTCGATCGCCTGGAGCGCGTCAGCGAGGGGCGCTTCGACCTGATGCGGGGCGGTCTGACCATCTGGCGCGACGATCCCGTGCTGGGGACGGGGGTCGGGGGCTTCGCGCGGGAGTTCGCCGACAACCTGACCGACACCGAGCGTGCCAGGATCCGCGTGGTGATCTCCCACAACACCCCCGTCACGGTGCTGAGCGAGGTCGGCCTGGTGGGCTTCGCGCTGTTCCTCTGGCTGCTGGTGGGCGCCGGCTGGTCCGTCGTGCGCGGCTCGCGCGCCCAGGGCGGTGACGCCGGCTGGGCGCGCTGGACCGCGGGGGCGATCCTGCTGGGGATCGTCGTGCACAGCCTGTTCTACGCGGCACTGTTCGAGGACCCGTTCGTCTGGGTGCTGGGGGCCGGGGCGTGCGCGCTGGCCGCCCTCCCTTCGCAGGCGGGGACGGGTGACCGCGACCAGGAAGCGGGCGGCGCGCCGGCCGGCGAGGCCGCGGGGGCGCAGGCGTGAGCACCACCCTCGCGCCCGACCGGGAGGCGGCCACGGTGGTGGAGCGCGCGCAGGTGCCCGAGAGCCTGCCCGTCGCACAGCGCGACGGGGACGGGCCGGCGCCCCTCAAGGTGCTGTGCGTCAGCAACATGTGGCCGGGCGAGGGCGACCCGGACTTCGGCTCATTCGTGCGCGACATGTGCGACGCGCTGGAGGGCGAGGACTGCGAGGTGGACACCGCGGTCATCGATCGCCGCGGGGGCGGCGCGCTGCGCTCGGTGCGCAAGTACCTGCGGCTGCTGGCGGACGCCGTCCTCCAGGCCCGCGGCGCGGATGTGATCTACGCGCACTACCTGTTCCCCACGGGGGCCATCGCGGCCCTGGCCGGCCGCCTGTCGGGGACGCCGGTGGTGCTGACCGCGCACGGCCAGGACGTGGCCAATCTGCGCCGGCGACCGCTGCGGACGGCGAGTGCCCCGGGGGTACGGCGGGCCGCCGCGGTGATCGCCGTGTCGGGCTACCTGGCCGAGCGCCTGCGGGAGTCGGGGCTGCGGCCGGCGCGCCTGGAGGTGATCGACATGGGCGTCGACATGGCCGCCTTCACGCCGGGCGACCGTGCGCAGGCACGGGCGCGGCTGGGGATCGCCGGCGACGGCCCGCTGGTGCTGGCGGTCGGCGGCCTGACGGCGCGCAAGAACCCGCTCACGCTGCTGCAGGCCGTGGCGCGCCTGCGCATCGGCCGCCCCGGCGCGCGCCTGGCACTGGTGGGAGACGGGCCGCTGCGCGACACCGTGGAGGCCGGGGTGCGCCACCTGCTGCTGGAGGATGCGGTGATCCGCACCGGAGCCATCCCGCACGATCAGGTGGCCGACTGGGTGGCCGCGGCCGACGTGCTGGCGATGGTCAGCCGGGTGGAGCCGCTGGGGGTGGCGGTGCTGGAGGCACTGGCCGGCGGCCGGCCGGCGGTGGTGACGGCGGTCGGCGGGGCGCGGGAGGTGCTGCCGGCGCCCGGGTGCGGGCGGGTGGTGGAGCCGGGCGATCCGCGCGCGATCGCCGACGCCCTCGATGCCGTGCTGGCCGAGCCGCCCGATCCCGGGACCTGCCGGGCGGCGGCCGAGCCGCACGCCCTCAGCCGGCAGGCCGGCCGGGTGGCGGCCCTGCTGCGGGAGGCCGCGGCGAGGGAATAGGGGCCGGCGGGTACGCGGGAAGGCGGCGGATGGGACCGGGCTGGGGTCCCCGCACGCCGGCGTCGTGGAGATCCACGTACCGATCCCCGCAGTCGAGCCGTGCGTGGCGACGCGATCGACCTCGCCACCCGGTGCTCTCGGTCACGGTGATGTCTCCACGAAGGGCTGCGGTGAGGATGTCGCGGACCCCTCGCCGCCACGGCGTGAAGTCGGCTGCGACGACCTCGTCGCACGGGGATTTCAGAGTCAGGATGGGGTCCGGCAGGTCGTCGACCAGCGGCCGGATCTCCACCTCGCCATCCGGACTCTCGTCGACGTCGATGTAGACGCTTGCGGCGGCGTCGGACCCTTCGGGCGGGTCGACGTTGATCCCGACGCTGCGCCGCGGGACATCGTCATCCGCCAGCTGCCAGCCGAAGTGCTCCGCGGTCACCACCGCCTCCACGCCCTCGGAGGCGACGGCATCAGCGACAAGGCCCAGCACGTCCTCGGCAGTCGGCTCCGCAGGGTCGGCGTCCACGATCGCCGAGAGGGCGATGTCCCAGACGCGAAGCGCGCGCGGCGACGAATCGGCCCCGAGAAACACCCGCTCGCAGAGACCGCCGACGAGCAACTCGACGAGCACAACGGTGTCCCAGTCCGTGGTGAGCACGGATACCGATGCCGCGCCGGCCACCGGGCGCGACGGCACCACAGTGATCTCCACACCGCGCCACGAAGGGATCGCGGTTTCGAGTATCCGCGCAGCGTGCGGGGACCGGTCGACGGTCCGCGTGATCACCTCTCGGACAGCCGCGGGGCTGGGCGGCAGCGGATCGATGGTCACGGGGACGGCGCCTGGCTCGACATCGAGGGCGAGGGCGTCACGCGGGAACCAGATCGGTGTGCGTGAAGTCCTCGCCGACGAACAGGAGCGGCGCGTCGGCGACGCGGGCGGTGGCGTAGGTCAGGCAGCCCCCGAAGTTGAGGGCCGCCGGATGTCGGCCGCGACCGAATCGGGCGAAGGCCTCGACCGCGACGCGCCAGTGGGTGTCGGCGAAGGGGATGATCCCGATCTCGAACTCGCCCAGCAGACCGGCGACGAATGGTCGGCCGTCCTGGCCGAGGCGCGATGTCAGCACCATCCCGAGCTCGACGACGGTCGGCGCACCGATCCCCGCACGGCCGGAGGGCGCGCCGAGCGTCGCGATGATGCGCGGGCACTCCGGCTCGTCGAGGGCGACCGCGACGAGCGCCGAGGTGTCGACCACCAGCGTCGTCACACCCCGTCGGGTCCGTACCCGAGGATGGCATCCTCCTCGGCGCGACCGAGACGACGTCCGCGCTCGCCGGGAGGAATCTTCGGCCAGACCTCCGTCTCCAGGAAGCGTCGCGCCCGGGTCTCACGATCCTCGGAGACCACGGTGACCGACAGCCGGTCGCGCCGCTCCACCAGCGCACGCCTGACCGCCTCGGTCTTCGTCTCGCCCGTCAACCTCGAGACCTCGGCGACCAATCGCTCGACTTCACCGTTCTTGATGTTCAGCGCCATGGTGGAAAGCTACCACCGTGGTGTAAACGCCCGGAGTGCGGCCCCGCTGTACCGCTCTCAGCGGGGCCGCCCCGGCGGCGGGATCAGCCGCCGGCGACCCGCGGGGCCTGATACTCCTCGTCGGTCACGTGGCGGCCCCACACGACGGCGCTGCCCGCCTCGTCGGCCTGCTGGATGGCGAGGTGGGTCATGAAACGCGCCGGCATCGCGCCGTGCCAGTGGTTCTCGCCGGGCGCGAAGAACACCCGGTCGCCCGGGTGGATGATGGTGGGTGACCCGCCCTCGCGCTGGCAGAGCCCGACGCCCTCCGTGACGAAGATCGTCTGGCCGTGCGGGTGCGTGTGCCACGCCGTCCGCGCCCCGGGCGCGAAGTGGACGATGGCGGCGGCCACGGTCGAGCCGGCGGCGGGGGCGGCGACGGCGTCGAGATGGACCTCGCCGGTGAACCAGTCGGCCGGCCCCCTCTGGGTGTCGGTGCTCGACGAGCGGGTGATCTGCATGGCGTGCTCCGTGGGTCCTCGGGTGCCGGCGGCCGGGGCGCGCGGCGCGCGATCCCGGCGGGGCGACGATACCGGCAGCGGGCGGTCAGCCCAGGGCGTCGGCGATGGTGCGCGCGTACAGGCGCGCCCCGCGCGGGTTGGTGTGCACGCCGTCCGCCAGCAGGTCGTCGCCCGCGGCCACTGTGCTCCAATCCGCCAGCACCACGTTGTCGCGCCGCGCCGCCGCCTCGGTCAGCGCGCGGTTCACGTCCTCCTCCCAGGGCCGGTCGACGCGGACGTTCACCAGCACCACCCGCGGCACCCCCGACAGCTCGCGCAGCAGTCCGGTCAACCCGTCACCGGGCACGACGCCGTTGGTCCCGAGGTGCAGCACCACCGGCGTCCCGCGCGGCAGGCCGCGCAGGCGCCCGCGCACGGTGTCGGCACCCTCGGGGAACTGGCGCGACACCGCCGCGTCCACGACGGCCCGGCGGCCGAGATGCCGCTCCACCGCCCCCCGGGCGCCGAGCATCACCGAGTCGCCCACCATCAGCACCGGCGGCCGCCACGTCGCCACCGCGTCCCGGCGTACGTGGGGCGGCCGCGGGTCGGGCGGGGGCACCGCGGGCGGCACCAGCGGCCGGCGGCCGCGCTGGAACGGCCCGCGCGCGCCGGGGGCGGCCGGATCGACCTCGGCCAACTCCATCGGACCCACCGCCGAGGCCACCCCCGTGATGCCGGGCACCACGGGGGACGAGGCCGGCAGGAACGCGATGGCGGCCACCAGCCCCACCGCCGCCGATCCGGCCACCGCGGTTCCGGCCAGGCGCACGGGGCGGCGCAGCGCGTCGAGCCGGCCCCGCACGGCGGCCACCGTCCCGCCGAACCCGAGCCGGCGGATGGGCCGCTCCACGTAGCGGTAGGAGAGCGCGGCGGCGGCCGCCATCAGGCCCACCTGGAGGGCCACCAGCGCCGGCCCCTCCAGGGGGACGTCCACACCCGGGCGGGTCAGCATGATCACCGGCCAGTGCCACAGGTAGAGGGCGTAGCTGCGCAGGCCGATCCACACGAGCGGGCCCCAGGCGAAGGCCCGCCCCAGGCGCGTGTCGGGGTGCGCCACCACGGCCACCAGGCCGGCGGTGGCCAGGGCGATCGCCAGGAAGCCGCCCTGGTAGAGCGCCCGGTCGGTGTCGCCCAGGAACAGCAGGCCGGCCACCACCACGCCCAGGCATGCCACGCCCAGCAGCTCGCGGTGCCGGCGCGCCGCCGCACGCGCGCGGCTGCCGCGGGCCACGCGGTCCACCGCCGGCACCACGAACGCCAGGGCCACCCCCGCCAGCAGCCCCACCGCGCGCGTGTCGGTGCCGTAGTACACCCGCGAGGGGTCCGCGGCCGGCTGCCACAGCACCCACGCCAGCGCCGTCGAGGCCGCCATCGCCGCGAGCACCCAGCCCAGGACGACGCCGCGCCGGGCGAACAGCAGCCCGGCCACGAGAAGTGGCGGCCACAGCAGGTAGAACTGCTCCTCCACGGCCAGCGACCACAGGTGCAGGAACACCGACGGCCGGCCGAACTGCTCGAAGTACGGCACGTCGGCCGCGATGAAGTACCAGTTGGCCACGTAGGCCAGCGAGGCCACCAGCGCCCCGCGCACGCGCGCCACCTCGCCCGGGTGCAGCACCACCATGACGGCCATCACCACCAGCAGCATCACCAGCAGCGCCGGCAGCAGCCGCACCGCCCGCCGGCCCCAGAAGCGCAGCAGGTCGATGTGCCCGTGGAAGGAGTGCTCGGCCAGCAGCAGCGAGGTGATCAGGTACCCGCTGATGACCAGGAAGACGTCGACGCCGAGGAACCCGCCCGGCAGCCATCCCGCCCCCAGGTGGTAGACCACGACGGCGAGGACGGCCAGCGCGCGCAGGCCGTCGACGCCCGGCATGTACCTCAGCCGGGGGGCGCCCCCGCCCGCGGCCGCCGTGGGGCGTTCTGATCCCGCCACCCCACCGTCCCCATCACCCGCCGCGCCGGCGGGCCAGCTTGCCGGCGATGGCGCGCATCTGGCGGGTGGTCTGCCCGATGCCCGGCCGCAGGTCGCGCAGGTCCCAGACGCCCTCACGGATGGGCGGGCGCAGGGTCTTCAGCAGTTCGGGCACGGTCCACTGCCCGCGGCGGATCTCGCCCACGGCCGCGCCCACATGCCGCGTGGCCAGCACCCAGCGCAAGCCGTCGCGATGCCCCTCCGGCCACTGGCGAGGGGAGCCGATGGCATCCAGGTAGCAGGCCAGCGGCAGGTTGACCCCGACCGCCGTGGCCAGTCCCACCCACAGCCAGGAGCGCGTGTTCACCTCGATCAGGTGGTCGCGCCCGTCGCGGGGGTCGCGCTTGGTCTCGAGCTGGGAGATGCCCTGGAAATCGAGCTCATCCAGCAGCGCGTGACAGCGCTCGGCGTACTCGGGGTCCCAGTGCGACTCGGCCGAGCGGCCGGTGCCGAAGCGGGTCGGGTACTGGCGGAGCTTGCGCCCCGTGAACGAGGCCCAGCGCTCCCCGCCGGCGCCGCGGTAGCTGCCGAGGCTCCAGATCAGCTCGTCGCCGCCCGGGATGACCTCGCTCATCTGCGGCTCGTACGGGGCCGCCAGCTCCCAGTTGCGCCGCAACTCCTCGACGTCGTGGCACTCCAGGACCTGCGTCTTGAAGCGCTTGCGGAAGTCGGGCGACAGACGCGGCTTGAGGATGACGGGGAAGCGCATGTCGGCCGAGAGGGCCACGGCGTCGGCCGCGTCGGCCGGCTCGACGGTGAGGGGCACCGGGAAGCCGATGGCGCGCGCGGCGGCGTGCTGGCCGCTCTTGTCCATGGTGCGCTCCATGCGCTCCCACGGACTCCACGGCCGGTGGAAGAACTGCGCCACCGCGTCCTCGTGCGGGCCCAGGGCGCCGATGGCCTCGTCGTGGGTGGGGAACAGCACCCCCTTCGCGGGCAGGGTGCGGCCCAGGTTGAGGACGTCCTCGGTGAAGCCCTCGGGGTCGGCCAGCGCGTCGCGGGTGAACCAGGGGGTCACCCAGCGCGACAGCAGGCCCAGCGCGCGCGGGTCGTGGTCGCAGGCGATGACCGGGATCCCCAGGCGCCCCAGGCTGCGGATGATGGCCACCGAGTTGGGGCCCGATGCCTGCAGCACCACCGCCGGGTTGACGTACGGCCCCTCGCTCATGCGCCACCCCCGTCGCGACCGGTCCAGACCTGCCCCACGCCCACCCGCGTGCCGTCCGGCACCGGTGCCACCACGTGCGCGCCGTTGCCGATGATGCAGCGGCTGCCCACGCTCACGCCCAGCAACAGCGTGGCGCCCATGCCCACCAGCGAGTCGGACCCCACCGTGACATCGCCGGCCAGGATGGCACCGGGGGCGATGTGGGTGTTGGCGCCGATGCGGCAGTCGTGCGAGATGACCGCGGAGGTGTTGATGAGCGTGTTCGGCCCCAGCACCGCTCCGGTCATCACCCGTGCACCCACGTGCACCTGGGCGCCGTCCTCCAGCACCGCCGAGGGCGACACGGTGGCCGAGGGGTCCACCACCGCAGGCATGACGAGGCCCGCGGCCGCGATGGTGGCTGCCACCTGGGCCCTCACGTCCACGCGTCCGATGCCGCCCACGGCGTGCGCCACGTTCCGCAGGCCGGCGGCGGCAAGGGCGCCCAGCGCCCCCGTGCCGCCGATGACCGGGGCGCCCAGCACCTCGGAGCCCGGCTCCAGGTTGTCGTCGACCACGCCCAGCACCTCGTGGCGGGCGTGGGCACGCACCAGTTCGATCACGGCGCGCCCCAGTCCGCCGCCTCCGAAGACCACCAGCGCCGTCGGCGTGATGCGCGCCACCAGTGCGGGATCGAGCGTCACCGGGGCCGCGGCCGCCGTGCGGGCGAGGAGCGCCTCCACGTCAGCCTGGGTGACGAAGCGGTCGGTGGGCAGCGACGAGAGGTCCGTGAGGCCCGCCTCGCGGATCAGGGCCTCGGCCTTGCGCGTGAGCTTCAGCTCGCCGCCGTCCGGGCCGACGGCCTCGTCGTCGGCGGGGGGCGGCCCGTCGAACAGGGTGCAGATGGGGTGTCCCTGGCCCACCATGTCCCCCGCGCGCACCCGCAGACGGCCCACATGGCCGGCGGCCGGGGCCTCGACGTCCTCGGTGCTCTTGCTGGTCTCGAGGACGCACAGCAGGTCGCCCGCGGCCACGGCGTCGCCGTGGGTCACCGCCAGGTCGATCACCTGCGCCTCGGGCTCGTTGTTGTTGACCAGCGGCGCGAGGACCTCGGCCACCACCGACGGGCCGCCGCTCATGCGCCCACCGCCACGCCCTGGGCCGCCAGGTCGGCCCGGACCCGCACCAGGGCGTCGTCCACGCGCTCGGCGTGCTCCTCCATGCCGCGGGAGGGACCGGGCGTGAACGGCTCCAGATCGCGCGCCAGCACCGCCGGCGCCGGCCCGTGGCGGCCCATGAGGCCCGCGACCCGCGCCACGACGCCGTTGGGGTCGGCACACAGCTCGTCGTAGTGCACGTCCATCACCACCTCCGGACCCAGTTCCGCGGCCGCGGCCGCGATGGTCGACTCGAGCCGCAGCACCTGGGCGGCCACCTGGTACCAGGGGTCGGCATCGTCGGCGATGCCCGCCGGCCGCAGGGATGCCCACCCCTCGATGCCGCCGCGCACGGCGATGCGCATCCGCAGCAGAGACAGGGCGGTGTCGCGCGCCTCGCGGTGGATCCACACGAAGCAGGTGCGCGGCATGGCGCGGGCCATCGCGCGCATGTGCCAGATCAGGAGCATCGGCTTGAACACCATCGCCGCCCCGCGGGCCTCGGCCATGTTGACGATCACCCGGCGCAGGCCGTCCCAGTCGATGGCGGTCTCGTGCGCGGGCCCGCGCTCGGCCAGATCCGGATAGGCGAGGTGATGGTTCCAGAAATAGCCGAACTCGTGCGGCTCGGCCACGTCGTGGGTGCGTCCGAACTGCGAGCCGAAGCTGCGCGCCGGTTCCAGGCCCAGCTTGCGCGAGAGACGCAGCCCGGTCACCGGGGCGGCCCAGAAGGCGGCCACCAGGTTGTCGATGTAGCCCACGTCCAGCGCCCCGGCCACCACCTGGTAGAGCAGCGTGGTGCCCGACCGCGGCGCGCCCACGATGTGGAGGGTCGGCCGGGTCTCGGGCAGGTCGGCGTGCTGCTCGCGTTCGGCGGGCGCCAGGGTGGCGTTGAGCCACTCGATGAATCGCTCACCGGCCGGGTCCTTCGCGAACCCGGGCGCAAGCGGTGGGTCGATGCGGGGGCGGAAGGCGCGTCCGTGCGACGCGTCGTCCGGTCCCGACGCGGGCGCCGAGGGGTGGGGCATCGCCGTGAGTCTACGCGGCCCGGGCCCGGCGGCCATCCGCCCCCCGGGGGTCGTGGGATACATTCCGCCGGTGACCTGGACCCCTCGCCCCCTCCCCCCCGTGGCCGACCTGCATCGGCGCATGTACGGCATCCGCCGCTTCGAGGAGACCCTTCTCGAGATGTTCTCGAAGGGCCTCCTGGTGGGCACCACGCACACCTGCATCGGCCAGGAGGCCGACGCCGTCGGCGTCATCGACCACCTGGATCCGGCGCGCGACCTCGTGGTGAGCAACCACCGCTGCCACGGCCACTTCCTGGCCTTCACCGGCGACCGGCTGGGATTGCTGGCCGAGGTGATGGGACGCACCGCCGGCGTCAGCGGCGGGCGCGGCGGCAGCCAGCACCTGTGCGCGCCGAACTTCTACACCAACGGCATCCAGGGGAGCATCGTCCCGCTCACCACCGGGATGGCGCTGGCGCAGAAGCGCGAGGGCGCCGGCGGCATCGCCACGGTGTTCATCGGCGACGGCACCCTGGGCCAGGGCGTGGTCTACGAGTGCCTGAACATGGCCAGCCTGTGGGAGTTGCCTCTCCTGATCGTGGTGGAGGACAACCTCTACGCACAGACCACCCCGCGCGCCCTGGCGGTGGCGGGCTCGGTGCCGGCCCGCGCCGAGGCCTTCGGCGTGGCCGCCGAGCTCATCACGACCACCGACGTGCGCCAGATCCACGCCGCCGCCGGCCGGGGGGTGGAGCACATCCGGGCCACGGGGGCCCCCTACCTGCTGGGGATCGAGACCTACCGCCTGGCCGCCCACAGCAAGGGCGACGACACCCGGGACCCCGCCGAGATCGAGGGCCGCCGCGAGCAGGACCCGCTGGCCGTCACCGCATCCCTGCTGGACCCGGACGAGCGCACCCGCATCGAGTCCGCCTGCGAGGAGGACCTGGCGCGCACCGTGGAGCTGGCGCACGCCGCGCCGGTGGCCGGGGTGGCCGCCTGATGGGGACCGAGGCCGCACCCGTGCGCCGCTGCGTGGAGGTCATCAACGCCGCGCTGCACGACGCCTTCGAGCGCCACGAGGGCGTCCACCTGATCGGCGAGGACCTGCTGGACCCCTACGGCGGGGCCTTCCAGGCCTCCAAGGGCCTCTCCACGCGCTGGCCGGACCGCGTGATCACCACACCCATCAGCGAGGCGTCCCTGGTGGGGATCGCCGCCGGCATGGCCATCCGCGGCCTGCGCCCGATCGTGGAGATCATGTTCGGCGACTTCATCGCGCTCAGCCTGGACCAGGTGGTGAACGGCGTCTCGAAGTTCCGCGAGATGTACGACGACCAGGTGACCGTGCCCCTGGTGGTCCGCACCCCCATGGGCGGCCGCCGCGGCTACGGGCCCACCCACAGCCAGTCGCTGGAGAAGATGCTGGTGGGGGTGCCGAACATCCGGGTGGTCGCCACCAGCGAGATCCACGACCTTCACGCGCTCGTGAGCGCCTGCGTGGACGACGACGAGCCGGTGTTCCTGATCGAGAACAAGGTCATGTACGGGCGCCCGATGCGCCGGCCGGCCGGCGGCCGCCTGGACGGCTTCGCGGTGCGCGAGACCGCGGGGCCCTACCCGGCGCTCACCCTCTCGGGCAACGACTTCGGCCCGGCCGAGGCCACCATCGTGGCCTACGGCGGCATGGTTCCCCTGGCGATGGAGGCCGCCACCCGGCTGATCGTGGAGGAGGAACTCTTCTGCGAGGTGGTGGCGCTGTCCTCGCTGCTGCCGATGGACCTGGAGCCGGTGCTGGAGTCGGTGCGCCGCTCGGGGGCCCTGATCACCGCGGAGGAGGGGACCCTGACGCTCGGCGTCGGCGCCGAGATCGCCGCCCGCGTGCAGGAGGCCGCCTTCGGCGAGCTGCGCGCCCCGGTGCGGCGGGTGGCCGCCGGCGACGGCATCATCCCCTCGGCGCCGGGGCTCGAGACCGACCATCTGCCGGGCGTGGACGACCTGATCGGCGCGGTCACGACCCTCGCGGGCGCCCCCGGGGCCGTTTGGTAGCGTGCCGCGCCAGCGGGCGACCGCGTGCCCATCATCACGTCCCGGGGGAACCGTGACCCAGAGCGACGACGCAGACGGCAACGGCTCCCAGGAGCGCAGCGACCACCGGCGCGCCCACGTCCCGCTGCCGGTGACCAGCCCCACCCAGACCCAGTCGATGGGAACCCTCACCAAGGGGATCGGCATCGACATCGGGTGCGGGCCGAACAAGGCGCCCGGCACCCAGGGCATCGACGTCATCCCCGGCCCGGGCGTGGACCATGTGATGGACCTGGAGAAGGATCCGCTGCCGTTCGAGGACGACAGCGTGGAGTACGTGTTCTCCTCGAACACGTTCGAGCACATCGCGAACTACCACTGGATCCTTCTCAACGAGCTGCCGCGGGTGATGTGCGACGGCGCCCGCTACGAGCTGTGGATGCCGCGGGCCTTCCACAACAACATGCACGTCTTCGGGCACGTGACCGTGTGGAACGAGGAGCCCTTCTTCCACATCGCCCGGAACCACCGCGACTTCTGGGGCCGCTCGCTGGGGGCCACCTGGGACCTCACCGAGTTGGTCTTCCAGGTGGACTGGCGCTCGTTCGAGGCGGTGCTGGCGCTGGGCTGGTCGCCGGGCATGGCGATCAGGCACCTCACCAACATCGTCCACGAGTTCGGCGTGATGGGTCAGCTCCACAAGCCCGGTGATCCCGCCTCCCCGCCGCCCGAGCTGAAGGTCTTCTGGAGCCCGGACCGGAACCGCGACAACTACCAGCCCCTCACCTCGCCGGTGTGGTGGTGAACGAGGCGCCGCAGCCCCAGGCCGCGCCCGAGGAGGCGGTGGACCGCCCGAAGGTGATCGTGGTGATGCCGGCCTACAACGCCGCCCAGACCCTCGAGGAGACCTTCAAGGGCATCCCCGAGGGGGCGGCGGACGAGGTCATCCTGGTGGACGACCGCTCGGCCGACGACACGGTGGCGCGGGCGCGCACCCTGCCGGTGCACGTGGTCTGGCACCCCCACAACGTGGGCTACGGCGGCAACCAGAAGACCTGCTACCTGGAGGCGCTGCAGCGCGGGGCGGACGTGGTGGTGATGCTGCACCCCGACGGCCAGTACGAGCCGGCGCTGGTGCCGGCACTGGTGGCGCCCATCGTGGAGGGGCGCGCGGACATGGTGCTGGGCTCGCGCCTGGCCGAGGGCCGGGCCCGCCAGGGCGGCATGCCGCTGTACAAGTACCTCGCCAACCGGGCCCTGACGCGCTTCGAGAACCGGGTGCTCGGCACCGAACTGTCCGAGATGCACAGCGGCTACCGCGCCTACTCGCGCGAGCTGCTGCTGACCGTGCCCTTCCTGCGCAACAACCTGGGCTTCAGCTTCGACAGCGAGATGATCATGCAGTCCGTGCACTTCGGCTTCCGCATCGCCGAGGTCCCGGTGCCCACCAAGTACTTCGCCGAGGCCTCTTCGATCAGCCTCAAGGCCTCCACGGTGTACGGCCTGCGGACCCTGGCGGTGGCCGGGAGGCTGATCCTCCACCGCACCGGCGTGCTGCCCTGCAAGCGGTTCATCGCGTGATCACCGGCGAGCGCGCCGTCACCGGCGAGAACGGCTTCAACCCCTCCTGGCAGCGCCACGTGGCCACCTACGAGCTGGCCGACGGCATCCTCGACCAGGGGCGCGTGCTCGACCTGGGCTGCGGCACCGGCCACAGCTACGAGCGCCTGGCGCCGCGCGTGACGGTGGGCGTGGACATCAGCGAGGAGGCCCTGGCCGGTCAGCAGCGCGAGACCGTGCGCGCCGACATGCGCGCGCTGCCGTTCGCCGACGGCGCCTTCGACGCCGTCTTCTCGTCGCACTCGATCGAGCACGTCCCCGACCCGGACCGGGTCGTGGCCGAGGCGGCGCGGGTCACGAAGGCCGGCGGCCAAGTGGTGTTCGCCACCCCCAACCGGCTCACCTTCGGGGTGCCCGACGAGATCATCGACCCGTACCACCACATCGAGTTCGACCCGTGCCAGCTGCGTGATCTGGTGGCCCCGTTCTTCGGCCAGGTGCGGGTGATCGGGCTGTTCGGCTCGCCGCGCTACATGGAGTTCCACGACCGCGAGCGCGCCAAGCTGCGCCGCCTGCTGAAGCGCGACCCGCTGAAGGTGCGCCGCCTGCTGCCCATGCGGGCCAAGCAGCTCCTGTACGACTGGAAGCTCACCCGCGAGCGGGCCCAGGCGGATGCCCTGGCCGCCGGCATCGCGCTGGAGGACTTCCACCTGGGCGAGGACCGCCTGGACGAGGCGCTGGACCTCATCGCCATCTGCCGCGACCCGGTGCACGCCGCCACCGGGTGAGCGCTGCGGGTCGGACCGCGGCGGCGGCGGCGGTCCGCCGGTCGGACCGGCGCGCGCCCGCGCTGGCGCGCCACCCGGCGGGCCCTCCGGTCGCGCTGGGGCTGCTGATGGTGGTCACCGCGGTGGCCCACCTGCGCCTGAACCGCGGGATGGTCCCCTTCGCCGAGGAGCTGGCTTGGGCCGCCGAGTACCGGCATCTCGGCTCCGGGATGCTCGACCTGTGGGTGGGCTGGTTCGATCCGCTGGCCCGGCTCACCTACAACGCCCTGTTCGCCACCGTGGGGCCGACCGAGAGCCTGGCCTACCCGCTCCTCGCGCTGGCCTCGAACCTGGTGCTGGCCGGGGGCGTCTACTGGTACTGCCACCACCTGGGTCGCCCGTGGTCCGGCGTGCTGGTGGCCACGACGCTGCTGTGGATGGGGCCCGCGCTCTACACCCTGCTGTGGTCGCTCAACTCGCTGAACGCGGTGGGCATGGCCGCGCTGCCGGTGGCACTGGTGCTGCTGGACCGCGGCGGGCGCCGGCGCGACCTGCTGGCGATGGGCGCACTGCTGGTGTCGATGGGCTTCGGGGGGCCCGTGGCGGTAGGGGTCTGCGCCGGCGTGCTGGCGTGGACGGCCCTCGGCCCGGCCGGCGAGCGGGCGCGGATGCTGGTCCCCGGCGTTCCGCTGGCGGTCTACTCGCTGGCCTACCTCGTGCTTCCCCGTGCCGGCGGGCCCAGCGGTGGTCTGCACGAGAACATCACCGCCACGCCGGGCCACGTGCTCGACTCGGCCGGCGCGACGCTGGCGGCCATCGGGGCGCAGATCCCCTCGCTTGCAGTGCTCGCGACGCCGGCCGCCGGCCATCTGCTGCTGGCGCTCGCGGCGCTGGCCGTCGCGGCGGGATGGTCGCGACTGGACCCCGCGGCACGCCGGCGCGTCATCGCCCTCGCCGCCGCCGCGGTTGCCGAGTGGGGGCTGGTCGCCCTGTCGCGTGCGCAACTCGAGTCGCCTGCGGCCTCGCGCTACCTGGTCCTCGGCGCCGTGCCCGCGCTGCTGATCGGCGTCGAGCTGACCCGGGCCGCCGGGGCGCGCTGGGCGGCGGCCGCGGCGGCCGCGCTCGGCGTCGCCACCGCGGCGAACGCGGCGCTGCTCGTGGACAACGCGCGCGAGTTCCGGACGATCTTCGACAGGACGACCGCCGAGCTGACGGGGGCAGAACTCGGCATGCACGCCGCCCCCGCGGACGCGGGCTTCCCGAACTCCATCGAGATCGGCTTCCTGACCCCGCACTCGTGGTCCGCCGCCCTGGAGAGGATCGGCCCGAGCTTCGCGGTGGCGCCCGATAGCATCGCGGCCATGCCGGTCTACGAACGCGCGGTCGTCGACCGGATGCTGCTGGACATGGGCGTGGCGCGCGCCGCCGCGGCTCCGGGGGAAGGGACCGTGGACGGTGCCGCCTGCACGACGGTGATCGGGACGGGCGAGGTGCCGAGCCGGGCCGCGATCACCGTGGTCACGCCGCTGGCGGGGGGCGCCGCCACGGTCAACCTCCGCCGCTTCGGCCCGGCCGCGGACGCCGACCGTGGCGTGGCCGTGCCGGCCGGCGGGCACGCGGTGGTGACCGCCGCGCCGGACCGCGCCTCGGAGCCATGGCGGATCGTGCTGGCCGGCAGCGCCCGGGTGTGCCGGGTCCGCTCGTGAGCGGCCGGCGTGAGGATCTGACGGGCCGGGTGCGCCGCGCGGCGAGCCATCCCCGGGCGCCGGTCTCGGCGCTGGTGGCGCTGGGCCTGGCCGCCGCCGCGTGGCACCTCTATCTGGCACGCGGGATGGTGGTCTTCGGCGACGAGCTGGGCTGGGCCCAGCGCTACCGCCACCTGGGGAGCGGGATGCTGGAGCTGTGGGGCGGCTGGTTCGACCCGCTCGCGCGCCTCACCTACAACGCGGTGTTCGCCACGGTCGGCCTGCGCGAGCAGTGGCCGCTGGCGCTGATGGCCGTGGGGGCGAACCTGGCGCTGGTCGCCGCCGTCTACGCGTACTGCCGCCACCTCGGCCGGCCGTGGACCGGGGTGCTGATCGGTGCCGCACTGCTGCTGATGGGGCCGGCCCACTATTCGCTGCTGTGGCCGCTCAACTCGCTGAACGCACTGGGCCTGGCGGCCCTGCCCGCATGCCTGGTCCTGCTCGAACGCGGGCGCCGCCGGGAGGATCTCTGGGCGCTCGCCCTGCTGCTGGTGGGCATGGGCTTCGCCGGGCCCGTGGTGGTCGCCCTGTGCCCGGCCCTGGCGCTGTGGCTCCTCATGCGCGAGGGCGGGCCGACGTGGCGGCTGGCCGTCCCGGGGATCCCCTTCATCGTCTACGCGATCGCGTACCTCACACTGCCGGGTTTCACGGCCGACCAGTCGCTCGGGACGAACCTGCGCCTGGCCCCGGGGCACATGGTCGAATCGGCCGCCGCCAGCGTGGCCGGCATCGCGGGAACCATCGACACGCTCACCGACCTGCGCCCGCCGGCCGCAGCCGGCGCGCTGCTGGCCCTGGCCGTCGTGGCGCTGGTGGCGCTCTGGCCGCGCCTGGACGCCGCGGCCCGCGCCCGCGTGACCTGCGTGGCGGCGGTGGCCATCACCGAGTGGGCCTTCATCGCCATCGCCCGCGCCAACCTGGGTGCGCCGGCGGCCTCGCGTTACATCATCCTGGGCGCCCTGCCGCTGCTGCTGATCGCGGTCGACCTCGTCCGCGTCGCGCCCCGCAATGCCGGCCGGGCCCTGGGTGTCGCGCTGGCGATGGCGGCGGGGGTGAACGCCATCGCGCTCTCGGACGGGGCGGCCTACCTGCGATCCGTGTCGGATCAGGCGCGCGCCGAGCTGGGCGGCATCGAGCTCACGATGGACGCCCTCGACAGTCCCGCGCCCGTCGCAGGCTCGATCCCGCTGTTCTATCTCGATGTGTCCTCGTGGCGGGTGGCCCGGACGCACCTGGGACCCACCTTCGCTCTGGACGCGCAGCAACTGGCGGCGGCGGACGCCGGTTCGCGCGCGATCGCCGATCGCATGATGCTGACCATCGGTGCCCTCACGCTCGTCCCGACCCCCGACGGTGACGCGCCGCGCGGGGTGTGCACCACCACGCCGCCCGCGGGCGCCGACCAGCCCATCGCCCCGGGCGCGGTGGTGACGATCCGCTCGTCCGGGGCTCCCGTGTCGGTCACCCCCCGCCGCTTCGGCGACGCGGGGTCGCCCGACCTGGCGGCGACGGCGTCGCCCGGCCTGCCGCTGGTGGCGCGCGCCGTGCCCGACGCCGGCCCCGCATGGCGCCTCGCCGTGGCAGGTGGCGCCGAGGTGTGCGTGGCGTGAGGCGGCCGGCCACCGTCGACCACCTCCGGGCTCTCGCCGCCCGCCCGCTCGCCCCGTGGATCGCGCTGGCCGCCGCCCTGATCCTCACCGTGGCGGCGCAGCTAAGGGTGTCGCGCGACACCATCCCGCTGACCGACGAGCTCGGCTGGGCCGTCCAGAACGAAGGCGCCACCTCGGGGATGCTCGAGCTGTGGGGCGGCTGGTTCGACCCGCTGGCGCGCCTGACCTTCAACCTGATCTACGGCGCCGCCGGGCTGGACGCATCCCTGTCGTTCCGGCTGCTGGCCGTGGCGTGCAACCTGGTGCTGGCGGGGGCCGTGTTCGCCTACTGCCTGCGGCGGGCCCGTCCATGGACCGGGGTGGCGCTGGTCGTGCTGCTCGGTCTGCTGGGGCCGGCCGTCCACACCCTGGTGTTCCCCATCAACGCCCTGAACGCCGTCGGCATGGCGGGGCTCCCGCTGGCTCTGCTGCTGCTGGAACGGGGCGATCGCCGAGGCGACCTGTGGGCCCTCGCGGTCCTGCTGGTCACCATGGGCTTCGCCGGCCCGGTGGCGGTACCGGTGTGTCTGGGCATCCTCGTCTGGCTGGCCCTGCAGCGCCCCTTGGACCCTCGGCGGTTGGCGGTGGGGGCGACGCCGCTCGGCGTCTACCTGGTGGCGTACCTGACCCTGCCGGAGGGCGGATACGGGGCCACCGGGCCACTGGTGCAGAACGCCCGCGACACGCCCGCATACGTGGTGGACTCGGCCATGGGCGTGGCGGCCGCACTGGCGGGGATGGGGCCACCGGCCGACGGGCAGGAGTCGGTGCCCGCGATGGGCGCCGGCATCCTGGTGCTGGCGGTGGCCGCGATCGCCGCGACCTGGCGACGCCTGGGCCCCGGGCCACGGGACCGGGTCGTCGCGCTGGCCGCGACGGCGCTGGCCGCGTGGACGATGGTGGGGATCAGCCGCGCCCATAACGACGCCCCGTCGACCTCCCGCTACATCATCCTGGGCGCCGTGCCCGTGCTCCTGATCGCCGTCGAGGTGACGGGCGTGGCCGGGCGGGCGTGGCGCCTCGGAGCGCTGGGGCTGGCCGCGGTCGCCATCTTCGCCAACGCCCTGCTGCTGAGCGAGTACGCGGCGGGCATCCGCGAACAGGCCCGGATCGCCCGGGCCGAGTTCGGGGCGCTGGAGCTGGTGATGGAGGACGTCGCACCCGTTCCGGCCGCCCCGGGGTCGATCCCGCTGGCCTTCGCCCCGCCGGGGCTGTGGAGCGAGGCGGTGGAGCGACACGGTCCCTCGTTCGCCCTGGAGCCCGGCGAGATCGCCGGCCGGCCGGCCGACGAGCGGGCGGCGGCCGACCGCGTCCTGCGCGACCTGGACGCGGTCACCTCGACGCCGGTACCCCCCGGGAACGGGGACAGGACCTGCACGCCCCTGGCGGGCGGCGGCGAGACGCCGCTCCCGTCCGGCGGAGCCGTGGTCGAACCCATCGGGGCGACCCCGCTCGTGCTGAATCTGCGTCGCTTCGCCGACTCTCCCGACCCCGAGCGGGCAACCCCGATCACTCCGGGAACGGCCCTGGAGGTCGAGGCCGTCGAGGACGCGGCACCCGAGCCTTGGACGCTGGTCCTCGCCGGGCCGGCGAGCGTCTGCGCGGCCGGCTGACCCCCGGCCGGCGGCGCTTCAGCGGCCGCGGATGCGGCCGGCGGCCTTGCGCAGCGGCGCCGCGTAGCGCCAGGTGCGCGAGCCGGTCACCGACGCCACCACCTCGCGAGCCTGGGCGAGTTCTGCCTCGAGGGCGGCCACCCGGCCGTCGCTCTCGCCGCCGGTCGCGCCCGCGCCGGCCAGGATCGCCTCGAGGCGCGCGACGCGCTCGGCCAGCTCGCCGTCGCCGCCACCCTTGGCCGCGCGGCGCGCCTCGGCCAGTTGCTCCTCCTGGTGCTGGATGTGGTCGAACAGGCCCTTGATGTCGACCACGCTGGACAGCACGGTCACCGGGCGCGGCACCGGCGGCGGGACGCGGCCGGCCAGCGCGAGCGTGAGCACCTCCTCGCCCGGCGAGGACGGCGTGACCTTCCGCAGTTCGGCCTCGATCCGGTGTCCGCCGGCGGCGGCGTGGTCCTCGTCACCGAAGATCGAGACGGCCAGCCAGTGCTGCTGGCGCATCATCCGCACGTGGGCGAAGTGGGGGTCGAGGGCGGCCAGCAACTCGGCCTCGGTGAGCTCGTGGTGGTGGTGCGGGTTGTAGGCCAGCATCGCGCCGGGGTTGGGCGTCGAGATCGCCAGCACCCCGCCGGGCGCCAGGCAGCGCGCCAGCTCGTCGACCACCGGCCCCGGATCCGGGACGTGCTCGATCACCTCGAAGCACACGATCAGGTCGAAGCCCCCGTCGGCGAACGGCAGCGCCCGCAGGTCGGCCTGCTCGAGCGCGATGCCCGGCGAGACGCGCGAGCGCGCCGCCTCGACGATGTCGCCGGCGATGTCCACGCCGGTCACCGAGTGCGCGCCGGAGTCGAACAGCAGCTGGCTGCCGTAGGCGACACCGCAGCCGGCGTCCAGCACGCGCCGGCCCGAGGCCAGCTCGCGGACCCACCAATAGCGGCCCATGTGCTCGGCCTCGACGAGCTGGCCGCTCATGGCCTCGGGCACGAAGCGCTCGGGGTGCCCGTCGACGGTCCCGGTCAGATCGATGCTCACGGGGTAAGGTTAGTGGACGGTCGCATGACCCGTTTTTTGCGGTCGGCGCCCGACGACCCCGACGCCCACGGGAGCCACCATGGCCACGAGCCCCCAGAGCACGGCCGCAGGTACCCGACCTGCAGCCGCCGAGCAGGCCGACGACGGGCCCGTCCGCGACGGCGCGACCGACGAGGGGCTGGCCGATGCCCTGGCGGCGCTCGATGCCCTGCGGGAGGTGCTGGCGCCGGATGTGGAGTCGCCGTCGCCGCGGGTCGGGGTCCTGGCCGAAGGACCCGCGGCGGACTTCACCACGGAGGTGATCCGGCGGGAGGTCCGCGCGCGGTCGCGCGGCGCGCGGGTCGTCGCGGTGGACGACGCCGATGCCGGCGCCGCCGATCTGGATGTGCTGCTGTGCTTCGGTGCGGATCCGCCGGCCACGGACACCGCCGCGTTGCGACTGGACGCCGAGGGGGACGGTCCGCTGGCCCTGGCGGCCCGCCTGGTGGACGCCGACCAGCTGTCCGCCCGGGCGGCGGTCATGGCGGCCCGCGGGGTCCCGGCGGCCGCCGGCGGGGCGATCTGCCTGGTGGTGGACGGCCTCTCGCCCGCGGTGCTGGGAAGCGTGGTCGGGGCCGCGGCGGCGCTCGAGCGGGACCTGGGCCGTTCCCTCACGATCCTCCCGGCCGAACTCGACCCGGAGGGCACACACGCGACGCTGGCCCTGATGCGCCACCTGGGCCTGCCGGCGACGACGCCGCGCGCGGTGGGCCCCGAGGAGACGCTGGCCGCCATCGCGGCCTGCCAGGTGGTGGTGGGGGCCGGCGCCCACGTGCGCGCCCTCTCGTCGGCCGGCGGCCGGAGCCCTCTCGACCCCACGGAGGCGGGCGGACTCGACGCCCGGCTGCGGGAACGGGTGGAGGACCCGGGTAGCGGTGGCGCGAGGGCCGACGAGGCGTCGCTGGACCGGTTGCTGGACCGCGCGATGGACACCGCCCGGGCCGCGGCGGCGCGCCACCGGCCCACCCGCACCGCCGAGCGGCTGGCCGAGCGCGCCGACGAACTCGTGGATCACGTCGTGGGACTCGAGCGTGGCCGGGCCCGCGCGGTGGAGCGCCTGGCCGAGGAGCGGCGCGAGCTGACGGCGTTCGCGGAGCGGATGCGCCGTGCGGCCGAGAGCGGCGAGGAGCGCGCCGTGGCCGCCGAGGACGGGCTTCGACGGGTGCGCGAGCGGGTGGAGGAACTCGAGAGCGCGCTGGCGCACACCAACGTGGCCGTCTCGCGGCTGCAGACCGAGTTGAGCGCCGCGCTGGCCGATGCCCGGGCCGAGACGACGGCGCTGCGCGCCCTCCGGCAGGCCGCGCAGGCGGAGCGGACGCCGCTCCAGGTGCTGGCGGGCGCCCTCCGCCGCATGCGCGCGCTCGTCCGGCGCTGAGCGCGAGCCCGCCGCCACGATGTCGCCCTCCGTCCCCCCCGTGCTCGTGCTGGCCGATCGGCTCCCCGCCGGAGGGATGTCCGGGGCCGACCGGCGTCTGATCCAGCTCCTTCTGGCGTTCCGCCGGCTCTGGCCGGATGCGCCGGTGGAGCTCCTCGCGGTCGAGATGGAGCGCACCTGCCGCGCCCGCCGCGAGCTGGCCGACTGGGGGTCATGGTCACCGGCGGGCTCGGCGACCCGCGGGAGCGCGTGACCGCCGGCGGCGGCGGTCGCGCCGCCATCGTCGTGCACGGCGCCGTGGCGGGGCGCCGCCTGCTGCAGGCCGCTCTGGACGCCCACCCGTGCGCGGAGTTGCTGGTGGACGGCACCTGCCGGGAGATCATCCCGTCGCCACCGGAGGAGGCCCGGACCGTCGCCGAGGCCCTGGCCCGGGCCCGGCGGGGCAGCGGCGGGGGCCGCGCGGTGATCCTGGGTGAGGGCGCGGCGCCCAGAGAACCGGGCGAGGTGGCCCTGCCCGGTCACGCCGAGGTCGCGGCGGAGGGCCGTGCCTACGCGGAACGGAGCGGGGTGGCGGTGCTGGCCACCGCCGAGGCGCCGCCGGCCGCCCTGGAGGACGGGCTGGCACGCCTGCTGGTGGAACTCGGGGCCGAGCACCCGGCGCCCGAGTTGGTCTGCGATCCGCTGCCGGCCGGCGTGGCCCGGGGCTACACCCGCCCTCCGCGCGGCGACGATGCCGTGACGCGGCTCGGCGGGGTCCGCGTGGCGCTGTCCCCCGCCTGGGGGGGCGTTGCGCCGTTCGCCGCGCTGGCCTGCGCGGCCGAGGCCGGCCTGCCCCTGGTGCTCGACCGTGGCGTGCCGGGACTGGAGGGGCTGGCCGCACCCCTGCGCGCCGGCGCCCCGGCCGCCCGTGCCCACGCGATCGAGACGGACCCCGTCGCCTGGGAGACGGCACGCCGGGCGACGGCCGACCTGGCCGCGCGCCATCTGTCGCCGGACGGCTACCGGCAGGCCCTGGTGCGCGCGCTCGAGCTGAGCGCGCTCGATCCGCCCACGCCGGGCGTCACCGTGGCGGGCTCGGAGCGTGACCGACTGCGCCCCCGGCCGTCGCGTCGCTGGGCACCCGACCTCGAGGGCTCGCGGTGGGCCGCCGTCTTCCCGGACCAGATCCAGACCGACGGCGTCGACCCCGGCGGCCCGCGCCCGGGCGACCTGACCGACAGCTACCACTCCTGGCGGGCCGTGAGACTGAGCGACCGGGACGAGCATGACCGCGCGCGGCGCGAGATCGCCGGCCTGGGGCATCGCCCGCTGTTCAGCATCGTCACCCCGGTCCACAACCTCCCGCCCGACGTGCTGAGCGCGATGATCGAGTCGGTGCAGGCGCAGGTCTACCCGCACTGGCAGCTCTGCCTGGCCGACGACGGCGCCACCTGGCCGGCCACCCGCGCGGTGCTCACCCGGGCGGCCTACCACGACCCCCGGATCAGCCTGGTGCGCCGCGCCACCAACGGAGGGATCGTGGCGGCATCGAACACGGCCCTGGCCCTCGCCCGCGGCGAGTTCGTGGCGCTTCTGGACCACGACGACGAGCTCGACCCGATGGCCCTGTTCGAGGTGGCGCGCCTGCTGGACCGTCACCCCGAGCTGGACGTGGTCTACACCGACGAGGAGAAGAAGGACGAGCAGGGCGTGGTGCGCTGGCCCGCGCTGAAGCCCTCGTTCTCACCGGACCTGCTCACCTGCGGCAACTACATGTGCCACTTCTCGGTGTACCGCCGCAGCGTCCTCGAGGCGGTCGGTGGCTTCCGCGACGGGTACGACGGCGCGCAGGACCTCGATCTGGTGCTGCGCGTGGTGGACCACACGGACCGCGTCGGGCACATCGCCAAGCCCCTCTACAGCTGGAGGATGGTCTCCGGCTCGGTGGCGGCCGATGGCGACGCCAAGCCCTACGCCTTCCCCAACGGCCGGCGCGCCATCGAGGACGCCCTTACCCGCCGCGGCATCGAGGGGACCGTGGTGGAGCGCCCCGAGCGCGGCTTGTACCGCGTGCGATACCGGGTGGCCGGGAGGCCGCGGGTGGTCATGGCCCTGCACGCCGACCAGGTGGTGGACGCGGCCGGCGCGGACTGGCTCGGCGAGCTCGCCCGGTTCACCGACGGACCCTTCCCGGAGGTGGTCGTCCTCGACGGCAGGCTGACGCCGGGACGCGCCCGCGACCCCTACCGCTCGGTGGCGAGCCGCCTCGACCTGCCCGGCGCGCGCCCGGGAGAGGTGTTCAACCACCTGCTCGCCACCACCGACGCCGACCTGGTGCTGTGGCTGGACATCGAGGCGCGTCCGCTCGACTCCGAGTGGCTGATGGCGCTGGTCGAGCACGCCCAGCGCGACGGGGTGGGGGCGTGCGGCGGCCAGTTGCTGGGCGCCGACGGCTCCCTGTCGATGGGCCGGCTGGTGCCGCCGGACGAGCCGGCACTGGACGAGCGGCCGGCCGAGAACCACTTCCTCTCGGCCATCGGTGAGTCGCACCTCCTGGTGGAGCGCAACGTGGCCGCGCTCGGACCGGTCTGCACGATGGCGCGGGTGGTGGCCCTCGACGGGATCGGTGGCGTCGACACCTCGCTGAACGATCATCACCTGCGCGTCGTCGACGCCACCATGCGCATGCGCGTCCGCGGCCAGGAGCTTGTGGGGACCCCGTATGCGCGCTGCTCGATGCCCGTCACCGGGCACCGCCCGCCCGCGGGCGAATGGGAGCGCTTCCGGCGGCGCTGGCGCGTGGGGGAGGGCTTCGTGGACCCCTACTTCAACCCGAACTACCGCGCGCTGCGCGCGCTGGTGCCGAGCGGCTGAGACGCGGTCCTGCCGGACGGGGCGGTGGCCGCCACCACCGGCGGCGAGCCGGGCGCGCGAGTGAGGAGCGCGCCGTGGAACGCGCTGAACCCGAATGGCATCACCGCGCCGTCGGCGCACACCACCAGGTAGCCGTCGGCACCCATGCCGGGGACCAGCGCGACCGGCGGCGAGGCGGGCGGGCCGAACTGGGCCGGCGCGCCGGCCATGCCCGCGTCCCCGAAGGCGTGGACCCCGCCCTCGGCGTCCAGCACCAGGTAACCGTCGTCGGTGGCCATCAGGTCGACCGCGGTCGCGGTGAGCCCGCGCTCGGGCAGCGAGCCGTGGAAGACGGCGTCCCCGAAGGCGAAGACTCCACCCACCCTGTCGAGGATCCAGTAGCCGTCGCCGCGGGGCGTGGCGCCGAGCGCGACCGCTTCGGTGCGGATGCCGAGCGTCGGCAGCGCGTTGTGGAAGGGGGCATCACCGAAGGTGTAGACCCCGCCGGCGGCGTCGAGGACCCAGTAGCCCGCGCCCGTCGGGGTGGCGACGATGTCCACGGCACGGGTCTGCACCCCGATGCCGGGCAGGGACCCGTGGAAGGTCGCGCGGCCGAGGGCGTGGACTCCGCCGGCCGCATCCAGCATCCAGCAGCCCTCGTCGCGGCGCGACAGCGCCAGCGCGACGGGCTCGACCCCGGGGCCGGGGGCGGGTCCCATGTGCCCGAGGCCGCCGAAGGAGTGGACCTCGGCGGCGGCGTCGACCAGCAGGTACCCGCCCGGCGCGCGGTGCTCGGCGTCAGTCATCGCCGCGAGGCTACCGGAGCGCCGTGGGTACCGTCGGCGTGCGATGGGCCCGGGTATCGTTGCCCCGTGACCGCCGCCGACCGGACCGCGCAGGGACCCCGCATCGAGCAGTGGGGCGGGTTCGACGTGGACAACCTGGGCGATGCCCTGTTCCCCGTCGTCTTCGAGCGGGAGATGGCCCGCCGGCTCCCCCGGGCGCGGATCCTGGCGCGCTCGCCGCTGGGCCTGCGCCCGGAGACCGTGATGAACGAGGGCGTCCCCCTGCGGCCGCTGGGGCCGTGGACCGGAGCCCGGCGCCGCGAGCTGGCCGCAGGCGCCGATCTGGTGGTCATCGGCGGCGGGGAGTTGCTGCACGCCATGGATGACGTCTTCGCGGGTGCGTACGGGGGCTGGATCGAGGGCCCCGGCGCCGCGTGGCCCACGCCGTTCTTCGTGGAGGGTCTCGGCGGCCGGCGGAGCGTGGACACGCCGGTGGCCTGGCACGCCGTCAGCACGCCGGCGGAGGTCGACGAGCCGCTCGGCCGGCGCCTGCGGGCGGCGATGGACCCCAGCCCGCTGGTGAGCGTCCGCGACCACGCCAGCAGGCGCTTCTTGGAGCGCGCCGGGGTGAGCGCGCCCATCGCGGTGGTGCCGGACCCCCTGTTCCTGCTCGGTCGCTGGTTCGAGGCGCGAACGCTGCGAAGGCGGGCCGAGTGGCTCGCCATGCGCGGGGTGCTCCCCCCCGATGGGCCCGCCCTGGTGGTGCAGGCCAACCCGGCGTACGTCCGCCACGCCGACGCCCTGGCGCACGCCCTCGACGCGGTGCGCGGGGCGGACGAGCCCATCGTCCTGATGGCCACCTTCCCCGCCTCGGACGGGCCGGCCCTCGACGCGCTGGCCGCCCGCATCCCGGGGCATGTCTGGCGGATGCCGGCCGATTCCCGGCCCGAGGACCTGCTGGCGACCCTCGCCTCGGCGGGACGCGTCGTGGCCTCCTCCCTGCACGCGACCCTGGCTGCGGCGGTGTGGGGGGTCCCCTTCGCGGTCCTCAACCTCGACGGACGGCGCAAGCTGGACGGCCTCCTCGAGCACCTGGGCACGCCGCAGCGCAAGGTGACCCGTCCGGACGATCTGGCCGAGGGGCTGGCGGCCGCACTCACCACGCCGTCCGTGCCCGGGCGCATCGCCGCGCTCATGGACCGCGTGGACGACCACTTCGACGCGCTGGCGGATCTGGCCGAGCGAGCCGATGCGGCGGGGCACGAGGGTGCATGAACAGGCGATGACGCGCCTGATGACCCTGGCGCTCGACGGACGGCGCCAGGAGTGGGAACCGCTCGCCAGGGGCATGCGGGACGCGCTGCTGGCCGACGCCCGCGCCGGGTCGGCCTACTGGGCCGGCGCGGCCCCCGAGGGCACCCCCTTCGAGGAGATACCGCCGCTGACCAAGGCGATCATGCACGACCGCTGGGACGATCTGCGCATGGCGGGCGTACCGGACGAGCTCTGCGCGCCGGGCGTGACCTCGGGCTCCAGCGGTGAGCCGGGGCGCTTCGTGATCGACACCCGGGCCTACGGGGCCCACCTGGCCGGCCTGAACGCCCTGCATCTGATGTGCGCCGTCCCGCTGGACGTCACCACCAGCTACATGACGGTCTCGCAGGTCCCCGAGACCCGGCTCGCCGGCGCGGCCTACTTCAGTTGCCTCGACATGAGCCCGCCGGCGCTGTCGCGGATCGTCGCCGGGTGGGCCGCCCTGGAGCGCTATGTCCTGTCGGTGAGCTCGGGGGCCATGCCCGCCCTGTTGGACGCCCTGGACGCCCTGGGCGAGCCGGGCCCCGATCCCGGCCCGCTGGCGGTCATCGCCTCCCGGGACATGATGACGCCCGACCTGCGCCGGCGCGTCGCGGAGACGTTCGGCTGCCCGGTGCACCTCTGGTACGGCTCGCGGGAGATCTGTGGCTTCCTGGCCGGCTCGGTGGCCACCGACAGCGCCTCCTACGCCTTCAACCCGCTCCTGGTCCACGTCGAGGTGGTGGACGACGACGACCGGCCTCTGCCTCCGGGCGAGCCGGGGCGCCTGCTGCTCACCGACCTGCACAACCGGGCGCTGCCCATGATCCGGTACGACACGGGCGACCTGGGGCGCATGGCCGGCTGGAGCCGTGGCGCGTGGCCGGTGCTGGAGGCGCTGGAGGGCCGCACCTCCGAGGTCATGTACCGGGCCGACGGCTCGCAGATGACCCTGTCGGATCTGGGCCACCACCTGTTCGGCGTCGGCGACCAGTCGCGCTGGATCTCCGCCTTCCAGTTCCTTCAGCGCCGCGACGGGACCATCGAGATGCACGTCGTCTGGCGGGAGGACCCCCCGGCGGCGGCCGTGGAGCGCATGGCGGCCGATCTGCGGCCCGCGCTCGGTGAGGGGACACCGCTGCGCATCGTGCCCGTCGCCGCCCTCGGGACGCTGCCATCGGGCAAGCGCTGGGTGGTGCGCCGTGAATGAGCAGGCGATGACGCGCCTGATGACGCTCGCCCGGGAGGGGCGGGCCGACGACTGGCGCCCCCTGACCCGCGGCCTGCGCGACGGCCTCGTGGCCCACGCCCGGGCCACCAGCCCCTACTGGGCGGAGTGCATCGGCGCGGACACACCCTTCGAGGCCATCCCACCGCTGACCAAGTCGATCGTCCACGACCGCCGCGAGGACCTGCGCTGCGCCGGCGTTCCCGACGAGCGCTGCGTCCCCACCAAGACCTCGGGCTCCAGCGGGGAGCCCGGCCGCTTCCTGATGGACGCACACGCCTTCGGCGCCCACCTCGCCGGGCGCAACGCGCTGCAGGCGATGTCCGGGATCCCGCTCGACGCGACCCTGAGCTTCATGGTCAACGCCGAGCGGCCCGTCACCGAACTCCCCGCCGACTGGAACTGGTTCAGCGGGGCCGACCTGTCGGACGCCGCCGTGACCATGCTGATGGACACCTGGTCGGCCCTCGGGCACTACTGGATCCTGGCGCGCTCCAGCGCCCTGGCCACCATCGCCGCCACGATGGAGCGCCTGGGCCTGCGCCCCGACCCGGCGCCGCGTGCGGTGGTCGGGTCGATGGACACGCTCACCGCCCAGGCGCGACGCGACATCGGCCGTGCCTTCGGCAGCCCGGTGCGGGCCTGGTACGGCTGCACCGAGATCACCGGCTACTTGGCCGGCACCGTCGGCGACGGGGACGCCTACGCGGTCAACCCGTTCCTGTGCCACATCGAGGTGGTGGACGACCAGGCGCGACCGCTGCCTCCCGGCCGGCTGGGACGCATCCTCATCACGGACCTCCAGAACCGGGTGCAGCCGATGATCCGCTACGAGGTGGGCGATCTCGGCCGGCTCGCGACCGACGGCGCAGGCGCGTGGCCGGTGCTGGAGAGCCTCGAGGGCCGCACCTCGGAGCTCATGCACCGGGCCGACGGCTCGCCCCTGACGCTCCTCGACCTCGGCCACCGCCTCTTCGGCGTGAGCGACCACACCCGCTGGATCCGCGGCTACCAGTTCGTTCAACAGCGCGACGGCACCATCGAGATGCACACGGTGTGGCGCGAGGAGCCCGGCGACGCGGTGCGCGCGCGGATCCTGGACGACCTGCGCAGCGCGGCCGGCCCGGACACGCCGCTGCGACTGGTGCCGGTCGAAGCGCTGGGAACCCTCCCCTCGGGCAAGCGCTGGCTGGTGCGCCATGCATGAGCAGGCGATGACCCGGCTGATGACCCTCGCCCTGGAGGGGCGGCCACAGGACTGGGATCCGGTGGTCCACGGCCTGCGCGACGCGCTCGTGACCCACGCGCGGCAGACCACGCCGTACTGGGCCGCGGTGGCACCGCGGGGCATCCCCTTCGAGGAGATCCCGCCGCTGACCAAGACGATCGTCCGCGAGCGCTGGGACGACCTGCACGCACGCGGCGTCCCGGAGGAGCGGCGGGTGCCCGGCGTCACCTCCGGATCCAGCGGCCAGCCGTCGCACTTCGTGGTGGACAACCACTCCTACGGCGCGCACCTGGCCGGGCTGAACGCGCTGCGGATCCACTGCGGCATCCCGCTCGACTCCTTCACCAGCTTCATGATCGTGTCCGACCAGCCCAAGAACCCGCTGCCCGAGGGCTGGACCCACTTCAGCATCTACGACCTGAACCGGGAGAGCGTCGCCGCGGTGGTTCGCGCGTGGAGCGCGCTGGGGCGGTACTGGATCTATGCCATGCCCACCGGCCTGAGCCGGGTGATCGACTTCATGGAGCGCCTCGGCGTCCGGCCGGACCCCGGCCCGCTGGCCGTGGTGACCTCGGCGGAGACGCTGGCGCCCGGTGCGGCCCGGCGGATCCGCGACACCTTCGGCTGCCCGGTGCACTCGTGGTACGGCTCCCGCGAGATCGCGGGCTACCTGGCCACCACCGTCGACGGCGGGCCCGGATACGCGTTCAACCCCCTCCTGAGCCACCTGGAGGTGGTGGACGACGACGGGCGGGCGGTTGCACCCGGCGAGGTCGGGCGCATCCTGGTGACCGATCTGCACAACCGGGCCTTCCCGATGATCCGCTACGACACCCAGGACCTCGGCCGCGCCTCGCAGGAGCGGGTGGGGGCCTGGCCCACGATCGGCGCCCTGGACGGCCGGGCCGCCGACCTGCTGGAGGTGCCCGGTGCGGCACCCCTGACGCTCGCCAGCCTCTCGCACCACCTCTTCGGAATCGCCGACCACGCCCACTGGGTCCACCGCTACCAGTTCGTCCAGCCGGCTCCGGACCGCCTGGACATCCACGTCGTGTGGCGCGAGGTGCCCGACGAGTCCACCCAGCGCGAGATCCTGAGCGCCCTCGACCCCTTCCTCGGCGGACGGATCAGCACGCGCTTGGTGGCGGTGGACGAGGTGGGGACCCACCCCTCGGGCAAGGCCTGGCTGCTGCGGCGCGAGTTCTGACCGGGACGAGGACGTGACCACGGCGGGTCGCGCGCGGCCTCCGGCTTCGTCGGGAACGGGGTGAGCGGCTAGGCTCCGCTGCCGATGTCGTCCCCCGCCGTTCCCGCCGGCGGCGCCGCGGGCGCCCGCCCGCCCCTGATCCCCATCGCGCTCTGCGCGCTGCTGGCCGGCGCCCTGGCGGTGTGGCAGCCGATCGTGGGCCTGGGCCTCGGTGCGGTGGCCGTCGGACTGACCCTCATCCGGGCCGTACCGGTGCGGCGGATGGCGCCTCTGATGGTGGTCCTGATCGCGCTGGCGGCCATCGCCGGCCCCAATCTGGCCGCCCCGGGGCTGGGCGCGGCGTTCCTGTTCCGGGTGCTGATCGTCCTGTTCGGCCTCGGTCTGGCCGGCTACCTGCTGCTGGACGGGCGCCTGACGATGCCGGCCGGCCTGCCGCGCCCGGCGGCCATCCTGGGGGTGTGGTTCCTCTGGACCGCGCTCTCGATCGGCTGGGCGGAGAACGTCCTCGCCGCGGTGCGCTGGACCAGCTTCATGGCGATGATGGCCGGCATGGCGCTGGCCATCGCCCTGCTGTGCCGCGACCGCCGGCGCGCGAAGGTACTGCTGTGGTCCCTGCTCGGGGCGTTCGTGGTGGCGGGACTCGTGGCGGTCGCCGAGGTGACGACCGGCCTGCACCTGCCCACCTTCCGCTCGGGAAGCGAGGCCCAGTACCTCATCGGGGTCGGCTCGCTGTTCGGCAACCAGAACAACTTCGCCACCTACCTCGGCCTGTGCCTGCCCTATCTGGCGGTGCTGCCGCTGATCTACCGCGACGTCCGCCTGCGCGCCATCGGCATCGCCGGCTCGGCGGCCTCGCTGGGCTTCATCCTCCTGACAGGCAGCAAGTCGGGGCTGCTGTCGGCCGGCTTCGTGCTGGCGGGCCTGGTGGCGCTGGCGGCCATCGACCCCCGCACCCGCCGGCGCCTCTTCGCCGCCCTCGGCGTGGTGGCGGTGGCCGCCGTGGTGATCATCCCCAGCCTGCAGGGAGGGGGACTGATCCAACTGGACGACCGCACGGTCACCAAGCTCGATTTCACGACGCTCGTGAACCAGTTCGAGTCCGGGACCGGATCGGGCGCGGTGCGCGCCGGCCTGCTGGCCGACGGACTCTCGCTGGTGAACGCCACCGACGGCCTCGGGGTGGGCGCCGGCAACGCCGAGACCCGCGTCCACGAACTGGGGCCGGTCGCCCCGCGGGTGGGCAACCTGCACAACTGGTGGCTCGAGGTGCTGGTGAACGGCGGGCTGGTGGGCTTCGCGCTCTACCTGTTCTTCTACATCACGCTCATCCGCCGCCAAGCCCGGGCGCTGCGCACCGCCCAGGATCCGCTGGTGCGCTATATGGCGATGGCCGGTTGCATCGCCATGATCGGATGGATCGCCGGCAGCATCGGCCCGTCCACCGCCATCCACTTCGCCCCGATGTGGATCATGTTCGGGCTCGGCATGGGCGCCCTCGTCCTGGCCCGCGCCGAGAACCGGCAGTCCCCGGCCCCACCCGCCCCACAGGAGTCAGCACCATCCGCATCCTGATGCTCAGCCACATGTACCCGAGCGCCATCAGCCGCACGGCCGGCATCTTCGTGCACGAGCAGGCCCTGGCCCTGCGCGCGCGCGGCCACGACGTGCGCGTGGTCTCCCCCACCGGCTGGGCCCCGCCCGTGCATCCGCGCTGGCGCGCCCACCGGGCCGTGCCGGGGACCGACGTGATCCAGGGCGTGCCCGTGCTCTACCCGCGCATGATCTCGCTGCCCGGCGCGCGGCTGGGGCGGCGCAACTGCGAGGCGATGCTGGCCTCGGTGGGCCACCGGCTGGTGCGCATCCACGAGCGCTTCCCCTATGACGTGATCCACTCCCACATGGTGGTCCCCGACGGATGGGTGGCCGCGAAGGTGGCCTCCCGCCTGGGGATCCCGGCTGTGGCGACCGCCCACCGCGCCGACGTGCTGGACGTCCCGGCCCGCGGAGCGGCCGAGGCGGACCGGGTGGGCGAGGCCGTCGGGATGGTGGATCAGGTCTGCGCGGTCAGCCGCGTGGTGGCCGACGCCGCCACGGCGCTGGGGGACCCGCGCCGGCCGGTCGTGGTGGTGCCCAACGGCGCCGACACCGAGAACTGCCGGCCCTGGCCGCGCCAGGAGATGCGCCGCGAGTTCGGCCTGCCGACCGACGGGCAGATCATCAGCTACGTCGGCAAGCTGGTCCCGCGCAAGGGCGTGGACACGCTGATCGAGGCGCTGGGCCTGCTGGCCGCCCGGCCCCAGGGCGCGCCGCTGCTGGCCGCCGCCGGCGCGGGCGAGATGCGCCCGGCCCTCGAGGCCCGCGCCGCCGAGTTGGGCCTGTCCGACCGGGTGCGCTTCGTCGGCAAGGTCGACCACGACCGGGTGGGCCGGTGGATCGCCGCCGGCGACCTGTTCGTGCTCCCCTCGCTCAGCGAGGGCCTGCCGACGGTGGTGTGCGAGGCGATGAACTGCGGGGTACCGGTGGTGGCGACGGCCGTGGACGGCACACCCGAGATCGTGCGCGACGGCGAGACGGGCCTCCTGGTGCCCCCCTCCGACCCGCGGGCCCTGGCCGACGCGCTGGCGGCCGTCCTGGACGACCCCGGCCGCGCCCGCTCGATGGGCGAGCGGGCGCTGGAGGTGGGCCGCGCCGAGTACACCTGGGCCGCGAACGCCGCCACCATGGAGGGCATCTACCTCGCCGTGGGGGCGGGCGGGTGAGCGGCGGGGTGCTCCGCCTGCGGATGAAGGGGGGCCGGGAGGCCTTCGTGCCCCGCGCCCGCTGGGTGCTCGAGACCTTCGCCGAGGCCCTGGGCCGGGAGCCGGCCTGGACCGACGGGCCGGCCGATCTGGTCTATTCGCCCGAGGCCCCGGCCGAGGGGCTCTGGATCCCCCTGGACCCGGCGGCCCAGGCGTTCTTCGAGGGCGACCGGCCGTTCCCGTGCCGCGCCGTGCATCGGGCCCGCGGCCTGTCGCTGCTGTTCCCCCCCACCCATCCGGACTCCCCCATCCCGGGCGACATCGTCGCCGGCGCGTTCCACCTGCTGGCGCGCTGGGACGAGTTGCACGTGGCCGAGCGCGATCGCTTCGACCGCCTGCCGCTGGCCGCGAGCGCCTTCGGCCAGATCGCGGGACTGGACCTCGAGGACCCGGCGGTGGAGCGCTACCTGGACGCATTGCGCAGCGGCCTTCGCATCGCGCCGCCCACCTCCTGGCGCGTCGCCCTCACCCACGACATCGACCGCCTGCGACGGCGCACGCCCAAGGGACTCGCGGGCATCGCCCGCCGGCGCGGGCCGCGCGGCCTCCTGGCCAGCCTCTCCGGCCCGGACCCCTGGAACAACATCCCCGACCTGCTCGAGACCACCTGGCGGCGCGGCCTGCGCTCGACGGTGTTCCTGATCGGGCGCAACCGCCATCCGCTGGACGGCACCCCGCGGCGCGTCTACGAGCGCGAGCGGCGCCACCTGGCCGCCGCGGTGCGCGCGGCCGGTGGTGAGGTGGGACTCCACGGTTCGTTCGCGGCCTCCGAGAGCGGTGAGGCCCTGGCCGAGGAACTGGCCGGGCTGCGCGGGGAGACCGGCCGGGTGGACGGGGTGCGCTTCCACTACCTGCGCTTCCGATACCACCAGACGGTGCGCTGGCTCGAGGCCGCCGGCGCCCGCTACGACGCCAGCCTGGGCTTCAGCGAGGCCCCCGGGTTCGCCACGGGCCTGGCGCGCCCCTACCGGCCCTACCTGATCGGCGAGGAACGGCCCGCGCGTCTGCACCTGCTGCCGCTGGCGGTGATGGACACCACGCTGCACTCACAGCTGCGCCTGGACGCCGGCGCCGCCCTGGACCGGGCGCTGTCGGTGCTCGAGACGGTCCGGCGCGCCGGCGGCCAGGTGGGCCTGCTGTGGCACAACACCTACCTGGCCGACGACCGCGCTCCGGGCTACGGACCGCTGTGGGGCGAGTTGCTGGACGAGCTCGGCAGGCGCGGGGCGGCCCTGGGGCCGGCCGGCGAGGGCGAGCCGCGCCCCGAGGGCGCGCGGCTGGACGGCCGGCGGGTGCTCCATCTCACCACCGTGCACCGCCCGCGCGACGTGCGCATATTCCACAAGGAGGGGCGCGCCCTGGCCCGCGCCGGCGCCCATGCGCAGGTGGCCGGCCCGGCCCGGAGACTGTCGCGCGCCGCGCGGCCCCTGGCCGGCTGGCGCCTGGCGGCCCGCGCCCGGCGCACCGGGGCCGACGTGTTCCACGTCCACGACCCCGAGCTGCTGCCGAGCGCGCTCTGGCTTGCCCGCATCACCGGCGCGCCCGTGATCTACGACGTGCACGAGTACCTGGGGCACACCGCGCGCACCAAGCACTGGCTGCCGCGGACGCTCCGGGCGCCCATCGCCCTGGCCGCCGAGCGGGTGGAGCGCCTGGGTGCGCGGCGCCTGGCCGGCGTGGTGACCGCCAACGAGGATCTGGCCGCGCGCTTCGCCGCCGCGGGGGCGCGAGCGGTGAGCGTGGCCAACTCGCCCTGGTCGGACAGCTTCCCCGAGCCGGCGCCGCACCCCGGCGATCCGGTGGTGCTCTACGTCGGCGGCCTGGGACCCCTGCGCGGCCTCGAACTGATGCGCCGGGCCTTCCCGCTGGTGGATGTGCCCGGGGCCCGCCTGGTGCTGGCCGGGCCGGGAGACCCTGGGCGGTTCGCGGGGGAGGTCGAGCACCTCGGGGTGGTGGACCACGCGGAGGTGCCCGGGCTCCTTGCGCGTGCCGCGGTCGCCTGGATCCCGCTGCAGCACCACGGCAACTACGACCGCGCGGTGCCCACCAAGCTGGTGGAGGCCATGGCCGCCGGGCGACCGGTGGTGGCCAGCGACCTGGGACGCACCAGCGCCATCGTGCGCGCGGCCGGCTGCGGCATCATCGTCCCGGCCGGCGACGCCGAGGCGCACGCCCACGCCATCGCCCACCTGCTGCGGCACCCGGACGAGGCGGGACGAATGGGGGCCGCCGGGCGGCGGGCCTTCCTGGAGGGCCTGGACTTCGACACCGAGGCGCGCTCGCTGACCGCCCTCTATGCGGAGGTGCTGGAGGGATGAGGATCCTGTACGTCTCGCAGTACTTCGTGAACGCCGACCAGGCCGGCGGGGTCCGCCACTGGCAGCACACCCGGGCGCTGGCGCGCGCGGGCCACCACGTGGCGGTGGTGACCACCTATGTCACCCACAAGGAGCGCAGCATCCCCGAGGAGTACCGGGGGCGGAAGGTCGTGCGCGAGACCGACCCCGACGGGATCGAGACCTGGCGCACCTACTCCACGCCGGGCTACGGCCGCGACCTGCGCTCGCGGGTGGCCAGCTACGGGACCTTCGCCCTGTGGTCGGCCGTGGCGGGCGCACGGGCTCCGCGGCCGGACGTGGTGCTGGCCTCCTCGCCCTCGCTGCCCTCGGCCGCGGCGGCGGCGATGCTGGCAAAGGCCCGCCGGGTGCCCTTCGTGCTGGAGGTGCGCGACCTGTGGCCGGACTCGGCCATCGAGATGGGCCTGGTGCGCGACGCGAGGACCATCGCCGTGGCCCGGCGGATGGAGCGCTTCTGCTACCGCGCCGCCACGCGCATCATCGCCCTCACCGAGGGCATCCGCGACGGCATGGTCGCCCTCGGGGTCCCGGCCGCGAAGATCGAGTTGATCACCAACGGCGTGGACCTCGAGATCGGCGCCGACCCGCAGCCCGCGGCCGATCCGCGCATCCCCGCCGACGCGGTGGTGGCCATGTACGTGGGCGCCCACGGCACCTACAGCTCGCTGGGCACCCTGCTGGACGCCGCCGAGCGCCTGCGCGACCGGCCCGAGGTGCGCGTTGTGCTGGTGGGCAGCGGTGACCAGAAGGTGGCCCTGGTGGCCGACGCCGCCGCGCGCGGGCTGGACAACGTGGTCTTCGTCGACCCGGTGCCCAAGCGGCAGGTCCCCGCGTGGCTGGCGCGCGCGGACATCTGCGTCCTGCCCTACCAGGACCGCGAGCTCTTCGCGGGTGCCCTGCCGAACAAGATCTTCGACTACCTGGGGGCCGCGCGGCCGATCATCGCCTCGGCCCCCCGTGGCGAGGTGACGGCCGTGGTGGAGGCCGCCGGCTGCGGGCTCACCACCCCGCCCGAGGACGGCGCGGCGCTGGCCGGCGCGATCCGCGCCCTGGCCGACGACCCCGGAGGGCGCCGTCGCATGGGGGAGGCGGGGCGCGACCACGCGCTGGAGCACTACGACCGCCGGACGCTGGCCGCGCGCTTCGTGGCCACCGTGGAGGGGGTTGCGCGTGGCCGCTAGCCGGCCCTTCGACGGACCCGTGGGCGGGCGGGCCAAGCGCCTGCTGGACCTGGCGATCGCGGTGCCCGCGTTCGTCGTGTTCTCGCCGCTCATGGTGGCCATCGCGGTGTGGGTGCGCCGCGACTCGCCCGGCGGCGCCCTGTTCCGCCAGGGCCGGGTGGGGTACGCGGGCCGCCCCTTCGCCCTGCTGAAGTTCCGCAGCATGGTGGTGGGCGCCGAGGGCATGGGCGCGGGCCTGGCGGTGACCGCCGGCGACGAGCGCATCACGCGCTCGGGCCGCCTGCTGCGCCGCACCTCGCTGGACGAGCTGCCCCAGCTGTGGAACATCATCCGCGGCGACATGAGCCTGGTGGGGCCGCGTCCCACGGTGGCCTGGCAGGTGGAGCACTACGACCGCCGCCAGCGCGGCCGCCTGGCCGCCCGCCCCGGGCTGACCGGCCTGGCCCAGATACGCGGGCGCAACCAGTTGCCCTGGTCCCAGCGGATCGAGCTCGACATCGAGTACATCGAGAGGTGGTCGCTGATGGCGGACCTCCGCATCCTGGCCCGGACGGCACTGGTGATCCTGCGCCGTGCCGGCGCGTACCGCGACGACGGCACGCCGCCCCAGTTCGATCTGCCGCGCCGCACGCCCGCGGGGGGCGACCCGGGCTCGCCCCCGCGATGAGGCCCCGCATCACACCCCGTGGCGCCCCGGGGACCCCGCAGTACGAATATCCGCCCGTTTCCGGCTAAGGTCCCCCACCGTGGAACGCGAGATCACACTGCGCGAGTACGGCCGGGTGCTGTGGAGCGGCCGCTGGGTCCTCCTGGCCGTTGCCGTCGCGGCCGCGGTGGTCGGCCTGGCGCTGAGCCTGCTGTCGACCACCACGCACACCGCGTCGGCCGAGATCACGCTCGGCCAGGCCACCACGGTGTCGGGGACCCCGGTCTCGACGCCGGCCACCAACCCGGCCACGGCCGCGACGGTCCTCGGCTCGGACCGCCTCGTGGTGGCGGTCGCCCGGGAACTGGACATCGATCCGGATGATGTGCGGGCCGCCGTCACCCTCACCGCACCGCGGACCGCCGGCGGCGCCGCGGGCAACCAGCCCACGCTGATCCTGCTGACCTGGGACGACACGGACGCAGACCGCGCCATCGCAGGCGCCAACGCCTACCTGGACCAGATCAACGCGTTCATGATCGAGGCCAACGCGCCCGTCATCGACACGCTGCGCCAGACGGTCACCCGCGCGCGCACCGACATCGACCGGCTCAACAACGACATCGAGCGCTACCGCGCGCTGCTTGAGGCCGCACCGAGCCCCGAGGAGCGCATCACCCTCCAGGGCCTGCTCAGCGCCGCGACCTCGCAGATCTCCACGGCCCAGGGCCTGTTGGCGAACCAGCAGATCGCCCTCGCCAAGGCCGAGACCATCGAGCAGCCCAACGTGATCTCGATGGCCGAGGACGCCGTTGCCTCGGGTGGCCTGCGGGGGATCGCGCGCAACGTGGTGCTGGCCGGCCTGATCGGCCTGCTGCTGGGGATCGTGATCGTCTTCATCTGGCGCGGCAGCCCCGCCGGCCGGGCCGCGCCCGATGCGTAGCCGCCTCCTCGCCGGGGCTGCGGCGGCCCTGGTCGCCCTCGGGCTCGCCGCCGGCTGCGGGGGCGACGGCGGCGGCACGCAGGCGGGCTCCTCGGCGGGAACCGCAACGACCCCGGCCGCGACCACCGAGGCCACCGTCCGGGTGCGGGTCACCGACGGCGACACCGGCAACACGCTCGGCGGCGTCGACGTGCGCGCGCGCCTCGCGAGCGGCGAGACCGTCACCGTGCCCAGCGACTTCACGGGTCTCGCGGAGGTCCCGGCCGAGGCGACGCGCGTCGCCGCCACGCGCCCGGGCTGGAGCGCCGCGGTCGCCCCGGTCCGCGACGGCGGCCCGGTCCTTCTCGACATCTACGATGCCTCACTGCAGAGCCCCGAGTACGGCGGCGGCCCCGAGCGCACCCGCCACGTCCCCGCCGTCGAGGCCGGCCCGCCGGAAGACCCGCCCGACTGGACCTTCGACGCCATCACGCTGATCGAGTTCCCGCCGGCGGTGATGGACGGGCTGGTGGTCTTCGGGGTCAACTCCGGGCGCGTCTTCGCCCTCGATTCCGAGAACGGCGACATCGTCTGGGAGGACCGCGTCACCGGGCCCATCGCCTCGGCGCCCTCCATCGTCGACGACGTGGCCTACGTCTCGGCCATGGACGGGACCCTCACGGCCTTCCGCCTGGACGACGGCCGGCGCCTCTGGCAGTTCTCCACCGGCGAGAGCCCGGTCGAGAGCTCCCCCCTGTTCCACGACGGGCTCATCTACTTCGGCGCCTGGAACGGAACGGTCTACGCGGTGGACACCGAGGGTGAGCTGGCCTGGAGCCATCAGATGAGCGACCAGGTGAAGGGCAGCGCCGCCCTGGCCGGCGAGCGCATCCTCATCGGCGACTACTCGGGGCGGATCAGCGCCCTCGACGCCACCTCGGGCGAGGAACTGTGGAACTACACCGGCGGGGCGCGCTTCTACGGAGGTCCCGCCGTGAGCGGGAACACCGCCGTCATCGGCGACGTGGGCAACGCGGTCATCGCCATCGACGTGCGCGACGGCAGCGAGATCTGGCGCCACACCACCGCCGACTGGGTGTACGGCTCGCCGGCGATCGCGGACGGGCGCGTGTTCATCGGCGCCTACGACGAGGTGTTCCGCGCGCTGGACCTGACCGACGGTTCGGTGCTGTGGACCCACGATGCCGGCGGCCGTGTGTCGGGATCGGCCACCGTGGTGGGCGACGTCGTCTACTACTCGATCCTGTACCGCGAGGGCCAGCCCCGCAAGACGTGGGGACTGAACGTCCGCACGGGCGCGGTGGTCTGGCAGAACGACGACGGGCGCTACTCGCCGGTGGTGGCCGCCGGCGACACGATCTACGTCGTGGGCACCAAGCTGCTGCGCGCCTACCGCGACGACGCCTAGGCCGCCCGCCAAGAGGATCCTGATCGCGGTGGCGGCCGTGCTGGCCGTCGTCGTGCTCGCGGGCGGGGTGGTGGGCTACGGCGTGTACCGCGGATGGTTCGACTCCACGTCGGTGGAGGGCAGCACCGAAGGGTTCGAGCCCGATGCGGCCCCCGAGGAGGTGCGCGAGTCCGGGAGCTGGCCCGAGTACGGGCTGACCCCCGAGCGCACCCGGGCCAACACGGCCCTCACCGGTCTGCGGCCTCCGTTCCGCCGGGTCTGGGAGTACGAGGCCGGCGCTCTGGTGGAGTTCCCGCCGGTGGTGGCCGACGGCCGCGCCTTCGTGGGCACGAACGGCAAGCTGGCCATCGCCCTCGATCTCCGCACGGGCCGCGAGTTGTGGCGCCACGAGCTGATGGGGCGCATCGCCAGCTCGCCCGCGGTGGCCGGCGGCCTGGTGGTCTTCACCAGCATCCGCGGCGAGGTGGTCGCCTACGAGGCCGGGACTGGAGAGCGGGTGTGGGGCCGGCGCGCCGGCGCACCCGTGGAGTCCTCGCCGCTGGTGATCGGTGACTCGCTCTACATCGGGACGCTCGCGGGCCGGGTGCTGAAGCTGGCGCTCGACACCGGCGGGGTGCGCTGGGAGGCCCGGGCCCGCGGCGACGTGAAGGCCGGCCTGACCCGCTCTGGGGACAACGTCGTGGTGGGCGACTACGCCGGGTATGTCACCGCGTTCCGGATGGGCGACGGGGCCGTCGCGTGGCAGCGCGAGAGCCCGGGCACCCGCCTGTCGGGGGCCGGGCGCTTCTACGGAGGGGCGGCCGCCGCCTTCGGGCGGATCTACATCGGCAACATCAACGGGCGGGTCGTCTCGCTGGACGCCGACACCGGCGAGGTGGCCTGGGTGCGCGTGCTGGGCGACTTCGTGTACTCCAGTCCGGCGGTGGCCGGCCGCCGGGTGTTCGTGGGCAGCTACGACCAGCACATGTACGCCCTCGATGCCGTGACCGGTCGCGTGGTGTGGCGCTTCGACGCGGGCGAGCGCATCTCGGGCTCGCCGACGGTGATCGGCGACCTGGTCCACTTCTCCACCATCGCCCGCACCCCCTCGGAGGGGCGCACCTTCCTGCTGGAGGCCGACACCGGCGAGCCGGTGCTCACCTTCCCGGATGGTCGTTACACGCCCTCGGTGGCCATCGAAGGGCTGCTGCTGCTGACCGGCGTGAACACCATCTACGCGCTCCGGCCGCGGTGACCGCCACCCGCCTCGCGCGGGCGGCCGCCATCGTCGCCCTCTTCGGGCTGCTCTCACGGCTGCTGGGGTTCGCGCGCGAGATCGTCCTGGCTGCGGCGTACGGTACCTCGGCGGTCACCGACGCCCTGGTCAACGGGCTGCTGATCGTGAACTCGGTGGCGGCGATCCTGCTGTACACGCTGGTGACGCTCATCATCCCCGTCTTCCAGCGCGAGCGGGCCGAGCGCGACGAGGCCAGCGCATGGGCCCTCGTCACCGCTCTGGCCGTCTGGACGGGGATCGGCCTTGTGGCGATGGCGTCCTTCGCGGCCATCTGGCCCGAGGCCCTGGCCGCGTTGTTCAACCTCGACGCCGAGCGCGAGCAGCGGACCGCCGAGTTGATCCGCATCATGGCGCCGGCCCTGGCCCTGCAGGGCTTCTCGGCGCTGTTCACGGCGATGCTCCAGATCCACGGCAAGTTCGCGGGCCCGGCGGCGGTGGGCGTGGCCTTCAACCTGGGGATCATCGTCGCCACGCTGGTGGGCCAGCCGTTCATCGGCATCGAGGCGGCCGCCTGGGGGGTCACGCTTGGCGCCGTCCTGCAGATCCTGCTGCAGCTGCCGCAGTTCTGGCGCCTGCTGCGCGCGGCCGGCGTGGGGTGGACGCTCCAGCACCCCCAGCTCGGCCGGGTGGGGCTGCTGGCCATCCCGGTGATGACCACCTCGCTGCTGCAGCAGATCAACGCCTTCACCGACCGCTTCTTCGCCGCCACCCAGCGCGCCGGCGAGGTCGCCGCGCTGAACTTCGCCCACGCCCTGGGCCAGGCCCCGCGGGTGGCGCTGCTGCTGCCGCTGATGACCCCGCTGTTCCCGCTGATCGCCCGGCTGATGTCCGAGGGGCGCCGCGAGGACGCCCTGGCCGCCTTCCGGCGCGTGGCCGGCCTGCTCGCCGTGGTGGCGATCCCCATGACGATCGTGCTGGCGGTCAACGCGCCCGAGGTGGCGCAACTGGCCTTCCAGCGCGGGGCCTGCGATGCGGCCTGCACCGACCGCATCTGGCCGCCGCTGGTCTTCTACGCCTTCACCCTCTGGCCGTCCTTCCTGAACCTGCTGCTGAACCGCACGCTGTCGGCGGGCAACCACCAGCGCAACATCCTGTGGAGCACCGCGGCCACGGTGGCGGTCACGATCGTGCTCGACATCCTCCTGATCGGGCCGCTCGGCATCGCCGGCCTGGCCCTGGCCAGCGCCATCGCGGTGGCGCTCAACACGGTCCTGCTGCTGTACCTGGCCCGCCACCACTACCCCGGCATCGGCCTGCGCCGCTTCGCCGGCCGCCAGGCGAGGGTGGCCGTAGCGGGTCTCCTGGCCGCCGGCGCAGCCCTGGGGCTCGCCCGTCTCCTGCCCACCGGCGACCTCTCCTCGGCCGCCGTGGCCCCGCTGTTCGCGGTCAAGACGCTCGTGGTGCTGACCGTCTTCGCGGCGGCCGCCTGGATCGTGGCGCGACCCGAGGTGCGCGAGGGCCTGCGGGCCTTCGGCTCCCTCGCGGGTCGGCGACCGAAGGTAGGGTGACCGGCATGCCTACATCGATCGTGACCGGCGGGGCCGGCTTCCTCGGGTCCCACCTCTGTGAGCGCCTGCTGGCCGACGGCCATCGCGTCCTGTGCGTGGACAACCTCGAGACCGGGACGCTCGAGAACATCGAGCACCTGCGCGATCCGCGCTTCGTGTTCCTGCAGCACGACATCATCGATCACCTGGAGATCTCCGAGCCGGTGGACTACGTGTTCCACCTGGCCTCGCCGGCCAGCCCGATCGACTACCTCCGCCTGCCGCTGCACACGCTGAAGGTGGGCTCGTACGGTACCCACAACGCCCTCGGCCTGGCCAAGCGCCACCGGGCGCGGTTCCTGCTGGCCTCCACCAGCGAGGTCTACGGCGACCCCAAGGTGCACCCGCAGACCGAGGAGTACTGGGGGCACGTCAACCCGATCGGGCCACGCGGGGTCTACGACGAGGCCAAGCGCTACGCCGAGGCGTTGACGATGGCCTACCACCGCCAGCAGGGCGTCGACACCCACATCGTGCGCATCTTCAACACCTACGGGCCGCGGATGCGGCCCCACGACGGGCGCGCGATCCCCACCTTCATGCGCCAGGCGCTCGCCGACAAGCCGCTGACGGTGTTCGGCGAGGGCGGCCAGACGCGCTCCTTCTGCTATGTCACGGACCTCGTCGAGGGCTTCCTGCGCCTGATCGACAGCGAGTACCACCTTCCGGTCAACATCGGGAACCCGTCCGAGTTCACCATCCTCGAGTTGGCCGACGTGGTCGTGCGGCTGACGGGGAGTCGCTCGCAGCTGGTCTATGAGGCGCTGCCTCAGGACGACCCGCTGGTGCGCCGGCCGGACATCTCGCTGGCCCGCGAGCTGCTGGACTGGGAGCCGACGGTGGAGCTGGAGGAGGGGCTGGCCCGGACCCTGGAGGCCATGGGTCACCCGGTCGCCGACCGCGCCTGAGAGGGTGAGCGGGGAGGCCGTCCGCGCACGGGGCCTGCGCAAGCACTACGGGGCGATGGCCGCGGTCGACGGGATCGACCTCGATGTCGCCCCGGGCGAGTGCTTCGGCTTCCTCGGCCCCAACGGGGCCGGGAAGACCACCACCATGCGGATGCTCTCGTGCCTCGCCCGCCGGGACGAGGGCGAGCTGGCGGTCCTGGGGCTCGATCCGGACCGCTCGCCGCGGGAGCTGAAGCGGATGCTGGGCGTGGTGGCCCAGGACACGACGCTCGACGTCGAGCTGGGGGTGCGCCAGAACCTGCTGGTGTGGGCCCGCTACTTCGACATCCCGCGCGCGGAGGCCGCGGCGCGGGCCGACGAGTTGCTGGCCCTGATGGCCCTCACCGAACGCGCGGGTTCGCCGGTCGCGAGCCTCTCGGGAGGGATGCAGCGCCGCCTGCAGATCGCCCGCGCCCTGATCAACCGGCCGCGGATGGTGCTGCTCGACGAGCCCACCACGGGCCTGGACCCCCAGGCGCGGCACGCAGTCTGGGACCGCCTGCGCGCCCTGCGGGCCGAGGGGGCGACGCTGGTGATCACCACGCACTACATGGACGAGGCCGCGCGCCTGTGCGACCGACTGGTGGTCATCGACGGCGGGCGGATCGTGCGCGCGGGCACGCCGGCGGGCCTCGTGGCCGCGGAGGTCGGCCGCGAGGTGGTGGAACTACGGGTGGCGCCGGCCGACATGGCGGCCATGGTGGCCGCCACGGAGGCCACCCTCCGGGCCCATCAGAGCCACGACGACCTCCTGCTGCTGTTCACCGACGACGCGGAGGCGACCTGGGACGCGGTGAGGGGGGCCGGCGTGGCCCACCGCCGCGAGGCGGTGCGGGCCGCGGGGCTGGAGGACGTGTTCCTGGCCCTCACCGGACGGGTGCTGCGCGACTGAGCGCCGGCGGCGGCTCCGCTCAGTCCGGCCCACCGGTGTTGGTCCAGGGATCGGGCTCGTCGTCGTTCTCGTCGTCGTCGCTGCGCCACAGGAGCGGCTTGCCGAAGCGTCGCGCCAGCACCACGCCGAGCGAGTAGAGAGCGATCTGGGGGAGCATCAGCAGGAACATGCTGAAGGGGTCCCCGCCGGGGAGGATGGCCGCGAAGGCCGCGATCCCCACCAGCGCCACCCGCCACTGCGCGATGTACTGGTCCGCCGTCACGATGCCCATCCGGGCGAAGGCCACCATCGCGGCGGGGACCTCGAACATCAGGCCCGAGCCCAGCATCAGCGCGGTGGCGAAGCCGTAGTACTTGGCCGCCTGGACCTCCGCCTGGAACTGGTCCTGCCCGAAGCCGAGGAGGAAGTCGAGGGCGACCGGCAACACCACGTAGTAGCCGAAGGCCACGCCGGCCAGGAACAGGGCCGAGATCCCGGCCACGATCACCAGCATCACCCGGCGCGACTGGTCGCGGAAGGCAGGGATCACGAAGGCGTACACCTGGTAGAGCCACACCGGGATCGCCAGCAGCAGGGCCGCCCAGAAGCAGACCTTCAGGGTGGTGAAGAACGGCTCGGTGGGCGAGAGGGTGATGAGCCCGGTGGCCTGGTAGCGCGCGGGCAGGGGCTCCTGCAGCAGGTCCAGCAGGTCGTTGCGCACGAGGTAGAGCCCGAGGAACGCGATCACCAGCGACGCCATGGCGATGATGATCCGGGTGCGCAACTCGTGGAGGTGGTCCACCACGCTCAGCTGCTCGTCGCGGGTGGCGCGACGGACGAGACGGCGCTTCATGGGTGCGGGTACTGCGTCAGGCCTCGTCCGACGGCCGCGCGGGCGGCGGCATCTCGCCGCTCACCACGATGCCGTCGATCGCCGCGTCGTCGTCCTCGGTGCGCTCACCGTGACCGTCGTCGCCCGCCTCGCCCGCCCGGGCCGTCCCGGCCTGCTCGTCCCCGTGGTCCTGAACGACGGCCGTGGTGGGATGCGAGCCCTCGGACACGCGCGAGGCGCGGTCCGGCGGGGCGGGGGCATCGTCCGGGCTCAGGCTGATGGCCCCGCGGAACTCGCGCACGCCGCGCCCCACGGAGCGGGCCAGCTCGGGGAGCTTCTTCGGCCCGAACACCAGGAGGGCGATCACCAGGACGATGATGATCTGGATGGGCGAGATGTCGAACACGGATGCCCCTTGGTCGCCGCCGGCGCGGCCCGGCGCGCGCCCGCGCACCGTCGGCCCGAGGCCATGTTAGCGTCAGCGGTGTGGCCGAGTCCTCCATGGACGCCGTCGTGCGACAGATGCGCGATGCGCTCCTCGACACCGATCTCAAGATCCTCGCCGCCGTCAACCAGCGGCTGACGCTGGCTGCGCGGCTGGAGTCGTACGCCGCGCAGAGCGGCCGCGAGGGGATCACCCCGGCCCGCGAGGAGTGGATGCGCCGCTACGTGGCCGGCGCGAATCGTGGCCCGCTCACCGCAGAGGGACTGGATTCACTGTTCGGGACCCTGGCCGACATCACGCGGAGCGAGGTGGACCAGGGGCCCGCGGCTACTGGTCCCTGAGGAAGTCCTCGGGCGACACCTCGTCCAGGAACTCCTTGAAGCGCTCCACCACCTCGTCGGTCTCCTCGGGCTCATCGTCGAACTCGATTCCGCTCTCGGCGATGACGCTGTCGGCGGCGAAGATCGGCGCCTCGCTGCGCACGGCCAGGGCGATGGCGTCGCTGGGGCGGCTGTCGATCTCCACCTCGGATCCGGGCGTGGTGAGGGTGATGAGCGCGAAGAAGGTGTTGTCGCGCAGATCGGTCACCGTGATGCGGCTGATGCGGGCCTCCAGCTCGCTGAGCGTGCGCGCGAACAGGTCGTGGGTCATCGGGCGGGGGGTCTCCGACCCCTGCAGGCGCATCAGGATGGCCGCGGCCTCGGCGTGTCCGATCCAGATCGGCAGGAAGGTGTTGCCGTTCACGGTCTTCAGCAGGACGATCGGCTGCTTGCCGATCATGTCGAAACTGACCCCGTAGATGACCATCTCCTGCATGGCGCCTCGCTTCCGCTCGTTCGCCTGAGGCCTTCGCACTAGTATAGGTCCGCGTCTGTGGGCGGCCCTGCCGCGGGTGGAGATCACCCGGCGGGGGTGGTACCCTCCCGCGGCCGCGATGGCGAGGGCGATTAGCTCAGTCGGTTAGAGCGCATCTCTGATAAGGATGAGGTCCCAGGTTCGAATCCTGGATCGCCCATCACCCGGCACCGGACGTGTCAGGAACAACGGCCTTGACGATGAGCCACGGTAGCGCCGGCGAGGGGCGACGCCGGATCAGCTGTCTCCTGGTGGACGATCATGCCATCGTCCGCGAGGGTCTGCGGAGAGTGCTCTCGCAGGTGGAGGACATGGTGGTGGTGGGAGAGGCGTCCACCGGCGAGATCGCCGTCGACATGGTCGGACGGCGCAGGCCCGACGTGGTCCTGATGGACGCGCGCATGCCCGGGATCGGCGGCATCGTCGCTGCCCAGCGGATCGTGGCGGCCCACCCGGAGGTGCGGGTGATGATGTTCACCGCGCACGCCGAGCAGGACCTGCTGTGGGAGGCCCTCGACGCCGGCGCCCAAGGCTTCGTGCTCAAGGACTCCGAGAGCTCGCAACTGGCGGGCGCCATCCGCCAGGTCGTCGCCGGGGACCCGTATGTGGACCCGCGCCTGGCGCCGGACTTCCTGCGCCAGGTCCAGCGGCCGCGCCAGGGCGGTGTGCTGAGCGCCCGCGAGCGGGAGATCCTCCAGATGCTCGCCGACGGGTACTCCAACCGCGAGGTCTCCGAGCGGCTGGTGGTGAGCGTCGAGACCGTCAAGACCCACGTCAAGCACATCCTCGCCAAGCTCGAGGCGGAGCACCGCACCCAGGCGGTCGCCATCGGCATCCGCCAGTCGCTGATCCGCTAGGTCACGGGGTGGTGGGCCCGCCGGCCTCCGTCCTCGCGGCCCTGGTGGCCGAGGACGGCGAGGGCGCGCTGGCCGCGGCGCTCGCCGCGGCGGTGTCGGGCTACCCGGGCTCCGGGACGGCGCTGTACGCGCGGAGGGGCGGTGGGAGCGACCTGGTGAGGGTGGCCACGGCCGGCGAGCGCGGTGCCCCCGACGCGGCGGTGCGGCTGGGGCCGCGGCGCGAGCGCGCGCTGTGCGCGGCGCTGGCCGCCGAGGGCGGGGCCCTCGGGCCCGACGCGCCGACCGGAGCAGGCGAGCGGAGGCGCGCGGGCCTCGTCGGCGCCCATCTGAGGGGGCTCCGGACCGGGGGGGAGCAGGTCGGTGCGCTGGCCTGGTGGGCCCCAGGGCCCGAGGCGCCCGCCGCCCTGGCGGCGATCGGCGACGCGCTGGCGCTGGCGCTGGGCCGCGAGCGCCTGGTGGCCGGGGTCGGGGAGCGGGCGGCGGCCCTGGACGGGGAGTTGCGGCGGGCAGCCGCGCTGGCGCACACCGCCCGGGCGGTCAGCCTGGCAGAGGGGGCCGACGCGGTGGCCGCGGTGGCGGCCCGCGAGGCGCGCTCCCTGGTGGATGCGGACCTGGCCCTGGTGGCCGTTCGGGAGGCCGACGGAACCCTCGCTGTGGTGGCGGGCGCCGGGTGGGCGCCCGGGGACCCGCTCCCGGCCGTGCTCGAGCTGGGACGCGGGGGGGACGCGGCGGTGGTGTGGTTGGGGCGTGAGGCCGCCGCGGTGATGGCCACGCCTGGGGGCGGCGAGCCGCTGGGGCTCTTGGTGGCGGCGCGCCGGGCCGGAGGCCCCTTCGTGGACGACGATCTGACCCGCCTGGGGGCGCTGGCCGACCAGGCCGGGGTGGCGCTGGCCGGCGCCGGCCTGGTGGAGCGACTGCGCGGCGAGGAGCGGGAGCGTCGGGGGCTGGCGGCGGCCCTGGTGAGGGCCCAGGAGGAGGAGCGGCGCAGGGTGGCAGAAGACGTCCATGACGGCCCGGTTCAGAGCCTGGTGGGCGTGAGCCTCCTGCTGGACGCCCTGGCCACCGAGTTGCGCGGGGGGGTGACCGCATCGGTGGGACAGGTGGAGCGGGCGGCGGGCGAGGCCCGTGAGGCCGTCCGGACCCTGCGCCGGGCGATCGGCGACCTGCACCCCATGGCCCTGCAGGAGCAGGGGCTGCCGGCGGCCCTCGGGGCGCTCCGGCGCCGGCTCGAGCTCCAGGGCCTCGACGTGCGACTGGACGTGGCCGCCGTGGCGGACCTCGAGGAGCCGTTGCGTACCGTCGCCTACCGCACCTGCCAGGAGGCCGTGGCCAACGTGCTGCGCCACGCCGATGCGCGGCGGGTGGAGATCACCGCCGGCGCGCAGGAGGGCGACCTGCTGATCGCGGTGCGCGACGACGGAAGGGGCTTCGACCCCGCCACCGCTACCGCCACAGTGGCGGACGGACACCTCGGCCTGGCCGCGATGCGCGAGCGGGCACGCGCCTTCGGCGCGGAGGTGACGGTCGTTTCACGCGAGGGACGAGGCACCGAGGTGCGCCTCACCCTCCCGGGAGCGGCACCGCCCGGCTAGCCGCCCGAGCGCCCCGACCGAGGACGCTGGCCTGCGACGCCTTGCAGCGAGCCGACGGCCGTGGACCGTCAGCCGTCCAGGCGGTCCGGGCCGGCTGGGCGGATGAGACGCGGTCGCTCGGCCGCGAAAAGCGAGCAGGCCGAGGACGCAGGGAGGGTGCGATGCCCCTGCGGCATCGCCCCGACCGAGGACGCCGGCCTGCGACGCTTTGCAGCGAGCCGACGGCCGTGGACCGTCATCCGTCCAGCCGGTCCAAAGCCCGGCGGAGGGCGTCCTCGTCGGCGAAACGCAGCTCGACCACCATCTGCCCGCGGGCGGACCGGCGCACGCGCACCGGCGCGTCGAAGGCCTCGGAGAAGACGTCGAGCGCGGTGTCACCCAGAGGGGAGGGTGGCTCCGGCGCGGGACGGCCGGTCGCCTCGCCGGGCGCCGCCATGGTGCGGGCCAGCGACTCGGTGGCCCGCACCGACAGTCCCTGCGTGCGCACCCGCTCGGCCAGGCGCGTCCGGCGCGCAGGCCCGTCGGCCTGCAGCACCGCCCGCCCGTGGCCCTCGGTGATCTCGCCGCGGGCGAGCATCCCCTGGACCTCCTCGGGCAACTCGAGCAGCCGGATCAGATTCGCGATGGCGGGACGGCTGCGTCCCAGACGGCGCGCCAGATCGGCCTGGCTTTGCCCGAAGTCCTCGATCAGGCAGGCGCACGCCTGGGCAACGTCGATGGGCGAGAGATCCTCGCGGACCAGGTTCTCGGCCAGGGCGAACTCGACGCTCTCGCGGTCGTCGACGGCCCTCACGATGGCCGGGATGCGATCCAGGCCGGCGCGCTGGGCGGCGCGCCAGCGACGCTCGCCGGCGATGAGCACGTGCACGCCGTCGGGCCCGGGCGGACGCACCACCACGGGCTGCAGGAGACCGCTCGCAGCGATCGAGGCGGCGAGTGCCTCCAGGGCCTCCTCGGCGATGGTCGCACGCGGCTGGTCCGGATTGGGGGCGATCTGCGCCGGCGTCAACTCCACCAGCCGCGGCGGTGCCTCCTGCGGGCCGGAGCCGGGGCGGTCCTCACCCAGCAGGGCGGCCAGGCCGCGGCCCAGGCCCCGGCGGTCGCGGGGCGGGATCTCAGCCACGGATGGCGACCTCCTTGGCCACCTCGAAGTAGGCGTCGGCACCCGCGCAGTGCGGGTCATATCGGATGACCGGCTCCCCGTAGGAGGGCGCCTCGGCCAAGCGCACGTTGCGCGGGACGACGGTCTGGAACACCAGGTCCGGGAAGTGGCGGCGCACCTCGCCGATCACCTCGCTGCTGACGCGCGTGCGCCCGTCGTGCATGGTCATCAGCATCCCGGCCACGGTCAGCCGCGGATTGAGGCCCTGGCGCACCGCAGCGACCGTCTCCATCAGCCGCGAGAGGCCCTCCAGGGCGTAGTACTCGCACTGGACCGGCACGATGAGGCGGTCCGCCGCCACGAGGGCGTTGATCGTCATCAGGTCCAGCGAGGGCGGGCAGTCCAGGAAGATGTAGCGGTAGTGGTCGGCCACCGGCGCCAGAGCGGTTGCGAGGACCGTCTCCCGCTCGGCGCGGCCGGGCAGATCCACCGAGGCCCCGGCCAGGTCCGCGTTCGAGGGCACGAGATCCAGGTTCGGGATCGACGTGGCCACCACGGCATCCTCCACGGGCAGCCCGTCGAGCACGACGTCGGCGACGCCGGGGCCCTCGGGGCGGTGGATGCCCAGACCGCTGCTGGCGTTCGCCTGGGAGTCGATGTCCACCAGGAGCACGCGCGCGCCGGCCTCGGCCAGGCAGGCGGCCAGGTTCACGGTGGTGGTGGTTTTCCCGACGCCACCCTTCTGGTTGACCACCGCGTAGATCACCGGGCCCCCAGGGGTCGCTTCGCCGCCATCCCGGGCCGGCGCGGATAGCGCGCAGGGGTGGGGTCGTCCTTGCGGTAGCGATCGAGGGTGCGCCGGGCCCCGGGGAAGGGGACCACCGGATGCGGGCCGAGCGCGCGCCAGCCGAGCTCGGCAGCCGCGGTGACAGCCTGGCGGTCCACCCCGGGATCACCGTCGGAGGAGCGCCACAGCACCAGATGCCCGCCCGGTGCCACGAGAGGCGCGGCCAATTCGAGCGCCACGGCGGGCGCCGCGACGGCGCGGACCGTCGCGAGATCCCACGACTCCCGCTCTGCGCCGGCGAGGTGTTCTGAGCGGTCGGCCACGACGCGCAGGTTAGGGAACCGCCCGGCCCAGCGCTGCAGCCACCGCGCCTTGCGGGCCTCGCTCTCCACCAGGGTCACGGACGCGCCGGGGAGTGCCGCCGCCAGGGGGATGCCCGGGAAGCCCCCGCCCGAGCCGATGTCGACGATGCGGCGTGCCTCGGCGACCTCGGGCAGGGCCAGGGACACCAGGGAATCGGCCAGATGGCGGTCCACCCCGTCGCCGAGGTCCCGGATCGCGGTGAGGTTCTGCGATTCGTTGGCGAGAGCCGCGAGGACCTGCACCAGCGAACCGGCCGTGCCCACCGAGACGCAGACGCCCTGGGCGGCCAGTCGGGCGACCAGGCGGTCGGACGCCGCCCGGGTGCCGGGCGTTTCACGTGGAACGGGCTCGGCCTCGGTCACTGGCGTGGCCACGGCGCCCTCGGGTGTTTCACGTGAAACACCCGGCGAGCGTCTCAGTCGGCGGGCTCCACGATGATCCGCCGGCGGGGCTCGTCGCCCTCACTGCGGGTCACCACCGTGGGATTGTCCTTCAACTCCATGTGGACGATCCGCCGGTCGTGCGGACTCATCGGGTCCAGTTCGATCTCCTCGCCGAACTCCACGGCCTCGGAGGCAGCCAGCGCAGCCAGGTCCTTCAGCGCCTTCTCGCGCCGCCCGCGATACCCACCCACATCCAGCGCCACCCGCATGCGCGAACCCTCCCCGGCCCGGCTCGCGACGAGCGACATCAGGTACTGGACCGCGTCGATCGTCTCACCGTCGCGTCCCACGAGCGCGTCGAGACCCTCCCCGGCGATGACGGCGCGGAGCTCGCCGGGCTCCTCTCCGGCCTCCACGCTCACGGCCCCGCCGGCGCCCACCCCTGCCACGACGGCGTCCAGCGCCTCGCGTACCGCGTCGACCGCTCCGCGCTCATCCATGGCCTATCGCTTCCGCTTCTTGTTGGACGACGACTTTCGCTGGCTGGGCGCCGGCCGGCCGCCGCCGCCCTTCGGCGGAGGTCGCCGCCGCTTCCCGCTGCCAGAGGCCGTTCCCGACCGCGGCGCCGACGACGACCGGTTCGCGGCCGCCTTGGGCGCGGATGCGCTCGTCGCCTCCGGAGCCTCATCGGCCTCCGGAGCCTCGCCGGCGTCGGGGGCCTCGTCGGCGTCGGGGGCCTCGACCGGCTCGCCCTCCACCAGGGCCGTCGATCCGGCCGGCACGCCGCCGGACTTCGGCGGGGTCCGCGAGCTGCGCTTGCCGGTGCTGACCGCCGGCGGGATCTCGGCCAGATGCATGCCGATCTTGTGCCGCATCACCAACTGCTGGCCGCAGGTCCAGAGGTTGGTGGCCATCCAGTACAGCACCAGGCCGGCGGGCACCGGGAAGTTGACCACGAAGATCACGATGAACAGCGGGAGCAGCCGCATCAGCTTGCGTTGCGACTCGGGCATGTTCGGCGTGGCCGACAACTCGGTGGACAGCAACTGGGTCAGCCCGTAGATCAGCAGCAGCGGGATCACGAAGCCCCAGCCGAGCTCCTGGAAGTCGATGCTGACGTCCGAGATGAGCCACATGAACGACAGCGACTGCTCGCCGATGGCTCCGCTGGCGGCATCCTCGGAGAAGTCCCGCAGGACGTAGAAGAGTGCGATGAAGATCGGGAGCTGGGCCAGCAGCGGCAGGCACGACGCGAACGGATTGATCTCGTTCTCGCGGTAGAACTTCATGAGTTCTTCTTGGGTCTTGGCCCGGTCGCCCTTGTGCTTGCGCTGGATCTCCTTCAGCTGCGGGGCCACCACCTGCATCTGGCGCATGGAGCGGTACTGCTTGATGACCAGCGGCAGCAGAGCGGTGCGCACCAGCACCGTCAGCACCACGATCGCCCAGCCGTAGCTGAGGGCGGCGTTGTCGTGCAGGAAGTCGAGGAGCCAGCGGAGCGGGTCCTCGATGAGCTGGAGCGGGTTCACGGGCGGAACAACCTCTGGTCGCGCGGATGGTCGACGCCACCGTGACTCCACGGGTTGCAGCGCAACAGGCGCCAGCCCGCGAGCGCGGACCCCCGCAGGGCACCGAACTCACGCACGGCGCCGACGGCGTACTCGGAACAGGTGGGGTGATACTTGCACCGACGCGGGAACATCGGTGACACGAAGCGCTGGTACAGACGCACCGGGCCGATCAGCAGCGCCCTCACCCGGCATCCTCGCGGCCCGCGACCTTCACCGCCAACTCGCGCAGGCGCTCCCCGGCCGCGGCCGACCCGCGCTGCTCGATGTACTCATGCACGCCGGGCCGGGCGATCACCACGATGTCGAGCCCGGGACGCAGGTCGCCCGCCACCTCGGCGAACCGCTCACGAAGGACACGCTTGACGCGGTTGCGCTCGACCGCACCGCCGACGCGACGGCCCACCGAGAGGCCCAGTCGCACCTCGCCGGCCTCCGCGCGGTCCTCCCGGGCGAAGGCATAGACCACCAGATGGCGGTTCGACGACGAGCGCCCGCGTCGGTACACGGCGTCGAAGTCGCCCGATCGGGTGAGCCGGGCCCGCCGGCGGGGGGCCTCTGCGGCGCTGTCCACGCGCGCGGCGGGCTCGGTCTCCGTCCGCCTACGCGGAGAGGTGCGCGCGCCCCTTGGCGCGGCGCCGCTTCAGGACCGCCTGGCCGGCGCGGGAACTCATCCGCTTGCGGAACCCGTGGGTCTTCTTCCGCTTGCGCTTGTTCGGCTGATAGGTGCGCTTCACGGGCGCCGCACTCCTGTGTGGGGAAGGTTCTGATCGCGGGCGTCACGTGCCGGGCAGGTCGCCCCGCCTCGCGGGCGGCGAGCATAGCAAGGGACCGCGGGGCACCCATCCCCGCTCAGTCCACAGATGTGGACAGGGGTGTGGATAACTTTCCGGAACCCGCTCCCCCAAGGCGATCTCACGGATGCGAGCGGGACCCACCGGCCATGCTCTCGCACATTTTCGCCGCTCGCACGGAGGATTGTTATCCACAGCCACGAACGGGACCTTCCGGAGCCCCGGGGGCCGGGTTAGAGTGCCCGCCCTCGACAGCGTCATGCCCTCCTCCCTCGCCGTCACCGGACCCGCTCCGGCCCCGCTCACGCTTCCCCCACGCCCGGCCTCCGCGGCCGCGGTGAGGGTGGCCCATCACGCCTGCCCGGACGCGCCGCCGGCCCTACTGCAGGTCACCCACCCGGACCCGCTCGAGGTCATCGAGGAGGTCTGCGCCCTGGTGGAGGAGCGCTCCTCGGTCCCGGCGCCGGCCGTCCGCGAGGTCATCGAGAACCTGGTCCACGCCCGTTTCGCCGACGCGGTGGTGAGCATCGCCGACGGCGGCGCGACCGTGCGCGTGAGCGACCACGGGCCGGGCATCCCCGATCCGCAGCGCGCCCTGCTGCCCGGCTTCACCTCGGCCGGCCCGTCCGAGCGCGCGGTCGTGCGCGGGGTGGGCGGGGGCCTGCCCCTGGCCGCGCGCCTCATGGAGGCCGTCGGCGGAGCCCTGGTGATCGAGGAGAACCTCGGCTCTGGAGCCGCGGTGACCCTCGCCCTGCCCGCGGAGCCCGTCGCCGACCAGGCCACCCCGCTGGGTGACACGGCCAGGCTGGTCATGGCGCTGCTCGTCGAGCTGGGTCGCGCCGATGCCGGCCGGGTCGCCCACGAACTCGGCCGTGACCGCGCCGAGTGCGGCCGGGAGCTCGCGCTGCTGCAGCACAGGGGCCTCGTGGTTCGCACCGCTGATCGGAGCCACGCGCTCACCGACGCCGGGACCGCCCTGCTGGCAACCCTCTTCTAGCCGCCACACCGCCGACCCGCCGGGCCGGAACCCACGATTCGGAGTCGCACCCGCATGCCCGCCATCCCCGCAACCCAGCCCGAGCGCGACCACGTGTGGCAGGAGGTGCGCGAGCGGCTGCACGCGACCCTGAACGACCAGACCTTCACCTTCGCCTTCGCCGGCGCCCGGGCGGTGGAGCTGACCCCGGAGCGCATGGTCCTGGCGGTGGAGACCGAACTGCTGCGCCAGTGGATCCGCCAGCGCTACCTGCCACTGGTGCGCGACGCCCTGTTCGAGGTCACCGGATCGGATCTGCAGGTGGACGTGGTGGTCCAGGCCCCCGAGGCCGGCGCTCCGGACGCCGACCGCGCGCGCGCCTCGGGCCCCGAGCGCGCCGCCGCCGCGCCGCCCGCTCCGGTGGCCCCGCCGCGCCGCCCCCGGGGGCTTCAGCCGCGCTTCACCTTCGAGGCGTTCGTCACCGGCCCGTCCAACCGTTTCGCCCAGGCCGCGGCCCTCGCCGTGGCCGAGCAGCCCGCGCGCGCCTACAACCCCTTCTTCGTCTACGGCGGCGTCGGGCTGGGCAAGACCCACCTCCTGCACGCCATCGGCCATTTCGTCGCCGCCAACCACCCCGAGCTGCTGCTGACTTACGTCTCGGTGGAGACCTTCACGAACGAGTTCATCAACGCCCTGCGGGATGGGGGGATGAGCTCGTTCAAGGACCGCTACCGCAGCACGGACATCCTCCTGATCGACGACATCCAGTCGCTGGCCGGACGCGAGCAGACCCAGGAGGAGTTCTTCCACACCTTCAACGCGCTGCACGACAGCGGCAAGCAGATCGTGATCAGCTCCGACCGCCCGCCCAAGGCGATCGCCACCCTCGAGGACCGCCTGCGGAGCCGCTTCGAGATGGGCCTGATCACCGATGTGCAGCCGCCCGATCTCGAGACGCGCATCGCCATCCTCCAGAAGCGGGTCCGCGCCGACGGCTACGAGGTGCACGACCCGGAGGTACTCACCTTCATCGCCACGCGCGTGTCCACCAACGTGCGCGCCCTCGAGGGCGCCCTGACCCGCGTGGTGGCACACGGCTCCATCGCCGGCCAGAAGGTCACCGTCGAGCTGGCGGACGAGGTGCTGAAGGACCTCTTCCCCGCCGACGAGGGCGGCGTACGCATCGAGGTCGTCCAGAGCGAGGTGTGCCGCTACTACGGGGTCACCATGGACGAGCTCCTCAGCGACAAGCGCACCCGGCGCATCGTGGGCCCCCGCCAGATGGCGATGTACCTGGCGCGCGAGCTCACCGACGCCTCGCTGCCCGCCATCGGGCGGGCCTTCGGAGGCCGCGACCACACCACGGTCATGTACGCCGTCCAGAAGATCTCCGACCAGATGGGTGGCGAGGGTGAGGTCCTGACCGCTGTCCAGACGCTCACCTCGCGCCTCACCGGCCGCGGGCCGGCCGGTAGATGACACTGGGGAGAGCGTGTGCGCCCTCTCCCCAGTGTCCCCCGCCCACACCCGCGGCCCCCGTCCACGGGCCGCCGGTGTGGAGGGACGACACCGCGGAACGCCGGCCCTCCACCGCCGCACCCACAGCCAGAATCTCGCTACGAGCAGGGAAGAACTGCGACGCCCCCCAGCATCCACACCCCCTACGACGTTGACTGTGACCAGTTCTTTCTCTCTTTCTCTTAAAGGCAGCGCCACCCCTCTGTGGGGAGAACGCGGCCGGGTGGGCGTGACACGCTGCTCCCCCCGCCTGCGCCCTCCATCGGCTAGGGTCGATCCGTGCGTCTGAGCTCCCAGCGCGATGCCCTCGCCGCCGCCCTCGCCGTGACCGGCCGGGTCGCCTCATCCAAGAGCACGATCCAGGTCCTCTCCCACGTCCTGGTGCGCGCCGACGAGGGGCGCTGCGAGGTGGCCGCCACCGACATGGAACTGTCGCTGCGGGTGCCCCTCGCGGCCACGGTCGAGGAACCGGGGGCCGTGGTGCTGCCGCGCCTGGCCGGCGACATCGTGCGCTCGATGGCCGACGGGGTCGTGACCGTCGATCACCGCGCAAACGAGGGCGTGGTGAACATCACCGGCGGCGGATCGGCGTTCTCCCTCAACTGCCTCCAGGCCGGCGACTTCCCCGAGTTGCCCGCCGACGAGGGCACCGGGCTCGACATCCCCACCGACCGGCTGGCGGACTCCATCGACCGCGTGGCCAGGGCGGCGTCGCGCGACGACACCCGGCCAGTCCTCACCGGGGTCCACATGCGTATCGCCGGCGACGGCCTGACCCTGGTGGCCACCGACTCGTACCGGCTCGCCGTGTGCCAGTCGGACTTGGAGGAGCCGCCGGCCGATCCCCGTGAGGCGATCATCCCGGCGCGTGCGCTCTCGGAGGTGTCGCGCCTGGCGGGCGTGGCCAAGCCGGAGGCGATCACCCTGGTCCTCACGGAGTCCCTCGCGCTGTTCCGTATCGGCGACCTGCGCCTCACCAGCCGGATCATCGACGGGCAGTTCCCGGACCACCGCCAACTGGTGCCCGAGACCTTCGAGCACGACATCACCTTCGATCGCGGTGAGTTGCTGGCGGTCCTCGGGCGCATCGCGGTCCTGGCCCAGCGCAACACGCCGGTCAGGCTGGCGTTCGCCGAGGGCGAGGTCCGGGTGTCGACGGTCAGCGATCAGGTGGGCGAGGGGCACGAGGTGGTGCCGGTCGCCTTCGCCGGTGAGCCGATCGAGATGGGCTTCAACGTCGAGTTCCTCCGCGCCGGTGTGGAGAGCATCCGCGGCGACACCGTGGCGCTGGGCCTCATCAGCCCCCTGCGCCCGGGGCTCCTGCGGGGGGAGGGCGACGGTTTCCGTTACCTCCTCATGCCGATCCGCCTCAACGGGTAGGGCCCGCCCGGCGGTCCGGCGGTGAGCGGAGACCCCGCCTGGGCCGTCCGGCGCCTGGAGGTCGCCGATGTGCGTTCCTGGCATCGCGACGAGCTGGAGCTGCCCACCGGTCTCGTGGTCCTCACGGGTCCCAACGGCGCGGGCAAGACATCCCTGATCGAGGCGGTCGTGTTCGGTCTCCTGGGCGTGTCCCCCCGCACGGCCCGCGAGGCCGAGATGATCCGGGCGGGTGCCGAGGCCCTCCACGTGGCGATCGAGCTCGACGGCCCGGCGGGGCGCCGCCGGCGTGAGATCGGCTTCGCCCCCGGACGAGGCCGGCGCTTGCGGCTGGACGGCGAGCCGGTGCGCGTGCTGGCCGACTGGCGCGCCCGGGTGGTGCTCGTCTTCATGCCCGAGGAGTTGCGGGCGGTGAAGGGCCCCCCCGCGGCCCGCCGGCGGGCGCTGGACCGGGTGCTGGAGGCGGCCGAGCCCGGCTACGCGGGAGAGCTGGCCGGGTATCAGCGCGCCCTGGCCCAGCGCAACGCGCTGCTGCGCCGGGTCCGCTCCGGGGAGGCGCAGGTGGCGGGCATCGAGCCCTGGGAGCGGCAGATGGCCGAGACGGGGGCCGTGGTGGCACTCGCCAGGGCCGCCGGCGTGGATGCGCTGGCCGGCCCGTTCGCGGCGTGGCTCGAAGCGCTCGGGGGTGGCGCGGGCGGGGTGCTCGCCCTCGAGACGGACCTCCCTCGGGAGGCGGTGGCCGGCGGCACCGGCACCGTGGCCGATCACCTGCGCGCCCGGTGGGAGGCACGCCGCCCGCGCGAGATCCAGGCCGCGCACACCCTGAGTGGACCCCATCGGGACGACCTCCTCCTGGCGTCCGCCTCCGCCGACCTGCGCAGGGTGGGGAGCCAGGGCGAGCAGCGCACCGCCGCCCTCGCCCTCTTGCTGGCCTCGCGCGACCACTTGCGCGCGCGCGGCGCTCGGCCCATCCTGCTCCTGGATGACGTGCTCAGCGAACTCGATCCCCGTCGCCGGCGCCTGCTGCTGGAGGCCGTGCGCGACGGCGGCCAGACGATCGTGACCTCGGCCGACCCGGCTATGGCGGAGGGTCTCGATCGGCCCGCCGATGCGCTGATCCGTGTGGAGGGCGGTCGCCGTGTCGGTTGACGGGCGTCCCCGGCGGCCCTACCGCCGGCGCCGGCGCGATCCGCGCACGGCGTCGGACCTGGTTCACCGCTACGGCACCGGCGCGGGGCGCGTGGTCCGCTCCGGCGCCGGCGGGGGTGGTGTCCGCGAGTTGCGCCCCGCCTGGGTGGCGAGCGTGGGGGAGGCGGCCGCCCGGCACAGCGACCCCGTGCGCCGCAGTCGCGCCGGGGTGGTGAGCGTGGCGTGTTCGAGCGCCATGTGGGCCCAGGAGCTGATGGCACGACGCGATGAGTTGATCGAGCGTCTGCGCGCCGAGAGCGGGGACACCACCATCGCCGGGCTCCGGTTCGCGGTGGCCGACCACGCGGTGCGCGACCTCGATCCGGCCGACGCACCGACGCCGGCCCCGCGGCCCGCGCCGGCCCCCACCGCGGCCGACCGCAGCGACGGGAAGCGGGCGGCCGAGGGCATCGACGATCCCGCCCTGCGCGAGTTGGTGGCCCGTGCCGCGGCCGCCGCGGCCGCCCGGCGACGTCTCTGAGGCGCCGGCCGACCCGATCGCCCGCCCGGGGGCGCAACACGGGGCCCCGGCGGCGCGGAACATCCTGCAAAGTGGGAGATTTCGAGGTGGGGCGGCCGACCATCGGTGCTAGGATGAGGCACCCGTTCTCAGGAGGGACGTGAGCGATCCTGCGCCCGACACCCCGCCGTCGATGACCACCACCTACGACGCCGGGGACATCACCGTGCTCGAGGGGCTGGAGGCGGTCCGACGCCGCCCCGGCATGTACATCGGCTCCACCGGCCCGCGCGGCCTCCACCACCTGGTCTACGAGGTGGTCGACAACAGCGTCGACGAGGCCCTGGCCGGCTATTGCGACCGCGTCGACATCACGCTCGAGCCCGACGGGTCCTGCACGGTGTCCGACAACGGGCGCGGCATCCCCGTCTCGGCCATGGCCGGGCAGGGCGGCAAGAGCGCGCTCGAGGTGGTCATGACCGTCCTGCACGCCGGCGGCAAGTTCGGCGGCGAGGGCTACAAGGTCTCCGGTGGCCTGCACGGCGTCGGCATCAGCGTGGTCAACGCGCTGTCCGAGAGCCTCAGGGTGGACGTGCACCGCGACGGCGGCGCCTTCCGGCAGGCGTACAAGATCGGCGTGCCGGACGGGCCGATCGAGCGGGTGGGTGACGCCCCGGACACCGGAACCACCATCAGCTTCCTCCCGGACCCGGACATCTTCGAGGAGCCGGACTTCGACTTCGAGACCCTCTCGCAGCGCTTCCGCGAGACGGCCTTCCTCACCCGCGGCCTCTACGTGAAGCTCTCGGACCGGCGCGGCGAGGAGCGCGAGGTCGAGTACCACTACGAGGGCGGCATCGAGGACTTCGTGCGCCACCTCAACGAGGCCCGCGACCCGGTGCACCGCGACGTGGTCTACCTGGAGGCCGAGGCCGAAGAGGGCAGCATCGAGATCGCCCTGCAGTGGACCGGCGCCTACAGCGAGTCGGTCTACAGCTTCGCCAACAACATCAACACCCACGAGGGCGGCAGCCACCTCACCGGCTTCCGCACGGCCCTCACGCGCACGGTCAACGACTACGCGCGGGCGAAGAACCTCCTCAAGGAGAAGGACGAGAACCTCGAGGGCGCCGACACGCGCGAGGGCCTCACGGCGATCATCTCGGTGAAGCTCCGCGAGCCCCAGTTCGAGGGACAGACCAAGACCAAGCTCGGCAACTCCGAGATCACCGGTTTCGTCAACCACGCGGTCTCCTCGGCGCTGAACGAGTACCTCGAGGAGCACCCGGCCGAGGCCCGGGCCATCTGCCAGAAGGCCGTGTCGGCCTCTCAGGCCCGTCTCGCCGCGCGCAAGGCGCGCGATCTCGCCCGCCGCAAGGGCGCGATGGACTCCACCTCCCTGCCGGGCAAGCTGGCCGACTGCTCGGACCGCGATCCCGCCAACACCGAGCTGTTCCTGGTGGAGGGCGACTCGGCCGGCGGCTCGGCCATCATGGCCCGCCAGTCGAGCTTCCAGGCCATCCTGCCCCTGCGCGGCAAGATCATCAACGCCGAGAAGGCCCGCATCGACAAGGTGCTCGCCAACAACGAGATCCAGGCGATGATCACGGCGATGGGCACCAATATCGACGAGGACTTCGACGTCGCCAAGGCCCGGTACCACAAGGCTGTGATCATGACCGACGCCGACGTGGACGGGGCCCACATCCGCACCCTCATCCTCACCTTCCTGTTCCGCCACATGCGGCCGCTCATCGAGGCCGGGATGGTCTACATCGCCTGCCCGCCGCTCTACAAGGTGAAGCAGGGCAACCAGGAGCAGTACATCGAGAAGGAGTCCGAGCTCGAGGAGTGGCTGCTCGAGCGCAACCTGGGCGACCTGAAGGTGGAGGACGCCACGGGCCGGGCCGCTCAACTCACCAAGGCCCGCTACCAGCGCTTCCAGCGGATCCTGAAGGAACACGAGGCCTGGGCCGGCAACCTGCGCGGCACCTATGGCGCCGGCCTGATCGACTTCGTCCAGGCCAACGGCCTGGTGTCGGCCCAGCCGGCGGACCTCCGGGAGCTCGCCGCCGCCATCGACGCCATCGCCGACGATCGAGTGACGCTCACCTCGTCGGCCATCGACGAGGAGGCCGGCACGGTCAGTGCCCGCTCGGTGCTGTCGCGCACCGGTGAGGCGCGCACCGTCGTCGTCCCGCTCGCGCTGTTCCAGGCGCGCGAGATGAGCGGCCTGCGCAACGCCCTGCAGCGCCTGGTGGAGCAGGTCGGCCTGTCGCCGTTCCGCATCATGCGCGGGTCCCGCACCCGCACCGCCCCCGACTACGAGACCCTGCGGGCCGGCGTGCTCGAGCTCTGCCGCGAGGGCGTCCAGCTCTCGCGCTTCAAGGGTCTGGGCGAGATGAACAGCGAGCAGCTCTGGGAGACCACGATGGACCCCGAGCGGCGCATCCTCCAGCGGGTCACCATGGACGATGAGGCCGCCGTGGGCGAGTTGTTCGCCAAGCTGATGGGCGACCAGGTGGAGCCGCGCCGCGCCTTCATCGAGGACAACGCGCGCTCGGTGCGCTTCCTCGATGTCTGAGGCCACCCCGCACCGCCCGCCCCGCACCCCGACGATCAAGGAGTAGCCGGTGGCAATCGATCGCCACGGGCGCATCGAGTCGCGCGAGCTCGAGCGCGAGCTCGGCTCGTCCTACCTCGACTACGCGATGAGCGTCATCGTCGGGCGGGCTCTGCCCGACGTGCGCGACGGCCTCAAGCCCGTGCAGCGCCGCGTGCTGTTCGCCATGCACGACATGGGCCTGGCGCCCGACCGCCCGTTCGTGAAGAGCGCGAACATCGTCGGCAAGGTGATGGGTGAGTACCACCCGCACGGCGACGACCCGATCTACGGCACCATGGTGCGCCTGGCCCAGGAGTTCGCCTCTCGCTACCCGCTGGTGGACGGGCAGGGGAACTTCGGCTCCTCCGAGTTCGGCCCGGCCGCGATGCGCTACACCGAGGCCCGCCTGGCACGGATGGCCCAGGAGATGCTGCGCGACATCGACGAGGACACCGTCGATGAGGTGGCCACCTACGACGACCGCCGTAGCGAGCCGATCGTGCTGCCCGCGCGGGTGCCCAACCTGCTCATCAACGGCAGCTCCGGCATCGCGGTGGGATACGCCACCAACATCCCGCCCCACAACGTGGGCGAGGTGATCGACGCCGTCGTCGCCACCATCGACAACCCGTCGGTTGCGGTCGAGGACCTGATGAAGCACGTCAAGGGCCCGGACTTCCCGGCAGGCGGCATCATCGTCGGCCGCGCCGGCATCCTGGACGCCTATCGCACCGGCCGCGGCCGGGTGGTGGTGCGTGGGCGCGCCCACAACGAGCCGCTCAAGCACGGGCGCAACGCCATCGTGTTCACCGAGCTGCCCTACATGGTGAACAAGTCCGAGCTGGTGGCCAAGATGGCCGATCTCGCCCAGGCGAAGGTGATCCCCGAGATCTCCGATCTGCGCGATGAGAGCGGTCGCGACGGCGTGCGGGTGGTCGTGGAGCTCAAGCGCGACGCCGTGCCGATGGTCGTGCTGAACAAGCTCTACAAGCACACCGCAGTGCAGACCACGTTCGGGGTCAACGCCATCGCCCTCGTGGACGGCGTGCCGCGCACCCTGGGTCTCAAGGAGATCGTCGGCCACTACCTGGACCACCAGCGCGATGTCATCACGCGCCGCTCGCGCTACCGCCTCGATCGGGCCGAGGCACGCGCCCACATCCTGGAGGGGCTGCTCAAGGCGCTGGGGTATCTGGACGAGGTGATCGCCCTGATCCGCTCGGCGGCCGACCCCGAGACGGCGCGCAACGGCCTGATGAGCCGCTTCGACCTCACCGAGATCCAGGCCCGCGCCATCCTCGACCTGCGCCTGCAGCGGCTCACCCAGCTCGAGGCCGGCAAGATCCAGGCCGAGTACGACGAGCTGCAGCAGCGCATCGCCGAGCTGCGGGCCATCCTGGGCGACGAGAGCCGCGTGTTCGCGCTCATCCGCGAAGAGCTGATGGAGATCCGCGGCCGCTTCGCCGACGAGCGCCGCACCGAGATCGTCCCCGGTGAGGGCGACATCGACCTGGAGGACCTCATCGCCGAGGAGGAGATGGTCATCTCCATCTCCAACGCCGGCTACGTCAAGCGCCTCCCCGTCACCACGTACCGCGCGCAGCGACGCGGCGGCAAGGGCCTTCGCGGTGTGCGCCTGAAGGACGACGACTACATCCAGCACCTGTTCATCGCGTCCACGCACCACTACCTGCTGTTCTTCACCAACACCGGGAAGGTGTACCGCCAGAAGGTGCACGAGCTGCCCCAGGGCTCGCGCGACTCGCGCGGGCGCCACATCGCCAACGTGCTCGCGCTGCGCGAGGGCGAGGAGGTGCGGGCGGTCTTCGCCACCCGCGACTACGGCGAGGGCAAGTACCTGGTGCTGGCCACTCGCGACGGGATGGTGAAGAAGACCGAGTTCGCCTCGTACAACACCACGCTGCGCGAGACGGGCCTGATCGCGATCACCCTGGCCGACGGCGACGAGCTGGTGGGCGTGCAGCTGACCGACGGCGACGAGGACCTGCTGGTGGTCTCCGCGCGCGGTCAGGCGGCGCGGTTCCACGAGGACGGGGTCCGGGCCACCAGCCGCGGCACCCGGGGCGTGCGGGCCATGAACCTCGATGCCGGCGACCGGGTGCTGACCATGTGCGTGGCGCGCGACGACGACGAGCTGCTGGTGGTCACCGGCTACGGGTACGGCAAGCGCACCCCGATGGGCGACTACCCGCGCAAGGGGAGGCCCACCAAGGGAGTGCGGACCATCAAGGTCTCGGACCGCAAGGGCGAGCTGGTGATGGCCCGGCCGGTGCGCGAGGCCGAGCAGTTGCTGCTGATCTCCCAGGGCGGGCAGGTCATCCGCATCGAGGTCGCCGGCGTGCGCCGCACCGGGCGCTCCACCGAGGGCGTGCGGCTGATGGTGCTGCCCGACGACGACCGGGTCTGCGGGGTGGCCTCGGTGGAGGAGAACCCCGAGGAGGCCGAGGCGGCAGAGGCCGCCGGCGCGGTGCTGGACGCCGACCCGGCGCCGGAGCCGCCGCCGGCCGAGTAGGCCCTGCGGGGTCCCGGCGGGACGCGCCCGGTCAAGCCGGCGGCGCGTCCCCCAGGGCCTGGGCGATGTCGAGCGTGGAGATGACCCCCACCGGCCGGCCCGAGTCGTTCGCCACCACGATCAGGTGGTGGGCGCCGAGGGTCCGCATGTCGTGGGCGGCGGTGGCCAGCGTCGCCCCGGCCGGGATGCTGTGGGCCGGCGGGCCGGCCACCTCCACCACCGGGCGCAGCGGGTCGCCCCCGTCCAGCGCCGCCACCAGATCCAGGTCGGTCAGGACCCCCACGATGGGGGGCTCATCGCCCTCGCCCCCGCCGGCCGCGCCCAGCACGGCCAGCGCATGGATGCGCCCGGCCACCATCTCCCGGGCGGCGGAGGCCAGGTCCATCGACCCCTCGACCGCACGGATGGGGCTGCTCATGGCGTCGGCGACGCGCCAGTTGGCCAGATCGGGGTGCGCGGGGGTATCCATGCCCACAGTGTGACCCCTCCCGCCCCCCGACTCCAGCGAGGGGCGGGCCGTGCATCCGGCTCAGTTCGAGCGCGTCTCGTTCGAGCCGGTCTCCTTGCCCACGAACGTCCGCAGGCCCTCCAGCAGCTCGACCGGGAACGGCATGATCAGCGTGGTGGTGCGCTCGGAGGTGCCGATCTCGTTCATGGTCTGCAGGTACCTCAGCTGCAGAGCGCCCTGCTCGGCGTTGATCACCTGGGCGGCCTGACTCAGCTTCGCGGCGGCCTCGAACTCACCGTCGGCGGCGATGACCTTCGCGCGACGCTCACGCTCGGCCTCGGCCTGACGGGCCAGCGCGCGCTGCATCGACTGGGGCAGCTCGACGTCCTTGACCTCGACGATCGACACCTTGACCCCCCACGGGTGGGTCTGCTCGTCGATGATCGTCTGAAGGCGCCCGTTGATCTGATCGCGCTCGGACAGCAACTGGTCGAGGTCGACCTGACCCAGGACGCTGCGCAGCGTCGTCTGGGAGATCTGCGAGGTGGCCACCAGGTAGTTCTCCACCTGGACGATGGCCTTCGCCGCGTCGATGACGCGGAAGTAGGCCACGGCGTTCACCTTGACGGTGACGTTGTCCTTGGTGATGACCTCCTGGGGCGGCACGTTCAGGGTGATCGTCCGGAGGTCGACCTTCACGGCCTTGTCGATGAACGGGATCAGGATGAAGAGCCCGGGGCCCTTGATCCCGATCAGGCGACCGAGGCGGAACACAACGCCGCGCTCGTATTCGCGGGCCACCTTCACCGACGCGAACAGGAAGATGATCGCGATGATGAAGATGGTGATGATGCCGTACGCGGCGGCCATGTGGGTCACCCCTCCTCGGGTTGTTCGGGATCCACCTGGACCGTCACGGCCAGGCTCTCTGGGTCAACTCTAACCACGCGGGTCCGCGTGCCCGGGGTCAGCGGGGTGTCGTCGGCGCTCGTCGCCGTCCAGAGCTCGCCGTTGAGCATCACCTGGCTGTGGCCGTCGGGGGTCGTGCCCCGCACCGTGGCGGGCTCGCCCACCAAGGTGTCCGATCCGGTGATGGGGACGTTGCGGTGCGCCATCGCGACCCGTCGTGCGGCCAGCGCACCGCCACCGCCGATCACCACGGCGGTGGGGATGACCACCCACAGCGAGGTGGAGATCCCGTCCTCGGACCCGCCGAACAGGAAGGCGCCTCCGAGGGCCATCGACACCACCCCCAGTCCCGCGAGGGCCCCGAACCCCGGGACCTGTGTCTCCGCCACCATCAGCCCCACCGCCACGGCCAGCAGGGCCAGCCCGATCCAGTTGAAGGGCAGGTTGCTGATCCCGGCGATGGCCAGCAGCAGCGCGATCAGCCCGCCGGCGCCCGGGATGATCGACCCCGGTGAGCTGATCTCGGCGGTGATGCCGGCGATGGCGACGATCAGCAGCAGGTAGACCAGGTTCGGATCGGTCAGCACCTGCAGCACGCGCAGGTACCACGGCAGGGAGTCGGTGCGCACGGGGGCGTCCGCCACCGCGAGCGGCGTCCCGTCGCGCGCCATGGTGCCCTCGAGCGCGGCCATCACCGCGGGCACGTCGGCGGCGATCCCCTCGGACACGTCGCGCTCCACGGCCTCGGTGGCGGTCAGGTTCAGCGCGTCGGTGACCATGGCGCGGTAGGCGTCGGCGTCGCGGCCGTTCTCCTCTGCCAGGGCCGCGATCCCCGCGGCGGCGTCATTGGTGATCTTGGCCGCCAGGTCCTCGCCGGTCCCGCTCACCGGTGTGGCCGAGCCGATGTTGGTGCCCGGGGCCATCAGCACGCGGTCCGAGGCCGCGGCCAGGAACGCGCCGGCCGACGCCGCCCGCGCCCCCGAGGGCCCGACCCAGGTCACCACGGTCAGGTCGGTGCCGCGGATGGTCGCGACCATGTCCTCGAGGGCGCTCACCAGGCCCCCCGGCGTGTCGACGCGCAGGATCACCAGCCGCGCGCCGGCCGACTCCGCCGATCCGACGCGCCCGTCGAACCAGTCGGCCAGCACCGTGTCGATGGTGCCCTCCACCTCGATCACGTGCACCGGGGCCGGGCGCTCGGCCTGGGCGCCGGCGCCCGCCACCACGCCCAGCAGCACCAGGAGCGCGAGGAGGAGGCGGAGGGGCGGGGAGAGGTGCATGGTCGCTCGGGCGAGGTTAGCGTCCCGGCCCGCTCCGGAGCCTCCGTCGGCGATGGGCTACGATGCCCGCGCCGTGCCCGATCCCGAGAGTCACCATTCCGCGCCGACGGAACTGCTGCCGCACCGGCCGCCGTTCCTGTTCATCGACGAGATCCTCGAGCTGATCCCCGGGGAGAGCGCCACCGCACGGTGGTACGTCGATCCCGAGGCCCACTTCTTCGCCGGCCACTTCCCGGGGAACCCGATCCTGCCGGGCGTCATCATCATCGAGGCGCTCGCCCAGACCGGTGCCCTGGCCGCCATGGCCGAGCCCGGCAGCGCCGGCAAGCTGGCCCTGTTCGCGGGCATCGAGAACGCGCGCTTCCGGCGCGTGGTGCTCCCCGGGGACACGCTCACGTTCCAGACCCGCCTCACCCGCCGTCGCGGCCCGCTGGGCGCGGGCGAGGGCACCGCGCACGTGGGCGAGGAACTCGCCTGCCAGGCCGGTCTGAAGTTCGCGTTGGTCGACGCCGAGGGCGGTGCATGATCGCGACCCGCGCCGGCGGCGCCCGGCGGGCGCGGCTGGTGGCGCTGGGAGCCCACGTCCCGGAGCGCATCGTCACCAACGACGACCTCGCCGCCATGGTCGACACCAGCGACGAGTGGATCACCTCGCGCACCGGGATCCGGTCGCGGCGCTGGGCCCGTGAGGACCAGGCCTCGTCCGACCTGGCCGTGGAGGCCGCGCGCCGCTGCCTGGAGGACGCCGGCGTGGCGGCCGGGGACCTCGACATGCTGATCGTCCCCACCGCGACGCCCGACCACCTGTTCCCCTCGACGGCCGCCATCACGGCCGACGCCATCGGTGCCCACGGCGCTGCCGCCTACGACCTCCTGGCGGCCTGCTCGGGTTTCGTCTACGGCCTGGGTCAGGCGGCGGCACTGGTGGAGGCCGGGATGGCCGACCGCGTCCTCGTGGTGGGCGCCGAGGTCCTCAGCCACATGGTGGACCTGGAGGACCGCAGCACCTGCGTCCTGTTCGGCGACGCCGCCGGGGCCGCCCTGGTGGTCGCGGGCGATCCGGGTACCACCACCGGATTCCTGGGCTTCGAGTTGGGAGCCGACGGCTCGGGGGCCGGCCAGCTGGCCATCCCGGCCGGCGGCGGGCGGATCCCGGTGGCGCGCTCGGGCGGCCTGGACGGCTTCCTGACGATGAACGGCCCCGAGGTGTTCCGCTTCGCCACGCGCATCATGGTCGAGTCGGTGGCGCGGCTGCTGGAGGCCACCGGGGCGTCGATCGACGATGTCGACCTGGTGGTCCCCCATCAGGCGAACCAGCGCATCATCGACCACGCCGCCACCCGGCTCGGGATCCCGGCGGAGAAGATGTACAACAACCTCGAGCACTACGGCAACACCTCGTCGGCGTCCATCCCGCTCGCGATGGCCGAGGCCCGCGACGCGGGGCGCCTGAAGCCCGGCGACCTGGTGTTGATGGTCGGATTCGGAGGCGGCCTCACCTGGGGCGCCACCGTGGTGAGATACGAACCGTTGGAGGCAGGCGCATGATCGCCGCGTTGTTCCCCGGACAGGGTGCCCAGGCGGTGGGCATGGGAGCCGACCTGGCCGCCCACCACCCGGCCGCGCGCCGGACCTTCGAGGAGGCGGATCAGGTGCTGGGCTACGACCTGTCGCGCCTCTGCTTCGAGGGCCCCATCGAGCGCCTCACCGAGACGCACATCTGCCAGCCCGCCCTCGTGGCCGCGGCCGTGGCCGCGTACCGCGCCGCCGAGGAGGCCCAGGGCTTCCGCCCGGACATCGTCATGGGCCACTCGCTGGGCGAGTACGCGGCCCTGGTGGCGGCCGGCGCGCTGGAGTTCGATCTGGCCCTGCGGATCGTGGCCGAGCGCGGCGCGGCCATGCGCGACGCGGGCCAGGCATCCCCCGGGGCGATGCTGGCGATCCTCGGGCTGGGGGACGACGAGGTGACCGAGTTGGTGGGCGGGATCGAGGACGTCTGGCCGGCCAACGAGAACTGCCCCGGCCAGGTGGTGGTGTCGGGCACGGTGGCGGGCGTCGACGCGCTGGAGGCCCTCGCCGGCGAGCGCGGTGTCCGCACCGCCCGCCTGCAGGTGGACGGCGCCTTCCACTCGCCGCTGATGGCGCCGGCGGCCGAGCGGCTGCGCCCGGCCCTCGAGACCTGGGACCCCCGCGCGCCCGAGGTGCCCTTCCTCTCCACGACCACCTGCGCGGTGGAGCCGCCCGAGCGGATGCGCGGGGTGCTGCTGGACCAGCTCACCTCCCCGGTGCGCTTCGGGCCGGCCGTCGAGGTCGCCATCGGGATGGGCCTCGATCGCGCTGTGGAGTTCGGTCCCGGCAAGGTGCTGTCGGGCCTGGTGCGCCGCGTGCGCCGCGACATCGCCGTCTCCCAGGTGGGCGCGCCCGCCGACCTCGCCGCCCTGGCGGTGTCCTGATGGGCGTCGCGCTCGTGACCGGCGCCAGCCGCGGCATCGGCGCCGCCTGTGCCCGGGCGCTGGCCGCGGCCGGGTTCGACGTGGCGATCGGCTACGCCGCCGACCAGGCCGGCGCCGAGGCCACCGCCGAGGCCGTGCGCGCCGCGGGCCGCCGGGCCTCGGTGCACCGGGCCGACGTGGCCGTGGAGGCCGAGGCCGGAGGGCTGGTGGAGGGCGCCGAAGAGGCGCTCGGACCACTGGATGCCCTGGTCCTGAACGCCGGCATCACCCGCGACGGGCTGGCCGTCCGGATGAGCGCCGAGGACTGGCAGGCCGTCATCGACACCAACCTCTCGGGGGCCTTCTACACGGCCCGGCCGGCGCTGCGCGGGATGCTGCGCCGCCGCGCGGGCAGCATCGTGGCGGTCTCGAGCGTGGTGGGCGTGGTCGGCAACGCCGGCCAGGTCAACTACGCCGCCGCCAAGGCCGGGATGATCGGGATGGTCAAGGCGCTGGCGCGCGAGGCCGGCGGGCGCGGGGTGCGCGTCAACGCCGTCGCCCCCGGCTACATCGCCACCGACATGACGGCGGGCCTCACGGACGAGTTGCGCGCGGGGATCGTGGCCCAGACGGCCCTCGGCCGGCTGGGGACACCCGAGGACGTCGCGTCCGCGGTGACCTTCCTCTGCGGCCCCGACGCCGCGTACATCACCGGTGCCGTCCTGCCGGTCGACGGCGGGATGGCCATGGCATGAACGCTCGCGACGCCAACCGGCGGGTCGTCGTGACGGGGCTCGGCCTGGTGACCTCGCTGGGCGTCGGCTGGCAGGCGACCTGGCGCTCGGCCATCGCCGGGCGCAGCGGGGCGGGCACGATCACCGGCTGGGGCGATACGCCGGTGGACACCGCCAGCACCATCGCCTGCCAGGCGACCGACTTCGACGCCACCGACTTCATCGACCGCAAGGCCGCGCGCCGGATGGATCGCTTCTGCCACCTGGCGGTGGCCGCGGGCCGCCTGGCGGTGGATGACGCGGGCCTGGCCGTGACCGATGCCAACCGCGATCGGATCGGCGTGATCCTGGGCAGCGGTATCGGCGGCCTTCAGGCCTTCACCGACCAGACCATGATCTGCGAGACGCGCGGTCCCGACCGGGTGTCGCCGTTCTTCATCCCGATGGTGATCGCGAACATGGGCGCCGCGCACGTCTCGATGGACCTGGGGGTGCGCGGGCCGCTGATGTGCACCACCACCGCGTGCGCGTCGGGCAACCACGCGCTCGGCGACGCCACCGACGCCATCCGTCTGGGGCGCGCAGACGTGGTGCTGGCCGGCGGTGCGGAGTCGACCATCACCCACAACGGCGTGGCCGCCTTCAACGCCATGCGGGCCCTCTCGACCCGCAACGACGACCCTGCCGCGGCCAGCCGGCCCTTCGACCGCGGCCGCGACGGGTTCGTGATGGGCGAGGCCGGGGCCATCCTCGTGCTGGAGAGCCTGGAGCACGCGGTGCGCCGCGGCGCGCAGGTGTACTGCGAGGTGCTGGGCTACGGGCTCACCGGCGACGCCCACCACCTCACCGAGCCCGACCCCACGGCCGTCGCGCCGGCCGCCGCGATCACGATGGCCCTGGCCGACGCCGGCCTGGAGGCCGGGCAGGTGCAGTACGTCAACGCGCACGCCACCTCCACCCCGGTGGGCGACAGCAGCGAGATCCGGGTGCTGAAGCGGGCCCTCGGCGAGGACGTCGCGGCCAAGGTGCTGGTGTCGTCCACCAAGTCGATGCACGGGCACTGCCTGGGGGCCGCCGGCGGTGTGGAGGGGGCGCTCACCGCGCTCGCCATCCGCGAGGGGATGGTGCCGCCGACCATCAACCTGGACGACCTGGACCCCGAGTGCGCCGGCGTGGACCACGTGGCCAACACCGCGCGCGAGGCGCGGGTGGACATCGCCATGTCCACGGCCTTCGGCTTCGGCGGGCACAACGCCACGGTGGTGTTCGGCCGCCCGGTCGACACCACCGGGTGAGGCGATGAGACCGTCCGCGACGGCCCCGCGCCGACACGCGCGCTCGCGCGTCCACCGCGTGAGCACGAGCATCTACGGCCCGCGCCGAGGCTGCCTGGGCCACTCCTGGATCGGCGACGAGCGCATCGCCGTCGGCGCCGTGCCGGTGGGCGAGGCCGTCTGGCAGTTGCCCCAGGAGGGCGTCACCCACGTGGTCAACTGCCGCGCACCGCTGCAGGCGCGCATCTCGCAGGACCTGTGGGCCGAGCGGAAGGTGCTCGGCGCGGACCGGGTGATCCAGGCCCCTATGTGGGACTCGGGCCGTCCGCAGCCGTCCGGGCTGTGGGCGCCCGCGGTGGAGTTCGCGGTGGAGGCGCTGGAGCACGACCCCGAGGCCGGCGTCCTGATCCACTGCCAGCAGGGCCGCCGGCGCTCGGCGATGGTGGCCTACGCGGTCCTGCGTCTGCGCGGGCACGACCCCGACGAGGCCGCGCGGCTGGTGCTGCACCACCGCCCCCAGGCGCATCTGGTGCCGGTCTACCTGGACGGCGTCGAGGCGTGGCTCTCGCAGCGGTCCGACCCGCTGCCATAATCGCGCCATGTCCCGACGCAACATCTCGGTCTCGGTCGACCGCCTGAAGCGCCGTCCCAGCGGGACGCCCACGCGCAAGCTCCCGGCCGACGACCGCTCGTGCCCCAAGTGCTCCAGCCACTACCGCGCCGAGGAACTGCGGCGGGCACTCGGGGTGTGCGGCACCTGCGGACACCACTTCGTGGTGGGAGCCCGCGAGCGCATCTCCCAGCTGGCCGAGGGGGGCGCCTGGACCGAGCTGTGGACCGAGCTGCGGGCCTCGGACCCCCTGCAGTTTGTGGACACCGAGCCCTATCCGGACCGGGTGGAGCGCGCCGAGGCCAAGGGCACCAACGAGGCGCTCGTGGTCGGGGAGGTGCAGGTGCGGGGGATGCCCTGCATCGTGGCGGCGATGGACTTCCCCTTCCTCGGCGGCTCCATGGGCGCCGTGGTGGGCGAGAAGCTGTACCGCGCCGCCGAGCGCTGCGCCCAGCAGGGCCTGCCGCTGGTGGTGGTGAGCTCCTCGGGCGGCGCCCGCATGCAGGAGGGCGTGATCGCCCTGATGCAGATGGCCAAGACCGTGGTCGCCTTCGAGTTGCTGCGCGATGCGGAGCTGCCGACCGTCGTCGTGCTCTGCCACCCCACCACGGGCGGCGTGTGGGCCTCGTTCGCCTCGCTGGGCGACATCACCTACGCCGAGCCGGGCGCGCTCATCTCCTTCGCCGGCCCGCGGGTGATCGAGCAGACTACGCGCGAGAAGCTGGCGCCGGACTTCGGCCTGGCCGAGCGCCAGCTCGCCAACGGGCAGGTGGACGACGTGGTCGACCGCCGCGAGCTGCCGGCGCGCATCGGCAAGGTCCTGGGCATCCTCGACCGCCCGCGCGCGCAGATGGAGCCGGCGCCGGCGGTCACCTGGGCCCAGGGGCGGGCCGAGAAGGTCGCCAGGGTCGCCCGTGCCCTGCCGGCGCGCGCGAAGGGCGCCGTGGCCAGGGTTCGTGGTCAGGACGGGGGGTCCCGATGAGCGTGTCCGCCCGCCGGCCGGGGCGCTTCGTGCGCCGGCTGGCCACCAAGCTGCACGTGCCCGGGCACGGCGACGACGACGCCGGCCGCATCTGGGAGACCATCCAGCTGGCCCGGCATCAGGACCGGCCGTACACGCTGGACTACGTGCCGCGGCTGTTCACCGAGTTCGAGGAGCTGCGCGGGGACCGCGCGATGCGCGACGACCCCTCGATCGTGGCCGGCATCGCCCGCGGACCGGACGGACCCGTGGCTGTGGTGGGCCAGCAGAAGGGCCGCGACACGGCCGAGCGCACGCACCGCAACTTCGGGATGCCCAGCCCCGAGGGCTACCGCAAGGCGATGCGGGTGTTCGAGCTGGCCGAGAAGCTCGACATCCCCGTGGTCACCCTCATCGACACGCCGGGGGCCTTCCCGGGCGCCGAGGCCGAGAACCACGGCCAGGGGGGCGCCATCTCTCGCTCGATGCAGGCGATGCTGCGCCTGCGGGTGCCGGTGGTGGCGGTGGTGATCGGCGAGGGGTCGTCCGGGGGCGCGCTGGCGCTGGGGGTGGCCGACCGGGTGCTGATGCTCGAGAACTCCACCTACGCCGTCATCTCCCCCGAGGGGGCGGCCTCGATCCTGTGGCGCGACGCCGGCAAGGCGCGCGACGCGGCCAAGGCCTTCCGGCCCACGGCGGCCAACTGCTACCGCTGGGGCATCACGGACGTGGTGGTCCCGGAGCCGGCCGGCGGGGCGCACGCCGACCACGACGAGGCCGCGCGCCTGCTCTCGACCTACCTGGAGCGGACCCTGCGTGAGCTGCGGACGCTGACGCCTCCCGAGCGCCGGCGCCTGCGACGCGATCGCTACCGGCGCATCGGCGCCTACCGCGAGGTGCCCGAGGCAGACGGCACCGCCATCGCGACGGGCCAGGCGGACGTGGTGCACGGCGGGGACGGCGCCGCCGGGTCCGGAGGCACTGCGTAGGACACCCCGCTAGGCCGCGGTCTTGCTCTCCTGCACCGCCCGGGCCACGCGCAGGGCCTCGTCCAGCAGTTCGCGGTTGGTGCCCACCTCGGCCGGCGCCAGCCCGGTACCCAGGGCCAGCTCGCGGTACCAGCGCACCATCTCGGCGTTGGGCCTGCGCTCGGGGTCGACGCGCACCATGTCGAGCACGAGTGCCAAGAAGCCGCGCACCACGGCCTCGCGGGCGGGTCCTCGACTCATTCCTCACCTCCCGGGCTCGTCTCGGGCGCGGAGCGCACCCATGGGCTTGCCCGTCAATGGTCGGCCCGGGGTGGCCGTTCTTGAGCCCCGCGCCGCTCACGCGCCGGCGGGCAGCGCCACCAGCAGTCGCGGGCCGGGCCGGATGACGACCTCGGTGTGCATCCCCATCGCCTCACCGTCGGCCTGCACCGGCATTGGCTCCTCGGCCCGGACCACCAGCCCCGGACCCACCTCGCCCATCACCACGGCGGCGTCGGGATCGGCGCTCACCATCCCCAGGCCGCGTCCGCTGGCCACCCGCGCCATCAGCAGGCCCAGCTCGCCCGGGCGCACACGGCGCAGCCCGGTCCACCGCAACTCGCCCGAGAAGTCGGCCCCGGGGACCAGGTCCAGCGGCCGGCCGTGCAGGTACGTGTAGGGGGAGCCGCACGCGGCCAGGACCGTCGCCAGGTCCAGTTCCTGCCCGTCGGCCAGGGTGACGTGCAACGGGGTGCCGGCGCCGCGCGCCCGCATGGTCGCCAGCCACAGGCCCACGGCGAAACCGGTCTGGCGCAGGTGGCGCTTGGTGCGCGGGCGGTGCTCGATCCAGTCCACCGTGGCCGCGTCCAGGCCCACGCCGGCGTTGATGACGAACACCCGCTCCTCGGCGTCGGCGATCACCCTGCCGACGTGGACGGCGCGCCGCTCGCCCGCCAGCGCCCCGGGCAGGACCCCCAGCGCGTCGTCCATCCGCGCCGGCCAGCCCAGCGCCCGCGCGAAGACGTTCGCGTTCCCCGCCGGCAGCGGCGCCAGCACGGTCGACGTCCCCGCCAGGGCGCCGGCCACCTCCTGGACGGTCCCGTCGCCCCCCAGGGCCACCACGGCCCGGGCGCCCGCCGCCACGCACTCCCGTGCCATCGCACCGGCGTCGCCCCGGGCGCCGGTGGTGTGGTGCCACTCCAGCCCCAGCGGCTCCAGCATCCGTGCCACCTCGGTCCGCACCGAGGGGTGGGCCACCGTCGCCCGCGGGTTGATGATCAGCCCGACGCCGCCCGCCGGATCGGCGCCGGGCGCGCTCACTCCCCGGCGGCCGAGACCGCCGCGTCGGTATCCAACCGCGCCAGGAAGGCCCCCATCAGCATGTTCACGGTCCCCGGCGCGTCGACCATGGGCATGTGGCGCGCGCCGTCGACCACCACCAGTTCCGCGTCGGGCAACTCGCCGGCCAGTTCCTGCGCCATCCAGGGCGGGGTCAGCGGGTCCTGTGCCCCTGCGATCACAAGGACGGGAGCGCTCAGCGGTGCCAGCAGCCCGCGCAACTCCACCGATTCGCAGGCCGCGTAGTCGGCGGCCAGCCCCGCGGGCCCGCACGCGTGCAGCGCCTCCTCGACCGGCAGGTCGCAGCCGGCGGGGTCGCTGAGGAAGCCCTCCAGCAGCCGCGTGCACTCGCCATCGAAGTCCTCGCGCAGGCTGTCCCACACCCACTCGGGCACCGGCAGGCGCGCTCCGGAGGCGATGAGCACCAGGCCGCTCACCAGGTCCGGCCGGCGCAGCGCGATGTGCATGGCGATCGCGCCGCCCAGGCTGTGGCCGACCAGCACCCCGCGGTGCCCCGAGGTGTCCAGAGCGTGGGCCACGGCGTCGGCCAGCGGGCCCACGTGGTCGAGCGCATCGCCCTCGGGATGGCCGGGAAGGTCGAGCACGGCCGAGGCCATGAAGCAGTCGGTCTGATGGGTCCACACGCGGTGGTCGCCACCGGTGCCATGGATGAAGACGGTGCTGCGTGTGGTGTCGTCCGGGGCGGAGGTCGCCATGGGCGCCCATGGTACCCTCAGCGGCGGTGGAGACCCTGGACATCGCGTGCGACTTCGACGGCACCATCACCTGCGTCGACACGCTCCACCTGATCGTCGAGGCCTTCGCGGCCCGGGGCGCCTGGAGCGCCATCGAACCGCGTCTGCGCTCGGGCGAGATCTCGCTCGACGAGGCGATGCAGGAGCAGTTCGCGCAGGTGCACGCCACCCCCGATGAGGTGGCGCGACTGGTGCTGGACGAGGCCGGCCTGCGCGCCGGCTTCGCCGACTTCGAGGCCTGGTGCCGCACGCGTGGCCACCGCCTGGTGGTGCTCTCCTCCGGGTTCCGCTCGATCATCGAGCCCCTGCTCACCCGGTGGGGGTTCGCCCACCTGGAGCTCGCCGCCCACGACGCGCGCTTCTCGGCCGAGGGCTGCCGGCTGATCTGGTCGGACCGCGGGCCGGCCTGCGAGGAGTGCGGCCGCCCGTGCAAGCGCCACGACCTGCGCCGGCTGGGTCTCGGCGGCCGGCCTCTGGTCTACATCGGCGACGGCATCTCCGACCGCTGCGCCGCCGGGCTGGCGGACCTCGTGTTCGCCCGCGCCGACCTGGCCCGTCACCTCACCACCGAAAGCGTCCCCTTCGTGCCCTTCGACGATTTCACCCAGGTCCGCGAGCGTCTGGGCCGCCCCCTGGGGCTGGCGGCCTGATGGCGGGCTGGCGCACCGTCACCCCCGGCTCGGACTGGGGCGCCATGGAGGAGCGGGTGCTGGAGCGCTGGCGCGAGGGCGCCACCTTCGCCCGCAGCATGGCCATCCGCCAGGGGGCCGAGCCGTTCGTCTTCCACGAGGGCCCGCCCACCGCGAACGGCCGCCCGGGCTCGCACCACGTGCTCTCGCGCGTGTTCAAGGACATCTACCCGCGCTTCCACACCATGCGCGGGCGCTTCGTCGACCGCCGCGCCGGCTGGGACTGCCACGGCCTCCCCGTGGAGCTCGAGGTGGAGAAGCGCCTGGGTATCTCGGGCAAGCCGCAGATCGAGGCCTATGGCATCGCGGAGTTCAACGCCCTGTGTCGTGAGTCGGTGGTGGCCTACCTGGACGAGTGGGAGCGCCTGACCGAGCGCATCGGCTTCTGGGTGGACACCGCGCGTGCCTACAAGACGATGGACACCGACTACATCGAGTCGGTGTGGTGGAGCCTGGCCGAGCTGTTCGAGCGCGGGCTGGTCTACCGCAGCGGCAAGGTCGTCCCGTACTGCCCGCGCTGTGGCACCGCGCTCTCCAGCCACGAGGTGGCCCAGGGCTACAAGGACCGCGAGGACCCGTCGGTCTACGTGACCATGCCGCTCGACGGATCGGACGAGGCGCTGGTGGTGTGGACCACCACCCCGTGGACGCTGCCGGCCAACATCGCGGTGGCCGTCAACGAGGCGGTCACCTACGCGGCGGTGGAGCACGAGGGCGCCACGCTGATCGTGGCCGAGGACCTGGTGGAGAGCGTCTTCGGCGAGGGGGTCCGTGCGGCGCGCACGCTCCCGGCGGGCGATCTGATCGGCCGCACCTACGCGGCACCGTTCGACATGGTGGCCGGCCCGCACGAGGTCGTCGGCGCCCCGTTCGTCACCACCGAGGACGGCACCGGTCTGGTGCACATCGCGCCGGCCTTCGGCGAGGACGACATGGGCGTGGCGCGCGCCCGCGGGTGGGAGGTACCCAACCCGGTCGGGCCGGACGGGCGCTACACCGCCATGGCGGGCCCCTGGGAGGGGCGCGCGGCGAAGGAGGTCGACGAGGACCTGATCGCCGACCTGACCGCACGCGGACGCATGGTGCGCTCCGAGGTCTTCACCCACTCCTACCCGCACTGCTGGCGCTGCTCGACGCCGCTGCTCTACTACGCCAAGCCGTCCTGGTACATCCGCACCACCGACGTCCGCGAGCGGATGCTCGAGCTGAACGAGCAGGTGGGCTGGCACCCCGAGCGGGTGCGCGACGGGCGTTTCGGCAAGTGGCTCGAGGGCAACATCGACTGGGCCATCTCGCGCGATCGCTACTGGGGCACGCCGCTGCCGTTCTGGCGCTGCCAGGACTGCGACCACGTGCAGGCCATCGGCTCGTACTCCGCCCTGCGCGAAGCCGCCACGGCGCCCCTGCCCGAGGACTTCGACCCGCACCGCCCCTTCGTCGACGACGTGCTGCTGCGGTGCCGGTGCGGCGGCACCGCGCGCCGCGAGCCCGAGGTGATCGACGTCTGGTACGACAGCGGCGCCATGCCGTTCGCGCAGGTGCACCACCCGTTCAGCACGGGCGGCGACCTGACCGGGCACGCCCCGGCCGACTTCATCTGCGAGGCGATGGACCAGACCCGGGGCTGGTTCTACTCGCTGCTGGCCGAGGCCACCCTGCTGTTCGACGAGCCGGCATACCGCAACGTCGTCTGCCTGGGGCTGATCCTCGACGCCGAGGGTCAGAAGATGAGCAAGTCCAAGGGCAACGTCATCGTCCCCTGGGAGGTGATCGAGCGCCAGGGTGCGGACGCGTTCCGCTGGTACCTGCTCACCGCCCAGAGCCCGTGGGAGGCGTTCCGCTTCTCGCTGGAGGCGGTGGACGAGGCGATGCGCCGCTTCCTGCTGACCCTGTGGAACACGCACTCGTTCCTGGTGACCTACGCCTCACTGTCGGACGGCTGGACCCCGGGCGACGACGCGCCGGCGCCGGCCGAGCGGGGGGCCATCGACCGCTGGATCCTGTCGCGGCTCGATGCCACCGTCGCGGCCGTCACCGAGCGTCTCGAGGCCTACGACGCCACCGGCGCTGGCCGGGCGCTGGAGGACTTCGTCGACGACCTCTCCAACTGGTTCGTGCGCTCCTCGCGCCGGCGGTTCTGGGGCGCCGACCGCACCGCCGGGGAGCCGGCGGCATTCGCCACCCTTCACGAGTGCCTGGCCACCGTGAGCCTCCTGGTGGCGCCCTTCTGCCCGTTCGTGGCCGACGAGATGTACGTGGCGCTGGTGGCCGACCACGACGCCCAGGCGCCCGACAGCGTCCACCTGGCCGACTGGCCGGCGGTGCGGGGGTACCGCGACGAGCCGCTGGAGGAGGCCATGGCCGCGGCGCGCGAGGCGGTCACCGTCGGCCGCGGGGCGCGGGCCGAGGCGAAGATCAAGGTGCGCCAGCCGCTGTCGGAGGCCGTGGTGGCCTGCCCGCCCGCGGTGGCGAGCCGCATGGAGGGCCTGGTGAGACTGGTGGCCGACGAGCTCAACGTGAAGTCGGTGCGGTTCGTGACCGACCCGGGCGAGTTGGTGGAGGTCGTGCTCAAGCCGAACTACCGCCGCCTGGGGCCGCGCTTCGGCAAGTCGATGCCCGCCGTGGCCGAGGCGGTGGCCGGGCTGGACGCCACCGCCACCGCCCGGGCGCTCGACGCCGGCGAGCCGGTGAGCATCACCGTGGCCGGTGCCGATGAGGTCCTCGACGGCGAGGACCTGCTGCGCGAGGCCCGGCCGGCGGCCGGCTACGCGGTGGCGCAGGACTCCGCCCTGGCGGTGGCGCTGGCCACCGCGATCACGCCCGACCTGGCCGCCGAGGCGCTGGCGCGCGAGATCGTCCACGCCGTGCAGAGCGCCCGCCGTGCCGCGGGCCTGAAGGTGGAGGACCGCATCAACCTGCACCTGGATGGCTCGGGTCCCATCCGCGAGGCCATCGACCTGCACCGCGGGTCGATCGCGGCCGAGACCCTGTCGGTGAGCCTGTCGGTGAGCCACGGCGCCCCGTTCGCCGGTATTCACCGCGACGAGGTGCTGCTGGACGGCGAGCCCATGGCCCTGCGCCTGGAGCGCGCGGAGGGGTAGACGAACCCCCCGGCCGGCGGGTCTACGCCTCGGCGTCCCCGAGGGCGCTCGCCAGCGCCCGGTACATCGTCCCCATCTTGGGGACGGCCGGTTCCACGTCCACGCGCCAGCCGCGATCGAGCATCGCGCGCCGGGTCACCGGGCCGACGGCCACCATCAGCACCGCCGGATGCGGTTCGTGCCCGCGTGCGTCCATGGCCTCGGCGAAGCCCTCGACCGCCAGCGCGCTGGTGAAGGTCACGGCCGCCACCTCTCCGGCGGCCACCGCGCCGGCCAGGGCGTCGCGCGCGACGGCGTCGCCCTCCGAGGCGAAGCGATAGGGGCGGACCTCCACCACGTCGGCGCCGGCGTACGCGAGCGCAGCGACCATCGGCTCGGGGGCGGCGCCCACGCACTGCACCATCACCCGCCGGCCGGACAGCGGCCCGGCTCCGCCACCCAGGAGGTGTTCGCGCACCGTGGCGACCTCGGCCGGGTCGGCGCTCCAGTGGGCCTCCACGCCCACCTTCGCGAGAGCGCGTCGCGCCTTGGGCCCGCGCGCGATCACCGTCGCCGCGGCGAGGATTGCGCGCAGTTCGTCGCCCCTCCCGGCGGCGTCGGCCGCTCCGACCAGGTGGCGCCCGCCGATGCCGGTGATGAACACCGCCACCGCGGGCGGTCTGGCGATGAGGTCCTCCACCGCCGCGGCCAGGCCGGCGCTCTCCCGGGCCACGTCCACGCCGATGGCCGGCCCCACCAGGGGCTCGCCGCCCAGCGCTCTCACCAGCGCCGCCTGTTCCGCGGCCCGCCGCGCGGCGGTGATGCCCACGCGCGCCCCTCTCACCGGCGGGGCCCGTGCGGGTCCGCGGGGCCGGGGCCGTGCAGGGGGCGGCGCACCCGGGCCAGCAGCGAGCGCCACCGGCGCACGCAGGCCGGCCAGTCGGCGGCCGCGGCGAACGCCGTGCCGGCCTCGCCCAGTCCGGCACGCAGGCCGGGATCGGCGGCCAGCCGCGCCAACTGGCGCCCGTAGCTGGTGGCGTCCAGGTACAGCAGCCCGCCCCCCGAGCGGGCGCTCTGGCCGGCCAGCACCTCGGACGCGCCGTTGGCCAGCGTCGGCCGGCCGGCGCGCCAGGCCTCCAGGGCCACCAGCGACAAGCTCTCGTGCGGGCTGGGCAGCACCACCACCTCGGCGGCCTCCAGCAGCCCCGCGCGGACCTCATCGGTGACAAAGCCGGTGGTGAGGACCCAGTCCGGCAGATGCATGGCGCCGGCCGGGCGGCCGGCAAGTACCAGGTCCAGGGTCCCGCCCGCCGCGCGGTAGGCCGCGTGGGCGTCCACCAGCGCGCCCAGGCCCTTGGCGGCGTCCACCCGTCCCACATAGAGGGCGAAGCGCGCCGGGAGGCCGGGGACGGCCGCGCGCGCCAGCGCCCGGTCGCCGGGGGCGGCGGGGTCGAGGCCCGCGCCCACGATGGCGTGGGGCCGGCCGGCGATGTCGTGCAGTTCGTCCACCAGGCGTCGCTCCTCCGGGGTGAGGAACGCCAGGCCGGCCGCCAGGCGCACCAGCCCGCGCGAGAGCCCGAAGCGCAGCATCGGCTCGTCGTGCGCCAACGGCACCAGCACGGCACGGTCGGCCACCAGCGGCATCGCCAGCTGGGCGGTGGCGTAGAGGTAGGTCCACAGGGCGACCACCTCGTGGCGCCGTCCGGCGCCGGCCAGCGCCGCCAGCATCCCGGGCAGCACCGGTCCCTGGGCGCGCGCCCACTCGTCCTCGGTGGCGGCGTCGCCCAGACCCAGGGACAGCCGGCGCACCAGGTCGCCCGAGCGCTGGGGGTCGGCCGCGTCGGCCGTGAAGCGGTGCACCACCACGCCCTCGTCGGTGCTGGTGCCCGCGGCGAAGTACGGCGCCCAGGTGAGGTAGTCCCGGGCGGTGGAGGTGTAGACGTGTACCTCGTCGCCGGCGGCCGCCAGCGCCCGGGCCGTGGAGCGGCACAGGGCCTCCGCGCCGCCGGCCACCTCGGCGCCGTAGCGCTGCACCACGAAGGCGATCCTCAGGAGCGTCTCTCCAGCTCGGCCACGCGCGCCTCGAGCCGGGCGATCTCGGCGCGCTGGCGGTGGCGGTCGCGCTCGAGCTGGGAGATCAGGTCGGCCAGGCTCGGGGTCAGCAGCCGCACCACGGCACGCCGCGCCGCGCCCACCAGGCGCCCCGGCAGGCCCGCGCGCGCCGAGGGCGCCGGCTCGGCCAGGCGCAGAGGCGTCAGGGGCGGCCGGCCGCCTGCCTCGCGCAGGGCCGCCAGCAGCGCGTCGGGGTCCGGTCCGCCGGGCCCGGGAGGCGTGGTCAGTACGCCCCCCTGCGCCATAGCACCACGGGGACCGTGCGCGCCAGGATCGTCAGGTCCAGCCACACCGACCAGCTCTCGATGTAGAAGAAGTCCAGGCGCATCAGCTCGTCGAACGACAGGTCGCTGCGCCCGCTCACCTGCCACAGGCCGGTCATCCCCGGCAGAACCAGGTAGCGCTTCTTCTGGAGGTCGTCCAGCAGCTCGTAGTCACGAAGCGGCAGCGGCCGCGGGCCCACCAGCGACATCTCCCCGCGGATGACGTTCCACAGCTGGGGGAACTCGTCGATGGAGAAGCGGCGCAGGATCCGCCCGGGCCGGGTCACCCGGGGGTCGTCCTGCAGCTTGAACAGCGCCCCGTCGGCCTCGTTGGCGTCCTCGAGGCCGGCCTGGAGGTCCTCGGCGTCCTTGACCATCGTGCGCAGCTTCAGGCAGTCGAAGTCGCGCTCCTCAACGCCCACGCGCCGGCTGCGGTGGATCACCGGGCCACCGTCACTCACCTTGATCGCCACGGCCGCCACGGCCAGCACCGGCAGCGCCACCACCCCGATCAGCACCGAGGCCACCACGTCGAAGGCGCGCTTGGTGAGGTAGGCGGCGCCGCCCAGCACCGGCGGGCGCAGCTCGAACAGCGGCAGGCCCGGGGCGGGGACGGCCTCGACCGAGTGCGAGAGCAACTCGGCGGCCGTGGGGGCCAGGCGCACGCGAAGGCCCCGGCGCCGGCACACATCCAGCAACTCCAGCACCGCCGTGTCGTCGCGGGTGGAGCCCGTGAGGATGACCTCGTCGATGCGCTCGGGGTCCAGTGCGTCGCGCAGCGCGGCCGCCTCGCCGGAGGCGTCCGGCGCGGATACGCCGCCCACCAGCATGTGGCGCGCCGTCACCCGGTAGGGGACCCCCCGCCGCGAGCGGCTCTGGGCCAGGCCGCGCTCGATGCTCTGCATCAGCCCCGGCTGGCCCACCAGCAGCGCGCGGCGCTCGTAGCGGAGGTGGTCCAGCACCATCGCGGTGATGCTGTTGTAGCTGCCGCGCAGGGCCAGGATGCCCGCGCCCACCAGGAACCAGGACGAGTAGAAGATGTAGTAGGTGTCGAAACGCCAGCCCGCGATCGACACCACGATCAGGACGATCAGGGTGGCCAGGGTGACGCCCGAGAGCACCGCCGCCGCGCCGGCCCGCTGTTCGCGCGGGGCGTACAGCCGGTTCTTGGCGAACAGCAGGATCAGCGTGCCCGCGGCTACGGGCAGTGCCTTCTGCTCGACGGCCCAGATGGCGCTGCTGTCGATGGGCGCGCCCTGGAGCCACAGCTTGAAGGCCAGCGCGGCGTAGATGCCCATGAAGATGGCCGTCACATCCATGGCCACCAGCACCAGGACCGAGCACAGGCGCCGGACCGCCGCGCCGCCGGCCGGGCCCACCAGCATCGGCCGGGAGCGGTGGTCCTTGCGTGCGTGCCGGCCGCTCTCGCCGGCCCGCGAGACGTCGGCCGCCGTTCGCTGGGGGCGCGTGGTCACCGTGCGATGGTACCGGTGCGCGCCGCGCGCGTGAATCCGCGCGGGATGGGGCGTGCCGCGCGGACCTCTCAGGCGTCGCCCGGCTTGCGCAGACGCAGGTACATGGCTGCGTGGCGTCGCGGCGCCAGTTCCGCGGGCGAGTCGATGCGCGCGAAGTTCCGCGCGCACACCGCGCCCAGCACCGGGCCGGCCAGGAACGACCAGGGCCGCGCGGCGAAGAACCTCTCGTGCACCGGCCGGCGCTCGCGCACGTACTCGCGGTGCTCCTCGATCCAGCCGGCGCCCAGCAGGCGCTCGCCCACGGCCCGCTCCGAGTAGCGGCGCTCGAAGAACACCCGCCCGCCCACCCGCTCGCTGGCCTCGCCCCACACCGGCCGCCCCACGAACACGTCGGTGTGGGTGGCGGCGACGTTGGTGGTGAGGTGCAGCACGCCGCCCGGGCGCAGCACCCGCCACATCTCGGCCATCGCGCGGGTGTCGCCGTCGCCGGCGATGTGCTCGATCACCGACACGCACGCGACGGCATCGACGCTCCCGTCGGGCAGGTCCAGCGCCCGCGCGTCCATCACCCGTAGATCCAGGGCGGGGTCCAGCACACGCCAGCGCTCGATCTCGTCGGCGAACAGGTCGACCGCTATCCAGCGGCCGTGCCCGGCGGCGTTCAGGCGACTGGCCAGCAGCTTGGGGCTCGAGACGTCCAGGCAGTCGCCGGCGAAGGGCTCGGCGGCCACACGGGCCAGCTCGTAGAACCGCCACGGCTCCAGCGGCACCAGCAGCCGGTACAGGCCCGCCCGCGGGGCCACCATCCGGCGGGTGCGCAGGGTCCTCCCCAGCCAGCGGAGGCCCAGCGCCCAGCTGCGGCGGGTGAGGCCGTGCCAGGCGCGCGGCGCCCGCACGGGCACGGCGCTCACCGGGGCAGCACCCGGCGGTACACGTCGCGGGTGGCCGTCGCGGCCGCGGGCCACGAGTAGCGCTGGGTGATCTCGCGCCCGCTCTCGCCGCGCTCGCGCAGGGCCTCCCGGTCGGCCAGAGCGCGCGTCAGATGGGCGGCGATGCCCTCGGGCGTCACCTCGTCCTCCTCCATGAAGATCGCGCGGTCGGCGCCGATCTCGACGAGCGACGAGTTGCGCGCGCACAGGACCGGGCAGCCGTGCGCCATGGCCTCGGCCACCGGGAGTCCGAAGCCCTCGTACGCCGAGGGGAACACCAGCAGCGTGGCCCGGCGGTAGAGGTCCATCAGCTCCTCGCGGCGGACGAAGCCACGGATCTCGCACCCCGGGCCGGCCGCCTCGCGCACCGCGGCCTCCTCGCCGCCGTCGCCGCCGACGATGACCAGCCGGCACGGCGGCGGGTCGGCAGGGGCGTCCGCGAAGTAACGGGCGTGGCCGGCCGCCAGCGGGACGATGCGCTTGCGCTCCTCCATGATCCCCACCGACAGGATGAAGGGCTCCCGCGGCCCCGGCGGCCAGGTGTCCACATCCACGCCGTTCGCCACCACCCGGATGCGCTCCGGGCGGACCCCGTAGAGCTCGCGCAGGTCGTCGGCCGCCGACTGGGAGACCGCGATCACGCGCACCGCACGGCGCACCGAGCGCCGGGCGAAGAAGCTCGCATAGCGGCGGAAGTTCTCGGGGAAGGCATGGGGGACGCGCTCCCACGAGAGGTCGTGGATCGTCACCACCACCGGGCAGGGGCTGAACCAGGGGCCCCAGGTGACCGGCGCGTGGATCAGTGCCGCGCCGCGCCGCCAGGCGATCAGCGGCAGCAGCACGTGCAGCCACAGCAGGTCCAGGAGCAGATTGCCCACCGAGGTCAGCCGGTTACGGCGCGGCAGGCCCGGGGGGCCGTACACCCACTCCACCCGCAGGTCGGAGGCCGGCCGGCTCTCCATCACCTGGCGCAGTTCCTCGATGTAGGTGGCGATGCCGGTCGCCCGCCGGCGCGCCATGCGACCGTCCACCAGCACCAGGGGCGCCGAGGCGCCGCCGATCGCCGTGGGCAGCCCCGCGGTGCGGGTCTCCCTCCTGCGGCGCTGTCCTGGCGGGGTCATCGGGGCGCGGTCTCCATGCCCGGTGGGGTCGGGGCGTGCGCTGCGGGGACGCCGGCGGGCCGCCGGATGCCGTCCGGCGGGGCGCGCTCACGCCGGCACCGGGACGCTCTGACCCACGAGCGAGGCCGTCAGGGAGCCTACAGGGAGCCCGTCGGCCCGAGCGGCCTGGAACGCGGCGTGGCGGTCGCGCGCCAGGCCCAGCGTCAGCCGCAGCGCGGCGTCGACCGCGGCCAGCACCTCGCCAGGCCGGTCGCAGTGCACCAGCACCGGGCCGGCGACGGGTCGCTCCAGCAACTCGCGCACCGTGGCCACCAGCCGCGGCAGCTCGCCCACGGCCTGGCGGGGCTCGCCCAGGGGGTGCCAGTGGACCTCCCAGCCCATCGCCGCATACCCGGCCAGGCCGTGGCGGCTGCGCATCCCCGAGACCACCGTGCGCACACCGCGCTCTGCCCACCAGGCGCACTCGTCCTCGCGCAGCGCACGACGGTGGCTGCGCCCGCCCCGGCCGGGGCGCTCGGCCACCGCCAGGCGCCCGGGGATGATCCACGCCGGGCGCGCGGGGGCCACGGGAGCGGGGGTGCGATCGGGGACGGCGCCGGTCATGGCCAGAGGTTCGTCCCGCCCGGTGTCACGGCTCAACACCTGGATGTGCCGGCACCGTGCCGGGCCGGTCACATCCGCGGTCACCCCTCGGCGGGTGGCTCCTCGATCAGGTGGGCGCGCAGCCACTCGGGTGCCCGCAGGGTGGCGCGCGTCTCGCGGTCCACACACACGTGGGTCAGCTCGGCCAGGGCCATCTGCTCGCCGGCGCGCGTGAAGCGGTGGCGCGTGCGGAACGAGCTGTTGCCCACGACGGCCAGCCAGGTGGTCTGGTGGATCGTGTCGTCCAGCAGGATGCGCCCGTCGATGGAGGTCTGGACATTCACGATCGGGACGCCCGGCCCCTCGGCCAGCAGGCGCGTGAACGGGTATCCGATCTCCGCCAGCCACTCCGACAGGCCGCGGTCGACCCACCGCAGCAGGTTCGTGAAGTGGATCTGGGCCACGTCCACGTCGGACATCACCACGCGGAAGGTGCGCCGGTGCGCGTACGGGGTCATGGCGGGACCCTAGCCGCCGCGCGGCGGCCATCCGCGGGCGGTTTGGTGAGGCGCGTTGGCGCGATTCCCGCGCATTTCGCGACCGTCAGATGCTTGCGGCCCACGGGAACGGGACTGCGAAGTGAATGGCTCGATGCCGAAGCGCCCTAGCGAGCGGCCAGGATCACGGGGAGAACATCGAAAAGGGGTGCACACCCGACACCCAAGTGATCGCACACCCCGCGCATGTTTGCGGCCTTTCCGTTCGCCTGCCCGCTCAATCGGATTCCCTCGTACGAGACCACTGTACCCCCAACCGCCATCGCGGTCGCAACGACCCAGGGGTCGGCGTCGTGCTGCCCGGACCCGTTCGTCCATTTGGGCGGAGCGCAGGTGATTACCGCCGGGATGTGCCGTTGTACTTCGGGCGTAGGTCTAACGACTGTGCAGGCGCGCATTCTCAGCCAAGCAACAAGGTCGTCGCCTCCGAGGTCGACCTCGTCAAGAACGGCCTTCGGCAGGACCACACGCCCGCTCGCCATTGCCTGCGCCAACGCCGTCCAAACCCCAGGAAAGTGCGAGATCGGATAGTGATACCGCCAAGGAGAGACGAGCGCGCTCGTGTCAAACACGAGGACCCCCTCTTTCGTCGGCCGAGTTGTCATCGTGCGGCTCGTTCGGCGAGTTCCGCTCGAAGCTTTGGAAACTTGTCGATCTTTGTGCCATCGAGAGCCCTCGCGGCACCGAGCGCTGAGATCGCCCCTGTGTCGACTGCGCGAAAGACTGTGTCGATGAAAGCTGGGCCGAAGCGAGCAACGACGTTCCGGTAGTAGTTGCCACCTCGGCCGCTCCTCGGGGCGCGCAAGCCAATTGCCGCGCGGACCCTCCTGATCTCCTCCCAGCGAGCGAGATCGAGCCGCCCCGTGCGAACTGCCGTCGCGTCCGGAGTCGTCCCGAAGGCTCGGGCCACGCGGTCCACAACGTCCAACAGGCTGCTGCTGGCTTGCTGCGCGGCCGCATACTCGAGTCGAAACGACTCCGCAGGCATGAGAACGCTCGCAGCGGTCGCGTTGCAGAGCTCCTCGTCCGCCTGCCAGTCGCGCGACTGGGAATTGATCAGAAGATGGACTGTCTCGTGGATCAGCGTAAAGGCCCGCGCCCGCGGGTCGTCGCCCAGGTTGAGAAGCACGAGGGGCGCGACCTCATCGGCCAGGGCAAAGCCCCGCATCACATTGACGTCCACACGAGACGATTGAGAGACGAAGATGCCGACTGCTTCCGCCGAATCGAGCCATAGGCGGAGACTTCCGTACGGATCGAGCCCCCGTTGAGACTCGACCTCTACGTCGAGCCAGTGCCTGATCTTGGAGGCCAGTGCTGCGCCTCCATCTGGATCGAGACGCGGACGCTGGGCCCATCTCGGAGCCAACTCCGCGGTCTCAATGACCTCCTTGATGGTGCTCTGCCGCAAGGTCATCTCGCGGATGAGCCCGCGGACCTCCTCGGGCCAAGGCGGGGGTGGCGTCCCTGGAATGTGGCGGAACCGCGCTTCGACGGGTGATTCGGCCGGCGGCTCCGGCATGAAGAAACTCGGAGTCGAACGCTGGTAGAAGTGCGCCAGCAACTCAAGCTGCCGCATGGTGATCAGCGATTCGCCGGACTCGGCCGCCTCTAGGCGGGCCGCGGTGAGCCCAGCCTTCTTCGCGGCTTTCTCGAGCGGCGATCCGCTCGCCTCGCGCGCCCATCGGAGGACCCGCGGGTTGACGTGGGCGCGCTCGGTCACGACGGGAGTCTAGTCTCGATCGCCGACCCGAATCGTTCTGGAAAAGCTCTCCGTTCGTCCACGCCTGCGGGCTTCCTAGCCCGACCTCGCCGCTGCATTCAGCTGGGAGAACATGATGTCGCGGGTCTCAGCCCACACCGAAGCCAGGTACGCTAGCTGCTCGAGCTCCGCAGAGATCCCTGGTGACGTGCCATTCGCTGCGGCCCATTTGATGCGATCACGCACGGCTTTTCCACGCGCGTTTATCGCTGCCTCCTCGAAGGGCCATGGAGCCAGATATAGGAGGTCTGCCCAATCATCAGATGGATAGGGGGAGCAGGCCAGGCGACGCAAGGGATGAAAGAAGAATTCCTTGTGCTGCCGCCGAACTGCCGCCGTGGTGAGCTCTTGGACTGACTCGTGGACGAGGAGGCGTGGTCCCTTGATCCCGGCCTCTGCGAATACCGCGCCGAGGAGCTCGTCGGAGTACGTGGTTACCGAGACTTCGTCCCAGTCCCCCGTCAACTGCGTCCGATCCGCGAACGACAGCGACGATCCGACGCACGGGACGACGACGCCGCGGAGCCACAGCCTCGATGCCTTGGATGCCCTAAGGAAAGCACCGAGGAACAGGCGCTCGCCGAACCCCACAGCCTCGGCCGCGTCGTCGAAGGCCAGGATGACGGAGTCGGAGCGAATGTTCCCGGTCACGTGGGATTGAGTACCGGTCAGTGCTTCCGTGACTAGCGACCGAACTGTTTCGTAGGCTTTGGAGACCGCCGCCTCGTTCCCGGAGCGCCACAGGTTGCGCGTGCCGAGGATGTCTAGATAGACCAAGCCCCCTGGGCGGCTATCAGCCGGAGCCTCGCCAGTGGGCTTCTCACTCGCCATTGCCAAAGACCCTTTCACGGTGGGGGGACCTTCGCCGGTCCGCAGGCGCGTCATCATCACGGCGACGCCGAGAAACACTCCGAGGGCGTGGTGTCGTGCGGCCGCGCGCTGCTCGGCCGACATTGCGCCCAATCCCGGCGGTGCGGAGGCTAGTGGCCTGGGCCCAGAAGGGCAGCACGGACCCGGTGAACTGACCGCCTGGCTAGTGATTCTCACCGCCCGCTCAGCGCAGACGGGCGGCCATTGCGGTTGAGCTTGGGCGCTGTGAGCGAGCACGTAGCCCGGGGGGGCGACACGCGCGATCCACGATCACCCGCTCGGCGCAGGCCACCAAGAGCCAGGCCGTCGGACCGTCTAGGGTGACCGCTCATGGCGGCGATCCCACTGCTCGATGCGACCCCCCTGGCCGGCGCCCACGCCCTGCGCGGCATCGGCACCGCCGTCGCCGGCATGCTCGCCGGCTTCGCGGCCCTGCCCGCCGCGCGCCGGCCGCACGTCCTGCTGGCCGCCGATCAGGCGGGGCCGCCGGGCTTCGGCCACGCGCGCCTGGCACGGCCGCCCTGGCGACTCGCACGGTTGCGCCTGCCGGACCCCTGGCCGGCGCTGGCCGGTGAACGGCGCCTGCGCACCGGGGCCGGGCCAGCCACGGTGATCCACGCCACCCAGCCCGACCTGGTGCCGTCCGGGCCCGTGGTGGCCACCTGCTACGACCTCATCCCGCTGCGCTTCCGCGACGAGTACCTGGCCGGCCCCGGGCGCCTGCCCGAGGCGCTGGCCTACCGCCGCCAGATGGCGCGCCTGCGAGCGGCCACCCTGGTGGTGGCGATCAGTCAGGAGACCGCGGCCGACCTGCGCAATCTTGCGCGCGTGGACGCTGGCCGCATCCGGGTGGTGCCGCTGGGCGGGCCGCTGTCGGCGGAGCCCACCGCGCCGCATGAGCCCAGCACCCGCCCGCACTCGGGCGAATCGGTGCCCGAGGGCCCCTTCGCGCTGTACAGCGGGTCGCTGGAGCCGCACAAGAACCTGACCCTGCTGGTGGACGCCCTCGCGGCCCTGGGAGACCGCGCGCCGGACCTGCGCCTGGTGCTCACCGGTCCCTGGTCGCCGGGCCGGCTGGCCCGCCTGCGCGACCGGGCCGAGGAGGCTGGCGTGGCCGGGCGCATCCTGTGGCTGGGGCACGTGCCCACCTCGGAGCTGGCCGCGCTGCGCGCGCGGGCTCTGTGCCAGGTGGTGCCCTCGCGGGCCGAGGGCTTCGGCCTGCCGGTGCTGGAGGCCATGGCCGCCGGCCTGCCGGTGCTGGCCGGCGATACGCCCGCCGTGCGCGAGGTGGCGGGCGAGGCGGCCCGGTTGCTGCCGGTCGACGCTCCCGTGCTCTGGGCGCAGGAGCTCGCCGCGCTGGCGGCCGATCCCGCCGAGGCCGGGCGCCTGCGCGCCGCCGGCATCGCCCGCGCCGAGGGGTTCGGCTGGACGGCCACCGCCGAGGCGCTGTGGGAGGTCTACGCGGAGGCCGCCGCGGCGTGAGCGGCGGTCCCGTTCGCACCGCGTCCCCGGTACACCGCCCCCAGGCGACGGTGCCCGGCGCGTGATCGCCGCCGTCGACTGCCACATGGTGGGCCAGGACGCCGCCGGCGACGCCGGCAACGGCCGCTACGCGGCCACCCTCACCGCGGCCCTGCACTCCCACGCGGCCGCGGGCGATGCAGTGTGCGCGCTGGTGGCCACCCCCGGCGGCCGCGCGGCCCTGGAGGGCACCGCCGGCGGGCTGCTGGATGTCCCCGGCAACGACCTGGTGCGCCTGGGCACAAGGGCGGGGCGGGCCCTGGGCCAGGCCGGGGTCCAGGCCGCGGTGTTCACCTACATCGCCCCGCTGCGCGCGCCCTGTCCGGTACTCCTGGCCGTGCACGATGCCACCTTCATGTGGGCGCCCCAGTGGCTGGCGCCCCGCCCGCGCCACCTGTTGCGCACCCTGGTGCCCCTCGCCGCACGGCGCGCCCGCACCGTGCTGGCCCTGTCGCACACCGCCGCCGCCGACCTGGCCGACGGCCTGGGCCTGCCCTCCGAGCGCATCCGCGTGGTCAGCCCGCCTCCCGCGCCGGCCTTCGCCCCCGACCCGGACGGCGGCGCCGCCGCGCGCGTGCACGCGCGCTTCGGGCTGCGCGACTACTGCCTGGCGGTGGGCGATCTGGGCCCGCGCAAGAACCTGGAGGCCCTCGGGCAGGCCATCCGCCGCCTGGGGCCGGGCGCCCCGCCGCTGGCGCTGGTGGGCAAGCCCGGGCCGGGCGGGCAGGCCATCGCGCGCGCCACCGGGGCCGTCTGGCTGGGTCACGTGGACGACACCACCCTGGCCGACCTCTACCGTGCCGCCGCGCTCACCGCGTACCCGTCGCTGTACGAGGGGTTCGGGCTGCCGGCGGTGGAGGCCATGGCCTGCGGTTGCCCGGTGGTGGCCAGCGACCGCGGCGCGCTGCCCGAGGTGACCGGCGGCGCGGCGATCCTGGTGCGCCCGGACGCCGAGACCATCGCCGAGGGCATCCGCGCCGCCCTGGAGCCGGCCGAGGCCGCGCGCCTGCGCGCCGCCGGCCCGGCCCGCGCCGCGCACTACAGCCCCGCAGCGATGGCCGGCGCCGCGTGGGACGCCCTGCACGCAGCATCCGGCGCGCCCGCCGGACGCGGCCCCGGCCGGGGCGCCGGCGCCGACGACCTCCCGCTCGCCCCGCCGGCCGACGCCGCGGCACCGCCGGCCCCATGAGGATCGCCATGCTGGGCACGCGCGGCATCCCCGCCGCCTACAGCGGGTTCGAGACCGCCGTGGAGCACCTGGCCCGGGGCTTCACCGACCGCGGCCACGAGGTGACGGTCTACTGCCGCCCGCACATGACCGAGCACCGCTCCACGCACGCCGGCGCGCGCCTGGTGCACCTGCCCACGGTGCGCAGCAAGCACCTGGACACCCTGGCCCACACCGCGCTCAGCACCGCGCACCTGGCCACGCGCCTGCGCCCGGACGTTGCGCTGTACTTCATCGCCGGCAACGCCCCGCTGGTGCCCCTGGCCCGGCTGGCGGGCATACCCTCCATCCTCCAGATCGACGGCCTGGACTCCGAGCGCGCCAAGTGGTCGGGTCCGGCCCGCGCCTACCTGCGTGCCGCCGAGCGCCTGGCGCCGGCCGCCGCCACATTGGCCGTCACCGACTCGGCCGAGGTGGCGCGCCGCTACGAGCACCGCACCGGCCGGCGCATCCTGGCGATCCCCTACGGCGCCGACCTGCCCGACCCGGGCGGCACCGAGTGGTGCGAGCGACTGGGGGTGGAGCCCGGTCGCTTCATCCTGTTCGTGGGCCGGCTGGTGCCCGAGAACAACGCCCACCTGCTGCTGGAGGCCCACCGGATGACGGGTACCGACTGGCCGCTGGTGATGGTCGGCGACGCGCCCTACTCGGACGCCTACATCGCCGGCCTGCGCTCCTCCGCCGGCCCCGGCGTGCACCTTCCGGGCTACGTGTTCGGCCGTGGCTACGCCGAATTGGTCCACCGCTGCGGCGTCATGTGCGCCCCCACCGAGGTGGGGGGCACGCATCCCGTGATCGTGGAGGGCATGGCCGCCGGGGCGACCATGCTGGTGAGCGACCACGCACCCAACCGCGAGGTCGTGGGCCCCGCCGGGGCCACCTTCCCGCTGGCCCGGGGCGCCGCCGGCCTGGCCGACGCGCTCGGCTCGCTCATCGCCGATCCCGGCCGGCGGGCGCACCTGGGCGCCGCGGCCGCCGCCCGTGCCGCCGAGCACTACTCGTGGGACACCTGCGCGCAGGCCTACCTGCGCCTGTGCTCCCTGGTCACTGCCGGCGCCTGACCCGCCCGCGCCGCCGGCCCGGGCCTACGGGGCGCTGGTCCCCTGGCGCCCGTAGCGGTCGTCCAGGCGCACCACGTCGTCCAGGTCGGCGGTCGACGCCTCGAGGATGTCCGCATCCTCCAGGGCCTCGATGGTGTGGACGGTCCCCGGGGTGTTGCGCCAGCAGGTACCTGGGCCGATCTCGTGCGTGGCCAGGTGCTCGGCGTCGGGTCCCTGGATCAGCAGCAGCCGCCCGGTCAGCAGGTAGCAGCTCTCGTCCTTGCGCTCGTGGTACTGCAGCGACAGCCGCTCGCCGGCCTTCACGTGCAGGATCTTGCCGGCGTAGGCGTCGGTGTGCGCCCACCACACCTCGTGCCCCCAGGGCTTCTCGATGCGCTGCGGTGCCGTCGTGGGTGCCGCGCCGGGCTCGGGGGCGCTCATCGTGGCCAGCCTAGCCGACCCCGGCACCGCTGCCGACCCCATCAGGAGGTGAAGGCGACCGGTAGGTCGGTTCCCAGATCGGCCAGCAGGGGCGCCGCCGCATCGCGCTCGCTGACGATGCGATCGCCCTCGGGCCACTCGATGCCCACCGCCGGGTCGTCGTAGCGGATGCCCCGCTCCTTGGATCCGTCGTAGTAGGCCGAGCACTTGTAGACCACGTCGGCGGTCTCGCTGAGCACGTAGTAGCCGTGGGCGAAGCCCAGCGGAACGTAGGCTTGGCGGCCGCTGAGGTCATCCAGCTCCAGCGCGTCCCAGCGGCCGAAGGTGGGCGAGCCGGCGCGGATGTCCACCACCACGTCCAGCACCCGCCCGCGCGCGCAGCGGACCAGCTTCACCTGGCCGGGGTCCACCGAGTAGTGCATGCCGCGCAAGACCCCCCGGTCCGAGCGGGCGTGGTTGTCCTGCACCCAGTCGGTCACGAGCCCCGCCTCCTCGAGGGCGGACGAGCGGTAGGTCTCCACGAAGAAGCCGCGCTCGTCGCGGTGCACCGTGGGCTCGATGGCCAGGAAGCCGGGGAGGCTGGTGGGCTGGATGCGCATGGGGGTCCTCGGGGGGTCGCGTTCGGGTTCGGGGCCGGATCGGGGGAGCCGTGGGAGCGCTCAGGAGCCGGGCCGGGGCGGGATGGGTCCCGAGCAGGGTGCCTGCACGGGCGCGCCGTCGCCACCCAGGACGTCCACCAGGCCGATCGACACCGCCAGCTCGCGGTCGTCGCCGGAGGCGGGTACCAGGTCGATGGGGCGCACCGGCTGCGAGCCCACCACGCGCAGGGGCACCCACTGCCAGCCGGCCTGCAGCGGCAACCGCACCCGCATGGGGGTGGGTTCGGGGGCCGACTGCAGCCGGCGCTCCACGCCGCCCACCAGCAGGCGCCGGTGCCCGCCGAAGGCGTTGGCGTCGAACGACAGCGTGCGCCGGCCGGCGCGGTCCGAGCACACCAGCAGGTTGGCCGACAGGCCGGTCATCCAGTGCAGGTCGAGGTACTCGAAGTAGAAGCCGTCGGCCCGTGCACCGAAGCCGGTGGCCGGCGGGCTGGTGATCCGCAGCAGCCGCTCGCCGGCGGGACCGCCGCGGACGGTGCGCCAGCCCGGGGGATCCTCGTCCTCGCCGAAGGCCTCGGCGGGGTACTCCTGCCCGGGCGCGAAGTCGTACAGCGCGGGCTCCACCGTGGCCCACTCGACGCCCAGCAGGCGCAGCACGCGCGGGGTCTCGGGGCGGTCGATGCGCTCGAGCTCGCGGCGGACGACATCCTCCACGGTTCCCACGCTGGCGCCGTTGACCAGCGGCCGCCCGTGGTGGGTCTGGCCGTAGAGGTGGTCGGCCACCGGGCGCAGCGAGCGCTCGGTGGACGGGTACTGGGCCACCGGCTCGCCGGCCGGCACCCCGTCCAGGATCAGTCGGGTCACGGCATCGGGGCGGGCATCGACCACGCGGCCGTCGGTGTGGGCGATCAGCTCGGCGCCGCTGAGGACCGACACCCCCACCACCAGCGCGATCCCTGCCACGCGCCCTCCGGCCCCGCGGCGCAGCCACTCCAGTCCGAGCGCGCCCACCAGGATCAGCCCGGTGATGGTGAACACCACGAAGCGGCTGGGCGTGGAGAGGAAGTCGACCACCTCCACCAGGTAGTGCACCGGTGCGTTCAGGGTCCCCAGCAGCGGGATGTCGACCGTGGCCGGCAGCGCGAAGAACAGGCCGGTGCCGACCACCACCAGCCCCAGCACCACCGGCAGGCGGGGCACCCCCCCGCGCACCGCCACCGCCACCCCCACCAGCGCCAGCGCGATCGTCACCCACCCCAGATAGAGCGCAAGCTCGCCGTCGGTGACCGGCAGCCCGTTGTCGGTCAGGTACCGCAGAGAGTGGTCGCCCAGCAGCGGGTTGCCCACCGGCGGCAGCAGGTAGCGGTGGGTGCTCCCGGCCAGCGAGGTGAGCGACAGCGGCCGGTCGATGAGCAGGCCGATCTCCTCGGACTGGAGGCGCAGCGCCACCGCCAGCGGCAGGGCTGCCAGGATGACCCCGCCGGCCACCGCGGCCATCCAGCGCGCGGTCCGCGCCAGCCGCCGGCGTCCGAGGGCGAAGCCCAGCACCACCGGCGAGGCCACCACCAGCACCAGCGCCGCCATCAGCCCGTAGTACACGTGCGTGTAGATGCCGATGGCGCTGGCGCCCACCAGCCACAGCGATGTGCGCAGCCCCGGCCGGCGCGCGAACTCGATCACCGCCAGCAGGGCCAGCGGCAGCCAGACCAGCGTGCTCAGCTGCAGGTGGATGGCGGCCTTCTCGAGGTGCCAGGGCACCCACATGTAGACCAGGCCCGCCCAGCCGGCCACCGCGGCCGAGGCGCCCACGCGCCGCACCAGCAGGTACATCGCCAGCGACGAGCCCACCAGCGCCGCGAGCGTCAGCAGGTTGTAGGCCAAGATGTCGCCCACGCCGAGCTTCAGCAGCGCGATGTGCGGCAACTCCACCAGCGCGTTGCTGAGGAAGGCTGCGGTGCTGGTGTCGGTGCCGAACGGCGCCGCCAGGTCTTCGTAGCGGTCGACGCGGAAGTAGGACGGGCCCGAACGGGCGCGTTCCCAGGTCTGCCACATCAGCGCCCAGCCGTCTCCCGGCCCGCCGAAGGTGTGGCTGGTGAGGCGCCCGGCCAGCGGCCAGGTGGCCACGACCGCCGCGGCCAGGTAGGCCACCAGCGCGATGGGCCACCGCGGCCCGCCGGGGGCGGCCCAGGCGCGCAGGCGCTCGCGGGGAGTCGGGTCGGTCACGGCGCCGCCACGATACGCACCGACTGCACCGAGAGCGCCAGCGGCCGCGGGTCCGGCGTTCCGATCACCTCCAGGGGCGACCGCGCCGGCGGGTCGGCGGTGAACTCGATGCTCAGCCGCTCGTCCTCGGGAAGGGCGAACGGCATCCGCACCTCGCCGCCGCCGGTGGTGACCGTTGCCGTGCCGATCTCCCGGCCATCCACGCTCACGGTCAGCGTCCGCTCCTGGCCGAAGCTGGCGACGGTGGCCACCAACTCGGCCGGGGTCCCGGCCGGCGCGAGCGCCTCGGCGCTGAGCACGCCACGGTCGCCCATCCACCGGAACGGGCCGGTGGCCGAGCGCTCGGGCGGGTAGAACCCGTCTCCGGTGCGCACCGCGCCGGCCACGCGCGCCGTCTGGCGCGGCTCGTCCAGGAGGCGGTACACCTCGGCGCCCGGGAACTCCCGCACCAGCTCCACCTGTGGGTAGCCCTCCAGCAGGCCCGACGGCAGCGAGTCATCGGGCAGCACCGGCTGGTACGGCGGGTAGGTGGCCGGCGGCAGCGCCGTGTGGACGATCACCAGGTCCACGCCCGCGCCGGCCAGCCGCCCGGCGGTGGCCGGGTCGGTGATGTCGGACACCTGGGCGGTGAACGCCGCCCCCTCGGGGGTGCCCGGCACGTTGACCATGGTGGTGGCGTGCGCGGGGTGCCAGTACTGGTAGTAGAAGCTGCGCGGCTGCGCCGGGCCGGCCATGGGGTACTGGGCGATCACCGTGTCGGTGTCCCGGCCGGCCAGCCACTCGTACACGGGCGGGGTCGGCCCCATGTCCACAACGCGTGCCGGGGGGCGGTTGGCGTACTCGAAGGCGATGCCCGCCACCACCAGCACGCTGAGGGCCGCGGCCAGCCCGCGCCGGCGGTCCAGCCGTCGCCACACCCACATCAGGCCCACGGCCGCCAGCAGCGCCAGGGCCATCACCACGAACACCTGGGCGCGCGAGAAGAAACGGAACGTGGGCATGATCTCGAACATCAGCCGCCCCAGCAGCGGGATCTGCGCGGTGCCGCCCTCCTGCGCCCAGTCGCGGTAGTAGTCGGTGCCCAGCGGGACGAACGGGCCCATCGCGATCAGGGCGCCGCTGAGGCCCACCACCAGCCCGAAGCCGGTGGCGCTGCGCAGCCGGGCCGCGGTGGCGACCAGGGTGCCGCGGGCGCGCACCGCCGCCACCACGGCCACCACGGCCAGCGCCAGCGGGATGAACCCGAGGTACATCGACTGCTCGTTGAACGGGGCCTCGAAGAGGTTGCCGTCATAGAAGGCGCGCAGGCGCTCGCCGAAGACCGGGTGGTCGAGGCCCGGCACGAACCACAGGTACACGCGCGCCGAGTAGCGCACCGCCTCGGATACCGGGCGCTCGAGCGTCTCGCGGTTGTCCAGGTAGAGCTGCAGCGGCTTCCATGCCATCAGCGCGGTGGTGGCCGCCACCGACAGGGTCAGCGCGGCCGCGGTGAGGGCGCCGCGCGCCGTGCGCAGGCGGGCGCGCGCGCCACCCAGCGCGGCACGCACCGCGCGGCGCCGGCGCACCCCGTAGACGAGGGCCACCACAAGCGTGATCCAGAGGGCGTAGTAGGCGTAGTAGTACGACCCCATGGCCATGACGCCGAACATCAGCACCGACCACGCCGCGTCGCGGGGGCGCCGCTCGAAGACGAAGCGCGCGACGAACAGGAAGTACAGCGGCACGAACTGCACCGAGCCCAGCGCCGGGTAGTTCATCGCCATGCCGAAGTGGAAGGGCGAGAAGGCGAAGATGAGCCCCGCCAGCGCCGCCGCCCAGCGGTTGCGCAGGAGGTAGTTGGCCAGCAGGTACATCGTCAGACCGGCCAGCGGGAAGCCGATCAGGATGATCACGTTGTAGGCCGCCACCGGGCCGAACAGGTGGCTGAGCCCCTCGCCCATCCAACGCTCCCAGGGCTGGACCGGCAGGGCGCCCAGGTCGTAGCCGAACGGGAAGCCCAGGCGGGGCGAGAACTCGGTGTCCAGGCCGTTGTCGCGCGCGTACGACCACCACCAGAAGTTCCAGATGCCCCCGAGGTTGTCGTTGCCGAAGCCGAAGTACGAGTTCGACATGTTGCGCGCCACCGGCCAGGTGACCAGCACGATGCCCGCCGCGTACACCGCGGTGAGGGCCACCGCGAAGCGCGAGCGCCGCCAGGCCTCCAGCACGTGCACCCCGCCGGCCCGGCCCAGGTCCCGCCCGCCGGCGGTGAGGTTGCCGGTCAGCGAGCGCTGGTCGCCGCCGGCCTCCACCGGGCGGCGCCAGTGGGCCAGCGCGGCGGCCACGGCGGGGATGCCGCCGCGGTGGGTGAGCTCGTAGTAGACGACCGCCAGGACGCCCAGGCCCAGGTCCACCAGCACGATGGTGCGGATGTCGTCGTTGATGAACCACAGGAGCCCCACCTGCAGGGCGGCCAGCCCGGCCAGCTCGTAGCCCAGGCGGTAGCTGCCGCGCGCCAGGTCGTAGTTGAGGTACAGCGTCACCAGCGCGAACAGCGTCGCCGCCAGGCCGAACAGCCAGAGGTCGTCGGCGCCGCCGGCGTACTCGGCACCGAATGCGATGGTCAGCAGCGGCTCGGCCAGCAGGTACAGCACGCCGACGCCCACCAGCGACACCGGCACCATCACCACCAGGGTCCGCCCCAGGATGTCGATGGGGTCCTGGCCCGCGGCCACGCGCGCGGCCACGCGCGGCAGCATCACCGCGAAGATCGCCACCGGGAGGTACAGGATCACCCGCCCCAGGAAGGCGTCGGCGCTGAACAGGCCGGCGTCCTCGGCGCTGAGCGCGCTCTTGGCGAACAGCAGGTCGACGTTGGTGAGCGCGGTCATCGCCAGCAGGCCCACCACCGTGGGGGCGAGCGTGCGCAGCGGCCCCCACAGCTGCGCCATGTCCACGCGGCCGCCGCGCAGGGTCTGCACGCATCCGCGCGCCGCCAGCGCCAGCCCGGCCACGCCGGCCAGCACCACCGCCAGCACCGCGCCGGCCAGGCGCAGGCCGTAGAAGTAGAGCGCAACCAGGCCCACGGGCCGCAGCACCCCGGTGGCGGCGAGGGCCAGGTTGTACTCGCGGAAGCGCTCCTCGCCCTGCAGCAGGCCCAGCGCCACGGGCAGCAGCACCGAGGGCGGGATGGCCAGGCCCAGCAGCAGCAGGCCGCCGTAGTCGTCCAGGCCCAGGAAGCTCTTGAGGGGCACCAGCATCGCCGCGTAGAGCCCCAGCAGTCCCAGCGCGCCGACCGTGGCGCCCACGATCCAGGCCATGCCGTAGGACGGCACCTCGCCGTCCCGGCCCAGCGCGCGCAACTCGGCCACGCGCCGCCCCACGGCGATCTGCACCGCCGCCAGCGGCAGCCCGATGATGTTGAGCAGCGCCAGCAGCGCCGCCATCTCGCCGAAGGTGCTCGGGCCCAGCAACTGGGCGGCGATCACCTGGAAGGCGTAGAGCCCGAGGTTGAGGGCGGCCACCGCCACCAGCACCCGGATTCCCGTGCGCACCGAGCCCTGGGCGGGTGCGGGCGGCGAATGCGTGAGCGGCTCGGTCGTGGGCGTCCTTCCGGCGGGGTCCGGGGGCCGGCGCGCGGTGGCGCGCGCTCGTTCGGTGCCCGTGGGCGGGTCCCCCCGCGGGCTCAGCGGGCACACTAGACGGATCGGCGCGCGCTCTGGGTGCCCGATGTGCGAGGCTCCCTGCCCGCGTGCGCTTCTCCATCCTCATCCCGCTGCACCGGGACACCCCCGCGTTCCGCCGTTGCATGGGCGCCTGCCTGGACCTGGAGCACGGCGACCTCGAGGTGCTGGTGGTGTCGGACCGCCCGATGCCGCTGCCCGACGACCCGCGCGTGGTGCCCGTGCTCACCGGCGCCGCCGCCGACACGTCGCCCGCCGAGAAGCGTGACATCGGGGCCGAGCGTGCCACCGGCGATGCCGTCGCCTACCTGGACGACGACGCGGAGCCGGCGCCGGACTGGCTGATGGTGGCCGAGCGGGCCTTCGCCGACACCGCCGTCGGCGCCATCGGCGGGCCCGGCATCACCCCGCCCCACCAGGGCTGGCGCGAGCAGACCGGCGGCGCGGTCTACGAGTCGCCGCTGGGCAGCGGTCCGCTGCAGTACCGCTTCACCCCGCGTGCCCCCCGGGTGGTGGACGACTACCCGGCGTACAACCTGATCGTCCGCACCGAGGCCGTGCGCCGCGCCGGCGGCTGGGCCTCCACCTTCTACGGCGGCGAGGACACCCGCTTCTGCGAGGCGCTGCGTGCCACGGGCGTGCACGTGCACTACGTGCCCGATCTCGTGGTCCACCACCACCGGCGCCCGATCCTGCGCGAGCACATGCGCCAGATCGGCAACGTCGGCCGCCACCGTGGCCACTTCGTGCGCGTCTCCCCGGGCACCTCGCGCCGGCCCATGTACTTCGCCCCGGCGCTGGCCTCGCTGCTGGGTCCCCTGCTGGGACTGCGGGTCCTGGCGCGCCTGCCGCGATTCCTTCGGGTGCCGGCGCTGGCCGCCGCCTACGGCGCTCTGGCCGCGTCGTGCCCGCGCCGGGGCATCCCGGTGCGCCTGGCCTTCCCCGTGGCGCTGGTGGCGCACCACCTGGCCTACGGGGTGTCGTTCGTGCGCGGACTCCTCACCCGGACCATGGACCGATGAGCACACCCACCGTCAGCTTCGTCATCCCGACGCTCAACGCCCAGGAGTACCTGCCCGGCTGCCTCGAGACGATCGCGGCCCAGGACTACCCGGCCGAGGCCGTGGAGGTGGTGATCGCCGACGGCGGCTCCACCGACGCCACCCGGGCCATCGCCGAGGCCCACGACGCCCGCGTGGTGGAGAACCCCGGCCGCACGGGCGAGGCCGGCAAGTCGGCGGGCATCGCGGCCGCCACCGGCGAGATCCTGGTGTTCGTCGACAGCGACAACCGCCTGGTGGGCACCGACTGGCTGGCGCGCCTGCTGGCGCCGTTCGCCGAGCCGGACATCGTGTCGTCGGAGGTCCTGCGCTGGGAGTACGTGCGCGAGGACGGCCTGGTGAACCGGTACTGCGCGCTGACGGGCATCAACGATCCGGCTTCGCTGTTCGTGGGCAACTACGGGCGCCACTCCTACCTGACCGGCCGCTGGACCGACTACCCGGTGCACATCGAGGAGCGCGAGGGCTGGCAGAGGGTGACCCTCGACCCCGAGCGGGTCCCCACCATGGGCGCCAACGGCTACGCCGTGCGGGCCGAGGCCATCCGCGGCGTCCCCGGCATCGAGAGCTACATGTTCGACATCGACGCCGTCCAGCAACTGGCCCGCATGGGGCACCGCACCGTCGCCCGCGTGGACATCGAGATCCGACACCTGTTCTCCAAGCGCGTGCGCGACTTCGGCCGCAAGACGCGCCGGCGCGCGCAGGACTTCATGCACCACCGGGGCTCGGGCGAGCGCACCTACTCGTGGCGCATCGGCGGGCTGCTGCGCTTCAGCGCCTCCACGGTGCTGGTGCTGCCGCTGCTGATCCAGGTGGCCCGCGGCATGCGCCGCCGGCCCGACGCCGCCTGGCTGTTCCACCCGGTGGCCTGCTGGATGACGCTGGTCATCTACGTCCAGGCCGTCGTCCGCGCGCGCCTGGGCGGTGGCCAGCAGTACGACCGCTCGGGCTGGCGTCAGTGAGCACCCGCTGCGCCGTCTGCGGCGGCGCCTCGGGTCCCACGCTGTTGCGGGCCCGCGACCGCCGGCACGGCGTGGGGGGCGAGCACGCGCTGGTGCGCTGCCGCGACTGCGGTCTGGTGCGCACCGCCCCGTGGCCCGAGGACCTGGCATCGGCCTATCCGCCGGGCGAGTACATGAATCACACCGCCCGCACCGACCCGGCCAGCCGCCTGTTCATGCGCGTGATGGAGCGCACCGCCACCCGCCCCCGCACGCGCGGCTCCCGCGCCGCGCTGGCGCTGGTGCCCGCGGCCGACCTGGGCGCGCCGCTGCGCCCGGGCGCCCGCGTGCTGGATGTGGGCTGCGGCACTGGCCACGCCGTCGCGGCCATGCGGGCCGCCGGGCTGGATGCCCACGGCATCGAGCCGGACCCGGAGTCGGTGCGCATCGCCAACGAGGCCGGCCTGTCCACGGTCTCGCTCGGGACTCTGGACGAGGACGGCCCGGCCGCCGCCCTCCGCTGGGACGTGGTGCGCTTCTGGCACACGCTCGAGCACACGCCCACGCCGCTCGCCGCGCTGGAGCGCGCCCGCGCCGCCCTGGTGCCCGGCGGGCGGGTGGTGGTGGGGGTGCCCAACTTCGGCTCGGTCAACCGGAGGGTGTTCCGCGGTCGCTGGGACGGACTGGAGATCCCGCGCCACCTCCACCACTTCGAGCGGTCCTCGCTGACGGGCCTGCTGCGGCGCGCCGGCCTGGCGGTGGACCGGGTGCGCACCGTCCCAATCCTGGGGGTCACCGCCGGCTCGCTGGACGCCGCCACCCGGCGCGGCACCCTGCAGCGCGGGGGCCCGCTGCGGAGTGCGCTGCAACTGGCCGCGCACCCGCTGGAGCTGGCCGTGGCGGCGGCCGGCGGCGGCGACGCCCTGCTGGTGCACGCCCGCCGGCCGGGCGAGGCCCGCTGATCGGCAGCCGGGAGGCGCGCGGGACCGCGGGTACACTGGACCGGTGAGCGTCCCGCCCGAGAGCAGCGGGCCGGCGCCGGCGCCGGCCGGCGCGGCCGTCCCCGCGCCTCCCGCCGGCCCGCTGCCGACGATCTCGGTGGTGCTGCCGGCGTTCAACCAGGCCCCCACCATCGCGGAGAACCTGCGGGAGATCCTGCGCCGGCTGGAGTCCGCGGGCCTGGATGTGGAGATGCTGGTCGTCTCGGACGGCAGCCGCGACCAGACCGCCGCCGCCGCCGCCGCCGTGGCCGAGCGGGAGCCGCGGATCCGCGTGCTCCAGTACGACCGCAACCTGGGCAAGGGCTATGCGCTGCGCACCGGGTCGGCCGCGGCGCGCGGGCGCTGGGTGGCCTGGATCGACTCGGACCTCGACCTCGATCCGGCCCTCCTGGTGAACTTCCTGCGCCTGGCGCGCGAGGGCGACCTGGACATCGTGGTGGGCTCCAAGCGGCACCCGGACTCGCGGGTGCAGTACCCCACGCGCCGGCGGATCTACTCGTGGATGTACCAGCAACTGGTGCGCGCGATGTTCGCCCTGAACGTCCGCGACACCCAGGTGGGGATGAAGCTCTTCCGGCGCGAGGTGCTGGAGGAGGTGCTGCCGGTGGTGCTGGTCAAGCGCTTCGCGTTCGACCTCGAGATGCTGGCGGTGGCCAACAGCTTCGGCTTCGACCGCATCGCCGAGGCCCCCATCGACCTGGACTACCGTTTCGAGGGCAGCGGCGTGAACTGGCGCGCCATCGCACAGGCGCTCTGGGACACCGGGGCGGTCTTCTACCGCCTTCGCCTGCTGCGCTTCTACGCGCGCCGGCGCGGCTTGGCTCGCCGCGTGGCCGGCCACCGGCGTGCGGCCCCCCCGACGCTCACGATCCTGCTGTCCCCGGGCGAGCCGGTGTCCGACCTCGAGGCCGCGGTGGTGCGAATGCGCGCGGCCGCACCGGGGTCCACCGAGGTGCTGATCGCGTGGCCGGGTGTCCCCGACACCGCGCCGGCCATCCCGGGCGCGCGCACCGTCGCCGTCGGGGCCGGCCCGCGGCCGGAGCGCATCGCGCGTGCCATCGAGCACGTCGGCACCGAGGTGGTGGTCCTCGCCGAGCACGACTGCCACCCCAAGGACGGGTGGGCCGTGGCGGCCCTCGGCCTGCTGGGCGACCCCGAGGTGGGGGTGGTGGTGGGTCCCGTGGTCCCGCGCCTCGGCGGGCCCCTGCTGCGCGATGCCGCCGGAATCCTCACCGAGTCGCGCCTGGGCGTGGCCGGCACCCGCATCCGGCACCACGTCGGTCGCCTGCGCGAGGTGAGCGACTTCCCCGCCCGGAACATGTTCGTGCGTACCGACGCCCTGCGCGGGGCGCTGGAGGAGGGGCGCGCGGTCGACGATCAGTTGTGCGCGGCGCTCAGCGGTCGTCACGGGCTTACCGTGCTGTGCAGCCCGGATGTCGTCGCCACCTCGATCCCTCCGCCGCTGTGGGGGCCCTACCTGGCCAACATGCACCTGCGGGGCCGCCTGGGCGGGCGGCGCGTGGAGCACGGCCAGGCGCCGCGCGCCTCCGCCCTCGGGCCGGCCGGACTGGCCCTCATGGCCGTGGCCGCCCCGCGGGCGCTTCGCGCGCCCGGGCGCCTGCGGCGGGCCTGGCTGACCGGCGCCGGCGCGTACGGTGCCGTGGTCGGCGGCTACGCCGCCGTGCTGATGGTGCTGCACCGGCGCCCCCGCCTGGCGCTGACCACCGCGGCCGGTGCCGCCGCCTCGCACCTGGCCTTCGGCGCGGGCGTCGTGCGCGGTATCGGCGAAGGGTGGCTGCGCCGGCTGGTGCGGCGGGTACGCCCGTGAGCGGGTCCGGCCCCCGGGCGGCCGTCCCGGCGATGTGCACTAAGATCCCGCGCCGATGAGACGAGCACTGGATCCCGCCACCCGCGAGCTGTTCTCCAACCTGGTGCGCCGCGAGATCCGCGGCCGCTACAAGGGCTCGCTGCTGGGCATCGTGTGGACCCTCGTCACGCCACTCATCATGATGCTGGCGTACACCCTGGTGTTCTCGGTGCTGTTCCGGTTCAACGACGGCCGCATCCCGTACTACGCCCTGTACGTCCTGGTCGGCCTCGCCATCTGGCTCTTCTTCTCGGGCTCGCTGGTGGCCTCGACCAGCAGCCTCATCGGCAGCGCCAACCTGATCAAGAAGGTCCAGTTCCCGCGGGCCATCATGCCCATCGCCACCGTGATCAGCCACGGGGTGACGCTGGTGGCGATGCTGGTGGTGCTCATCCCCATCGGGCTGTGGCTCAGCCCCGGCGAGCCCTGGGTGATGCTGCTGTTACCGGTCGCGCTGATCCCCATCATCATGATGGTGGTGGGGTGTGCCCTGGCGGTGAGCGTGCTGAACGTCTACTTCCGCGATATCGAGCACATCCTGGCGGCGCTGGTGCTGCCCTGGTTCTTCCTCACGCCGGTGCTCTTCAGCTTCGACACCTTCCCGCTGGCCACCGAGCACACCTGGCTGGTCGACGTGCTGACGCTCGGCAACTTCGTCACGCCGTTCGTCCTGCTGTTCCAGAACGTCGTGTACTGGGGCGTCGTGCCCAACTGGGGCATCTGGCTCTACACCTGCACCGTGGGGCCGGCCATCCTCGCCGGGGGGTACCTGATCTTCAACCGCCTGCAGCGCAACCTGGCGGTGGAGTTGTGAGCCGCCTCCCCGAGGGGACCGTCGAGCTGAAGGGCGTCAGCCGCTCGTACGACCTGCGTCTCGAGCACAACATGACGCTGAAGGAGACCATCATGCGCGGGCGGCGCACCCGCTCGCGCAAGGTGCAGGCGCTGCGCGACATCGACCTGCGCGTGGAGCCCGGCACCGCGCTGGGGGTGGTGGGCTCCAACGGCGCCGGCAAGAGCACCCTGCTGACGGTGATCGCCGGCATCCTGCCCCCGGACGAGGGGACCGTGCGCACCAGCGGGCGCGTGGTGTCGCTGCTCGAGCTGGGCGCCGGCTTCCACCCGGAGTTCAGCGGGCGCGAGAACGTGGTGCTGAACGCCTCCATCCACGGCATGCGCCGCGCCGAGATCGAGGGGCGGATGGACGAGATCATCGCCTTCTCCGAGCTCGACCGCTTCATCGACGCCCCGGTGCGCACCTTCTCCTCGGGCATGTACACCCGGCTCGGGTTCGCCGTGGCCAGTTGCCTGGACCCCGACATCCTCCTGCTGGACGAGATCCTGGCCGTGGGGGACGCCGCGTTCCAGCAGAAGTGCATCGCGCGCATCGCCGAGTTCCAGCGCGCCGGCACCACGATCATCTTCGTCAGCCACAGCGGCATGGCCGTGAAGCGGATCTGCGACCGGGCCATCTGGCTGCAGGGCGGTCGCATCGACGCGGACGACCGCCCCGACAAGATCATCGATCGCTACGAGCACGGCCTCGAGAAGATCGACGACCTGTTCAGCAACTTCGACGAGAGCGAGCCCGACCAGGCCGAGATCACCGGGGTGCGCGTCAGCGGCGCCGGCGGTGAGCAGACCCGGTTCATGTCGGGCGAGCCCTTCTCGGTGGAGGTCGACTACCGGGTGGACGGCCCCGTGACACCGGTGGTGCAGATCGTCATCACCACCACCGAGGGCGGCCTGATCGGCGCCACCGACAACCGCCTGCTGCTGGAGAGCGATCCGGTCACCGGTCCCCACACGGCCACCTTCAGCCTCGAGCGGCTGCCCCTGCTGGAGGGCCGCTTCCGGGTGGCGGTGGAGCTCAATCCGCCGGCGGGCGGGCGCTCCTTCCACCGGCGCGGCAGGGGGGCCGAGTTCGCTGTCTTCGCCCAGTCCCGCGGCTACGGCCCGGTGGCCCTGCCCGGCGAGTGGCGCGTGGGCACCACCACCGGAGCGCCCGGGTGAGCGAGCCGGCCGGCGCCGGCGGCATCGACGTGGACCGCCTGATGGCCGATCTCGAGCGTCGCGTCGAGGCCCGTCGCGCGGCGGGCGAGCTGGATCCAGCGGTGCTCGACCTGCCCTTCGACGGCGATGAGCCGGCCGGTGGCGGGCCCACGGTGCGTCTGCGGCCCGAGACCGCCTACTCCACAAAGCCCGGTGTCGGGCGCATCATCACGCTGGCCAAGCGGTCCGTCATCCGCTTCTTGTTCCATTTCCTCAACGACCTGGTGATCCAGATCAACGGCGCCCTGGCGCGCCTGGATGCCGCCCAGGCGGCCGCCGAGCGCGAGGCCGTCCGCTCGCGGGACGCCGTGCAGGAGGACATGACGCGGCTCGAGCACGAGGTCGCCGACCTCGGCCGGCGGGTCGCCGCCGTGGAGGGCCGCAGCGGGCCCCCGCCGGCGGGGTGATCCTCCACCAGTTGATCGCGGCCGCGGCGCCCGCCGACGCCGTGACCTCGCAGGCCCTCGCCTGGCGCCGGCTGCTGGCCGACCACGGCACCGGAGGGCGCATATACGCCGAGCACGTCCACCCGGACCTTGCCGGCGAGGTGGAGCACCTGGACCGCTTCCGGGCGGCCGACGACCCCGACGCCCGGGTGCTGCTGCGCCACTCCATCGGCAGCCGTGCCGTCGAGGCGGCCCTCACGGTGCCGCGCGAGCGCCTGGCGCTGCTGTACCACAACATCACGCCGGCCCCGCTGCTGGCCGCCCATCAGCCCGGGCTGGCACGGCTGTGCCAGGAGGGGCGCGACGCCCTCCCCGCACTGGCCCGGGCGGTGCGCGGCGCCATCGCGGACTCGGGCTACAACGCCGCGGAATTGGAGCGCGCGGGCTTCCCGGCGCCTCGGGTGGTGCCGCTGCTGCTGGACGTTGCCGACCGCTCGGGCTCCCGAACGGACGTGTCGGCCCCGCGGGTCGTGAGCGTGGGCCGCGTGGTCCCCAGCAAGCGCCTGGAGGAGGCCATCCGGGCCGTCGCCCTGCTGGCGCACCGACGGCCGGACGTGAATCTGGAGTTGATCGGCTCCTGGGACGGGTTCGAGCGTTACCGCGACGCCCTGGAGCGCTTCGCGCGCGCGGCGGGGGTGCAGGATGCGGTTCACCTCCGCGGGCGCGTGGGCGATCGCGAGCGCGATGCCGCCTACGACCGCGCCGCCGTGTACCTGTGCACCAGCGCCCACGAGGGCTTCTGTGCGCCGCTGGTGGAGGCGATGGCGCGCGGCCTGCCCGTGGTGGCCCACGACGCCGGCGCCGTGGCCGAGACCCTGGGCGGGGCGGGTCTGGTGGTGCCCGCCGGCGACGCGGCCCTGACTGCCGAGGCCATCGAGGCCGTCTGCGACGACGCCGGGCTGCGCGCGGGGCTGCGGGCCCGTGCGGGCGCGCGCCTGGGCCGGTTGGCGCCGGCCGCCGTCGCCCCCCGGGTGCTGGCGGCGGTGCGCGAGGTGTTCGGGTGAGGGTGGCGGTGGTGTCGCCGCGCTACGGCGCGGAGATCGGAGGCGGCGCGGAGACCCTGGCGCGCCTCTACGCCCACCGCCTGGCGGCCCGCGCCGAGGTGACCGTCCTCACCACCTGCGCGCTGGAGTACCGCACCTGGGCCGACCACTACCCGCCGGGGGAGTCCCGGGACGGGGCGGTGCGCGTGCGGCGCTTCCCGGTGCCCCGGCCGCGCGACGGCGCACGCTTCGACGCCCTGTCGGCCCGCCTGCTGGGCGGTGCCGTCTCCGGGGAGGCGGCCGAGCGCGAGTGGATGGCGGCCCAGGGGCCGGTGGCCCCCGGCCTGACCGAGCACCTGCGCGAGTACGGGGACGGCTACGACGCGGTGCTGTTCGTCCCGTACCTGTACGCCACCACGGTGCACGGCCTGCCGGCCGTGTCCCAGCGCGCCGTCCTCATCCCGGCCCTGCACGACGAGCCGCCGCTGGCCCTGGGGATCTTCGACGAGGTGGTGCGGGCCGCCCGGCGCCTGGTGTTCAGCACCCCCGAGGAGCAGGATCTGGCGGTGCGGCGCTTCGGCATCGACCGCGGGCGCTCGGCTGTGGTGGGCGTGGGCGTCGATCCCCCGCCGCCCGCCGACCCCGCTCGCGGCCGCGCCGCCCTGGGTCTCGGCCGCCGGCCCTACGCCCTGTGCCTGGGCCGCATCGAGCCCTCCAAGGGCTCGGACGTGCTGATCGAGGCGCACGAGCGCTACCGCCGCCACCGCCCGGAGGGCCTGGACCTGGTGATGGTGGGGCGCCAGGTCATGGACCTGCCGAGCGCCTCCTGGCTACACGCCCCGGGCTTCGTGGAGGAGCAGACCAAGCACGACCTGCTGGCGGGCGCGGCGCTTCTGGTGTGCCCCTCGCCGTACGAGAGCCTGTCGCTGGTGCTCCTGGAGGCCTGGTCGCACGGCGTACCGACCCTCTCCTCCAAGGCGTCCCCGGTGCTGGTGGGCCAGTCCTCGCGCTCGCGGGCCGGGCTGTGGTTCGAGGACGCCCTCGGCTACGCGGCCGCGCTGGACCTGCTGGGCGCCAACCCGCCGCTCGCGCGCGCGCTGGGTCACGCCGGCCGGCGCTTCACGCAAGGCCTCACCTGGGGCGCGGTGACCGCCCGCCTGTGGGAGCAGGTGGAGGCCGCGGCCGCCGAGGGGGCCGCCCCGTGAGCCGCGACCTGCTGTTCGTGGTGCCGCGCTTCGGCGCCGGCATCGTGGGGGGTGCAGAGACCCTGGCCGCGGGGTTGATCGCCCGCGCCGTCGACCCGCGCGACCGGGTGAGCGTGGCCACCACCTGCGCCGTCGACCACACCACCTGGGCCAACTCGCTGCCCGCCGGCGAGAGCGTGGAGGGCGGTGTCCGCATCCTGCGCTTCCCGGTGTCCGACCGCGATGACGCGCGCCACGGCCGCCTGCACGGGCGCCTGCAGCGCGACGGGCGCCTGGGGTACCTGGAGGAGCTCGAGCTCATGGGGGCGGGGGTCTGGTCGGCGGGCCTGCAGGAGCACATCGAGCGCCACGGCCCCGGCTACGACGCGATGATCTTCGTGCCCTACCTGTTCGGCACCACCTACTGGGGCGTGCAGGCGCACCCGGAGCGCTCGCTGCTGCTGCCGTGCCTGCACGACGAGCCCGATGCGCACATGCGCTGCCTGGCCGGGCCCTTCGGGGCGGTGGCCGGGTGGATCTTCAACACCCCCGCCGAGGAGCGCCTGGCGCGGCGCCTGTACCGCGTCCGCGCCGGCGGCGTGGTGGGCGCCGGACTCGACCCCCCCGAGGGGCCCGCCCCGTCGGGCTTCGCGGCCTCCCACGGCCTGGGGCGCTACCTGCTCTATGCGGGACGCCTGGAGCGCGGCAAGCGGGTCGACATCGCGGTGGAGTACGCGGCACGCCTGATCACCGAGAGCGCTCCCGACCTGCGCCTGGTGCTGATCGGCAGTGGCTCGTACCAGCCGCCGCGGCACCTGCGCGACCGGGTGCTGCGGGTGGGCTATGTCGATGACACCACCAAGCGCGCGGCCTACGCCGAGGCGCTCGCGCTGGTGAACCCCAGCGAGATGGAGAGCCTCTCACTGGTGTTGCTGGAGGCCTGGCGCGAGGGGACGCCGGCGCTGGTCGCCCACGGCTCGGAGGTGATGCGCGAGCACTGCGAGCGCTCGGGCGGCGGGGTGGCCTTCCGCGACTACGCCGGTTTCGCCTCCGCGGTGCGCTCGCTGCTGGACGATCCGGTGCGCGCGGTGGCGATGGGCGCGGCGGGTCGCGATTACGTGGCGGGCGAGTACGGATGGGATGCCGTCGCGACGCGCTTTCGCGCCGTGCTCGACGCGGTCCTCTCCGCCGGGGGCCGGTAGGGCTTTCAGCCGTCGGTCTGCTCGGCCGCGGCCGCCGTCCCGAGATCCGGGAGCGCGGCGATCGCGACCGCGCCGGCGGCGACCGGCTCGGGTGCCGGCGCCATCTCGCCCAGGCGCCGCGGGCGCGGCAGCCGGACGCGCTTGCCGTAGCGGTTGGCCGGCTCCTCGATCCAGCGGTTCACGGCCCAGCTCAGGGCGAACACCACCAGGGCGGACACGAGGATGCTCGCGAGGGCCCATCCCGTGGCACGGAACAGCGCCAGCGAAAGCACGCCGCCCACCACGTAGTGGGTGGCATACAGCGGGTAGCTGATGTGGGCCAGCCGGTCGAGGACACGCGAGCGCGGGATGTGGGCGCGCAGCGCGTACGCGGCCAGGAACAGCGCCAGGCCGGCGCAGAAGCTGACGAAGAACAGCGTCGTCGTGACATCCGGCATCACCCCGCCGAACAGGCCCACGGCGTGGGCCCCCAGGGCGGCGGCCCCCACCGCGAGCGACGTCGGCGCGGACCAGTGGCCGCGGAAGGCGTTGTGGATCGCCACGCCGATGAACATGAAGCAGATGAACGGCGCGGAGAAGCCCAGTGCGAAGACGACCGTCGCGACCTCGTCCTGGCCCGCCAGCGCCCGGTCGACGTAGAGGGACTGGGTGCTCAGGGCCAGGGCGGTCAGGGCCACCAGGCTCACGGCGATCGGCGCGATCCGGCGTGTGCCGCCCACCACCGCCAGCAACGCGCACAGCAGGTAGAACTTCAGCTCGATCAGGAGGGTCCACGTGACGGGGTTGGCCGTGGCGTACCCCACCAGGTCGTTCACCAGCAGCGCGTTCCACACCCAGGTCGCCGCGGAGAACGGCTCCGGCGTGCCCTGGAGGGCGGCCTGCACGGCGAATGCCGCGCCGGCGAGGACCGTCGCTGCGATCCACACCGGGTAGAGCCGGAACACGCGGCCCACCAGGTAGCGGCCCACGCTGTAGCGCTCGAGCGACATCGGTATGACGAAGCCGCTGATGACGAAGAACGTTGCCACGCCGACCTGGGCGAGGTTGATGTTGTTCTGGGCCAGCCACTCGAAGGGGGCCAGGTAGAACAGATCGGCCGGCGCGGGCGTCGGCGGGATCTCGGGGGACTTCAGGTAGAGGGTCGCCAGGACCGGGATGTGCCACCACCCCACGAACAGGTGCTCCCAGACCACCACCAGCGCGGCGATGCCGCGCAGGGCATGCGCGAACCAGATCCGGTCGGCGGCGCGGCCGGGGCGCGCGGCGTCCGCCTCGCCGTCGGCCGGATCCCCCGTACCGCCGGAACCGACGGACACACCCCGTTTCCTCACGCGAGGAACCCCACCAGAGTGATGGCGCCCCGTCAAGACCAGCGCGGGCGGTCAGCGCAGGGCGCGCACCGTCCCCCCGCGGATCAGCGCACCGCGTGGCCGCGGGCCGCCGACGCGTCGCACCAGCAGGCGCACCGGAGCGGCCCGGCTGCGGACGCGGCTGACCACCACCAGCGCCCGCGCTCCGCGCGCGCCCAGATCGCCCGGCCGGATCACGGTGCCCAGCAGGCGCATGTGCCGGCCGGCACGCCGGGTGCCGATCGCGCTACCGGGCGACTGCACCAGCGTGCGCCCGGTGCGTGCGTCCTGGAGGACCAGGCGGTAGCGCCCGGGGCCGAGGACGCGGATGCGGTGCACCACCCGCTCCAGGCCCTCCCGTCCGACGGCCTGGGAGCGCGTCGGGCCGGCGAGGATCGCCGGCGGCCTGCGCCCGGCCGGCGCCGAGCGCTCGCGCTCCGCGGGTTCCGGACCGGCCGCCGCCGGATCCGGGTCGTCGGGCGGTGTCGTCGTCGCCGGCTCCGCCGCCGTTGGTTCCTGGCCCCCGGGCGCCGGCGGCCCGTCCCCGGGCGGCTCCTGGGGGGCGGTCTCCGAGACCCGCACCTCGCGCGAGGCCACCGCCTCCAGGCCGGCCGGGTCGGTGTAGCGCGCCACCACGCGGTAGAAGCTGTTCTCCAGCGTCCCGTGGGGTTCGGCCGTGAAGGTGATCGACTCGCCCGCCGTGGACAGGATCGGGTGGCTGTGGCACACGTTGGGGCAGTGCTCGATCTCCACCGACCAGGTGGTCCGGCCGGCCGCCGCGTCCCCGTCCGGATCCGAGACGACCGAGCGCACCGAGACCGCGCTGCCGCCCGGCACGATCACGCCCGCCGGCTCGGACTCGAGGGTGATGGACGGTGCGGTGCCAACCACGGCCCGCGAGAGGGCCACGTCCGAGCGCCCGAGGGCGTCCGTGACCCGAACGGCCACGGGCACGGGGGCTCCGCCCGGAACGGTGACCTGGGCCAGCGCGCCCGAGGCGTCGTCGAACTGGCCGTCGCCGTCCAGGTCCCACGCGTGGTCCAGGAGTCCCGGGTCGGCGGAGGTCTCGCTGCCGGATGCCGAGAGTTGCGCTGTGGCGCCCGCCGCCTCGGCGGGGCGGGCGGAGATGCGCGCCACCACCCCGGTGCGGAGCACGTTCAGTGATCCCGGTCCGGTGAATTCCGGTTCGGCGATGGCGATCCAGTGGAGGCGCCCGTCGCCGGCCTGCACGGCGTCCACGATCTCCGGCAGCTCCGCGGGCACCGGGGTCAGGGTGTCGACCGCGATCGGCTCCCCCGGGGCCGGGCGGCTCGCCATCCAGGCGCAGCCGCGCACGAAGTCGGCCACCAGCAGGCCCGAGCCGACCCCCAGGGGCAGCGGGCTGTCCTCACGGACGGCCACCAGCGGCCCGGCCGTACGCCCGGTGGGGCAGACGTCCATCGCCGCCGGCCCGGTGCCGTCGCCGTAGTGCAGCCACGGCTCGCGGATGGCACCCGAGTCGCGCAACTGGTCGCAGAACGGGGCGGTCCCGTACGCGGGCACCACGTACCCGGGGGGACCCTCGTTGCACGGCCAGCCGGAGTTGACGATGGTGCCGGCGGCGATGTCGGCCGCGCTGACGCGATCGACCTCCTCGAACCGGAACCAGCCGACGTTGGCGATGAACAGGTCGCCGGTGGGGGCATCCAGCGCCAGGCGCCAGGGGTTGCGCAGGCCCGATGCCACAACGGCCGGCGCTGTCGTGGTGGTGGCCGGCGCGCGCAGGCTCTCCAGGTCGAAGGCCAGCACGCTGCCCTCGTCGCCACGCGGCGCGATCCCCTTGGCGAGGTGCTGCGCCTTCCAGGAGGCGCCCTCCCCGGGCGGGTCGTCACACGGGTCGCCGGGCCAGTCCCAGATGCCGGTCGCCTCGCGCGAGTCGACGCCGTCGCCCACCGAGACGTACAGCGAGCGCCCGTCCGCGGACCACTCGAGGTCGCCCATGCCGTGGAAGGCCGACTCGGAGCACCACGCATCGTGGATGGTCTCGATCCCGGGTGCCGCACCCGATGGCGGCACCACCGCCGCGGCCAGGACGCCCCGCGTGGGGCAGCCGAACAGCGAGCAGTTGCTCGGCGGCTGCAGCAGGTCGGTGCCCACCGGCCCGCGCCGCGACTGGTACGACAGGTACAGGCGGCGGTACCCCGGCCCGGCCGGGTCGTCGTAGCCGGGGTCCGCCGCGATGCCCAGCAGCCCGCGGTCGCCGTCGGACTGCGCGTCGTTCAGGCCGTCCGGCGAGAGGTCGACCACCGTTCGCGGGCGATCCTCGCCGGCGGGGTCCCACTCCATGATGCGCCCGTCCTTGGTGCCGATCACGAAGGTGCCCGCGGGCGTCTGCGCCAGCGCGGTGGGCAGGGGCAGATCCTCCACCAGCGGCTCGCTGATCAGGCGGACGTCCGTGGCCGCGCCGGCCGGCTGGGGCGCGATGCCCGCCGACGCGGCGACGAGCAGCGCCGCCAGGATGCTCGAAGGTCTCATCCACCCCTCCGGCCCACCGATCGATGACGAGAGCCGGCTGATCGGTCGGCCCGAGCGATCCGGCTCAGCGCAGCGTACGCAACGTCTGCTCGCGGATCAGCACACCCCGCGGCCGCGGGCCGCCGGCCCGTTTCACCACCAGTCGCACCGGAGCCCCCCGGCTGACCACCCGGCTGGTGATCACCAGCGCGCGGGCCCCGCGTGCGCCCAGGTCGCCGGGCCGCACCACCGTCCTCAGGAGGCGCAGGTTACGGGTGGCACGTCGGGTGCCGATGGCGCTCCCGCGCAGGTGCACCAGGGTGCGTCCGGTGCGCGCGTCCTGGGCCACCAGGCGGTAGCGCCCCGGGCCGAGGACGCGGATGCGGTGCACCACACGCTCCACGCCGGCCCTGCCGACGGCCTGGGAGCGCGTGGGGCCGGCCAGGATCACCGGCGGGGTGCGCTCGGGGATGGCGCGCTTCTTCGGACGGACGAGATTGCCCGGGGCGCCCTCCACGCCCTCGGCGGCGGGCGGGGCGACCACCTGCGGGCCCTCCTCGTCCACCGGGGGCGGCGGCTCGGGCAGCAGCGGGGGCTCCCCGCCGGGCGGGCCCTCGGCCGGCCCGGGCTCCTGCGGGGCCGGATCCGACACGCGCACCTCGCGGGAGGCGACGGTCGTCAGGCCGGCGTCGTCGGTGTTCCTCGCGACGACCCGGTAGAAGCTGTTCTCCAAGGTGTCGTGCGGCTCGGCGGTGAAGGCGACCGACGCGCCCGAGCGCGACAGGATCGGGTGGGTGTGGCACACGTTCGGGCAGTGCTCGATCTCCACGGTCCAACTGGTCCGGCCCGCCGCCGCGTCGCCGTCCGGGTCGAAGATGCCGGCGCTCACGTCGATCCGCGTCCCGCCGCGCACCACGCCCGCCTCCGGTTCCGACCGGAGCGTGATCGTGGGCGGCGTACCGACCACCGCCTGGGCGCGAGCCACGTGGGAGCGACCCATGAGGTCGGTGACGCGCAGGGCGACGGGAACGGGGGCTCCACCGGGGACGACGACCTCGGTCAGGGCGCCCGTGGCGTCGTCGAACTGGCCGTCTCCATCGAGGTCCCACTCGTAGACCAGCGTCGAGGGCTGGGCGGAGGTGACGCTCTCGGCGCCCGACAGCGTCGCCACGCCACCCGCCTCCGGCGCGGGGGTCGTGCCGATGTGGGCCACGGATCCCGTCTTCATGCGGTTCAGGCGGCCCAGACCGCTCCCGCCGTCGGTGGCGATAGCCAGCCAGTAGACGTCGCCGTCCTCGGCCTGCACGCCGTCGACGAAGAACGGCAGGTCCGCGGGGATGTGGCGCGGCTCCACCGCCGAATAGGGCCCGCCGCCAGGGCCCCTCGAGGCCAGCCAGGCACAGCCGCGCACGAAGTCACCCAGCAGCAGCCCGCTGCCCAGCCCCAGGGGGAGCGGCGCGTCCGCCCGGATCGGGATGACGGTCCCCACCGAGCGGCCCGTCGGGCAGGCCGCGAAGCTGGCGGGCCCGGTCTCGTCGCCGTAGTAGAGCCACGGCTCCTGGATGGCGTCGAGCGCCCGCAGCGCGGCGCAGTACGGGTGGTCGTGATAGTCCGGAAGCCGGAACTCCGGGTCGCCCCCCTCGGCGCAGGGCCAGCCGGAGTTGTGGACCACGCCCCCCGCGATGTCCGCGGCCGGGACGCGATCGATCTCCTCGTACTGGAACCAGCCGACGTTGCTGGCATAGAGGTCGCCCAGCTCGGGGTCGACCGCCATCCGCCAGGGGTTGCGCAGGCCGGTGGCCAGCAGCGCCGGCGCCGGCCCGCTACCCGGCGCGCGGACATCGTCGAGGCCGAACGACAGGATGGACCCCTCCTGGCCCGACTCCTCGGCCAGGGCGACGGAGTGCTGCGCCTTCCAGGGGCCGCCGAAGCCGGGCGGATCGTCGCACGGGTCGCCGGGGTAGTCCCAGTAGTCCGGCTGCGGTCCGCGGCTGTCGATGCCGTCGCCCATCGACGCGTACAGCCGCTGCCCGTCCCGGGACCAGACCAGGTCGCCGGCCGGATGGATGGTGTTGTTGGCACACCAGGCGTCGTGGACGATCTCCACCGAGTCGGCCGGCCCGGTCTCGGGGACGGTCGCCGCGGCCAGCACGCCGCGGACCGGGCAGTCGAAGGTCTCGCAGCCGCTTCCCGGCTGGACGATGTCGGTGCCCGGAGGGCCGAGCCGCGAGTTGAAGGTGAGGTAGAAGCGCCGGTGCCCGGGGCTCTCGTCGTCGTCATAGCCCGGGTCGGCCACCAGTCCGAGGACGGCTCGGTCACCGTCTGTCTGGGCCAGGTCGAGACCCGCCTCGGAGATGTCGAGGACTCGTCGCGCCGCCGCGTCGCCCGGGGACCACTCGAAGATGGCGCCCCGCTTCTCGGCGATGAGGAACGATCCCGACGGGGTCTGCGTCACCGCGGTCGGGGCGATGAATCCCTCCACCAGCGGCTCGCTCACCAGGCGGACGTCCTCGGCGGCGAAGGCGGTCGCGGTGCCGGCGCAGACCATCAGGCAGGCCGTCAGTAGTCGGAGGGCGACGCGGGGGAGACGCATCCCCGCAGCATCACGGGGTCCTCGTTCCCGACCTACCGCCGCACGTTCAGTTCCCCGGCCCCTCGTTCGAATAGGTCGCGCGGCCTGCCAGGGATGCCCGGGCGCCCGCCGGGGGTACGGCCCCCCCTCCGACGAGCAGGTGCGCCCACCTGGTGCGGAACAGCAGCCAGTCGGCGCGCACATCCGGCGTCGACTCCCGCCCGCGCGAGGCCGACTCGTGGTGGATCAGGTGCGCGTCCGCGGCCAGTGCGGCGGGCCTGCCGGCGCGGGCCGCCCGCAGGCAGAGGTCGACATCGTTGTAGTTGGTGCGCAGCAGCGTCTCGAGACCACCCAGCGCGACGAACAACTCGCGCGCCACCAGCATGCACGCGCCGGTCACCGCGTCCGGCGCGGGACCCGGCCCCTCCGCTCCGTCCTCGCCGGCCCCGAGGGTCTCGGGGCGTCCGTCCACGAGCGCGATGCCGCGGTGCTGCACCGACCCGTCCGGGTGGTGCAGCACCGCTCCCACCGGCCCGGTATCCGGCCCTGCCGCGGCCACCATCGCCCCCAGCCAGCGGTCGTCGCGGATCTCGATGTCGTCGTTGAGCAGCAGGACGAACTCGCGCCGCGAGGCCGCGGCGCCGACGTTGATCAGGAGCGAGAAGTTGAAGGGCGCGTCCACGCGGAGCGGCGTGGCGCCCGCGGAGGCGATGGCGCGCGCGACGGCCGGGTCGCGCGATCCGTTGTCGACCACCAGGACCTCCGCCTCGGGCGCGGTGGCGGCGAGGCCCCGCAGCACCGTGTCCAGCATCTGCGGGTTGTCGCGGGTGGGGATGATGACGCTGACCCGCCGGGAGTCGCTCACGGCCGGCCTCCCCGTCCGCGCGATGCGACCAGGCGCCGGATCGCGCGCAGCGGCGCGAGCATCCGCCAGAGGCGGCTGCCCAGGATGGCGTCGAGCCGGGCCTGGGTGGCCAGTCGTTCCCGGTCGGTTGCGTGGAGCTGGGCGTCCATCTGCGCGATCCGCTCGATGAGGTGGTCGCGGTGATCCTCCAGCGCCCGCTGGTGCCGCGAGCGCAGGGCCACCTCCTCGTCGTGGGCCGCCTGCGCGGTGCGCTCGGCCTCGCGCACCGCCGCCAGCCAGGCGCGTGCCTCCACCATGCGCGCGGCCAGCTCCACCCGTCGGGGCGGGCGGGCCGGCGGCGTCCACCCGTGTCCCTCCAACCACTCCAGCCGCTCGCACAGGCCGGCGGCGTCGCCGAACACGCACTCCACGCGACCCGTCGCCTCGAGGTGCTCCGCCGCACCATCCGCGCCCAGGTGAAGCAGCCAGCACCGGCCGCGCGCCTGGGCCTCACGCGCCTGGTCGACCGTCGTGGCGACCACCACCACGACGTCTGCCGGGTCGTCCGCCGCGGCGTATCCCAGGGCGCCCACCGCGGCCGCCAGCGCCGGGTCACGCACGGACACACGCGCCCGCGGCGGCACGGCGGGGCCTGCGGCGGACGCCTCGGGGCCGGTGGTGCTCACGCGCGGACCCTACGCCCGCAGAAGCGCCGCCGCGAGCGGGCGGGGCCCGTGTACTAGGCTCGCCGGGCCCGAGATCACAGCACCGGACAAGGGGGACCGATTGGGGCTTTTCGCCGTCACCGGGGCGGGGGGATTCATCGGGGGACACCTGGTCGAGCGCCTGCTGGGCGACGGTCACCGGGTACGCGCGCTGGTGCGCTACTCCTCGACCTCGTCGATCGGCTTCCTGGACAGCGCGCGCGCCCGTCATCCCGAGGCGCTGGAGATCGTCCACGGCGATGTCGAGGACCCCGCCTGCATGGTGCGCCTGATCGACGGCTGCGAGCGGGTACTGCACCTGGCGGCGCTGATCGGCATCCCCTACTCGTTCGTGGCCCCCCACCACTACGTCCAGACCAATCTGATGGGGACCCTGAACGTGCTGGAGGCCGCCCGGGCCGCCGGCGTGGAGCGCCTGGTGCACATCTCGACCTCCGAGACCTACGGCACCGCCCAGTTCGTCCCCATCACCGAGGCCCACCCGGCCCACGCCCAGTCGCCGTATGCGGCCACCAAGGTGGGCGCCGACCAGCTGGCGCTCTCCTATCAGCGCTCGTTCGGCCTGCCGGTGGTGGTGGTGCGTCCCTTCAACACCTACGGCCCGCGCCAGTCCCCCCGGGCGTTCATCCCCACCGTCATCGCCCAGGCGCTGGCCGGCGATGTGATCCGCATGGGCTCGCTGGATCCCCGGCGCGACCTGAACTACGTCACCGACACGGTCCAGGGCATGGTGGCCGCGGCGATCACCCCCGGGGTGGAGGGCGCCGAGATCAACATCGGCTCGGGGGTCTCGCACAGCATCGGCGACGTGGCGCGGGCCATCATCGAGCGGGTCAACCCGTCCGCGCGCATCGAGCTGGATCCCGCGCGCGTGCGCCCCGGGGCCTCGGAGGTGATGGAGCTGGTGGCCGGCATCGAGCGGGCGGGCGAGCTGCTGGGCTACGCCCCCTCGGTGCCGCTGGAGGCGGGCATCGAGCGGGTCATCGAGCACATGCGCACCGACGCCGACCTGCGCCACGCCGGGGAGTACCACGTATGAGTCACGGCGCCCGCGCGGTGGTGCTGGCGGGCGGCGAGGGCCGTCGCCTGCGGCCCTACACCACCATCATCCCCAAGCCCCTGATGCCCCTGGGCGAGCGGGCGATCCTGGAGATCCTGCTGTTGCAGCTGGCCGCCCAGGGCTTCGTGCGGGTGGACATCTGCGTGGGGTACCTGTCGCACCTGATCCGGGCCTACTTCGGTGCCGGGGAGCGGGTGGGGCTGGAGCTGGTCTACCACGAGGAGCGCACCCCGCTCGGCACCATCGGGGCGCTCGGGACGATCCCCGACATCGACCCCGATGAGTCCCTGCTGGTGCTCAACGGTGATCTGCTCACCGACCTGGACTTCCACGGGGTTCTGGCCGGGCACACCGCCCGCGGGGCCGATGCCACCATCTGCGTCACCCGCCGGCGCATCGAGCAGGACTTCGGGGTGATCGACATCACCCCCGAGGGCACCCTGGGCGCCTACCGCGAGAAGCCGGTCATCGAGGTGACGGTGTCGATCGGGGTCAACGTGGTCACCGGCGAATCGCTGTCGGCCATCGAGCAGGGCGAGCGCATCGATGTGCCCGACTTCATGCTGCGCACCAAGCAGCGCGGGGGCGTGGTGGCCTGCCACGAGACCGACGCCTTCTGGCTCGATCTGGGCCGGGTGGACGACTACACGGCCGCCAACGATCTGGTGGCCGAGGACCCCGGGCGCTTCCTGCCGTGAGCGGCCCGGTGCTGATCACCGGCGCGGGCGGGATGGTGGGCGGTGCGGTGGCGGCGCACCTGCGCGCCCGCGGCGCGCCGGTGGCGGTTCATGCGGGCCGCGCCGATGGGGCGCTGGATCTACCCGGTGTGGCCGGGGCACTGGTGGACCGCTGGGCCCCGCGGGTGGTCATCCACTGCGCCGGGCTCACCTACGGGCTCCCCGAGGACCTGTGGCGAGCCAACGTGCTCGCCCCGATGCGTCTGCTCGACGCGGTGGCCCGCCACTCCCCGGCGGCGCGGCTGGTGCTGGTGGGCTCCTCGGCCGAGTACGGGCTCACCGGACCGGGGGTGTACCTGGCCGAGGACGCCCCGTGCCGGCCCGACAGCGAGTACGGGATGTCCAAGCTGGCCACCACCCGCCTCGCGGCCCTGTCGCCGGTGGCGACGGTGGTCGCGCGGCTGTTCAACCCGGTGCCGAACGATCCCGAGCCGCGCACACTGCTGGGCCGGGTGGCCCGGGCATACGCCGCCGGCGAGACCGAGCCCGCCGGCGCCGAGCAGGTGCGCGACTTCGTGCCCATCGGGTCCGCCGCGGCCTGCCTCGTCGGCCTCGCCGAGGCCCCGGATCCGCCCCCGCTCGTGAACATCTGCACCGGGGTCGCGCGCACTGCTGCCGAGCAGTTCGGCCGGCCGCCCCCCGGGGCCGCAGGTGCCTGGTCGGTGGGCGACGCGCGGCTGCTGGCCTCGGTGCTGGGGTCGGCGGGCGTTCCCCGGGTCAGCGCGCCAGCAGGCTGAGGTAGCGCTCGGCCATCGCCCGGTGCGACATGCGCTCGTCCACCGCCCGGCGCGCCGCCTGCCGCATCTGCTCGCGCACGCCGGCCGGCGTGCGCCACATGCTCTGCAGGCCCAGCGCCAGCGCGGCCGGATCACCCGGCGCGACCAGGTAGCCCTCGGCGCCGGTGTGGACCAACTCGGGAAGGCCCCCGACCGCGGTCGCCACCGGCAGCACCCCGGTCGCCATCGCCTCCATCACCGCCAGCGGGATGCCCTCCGTGCGCGAGGGCAGTACATAGACGTCCAGCGCCGCCAGCGCGCCGCCCACGTCCGGCGCGAAACCGCGCACCGCGATGGGCAGGCCGCTCGCGTCCACCGCGTCCCGCACCTCCTCGTCGGCGGGCCCCTCTCCCTGGATCACCACCTGGACCGGGAGGTCCGGGCCCAGGAGGCGCAGCGCCTCGACGAGGTTCGGCAGGCACTTCTCCTGCGAGATACGGCCCAGGTAGCCCCAGGTCTCGCGCTCCGGATCCAGTCCCATCGCGATGCGCGCCGCCCGCCGCCGCGCCGGGGACACCGGGTGGAACCGGCCGGTGTCGATGCCGATGTAGGCCAGTGCGACCCGGTCGGCCGGCCGCCCCTGGGCCTGCACGAGTCCTGCGTACAGACCCTCGTAGGCGCAGATCGTGAGGTCGATGTGGGCCGCGGCCTCGGTGTTGGCGGCCAGATGGCCGACATCGTTGAACAACTGGTCCACCACCTGCAGGCCCGGGAAGGCCGCGCGCAGCGGCCCGAGGTGCTCGTAGACCAGCGCGGCACCGCAGATGAACAGGCGGTCGATGCGCTCGTCGCGGATCATCTCGGCGATCGCCCGGATGGGCGGCACGTCCGGCCTGTCCTCGTGCACCCGCAGAAGGCGGCGAAGGTGCGGGGTGAAGGCGGCGCTGTTGTCCACCGGCGCCCGGGAGCCGGGGATCGTGAGCGCCGCGCCCACCCACTGCCCGTCGACCTCGAGGATGCGGATGAGATCCAGCAGGAAGCGGTCGCCCCCGCCCACCGAGAACCAGGGCGCCACGATCAGCGTCCGCGGCGGCCCGCCCAGCCGCCGCTTCCGCCGCCAGTCGGCCACGCGCCGGCGCAGGGCACGGCGCTGTGCCACGGGCGGGCTCGGGTCCGCGGCGTCGGCGGCCTCGAGAGCGGGCGAGGCGTCGAACACCCCGGGGACCCGCTCGATGCCGCCCAGCAACTCGCGGTCGGGCACCGTGGTCGTGCTGACGGCGATATCGCCGCCCGGCCCCCGCCACAGCCCCGGGTGGCCGGGCTCCTGGTCGCGGGCGATCCATCCGAGCGCCTCCAGCCCGGCGACGGCCCCCTCGAAGGGATCGACCGTCAGCGTCGCCCGGCCCCCGGACCGCCGCGCCGCCAGCAGGGGCACGCGGTCCTCGGCCGGCGCGCCGTGCACCAGTCCCCGGTCTCCTGTGCCCACGGCGTCGTCGTCCAGGGTCAACGGGTGGGAAGTGAATCCCCGCTCGGTCGCCCTCAGGATCAGCCGGTCCGGGGGAGGGGCCGGGGGCACCTCGGACGTGGCGGCTCCGATGGCCAGGCCCCATCCGAGGATCCGCGACACGTGGCATCCCGGGGGGGCCTCGTCTCCGTGGCCGACGAAGTCGTGCGCCCGGCGCGGGTCGTGGAACACCACGATCTCGGCGCCGCCGGGGAGGCCCTCCGGATCGATGTGGCCCGCGGGGACCTCTCCCGGGGCCCCGCCCGGGGCGTACTCGGCGCACCGCTCCCTGGTGCCGAACACCGGCACCGTCCCGCGCCCGGGCTCCGTCCGCACCAGGGCCAGGTCGGCCTCGACGAACTCGCCGGCCGCCGGGCTGTCGCCGGGCGCCAGCAGGCGCCGGTGGCCATCGGGCGTGGCCACGCGCCGCAGAGGAGCCCACCCCAGGTCGAGGTGGGGCCACGGCTCGGCGTCGGCCAGCACCGGGTCCAGGCCGGCGGGCACCGGCTCCACCCGGGCGCCCAGGCGCGGCGCCGCATTCGTGTGTGCCGGGCGTCGCGGCGCCAGGGAGTGCGCCCGCCACTCGAGCCCGGTGCGGGCCGCGGTCAGCCACTCGACCAGGGCGACGATGGGGTCGTCGGCCGCGACGATGGCGGGGAGGGCCAGGCGCAGCGCGCTCGCGCGTATCGCCAGCGCGGCCGGCCACAGCGCCACGCCGGGCAGCCCGCGGTCGGGCAGGGCGGGGGTCATGGCCGCGCGCGGGCCCTCGCAGGGTGCGATCGCCAGCGCGGTGAGCGCCGGCGTGGTGGCCAGGCGACGCGCCAGCACGCCCTGCAGCGCGGGCTGGGCGAGGGCGTCCCGGTCGTGGGCGCGGCCCACAACGAGCGGGGTGCCCCCGTGGGCGCCGGCGGCGGCGCACGCCAGTGCACCGGCCCGCCCGCCGCGCTCCAGGGCGATCACCGGCAGCGCATCGGTCCCGGGCCACGCCGCGATGTCGTCTCCTGCGATGCCGCCCCCCATCCCGCCCCCCGGTGTCGTCCCGCGATCGCCTGACATCATGTGCCCGTGACGGTCGGCACCACGCCCGCCCCCGCGGGCTCCAACCTACGGATCGTGCACATGATCCCCCACTGCGACGTCGGGGGCGCGGATCAGGTGATCGTCGACCTGTTCGCGGGTTCCCCGCCGGGGGTGTCCCAGTACGCGGTGATCACCGAGGTCTTCCCCAGCCGGTGGCTCTCCCGCCTGCTCCCGTCGGCCGCGGGGGCCTGGCGCCTGTCAGAGCTGGCTCCGCCCGCACACCACCCGGCGATGGCGCTGGAGTTGGTGAGGGAGATCCGCCCGCATGTGGTCCACATCATGAACTCGCGCCTCGGCTTCGACCTGGCGCCGGCCTTCCGCCGGCTGGAGCAGCCGCCCGCGGTGGTGGCCCACATGCACGGCGAGGGCACGGGCGGCTTCGGCTACCCGGCACTGGTGGCGCGTCGTCACCTGGACGCGGTGGACATGTTCGTCACGAGCTCACGGGCACTGGGAGACCGCCTGTCCGAGCATGGGGTGCCCGAGGCCAAGCGGCGGGTCATCCACGCCGGCATCGACGAGGCGCGCTTCACGCCCGATCCCGCGCGAGCGCCGGCCGGAGCGGCCGGCCCGTGGCGGATCTTCTTCCCGGGCCGCCTGGCCATCGAGAAGGACCCGGCCCTGTTCGTCGCCACCATCGCCGAGCTGCGCCGGCGGGGTCTCGACGTGCGGGGCCGGATGCTGGGCGGTCTGGTGGAGCGCGAGGTGCGCGACCTGGTACGCGCCGAGGGCCTCGAAGAGGCCGTCTCCATCGCCGGTCCGGTCCCCGACACGCTGCCCGAGTACCGTGCGGCCGACCTCGCGCTGCTGACCAGCGTGTCCGAGGGTATCCCCCTGGGGGTGCTCGAGGCGCTGGCATGCCGGGTGCCGGTGGTGGCCACCGACGTGGGGAGCGTGCACGAGGTGGTCGATGCCGGCGTGGGCGCGCTGGTGGCCCGGCGCGATCCCGTGGCGCTCGCCGACGCCGTCGCGCCCCTGCTGCTGGATGCGGATGCGCGGCGCCGGGCCGGCGAGGAGGGCCGCCGGCGCGTGGAGCGCGCGTTCTCGGTCACCTCCGGCGCCGCCGAGTTCGCCTCCCTGTACCGCGAGTTGTCCGACGCAAGGGGCCTGCGGGCATGAGCGCCGGCCGGGCACTGTTGCTCACCGAGCGGGTGGAGCCGTCGGCGCGCCTGCTGTTCGCCCTGCGCTGGGCGGCCGGCCTGGGTCACCCGGGGCCGCCCCTGCTGGTGTCGCTGGACGACAGCGGCCACGAGCGGCCGGACCTGCTGGCCGCGGCGGGGATCCACCACCGCCACCTCGACCGGTCCGGTGCCGGCACCGCCGAGGGCGCCCTGCGGGGGCTGTGCCGCGCATTCGCGGTGAGCGACCTCTTGCTGTGGGACTCGCCCCGGGCGCTCGCGCTCATCCCCGCCCTGCGCGACCTCCCGGGGCGTCCGAGGGTCTGTGCGCACCTCGCGCCCATCGATGCCGTGCCCTGGGACGAGGCCGTCCACGTGGCGGTGCGCGGGCGCAACGCGATCGACCGCCACCTGGTCGAGGACGATGCCACCGCCGCCGTGCTGGCGGACTTCGCCCTGGGTCCCCAGATCGAGACGGTGGCGTTCGGCCCGGTCGCGCCCCGCCCGCCCGACTCCGATGCCCCCTGGGCGGTGGTCGAAGGCGCGACATGGCGGCGCGGCCCCGGCGCGGGACTCCTGCTCGAGGCTCTCGCGGCGGCCGGCGTGCCGGCGTCGGCCCTGCGCATCGAGGCGTTGATCGAGGCGCTGCTGGGCGGCCGGGCGCCGGCACGGGTTGCCTTCCCCGACCCGGATCTGCCCAGCGCGGCCGTCGTACTGGCCCTGGTCGAGGCCGGATCGCGGGTGCACGTGGCCGGAGGCGCCGTGGAGGAGCGCCTCGTGGCCGCCCGGTTGTGCCGGACGCTGGACGAGGTGGGCGCGTGACCGGGGTCACGATCGGGGTCGTCGTGACGACGTTCCGCACCGGGGCGCTGACCGAGGAGACGGTGGGCTCCCTGCTGGACCAGACGCGGCCGCCCGAGCGGGTGGTGGTGGTGGACGACGCGTCCCCCGACCGGGAGACCCGGGAGATGCTCGATCGCGTCGCCGCCCTCCCCACGGTGACCGTCCTGCGTCAACCGGTGAACCGCGGGGTGAGCGCGGCACGCAACCGGGGCATCGACGCGCTCGACACCGATCTGATCACCCTCATCGACGGCGACGACCTGTTCGAGGCGAACGCCATCGCCGAGTTCGCCCGGGCGCTCGACCGGGCGCCGGGCGCGGCCTTCGCCTACCCGTCGGTGGCCGCGTTCGGCAACCGCGCCGACCTCTTCGAGGCGCCCGAGTACAACCTGTACGCCCTCCACATGGTGAACCTCTGCCCGATCGCCTCCACGGTGCGCCGCGAGGTCTTCGCCGCGGGGCTGCGCTTCGCGGACGGGGTCAACCCGGAGGACTGGGACTTCTGGCTCCGCCTGGGCGAGGCGGGCTTCACCGGGGTCCCGGCGCCGGGGGCGGTACTCCACTGGCGCCGCTGGGGCTTCACCCGCCTCACCGCCGCCACCGACCGGGTGGGCGGGCTGGAGGGCGGCGTCCGCGCCGCACGGCCATCGCTCTTCGCGCCGGCCCGGCTGGATGCCCTGAAGCGCGAGTGGGCGCCGGCGATCAGCATCATCGCCGGAGACGGCGAGGCGCTGGACCTGGACGGTCAGGTGACGTGCGATGCCGAGATCGTGCCTCTCGACCACCCCGAGCGGGCGAGCGGGCAGCACGTCCTGCTGGCGCCCTCGGCGGCTCGCCTGCTGGCCGACGAGACCCTGGTCGACACGCTGGCCACGACGCTCGACGCCCGGCCGGGGCTCGATGTGCTCGCGCTGGTGGGTGCGCGTGGGCTGCGCCGCCCGCTGCCCCTGGGCACGCCGCTGACCGACGGACTGCTGTCCGGCGTCGGCGTGGATCCGCGCACGGTGGCGGCGGTGGCCCTGCGCCGCGACGGCGAGTTGGGCCTCGAGCTGGCCGGGACGCGGCCCGGCTGGGCGGCCCTGGTGGATGCCGTCATCCGTCACGGCGCCCGGCATCCGGACGCCGGCGCCGCTCTCGCTGCCCCCCCGGCGTTCGACGCCGTCGCCGACCCCGACTTCCAGGTCCCGGTACCGCCGGCCCCACCCGTCCACTGGACCGCCGGGCTGCTGGCGAGCCTGCCGGCGCGCACCGCCGCCGCCGCGGTGGCCGAGCCGGTGCCGATGCCGCCGTCCCAGCTGGTGCGCGCGCGCGTGGTGCGCGACCGCCTGGGTGGCCAGACCCTGTACGACGCCGAGGAGCTGCCCCCCGACGGGCTCACCCTCGGGTCGGTGGAGTGGGAGTTGCTGCGCGAATCGGTCATCGGCGCGCGGCCGCTGCTGCGCACGATCGACCGCGAGGGGCGGCGGGGCCTGGCGGTCGCGCGGCCGACGGACGGCGTGGCCGAGTCCGTCGTCGGGCACATCGAGTCCCGCCCCGCACCGGGGACGAGCATCATGCGCGACGCCCGCGGCCGGGTGCTCGGGTGGGCCCACCGGGTCGTGCCGGCGCGACCGCTGGGGCTGGTGCTCTCCACCCGCCGTGCGCTGTGGCGTGCCATCGACGAGACCACGGGCCGTCACTGCTACGGCTGGCGCGACGTCGTGGAGGAGGGCTCCGGGCTGCAGGTGGTGGGCCCGTGCGTGCAGATGGAGACGGCCCCGGAGGATCCCCGCGGATGGGTGGCGCTCTACCCGCTCCCCTCGGCGGACGGACGGCCGCCGCGCGCCATGGTGGCCGATCCGGAGCCGGGCCCCGACGGCACACCCGCGCCCGGACCGCAGGGCTACCTGCGTCCCCTGGGCGACGCCGGGGCCGGTGCCGTGGTGATGCTGCGCCGGGCCGAGGTCAACGGCGACCTGCTGCTGACCATCCACCCGGGCGAGGGTGACGAGGTGGGATTCCGGACCGTCGCGGAACTGGGGCGCGAGCCGGCGCCCATCTGACCGGCCGGCCGCGACGGGTGAGCCGCCCAGCCGTCTCCGGATCACCCCTCGCCGGCCAGCAGGCGTTCGTAGTTGGCGGTCTGGAGCCGGTGGTGGTCGCGCGCCTCCTCCACCTGGCGCAGCCAGTCGGCCGCCTCGGCGTTGGCGCGACCGATCTCGGTGAGAAGGGCCCCGAGGGCCTCGGCCGCCGGATCCGGGACGCCGGGCACCGCGTCGGCGCCCGTGGCACCGAGCAGGGCGTCGAGCGAGGCTCCAGGAGTCGCCTCGCTCAACACCGTACGTGCCAGCGCGCGCCGGGCGGCGGGGGTCTGGCGATGCAGCGCGCGCCACAGGAGCGCCGGCTCCGGTGTGCGCTCGCCGGCCATGAAGTTGTCGAGGGCCGATCGCCGCCAGTTGCCCGCGTCGACCACCCGCACCGGGGCACCGGCCCCCTCGGTGTCGGTGCACACGGCCCGGCAACCCTCGGCCAGCGCCTCCAGGACCACCAGGCCGCACCCCACCAGCACCGATGCCCGGCGCATCCACGGACGCACCGCCGGGTCCTCGATCACCCGGCCCGGTGGGTCGCAACGCGCCGCCAGGGCCCGGTGGGCGGCGGCGTCGGGACCGGTTCCCACCACCACCAGGGGTGCACCGCGCGCGGAGGCCAGGGTCGCCGCCGCCCGGGTGAGCGGACGCTGCCCCTCGGCCAGGCGGGTGGCGCAGAGCACGATGTCGCGGACCACCGGCGGCGCGGGCGCTCCGGCCAGGTCCGGGTCGGCGCTCACCGAGTGGCCCAGGGCGAGGATCCGCTCGGGGGCGATCCCCAGCATGCCGGCGCTCGCCGGGATCATCGCGCGCGAGGGGACCACCACGCGCGCGTCCGGGCGGGCGGCGAGCGTCGCGGCCGCGATGGCCACTCGCGCGTCTCCCAGCCACCGGCGGATGACCTCGGCGGGCCCGTGGGCTCCCACGGAAATGCGCCGTGCCGCCAGCAGGGACCCCATCGCCGGCACCGTCTCGGGAGCCAGCACCCAGATGGTGTGCTCGGCGCGCGCCACGGCCTCGGCCGCGGCGCGGTGGGTGGCCCGGTCCCACGCGTCCGGGGTGATGAGGTCGCACCCCGCCGCCTCGAAGCGCGTGCGCGCCGGTCCATCGGCGGCGATCACCAGGCAGGGGTGTCCTCGGCGGACGGCCTCGCCCAGCAGGGTGGCGTAGCGGGACGCGACGCCACCCTGCTGGAGGCCGTTCAGTACCGCGACGATCGAGGGCGCGTGCCCATCCGCCGTCCAGCGGGCGGGGAGCGGGGCGGCGCTCACGCGCGCGCCGCCGTCCGCTCGGCCCAGAGGGCGGCGAGCCGCCCGGCCTGCTCCCGGTGCCAGTCCCGCGCCGCGGTCACCTCCTCGATGTACGGCGGCACATCGCGGCGCTCGCGCTCGCCCGACATCACCCCGGCCAGGAGGGCGCGCGTCAGACGCGGGAGGGGGCGCGCCGCCGCCGGCCGTGCGGCGGCCAGCACGGCGTCCAGCGCGGCCCCGGGTGCCGCGTCGCGGCGCACCAGCGCGGCCAGCGCGGCCCGGTCGGCGGCCGTCACGGCACCCAGCCGGCGCCAGACCTCTTCCCCGGTGAGCGGCTGCTCCCCGAGGCCGGCGAAGTTCTGGCGGTGCAGCATGGCCCAGGTCGCGGGTGTCGCCGGCGCCCACGGATGCCCGTCACCGACCAGCGACACGCCCACCGCGCAGGCCCCGGCCGCCAGCGCCTCCAGCGCCACCAGGCCGGTCCCCACCACGACCTCCGCCCCGGCGATCCATGGCGCGAGGTCCGGGTCCTCGACGACCCGGAACTGCAGTCCGGCCCGCCCGCCCAGGTACGCGCGGACCCACTCGACATCCCTCCCGACCCCCACCACGGTCAGCCGGGCCCCCGCCGCCTGAGCGACCTCGGCCGCGGCCCGCACGCCGGGACGCTTCTCCTCGGCCAGCCGCTGGGCGCACAGCACCTGCGTGGTCGCCGGGGCATCCTGCCGGCGCGCCACGGCGTGCCGCGCGCCGGCGGCGGCGTGGGGCATCCACGACCACGCGTCCGGCCCGCCCCCGATCATGGCCCGCTGCGGCGCGAGGTACGGCGGACCCGGCACCATGAAGCCGACGTGTACCTCGCTGCCGGCCACGGCGCGGAGCACCTCCAGCCGCCGCGGGCCCAGCCAGTCGCCCATCAGATCAGGGGCCCCGTGGATGCTCAGGACCGCCCGGCCCGAGCTGGCGACCAGCGGGGCCAGCGGTGCGGTGTCGGGCGTGACGGCCATCGCGGTGATCGTCGCCGCGCGGGCGAGCGCGTCGAGCACGGGCAGGGAGCGGGCGTCCCAGTCCGGCAGGGCCGCCAGGTGCGCTCCGCCCCAGTCCACCCTGGCGGAGTCCGCGTCAGCGGCGCCCGCGACCACGACGGACCAGCCCCGGCGGACGGCCTCGCCGGCCACCGAGCCGTACAGCACCGAGACCCCGCCCAGGCCCAGTGTGTGGACGATGATGAGCAGGCGCCGATCGGGCGCTGCCGCGGTGAGGTGATCGAGGGCCGCGTCGATGGGCATCGTGCCCGCAACGGTAGCCTGCGGACCCCGGCGTTCTGCGATGATCCGGCCGTGCGATCGGTCGTCACGACCCGCCACCGCCTGCCCACGGTGGCTCCAGCATGACGGCCGTCCTTGCCCTGGCCGTCGCCCTCGCCCACGGCGCGGTCTTCTTCGCGTGCCTCCGGGTGGGTCCGCTTCTCGGCCTGACGCGGTTCTCGCGGCTGGTCACCGCCTACGCCGCGGCGCTCGTGATCCCGACGACCCTGACGATCTGGGTGCTCTGGATGCCGGTCGGGATCGACGGGGCGCTGACGATCTCGTCCTCGCTGATCCTCGGTGCGACCCTCTTCCTCCTGATCGCCGGGCGGATGCCCGCCGCCCCGCCGCGCCTGCGCCCGGGGCGCCGCCACCTTCCGGCTCTGGCCCCCGCGCTGGCGATAGCGGTGCTCGTCGGCCTCGCCCTGTTCGCGGCCCTCGGCAAGCCGGTCGAGGAGATCGACGGCCTGCTGTACCACGGCCCCGCCGCGGCCAACGTGATCCAGCACGACTCCCTGTTCGGCTGGGACGCGCCGGCGCCGTACGTCTACTACCCGTCGTTCATCGCCGTCCAAGGCGCGACGGTGGTGCATCTGAGCGGGTCGACCGCGCTCTTGGACGCGGTGCAGGTGCCCTACATGCTGCTGCTCGCGCTGGTCATCTGGGCATGGGCCGGGCGCGGTCGTGCAACACCTCTGGCCGGGGTGCTGGCCGCGGCCGTGATCTCCACGCCGGCAGTCACCGGCAACGCGCGGGCGCTCTATGTGGACGTGGCGTACGCGGCGGTGCTGCTGGCCGGCGCCTGGCTGATCGCCCTGTCGATCCGCCGGTGCCGGCCGGCGCTTCTGGGCGCCGGCGCGACGCTGGTGGGGGTGGCGGCGGCCATCAAGCCCGCGGGGCTGGCGCTCTGCGTCGCGCTCGGGGTCGCCGTGCTCGCGGTCGTGCTGGTGCGACGCACCCGGGGGGCGGTGGTGGCCGGAGTGGCGGCGATCGTCGGGCCCGTGGTGGGCGGGGCGGCGTTCTACCTGCGCAACCTCGTCGAGTTCGGCAACCCGCTCTATCCGGTGGGCACCACCGTCGCCGGTGTCCGCTTGGAGGGGCTCATCGATCTGGGCGTCTTCCAGGAGCCCCCGCGTCCGCCGCTGGCCGACCGCCCGGACCCCCTCGCCCTCGCCGAGAACATCTGGCTGGGGGCCACCAACTCCTACGACGCGATCTCCTACGACGCCCGCATCGGCGCCTTCGGGCCGGCCGTCTGGATACTGGCGGCGCTCGCCGTCATCGCGATCGTCGGCCTGGTGGTGCGTCGGCTCGGCCTCCGGCCCCAGCACCTCCTGCTGGTGGGGCCGCCCGTCTTCTTCGCCATCCTGATCGTCCTCGCCCAGCCCCAGGCCTGGTACCCCCGCTATGTGATCACCGTGATCGCGCTGGGCGCGGTGGTGATCGGGCTCGCCCTCGATCGCCTGCGGATGCCCCGCCGCACTCAGGCCGTCGTAGCGCTGGCGCTGCTCGTGCCCGTCGTGCCGCTCGCGTGGAGCACCGAGCACCGGCTGGTGCAGGGCATCCCGGCTGTCCGGGCGGAGCCCGACCCGGACTACAACCGGGGCGTCGGCGGCTGGAACGTCGCCTACCAGGACGAGTACGCCTGGGTGCGCGATCAGCCGTGCGGCACCCGCGTCCTGGTGGCGAGCACCGACCATCAGAACGGGCTCCTCAACACCTACGGGATCGGTCTCTGGGGCGACGGATTGTGCTTCGACGTCGAGATGGTGCGGGACCGGCGCGGCATGGGCGAGGACGGCCTGGAGGGCGACCGCCGGCGGCTGATCCGGATGGTGCCGCGGGCCGACTTCGTGGTCGCCTTCGAGGTCGACCGCCCGCTCGTGGAAGAGGCCGCCGCCCTCGCCGGCCTCCGCGCCGAGGTCGCCTCGGACACGATCCCCTTCTACGGTGCCGACCAGGTCGTCTACCGCATCGTCGATCCGTGAGCGCTCAGACGCGGCCCGCGCTCACCACCCGGCGGGCGGTGGCGCCCAGCGCGATGGTCGAGGCCGACAGCATCACGAGGATCAGCCCGACGCGCTCGTCGTCGGGGCCCACGCCGCCGGTGCCGGTGGCCACGAGCGCGAGCGCCGGTACCTGGACGATCGCCACGGCCAGGCAGGTCCACACCACGCGCATCGCCCCCACCGTCAGCGCGTAGAGGGCCTGGATGTTGACCGCCGCGAACAGGGCCGCCGCGATCGAGTAGGGGAGGAAGAGGCTCTCGGCCGCCTCGTAGCCGGGCCCGACGGTCACCGCCGCCACCACGCCTGGCGCCACCCCGCAGGCGATGATGACCGGCAGCGCGCCGGCCAGCGCGAGGGCCTGGCCCTGGCCCAGCAGGCCCAGCGTCGGAGCCCCGCGCCGGCGACGCGCTGAGACCTCGGGCACCAGCACCAGGGCCACCGCCACCGGCAGCAGCAGCAGCACCTTGCCGACGAACGCCGCCGCGGCGTACTCGCCGGCCACCACCGGGGTGAAGGCGGCCTTCGCGATCACCAGGTCGGCGCTGACCAGCAGGGTGAAGCCCCCGAAGTGGACCAGGGTGGGCAGGATGTCCGGCGGCAGGCGGGGGATCGTGAGGTCGCCGTCGCTCCGCCACGCCTCGCGCACCGCGGGGACGGCGCTCACCCCGGCGACGATGATCCCTGCCAGGGGCGCGGCGGTCACGCCGGTGGCGCCGGCACCCGCGCCGAGCGCCGCGAGCGCGCACACCAGGCGCCCCGTCGCCTCGACCACCAGGTTCGCCCCGAGGTCGGTGTAGTCGCGCCGCCCCTGCATCGTCCCGCGGAGCACCGACAGCACCATCAGCGGGGCGAAGGCGACCACGGTCAGGGCATACGGCCACACGGTGGGCAGTTGCAGCAGGTCGCCGGCGACCGGGGCGAGGGCCAAGGCGATCGCCCCCATGACGGCCCCGGCCACCGCGGACTGCCGGGTACGCCGGCGCACCACGGCGCCGGCGCACCCGGGCGGGACGGCGGCGATCTCCCTGGCCATCGCCACCTGCAGGGCGAAGCCGGGGATCGAGAGCATGAGGACGATCGCCAGCATCGCGGCGACGACGCCGTACTCCTCCGGCACCAGCCACCGCGCCGCGATGAGGCTGAGTGCGAACAGCAGTGCGTTCGAGAGGATGGTCGCGGCGGCGAGCGCCCCGACGCCGCGGAGGAACCCGCCCTCTCGGTCGGTGCCGGGGGCCGTCACACCGCGGGACTCGCTCCGGCCCGGGGCCCGGCAGGGGCGAGCCGGGTGATGGCGTCGTCCTCCCGGCCGACGGCTCCCATCAGCCGCCCCCCGCGAGGATCGCCCGGGTCAGGGTGTCGTACGAACGCTCGGGATCGAATGCGGCCGCCACCTCCGCGCGCGGCCTGCGGTAGCGCTGCGGGTCGTCGAGCACCGCGGTGAGCGCGCGGGTGAGGTCGGCGGGGTCGCCGGGGCGCGCCAGCTCGCCCATGCCGGTGGTGCGGATGGGGATCGTCACGCCCGGCATGTCGCTGGCCACCACCGGGCACCCGCACAGCATCGCCTCCACCTGCACCAGCCCGAACGCCTCCAGGGGATCGATGCTGGGGAGCGCCAGGACCGCGCACCCCGAGTAGAAGGCCAGCAGGTCGTCGTGATCGAGGAAGCCTGTGAAGATGACCCCGGGGTCGTCGTGCACCATCCGCTGGACCTCGTCGAGGATCCCTCCGCCGGCCACGCGGCGTCCCTCGCCGACGATCACCAGCGTCGCATCGGGATGGGTGCGGCGCACCGACCTCATCGCCTCCACCAGCACCGGGATCCCCTTCTCGTAGACCACCCGCCCGACGAAGCCGACCACCTGTCGTCCCTCCATGCCCAGCCGGGCGAACAGGGAAGCGGGATCGCGCGGATGGTAGCCCTCGATGTCGACGGGGGGCGGGACCGGGATGGGCGTCGCGCCGCCGCCGCCGATCACCCGCGAGGCGCGCGCGTACTCCAGTGACAGCACCGCGGTGCGCCGCGCACGGCGCACAGCCAGGCGGGCGCTGGCCGCGACCAGCGCCTCGACGACGCGGGCGGCGCGGCCCGCGCCGATCCGCAGATCGCAGATGTAGTAGGGCAGGAGGTTGCGTCGCGGCACCGCCAGGGCGATCGCCCCGGCCTCGGCCAGCGGCAGCACCGGCACGATCGTGGCCGACCGCCCGGCCGCCATCGCCGCCACAGTGATCCCCGGGGCAAGGATCCCCTTGCCGGCGCGCAACAGCGCACGGTGGCGACGCACCGCGACGCCGCCGATCACCTCGCGGGCCGGAAGGGAGTCGTCGTGGCGGGCGCACAGCACGCTCACCCGGGCGCCGCGGGCCGCCAGGGCCTCCGCGAGGCGCTGGACGGCGACGGTCAGCCCGCTGCGGTACGGGAGGTAGTAGTAGAGGACGAACACCACGCGGCGTCCGGCCAGAGGCTGCCGGGTGCTCACGGGAACAGCGGCCCCACCCTGGCGCACACCGCGCGCACACGCCGCAGCAGTCGGCGGTCGCCGCCGCACACGATGGCGCGCTCCGCCAGTGCCCACACCGCCAGATCGGCGCGCGCGTTGCCCACGTAGTCGAAGCCGCGGGCCCCGAAGGCCTCCACCAGGTGGGCGGCCTTCCGTGTGGAGGTGAGGTTGTGGCCGGGGAGTGAGCCGTGCCCGGTACAGGGGAACGGCTGGGCCGCGGCCGCCAGTTCGGCCAGGGGGTGGGGCGCTCCGGTGACCAGGTGCAACGCGTGGCCCTCCTGTGATCGGGCCGACAACCACGCCACCAGGTCGTTGCGCCACGGGAGCGTCGACACCTCGATCGGGACCGTCCGCCAGAGGTGGTGCTTCAGGTCTGCGCGCCCCTTGAGCAGGCTGCGGGCGGCGCCCGGCAGGTGCCACGGGCGGCGCAGCAGCATGCGCCTGAACATCAGCCACCCGGTGTCGGCCACGGTCAGCGAGCCGTCGAGGTCGATGGCGATGGGTCGCGGCGATCCGCCCACTACCCCCCGCCCCCCATGGTGGCCAAGAGGACCGCCGAGAGCGCCGCCCATGCGATCACGCAGACCTGCAGCGGGCGGTCCTCCCAGATCACCGCCGTCGGGCTCTCCCCCTGGTCACGCGAGATGGCCAGCCACAGGTAGCGGATGACCCCGTAGAGCACGAAGGGCACCGTGGCCACCAGATGCGCTTCCCCGGGCGCGCCGGTGGTGGTGTACACCGCGTACGAGACCACGGTCACGCCGGCGGTCAGGTAGAGCATCGCGTCGAGGAACGGCACCGAGTAGTCGGCCAGCACCCGCCGGTGGTCGGCCCCGCCGCCGGCCAGTGCCAGCACCTCGCCCCGGCGCTTGGCGAAGCCGAGCATCAGGGCCAGCAGACCGGTGCAGATCAAGATCCAGTCCGACGGGCGCACGGCGATGGCCGCGGCCCCGCCGACCACACGCAGCACGAACCCGGCCGCGATGGCCATCACGTCCAGCAGCACCTGGTGCTTCAGCCACACCGTGTAGGTGAGCGTCACCGCCAGGTAGGCGACCAAGGTCAGCGCGAACGGGAGCGTGATCAGCAGGCCGCCGGCCAGCGCCGCGACGAGCAGTGCGCCCGCGGCGCCCAGGGCGGCACGCACCGACAGCGCGCCGGAGGCCACCGGCCGCAGTCGCTTGCTCGGGTGGACACGGTCCTCGGCCCGGTCGAGGACGTCGTTGATCAGGTACACCCCGCTGGACGCCGCGCAGAAGCACGCGATCGCTGCGGCCACGACCAGCAGCGACCCCGGGTCGTCGCCGCGCTGGGCGAACAGCACCGGAAGCGCCACGAAACCGTTCTTGACCCACTGACGCGGGCGCCCCGCGGCCACCAGCAGCACGGCGAGCGAGCGATCCTCCGAAGGTGGGGCCGCGGTCGCGTGCCCGGCCTCGGTCACCGTCAGCCCCCCAGGCGCTCCAGGTCGGAGTCGACCATCATGTTCACCAGGCCCTCGAAGTCGACCTTCGGCTCCCAGCCGAGGGCGTTCTTCGCGTGGCCCGGGTCACCGATCAGGAGGTCCACCTCGGCCGGCCGGATGAAGGCCGGGTCGGTCACCACGTGCTTCTCGCGGTCCAGTCCGGCGCGCGCGAACGCCAGGTCCACCAGTCGCTCCACCGTGTGGGTCTGCCCGGTGGCCACCACGTAGTCGTCGGGCGCGTCCTGCTGCAGCATCAGCCACATGGCCTCGACGTAGTCGCCCGCGAAGCCCCAGTCGCGCTGGGCATCCAGGTTGCCCAGGCGCAGTTCGTCGGTCAGGCCCGCCTTGATGCGCGCCACCCCGTCGGTGACCTTGCGCGTGACGAACTCCAGCCCGCGCCGCGGCGACTCGTGGTTGAACAGGATCCCCGAGCACGCGAACAGGTCGTAGCTCTCGCGGTAGTTCACGGTGATGTAGTGGCCGTAGACCTTGGCCACGCCGTACGGGCTGCGCGGGTAGAAGGGGGTGCTCTCGCTCTGGGGCACCTCCAGCACGCGCCCGTACATCTCCGACGACGACGCCTGGTAGAAGCGGATCGAGGGGTCCACCTGGCGCACGGCCTCCAGCAGGCGCGTGACGCCCACGGCGGTGTACTCGGCGGTCAGCACCGGCTGGCTCCACGAGGTGGGCACGAACGACTGGGCCGCCAGGTTGTAGACCTCGTCCGGCTCGCTCTGGGCCAGGGCGGCCACCAGCGAGGACTGGTCCAGCAGGTCGGCCTGGAGGAGGGTGATGCGCTCCCGCAGGTGCTCGATGCGCTCGAACGACTCCGTGGAGGAGCGGCGCACAACGCCGAACACCTCGTACCCCTTTTCCAGCAGCAGTTCGGCCAGATACGAGCCGTCCTGCCCGGTGATGCCGGTGATGAGAGCGCGGGGCACGGTGCGGTCAGTCCTCCTCGTGGGACACGCGCTCGCGCCAGTGCTGCAGCGTGTCGGCCAGGGTCGTCGCGAGCGGGATGCCGGGACGCCACCCGAGCTCCTCCACACGCCGCGGGGAACCATAGAGATCGGGCTGCTCGCCGGCGCGCCGCAGCGCGGGGTCGGAGGTCACGTCCACCGGCAGCCGTGCGTGGGCGGCCAGGCCCTCCAGCAGTTCCCTGATCGAGTGCGAGCGCCCCGAGCAGGCCACGTAGGCGATCTCCGGATCGCCGTGATCGAGGATCGCCAGGTACGCGCCCACCATGTCGCGGACGTCGGTGAAGTCGCGGCGGGTGTCGATGTTGCCCAGATGCACGGTGGCGCGCTCGTCGCCGTCGCGCTCGGCGCGGGCGATCTGACGGGCCACGCTGGGCACCACGAAGCGCGCGTCCTGGCCGGGGCCGATGTGGTTGAACGCCCGCACGCGCAGGAGGGGCATCCCCTCGGTGTCGTGGTACTGGCGCGCGGCGATGTCCGCCGCGGCCTTGGACGCCGCGTAGGGCGACAGCGGCCGGATCGGGGTGTGCTCGTCCACGGGCAGGTCGGCCTCGGGCACGCGGCCGTACACCTCGCCCGATGTCACCAGCAGCGTCCGGACATCCGGGCACTCGCGCCGCAGCGCCTCGATCACGCCCAGGGTGCCGGTGAGGTTGACGTCCCAGGTCATCATGGGCTCGCGGAACGACTGGCCCACCGACGACGCGCCGGCCAGGTGCAGCACGCGCTCGGGGCCCACCGCGGCCAGGACCGCGGCCACCGCGTCCGGGTCGCGCAGGTCGGCAGGGTGGGCGCTCACCCCCGGCGGCGGCGGGTCGGGCACGTCGGTGCGCGTGATCGCGTGAACCTCGTCGCCGCGCGAGCGCGCCAGCGCGCAGAGGTGGTGGCCGGCGAACCCGGTCGCGCCGGTGATGAGCACTCTCACGGCGGCGAGGCTACCAAGGCGATCGCGCAGAACCGTTCGGATTGTGTGTGCACCGGGGCCGTTCGCTGTTCCCCGCGGCCCGATCGCACTAGATTGACGGGATATGCGGAGAAACACACGACCGATCGCGCTGCTGGTGGCCCTGCTCGCGGCCGTCGCGTTCGCCGTCTCGCCGGCCGGAGCCAGCACCCTCGAGGTGCACGGCGACTACCTGGACAACGGGGTCATCGACCGCCGCCACGCCATCCAGGACCTGCGCGACGCGCTGTCCGCGGCCGAGGGCGACGTGCAGTACCAGGGCCTGCGCCAGGCCGTCGAGGACGCGCTGGACGCCCGTCTGCTGGGCCGCGTGGACGCTCCCGCGCCGGCGGCGCCCGCCGAGGAGAACGACGACGACGTCCTGGGCCTGCTGCCCGGCCCGCGCCCGGTGGACGAGAGCGGCGGGCCGCCCTGGCCGCTGCTGGCCGCCTCGATGCTGGCCGGCATGCTTGCGATCTCGGGCGCCGGCACCTCGCTGTACCGCCGGCTGACCCGCGGCGAGTGAGCGCGCCCGCCCGGAGGCGGGCGGCGTGCCGGCCCCGCTAGGGTCACCCGCCGTGAGCACCACCACCTTCCGGGGCACGGCCGGCTACATCGCGGCCGATGACCTGAGCGACGCCGTCAACGTGGCCATCGCCCTCGAGCGCCCCCTGCTGGTGCGCGGCGAGCCGGGCACCGGCAAGACCCGCCTGGCCGAGGCCGTGGCCGAGGACCTGGGGATGCCGTTGCTGGTGTGGGGGGTCAAGTCGACCACCCGCGCCCAGGACGGGCTGTACGTGTACGACACGGTCCAACGCCTCTACGACAGCCAGTTCGGCGAGGGCGACCCCTCCGACATCGCGCGCTACATCCGCCTGGGCAAGCTGGGCGAGGCCTTCGCGGCCGGCGAGCGCGTGGTGCTGGTGATCGACGAGGTCGACAAGGCCGACATCGAGTTCCCCAACGACCTGCTGTGGGAACTCGACCGCATGAGCTTCCACATCCCCGAGACCGGCGAGACCGTGGCGGCGCACCACCGGCCCGTCGTGATCATCACCTCCAACGCCGAGAAGGAGCTGCCCGACGCCTTCCTGCGCCGGTGCGTGTTCCACTACATCGCGTTCCCCGAGGCCGAGCAGATGGAGTCCATCGTCCGGGTGCACCACCCCGGTCTGGAGGACGCCCTCATCCGGGGGGCCCTGGAGGCCTTCTACACCCTGCGCCGCTTCGACGGGCTGGCCAAGCGTCCGTCCACCAGCGAGTTGATCGACTGGGTGCAGGCGCTGGCCGCCGCCGGCGTGGACCCCGAGCGCATCAAGGCCGAGATGCCCTTCCTCGGCGTCGTGCTCAAGACCCCCCAGGACCTGGAGGTCACTCGCCGGCACCTCGCGCTGCGGGCGCGCCGGCCGGCGGGCTGACCCATGTTCGAGGGCTTCTTCCACGCCCTGCGCGCCGAGGGCGTGCCGGTGGCCATGGACGAGTGGCTGATGCTGCAGGACGCCCTGGAGCGCGGCCTGGCCGATTCGAGCCTGGCGCGCCTGCACGGGCTGGCGCGGGCGCTGCTGGTCAAGAGCGAGCGGTACTTCGACGCCTACGACGTGGCCTTCCTGAGCTGGTTCGGGGCCATCGACCCGGCCGACGAGGAGATCGCCGACCACGTGTGGCGCTGGCTGGACGAGAACCCCGGCTTCCTGGACCGCCTGGCCGCCGACATGGCCGACCGGGATCGCGCGCTCTCGCACCTGGACCTGGACGAGTTGCGGCGCCGGCTGGAGGAGCGCCTGGCCAACCAGACCGAGGCCCACCGGGGTGGCAGCCGCCACATCGGCACCGGCGGCAGCTCGCCCTTCGGGCACTCCGGGTGGCATCCGGGCGGCATCCGCATCGGCGGCGAGAGCGGCCACCGCACGGCGGCCCAGGTGGCCGGCGAGCGCCGCTTCCGCGAGTACCGCACCGACAGCACCCTGGGCGTGCGCGAGATGGGCGTCGCCCTGCGCCGGCTGCGGCGCCTCACCACCCGCCTGGAGGGGCCGGCCACCGAGCTGGCCGTGGAGGAGACGATCGACTCCACCGCCGATCACGGCGGGCGGCTGTCGCTGGTCTTCCGCCGCCCGCGGCACAACGCGGTGCGCGTCCTGCTGCTGCTGGACGTGGGCGGGTCGATGGACGACCACGCGCACCTGGCCGACCGCCTGTTCTCGGCGGTCCACCAGACCGGGCGCTTCCGCGAGCTGACGGTCCGCCATTTCCACAATTGCGTCTACGACCGCCTCTACACCGATGCGCGCATGGCCCCGTCGCGCAGCGAGTCCACCCGCCAGGTGCTGGCCCGTGTGGGAGCCGACACGCGTGTCGTGGTGGTGGGCGACGCCTGCATGGCGCCGTCCGAGCTCGCGCTGGTGGGCGGCGCGGTCGACTACGGCCAGCGCAACGACGAGCCGGGCTGGGTGTGGCTGCAGCGCGTCGCCGAGCGCTATCCCGCGCGGGCGTGGCTGAACCCGGTGCCGGCGGCCGACTGGTACACCGTGCACGGCGCGCGCACCCTCAACGCGGTGCGCAACCTGTTCCCGATGTTCGAGCTCAGCGTGGACGGGCTGGGGGAGGCCGTGGACCACCTGATGGCGGCGGCGGCCTGAGCACGGACCCGCCGGGGCCCCGACCGCGGATGCAGCCGCTAGGCTCGCCCGCGATGGGGCCGTCCGCCGACGCGACCGAGTCCGCGCCGCCCACCCGCCGGGCCGGCCGCCTGCGCGACCTGGGGCTCGTGGGCGCGACCCTGCTGGGCCTGGTGGCCCTGTGGTTCGCCATGCGCGGGGTCGACTTCGGGGAACTGCGCCAGGTGCTCGCGGACGCCGCGGTGCCCGAGCTGGCGCTCGGGATCGCGGCCATCCTGATCACGTACCCCATGCTCGGCCTGCGGTGGGCCGTGGTGGCGGGGAAGGCCTCCGGCCCGCCGGCCGGCATGGTGCGCTGGACCCTGGTGGGGGCCGCGGTGAACAACATCTTCCCCGGGCGCCTGGGCGAGGCCGCGCGGGCGCTCGGCCTGCGGCGTATGACCGGCGGGTCGGCCCTGGGTGCCCTGGGGACGGTGGTCGTCGACCGCCTGGCCGATGTGCTGCTGCTGGTGATGCTGCTGGCGGTCACCGCCCCCTTCATCCCCGGGGCCGACTGGGTGCGGTGGGTGCTGGGCGCCGGCGCGGGCGTCGCGGTGCTGGCCGTGATCGTGCTGGCCGCCGTCATCGTCTGGGTCCGCAGGACCCGCCGCGAGGAGGGGCGCCTGCGCGCCATGGTGCTGCGCTTCGCCCGGGGTCTCGACTGCGTCGACTCGCCGCTGACCGGCCTGCGCATCGCCCTCTGGACGGTGGCCCTCTGGGGCATCTGGCTGGTCGGGGCGTGGCTGGTGGCCGATGCCCTCGGCGTCCGTCTCTCGCCGGTGGAGACGATGTTCCTGGCGGCCGCCATCGGGGTGGGCTCGGCGGTGCCGTCGGCCCCCGGGTTCGTGGGCACCTACCACTGGGTGGCGGCCGCATCGCTGGCCCTCTATGGGGTCGCGCCCGCCTCGGCGGCCGCGTTCGCCTTGGTGCTGCACGCGGCGTGGTTCCTGCCGACCACCCTCGTGGGCGCCGTACTGATGGCGCGGCTCGGGGTCGACTGGCGCTCGCTGCGCCGGTCCGCCGTCAGCATGCCCGCCGAATCCGTGCGATAGCGGCCTCCCCACCGGGGCCAGGCACGTCGGGGTCGGTAATCTTCGGCGGTCCGGACCCGACCCCGAGGTGCCACCGCCGATGTCCCATGCCGACCACAGCCTGACGATCCGCGCGGCCATCCGCGCCGAGATCGGCGCGCTCGGGCGCGTAGTCGCCGCCATCGGCGACGCGGACGGCCAGGTGGGCGGGGTCGACATCGTGGCCGGAGCCGGGTCGGCCGGCGAGGTGGTGCGCGACATCACGGTCATGGTCGCCGATCCGGTCCATGCCGAGCGCATCCGCGACGCCGTCGAGGCGCTCGAGTGCGCCACGGTGCTCCAGTCCGAGGACCGGGTGTTCCGCGCCCACCACGGCGGCAAGATGGGCATGCGGACCAGCGTGGTGGTGAACGGCCGCGACGACCTGGCGATGGCCTACACCCCCGGTGTCGCACGGGTGTGCATGGCCATCCACGAGGACTTCGAGCGGGCCTGGGACTACACCATCAAGGGCAGCAGCGTGATGGTGGTCAGCGACGGGTCGTCGGTGGTCGGCCAGGGCGACCTCGGCCCGCTGGCGGCGCTGCCGGCACTCGAGGCCAAGGCGGCCTTCCTCAAGACCCGCGCCGGCATCGACGCCTTCCCCCTGCCGGTGACCGTGCGCGAGCCGTCGGAGATCGCCGATGTCGTGGCCCGCTGCGCGTCGGTGTTCGCGGGCATCCACCTCAGCGACATCGCCGCCCCCCGGTGCTTCGAGGTGCAGCGCCTCCTGGCCGAGCGCCTGGACATCCCGGTGTTCCACGACGACCAGCAGGGGACCGCCGCGGTGATCTTGGCCGGCCTCACAAACGGGCTGGCCGTCTCGGGCAAGGAACTGGGCGACGCAACGGTGGTGCTGGCGGGTCTCGGGCCGGGCGGCCTGGCCGTGGCACGGCTGCTGCTGGCCGCGGGCGTGGGCGACCTGATCGCCTGTGACAGCGCCGGCGCCGTGACCGCCGACCGCACGGACCTCACCCACGACGAGCGCGACCTGGCCGCCCGCAGCAACCGGGAGGGGCGGACCGGCGCGGCACGCGATCTGGTGGCCGGCGCCGACGCCTTCATCGGCCTGTCGGCCCCGGAGCTGCTGACCGCGGCCGACGTGGCCACCATGGCCGCCGACCCGGTGGTCTTCGCGCTGGCCACGCCCCATCCCGAGGTGCGCGGCGACCAGGCCGCCGGCGCCCGCGTCTACGCCACCGGCCGCCCCGACGTGCCGAATCAGATCAACTCCAGCCTGGCCTCGCCGGGCATCTGGCGCGGGGCGCTCGACTGCCGCGCCACCACCATCAACGACGAGATGACCCTCGCGGCCGCGTCGGCCATCGCCGCCACCGCGATGGAGGAGGCCGGCGGGCTCTCCGAGCTCAACGTGGTGCCCTCGTTCTTCAACGACGCCCTGGTGCCGAACGTGGCCGCCGCCGTCCGCGCGGCCGCCGAGGCCACGGGGGTCGCCCGGACGTCGTGACGGCCGCGGACACCGTGGCCGCTCAGGAGCCCTGGGTGGACTCACCCCGACCCGATGCCTCGCGCCAGGCCCGGTCGGCGGCCGCGTGCTGCTCGCGCCACCAGTCGCGCGCATCCCGCGTGGCCTCGTAGGCGTCGCGCAGGCCGGCCAACTCCCGCTCCGCGTGGCCCGATAGGCGCACCAGCGCGTCGGCCGCCGCCGCGCCGGCGATGGTGCGCAGGTCCTCGTCGTCCAGGGGCTCGGCCGAGCGCCGCCGCGCGACGGCCGCATCCAGCACCTGGTCCGAGATCAGCCCCCGGCGCTCCCCGGCCGGCGGGAGCGCGTGGGGGAACCACGCGGCGCGCAGGATCATCGCGTTGCGCGCGACGCAGAATCCGCCCAGCACCGACGGCGTCGAGCGGTGCGCGGGGTGGCGCACCCGGGCTTCGTGCACCAGCGCGAAGTCTGCGCCCCGCGCCCTCAGGGCCTGCCCCAGGTCCACGTCGGCCAGGCCCACCGGGTACAGCCACGGGTTCATGCCGCCCACGGCGTCCCAGGCCTCCAGCCGGATCAGCAGGCCGCTGCTGGGCAGGTAGTCCGGCCGGTCGGGCAGCACCAGGTCGGCGGGCGGCGTGGGCACCGGCGGCACGGGGCTGTGCGGGGCCCCGTCGCCGTCGACGGCCATCCCGCACTGGCCAAGCGGCACCACGCCGTCCCGATCCACCACCACGGGGCGGACGGCCACCAGTTCCGGTCGCTGCGCCAGTCGCGCCAGCAGGGCCTCCAGGCAGCCCGGCAGCACGGTCATGTCGTCCTGGATCAGCCACATCAGCGGCCGGCCGATGCGCCGGCGCGCGTGGTGGACCCCCCCGGCCCAGCCCAGGTTCATCCCGGGGTGCAGGAACCGCACGCCGGGGTGGTCATCCGGCGCGCGCTCGCCCTCGGCGACCACGCACAGGACCTCCACGCCCGGGCAGGTCGCGGTCAGGGCCTCCAGGCAGGCGGTCAGACGGGCGCTGCGGCGCAGCGCCACCACCACCGCGCTGACATCGGCGGGAGCCGGCACCGGTGGGTGCTCAGCCGGCGTGCTGGATCGGGTAGTAGCGGCTCAGGTCCACCGGGATCTCGGCGGTGTCCCACGGCAGCAGGCGCCGGTCCGGGTTCTCGTAGTCGTAGGGCTTGGTGGGGTGGTTGATCACCCGGCACTCGACGGTGCCCACGTTGATGTCGATGTGCCACACCCCGATGGGGATGGTGAGCATCTGCTCGCCCTCGGGGCTCAGCACCACGGTCTGTTCCATGCCGTACGTCGGCGAGTCGCGCCGGCCGTCCCACAGCACCACCAGCATCTCGCCGGCGACGATGCAGTAGCGGTCGCGCTTGGTCTCGTGGATGCCCCAGCCCTTCACCTGTCCCACGCGCACCGTGAACAGGTACGTGAACACCACCGGCTCGTCCCAGTAGTCGCCGTCGCCGTTCACGATCTCCATCACGCGGCCGCGGTGGTCGAGGTGGGTCACCAGGCGCTTGGTGCGGACGCCGTCGATGGCGGGCCGCAGCGACTCGCCGGCCGGGCTCACCGTCGCCGGGTCGCGGGGTGCGGCGTCCAGGGCGTCCACGGCGTGGGGGGACGAGGGGTTCATCGGCGGTCCTCCAGAAGGCGGGGGCGCCCATCCTCGCATCCCCGAAGTGACCGTCTCGTCGTCCGGGCCCGGTCGCTCGGCCGGCCGAGCGCGCCGTCGCGCACCGCCCGCCCCGGTCAGCCCCCCAGCACCACCTCGCCCTCGGTGGGCGCCACGGCCACCGCCAGCGAGCCCATCCCCACGCCGATGACCACCACCACGGTCAGCACCCAGGCCAACCCCTCCAGCGCGTGGCGCTCGGGGTGGCGCACGGCCAGCAGGTGGGCGCCGGCGGCGGCACCGATCAGCACCAGGCCGATAAGGATCAGGAAGGCGCCCTCGGGCGGCCGGTCCGGGTCCAGCGCCCAGCGCGTCACGGCGGCCACCATCAGCCCGAACACCACCGCCAGGATGGTCAGGCGCGCCGTCAGCGAGGGCCCGTTGCTGGTCAGTGCCTCACCTCATCAGGGTCCGGCGCATCCGCCGGGCGGGGAAGGGGAACAGCGCAACCAGGATGCCCGCCAGCACCGCCACGTGCCCCAGGGTCATCCAGTCGGCGCCGCCCAGGGTGAGGTCGCGCAGCGCCGTGGTGAGGTGCGATAGCGGCAGGCACCATCCGACCACCTGGGCCCATCCGGGCAGCTCGGAGAACGGGAAGAACACGCCTCCGAACAGGAACATCGGGGTCAGGATGCCGGTGAAGAAGATGTTGTAGTGCTCGATGTTGGACACGATGGCCGTGTAGGCCATGCCCAGCACGGCGAAGGTGAGCCCGCCGATGGCGAACACCGGCGGGGCAAGCAGCGCCCACGGGCTGTCCACCAGGCCGAAGCCGGCCATCACCACCAGGAAGATGCACCCGTAGGCCACCGCGCGGGTGGCCGCCCACAGGTACTCGCCCACGATCACGTCGGCCAGCGAGAGCGGCGTGGTCACCACCGCCTCCACCACCCGCCGCACGTGGATGCGCACGAACGAGTTGTAGGTGGTCTCGATGATGGCCCCGAACATCACCGTGGCGGCCGCCACCCCCGGGGCGATGAACTCCACGTACTCGTAGCCCTCGATGGTGCTGACGTACGTGCCGAGCCCGAGGCCCATGATGGCCAGATAGGCGATGGCCTCGAGGAAGCGCGGGGTCAGCGTGGTGATCATCGTCTTGCGGCCGACCGTGGCGTTGCGCTGCCACATGCGCACCGCCCCGCGGGGCGAGAAGGCGTAGGCGCTCACCTACAGGGCTTCGAGAGCCGCCTGGAAGTCGCCGGCCATTCCGCTGTGGCCGTGCTTCAGGGCTTGGTCGATGCCGGCCAGGTACGCGTCGGCCGCGCCGTCCACGTCGCCCAGGCGCGCCAGCGCCTCCGCCAGCCGGCCCCAGGCATTGCCCTCGTCCTCGGACATGTCGAGGTAGGCGCGCAACTGCTCCACGGCCTCCGCGTCGCGGCCGGCGTGCAACAACTCGTTGGCGTATCCGAAGCGGGCGCGGGCCACGGTGGGCTCGTCGGCCACCAGGCGGGCGAAATAGGCGAGGCGGTCCTCCATGGGCTCGAAGCTACACTCCTCGTGGTCGTCCGTCCGAGACCGAGGGGAGTCGATGTCCACGCTGGGCGTCATCGCGCTGGTGCTGCTGGCGATCTTCGTGGGGCTGATCGTCCTGCGGGTGGTCGTCTCCGTGGCCCTGTTCCTGTTCTGGCCACTGGTCTTCATCACCGCCGGCGGGGCCTTGGTGCTGTGGTTCCTCAGCCGGAAGGGCTGACCCGCAAAGCCGATTCCCATGCGGCTTGTGCAGGTCAGCACAAGCCGGTTGCACCCTTCGTCACATAGGTGCGCGAGCACCGAGGCGTTGGTAGCGTGCGTACTGAGGGATGGTCCTCCCGTTGGACCCCCGACCTGCCGACTCGTCCGAGAGGCACATGGAGCTCTCCGACTACCTTCCGATCCTCGTGTACTTCGCCGTGGGCCTCGCCGTGGCCGGTGGCCTGTTCGCGATCGGCCGCCTGGCGCTCACCAAGCGCCGGCCGAACCCGAACAAGTACCTCCCGTACGAGAGCGGCATCCTCCCCAGCACGGCGGTCAACCAGCGCTTCTCGATCGACTACTACCTGACGGCGATGCTCTTCATCGTCTTCGATATCGAGCTGGCGTTCCTGTACCCGATCGCGGTGGTCCTGCGCGATGACGGGCTCCTGGCCCTGGTGGTGCTCCTGCTGTTCGTGTTCACGGTGGTCGAGGCCCTGACCTACATCTGGAAGAAGGGGGCGCTCGAATGGCGCTGATCCCTCCGCCCGGCAGTCCCATCGAGCGCGCGCCGCGCACCGACGAGTCCATCGATCGCGACCTGCGTGAGGTGGAGGAGCGCGAGTTCGAGAAGGGCCTGCTCACCACCACGATCGACAAGGCCATCGCCTGGGCCCAGACCGGCTCGATGTGGCCGGCCACCTTCGGCCTGGCCTGCTGCGCCATCGAGATGATGCACGTGTCCATGCCGCGCACCGACATCGCGCGCTTCGGCATGGAGAACTTCCGCGCCAGCCCGCGCCAGGCCGACCTGCTGATCGTGTCCGGGCGCGTCTCGCAGAAGATGGCCCCGGTGCTGCGCCGGATCTACGACCAGATGCTCGAGCCGAAGTGGGTCATCTCCATGGGCGCGTGCGCCTCCACCGGCGGCGTGTTCAACAACTACGCGCTGGTGCAGGGCGTCGACAAGGTGGTGCCCGTCGACGTCTACGTGCCCGGCTGCCCGCCGCGCCCCGAGGGGCTGCTGGAGGGGATCATGGTGCTGCACCGCAAGGTGGGCGCCCGCGGCCAGAAGAGCAACGCCGACCTGCGCCGTGAGGCCCTCGCCGCGGAGTCGCGGTGAGCGAGGTCGCCGCGGCCATCGAGGCCGCCTGTCCCGGAGCCGTCCTCGCCGATCTCGAGCACGTGGGTGAGACCACGGTGGAGATCGCCGCCGACCACCTGCTGACGGTGGCCCGGTTCATCCAGGGGGCGCCGCTGTCGTTCACCCTGCTGTCGGACGTGACCTGCGCCGACTTCCCGGAGCACGCGGACGCCGGCCGCTTCCGACTGGCCTACCACCTGTACGCGCCCGAGAGCGGCCGCCGGGTGCGGCTGCGCGTGTGGGCCGGCGCGGAGGACCCCGAGGTGCCCTCGGTCACCCCGGTCTGGCGCACCGCCGACTGGCACGAGCGCGAGACCTACGACATGTTCGGCGTCCGCTTCGCCGGCCACCCCGATCTGGCGCGCATCCTGATGCCGCTGGACTGGGAGGGGCACCCGCTGCGGCGCGACTACCCGCTGGGCGGGGAGGAGGTGGTCTTCACCGATGCCGAGTGAAGCGAACCTCGGGGCCATGCCCTTCGACGAGGAGACCCGCACCGCGCTCGAGGCCTCGCGCCGCGAGGGCCGGGCCCTCACCGAGACCGAGCGCGCCATCGTGGGCGCCGAGGCCCTCACCCCGCTGGAGGCCATCGAGCGCTCGCGCCAGAGCGCCGACCGCGCCGACCACGCGCCGGGCTCGCGCCAGCCCATGATCATCAACCTGGGCCCGCAGCACCCCTCCACCCACGGCGTGCTGCGCCTGGTGACCCAGCTGGACGGCGAGGTCATCCGTGACCTGCACCCGGTGATCGGCTATCTGCACACCGGCATCGAGAAGCAGTGCGAGAACAAGACCTACTGGCAGGCCATCACGCTGGTCACGCGGATGGACTACCTGGCCTCGTACTTCAACACCGCCGCCTACACCATGGCCGTGGAGCGCCTCCTGGGGCTCGAGGTCCCCGAGCGCGCCCAGTACATCCGCGTGATCATGATGGAGATCAACCGCATCGCCAGCCACCTGGTGTGGCTGGGCACCAGCGGCCTCGAGCTGGGCGCGATGACGATGATGTTCTACTCGTACCGCGAGCGCGAGAAGGCCCTCGACCTGGGCGAGATGATCGCCGGCGACCGCATGAACACCCGCTTCTTCCAGGTGGGTGGCTGCGCCGACGACATCCCCCAGGGCTTCGAGCAGCGCGTGCGCACCTGGATCGATGAGCTCCCCGGGCACATCGACACCTGGGAGGGGATGCTCTCCACCAACCCGATCTGGGTGGACCGCACCCGCGGGGTGGGCGTGCTGCCGGCCGACGAGCTGCTGAACCTGGGCGTCACGGGGCCGGTGCTCCGGGCGGCCGGCGTCGACCTGGACCTGCGCCGGGCCAACCCGTACTGCGGCTACGAGCACTTCGACTTCCAGGTGCCGCTGGGCACCGCCGGCGACTCGTACGACCGCTACACCGTGCGGATGCGCGAGATGCGCGAGTCGGCGCGCATCATCCAGCAGGCCCTCGACGGCCTGCCCGAGGGGCGCCACATCGCCGACGACCGCAAGGTGGTGCTGCCCCCGCGCGGGGAGCTGGCCACCTCCATGGAGGCCCTCATCCACCACTTCAAGCTGGTGACCGAGGGCTTCACGGTCCCCGAGGGTGAGTCGTACGTGGCGGTCGAGAGCCCGCGCGGCGAGCTGGGCTGCTACGTCGTGGCCGACGGCACGCCCAAGCCGCGCCGGGTGCACATGCGCGACCCCAGCTTCGTCAACCTGCAGGCGCTGCGGCCGATGGCCCGGGGCGCGTACCTGGCGGACCTGGTGACCATGATCGGCTCGCTCGACAACGTGATGGGAGGGGTCGACAGGTGACCGCCGACGAGATCCGCGCCCACATCGACCCGATGCGCCACGAGTTCGCCGAGGAGCGCTCGCTGGTGCTGCCGGCGCTGAAGTTCGCCCAGACCGAGAAGGGCTACCTCTCCACCGAGGACCTGCGGGCGGTGGCCGAGGCCGTCCACCTCACGCCGGCGTACGTCGAAAGCGTCGCCTCGTTCTATGACCGCCTCTACCTGGAGCCCGTGGGGCGCCGAGTGGTCTCGGTGTGTGTGACGCTGTCGTGCATGCTCCGCGGCTCGGACGAGGTCATGGAGCACCTCTGCCACCGCGAGGGCCTCGGCCATCACGGCGGCACCTCCGAGGACGGGGTCATCACGGTCCAGGAGGCTCAGTGCCTGGGGTACTGCGACGCGGCCCCCTGCATCCAGGTGGACGCCGACCAGACCCGCGGCCCGTTCACCGTGGAGCAGGCCGGCGAGCTGCTGGACGAGCTGCGTGACGCCCCGGTCCCGACCCGTTACGTGAGGTAGGCCGATGCCCCAGCTGAACCTTGTCTACCGCCAGCGCGAGGCGGGCGACCACCTGCGGGATCTGTCCGACTACCGGCGCGCCGGCGGCTACGAGGCCCTTCGCACCGCGGTCACCACCATGGAGCCCGACGAGGTCACCTACTCCCTGGTGCGCTCGGGGCTGCGCGGGCGCGGCGGCGCCGGCTTCCCCGCCGGGCGCAAGGCCAGCTTCCTGCCCAAGGACGCCGCGCTGCCCTCGTACGTGGTCTGCAACGCCGACGAGAGCGAGCCGGGCACCTTCAAGGACCGCGAGATCATGGAGGACAACCCCTTCCAGCTGCTGGAGGGGATCGCCATCGCGGGTTATGCCATCGGTGCCAAGCGCGGCTACATCTACATCCGCGGCGAGTACGAGCACCAGGCCCTCGTGCTGGACGACGCCCTGCGCGCCGCCCGCCAAGCCGGGTTCCTGGGGCGCGACATATTCGGCACCGGGTTCACGTTCGACATCACGCTCTACCGCGGTGCCGGCGCGTACATCTGCGGCGAGGAGACCGCACTGCTGGAGAGCCTCGAGGGCAAGCGCGGCCAGCCGCGCCTGAAGCCCCCGTTCCCGGCGGTGGCCGGCCTGTACGCGTCGCCCACGCTGATCAACAACGTGGAGACCCTCTCGGCCATCCCACCCATCGTGGAGCGCGGTGCCGACTGGTACGCCGGCATCGGCGGGGCCGAGAAGAGCCCCGGGACCAAGATCTTCTCGGTCTCGGGCCACGTGATGCGCCCGGGCAACTACGAGATCGTGCTGCACCAGACCACGTTGCGCGAGCTGGTCTATGACATGGCCGGCGGCTTCCGGCCCGGCCACGACTTCAAGGCCTGCTGGGTGGGGGGCTCCTCGGTGCCGGTGATCGGCGCCGAGTCGCTCGACACGCCGCTGGACTACGAGTCGCTGAACGGCGTGGGCACCTTCCTCGGGTCGGCCGGCTGCATCGTGATGGACGACTCGGGCTGCATCGTGCGCGCCTGCCTGCGGCTGGCTCACTTCTACAACCACGAGTCGTGCGGGAAGTGCAGCCCCTGCCGCGAGGGCACCTCGTGGCTGGAGAAGATCCTGCAGCGCATGGTGGACGGGGACGGGCGCATGGAGGACCTGGACCTGCTGGAGGGCCTGTTCGGCCGCATCTCGGGCCGCACCCTCTGCGCCCTGGCCGACGGAGCGGTGATGCCGGTGCGCAGCGCCATCGCCCTGTTCCGCGACGATTTCGTGCGGGTGATCGAGAACGGCTCGCCCCGCCCGGAGCCGATGATGGAGGTTGCGGTCCATGGCTGACTACGCACCCGTCGACCTGTCGGCCGGCGACCAGGTCGAGTTCGAGCTGAACGGCGTCCGCGTGTCGGTGCCGGCCGGCACGCTGCTGGTCGACGCCGCCAACGCGCACGGCGTGGAGGTGCCGGTCTTCTGTTACGAGCCGCGCCTGGGCCCGCCCGTGGGCGCGTGCCGCATGTGCCTGGTCGAGGTGGAGGGCATGCGCGGCCTCCAGACCGCCTGCTCCACCCCCGTGCAGCCGGACATGGTCGTGCGGACGAACTCGCCGGTGGCCAAGGACGCCCAGGACGGCGTGCTGGAGCTGCTGCTGGCCAACCACCCGCTGGACTGCCCGGTGTGCGACAAGGGGGGCGAGTGCCCCCTGCAGGACCGCACCTTCCGCTTCGGCCCGGGCCGCTCGCGCTTCGTGGAGCCCAAGCGCCACTTCCCCAAGCCGCTCGACCTCAGCCCGCGCGTGGCGCTCGACCGCGAGCGCTGCATCGCCTGCTACCGCTGCGTGCGCTTCAGCCAGGACGTGGCCGAGGACGGCTGCCTCACCATGCAGGAGCGCGGGGCGCTGAGCGAGATCACCACCCTCACGGGCGAGCCCTACGAGGGGCGCTTCACGGGCAACATCATCGACATCTGCCCGGTGGGCGCGCTCACCAGCATCCCGTACCGCTTCGTCAGCCGGCCGTGGGACATCGACAACACCCCCTCGGTGTGCGGCGGCTGCGCGGCGGGCTGCAACGTCGAGCTGACGGTTCGCGAGGGGCACATCATGCGCGTGACCGGCCGCCCCGACCCCAACTGGGAGGTCGAGGAGGGCTGGATCTGCGACCGGGCCCGCTGGTCGTACGACGCCGACCGCGCCCCCTCGCGCCTGACGGCGCCGGTCATCCGCGAGGGCGAGCGCGTGCAGCAGCCCGATCTCGACGCCGCCGTGGACGCGGCCGCCCTGGTGCTGGCCAACACGGGCCGCGTGGGCGTGCTGATCGGCCCCGACGCCACCGTGGAGGAGGCGTTCGCCGCCACCGAGCTGGCGCACACAGGGCTCGGAGGCGCGCCGGTCCAGGCCCTGACCATCGATGGCGCCGGCCTGGCGCCGCTGCGGGCGCTCCCCACCGCCCAGTTGGGTGACCTCGACCACGCCCAGACCCTGCTGATCGTGGGGGGCGACCCCGCCAACCAGCAGCCGGCCGTGGAGCTGCGCGCGCGCAAGGCGCGCCGGCGCGGGGCGCACGTCATCACCGTGGGCCCCCGCCCGCACGCCCTCGAGTCGCTGGGCGAGTCCCACCGCTCCCAGCCGGGCGCCCTGCGCGCCGCGCTTGAGGGCCTGGGCGACGTGGGCGAGGGGAGCCTGGCCATCTGCTGGGACGAGGCCGATCTGGCCCAGGAGCCCGACGCCGCCGCGGTGCTGGCGCGCATCGGGCGCGAGCGCGAGGCCATCTCGCTCGAGATGGGCCACGGCGCCAACGCCGCCGGCCTGAGGGCGCTCGGCATCCCGTCCACCGGCCTGCGCGAGCAGATCGCCGCCGGCGAGATCGACTGCCTGCTGACGGTCCACGCCGACCCCACGGCCGCCCCCGGCGCCGCCGAGTGGGGCTGGGCCCTCGGCCGCGTTCGCCACATCGTGGCCGTGGCCACCCACGACGACCAGGTCACCGAGCGGGCCACGGTGGTGCTCCCCGCCGCCACGCACCGCGAGACCGAGGGCGTGATGGTGGCCATGAACGGCCGCGCCCAGCGTCTGCGCGCCGGCGCCACCCCGCCCGAGGGCGCCGCCCCCGGCTGGGAGTTGCTGATCGCCCTCGGCCACCGCCTGGGCACGCCGCCCCCCTACCGCACCGCCGCCACGGCCTTCGCGGCCGCCTCGGCCGCGCACGCGGCGCTGGGGGCGCTCACCCACGACGACCTCGGCACCCTCGGGCGCCCGCTGCCCCAGACCCCCGTCGCCGGCAACGGCCACGTGCCCGACCCCGTCGGCTTCAGCGGCGACGGGCTCCCCCTGGTGACGGTCACGCGCATCTTCGGCGAGCGCGCCAGCCACCGCTCGCAGGCCCTGGCCGAGGCGCGCACCGGAGCCGACATCACCCTGCACCCCGACGAGGCGGCGCGCCACGGCCTGCCGGCCGGCGCCCGCGTGCGACTGCGCACCGCCCACGGCGAGTGCGAGTTGCCGCTGGTGATCGATCCGGACCAGCCTCAGGGCGCCGCTCTGGTGGCCACCGGGGTCCCGGACGCCGGCGTCGAGCGCCTGCTGCCCGCCGACCGCACCCCGGTCCGCGTCGAGATCACCCCGGCCTGAGGCAGACGTGGACGAACCGATCCTGATCACGGTCGTCAAGGCCGCCCTCCTGGTGTTCATCGTGATCACCGGCTTCGCCTACATGACCCTGTGGGAGCGCAAGCTGATCGGCCGCTTCCAGGCGCGGGTGGGTCCCAACCGCGTGGGCCCCGGCGGCTACCTGCAGCCGCTGGCCGACGTGATGAAGCTGGCCTTCAAGGAGGACTTCGCGCCGGACGGTGCCAACAAGATCCTCTACCGCGTGGCCCCGATGATCACGATGTTCGCCGCCGTCGGCGGGCTGGCCGTGATCCCCTACGGCGAGACGGTGGAGATCTTCGGCCACGAGGTGGCCCTCTACGGCGCCAGCCTGGACATCGACGTCCTGTACCTGTTCGCCCTCTCGGGCCTCGGCTTCTACGGCCTGATCCTCGGCGGCTGGGCCTCGGGCAACAAGTACGCGCTGCTGGGCTCGGCGCGTACGGCCGCGCAACTGGTGTCCTACGAGGTGGCCATGGGCCTCTCGGTCATCGGCGTCATCATGATGGCCGGCAGCCTCAACCTGCTGGAGATCGTGAGCGCTCAGGCCGACACGGTCTGGTACATCGTCCTGCAGCCGCTGGGCTTCCTGGTGTTCCTGATCGCCGGCGTGGCCGAGGTCAACCGGGCCCCGTTCGACCTGCCCGAGGCCGAGTCCGAACTGGTGGCCGGTTACCAGACCGAGTACGGCGGCATGGGCTACGCGCTCTACCCGGCGGCCGAGTACGCCAACATGATCGTGCTGTCGGCGTTCACGGCCACGCTGTTCCTGGGCGGCTTCTCGGGTCCGTTCCTGCCGGGCTTCGTGTGGCTGTTCCTGAAGATCCTGCTCATGCTGTTCTTCTACATCTGGCTGCGCGCCACGCTCCCGCGGCTGCGCTACGACCGCCTGATGCAGCTGGGCTGGAAGATCATGTTGCCGCTGGCCACGCTGAACTTCGTGGTCACCGCGATCATCGTCGGCATCTGGTTCACCAACTGATGCCCGGCACCCCGCTCACCACCCCCGCGACCCGGACGGAGGCCTGATGGCCGCCCCCATCTCGCTCAAGGGTTTCGCCATCACGTTCCGGCAGCTCCTTCGCAAGCCGGACACGATCGGCTACCCCGAGAAGAAGACCCCGGTGTTCCCGCGCTTCCGCGGTCGCCACCGGCTCTGGTCCCACGACAACGGCCTCGAGAAGTGCGTCGGCTGCTCGCTGTGCGCCGCGGCCTGCCCGGCCGACTGCATCCGGGTGGTGGCCGAGGAGAACACCGCCGAGAACCGGGTGTCCTCCGGCGAGCGCTACGCCCGCATCTACGAGATCAACATGGCGCGCTGCATCTTCTGCGGCTACTGCGAGCTGGCCTGCCCGTTCGACGCCATCACGCTCGAGAACGAGTACGAGATGTCCGAGCGCCACCGGTCGGACATGATCTACACCAAGGAATTCCTCATGGCGCCGCACCCCAAGCCGGTGCCCGTGCGGAATGAGGTGCCGTAAGGTGGCCCGTCGTGGGTGAGCAGATCCTCTTCGGGCTGGCCTCGGGTGCCGCGCTGATGTTCGGCGCTCTGGTCATCACCCTCAAGAAGCCGTTCCAGGCGACGGTCTCCCTGATCGGCTGCCTGCTGGCCGTGGCGCTGCTGTTCCTGGGGCTGTCGGCCCCGTTCGTGGCCGCCATCCAGGTGATCGTCTACGCCGGCGCCATCGTGGTGCTGTTCCTGTTCGTCATCGCCTACCTGGGCGAGCGGCCTCTGCCCGAGCTGGACAACCCGCTGGCGCGCTACGAGGTGGTGGGCTGGGTGGCGCTGGTGGGCCTGGCCGGCCAGGGCGCCGTGCTGCTGGCCACCTCCAACCTCACCGGCCTCTGGGACCAGCCCACCCGCCCGGACGACATCGGTAGCCCCGAGGCCATCGGCCGCTCGTTCCTGGACGACTACATCGTGCCCTTCGAGGCCACATCGCTCGCGCTCGTCGTGGCCGCCGTGGGCGCGGTGCTGCTGGCCAAGCGCGGCGTTCGCGCGGAGGGCGGCCGATGATGGAGACCATGGAGGGCGTTCCGCTCGGCCTGTACCTGGCCGTCTCCGGCGCCCTGTTCCTGATGGGGCTGCTGGGCGTCCTGATCCGCCGCAACCCGTTGCTGCTGCTGCTGGCCGTCGAGCTGATGCTGAACTCGGCCAACGTGGCGCTGGTGGGCTTCTCGCGCCACTGGAACGTCACCGACGGCCACATCTTCGCCCTGGTGGTGATGGTCGTGGCCGCGGCCGAGGTCGTGATCGGCCTGGGGCTGGTGGTGGCCACGTTCAAGCAGCGCCGCGCGCTGGATGTCGACCGCATGACCGTGCTGAAGGGCTGAGGCAGAGATGATCGAGGTTCTGGCCTGGCTCGTCCTGGCCCTCCCACTGCTGTCGTGCCTGGCCCTGTCCCTGTGGCCGGGCGAGCCGCCCAAGGCGTACACCCGCGCGGTGGGCCTCGGGCTGCCCGCGATCGGCTTCGTGCTGAGCGCGGTCATCTTCGCCGTGCTGCTGGGCCGCGACGCCGGCGACCGCACCGAGGTCAGCACCCTGTGGAACTGGGTCCGCTCGGACACCCTGAGCATCGACCTGGCCCTCCAGATCGACCCGCTCTCGGTGCTCATGATGCTGGTGGTCACGGGCGTCGGCTCGCTGATCGTCTGGTACTCGACCGAGTACATGGACCACGACCGCGACTACCGGCGCTTCTTCGCCGAGCTCGGGTTCTTCCTGTTCTCGATGCTGCTGCTGGTGATGGCGGCCAACTTCTTCTTCCTCATCGTCGGATGGGGGCTGGTGGGCCTGGCCTCGTACCTGCTGATCGGCTTCTACTACGACAAGCCCTCGGCGGTGGCGGCCTCCAAGAAGGCGTTCGTGATCAACGTGATCGGTGACGTCGGGATGGTGCTGGCGGCCTTCATCCTGGTGCGCGAGCTGGGCACGCTGGACTACGGCGAGGTCTTCGCCGCGGCGCCGGGGGAGATGGGCATGGGCACCGGCGTGTCGGAGATGGTGGCGATCCTCCTGTTCGTGGGCGCCGCCGCCAAGAGCGCTCAGATCCCGCTGCACACCTGGCTGCCCGACGCCATGGAGGGCCCCACCCCGGTCTCGGCCCTCATCCACGCGGCCACCATGGTGACCGCCGGCGTCTACATGATCGTCCGGAGCAACGTGCTCTACGAGCTGGCCCCGTACGCATCGGACGCCGTGGCGATCGTCGGTGCCCTCACGCTGCTGATGGCGGCGACGATCGCCTTCGTCCAGGAGGACATCAAGCGCATCCTGGCCTGGTCCACGGTCAGCCAGATCGGCTACATGATCATGGCCGCGGGGCTCGGGGCCTACAGCGCCGGCATGTTCCATTTCCTGACGCACGCGTTCTTCAAGGCGCTGCTGTTCCTCGGCGCCGGCATCGTCATCCACGCCCTCGCGGACCAGCAGAGCATCGACCGCATGGGCGGCCTGAAGAAGCACCTGCGGGTGGCCTACCTCACGATGGCGGTCGGCTGCCTGGCCATCGCCGCCATCCCGCCCTTCTCGGGCTTCTTCAGCAAGGACGAGATCATCGCCTACTCGTTCGCCGCGGGCGATCTGGGCGTGGTGCTGGGCATCGTCGGCCTGGTGGCCGGGGGCCTGACGGCCTTCTACATGTTCCGCCTCTTCTTCCGGGTGTTCCACGGCCCCGAGCCCGAGGGCGGCTACGACGTGGAGCACCCGCACGCCCCCGGCCCGGCGATGACCATCCCGGTGGTCGTGCTGGCGGCGCTGGCCGCCGTGGCGGGCTTCCTGCAGGTGCCCGAGGCGTGGCACCCCCTGGAGGACTGGCTGGCGCCGGCCATCACCGCCGCGCCCGACCTGCACCCCAGCGGCGCGCAGATCCTGATCTCGATGATCGGCGGCACCGCCCTCGCGCTGGCCGCCATCTGGTTCGCCCACTGGATGTACGTGGCCGACCCCGGCCGGCGCCTGCGTATGGCCGGCACCCTGGCCGGCTACCGGCGCCTGCTCCACGACCAGTACCGGTTCGACCACGCGTTCGAGGCCGCCGCCGTGCAGCCCGGGCGCGACCTGGGCGACGGCCTGATGGCCACCGTCGAGCGCGGCGGGGCCCAGGGGATCCCCACCGGGGTCGCCCGCGCGGCGATCCTGGCCGGCCGCGGACTGCGCCTGGCCCAGACCGGCCTGGTGCGCACCTACGCCCTCGCCATGGTCGCCGGAGTGGCGATCCTCGGCGTCATCGCGATCCTGGTGGTGCGCTGATGGCCCGCGTCCACCGCTCAACGGAGGGCCGCGCCTGATGCCCTGGGTCTCCGCGATCGTCCTGATCCCCCTCTTCGGGGCCCTCTCCATGCTCTTCGTGCCGTCCGGCGGCTTCGTGCAGGCGCGCATCCACGCGCTGCTCGCGGCCGTCCTGACGGCGGCCTTCACCGCCTATGTCGTGGTCGACTTCGACCGCGGCGAGGGCGGCCTGCAGCACATCGATCACCTGGACTGGGTCGAGAGCATCGGCCTGTCGTGGGACGTCGGGGTCGACGGCATCAGCCTCTGGATGATCGCCCTCACCGCCGGCCTGTTCCTGCTGGGCATCGCGGTGGCCTGCTGGCGCCTGCCCGAGTGCGGCCGGGCGTACCTGGCCCTGCTGCTGCTGGCCCAGGCCGGGCTGATGGGCCTGTTCGCCGCCGGCGACCTGGTGCTGTTCTACGTCTTCTGGGAGACGATGCTGATCCCGTTCTACTTCCTGATCGGGGTCTGGGGCAACGAGGACCGACGCGCCGCCGTGGTGCGGTTCGTCGTCTACACGATGGCCGGATCGCTGCTGATGCTGGTGGCGATCCTGGGCACGGCCTTCACGGCCCGCAGCATCACCGGGCAGTTCACCTTCCTGATCCGCGACCTCGAGGGCATCCCGTTCTCCACCGCCCAGAGCGTGTGGCTGTTCCTCGGTTTCGCCATCGCCTTCGCCATCAAGTTGCCGCTGTTCCCGTTCCACGGGTGGCTGCCGCGGGTGTACGCCGCCGGGCCGATCCTGGTGACCGCGCTGCTGGCGGCGGTGATGTCCAAGGCCGGCGCGTACGGCTTCATGCGCGTCGGCGTGCCCCTGTTCCCCGAGGGCGCCGACATCATGGCCGTCACCATCGGCCTGCTGGCGCTGGCCGGGATCGTCTACGGCTCGCTGCTGGCATGGCGGGCGCCCACCATGCGCCTGCTGGTGGCCTACTCGTCCATCGCGCATCTGGGCTTCATCGCCATGGCCATCGTGGCATTCGACCTCCAGGCGTCCCAGGGCGCGATGCTGCAGATGGTCAACCACGGCATCGTGGTGGCCGCGGCGTTCATGGTCGTGGGCATCATCAACCGCGCCGCGCCGTCCGACCGGCTGGACTCCATCGGCGGCCTGGCCTTCGGCGCGCCCCGTCTGGCGGCCGTGTTCCTGATCGTGGCGATGGCCTCCCTGGCCATCCCGGGCTCGAACTCCTTCGCCGGCGAGTTCCTCCTGCTCACGGGCGTCTTCCGCCACCACCCCTGGCTGGCCGCGCTGGCGACGCTGGGGATCATCTACGCCGCCGTCTACATGCTGCGCCTCTACCAGTCCTCGATGAACGGGCCGGCGCACGGCGGGCGCGGCAAGGACGCCGAGATGCGCGCCGTCGACTACCTCATGCTGGCGCCGCTGGTCCTAGCGATGCTTGTGATCGCCCTCTGGCCGCGGGGCATCGTGGGCGCCACCACCAACTCGCTGGAGCGCTCCATCTCGCCGGCCCAGGTGGCCGCCGACCGCCCGGCCGACCAGATCCGGGTGCGCATCGCGCCGAACCCACCGCCGGCCGCGCTGCCGCTGCCCGGTGACCCGTTGCCCGAGGTGCCGGTCGAGGAGGTCCCGCAGCCGTGAGCGCCCTCAATGTCTACGCCTCGACCCCGCTCCTGATCACCTCCGGCGCGGCCGTGCTGGCCACCACCATCGGGCTGGTCAAGCCGGGCCCGGTGCGCCGCCACGGCCCGGCCGTCCTGTCGCTGGCCGGCATCGTGGCCGCCATCGTGATGAGCGTCATCCTGTGGGGCGACCGGGTGGAGGCGTTCAACGGCGGCCTGCGCGCGGACCGCTTCGCGATGATGTTCAACATCATCTTCCTGGTGCTGGCCGGGGCCACGATCCTGATGGCCTCCCGCGAACCGGCGGCCGTCGACCGGCGCGGCGAGTACGCCGGGCTGATCCTCATCGCCACCACCGGGATGATGCTGGTGGCCGGCGCCGGCGACCTGATCTCCATCTTCCTGGGCATCGAGATCCTCTCGGTGGCCCTGTACGTGCTCTGCGCGCTGGCGGTCTGGCGCGAGGGCTCGCTGGAGAGCGGCCTGAAGTACCTCATAGCCGGCGCGGTGGGCGGGGCGGTGCTCCTGTACGGGCTGGCCCTGCTGTTCGGCGCCACCGGTTCCACGGCCCTGGCCGAGATCGGTCCCGCCCTGGCCGGCACCTCGCTGGTGGACGAGCCCATGATCCTGGGGGCGATGGTGCTCATCGGCGCCGGCCTGGCCTTCAAGGCCTCGGCCGCCCCCTTCCACATGTGGGCGCCGGACGTGTACCAGGGGGCGCCCACCACGGTGACCGCCTTCATGGCCACGGCCACCAAGGCCGCCGCCTTCGCGGCGTTCCTGCGCCTGTTCTCGGGCCTCATCCCGGACATGCAGCCCGACTGGGGCATCCTGCTGGCCGTGCTGGCGGTGGCGAGCATCGTGGTGGGCAACCTGGCCGCGCTGGTGCAGACCAGCATGACCCGGATGCTGGCCTACTCCTCGGTGGCCCAGGCCGGTTACCTGCTGATCGGGGTCGCCACCGGCACCCTGCAGGGTGCCGAGGCTCTCATCTACTACCTGCTGGCCTACGGCGTGATGACGATGGCGGCCTTCGCCGTGGTCATCATCCGCGAGCGGGAGGTGGAGGATGGCGACACCATCGCCTCCCTCACCGGCTACGGCCGCGCGCGGCCGGTGCTGGGCGCGGTGTTGACGCTGGCGATGCTCTCGCTGGCCGGCTTCCCGCCCCTGTCGGGCTTCGTGGGCAAGTTCATGCTCTTCGGCTCCGCGGTGGAGTCGGACATGGCGTGGCTGGCGGTGGTCGGCGCGCTCGGCTCGGTGGTCAGCCTGGGGTACTACCTGCGGGTGGTCACGGTGACCTGGCTGAACGGCGACCCCGGCGTGCCCCCGCGCCGCATGCTGGCCGTGGTCGGGCCGACCGGCATCGTGGCGGTGACCCTGGCGGTGGCGATCGTGGCGCTCGGCATCTTCGCGGCGCCGATGATCGACCTCAGCGGGGCCGCGGCCGAGTCACTGATCGCCCCGTAGCGCTCGCGGTCTGACGGGCCCCCGCGCGCCGGCCGGCGCCGGGGGGCCGCGGTCGTTCTGGGCGGGGGACCCAACCGACCACGGCGCAACACCTGACCAGACGTAGCCTTGGAGGGCGACCAATGGTCGTGGTGAGCTCCGACGATCTGTCGCGCCCCGCTCGGAGCCGCCCTGGAACGGGATGCAAGGTGCGACCAGGCGTAGCCTTGCGACCTGTCCAGATGTAGCCGAGACACGTGACCCAGCCCGGCATCTACCGTCGCCGCGTCGTCGACGACGAGTTGGACGAGCTGATGGCGGCCCTCGCCGCCGTCGCCATCGAGGGTGCTCGCGCGAACTGACCCTCGCCGACTACGCGGACGAGATCGCGCGCTCCGGGTTCCCCGCGCTGCGCGACCTGCCGCTGCGCGTCCGCGAACGTCAGCTCGACACGTACGTCGCCTCCTTGATGGAGCGCGACTTCGACGAGGTGGGCCACCGCGTCCGCGCACCTCGGACGCTGGGACGCTGGCTGGCGGCCTACGCGGCGGCCACCTCGAGCCACGCGTACCGCCGGCCCGACGGCATCGGCGTGGTCCCGCTGGCCCTGCTCGGTCCCTGACTGGTTCGGCGGGGTCCGGGCGCGTCGCGGACTTCGACCCTCGGCCACCGGCCAGGGGACGGCTGCACGAGCTGAGGCGCCACGTCGTCAACCCGGACTACCGAGCGCGCCTGCGCGAGGAGGAGGCCGCCGACCCGGCCGCTCCGGAGCACCGGCGGCGTAGTGAGCTGCGATGGCATGCCGTCGCGCTGGTGCCCTCGCTTCCCTTGGCCATCCTCGCGGTTCCCCGCGGACCCCTTCGCTACGCGCTCCTCGCCGCCTCGGCATAGCCGCTCTCGCCGTACTGATCGCCTCATGGACCTCCCTCCAGGATCGCCCCGCGTTCCGGTGGCTCGCCGAGGGGCGCTTGGCCGCAGCCGCCGGCACAGGATTCCTCTCGGGCTGCGCCATCGCGGCGCGGTTGATCGTCCTCTGGCCCGACTCCCGCCCGCCCATCACGGCATCCACGATCCTGCTCACGCTTGCCGGCGGCGCCCTCGGCGCTCTGGGGGCGGTCGGGATCGCCGCGAGGGAGCGCCGTCGGCACGGTCCACCGACGACGTGGGGCGGCCGGTGGACGTAGCGCCTGCCCCGACCGGACGAGTGGAATCACCCACTCGCCCGGTCGAACGAGCCCTCCGGCGGATCGGTCCGGCGTCAGCCCGCGGCCACGACGCGCACGTACAGGGGGTGCCCCGAGCTCTCCGGGGCGGGCTTCCAGGCGCCGTCGGCGACCCGCGCCTGCAGGTGGAACGGCCCGTCGCTCACCGACGCGCTGTTGTGGGTCCAGAAGCCGTAGGGGCAGTCGTAGGCCACGGTCACCCTGTGCGTGGCCAGCGCCTCGTCGCAGTAGCGGTAGCTCACCGCCCCGCCCGAGCCGGTGGGCCACAGCTTGGTGTCGTGCATGACGAAGCGGCCGACCTGGCCCCTCGGGATCCACGCCGGCGCATCCACCGCGTACTGTCCCTCGGAGGCCGAGGCCGACTCTCGCACCAGGTCAGAGGTGCCGGCCCGGTTGTCGATCTCGACCACGCACGAGTAGTCCATGGCGATCCCCAGTGCCGACTCGGTGGCCGCGACCCAGGCCCCCAGCTCGGCCATGGCCCCGCCGAACCACTCCGCCGCCAGCTCCTCGCTGACCACGAAGAACTCGGCCACGGCGCCCAGCACGTAGGCGCCCACCTTGGTCACGTCGGCCAGCAGCGCCGAGATGATGCGTCCCAGGAAGTCGGCCATCCGCAGCATCCCGAGACCGGTGACCAGCAGGAAGTCCGCCTGGACCTGGTTCGGGTCGTTGTTCGGGGCTCCGAGCGCGTTGTAGGCGTCCACGATGCGCCGGTTCGCGGCCATGGCCGCCTCCACCAGCTCCGGGGTGTCGGCCCGGGGCTGAGGGGCGTACGGGGTCGCGAACGCGAACGACGTGGCGTTGCCCAACGAGGTGACATCCCTGTAGCCCCTGGCGTGCAGGCCTTCCTCGAAGGCGGCCTGCATCTGCGCGTCCGGGAACTCGATGGTGATGTCGACGGTCAGATCCTCGGGGCGCGACAGCACGCCCCACCTGAACCCGGTCAGCCACCAGTGCCGCTCGGGGCCCCGCGTGAGGACGACCTCGTCCCCGCGGCGCAGGGTCGCCGACATCACCAGGCGCTCGTCGTCGCCGGCGCAGTCGAAGAACAGGTTGTGCGCCGGGTCGTCGTCGCCCGGCCGGGCCCCCAGCGCCGTGTCCAGCAGCGGGTACAGGCCGCCGGGGTGCTCCTCGATCGGCCGGTTGTAGATGCCGATCTCACATCCGGTCTCCAGGCCGTACTGGCCCTTCCAGAGCTCGATCATCCAGTGCTTGCCGGCGTGGTCGAAGAAGATCGGCTCGCAGTCGATGACGGCGCTCATGCCGAGCGCCGCCCTGTCGTAGGCGTACGCGTACCCGAAGCGCCGCTGCAGCGCGTCCATGCGCGAGTAGATGATGTCCTGGTCGGGGTCGTAGGCGAATCCGGCGGCCCAGACCGCGCCGCCCAAGGCTGTGGACGGGTTCCAGTCGGTCATGTCGGTCTCCTGTCGGTGGGTGGGCATCAGGCGCTGAAGCGGACCTGCAGGGGGTAGCCGAAGGAGGGCACCCTGCCGCGCCCCTGCCAGTCGCCACTGCCGGACTTGGCGACGAAGTTCCCCCCGGCACCGGATGCGGTGTTGGGCCACGGCCAGGGGTCGGGGAACGGGCAGCTGAACGAGAACGCCAGGGTCGCGGAACCCCGCGAGTAGACGGCACCGCCCTCGGTCCCCTGGAGTCCGGGCAGGTCCTGCAGCCACATGTCCGCCCTCCCGCCGGCGGGGATCGACGGAGCGGGCGGCACCACCCAGTAGCCGTGCTTCGGCGTCGGCGCGCTGGTCAGGGTCATCGGCTCGTGGCCGGTGTTGGTGATCCGGACATAACACGAGTAGTCCAGCGCCGGAGGCTGCACCACCGGGATCTCGTGGCGCGGGTACGGGCCGACCGTGAGGCCGTCCGCCCCCTTCGCCACCTGGAACACCTCGGCCGAGGCGTGTTCGAGGTCCACCGCGGTGAAGGTGAACTCCTTGGGCGGCACGTCGGGCCGCGAGGGGCACTGGAAGCCGCTGTTGACATAGTGCACCGGCGAGCCGGCGAGGCCGGTGATGGGCGTGTGCGTGTGGCCCATCACCACCAGGTCGCTACCGGTCTGGATGGCCAGGCGCTGGGCGAACCACGCCAGGTGGTCGCCCCACTGGTCGGCGAAGGCCGCGCGCGCCGCGTTCAGCGGGCCGCCCTCCTTCGCGACCCATTCGGTGAACAGGTCGGCGTAGGCGGCCTTCGCCGCGTCCAGCGTGGTGGTGCTGCCGTCGGGAAGGATGATCGGCAGGTCGTGGGGGAGACCCGCGACGCCGGCGACGTAGTCGAGCAACATGGAACTGACGCTCGGATCGAGCGTCGGGCTGAGCGAGTGGAGGAACTGGCTCAGGTCGAAGCCGTTCGGCGCGCCCATGTTGGCCAGGTCGGCCACGGTCTGGCCGGGCTTCAGGAGCTTCGCCATCTGGTAGGCGAAGGCTCGCGTCACGAAGTGCCCGACCGGGAGGGGCGCCCAGGGGGAGCGATCGTCCGGGGCGTTGAACATCGTCCAGAGGTGACCGTGCGTGAACGTCGTCCGCGCTCCGCTCGCGGACGTCACCGTGTGCACCTCGTCAACCAGCTCGATCGGTCCCACGGAGGCCGAGAGCAGGTCGATGTCCGCGCGGTCGAGGGTGCCGTCGTGGTTGCCCAGCAGCAACTTCACCGCGCCCGGGGGGAGCGCCGCGACGGTGCGGGCGAGCGCACCACCGGGGCCGAGCGTGGCCGGGTTGGCGGCGATGATCTCGGCCATCGAGGGCGGGCGCACCCCGGGCGGGTAGGTCCACAGGTCTACGAGGTCGCCGAGGAGGATCAGCTCGCGGATCGAGTCCTTGATCTCGATCGCCCAGTCGAGCGCCCGCACGAGGTACGGGTCATGTACCGCGGGCTGGTACCAGGCCGTCGGAGCGCCGTTCCCGATGTGCACGTCGCTCAGTACGACGGCAAGGGATTTCGGGGCAGCCATGGGGCTCACCTTCTTGTGTCGGGAGGTATGTGGCCCCCGGGGCACGGGGGTGGATGCCGGCGACCGCCGGGCGGCCGCGCAGGAGCTTTATAACCCGCAGGGCGGCGCTCACGGGCCGCCACGCCCGCCGCCGCCGCGTCTAGCCCGCCTGAGCGGCCCTACGCGTCCTCAGGGTCAGCTGCACCGCGGTGGCCAGCAGCAGGACGGCGAAGCCCAGCTCCAGGGCCCGCTCGGGCAGCACGTCGGCCAGCAGCGCGCCGGCGATGGCGGTGGGGATCGACACCAGGCCCATCGTGATCGCCGCCGGCCAGCGCACCTCTCCGGTGCGCGTCTGGCGCCAGGAGCCCAGGATGGCCACCGGGATGATCGCCAGCAGCGAGGTGGCCTCGGCCTCGAGCTGGCCCAGGCCCAGGAACAGGGTGAGGGTGGGCACGAAGATGATGCCCCCGCCCACGCCGAACATGCCGGCCACCACGCCGGCGACGACGCCGAGGGCGATCACCTCGGTGATCTCCAGCGCGCTCACGGCCAGGCCATCCGGACGGCGACCAGCACCAGCACGCCGGCGAACGCGTAGGTGAGGACGGCCGAGGAGACACGGCCCTTCACCGCGATCCCCACGCTCACCCCCAGCATCGCCGGCAGACCCACCAGCGCCGCCTTGGCCCAGTCGACGTTGCCCAGCAGGCCGTGGGTCGCGCCACCCCAGATCGCCGTGAAGATGACCGCCGCCAGCGAGGTGGCCGTGGCCACCTTGGCGTCGTAGCCCAGCAGCACGATCAGCAGGGGCACCATGATGATGCCCCCGCCCACGCCGAACAGCGCCGAGAAGAGCCCGGCCAGCAGCCCGACCAGCGCCAGCGGCAGCAGGTTGCGGCGGTCGGCCCCCGGCCCGTTGCTAGGCTCGTCCAACGTGACGCTCCACCCCGATCTCCTCCGCGCGCTCGACCCGTTGCGCGATGCGCCAGAGGTCTCGGCCGTACTCTGCGACGTGGACGGTACCCTCGCGCCCATCGTCGCGCGCCCCGAGGATGCGGACCTGGCGCCGGGCGCCCGCGAGGCCCTCACCGCGCTGCGCGGGCGCATGCGCCTGGTGGGCTTCGTCTCGGGGCGCGCCGTGGGCGACGCCATGGATCTGGTGGGCCTGCCGGGGTACGCCTACGCCGGCAACCACGGGATGGAGACCTGCCACCCCGGCGGCTCGCCGGCGCTGGCCTCGGGCGTGGTGCGCCACCTCCCGGCCATCCGTGACTTCGCCCGCCGCTGGCCGGCAGAGCGCGTCGGGGACGTCGGCGTGCGCCTGGAGGAGAAGGGCGCCACCCTCAGCTACCACGCCCGCGGCGCGGCCGACCCCGGGGCGGCCGCCGCCCTCCTGGCCGGACTCGCCGATGACGCGCGCGCCGCGGGTCTCACGCCCCGCCCGGGCCGCGAGGTGATGGAGGTCCGGCCCGGTGTGCGCATCGACAAGGGGACCGCGGTGCGCGCCCTCCTGGCTCGCAGCGGGGCACGCCGGGCGGTGTACTTCGGCGACGACTGGACCGACGTCGACGGCTGGCGGGCCCTGGGCGAGTTGCGCGCGGAGGGGGTACTGGAGGTCGCCGTCGCCGTCGCCGTGGAGAGCGCGGAGGTGCCGGGCGAGGTCTCGGAGCAGGCCGACCACCGCGTCCGCGGGCCCGAGGAGGTGGTCCTCGCGCTGCGTCATCTGGCCGCGATGCCGGACGCAGGGCAATGGGCCTGATTCCGCACTGAGCGATGACATATGTCCCTTATGGCGTTGCACGGGACCCCGGATGGCGAGCGGAGTGTTGCGAGAGCCCCGGTGACAGGCCGTCGTGGGGGGTCGACGACCGTACCTCCTTGCTACGTTCTCCACGTCCGCTGACGACGGGGTGGGAGAGCGCGTGCAGGCACTGGGATCGCGACGGGGCGGGCTGCTGACGCTCATCCTGGTCGCCGCCGCTCTGGTCGCCGCGGCGACCCTCCTGATCTTCCAGTTCGCCGAGCGCCCGTCCGTGAGCGCCATGGGTCCGCAGCCGGGAGCCGCGCTCGATGCCCCGCGCGCCACCGTCTCGTTCGCCGTCGACGGCGAGGACCGCCTCTCGGACCTGTCCGTCACGCTGGACGGTCGCGATGTCACCGGCCGCGTCCGCGTCGCCGGCGCAATGGTGGAGGTGCCGGTCGCGGGGCTCGACGACGGCACCCACCAGGTGGCGGTGCGATTCTCCACCGACAACCTGTTCGCCCGCACGGTCACCGCCGACTGGGACTTCGAGGTCGACACCGTCGCCCCGCCGCTCACGGTGAGCGCGCCGGTGCCGAACACCACCTCGTCCCAGGCGCAGGTCCGCTTCCGCGGCACCAGCGAGCCGGGTGCGGCGGTGACCGTCGCCTCCACCGGCGGCGACGTGTCCACCACCGCCGGCCCCAGGGGGGGCTGGACCCTCGTGGCCAGCCTGCCCGAGGGCGTCAGCGCCACGGCGGTCACCGCCGCCGACCGGGCCGGCAACACCACCGAGCGCCGCCGGCGCCACCGCGTCGACACCGCGCCGCCGACCCTCCGCGTCAGCGCGCCCGCCGGCGACGAGCCTCTCACCGAGACCGATCAGCCCCTGATATACGGGGCCGTGGTGGGCGACAACCCGCGCGCGCTCACCTACGTGGTGCGGGTCAACGGCTCGGTGGTCGCGCGGGCCGACGGGCGATCGGCAGCAACCGCCGAGGAGAGCCTCGACGACGGGGCCTTCACGGAGACCGTCGTGTCCGACGCCGGGGACGGGGAGGGCTCGCCCCTCACCCTGGACGGCCGTAGCTTCACGTTCGCCGTGGGCACGCTGCCTCAGGGACGCAACGTCGTGACGGTCATCGCCGCCGACGCCGCGGGCAACCGCGGCGTCGCCAGGAGCACCATGGTGGTCGACACCACCGACCAGTTCGGCGAGACCGACCTTGTGCGCGGAGCGCGCGGCGGCGATGTGGTGCAACTGCAGGAGATCCTGCGCGGCGCCGGCGTCTATCCGAAGAAGGCGAAGGCCACGGGCGCGTTCGACACGCGCACCCTCCGTGCGGTCAAGCGCTACCAGAAGAGCCGCGACCTGCCCATCACCGGCCGGGTCGACACCCGCATGCGCCGGGCGCTGGTCGGCCGCATCGTCATCAGCCTGGAGCAGCGCAAGCTGCGGCTGATCCGCGACGGCAAGGTCGTCAAGACCTATCGCGTCGCCATCGGCACCCCGAGCCACCCCACCCCGACCGGCGACTACGAGATCATCGACAAGCAGGTCGACCCCACCTGGTTCCCCCCCGACTCGCCGTGGGCCGAGGGCCTCGGGCCCATCGCGCCGGGGCCGGGGAACCCGCTCGGCACGCGCTGGATCGGCACCTCGGCGCCGGCCATCGGCATCCACGGCACCTACGACGACGGCTCCATCGGCACGGCCGCCAGCCACGGGTGCCTGCGCATGCACATCCCGGAGGTGGAGGAGCTGTACGAGATCGTCACCCACGGCATGAAGGTGTCGATCCGCGCATGAGCGTCCGCGCCGTCACCGACGGCGACTGGGACGAGGTGGTGCTGGGCGCCGGCCCGCCGGTTCTGGTCGACGCCCACGCGCCCTGGTGCCGCCCGTGCGAGGCCGTCCACGGGCTGGTGGCCGACGCCGCGGCGCGCCATGCCGGCCGCCTGCTGACCGTGTCCCTGGACATCGACGCCAACCCGCGCACCGCCGGCCGCTACGACATCCTGGGCGTGCCCACCCTGCTCATCTTCCGCCACGGTGACCAAGTGGGGCGCGTGACGGGCAGAATCCGTCGCTCATCGCTTGAATCCGCCCTCGTACCCGTACTCGATCAGGAGTGACCCACCGATGCCGGCCATCTACTTCAGCCTTGCCAGCGTCCAGCCCTTCGCAGACATGGGGTCCGAGAAGATCGAGGACGGCGTCACGGTGGTGAAGGGGGACGGGGTGGTCGTGGGCCTGCGCCTGGAGGACCCCCGCATGGTGCTGCGCCTCTCGGAGATCTGCCAGAAGGCCGGCGTCGACGAGGAGAAGGTGTGGCCGCGCCTGCGCGCCGACTCGGACGTGCTCACCGGCAACCGCAGGGCCACCTGGGGTGGCGGCGGGGCCTGACCCGCACCCGCCCCCCGGCTCCTCCTCCGGAGCGCGGCGCCTGTCCGCGGGCTCGCGCTCGCGCGTGTGGCTGCTGGACGGCCCGGCGGGCCGGGTGGTGGTGAAGCTGGCGGCGCTGGCGGCGGTGGTGCGAGAGGCCGAGGCCCTGTCGCGCGTCGCCGCGCTGGGCGTTGCGCCACGGGTGGTGGCCGCGGGGGACGGGGTGCTGGTGACCGGTGCGCTGGCGGGCGCCACCGCCCCGGCAGCGGAGTGGGGGGCTCACCGGGCCCGTGCTCTGGGCGCGCTGCTTGCCCGTCTGCACGGCGCCGGGCCCGCCCCGGCGGGCACCTACGACGGCTGGGACCGGCCGGAGGCCGACCTCGGGGCCTACCGGGCCCGGCGGGCGGCGGGCCGGGCTGCGCCCCCGGCGCCCCTCGGGGACGAGGGCTTCACCTGGCTGCACGGCGACCTGTGGAGCGGCAACGTCGTCTGGGAGGGCGCACGGCCGGCGCTGGTGGACTGGGAGTTCGCGCGCCCCGGCGACCCGGCCGAGGACCTGGCCTACCTGGCCGCCATGGACGACCTCGACCCGGCGACGCTCCGGGCGCTGCTCGACGGCTACGCGCCGGCCCGCCGGGAATCGGTCGAGGCGGCCGTCGCCTGGTGGCGTCCCCTGCTGGCCGCCGAGTGCGCGGCGTGGTTCGCCGCCGAGGGCGATCACGATCGCGCAGGGGGGCTGCGGGCGCGGGCCGGGGCGTGTTGGAGCGCCGGCTGATGGCACGAACGGAAGAGGTCCGCCGCGCCTCGTGGCGCGGCGCGGCGGGTCGGCCGCCGCGCCGCCCACCGGCCTACAGACGCGACAGGTAGCGCTCCAGCTCCCAGGTGCTCACCTGGCCGCGGTACTCGTCCCACTCGGCCCGCTTGAGGTCGACCAGGCGCGAGTGGATGTGCTCGCCCAGGCAGGTCAGCAGCAGCTCCGAGCCCGCGCCCAGCTCGATGGCGTCGCCGAGGTTCTCGGGGAGCGACTCGATGCCCGTGCGCCGGCGCTCGTCCGGGGTCAGCTCGTAGAGGTTCTGCTGCATCTCCTCGGGCAGCTCGTAGCCCTTCTCGATGCCCTCCAGGCCGGCCTGCAGCAGCGCCGCGAAGGTCAGGTACGGGTTGCAGGCCGGGTCGGGCGAGCGCAGCTCCACCCGCGCGGCCTCCGCGCGGCCGGGGTGGTGGCCCGGGACGCGGGCGATGGCCGAGCGGTTGCGCCGGCTCCAGCCCACGTACACGGGGGCCTCGAAGCCGGGCACCAGGCGCCGGTACGAGTTCACCCACTGTGCGAAGACGCAGCTCAGCTCGCGGGCGTGGCGCAGGACGCCGGCGATGAAGGCGCGGCCGGTCGCGGACAGCGCCAGCGGGTCGTCCGTGGAGTGGAAGGCGTTCTGGTCGCCGCGGAAGAGGCTCATGTGGGTGTGCATGCCGCTGCCGTTGACGCCCGAGAGGGGCTTCGGCATGAAGGTGGCGTAGCACCCGTGGGCGTGGGCCACCTCCTTCACGATGGTCCGGTAGGTCATCACGTTGTCGGCCATCTGCAGCGCATCGCCGTACCGCATGTCGATCTCGTGCTGGGACGGGCTGCCCTCGTGGTGCGAGTAGGCGATGTCGATGCCGATCGCCTCCAGCGCCATCACCGTGTCGCGGCGCAGGTCGCTGGCCGCGTCCAGGGTCGTGAGGTCGAAGTAGCCGCCGTTGTCGAGCACCTCGGTGCCCTCGGCGTCGCGGAAGTAGAAGTACTCCAGCTCGGGGCCGACGTAGAAGTGGTCGAAGCCCATGTCCTCGGCGCGGTTCAGCGCCCGGCGCAGCACGTGGCGCGGGTCGCCCTCGTACGGCGCGCCGTCCGGCAGACGGATGTCGCAGAACATGCGCGCCACCGCGCTCTCGGCCGGCCGGTAGGGCAGCACCGCGAAGGTGTTGGCGTCCGGGACGGCGACCATGTCGGCCTCCTGCACCGCGCTGAAGCCGGCGATGCTCGATCCGTCGAAGCCCATGCCGTTGGCGAGCGCGTTGTTGAGCTCGTCTTGCGCGATGGCGAAGCTCTTGAGGTTCCCGAGGATGTCGGTGAACCAGAGGCGGATGAAGCGCACATCGCGCTGCTGCACCAGGGCGAGGACGTCCGGGGCGCTGATCATTGAGTCTCCTTCGCGGGGAGCCGGGGCGGGCCGGACGACAGGGTCCCACAACGGCGACGGCCCCGCACAGGGCGGGGCCGTCGTGACCTGCGATCCGGTGCCGCGGGTCGCGGCAGCCGCCTACTTGATGAAGAGGATCTCCGAGTACTTCGGCAGCGGCCAGAGGTTGTCCGGCACGATCCGCTCCAGCGCGTCGGCGATGGTGCGGACCTTCTGCATGGCGGGGATCACCTTGTCGCGCATGTACATCGCCTCGACCGCGATGCTGTCCTCGGGGTGCACCAGGTTGACGGCCTGGAACTCCTTGATGGCGGCGATGAAGGCCTTGACCTGGTCGCGCACCTCGGCGGCGTAGTCGTCCAGGTCCGCGTCGTCGAGCTCGCCCAGGTAGCGCACCGCCGCCGGCAGGATCATGGTCGCGGCGATGTCCGCGGCCGTCTCGGCCTCGGTGTTCACCGTGATCACGTACTGCTCGAGGGCGATCTCGTAGCGGGCGTGCATCTCGCGGTCGTCCAGGACGCCGTAGTTGCCGAGGGTGGCGACCGTGGCACCCTCCACCATCTGCCCGAGGGCGTCGGGGGTCGTCCGCAGGTTGAACAGGCCGCGCTTCTCGGCCTCGGCGTGCCACTCGTCCGAGTAGCCGTCGCCGCCGAAGACGACGCGCCGGTGGTCGCGGTACGACTCGCCCAGGACCGCCGGCAGCGCCTCCTCGAAGGTCTTGCCGCCCTGCATGCCGGCCTCGATGCGGTCGAGCAGGTCGTCGATCGCCTCGGCCACGATGGTGTTGAGCACGGTGTTGGGCAGGCTGGTGGACTGGTTGGACCCCAGCGCCCGGAACTCGAACTTGTTGCCGGTGAAGGCGAACGGGCTGGTGCGGTTGCGGTCACCGTTGTCGCGCGGCAGCTCCGGGAGCACCGGCGAACCGAAGCCCATGAGCTCGCCCTGTGCGCTCACGCCCGCCTTGCCGTCGGCGATCGCCTCGAACACGCCCTCGAGCTCCTCGCCGAGGAAGATCGAGATGATGGCCGGGGGCGCCTCGTTGGCGCCCAGACGGTGGTCCTGGCCGGCGCTGGCGACGGTGGCGCGCAGCAGGCCGGCGTGCGTGTCGACCGCCGCGATGACGGCGCTGGCGAAGAACAGGAACTGCAGGTTGTCGTGCGGGGTGGCCCCCGGGTTGAGGAGGTTCTCCCCCTCGTTGGTCGACATCGACCAGTTGTTGTGCTTACCCGACCCGTTGACGCCGGCGAACGGCTTCTCGTGCAGCAGGCACACCAGGTCGTAGCGCTTGGCGACGGTCTGGAGGATCTGCATGGTCAGCTGCTGGTGATCGGTGCCCACGTTCGAGTTCTCGAAGATCGGCGCCATCTCGTACTGACCGGGCGCCACCTCGTTGTGGCGGGTCTTGATCGGCACGCCCAGCTTGAACAGCTCCCGCTCGCACTCGAGCATGTAGGCCAGCACACGCTCCGGGATGGTCCCGAAGTAGTGGTCATCCAGCTCGTGGCCCTTCGGCGGCTTGGCGCCGAAGAGCGTGCGGCCGGTGTTCACCAGGTCGGGGCGCTCGTAGTAGAAGCGCTTGTCGATCAGGAAGTACTCCTGCTCCGGCCCCATCGTGGTGAAGACGCGCTCGGAGGGGTTCCCGAACAGCTCGAGCGCGCGGGAGGCCGACTTGTTCAGGGCCTCCATCGAGCGCAGCAGCGGGATCTTCGCGTCGAGGGCCTCGCCGGTCCACGAGGCGAACGCCGTGGGGATGCACAGGAAGGCGCCGTTCGGGTTCTCGAGGATGAACGCCGGGCTGGTGGGGTCCCAGGCCGTGTAGCCGCGGGCCTCGAACGTGACGCGGATGCCACCGCTGGGGAACGATGAGGCGTCGGGCTCGCCCTTCACCAGTTCCTTGCCCGAGAAGTCGGCCAGCGAGGTGCCGTCACCCACGGGGGAGTAGAACGAGTCGTGCTTCTCGGCGGTGAGGCCTGTGAGCGGCTGGAACCAGTGGGCGTAGTGCGTGGCGCCCTTCTCGAGGGCCCAGTCCTTCATGGCGGACGCCACGGCGTCGGCCAGGGCCGGGTCCAGCGGGGCGCCGGTCTCGATGGTCGCCTGGAGGCGGCGGAAGACGTCCTTGGGCAGGCGCTGGCGCTGGGCCACCGGGCCGAAGACGTTGGCCCCGAACAGCCCGGAGGCGCCGGGGGCGGTCAGGTCGCCGACCGAGATGGAGCCGTTCGGGCTCCATTGGGCGGCTTCGACGGTACTCTGGCGCAGTCTGGGCATGGCGCGGAGGGCCCTCCTTGGGTTGCTCGGGGCGCTGCGCATGATACGGCCGCCCGGTACGGCGCTTCCTTGTGGATGCGTCCAAACGGCGGGGTGGCTCTTTGTCCGAGTGGCCAAATCGGTACCGGGGTGGTCCGGCCGGCCTTGCAACCTGATCCCGCGAGCCCCATGCTCGGAATGGTGAGCACCCACACGGCCCGCCGCCCGGTCAGCACCGTCGCCGACGTCCTCTTGGCACCTGCGCTGGCCGGCGCCAGCGTGCTGGGCGAGACCGCGCGCCTGGTCTCTCCGGTGACCGTGGTCGCCCCGGCAGATCCCGGGGCGGAGCCCGAGGCCGGCGCCCTGCTGATCGTCCCCGACGCCGGCGCGCTGGCCGCGGCCGACCTCGGCGACGCGGCGGCGGTGGTCTGCCGCCGGGCGCCGGATGATCCGGCCGCCCTCGGAGACCTCCCGGTGATCGTGCTGCCCCCGGGCGCGCCCTGGGGGGCGGTGCTCTCCCAGGTCGTCGGCCTGGTCGAGGGGGGCTCCGGCCGCGACGCCGCCCGCGACGCGTTGCGCGCCCCCCTGGTCGCCGGCCGTGGGTTCCAGGGGCTGGCCGAGGTGGCCTCGGAGATGATCGCCGCGCCCGTGGCCATCCTGGACGAGTACCTCGACAGCCTGGCGGCCGCGGCGCTGTCCGAGGACGACCTGGAGTTGCTCGCCACCGCGGTGTCCGCCGCGCACGGGCACGGGCCGGCGTCGTTCCTCGGCCTCTTCATGGAGCACGACATGCCCGGCCTCCTGCGCGTCCTCACCTCGGGTCCGGCGGGGGCGACCGGGGTCATCGTCGTGTGGCTCCCCGGCGAGCCCACCGCCGCCCAGGAGTCCGTGATCGCCGAGCTCGCCGAGGCGTGCGCCCTCGAGCGGGCCCGGGAGGTGGTGCGCACCGAGACCGAGGCCCGTCTCCGGGGGGATCTGGTCGAGGAACTGGCGGCCGGCGAGGTCGTCAGCCGCGAGTCGCTGGTCCGCCGCGCGCGCCATCTGGGCGCCGACCTCTCCCGCGGTGCCGTCGCCCTGCTGGGCAGCCTGCAGGATCCCCACACCGACGGGCGCCTGATCAGCGATCAGCGCCTGGCGCGGAGGGTCCTGCAGCAGGCGCGCGTCAGCATCGAGATGCACGTGCCCCGGGCGCTGGTCGACTGGCGCGACGGGCGCCTGCTGGCGCTCATCCCGCCGCCTCCCGACGTGGCCGATCTCGCGCGCGACGACGTCGAGGAGCGTGCACTCACGCTCGCCAAGCGTGTCCTATCGGCAACGGCGCAGACGGTCCCCGGTCTGGCGCTCACGTTCGCCCTGTCCCGCCACACCGCCGAGCCCGAGCGCCTGGGTGCCGCGCTGGACGAGGCCACCCTGGCGCTGTCGATCGGCGAGCGCCTCGGCCGCATGGGCGAGGTGATCACCTTCGAGGAGACCGGCACCTACAAGCTGCTCTTCCAGATCTTCGCCGACCGGCCCGAGGAGTTGTCGTCGTTCTACGACCAGACCATCCACCCGCTGGTGCGCTACGACGAGCAGTACCAGACCGAGCTGGTGACCACTCTGGCCACCTATCTGGGCAACGACTGCAACCTGGCGGCCACGGCGGGGACGCTCTACACGCACCGCCATACGGTGCGCTACCGGCTCGACCGCATCGCCGAGCTGTCGGGCCTGGACATCGGCCGCACCGACGACCGCGAGAAACTGTCGCTGGGGCTCAAGGCCATGCGCCTGCTGGGGAAGCGGGTGGTGATGGTGGAGGACCGCAAGCGCACGGCCAAGCCGGCCTGAGTCCTCGACGTCGCCGGGCCGCTGTCGTCGCCCGTCCGGGCGCGTCCGGACGGTCGCATCATCGGATTAGCCCGTGGCCAGTGACAGGACCGCCGGACCGCCATAAGCTCGCCCCGAGCCCCCGCATGTACGGGGGAGGAAGAAACCGGGGGAAGCACCATGACCAGACGTCTGATCGGGCGGGCAGAGTGGTGGGCGGTGATCGCGCTCGCGGTCCTGGCCGGAGCGGTGCTGGCGTTCGCCATCGACCGCTCTGCCAAGCCGGCACACGCCCAGTCGGCCGGAGGCGGCATCACGCTCAGCGTGAACCAGCTCAGGATCAACCAGCGCATCTCGCAGGCGGCGGTGCGCCGCAGCAACGACGCCCTGCAGCGGCTCGACTCGCTGCCGGCTCCCGCTCCGGGCCCCGCCGGCCCGCAGGGCCCGGCCGGCCCGCAGGGCCCGGCGGCGGAGTCGATCAGCACCTACGGCACCTACATCCGCCAGATCCCGTTCGGCCAAGAGGCCGACCTCGCGACCAACGGCCCGCTGCGGTACTTCGCCCGTTGCGTGCTCAACGACGGCGGTATCGACGTGGTGCGCATCTTCGCCGTGAGCACGGCCGCCAACGGCTTCTCCAGCGACAACGGCAGCACCCCGCTGACGGCGTCCGTTCCCGCGCTGGTGACGTCCATCGGCAACGGCCCGACGGGCAACGTGCAGTACGAGAACGCCATCGATGACGACGCCAGCTACGTCCGCTCCGGCGGCACCGACTACTACCTCGGAATCGATCTCGAGACGATCGGCGCCGGCATCAACCTGAACGGCCCGGGCACCGGGTGCACCGTGGTGGGATCGGCCTTCCAGGCCACCTCGCCGGTCGCTCCCTGATCGGGCTCGACACGTAGCGATCCCGCTGGACCGCCGCCCCGGCTCCGCGCCGGGGCGGCGGCGCTAGCATTCCCTCGTGCCTGAGTACGGAATCCCCATGTCGCGCCGCGGTGAGCCCATGCGCTGCCCGGCCTGCGACTCGCGCCTGGTGGAGCTGGAGCGCAGCGAGGTCCTGATCGACGCGTGCCCCGAGTGCCGGGGCATCTGGATGGACCGCGGCGAGTTGGACCGCATCCTCGATCGCGAGCGGCGCGCCATCGCCGCCGTGGCCGACGAGGACGAGGACTTCTTCGCCGAGATGGAGGGTCGCAAGGGTCGCGGCGGAGGCGATGCCGGCCGTCGCGAGCAGCGCGACGATGACGGCCGGGGCGGCAAGAAGAAGAAGCGCAAGCGCTTCGGGGTCCTCGAAGACCTGCTCGACTTCGATCTGGGCTGAGGGCCGGCCGTGCGCACCGTCCGCGCCGAGTACGAACTCCAGCCGGAGTTGCTCGATCGCGCGGACGCGCTGGCCGAGGCGCTGGGACCCGACGCCACCGTCGAGCCGCTTCCATCGGCCATCGGTGGTGACCTCCCTCCGGACGGGCTGCTGATCGAGCTCCAGGTGGAGGCGGAGGACCCGTTCGCCGCGGTCCAGGCCGCGGCCGTGCGCCTGGCCGACGCCTTCCGCGCCGTCGACCTGCCCATCCGCGCCGTCTCGCTGGAGGCGGAAGGCCTGCTCCCCGTCCGCATCGAGACGCTGCCGAGGATCACGCCCTACACGGGCTGATGCAGGGCCCGACGATCCGGCCTACACGCCGGCCCATTCGGCCTTGAGCATGCGCTGGGCCTCGCGCGCCGCGGGCCCCACCTGCCCGCGGTAGACGGGCAGCCCGTCGATCTCCACCAGGCTCACCACCCCCGAGACGGCGCTGGTGAGGAACACCTCGGTGGCATCGCGCCACTCGCGCTCGGTCACCTCGCGCACCTCGGCGCCCAAGCCGGCGATGACCGCCGCGCGCGTGATCCCCGGCAGCAGACCGTGCGCCGGCGGGGTCACCAGCCGGCCGCCGACCACCGCGAAGGCGTTGGCCAGGTCGCCCTCGCCCAGGTTGCCGCGGTCGTCGACCAGCAGGGCCCGCTCGACCCCCTGGCGCGCCACCCGCGCGCGCAGGTTCACCCGCTGCTCGGTCTGGCCCGGCAGCTTGTGCTGCCACATGCGGGCCTCCGGCCTCCAGCCGCCGCGCACGCTCCGCGCCCGCAGCGCCGGCGGGACCGCCGACAGGGGCGGTTCGGCCGTCATCTCCACCCGGCAGCCCTCGTCGGTGTCCGTGGGCGCCACAAGCCGCAGCCGCGCGTCGCCCGCGCGCCGGCCGATGGCCCGCACCACGCAGGCGGCCAGGTCCTCGCGCGCGGGCATCCCGTGCACCTCCAGCGCCACAGCCGAGGCCAGCATCCGGTCCAGGTGCCGGTCGAGCCAGGCCACGCGCCCGGTGCCGGCGCGCATGGTCTCGAGCAGGGCGATGCCCATCAGGCCGGGCGCACCGCACCGGTCGCGGCCAGGAAGGGTGCCGCCTTGGCCCACGCCTCGTCGTGCTCGGCCGCGGGGTCCGAATCCCACACGACCGCTCCGCCGCACCAGTACCAGGCCCTCCCGCGCGCCACCCAGGCGGTGCGGATGGCCACGCTGGCCTCCAGTCGCCCATCCGGGCTCACGGTCACCACGCTGCCGAAGGCCGGCCCCCGGTTGACGGGCTCCAGTTCCCGGATCACCTCCAGCGCGCGCACCTTGGGACACCCCGTCACCGAGCCACCAGGGAACACCGCCCGCAGCAGGTCGGCCGCGCTCACGCCGGCGCGCAGGTCGGCGGTGATCTCGCTGACCATGTGCTCCACATAGGGGGTGGTGAGGCGCTCGAACAACCGGCTCACCCGCACCCCGCCGGGTACCGCGCAGCGCCCCAGGTCGTTGCGCATCAGATCCACGATCATCACGTGCTCGGCGCGGTCCTTGGCCGAGGCGCGCAGACGCTCCCAGTCGCCGGGCGGCGCCGTGCCCTTGATCGGCGCCGTCGACGCCCGGTCCCCTTGGCGCCGCACCAGCAACTCTGGCGAGGCCGACACCACCGTCCCCTCGGCCAGGCCCAGGTAGGCGCGGTGGGCCGTGGGCCCGGCGGCGCCCCACAGCCGGCGGGCGAACTCGTGGGCGGGCTCCTCCCACGGCACCTCGAGCCGCTGGGTCAGGTTCACCTGGTAGCAGTCCCCGGCGCGGATGTACTCCAGCGCCCGGCCCACCGCCCGCTCGTACGCCCCGCCGGGGAGTGAGGACCCCACCGGGCGGGTGGCCGCCTGTCCCAGGCGCTCGGCCGGCCGGCACGAGGCCGCGCGAGCGGCCAGGTGGTCCGCCGCCTCCGCGCCGGCGACGCTCGCCACCACGCAGCGTCCGTCGTCGTCGATGGCCGCGACCGTCTCGTAGCGCCCCGCCCATGCGGAGGGCGGGCCGGCCGGCCACGACACCGGATCCGGCAGCCGCTCCACCGTGCCGGCCAGGTCGTGCGCCAGCAGGGCCACCCATCCGCCGGCGAGGGTGGTCCCCGGAGGGGCGTCCCGACGGCCGGCGCCCGGCCGCGCGCGCTCCAGGGCGTCCCACACCGCCCGCCCGCGCACCTGCTCCACGGGGTCCACGCCCACCACGCTCACGCCGTCGTGGCGGACCAGCATCGGCGCCTCGCCGTCGGCGAGCGCGGCCACCAGCGCCGCGGGGTCGACGGGTGTGTCGAGCGTGCGCAGGTCGGCGGGGCCCCGGTGTGTGACAATGGCGTCCGCTGGATGATCGGTGGACACGCGCCGTCCCGGGGTCATGGGGACGACGCTAGCAAGCGCCCGAAAGGCGGACGATGAGGCAGACGATCGCGTTCCAGGCAACCGGATTCTCCTGCCAGCCGGTGCAGGTGGAGGTGGAGGAGGGTCAGGACGTGGCCGAGGATGCCCTCCCGGTGGCCCTGCTGGCGCTCGAGAGCGGCCCGAATGTGGTCCTGACGCTCCCGCTGTCGACCACCGACGGCGAGAACATGATGAACGCCTTCACCCAGGCCGAGCCGTACCGCCAGGAGATCCAGGACGCCGGCCAGTGGGAGCCCCAGCCGGCGGGGATGCCCGAGGGCATCTTCTGGGCGCTGCAGCCCAACGTGATGGGCGTGTCGGTGACGCCGCCCCAGGACAGCCCCGAGGGGGTCGTCCCCCACTGGACGCTGGCCTTCGACGACGAGGACGGCAGCCAGGTCCAGGTGGCCGTGGGCGACGGGCTCTGCGTGCAGATCGTCCGCGCCCTGGCGCAGGTGGCCAACGGGGAGCTCGAGCCGGCGCAGGACGCCGAGGGCTGACCGTTTCAGGCGGCGGGGCCGAGGGGTCCCGCCGCTCTTTCTTCGTATTTCCGGTGGTTATCTGGTATTTTCGCCGCCCCGACCGCCGAGAGGGAGCACGACGAGTATGAGCACCATCGCGTGGCGCGAGCGCCTGCTCGACCGTATGTCGCTGGACCTGGCCGAGGAGATCGACATCTTCGAGGGTCAGCTGGAGCTGCGCATGAAGGGGAAGGTGGACGAGCGCGTATTCGCCGAGACCCGGCTGCGGCGCGGCGTCTACGGCCAGCGCTATGACAACGGGCACCGCCACGACGGGGTCGCCTCGCGCGAGCTGGAGTTCCCCGCCGGCGAGCTGACCAAGGGCCCCGAGACCCTCTGGGACGCCCCCGGCATGGTGCGCATCAAGATCCCGTACGGCGGCATGACGCCCGAGCAGCTCGAGGTCATGTCCGAGCTGGCGGAGGAGTACTCGGACAACATCCTGCACGTCACCACGCGCCAGGACATCCAGCTCCACTACGTCCACATCGAGGACACGCCCGACCTGATGCGCCGGCTGGCGTCGGTGGGCATCACCACCCGCGAGGCCTGCGGCAACGGCGTGCGCAACCTCACCGCCTGCCCCAAGGCGGGCGTGTGCCACACCGAGGCCTTCGACACCACGGCCTACGCGGCGGCCCTGTTCCGCTTCCTGCTGGGCCACCCGGACTGCCAGGACTTCGGGCGCAAGTTCAAGCCGGCATTCTCGGGCTGCGCGGGCGAGGCCTGCGGCCTGGTGATGATGCACGACTTCGGTGCCATCGCCCGCACCAGCATCGTGGACGGGGTGGAGAAGCGCGGCTTCGACCTCTACGTGGGCGGCGGCCTCGGCACGACCCCGTACCAGGCGAAGCTGCTGTTCGAGAACCACCCGGTGGAGGAGTTGCTGCCGGCCGTGCAGGCCATCGCCCGCGTCTTCGGCCGCCTGGGCGAGAAGGAGAACCGCAACCGGGCCCGCATCAAGTTCCTCGTCGCCAAGCTGGGGATCGAGGAGTTCCGCCGGCTGGTGGAGGAGGAGCGCGCCGTGCTGCCGCACGACGAGCGCTGGACCTCGTACCTGCCCCACGTGGACGACTACGACGAGTCGCCCGTGCGCGAGGCCGTGCCGGCGCCGGCCGCCGGCGCCGAGGTGCCCGACGGGTACCGCGAGTGGCTGCACACCAACGTCTACCGGCAGCGTCAGCCCGGCTACGCCATGGCGACCATCGCCCTCCCGCTGGGCGACCTCACGGCCGACCAGGGGCGCCGCCTCGCCACCATCGCCCGCAGCTACGTGGGCGATGCGGTCCGGACGACCGTCGAGCAGAACATCGTGCTGCGGTGGGTGCCCGAGGGCGACCTGATCGACCTCTATCGCGACCTGGCGGCCGCCGACCTGGCCGCGCCCGGCGCCGAGACGATCGTCGATGTCACCTCCTGCCCGGGCACCGACACCTGCAAGCTGGGCATCGCCTCCTCCCGCGGCCTGGCGGGCGAGTTGCGCACCCGCCTGGCGGCGCGCCAGTTCGACATGGACGAGGCCGTCCGCGGCCTGCGCATCAAGGTGAGCGGGTGCTTCAACTCGTGCGGCCAGCACCACGTGGCCGACATCGGCTTCTTCGGCAACAGCCGCAAGATCGATGGGCGCACCGTGCCGCACTTCCAGGTGATCCTGGGGGGCCGCTGGCGCGACAACGCCGGCTCGTACGGCCTGGCCATCGGCGCCATCCCGTCCAAGCGGATCCCCGAGGTGGTCGACGCCATCACCCGCGCCTACGTGGACGGGCGCGAGGGCGCCGAGAGCTTCCAGGACTGGAGCTCGCGCCTGGGCAAGAAGGAGCTGGCGGCGCTGATCGCCGACCTCAAGAGCGTGCCGGCTCTGGAGGACGATCCCTCGCCGTACACCGACTGGGGCGACGCCCGCGAGTTCACCATGGGCGACATGGGCGTCGGCGAGTGCGCCGGCGAGGTGATCAACAAGACCGAGCTGGAGCTGTCGTTCGCCGAGAGCATCGTCTTCGACGCTTCGGTGGCGCTCGAGGACGGCGACCTGCCCCGGGCCGACGAGCGGGCCTTCGCGGCCATGCTGGCCGGCGCCCGCGCCCTGGTGCGCAGCGAGAACCCCAACGTGCCCGACGAGGCCGAGGCGATCGTGAGCGAGTTCAAGACCCGCTTCTACGACACCGAGCGCTTCTTCGACCGCTTCGCCAAGGGCCGGTTCGCACAGCCGCTCTTCGCCCGCCACAAGGACGGCCCGGTGGCCGCCGACCCCGAGCGGGTGCGCGAGCTGGTCGAGGAGGCGCAGCTGTTCATCGACGCCGTCCACGCCCTCGAGATCCGCGAGTCCGGCGCCCAGTCGGCCCTCGTCTAGGAGCCCCGATGACCACCACCACCGATCTCGACATCCACCGCATCGGGGCCAAGCTGTTCGCGGTCAACCCCGAGGTGATCGACGCGGACGCCTACATCGGGATCTTCCACACCTGGATCCAGGCGCAGGACCTGGACGGGACCCCGATCGACGTGGCCGACTACAAGCACGTGCCGGACGGGCCGGGGATCATGCTCATCTCCCATGAGGCCGACCGGTCGGTGGACTTCGCCGACGGCCGCCCCGGCGCGATCTACCAGCGCAAACGCGACCTCAGCGGCCCGCTGGAGGAGCGCTTCGCCCAGGTCGTCCTGGCCGCCGACGCCACGGCCGAGCGGATCGAGGGCGAGGGGCGCGCCGCCGGCGTGCGCTTCGACCGCGACCAGATGGAGATCCGTCTGCACGACAGGCGCCTGGTGCCCAACAGCGACCAGGGCCTGGCCGCCGTGCGGCCGGCGCTGGAGACGGCGCTGGCCCGGGTGCGCGAAGGCAAGACCGCTCACATCGAGCGGGCCGAGGACGACCCGCGCGCACCGCTCACCCTGCGAGTGACGCTCACTTAGCACGACTGGCGCCGGACGGCGGCGCCACCTTGTTTCGCGGGGGAGCGGCCGGCGGTATCATGCGTACAACGCACTGAGCCCCCAGACCCCGGGCTTCACTCATGGAAGGGCATCTGATGCCAGCCAGGGATGAAGCCGCCCGCCCCGGATGTCGGGCGATGGTCGGAGTCGAGGGCGCCGCCGCCCGCACGTCCGCTCCGGACATGGGGCCCTAGATGCCTCCCGTCCGAGATCTCGAACGCGCTTTCGTCGCGATCCGTGAGGGCGACGCATCGGCCCGCGAGCGCGTCATCCTCGGCCACGTCCCCCTTGTGCGAACCCTGGTGTGGCGCCACCCGCGGGGCGCGGAACCCTTCGAGGACATGGTGCAGGTGGGGATGATCGGCCTCATCAAGGCCGTCGACCGCTACCAGAGCGACCGCGGGCACACCTTCGTCGCGCTGGCCGTGCCCACGGTGCTCGGCGAGATCCGACACCACCTCCGCGATCGCGTGTCGATCATCCGCCTGCCGCGCGATGTCAACGAGGCCCGGCCCCTGGTCCACGCGGCCGTCGACGGCTTCCGCGCCGGCCATGCCCGCACCCCGGACGTGGCCGAGATCGCGGCCGAGGCCGGGCTGAGATGCGCGCTGGTGCGCGAGGTCCTGGGATCGGCGATGCTCACGGTGCCCTTCGTGGACGAGGTCACGGGGGCCGAGTCGGCCGGCAGTGCCCAGCTCCCCGTCGAGGACACCGGGTTCCCGGCGGCCGAGGCGCGGGCGGACATGGAGGCGATCCTCGATGTGCTGGATGCCCGCAACCGGGTCATCCTGCACCTGCGGTACGTCGAGGACCTCACCCAGAGCGAGATCGCCGATCGGGTGGGCATCTCTCAGATGCACGTCTCGCGTCTGCTGCGTCGCTCGATCCGTCTGCTGCGCGAGGCCTCCGACCAGGGCTCGTGTCCGCGCGCGGAGCACATGTCGGTTGCGGAGGCGTCATGATGTGTGCGGCCCCGCAGGTGCAGGGGTGACCTGGGAGAGTACGGCGTCGCCCGCGGGCGACGTCCCCGGTGGTCCGATACCCGCCGGTGGACCGCCGGTCTCCGCCGCCGCCGGGCGGTCACCGCCCCACGACGGAGCCCTCCTCGATGCGATCCCCCCGAGCAGCCGGACGCCGCTCATCGACGAGTGGGCCGCGTTGCTGGCGGACGCGCCGGCCGATAGCGCGGCACACCGGCGGGTGGCCGAGGCCCTCGGCGCGGTCTACGACGCCGGCTTCATCGACGGCGTCCGACGGGCCGTCGGCGGTCTGGTGCTCGACGTGCATATCGAGTGACCGGCGCTCCTCGTTCCCCACGGCTCGTCCGGGGTGGGGCATGTCCGGCCTGAGCCGGCCCGCGGCCCCCGCCTCCACCACCCCGGGAGGCCGGGGCTGATGCCCGCTGGACCCCACGATCGCGGCGAGCGCCTGCTCGGGGTGGCTGCCGCGATCGCCGCGGCCGCGAACGGGGAGCACCCCGTGGAGGACCTGTGTCGCGCCTGTGCCCAGATCCTCTCGGTGGCGGGAGCCAGCGTGGTGGTGATGAGCGGCGGCGTCCGTGGCCTGGGCGGCTCGTCCGACCCGGTGTCGGCGCGCATCGAGGAACTGCAGGAGACGCTCGGCGAGGGTCCGTCGGTGGACGCCCACCAGACCGGGCATGCGGTGAGCGAGCCGGATCTGGCCACGCCCCGCCGGCCGCGCTGGGCCGCCTTCGCCCCGGCCGCCCTCGCCGCCGGTGCGGGTGCCCTGTTCAGCGTCCCGCTGCGCATCGGCGGCGTGCGGCTCGGTGCCCTCACCCTCTACCGGCCCATGCCGGGTGAGCTCTCCGCCGGCCAGCATCTCAACGCACAGGCGCTCGCGAACATGGTCGCCAACATCATCCTGTCGATGCAAGCGGAGGCCTCGGCCGGGTCCCTCAGCCCGGACCTGGACGGGCTGGTGGGCCACCGCTCGGAGGTGCATCAGGCCTCGGGGATGGTGAGCGTGCAACTGGGTGTGGGGGTCGGCGAGGCGCTGGTGCGCCTGCGCGCCCACGCCTATGCAACCGATCGCCCCCTCGCCGAGGTCGCCGCGGATGTCGTCGCCCGCCGATTGCGCTTTGATGAGTGAGCGCGCCGTTCCTGGGGAAGCCCCCGTCAACCACCTGGCGCGCGGCGCCGCAAAGGAGGTGCCCTCGTGACACGAGAGCAGCGCATCGCCTCGACCTTCGTCGAGCTCGCCGACAGCCTGGTGGACGACTTCGATGTCGTCGACCTGATGGTCCTCCTGACCGAGCGCTGCGTGGAGCTCCTCGATGTGTCCTCGGCCGGCCTGCTGCTGGCCGACCCGGTGGGACGGCTGAACCTCATGGCCGCCACCGACGAGGCGGTCGAGACCGTGGCGCTGTTCCAGATCCAGCGCGACGAGGGCCCCTGCCGGGACTGCTTCCACTCGGGTCTGCGCGAGTCCACCACCGACCTGGCCGCCGCCGGCGCGCGCTGGCCGCTCTTCGCTCCCGTCGCCGCGAGGGCCGGACTCCGGGCCGTCCACGCCATCCCCATGCGCCTGCGCGGCGTGGTCCTGGGGTCCCTGGGGCTCTTCCGCATCCAGCCGGTGCCGCTGGAGCCGTCGGAGCTCGCCACCGCCCAGGCGCTGGCCGACGTGGCCTCGATCGCCATCCTCTCGAGCCGCGGGATCCGCGACGCCCACGTGCTGGCCGACCAGCTCGAGAGCACGCTCAACAGCCGCATCGCGGTCGAGCAGGCGAAGGGCATCGTGGCCGAGCACCTCGGGTGCGGCATGGACGAGGCGTTCGGCCGGCTGCGCCTCTACGCGCGCGCCAACCAGACCGGCGTCACCATCGTCGCCCAGGCGCTCGTCGACGGGTCGCTGAGCACCGATGAGCTCAGGGCGCGGTGAGTATCCGCATCCACTTCGCGGGAGCCCGTCGATGACCGGACGCGAGCAGCGCCTGGCGCAGACCCTGGTCGAGCTGACCGACACGCTGATGGGCGAGTTCGACGTGGTCGAGCTCCTGACCGTCCTGGCCGAGCGATCCGTGGAGTTGTTCGACGCCGCCGCCGCGGGCGTGCTGCTGGCGGACGGCGACGGCCTTCTGCAACTGGTGGCGGCGACCAGCGAGGCGGCCGAGACCGTCGAGCTCTTCCAGGTCCAGGGCCGCGAGGGCCCCTGCAACGACTGCTACCGCTCCGGCCAGCCGGTTCTGGTGGAGGACCTCGCCGGTGCCACGGGGCGGTGGCCGGCCTTCGTCCCCGTCGCGACCAAGGCCGGCTTCCGCTCGGCGCAGGCCCTCCCTCTGCGCCTGCGGCACGAGGTCCTTGGGGCATTCAACCTCTTCCGCGCCGGCCCGGGCCGGATGGATGCCCGCGATACGGCCGCCGCCCAGGCGCTCGCCGACGCCGCCACCCTCGGCATCATCCACCACCGCGCCATCGCCGACTCGCGGGCCCTGGCCGAACACCTGCAGATCGCCCTCGACAGCCGGGTCGCCATCGAGCAGGCGAAGGGGATCCTGGCCGCGCGGGCCGGCGTGGGGGTGGACGACGCCTTCTCGCGACTGCGCGCCTACGCCCGCCGCAATGGGCTGCGCCTCAGCGCGGTGGCGGAGGACATCGTCGCGGGCCGCCTGGGGCCCGATGCCGTCCTCGTGTTGTCGGCCTAGTCGAGCCGCCGGGGCACGCGGCGGACCGCCGGACCGGATGACCGGGCCGGCGGTCCGCCTCGCGGGCTACGCGGCCAGCGCCACCTGGGTCGGCAGGCCGGCCAGGTGGCGCACCGCGCTGATCAGCTCCTTCGGCTGCTCGGCCACCACGTTGTGGCCGGCGTCCGACACCACGCGGAAGCGGGCGTTGCGGATCCAGACGGCGAGCTCGCGCTGCACCTCGGCGGGCACGGCGCGGTCCGTCTCGCCGGCCAGGACGATCGCCGGGACGTCGACCTGCGCCAGCGCGCCCCGCCAGTCCGGCTTGAGGCCCAGGGCCTCGGTGGCCAGGGCGACGCCCTCGGCATTGGAGCCCCCGCGCTCGCGCACCGAGCGGGCCAGGCGCGTGAATCGGTCCTGGGCGTCGGCGTCCTCGCCGCGCGGGCTGACGCCCGACAGCACCAGACCCGAGATCAGGCCCGGGTGGCCCAGGGCCAGCGAGATCGCGGTGGCGGCGCCGAGCCCGACGCCCACCACCACGGCGCCGCGCGCCTCCTTGGCGATCAGGCGGGCCACGTCGGATGAGAAGTCGTCGATGCTCCACGGACCGCTGGGCGTCGGCGAGCCGCCGTGTCCGCGCAGGTCGGGGGCGACGATGCGGAACTCGTCGGCCAGGGTACCGAGGGCGTCGATCATGGTGTCGCCGCTCCGACTGAGGTCGTGCAGCGCCACCACCGGCGATCCATCTCCCTGGCGGTGAATGACGAGATCGATTGCGGGGGGAAGCGAAGGCATGGCGGCGCTCCTGTCAACCACTGTGATAACTGTTTGGTGGTGAGAGTAAACCCGTTCGGCCCGATGGTCAAACCATGACGCCCCGTACAGAAAATGTTCCTCCTGTGAACCAGGGCCTCGCGCTGTGCAACACGCTCGGTCCGGGCCGGGACGATCTGACCTCCGTCGCCTCTCTCGCAGGTTGGTACGTGGCGGCCGGGTTGACGGATGACCCCCCCGCGGTCACGCCCGCCGACCTGGACGCGGCGCGGGCGCTGCGCGACGGCCTGCGCGCCGCCCTCCCGGCGGGTGACACCGCCGCGGTGGCCGCGCTGGCCGACGACTGGCTGATGGGCGCCCAGGGCTGCCTGTGCGTGGACGGGGCCACGCTGCAGCCTCGCTTCACTCCCGGGGACAACACCCCGCGGTGCCTGATGGTCCCCGTCGTGCTCTCGGCTCTCGCGCTGGCGCGCGAGTACCCCGGCCGGGTGCGGGCCTGCGCGTCCGAGCGGTGCGGGGCGCTGTTCCTCGACACGACCCGCAACCGCAGCCGGCGGTGGTGCTCGATGGAGGTCTGCGGCGCGCGCGCGAAGGCCTCGGCCTACTACCGCCGCCACCGGTGCGGCGACGCGCCGGAGCCGCCTCCCGCGCAGGCCTGAGTCGCCGCCCCCGCGTCGGGTACGCGGGGGCGGCGCGCGCTCAGCGCGCGGTCCACTCGTCGTCGACCCGCGACAGCAGCGGGCGCACATGCTGCAGGAACTCGTCGGGGCGTTGGAGCGGAGGCAGGTGGCCGGTGCGGCGCATCACCACCAGCCGGGCGTCGCGCAGCGCGCCCGCCATGCTCTCGGCCGCACCGACGGGGATGGGCACGTCGTCCTCCCCGTGGATCACCAGCGCGGGCATGTCCATGCCCCCCAGTTGCCCGCGGCGGTCGTCGCGGTCGGCCATCGCCTGGAGCGCCGTCGCGATGGCGGTCGGGTCCTGGCGCCGGGCCATGGTGCGGACCAGGGCAAGCGTGTCGGTGGCGTCCGCCGGCGCCAGGCGGGGGATCATCTCGTCGAGGAAGGTGTCCGCCATGCCCATCTCGATCGAGGTGGCCGCCTCGATCCGGCCCCGGCGCACCTCCTCCGCGTCCCGGTCCGGACGGGTGGCCACCAGGATCAGGCCCGCCACCCGCATCGGGTGCCGCGCCGCCAGGGCCAGGGCCACGTAACCCCCCATCGAGACGCCGCACACCACCGCCCGCCCCGTCGTGGTCTGGCGGGCGATGCGGGTCGCCACCGCGTCGGCCACGCGGGCGATCGACACGTTGCTCTCGGCGGGGGCCCCGCCGAAGCCGGGGAACTCGGGCGCGTGCACGGCCCGCTCGGCGGCCAGGCGCGCGGCCACCGGGTTCCAGAAGCCCGCGTCGAGCGGGAAGGGGTGGAGCAGCACGATCGGGTGTCGCATCGGCCCGATCCTCCCACGCCCGGGGGCGGGTCGCTACGGTGGGCCGGTGACGAGCGCGACGAGCCAGAGTCCCGTCCCGATCCCGGCCCGCGAGCGAGGCACCCTGGGCGGGCTCATCCCGGTCGGGGCCATCGCGCATGCCGGTTCCGCAGCCGTGTGCTGCCCCGCCCTCGAGGTGCACGCCGACGGGGCGGTGCTGCCCCTGGTGGTCCTGAGTGACAACTCGGGACCCGTGGGGCTCGACGTGGCCGCCGGGGTGCGGGTGACCGACGACGTGGGCACCGACTACCGGTGCGACGAGGCCGCCGCCACGCCCGGCCTGGGCCTGCTGCAGGTGGACGTCTGGGTGACGCCCGCACCGCCGCCGGCCGCGAGCGTCCTGCGGGTCAGCGTCGAGGGCCTCGTGCGGACGGCCATCACGCGACGCGGAGAGGGCGTGCCGCGCCTCCTCTCGGAGGGGCCCTGGGAACTCGATGTGCCGCTCCGGCCCGGGTCGACCCGTACGCCTCCCCCGCCCGAGCCGCCGCGCAGGGCGCGTCCGCCGCGCAGGGCCCGGGTGCCGTTGCGCGCCCTGCCCGCCCTGCGCGACATGGTGCCCATCGGGCAGGCGCGCATGGACGAGGAGCGTGGCGTGTGTCTGTGGGCGCTCGAGCGCTACGCCGACCGCGGCGTGCTGACGCTGGTGGTGCTGGCCCCCGCCGCCGACGGTGATCCGGGCCCCGCTCCCTCGTCGGAGGGCGCGGTGCGGATGTGGGATGACCGCGGTCGGCGCTACGGCGTGGCTCCGGTCCAGACGCAGGTCCGCGCGGGCTGGAGCGAGACCACCTTCGAGACGACTCCGGCCGTCGCCGACGACGTCGCCGCGCTCGGGATCGCCGTGGCCGGGATCCCCGGTCCCGGGGGCGCCGAGGGCCCCGAGCGCCTGTTCGGCGTGCGGATGCCGCCCCCGTGAGCCACCCCCGCGTGTGGGTGGTGCTCCCGACCTACGACGAGGCGGAGAACATCGTCCCCATGCTGGACGCGGTGCGCGCGGTCTTCGACGCGTCCGGGATGGACGGCCACATCCTGGTGGTCGACGACGGGTCGCCGGACGGCACGGCCGCCCTCGCCCTGGCCGCCGCCGCCGCCGATCCGCGGATCCAGGTCCTGCGGCGCAGCGCCAAGCAGGGGATCGGCCCGGCCTACCGCGCGGGCTTCGCGCACGCGCTCGCCGCGGGGGCGGACCGGGTGGTGGAGATGGACTGCGACTTCTCCCACGACCCGGCGCGGTTGCCGGCCCTGGTGGCGGCCACCGAGGATGCCGACCTGGCGCTGGGGTCGCGCTATGTCCGCGGGGGCGGGGTGGCCCGGTGGGGTCCGCTGCGCCGGGCGATCAGCCGTGGCGGGTGCCTGTACGCCCAGGCGGTGCTGCGCGTGCCCGTGCGGGACCTCACGGGCGGTTTCAAGTGCTTCCGTCGTGAGGTGCTCGAGGCGATCCCGCTGCATCGCGTCGCGGCGGCGGGCTACGGCTTCCAGATCGAGATGACCTACCGCGCCATCCGCGCCGGCTTCCGCGTGGTGGAGGTGCCGATCACCTTCACCGAGCGCGCGCACGGCTCCTCGAAGATGAGCCACGGCATCGTCCTCGAGGCGGCGGCGCTGGTGCCCCGCCTGCCCCGGCGGCTGCGACGCGAGGGCGAGGTGGGCGCGCCCGGTCCCGCGCCCACCTCCCGTTGAGGGCGCTCAGCCGCCGATCTGGGCCGCCGCGTCGCCGTCGCGGGGGCTGAGCTCGAGCACGCGCCGCCAGGCCTCGGTGGCGCGCGGGTCGTTGTCCAGGTAGAGGGCCAGCTGGCGCCACGCGGCCGGGTTGTCGGGCTGGACCCTCGTCATCTCGACGAACGCGCCGTAGGCGCGCGGCTCGTCGCCCAGCACCCGGTGGGCCTGGGCGCGCACGCGCAGCGGGCCGAGGGCGAGCGGGTTGCGGGCCGCGGCCGCGTCGGCCAGTTCCACGGCCCGCTCCGCGTCGCCGCGGGCCAGCGCGGCGTCGGCGGCATCGGCGGTACGCGCCGACCACCAGGGCAGCAGGGCGCTGGCGGCGGCCACCACGGCGACGACCGCCAGGGCGGGCGGCAGGGCTGCGGGCGCGCGGCGGACCCGGGGCACGACGCCCGGGACGGCGGCCGCGAGCATCACGCCGGCGGCGGCGAAGGCCGGGATGGTCAGGGCGGGGATCGCCCACGACCAATCCACCGCGCTCTGCATCGCGAACGCCGCCAGGATGGCCGCCGGCAGCGCGAGGTCGGGATCCGGGCGTGCGATCAGGGCCCGCCGGACCCCCGCCACGACCCCCACGGCCAGGCTCAGGAGCAGGGCGAGGCCCACCAGGCCCAGCCCGGACATGGTCCGCAGCAGGGTGTCGTGCGGTTCGTCGGTGATCAGGCGGTCGTTCTCCACCCGTCGTTCGGCCAGGTGCACCAGGCGGAAGCCGCCCGCGCCGTGGCCGGCCAGCGGAGCGTCCTCGAAGCCGCGCCACGCCTGCCCCCACCAGGCGGCGCGCTGGTTCCCCGAGGCGTTCACCAGGCGCCCGGCGTCGTTGGCAACGGCGTCGCCGCCCTCGCCGCGCACCTCGGCCCAGCGGTCGCCCACCCATGTACGCCCGTCGGGCGTGGCCAGGACGCCGACCACGCCCAGGGCAGCCACGCCGGCGCACGCGATCGCCGCGGCGCGCGAGGCGCGGGCCGGGTCGCCCACGGCGCGCTGCGTCACCCGGGGCGCCAGCGCCGCCACCGCGCCGGCCAGCGCCATGCCCACCAGCATCCGCCAGCCCAGCTCTAGGCCGGGCCCCTCGCGCATCGCGACGGGGACGTTGTCGCTGTTCAGGGCCGCCGTCCCCAGGGCATGGGCGAGCGGCAGCACGCTGCCCGCCAGTCCGCCGGCCAGGGCCGCCACGCCACGCCACGTGGCCGGCGTGAGGGCCAGGGTGACCACGACGGCCAGTGCCGCGGCGAAGATGCCCCCGCGGGAATAGGTCAGCACCAGCACGGTCACGGCCAGCGCGGTCCCGGCGCCAGCCAGCCACGGGCCGTGGCGGGGGCGCGCGGGGGACGTCGCCAGCCACAGCAGGCCGGGCAGGACGAACACCGCGATCAGGGCGACGGCGTTCCAGTACCCCACCGGGGCGCTGAGGCGCGCCAGGTCGCGGTCGTCGCCGAACATGCCGGGCAGCACCTTCACCCCGAGGGCAACCGCCAGCGGCAGCATCCCTGCGGCGGTGATGCCGAGCCCCAGGGCCCGGGGCGCGCGGGGGACCGCCACCCCGGTCCCGATCCCCACGACCAGCGCCGCGAGGGCGATCAGGGACCGGTTGGCATCGATCCAGGCGAGGTCCGGGGCCGCAGCCCAGGCGATCGAGGCGGCCGCCCACAGGGCCAGGCCGCCGGCGCCGGCGAGGGCGAGCCGGGTGCCCCACCAGCGCCAGACCCGGGCGCGGTGGGTCTGCAGCACCACGACCGCGGCCGCCGGCGCACCGAGCGCCAGGGCCAGGAACATCCCCGTGGGGCCGCCGCCCGGGATGCCGTCGCCCAGGTCGATGCCGCCGCCGAAGGTGGCCATGACCGCCCATCCGGCGAGCACCAGGATGCCGATGGCAAGCGGCATCGACGGCCGGCGCGCTGCCCACCGCGCGCCTTGTCGGCCCCGTGGGGCCCCGCTACCATCCGCGACGCCGTGGGGGACCGTGCCCCCGTCCACGCTCACCTGGTGGCTTCCATGCTCCGTCGCACAGCAGTCCTCGCATCGGTCATGGCCATCGCGCTCCTCGCCCTTGTCGGCTCCGCTCTCGGCGCGGGCCGGGATGTGATCGCCGACTATCAGGCGAACGGCGGTCAGATCGTCGGCTGTTACTCGGCGGCAGACTACCGTGAGGCGCTGCGGATCCTGCGCACCGACGAGGCGCTGTACGACAACGCCATCGAGGTCATCCAGGAGGCACGCACCACCAACGTCGCCCGCGAGGGCGAGCCCTGCGAGCCGGCGCAGACCGCTCCTGACGAGGCCGTGGAGGACGAGGGCGGCTCGGGCCTGGGCCTGTGGCTGGGACTTGCGGCGGCCGTGGCGCTGGTGGCCGTGGGTGCGGGCCTCGTGGCCCGGCGCAGCACGGGCGGCGAGGGCGAGGGCGGCGAGGACGGCCCGGGCGACGGTTCCGCGGGTCCCCCGGCGTGAGGCGCCTGGTCCGCGATGTCATCGTCCCCGTGGCGGTGGCGATCGCGCTGGCGTTCGTGATCCAAGCGGCCGTGGCCAAGCCCTATGAGATCCCCACCGAGTCGATGGTGCCCACCATCCAGGCCGACGACCGGATCATCGCCAACCGTGTCATATACCGCTTCCGCGACATCGAGCGCGGCGACGTGGTGGTGTTCGACCCGCCGCGCTCGGCCAGTCGCTTCTGCGGCGAGACCGCCGGCGGGAACATCCCCTTCGTGAAGCGCGTCATCGGGTTGGGGGGCGACACGGTCGAGATCCGTCGCAACGGGCCGACCCTGGTCAACGGGGAGCCGTTCGACGTCCGCAACGCGCGCCCGAACCCCGCCCAGAAGGGCGAGGACTCGCGCCTGTTCCAGGTGCCCGAGGAGCACATCTTCGTGCTGGGCGACAACCGTGCCGACTCGTGCGACTCGCACCAGTGGCCCGACCCGTTCGTCCCCGAGGACAACGTGATCGGCCAGGCGGAGGTCATCTACTGGCCGCTGCCGCACGTGACCTTCCTGGGCTGACCCCGGCGGGGTCACCCTCCCGCGGGACTTTCGTCGCCGGCGCTTTACAGCCCCGGCCACGCTGAATATGGTGGTGGAGCCCGTCGGCCACCACCATGGATAGCGTCTGACCATGCTCTGCCCATTCTGCGACAACGCTGAGCACCGTGTGGTGGAGTCGCGTGTGGCCGACGCCAAGGACGCCATCCGCCGCCGCCGCGAGTGCCAGGGCTGCGCCCGGCGCTTCACCACCTACGAGCGGTGCGAGGAGATGCCGCTGGTGGTGGTCAAGAGCTCCGGAGAGCGCCAGCCCTTCGACCGCGGCAAGCTGCTGGAGGGCCTGCAGCGCGCCTGCCACAAGCGCCAGGTGCCGACGACGGCCCTGGACCTGGCGGTGCGCGACATCGAGGCCGAGCTGCGCAACCGGCTCCGTCAGGAGGTGCGCAGCTCGCAGATCGGCGAGCTGGTGCTGCGCCGCCTGAAGGAGATCGACCAGGTGGCCTATGTGCGCTTCGCCTCGGTGTACCGGGCGTTCGCCGACGTGGAGGAGTTCGAGGACGAGCTGGCGCGGCTCGAGCGCGAGCCGCCGCTGCCGCGCGGCCAGCACCCCCTCGACGATCAGCTGTTCGCGGGCCTCGAGACGCCCGCACTCGCCACCCCGGCACGCGTGCCCCTGCGCGCCCTGCAGGGTGGCCTGCACGACACGGACCCGATAGAGGAGATGGTGGATCCCGATGGCGACTGAGCTCACCCTCACCGATCGGGCGCTCGGCATCAGCCGGCGCTTCACCCGGCCGGGCGTCCACCCCTACGACGAGATCGGCTGGGGCCCGCGCGACGCCCGTATCAGCGAGCCCCCGAAGGGCGACCGCCCCGAGCGCGTTGTGTTCGCTCAAGAAGCCTGCGAGTTCCCGCTCGACTGGTCCGACACCGCCGTGCGGATCGTGGCCAGCAAGTACTTCCGCTACGGGATGGACGACCCGCGCCGCGAGACGAGCCTGCGCGAGGTCATCGACCGCGTCGTGGACACCATCCGCTACCACGGGGTCAAGGGCGGCTACTTCGCCGACGACGACGAGGCCGACACCTTCGCCCAGGAGCTGCGCCACATCCTGGTCACCCAGAAGGCGGCCTTCAACTCGCCCGTATGGTTCAACTGCGGCGTGTCCGTGGCGGCGCGCGACACCGACGCTGATCGCATCCTCGACGTGGACGACCCGCCCATCGGGCGCGACGAGCCCCAGGTCAATCAGGCCTCGGCCTGCTTCATCCTGTCGGTCAACGACACCATGCCCTCGATCCAGCGCTGGATCGCCTCGGAGTCGGAGATCTTCCGCGGCGGCTCGGGCGCCGGCGTCAACCTGTCCAACCTGCGCGGCGACGGCGAGCCGTTGTCCAACGGCGGCCAGGCCTCCGGGCCGGTCAGCTTCATGCGGTGGGCCGACTCGGGCGCGGGCTCCATCAAGTCCGGCGGCGGCACGCGCCGCGCGGCCAAGATGGTGATCCTGGACGGTGACCACCCGGACGTCCTCGACTTCGTGCGCTGCAAGGCCCACGAGGAGGCCAAGGCCTACGCCCTCGGCGAGATGGGTTACGACCTGGGCCTGAACGGCGACGCCTGGCGCTCCATCCAGTTCCAGAACGCGAACAACTCCGTGCGCCTCACCGACGCCTTCTTCCAGCGCGTCGAGGAGGATGGCGACTGGCAGACGTTGTCGGTGAAGGGCCGCGAGCCCACCTCCGAGATGCCCGCCCGCGACCTCCTGAAGGAGATCGCCGAGGCGGCGTGGGCGTGCGGGGACCCCGGGGTCCAGTACGAGGACACCATCCAGCGCTGGCACACCAGCCCCAACGCGGGTCGTATCAGCGGGTCGAACCCGTGCTCGGAGTACATGCACGTCGACGACTCGGCCTGCAACCTGGCGTCGATCAACCTCATGAAGTTCCTGGACGACGACGGGTCGTTCCGGATCGAGGACTTCCGCCACGCCGTGCGCGTGGTGCTGACCGCCCAGGAGATCGTGGTCACGCCGGCCAGTTACCCCACCAAGCGCATCGGCGAGAACGCCCGCGCCTACCGCCAGCTCGGGCTGGGATACACCAGCCTCGGCTCCCTGCTGATGTGCCAGGGGCTGGCCTACGACTCGGACGAGGGTCGCGCCTGGGCCGGGGCCATCACGGCCCTGATGCAGGGTGAGGCATATGCCCAGTCGGCCCGGATGGCGGCCCGCGTGGGCGCCTACGACGGGTACGCCGCCGACAAGGAGGCCCAGGACCGCGTGGTGCGCATGCACCGCGACGCCGTGCTGGACCTTCCCACCGACGGCGCGCGCGCGAGCTACGGCGACCTGCGCTCGGCGGCCTCACAGGCCCTGGACGAGGCCGTGGCGCTGGGGCAGTCGCCCTCGCGCATCGGCGCCCCCGGGTACCGCAACGCGCAGGTCAGCGTCATCGCCCCCACCGGCACCATCAGCTTCATGATGGACGCCCAGACCACGGGCATCGAGCCGGCCATCGGGCTGGTCAGCTACAAGACGCTGGTCGGCGGCGGCTACATGAAGCTGGTCAACACCGACGTCGAGCGCGCGCTGACCTCGCTGGGCTACACCGGGAACGCGCGCACCGCGATCCTTTCCCACATCGACCAGACCGGCTCGGTGGAGAACGCCCCGGGGCTCCTGGAGGAGCACCTGTCGGTGTTCGACTGCGCCTTCGGCGTGTCGGGCGGGCGCACCATCGGCCCCGAGGGTCACGTCCGGATGATGGCCGCCGTGCAGCCGTTCATCTCGGGCGCCATCAGCAAGACGGTCAACCTGCCCAACTCGGCGACGGTCGACCACGTGGCCGACATCTACACGCTGGGATGGCGTCTGGGGCTGAAGGCCATCGCCATCTACCGCGACGGCTCCAAGCGCGTGCAGCCGCTCTCCACCTCCGAGCAGAAGGACGACGCCCCGGTGGAGGTCGTGGTCGCCGCGACCCCCATCCGCCGGCGCCTGCCCGACGACCGCGCCGCGCTCACCCACAAGTTCAGCGTGGGCGGCCAGGAGGGCTACATCACCGTGGGCCTCTACGAGGACGGCTCGCCGGGCGAGATCTTCGTGAAGATGAGCAAGCAGGGCTCCACGGTGTCCGGCCTCATGGACTCGGTGGCCATCGCATGGTCCATGGCGCTGCAGCACGGGGTGCCCGTGGAGAGCCTGATCGCCAAGTACATCGACCACCGCTTCGAGCCGTCCGGCTTCACGGGCAACCCCCGGATCCCGATGGCCCGCTCGGTGGTGGATTACCTGGCCCGCTGGATGGCCTCCAAGTTCCTGTCGGAGGAGGACCAGCGCACGGCCGGCGTGCTGCCGATGGCCGAGCCGGCGCCGGCCGCGGTCGAGGAACCCGACGGCGCGCCCGACAACCAGCTCGCGTTCGGCCAGGTCGCGACCGCCGAGCCGGCCGCCGAGGGCGCGGCGGGGTCCGTCATCGCCCGGCCCACCGAGTCGCGGCTGGTGCTCTCCAGCACCGGGCAGACCTGCACCTCCTGCGGCTCGGCCGACATGGTGCGGGCCGGGTCGTGCCTGACCTGCCGCACGTGCGGGGCCACCAGCGGCTGCGGCTGACCGCCCCGCGGGTGTCGGTGGTGGCGCGAGGGGCCCCGTCCGGGGCCCCTTGTCGTCCATAGCGCCGTCGGGCCGTCAGCCCCTGACCCGGAAGTCCCCGTTGTTGTCGGTGACCGTGACGGTCACCGGGGCGGTGGTGCCGTCGGTGGTCGTCACCTCGCACTGGAACTCGACGCCCTCGCGGATCTCCACCCGCTCCGGGCAGGTGATCGACTGCACGGTCACCTGCGCCTCGCGCTCGATGATCGGCGTGGCCCGCTCCTCGTAGAACGAACCCGGCACCACCGCGCGCGTGATCTCCCAGCGGTAGTCAGCCGCGTCGTTCTCCTCGTCGACGGCGGTGATCTCGCCGCCGAACTCCAGGTCCACCCCGCCGCTGTTGACGCCCTCGCACCGGATCGGCGCGCCCACCTCGGCCTCGGCGCCCCGGCAGGTCATCTCGGCGAGGGTCAGACCGGGGAAGCGCTCCTCGTACTGCTCGGTGATCCCGGCGGCGATCTCGCCGCCCGACAGCGACGGATCGCCGCCGACGCTCACCTCCGCACTGCAGGCCGCGAGTCCCGCCGTCATCGCGACGACGGTGATGCAGGCGAGGCCTCTCCTGATCCGGCTGTGCATCCGGTCTCCCTCTTGGTCGTGAGCCCGCGGCCACCGCCGCGCCCGAGAGCGCCGGGACCGGGGCCGCCCGCATCGGGGCGCCCCACCGGCCCGGGCGTCATGCGGGGAAGCTTCTCAGGCGGCGTCGTCGCCGTCCACGCCCGGGGTCGCTCAGTCCTCGCCCCAGCCTCCGGCCTGACGCCAGAGGGGCTCCTGGTGGAAGCGGCCGGCCAGCACCACGCCGAGGCCGTACAGCAGCACCTGGGGCACCATGAGGAGGAACATGCTGACGGGGTCCCCGCCGGGCAGCACCGCCGCCACGGCCGCGATGGCGACGATGGCGACGCGCCAGTTGCGCTTGTAGAAGTCGGCGTCGGTGAGCCCCATGCGCGCCAGCCCGGCCATGACGGCCGGCAGCTGGAACATCAGCCCCGCGCCCAGGGTGAGGGCCATCACGAAACCGAAGTACGAGGCGGCGCGCAGGTCGCCGCTGAACGAGTCGTCGCCGAAGCCCAGCAGGAACTTCAGCGCGAAGGGCAGGACCACGGTGAAGCCGAATGCCAGGCCGGCGACGAACAGGCTCACCAACGAGCCCACGACGGCCATGCCGACCCGCTTGGAGTGCTCCCCCACGGCCGGCGCGATGAAGGCGTACACCTGGTAGGCGAGGACCGGCAGGACCACCAGCGCGGCCGCCCACAGAGAGACCTTCAGGCTGGTGAAGAACGGCTCGGTGGGGGACAGCGTGATGAGCTTGCCCGAGTCGTCGGGCAGCGGCCACGTGAGCAGATCGATGATGTGGCCGTGCACCGCGTACATGCCGGCGAAGGCCACCACCAGCGCGACGGCGCTGACGATGAGCCGCCGCCGCAACTCGTCGAGGTGCCCCACCACGCTCAGGCGCTGGTCGGGCCCCAGACGGCGGGTGCCCCTGGGGAGGACGCGGGGCATCCGCCGGTCTCCGGTGGGTGCCGGCGGCTAGGCCGAGCGGTGAGCGGCGGTCCGGGTCTCCTCCTCAGGCACCGGATCGTAGGCGTCGCCCTGGGCGACGATCGAGTCGAGCGACTCCGGCGCGCCGGCGAACGGGGAATCCGGGTCGACGGGGGCCTCGGCGGTGGTGGCGGTGGCCGAGGAGGCGGGGGCGGGGGCCTCCTGCCCGGTCAGACCGCCCTTGAAGTCGCGGATGCCCTTGCCCAGGTTGCGGCCCAACTCGGGGAGCTTCTTGGGCCCGAAGACGAGCAGCGCGATCGCCAGGACGATGATGATCTGAAGCGGGGAGATGTCGAACATGGTGAGCCTTTCCGGGAACGGGGGGACGCCGGGGCGGCGTGGGCCCCCTTGCGCGGATGCCGGTCGGTCCTCCGGCGGTTCCTTCGGCCCGCCGTTGTCGCCGGCGGGGGTCCTGCACCGATTGCGGGTCGGTCACATCGCGTGGAGGGACCGTCTGGAAGTGCCTACGCCCGGGCCGCCGGGGCGGATCACACCGATGTTCCGGCGGGCCGCCCCGGGCCGCGGGGGGATCCGCTCAGGCCGCGGCCGCGCGACAGTCCGGGCAGCGTCCGCGGAGCACCACGTCGTGGCCCTCCACCGTGAAGTCCGAGGCGCCCGCGGCGCCCTCGATGGCTCGCTCCAGCATCGGGTCCTCGAACGGGTGCACCTCGCCGCAGCCCACGCAGACGATGTGGTGGTGGTGCTCGCCCCCGGGAAGGGCGGGCTCGAACCGCGAGATGCCCCCGCCCAGGTCCAGGCGCTGCACCAGGCCCAGGCTCACCAGGAGGTCCAGCACCCGGTAGACGCTGGCGATGCCCACCCGCCGGCCGTCGGCGCGCAACTGGTCGAAGATCTCCTGGGCGGACCGGCAACAGTCCTGGGCGGCGAGCGAGTCGATCACCGCCTGGCGCGCGCCCCCGGCGCGGTGTCCCGCCCGTTTCACGGAGCCCGAAGCGTGGGTCGCCCACTCCTCGGGGGTGCGGGTGGGGTGGTGCGCGTGCGCGTGCATCCCGCCGATCATGCCACGTACGGCCGCCGGGCCGGCACCGCGGTCAGCGCCCGGCGCGTCCCCCGCGGGGCACCACCAGCATCGCCGCCACGAGCGCCATGGTGATCAGGGGCATCCCCGCGGCCCAGCGCAGGCTGCGGGAGCGCACCACCCGCCGGCGCGCGATGCCGACCCCGGCGCGAGCCGCCAAGCGCAGGACGATGGGAGGTGGGGTCCGCATGGGGGCATCATGACAACCGGCGCGGGCCCCGCGCTACCCTGACCCGGGGTCGCAGAACGCGACCCCACGCGAACCGGGAGAGCGGCATGAGGCTGGACGGCACCCACGTATGTGTGACCGGCGCATCGCGCGGCCTGGGAGAGGCGCTGGCGCGGGCCCTCCACGCGCGCGGGGCCCGTCTGAGCCTTGTGGCCCGCTCCGAGGAGCCGCTGCGCAGACTGGCCGATGAGGTCGGCGGGTGGGCGGTGCCGGCCGACCTCACCGACACGGCCGTCCTGGGAGGCCTCATCGCCCGCGTGGAGCGGGAGGCGGGGGCACCGGTGGACCTGCTGGTCAACAACGCCGGGATCGACGCCACAGGCGGCCTGGCCGACGCCGACCCCGAGGAGCTGGCGCGCATGGTCCACCTGAACCTGCTGGTCCCGGTGGAGCTCAGCCGCCAGGTGCTGCCCGGCATGCGCCGGCGCGGCCGCGGCCACATCCTGAACATGTCGTCGCTGGCGGGCACGGCGGCGCTTCCGGGGATGGCCACCTACGCCGCCACCAAGGCGGCGCTCACCCACTTCAGTGCCGGGCTGCGGGCCGAGACGCGCGGTGAGCCCATCGGGGTGACCGTGGTCGAGGTCGGACTGGTCCCCACGGACATGCGCGACTCGGTAGTCGCCTACGGGCCCACCGCGCGGTCGTTCCGGCGGCTCTACCGGCTCGGCACGCTGTGCGACACACCGGTGGACCGCTTGGTGTCGGCGTGTGTGAGCGCCGTCGAGCGCGACCGCCGCCATGTGCGCCTGCCGCGGCGGGCGGTGCTGTTCCCCCTGCTGGCCGAGGCGCCCCGCCGCATCGTGGAGTGGCTCACCGCGGGCGTCGACCCGCGCTCCCCGGGCTGACCTCCCGCCGGGCTGGCGGTGCCCGGATGTGAGGAGTTTGGGAAATCGCTCTCGCCCATGGGCGGGCGGGTACAGCCGGACCCCCGCCCGTGCCGATGCGAGGGTGTGACGACCGAGCAGGCCACGCCGGGCGCGACCCCTCCGCTGACGCGCTCCGGCGCACGGGTGGCCATGCTGCGGGCGTCCGTCCGCGGCCTCGCGGTCCCGTCCGCCCTCGTGGCACACGTGTCGCGCGTCGCCGCACGCGGCTCCACCCGGGGCGTCCCCGCGGACGTGGCCGATCTCGTCCTGCGGAGTCCCGAGGCGGTGGCGAGAGCCCTCACGGCACTGTCCGCCCGCGAGGACGGCGTCACGCCGGCGCCGCGCCGCGATCTGCGCCACGCGCTGGACGACCTGGGCCTCGACGCCCTCCGCGGCGCCCTGGAGGCCGGCCCCACGTACTCGGTCCTGCACCCCAGGCCCGGGCCGCGGGGGCTCTCGGTGCTGGCGTTCGCCGCACGGGCGGCAGAGGTCGCGTGCCTCGCCGGCGATCTGGTGCCCCACATGCCCGCCGGATCGCACGCCCACATCGAGCCGGCGCGCGCGGCCGGTCTGCTGCACGATCTCGGGGCGGCGCTGCTGGTGGAGCCGAGGTCCGGTCTGCGCCTGCTGCCCGGCGCCCCGACGAGCTCCGATCACGCCGCCGTGGGCGCCGCCCTGTGTCGCATGTGGCGCCTCGCCCCGGAGGTGGTCGACGCCGTGCGGCACCACTCCGCCCTGACGCCGCCCGAGGGCCCCGTGGGGCGCGCGGTGTGGATCGCCACGCGGGTCGAGGCGGCCCGGGCCGGGGAACTGGACGCATCGCTGGCCGCGGCGGCCGGGGCATGCGGGCTGGACCCCGCCCGGCTGGCGGACGCCCTGATCGGCGACCTCGGCGTGGCCTCGGGGGATGCGCTCGAGGAGCTCACCCCTCGCGAGCACGAGATCCTGGTCCGCCTGGCCGCCGGCGAGGTCCCCAAGCAGATCGCGGCCGCCCTGGGTTGCTCGGCCTCGACGGTGAACAACCACCTGCACCACGTCTACGGCAAGCTGGAGGTCTCCGGCCAGGCCCACGCCCTGCTGGTGGCCCGGGAGCGCGGCTGGGTCTGAGCGCCGGCCACGGCTACCGCGCCGGCCATTCGGCGAGGGTCGTCGACACCCGGATGTCGCCGGCGAGCGTCCGATGGACCGGGCACCTTTCGGCGATCCGCAGCAGCGCCTGGCGCTGGTCGTCCGTGAGGTCGCCCGCGAGTTCGATCCGTCGCTCGATGGTCTCGATGGCGCACGGGTCATCATCGGGGCGCGCACAGTCGTCGGCGTGAGTGCGCTCGTGGCCGAGCGTCACGCGGATGCGCTCGAGCGGGAGATCCTTGTGCCGCGCGTACATGCGTAGCGTCATCGACGTGCAGGCTCCCAAGCCGGCGAGGAGGAGCGCGTAGGGAGTAGGCCCGGTGTCGCCGCCCACCCCGGCCGGTTCGTCGGCAGCGAAGACGTGGCCACCGGCCGATATGCGCTGCGCGTAGGGGACTTCGGCGTCCTGCTCGTCGACGACGACGACGCTCTCCGGCAGCGGCTCCTGGTCCCGCGGTGGCTCGCGCTTCCCGCCCAGGTAGCGGGTCGACCACGCGGCCAGAACGTCGGCCACGTAGGTCGCATCGGCGCGGTCGGAGAGCAGGTGGTCGGCCCCGTCGAGCGAGACGAAGCTCTTCGGGTGGCGCGCCATCTCGTAGATGCGCCACGCGTGGTCGACGTCGACGATGGCGTCGACGGGCGAGTGCATCACGATGAGCGCGGCGCCGAGACCCTCGACGGCGGTGCCGAGGGCGCTGGCGGCGATGTCGTGCAGGAACTCCCGCCCGATCCGGAACGGCCGGCCGGCGAGGGTGATCTCCGCCTCGCCGTCCCGCTCGATGATCCGGCGCTCCTCGGCGGAGATCAGACCCGCGACGTGTTGGGGATCGGACGGTGCCGCGATCGTCGCCACGGCCATCACCTCGGGTATCCGGGGGGCGGCCGCCAGGACCGCCGCTCCGCCGAGGCTGTGGCCGATGAGGAGCGAGGGGGCCTCGTGATCGCGGCGGAGCATCGCCGCGGCCGCCACAAGGTCGCCGACCCTGGAGGTGAATGTCGTGTTGGCGAACTCGCCCTCGCTCGACCCGATCCCGGTGAAGTCGAAGCGCAGCACCGCGAACCCGGCGCGCACCAGGCCCGAACTGATCCTGGAGGCCGCCGCGATGTCCTTGCCGCACGTGAAGCAGTGGGCGAAGAGGGCGAACGCCCGCGGCCGGCCGGCCGGCCGGTCGAGCCGTCCGGCCAGCAGGTCGCCGCCGGCCCCGGTGAACACGACCTTGTCGACCGGGGCGTTCATCGGCACGGCACCGACGCGCTCACGCGCGGACCGGTTCGGCGGTGTGCATCATGGCTCCGATCTGAGGTCACCTCCACGGCCACCACGCTAGCCGGAGTCCGCACCGAAACTGATCGCGCCGGTCCGTCGCCGTACACGGTGCGCCCTCCCATGCCCCCGGCAGGAATCGAACCTGCGACACCAGGTTTAGGAAACCTGTGCTCTATCCACTGAGCTACGAGGGCGTGCGGGGGAGGATAGCCGCCGCCCGTGACGCGGCGTTCGGCAGGTAGGAGCTCCACGACTCGGGGGTGCGCGGCGCCGCGACCGCCACGAAGATGTGCGGCCCCGGGGCCGTGGGCGCGGTGCGCGGGCGCATGCCCACCTCCGCGGGCAGGCGGTCGCCCTTGCGCAGGTTGCACGGCGCGCAGGCGGTCACGACGTTGGTCCAGGACGAGTCGCCACCGCGCGAGCGTGGCACCACGTGGTCGACGGTCAGGTGGTGGGTGGCCCCGCAGTACTGGCACGAGAAGCCGTCGCGCGCGAAGACCGCCCGGCGCGATGTCCGCCGCGCCTCGTTGCGGGGGATGCGCACGTAGTAGACCAGCCGGATCACCAGAGGGTGCACGTGGGTGGCGGCCGCGGAGCGCAGGCGCTTGGCAGCGTGCTCCAGCACCTCGGCCTTCTTCTTCAGCACGAGGACGACGGCACGCTGAAGCGAGCACACGTTGATGGGCTCGTAGGTCGCATTCAGGACGAGAACCTGCTGCGCCATGGATCCTCGCGCGTCGCGTGGCCATAGGACGTCCCCGCACGGACCCAGCGGCCCGCTGCGGAGCCCCGCGACAGTGTAGACGCTCACCTGCGCGAGCGGCCACCCCCCGCGCTGTCACCGCGATGTGACCCCCGTCGCCGTTCTGGTTCCGCGCCCGGCGGTTGGCGTCCGAGTGCCCGGGGTGGCAGGGTGGACGGGCCGGGGATCGTCCCCGGTCGCGCCCGCTGCCCGGGAGGGACGATGGCCGACCACCCATCGGCTCTACGTTTCGACGCCGGCTCCCAGATCGAGCTGATCGAACGCGCTGCACTCCTCGGCAGCTGGTGGTTCGACAGCGTCTCGATGCGGATCACCTGGTCCGAACGGATGCTGCGGATGGCGGGGCACGTGCACGCTCCGGACCCCGAGGCCGTGTTCGCGATGTTCCCCGGCGAGGCCGGTCCGCGCATCGCCGCCGCGTTCGCGCGCGCCCGGGACGAGGGCCGGCCCTTCGACATGGAACTTCCGCTCGTCACCGCGGCCGGGGAGCGGCTGTGGGTGCGTGCCGTCGGCGAGGCGGTCCGCGACGCCGGCGGGCGCATCGCCGGTGTCCAGGGTGCGCTTCAGGACATCACGTCCACCCGCATCGCGCGGTCGGCGCCCGACGAGCGGGGAGGCCGGCGCCTGCGCGAGCTGGCGGATGCCATGCCGCTGCTGGTCTGGTCGGCGGGGCCGGACGGCCGGGTGGACCACGTCAACGGGCGCCTTGCGACGTACCTGGGCGCCGACGCCGTGGACGCGCTGCGGCGCTCGCGTGTCGACGCGATCCACCGCGATGACCGCCGCCCATTCATGGCGGCCTGGCGCCGGGCCCTGCGCGCCGGTGAACCCTTCTCGTGCGAGATCCGCCTCCGGCGCGCGTCCGACGGGATGCATCGCTGGCACCGCGCCGGCGCGGTGCCGGTGCGCGATCCCCGCGGGGGCGTCAGGACCTGGTTCGGGACCGGCGTCGACATCCATGACCTGCGGGTCTCCGAGGAGCATGCACGCACCCTCTCCGAGCGCCTCCGGGCCGCCCTGACCTCGATCACCGACGCCCTGATGCTCATCGACTGCGAGTGGCGTTTCACCTACCTCAACCCGCAGGCCGAGCGCCTCGTGCGCCGCTCGGCGGGGGAACTGCTTGGGCGCGTGATCTGGGACGAGTTCCCCGACGCGCTCGGCTCGTCGTTCGAGACCCACTACCGGGAGGCCGTCGAGACCGGCCGCAGCACCTCCTTCGAGGCCTACTACCCGCCGCCGCTCGACGCCTGGTTCTCGGTCTCCGCCTACCCCTCGGACGGCGGGCTGGCGGTCTACTTCCAAGACGTCACCGAGCATCGCCGCGCCCGTGAGCGTCTGCGCCACGAGGAGGAGCGCTTCCGGGCGGTCGCGCTGTCGGTGACCGACGTGGTGTGGGACTGGGACCTCGCGCGCGACCGAGTGAGCTGGGGCGGCGGGCGGCTACTCTCCGTCCTGGGCCACCGCCCCGAGGATCTGCGCCGTTCGGGCGACTGGCTCGCGCTCGTCCATCCCGACGACCGCCACCGGGTGGAGGCCGAGCTCGAGTCGGCCCTCGAGGGTCGCTACGACTGGGTCAGCACCTACCGCCTGCGGCGCGCCGACGAGCGCTACGCCACGGTGGAGGACCACGGGATCATCGTCGTGGGGCCGACGGGCGAGCCCGTGCGCGTCGTCGGGGGCATGAGCGACATCACCCGCCGGCTGGCCCTGGAGGAGCAACTGCGCCGCTCCCAGCGCCTGGAGGCGGTGGGCCATCTGGTGGGCGGGGTGGCCCACGACTTCAACAACCTGCTCACGGTGATCATGGGCAACACCGAGCTGCTGATCGAGGACATCGCCCGCGACGACCCGCGCCGCGAGCTGGCCGAGCTGACCCACATGGCCGCCTCGCGGGGGGCGGAGCTGACCCACCGACTG